>NZ_JBHZRX010000004.1:0-512478 GCF_043641945.1 Yoonia maritima | reverse complement strand
CCTATGAGATCGACAATTTGGGTTCTGTTTCTGGCTTGCACGATGAGTCTTGGGGATTGAACACGATCAAATCGAGCATCGAAGAGTTGTAGATCTTTATCAGCCCAAAGTTTTCCTTCCATCATTAAAAATCGTGTAAGGATGCAGCCCACATCGAATGATTCGATTATGTGCCGGTTAGTTCACCGGCTTTACTTTGAGGCTAGATATGCGTGTAGGTAGGCTTTTGATCGGAGCAACAGTTGTTCTGATTGCATTGTGGGTGATTATCGGAGAGCAAATCACCGGGGTAAGCTCCAACGCGATTGTTAACGCGCGGTTAAGCACAGTGCGCACGCCTGTCGCGGGTGTCTTGGACATGCCGTTACGAACATTCGGTGCTACGATTGCTGAAGGCGAACAAGTTGCGTCGGTACATGATGGGCTCGTTGACACTGTTCGTTTAAATGACCTCCAGCTAGAGCAGGCATACCTGCAATCTCAGGCAGTGCATTTGGCCAGCCTTATCGCGATTGCAGACGCAGAAATTGCGAACCTAAGAACACGGAACGAAATCTACACTGCGGCGCGGATGGCAGAAGCCGAAGCGCGGCTGTCACGGGCGAGCGAGCGCGTGGCCTTGCTTGGCCTTCCAGAACCTAAAGATAATGCTACTGCTGATAGTGTTGAGCTTTCGCGCGCGCTCGAAGAGTATGAAACGCTTCAAGTCACCAGAAACGCAATTACCGACGGTGTATTTCTTGGCGATAGCTACAATGATATTCCCTTTTCTGGACAACGGCTGATCGAGCAGAAAGCGAACCGTGCCTCGCTTAGCGCTCAACTGACAGAATCCGAATAACGACTTGCGGCGCTCAAACTAAGGGTGACCCAAGAAAACGCACGCGTCGGCGGGTTGTCCGGCACTTCGCTAAATGCTCCGAGTGAGGGCGTTTTATGGGAAGTTTTAGCAGGTGATGGTGAGATTGTTCAACGTGGGCAAGACATCGTAAAGCTGATGAACTGTGGCTCAGCGCTTGTTACACTTTCTGTGCCAGACAACGTCTATAACCGTTTGCGTGTTGGCCAAACTGCCAAGTTTAGGCTTGATGGAACAGAGGCACTCTACGATGGCACTATCACGAGGATTGCAGGCGCAGGCGCACAAACGATTTATCGCAACCTTGCGGTCTCGCCTTCGGAAAAGCACCTTGAACGATATGACATTGCTCTGCTTGTCCCTGCCTTACGAGAAGACACCCATTTGCGCTGTACAGTCGGCCAAACAGGCCGAGTGTTCTTTGATACGCGGCCGCTAGACTGGCTTCGTGACATATTGAACTGATATGTTTGATGCCTTCTACCTGAGCGAAATCGAAAGCAGTCTGGTACGGGTTCTGCTTGTCATTGGGATCGCTATCCTATTGCCATTGGTTTTTGACACCAAAAACCGATGGCATAGAAGTGGGATATTCTTGGTCGCCGGTATGCTGGCACTGCGTTACCTATGGTGGCGCATCACTCAAACGATCGCACCGTTAGGTTGGACTTGGGACTGCTTAGCTAGCTGGTCATTGGTCGGCCTGGAAACGCTGTCGATCATTAGCTCCTTGAGCTCATTTACGATTTTGTCACGCACGCGCCATCGCGGCGAAGATGCTACCGCACAGTTGAATTGGTGGGGTGACTCAGATCCGCCTCATGTCGCTATTTTGATCGCGACTTACAACGAAGAGTTGGAGGTTTTGGAGCGTACCATCATTGGGGCCAAAGCGCTGAACCATCCTTCAATCGAAGTCGTTGTCCTAGATGACGGCCGCCGCGATTGGCTGAAAGACTACTGTGCAATGAAGGGGGTTCGCTACCTGACCCGATCTGACAATCGCGGGTCCAAAGCTGGGAATATGAATAACGCCCTGCAAGTCTTGGCGGCGGACGCCGTGCCGCCGGATTTCGTGGCAGTTCTTGATGCCGATTTCGTGCCACATAGAGGGTTCATTAGCCGCACGCTCGCACTGCTTAAAAATCCAAGCGTTGCACTGGTTCAGACGCCACAACATTTTTTTAACGCAGACCCTATCCAGCACAATCTGGGGCTCAGCAGGTCGTACCCCGACGAACAGCGGTTGTTCTTTGATCACCTGCAGCCTTCGCGTGACGCTTGGGGGATCGCATTTTGCTGTGGTACATCCTCTGTCGTGAGATGGGGCGCGCTTCAAGAAGTAGGCGGGTTTCCAACTGAAAGCATCACCGAAGACTACATGCTGACGCTCGTGTTGCGAGAAGCCGGCTGGGCAACCGTTTATCTAGATGAGCCCCTTACCGAAGGACTAGCTCCTGAGGGCCTCAAAGAATATGTTACCCAACGATCGCGTTGGTGTTTGGGCATGATGCAAATTGCGCGTAGCCGCGTAGGCCCATTCGCCAAAAACAAACTGCGACTGCGAGATCGCTGGAGCGTATTGGATGCAGGGCTGTACTGGCTCAGCACTTTCCCATTTAGGCTTGCAGCTCTGACCTACCCATTGCTTTATTGGTATTTCAATATCACCGTGGTGAACGCAGAGGTTGCCGACGTGATTAGCTACTTTGGCGTCTACTACTTTTGGGTGTTGTTATCCATCAACTCAATTGCGCGCGGTCTAGTTGTTCCCATTCTAAATGACGTCAGCCAGATACTTGGCGCGATACCCATTTCACGTGCCGCAATTGTGGGTTTGTTCAAACCGCAAGGCCATCCATTCAAGGTGACTGCAAAAGGCGGTGACCGAAGCAAGATCGTCATCCAATGGTCACTACTTGCGCCATACCTTGGGTTAATTGTTTTGACTGTTGGCGGGTTGTTGATCGGCATTTTTTCGGACTGGTATGCCTTCAACGATGCTGGGCAGGGCAAAACCGTCGTCCTATTCTGGACGCTTTACAACCTCATCGTTTTATCAATGACAATCCTGACATTTGTTGAGTTACCTCGAGAGGAAAGGCACATCGCAGACGCACCTGAACCAACAACTTTGGTTGTGGGTGGTGTCAATACGGAGGTGCTGATCAAGACCCTAACGCAGGACACAATGCGGATCAGTGGCCAGCGGTATCCGCTAGGCACCGTAGGCACGATCAAATTGCAGGACGTGGGCGAAGTTGTCGTAACGGTTATCTCTGAAACGCCTGATGGCGCGCGACTGCGCCTCCAAACGACACCCGAACAAAGAGAGGCGTTATTGCTGAGGTTCTATACCGAAGGCGGCACACCAGGTGTGCCTTCTGCCAAAGCAGCCGCCCTGATACGCGATCTCGCACGAAGGCTTTCGTTCAGCGAATAAGCGCAAACAGCAACTCGTTACATGGAGATGTCTTACAAGCGTTCATGGGAGTGAGTAGTAACCTGTCACGTCGAATCCCGCCCCCCCCTACCGGGTAGAATCCATAGGGGCACTTCAACAAAAACCTATAAAAGCCAGCTACGTCTTCGCAGCACTTACCAATCAATCGAGATAAGAATGACCCATAGACGAGCGGCAGCTTTGATCCACTTTACGATCATGCAAATGAGAAGCGGTTAAATCCGCGTCGCTAGATCCTCATTGGCTCAGGGGATTTGGACAAGCCAAACGCCCTTCACCGTCAGGGTGGAGGCGCAGCCTCCCCCCTCGGACAAGACAAATAGACAAGGCCGTGTCCTCGCTGCGCTGCGGGCCGCACCAACCTTGTCGATTTGTCCTGTCTCGCCCCCCCCTCCGCGTTCGCCACGTGGCAGATCAGCAGGAACAGGCGCCTACGGCGTCTGACCTGCAAATCAGCCCTGATTTTCCGGAAAGGGAAGTCAGCTCAACGGAACAGGTCAAACGGGGTTTGGGTCAAAGTCATGACGAAAAGGTCAAATTCATCTGACGTTCGACATGTGGTGTGGAATGTCGCGCACCTTTGACTCTTTCGGCAATCATAACTTCAGAAAACAAGAAAATTACGTCATTCAATTCTGACCCAAACGTCAAGCATTTCTGACCCAAATTCAATTGCGGACCTTCATGCCGCGCGCGGCGAATGTCTCAAAAGAGCCCACTCTACCGAATTTCTGTGCCGCAGCTAAAGTCCGCTTTTGGGAAGCAGGAAAACTCAACGTCGACACAACGGCCCTTTCCAGACCTTGGCCCCACCTTCAAGTCGCTGCGGTCGCAACCCACATTTCCGCCGTTCGCTATGTTCGCAACATCTGGGTTATGGCTGAACTGACACATCGCGGACTCTTCGACCTTCATTGCCGCTGCGCCAACGTTCGGATCAGACCCATGCAACATCTAGCCTTTTTAGGCAATGAATGGCCGCATTGGGGTAGATTCCGGCTGAGTGCAGGATAGTACGTTAGCGCGTGAGAGCAGGCGTTGGGGAATGCCCGATCCGGTCCGATGCACAATCAAGGTTACTGACCCCAAAAAGAAAGAGATTGTCGGAATTGATCCGGTTCATGTTTCATGCCGCATTGAACGGTATCAATACAGAATGGTTCTGGCGCTGCTGCCACTAGGAAGTGAACCTCTTGAATACCGCACAACTTTTGATAAGGAGGATCATGGGCGAATTTCGGCCAAAGTATTGACCCAATTCCCCATCATTTGAAACGAAACAACTTTTTACAGGATACACGATGCGTCTTCAATCAGCCCTGCTATTTGGCAGTATACTCTCAGTCATTTTTGCTTCTAGTGCCCTCGCTCAGAACAAGTTTCTGGCCCCGGCGCTGGTAGACGACGCGCCTCCTACGACTGTTTCATGCTCTGCTCCGATTGGCATGGTGGCCTTCGCGTCTAACCTCGAACCATTGGACGTTTATCTAGCTCGAACTGGCCCATCGTCTGACAGCGACTACATCAACACATTTTTTGAACTCGAAACCCAGATATTGCTCGCAAGAGACTTCATGACAACGACGGACGCTGACGTAGCTGAAATTTGTAACCAACTCGAACAAGGTGGCGTCAGCGATGAACTGCAAATTTCATTGCAATCGGCCATTGAAGCCGACCTAATATGGTGGCCAATAGATACTAGAATGGGCGTACTATCGCGGCCAGACGAAACGGATGCTACACCACAACCGATCAACACTGGATACGTTTCGGCAAAGCACGTCTCTTTTGTATCAGAAGCGGAATGGGCGCGTATGACCGCCCCCAATCGCCTCGGATATCTATCGCTTGGTGATCGTTACGACCCAGTTCCAATCGCCTCTATTGAAGGAATAGACACAGATAATGCGCGCGCTGTTGCCGCTGACAGTACACCTTCGGTCTGGGCCTGCCTCTCTGGGTTCAGTATGTCGCCTCTTCTGCAGTTTTTCGCCAGCGTAGACGATGGCAGCGGCAATCCAGTGATCCTACCATTTCATCAAACTGAGTTTGCAATCGAAAACGGTATTTGGTCGGATTGCACATTCGATGATGATGTTGAAGTAGATGACTCTGAGTTGGGTGATATTCCTTATAAGCCGCTTGAATATGTGGCCAACTGTCCAGCAAAGACCATCGATGGTATCGAGATCGATGCACGATTTCTACCGGTATCGTATGGTGCTGCAATGGGTGGCTATGGCACAAATTTTGCGTTGCTATGCCCTGCGATGACTGTCGAAATCCTGCAAGACGATTGCGATCAGGGCAATGAATATTCATGTGACGGCCTGGCGGAATTCCTAGAGCGATAAACATTTGAAGGACTAACAAGATGCCTTGGGCACACGGAACATATTTTACGGAAAATGATGAAAAGCAAGCTAGTGATTTTTGAAGTCCCAAGGCTTAACAGATGATCAAATCGAAGGGGTCAATCACTGGCATAGATCGCATATGGGTGGGCAACTCGCGTTAAGGGTTGGTGTCGCGATGATCATTGGTGCCGTGATCGGGTTCATGGTGGGTCAGATCTGAATGCAGAGAGGAACGAACGTGAAGAACAAAGATGAAGACGAACGTGAATACGATCGGCAGCAAGGAAACCACGCTGACCTAAGTTATGCCGTCTGCTTGCACTGCAACAATCCATTCCGAGTGTCAGAAGGTGTCGTCACATCAGATGCTGCCATTTGCGACGTTTGCAATGATTGATCGCTAGCTACGGAAGGAACAAGGAGTGTCTGACGTCAGACAGTCCGGTTTCCGCCCTTGCCGCATTCCCCTGCACATGCAGCATGACAAAAGCAGCCATTCATCGAAAATTGATCAAGGTCGGTTTTGTCTCGCGTAGCCGCCGTTAAGTAGCTCGACGTCGAAGGTCTGCAATGCGGACTTTGCTGCCGTTGACTTGTGATCGCAAAACGCTGAGCGTTAGATTGAAAAACCTATGGGTGCTACAGTGACCGCAGATGAACTAACTACAATTGTTGCCGGAGATCAGGTATCGATCCATGACCTAAACGGCAAGGTCTTATTTTCTACGATATCAGATAGTTATACGGCAAGTTTTCCAAAGTCTAACTGGGGTTTGCCCAACTATGATGGCATCATGATCGAACAAGACAACGGAGCACTTGTATTTCATGGTACAAAATTCTTATTCGAAAATTTAGGCTTGGTTCATCTGGTCTGAAGAGACACTTCGGGCTCAGTCCGGACATTCGCTGCAATCTGCATTAACGTCTGCTATGCGGGACGAAGGGTCCATTCGCTGCCGTTGCTCCAATGGCCGCTTTAGCAATCGAGAGGTTTTAATAACGGAGATTATTGATTGTCCTCTCTTGCACCATCAAACGGAATTTTTGGCAGCTTGGGCTGCCAAGGCTCCCTACAAGCCAGCGCCAGACAGTGCTCGACCATCTACGGTGTTATCAGACGCCCTATGGTGACTTAGGTAAGCCCTCCCTTTGCGCATGATCTCTCAACAGCTTCAGCGCTCGGTCTCACCGCTGGATCAGGCGAGAGCAAAGTGCCAATGAGCGCGCCCAGCCATGGAGGAACGTCGGGCCGGAGCATCGTCAGGTCTTCAAGCTTCGACTCGTGGGGCGGTTTCCGCGTCAGCAAGTGGTGCAGCGTCGCTCCAAGCGAGTAGTAGTCTTCCGCGAATGTGATCCTCGCCCCTTCAGCTGAACGCATAGCCTCGGGTGCCGTATAGCCGGGTGATCCCCAAACGTCCCGGGCGGGGGCACCCTCTGGGATCGCGCCCTCGAAATCGAGCGGTCGAACTTGCCCCTCGGGCCCTATAATGAAATTGGCGGGCTTGCAGTCGCGCCATACAAGCCCGGCGCCGTGGATGTCGCGAACAGTCCCAGCGATCAACCGGCATAGCTTCAGCTCCGTTTCGAATTCCGACGGTGGATCGGACTGGATGACCGACTGCAGGGTCTCCCCGTCAACGTATTCCATAACGAGAAAGCGCGAGGTGTCAGTCTCGAAATGCGTATAGACCTCGGGAACCGCGACCGAAGCACGTCTCAGGGCCTCGTTCCGCAACCGCTCCTGTTGGATTCGCCATCGTCCGTCCCGGCCCGACCACTCGACCTCGCCTTCCGCGCGGCCTTCTTTGATGACGCAGCGGCGGGCGGTCGTGAGGGAGAGGTCGAGCCCGAGATAGGTCCCGCCCTTGCCCCTCTGGCTCAGCACGTCGTAGGCCTTGTAGGTCGTCGAAATCGGCGTTCTCGGCCTCAGCCTCTCAGAGCGGGTCTCGGACCGCTCGAAGGGGTTCGCAAGCCAATCCGGAACCGCGTGACCTGGCGCTCGGACATCGGCGACCAGCTCCCCGTCGGGCCGCTCGATCATCTGTGCCTCTTCGCCCTCTCCCGTGGGCGACGACCCGAGAAAGATACCGTATCGATAATAGATGTTGGAGCCCGGGCGCAGCCGGGCGTCGAAGGGAACGATTGGATGGGGTAACCCGTCACAGCCCCGATCTAAGAGGTGAGCGAGTTCGACGGCCTCGCCGTCCGTTTTCGGATAGACTGTCATGACCTTGCCGATCTGGGCATAACCATAAATGAGGCCGGAATTCAGCTTCTGGACGATCTCGATCGTGGCGCATGCTTTGTAGTGCACGCCTCGCGCGTCAAGGATATCCGCCGCTATTTGGAAGACCCGTTCCGCCGAGAGGATCGTGGCGGAGACATGCAGTTTCCATCCCTGGCGCGGAAGCGTGCCCGTTCCACCGAGGGAGGATCTCCAGATGCTGTCCTTCGTCGCGGCACCAAGACGGCCCTCGACCAGACGAGACCAGTCCATTTCCGCACGCGCAGCTGCGACATGGGACGGAAGGTGCGCCGATGCTGTCTCCCGGTCAGAAATCAGGGCAGAAATCACTGGTCGTGGTGGTCGTAGTGGTGGTCGTGGTGGTGGTGCAGGCGAGCGTCGAGTTCGTGGTGAACGTCAGGATCGTAGTGATCGTCCCATCGCCCTCGGTACCGCCACCGCCTCCAATCATCAGACGCAAGTCATCCTCGTTATCGGCGAAAAGGGCGACCAGTTCCTTGAACTCGGAGCTTTGGCGGCCCCGGTCCGCAGCTTCGCCAGAGAGTCTACGAAGGGTTTCACTGAACTCCCGGTCGGTCAACGCGCGATTGACGACATCGTTGACTTTGCGCGTCAAATCGGTGCGTTCAGGCCGCGCGCGGAATTCGTTTTCGTTTTCGGGCATGGCAAAACCTCTCTATAGATTGGTAAACTTGTCTAAGATCTTCGAGTCCCTACAAACGCAACGAGTTTAACATGGATAGTCGTTTCCGCATAGTGCGTGGCTTAATGTAAGATCCTACCCCTCCTACACTCCAACCCATTTGCAAAAGGGTGACCAAGGGTTGCCCTTGTCTTAATCAATACAAGCCAGTTAGCTTACCTTCCTTTGGTTGAGGGGATTTAGGCGAAAACGGTCCTTTCTTGGTCGCCGACGGTGCGATGCCCAAAAAAGCTGAACATTCGGATACCACAAACTCTTGAAAAAGCATCGTTTGGTTTTGACAGGTGTTTGACCACCTATTGAGACCCGGACGTTCGTGCGAAGCGCAGAATCAAGTAAAATGGGCTCTTTCCAGTCCTTCGCTGCATGTTAGACGAGCGGCAGCTTTGGTCCACTTATCGATCATGTAAATGAGACGCGGTTAAATCCGCGTCGCTAGATCCTCATTGGCTCAGGGGATTTGGACAAGCCAAACGCCCTTCACCGTCAGGGTGGAGGCGCAGCCTCCCCCCTCGGACAAGACAAATAGACAAGGCCGTGTCCTCGCTGCGCTGCGGGCCGCACCAACCTTGTCGATTTGTCCTGTCTCGCCCCCCCCTCCGCGTTCGCCACGTGGCAGATCAGCAGGAACAGGCGCCTACGGCGTCTGACCTGCAAATCAGCCCTGATTTTCCGGAAAGGGAAGTCAGCTCAACGGAACAGGTCAAACGGGGTTTGGGTCAAAGTCATGACGAAAAGGTCAAATTCATCTGACGTTCGACATGTGGTAAATGGCGGACTGGGGAGGATTCGAACCCCCGACCCCTTGATTCGTAGTCAAGTACTCTATCCAACTGAGCTACCAATCCGCGTTAGGGGGGATTTAGACGTGCTGGCGGTTGGGCGCAAGGCCCAATTTCGATTATTTTGTCATTCATTTACTTCCGTAAGGGCAAGGTCGGCTTTGGGCAGTTCGATGACGAATGTTGTGCCTGCCTCGCCGGTGCTTTCCAGTCGTAGCCGTCCGCCGTGTCCTCGGATCAGGTCGCCTGCGATGACAAGGCCCAGTCCGGCCCCGCCTTTTCGTACGCCGCCTTGGAAAGGTTGGAATAGGTGTTCTTGTGCCTTTGGTGGCAGGCCTGGCCCGGTGTCGGAAACTGTAAGGTGCCAGCGGTCATCGTCTTCGTGGGCGTGAAGGCCGATTTCGCCGGGTTTATTGGTGGCCATGATGGCCTGACGTGCGTTGCGGACGAGGTTCTGAATGACACGATACAATTGTTCACCGTCGGCGCGCAGTGTCATCGAGGCAGGAATATCCTCGGAGAATGATAGTGAGTAATCGCCTGCTGCTAGCCGTTCGCTGTCGATCACGTCACTTACGATTTGCGCAAGATTAACGCGTGACAGTGATGGGGCAGGTTCTTCGACGCGTCCGAAGGCAAGGGTCGTTTCGCATAGGTGCACGGCGCGTGTGATTGATCCGACCAGCTTTGGCGCCATGCGTTGAACCAGCGGGTCTTCTGACCCTTCAATCCGGTCCGTGAATAACTGCGCGGAGGTCAGGATGTTACGCAGGTCATGGCTGACCTTGGCAACGCCGCTGCCAAGCTGCGCAAGCCGTTCCTTTTGTTTCAGGGCGCTGGTCAGTTGGGTCTGCATCATCTGCAATGACTCTTCGGCGGCCCGCAGTTCCTTGATGCTGGCAGAGGGCGTAATGATCTGTCGCGCGTCTTCGGGGGATTTGGCGTAGGCTTCCATGTGGGCGACGACGCCTTTGATCGGCGTGACGAGCAATTTGCGAACGGCAAAGAACAATAGGCCAGCTGTGACCACTGAGATAAATGCCGATAGGATTAGGATGTTCCAGCCGTATTTGAGCATTGCCGCACGTAACGGCATTTCATCAATGGTGACTTCGATCAATAGTCCGCCATCGCGCACAGGGTTCCCGATGATCCGGATGACCCGTTCTTCGGCGTCTAGCAATGTTCGCAAAGCATCAGCGATCAGCGTCATGCTGGTCGGTGCGCGCATGTCATATGTTGCCGTGATTGGTGACGGTATTGGTGATGACAATGCCAGCTGTCGCATGTCATCGCGCCGCAACACGACGTTATAGACTTCGGCGTTTTCCAGCAGCTCCGCCTCGAGAGCTGGGCTGATCATATCGTCCGCTTCCAACGCGAGCGACGCAAGCTGCGCCCGTTCAAGCCGAGCAAGCAGATAGTCTTGGCGAAATCGTGCGATGGAGGGGACGAAAATGAACACTTCGGCCAACATCACGAAAACTACCGTGAGAATCAGAAATCGGCCGGAAAGTGAGTTGGTCATTATTCCTCGCTATGGCAACCACCGCTGCACAAGGCCGACGACACGTTTGACCGTCGGGTTTTCAAAAAGTCTTGGGCTAAAATAGGCACCCGCAGCCCGTTTGTTAACCTCAGTAATGGTGGGGTAGGGCAGAACGGTGTTCGCGATGGCAGACATCTTCATGTTATTGGCGATCGCCATGGCCCACATTCCAATCAATTCACCCGCTTGATGGCCCACGATTGATGCGCCAATTGGGCGTCCTTTTAACACCATGACCTTGATCAGGCCTTTGGTTTTGCGTTCTGCGATTGCGCGGTCGTTATGGTGGAATTCAAAGCGTACGACTTCGACCTTGTCGCCATGTTTTTCTTTGGCCTGTGCTTCGGTTAACCCGACTTGCGCCAATTCTGGGTCAGTGTAGGTCGCCCAAGGGATGTGATCTGTGCGTTGCTTTGATGGCAGGCCGAATAGCATCGACCGGATCAGAACACCTGCTTGGTAGCCAGCAACATGCGTGAATTGCAGCCCGCCCGCGACGTCACCGGCTGCATAGACCCTTTTATTGCTGATGGATCGCAGGTTATCGCCAACCTTTAGCCCGCGGCGGTCATGTTCGATGCCGCCCTTATCAAGGTCTAATTTATCCGTGTTCACCTTGCGCCCAACGGCCATCAACAGGTGCGATCCAGTAAAGTCACCCTTGGCCGTATGCACAGTGATCGTGTCACCTTTGCCGCTGATTTTTTCGGCTTGGGCATCTTCAATGATGTTCACGCCTTCTTCGCGTAGGGTGTCGAGAACGATTTGAGCAAGCTCTGGGTCATCATTACCTAGCGCTTTTGCGCCTTCGATGACGGTTACATTGCAACCAAGTCGACGGTGGGCTTGTGCCATTTCAATCCCGATGGGGCCGCCGCCGATAATGATTAGGTGCTTGGGTTTTTCGCGCAGATCAAAGATGTTTTCATTTGTGAAATAAGTGACGTTATCCAGCCCCGGAATGGGCGGAACCAGCGGGCCGGATCCGGTTGCCACGACAAAACGCCGCGCAGTGATGATCGTGTCGCCTGCTTGAACTTCGGTTTCTGAAATGAAGTGGCCGTATTCTTGGATGACATGAACGCCTAAACCTTCGAACCGTTCGACACTATCGACCGGGGCGATCGTGGCGATCACATCATGAACGTGGTCTTTGGCTGCGGCGTAATCGACGACAGCGTCGGTTTCAGCAACGCCCAACTGGCCACCATGCGACATCGCATAGGCTTGTTTGGCTGATGCGATCAGTGCTTTGGATGGCACGCAGCCGTAGTTCAGGCAGTCGCCGCCCATTTTGCCGCCTTCGATCAACACGACCTTTGCCCCCATCTGAACCGCGCCTGCCGCAATCGACAGCCCGCCAGAGCCGCCGCCGATGATGCAGATATCTGTTTTAATGCGCTTCATGGTCTAAAGGCCTTTCTTGCCGCGGACGGCTTTGATCGCAATGGGAAGGGCAGCAAGCGCCGACAATCCGATGATAGGGAAAAGGATAGCTGGCTCGAAGATGATGCCAAGGTTTGGGGCTTCGCCTTTGGCAAATATTTCGCCCAAGCCTCCCCCGACCGATGTGTAGATCACAGCGCCCGGGATGATCCCAAAGAACGTGGAAACAACAAATCGGTGCAGTGGGACGCCCAAGAACGATGGAATCAGGTTAGCCAAAAAGAACGGGACGACTGGAAGAAGGCGCATCAGAAACAGCATCGACCATTGGTTATCGTTGATTCCGGCTTTTACCTTTTTCACCATGCCTTCGGCGCTATCGAGCTTTTGGCTTAGGGCTTCGCCAAATCCCCAGCGCGCAGCAAGGAAGATCCCCGTCGCGCCGATTGTGGCAGCGGTCATGTTGAATAATGCACCGGGAAAGACGCCAAACAGAAAGCCCCCAGTAAGGGTCGCGATTGTTGCGCCGGGCAGGGAAAAGGCCACGATCACAACATATGCAGCCATGAACGCCATTACGGTAACAAGGTAGTTGTTGTCACGAAATGCCAGCAGGGCCTCGCGATTCTCGGCTAAGGCTTCGAATGTCAGCTTGTCACGCAAAAGATACGTACCAATTACTGCGACGATGATAATCGTGATCAACGGCAGTTTTCGGATCAGCGGGTGTGTGGCGGTGGTCGTCATGGTCATCCTATAGCGGGGCAGCGTGTCGCACCATAGATGGACATATATGGTGGCGGGCGGTACCCGCATCACGACGCGTTGATAGGAAACGTACGGTTATTTCAGTTTTCACTGGTTTGGCCGAGATCACTGAAACATTTGCGACTCTGACTTTATTGGAATTGTTGCAGTTTCAGGGGGCTTCGCGCGTTGACATGCAGTGGTCTCCTCTCTAAAGGACAGGTCTGAAATGTTGATCGGCTTCGAATCCCTTCTGGGGTTTGGCCTCGAACCGGAGAGAACGCGATGAAGCGCACGTTCCAACCATCAAACCGGGTTCGCAAGAACCGCCACGGATTCCGCGCACGGATGGCTACTAAAGCTGGCCGTAAGATCCTGAACAATCGCCGTGCCAAAGGCCGTGCGAAGCTAAGCGCGTAAGCGTTAGCACGTTTTGAGCGATTTGAAACCGCCGGTTGGGCCTGTTGACGGCACTCCGGCGGTTTCCGTTTGTCTGCACGTCCTGAAAAAGCGTGCGGATTTTGTGCGTGCGTCAAGTGCGCGTCGCCAAGGAACCCCCGGTATTCACCTGCAAGCCCGTAAACGGGCCGAGGGCGAAGCAGAGGGGATTCGCGTTGGGTACACCTGTTCAAAGAAGGTCGGCAATGCTGTCGCCCGTAACCGTGCCAAGCGCAGGTTGCGCGAAGTTGCCCGTGCCGTTTTGCCTGAAATGGGGCTTGATGGCTGGGATTACGTGCTGGTCGGTCGTAAAGATGTGACCGCGACCCTACCTTTTGATACGTTGATCGCGGATTTACGCCGCGCGTTGAAAAAGGTGCACGCATGACCCCCTTGGCTTACGTCGTTTCATTGCCCGTTCGCGCATATCGTTTGGTATTGTCGCCATGGATCGGGAATAGCTGCCGTTTCCACCCGACTTGTTCGGTCTATTCACTTGAGGCGCTGGAAAAGCACGGCGCAATCAAGGGAAGCTGGCTGACCATTCGTCGTATCGGCCGATGCCACCCTTGGGCTACTGGCGGCGTAGACAACGTACCTGATTAATCTCTGCCGGGCGCGCTGCGCCCTTCGCGGAACCAATCGGGTGTATGCCATCTGTCATCCAAATTTTCTTCTGACCAGTCGCTCATCGCAATGAGGACAGGCCGGAGCGCTTTGCCCTTATCAGTCAGATGATATTCATACCGAGGTGGGCGTTCTGAATACTGAACACGTTTCGCAACGCCGACTTCGGTTAGCTGTTTCATTCTGTTTGCAAGAATGCTGGCTGGCACCCGTTCGTTTCCGGCCTCAAGATCACTGAACCGCCGTTTCCCAACCAGCATGTCGCGGATGATGATGAGCGTCCAACGGTCACCCCATAGATCAAGGAAGCTAGAGATGGGGCAGGGGCTACGGTGATCTGTTTTCATGCCTCAGTTCTACACCTGAGCGATGACTGAATCAAACTTTCAATTTGAAAGTTACTGTTCGCATGGTAGCTTTCGATTCGAAAGTAACTGGAGGTGAAACATGGAACTTATCGCAATACTGGGAATCGGGACGCTGACATTTGTCGCGGCATTCGGGCAGCATTTGTATACTGTACGCAGCAAAGGTGTGGGCTTTGTCATGACGGATCGGTCGCAACCGCTATCCAGCGATGGGTTTGCAGGGCGATCGGGGCGGGCATTGCGCAATACCGTGGAATCGTCTGCGATGTATGTACCTGCGGCCTTAGTTGTGGTGGTCTTGTCAGGGCAAACGCAGATAACAGCAACAGCGGCGTTGGTTTATTTGATCGCGCGGGTTGGCTTCCTCGCGGCATATTGGGTTGGAGCTAGCGGTTTGCGGTCGGGGTTTTGGGGGGTCGGAATAGCGTCAATTGTCGTGACATACGTTGGGGCAATCAGTGCGTTGAGCCGTTAACAAAAGATTGGATTGCACCGCAGCATCTGGCATAGGACGCCTATGTTAGATGAAGCCGACGATATCCATCCGCTGTTCTACGGTGCGCCCAAAACCACCGAGTTCAAGAAGCTACGTAAACGCATCGTGCAGAATGTGCGCGAGGCGATAGAGCAGTACGGCATGATCGAACGCGATGCACGCGATCCTGACGCACCTCCGGTGCGATGGCTGGTCTGCCTTTCCGGCGGCAAAGATAGCTACACGCTGCTGGCCATTCTATATGAACTGAAATGGCGCGGGTTGCTGCCGGTTGAGCTTGTGGCCTGTAACCTTGATCAGGGCCAGCCTGGCTTTCCGGCGACCGTACTGCCTGAATTCTTAGAAAAGATGGGTGTACCTCATCGGATCGAATACCAAGACACCTATTCTATCGTGATGGACAAGGTACCTGCTGGTCGCACGTTCTGCGCTCTTTGTTCACGCCTGCGCCGCGGCAACCTGTACCGTATCGCGCGTGAAGAAGGGTGTTCTGCCGTTGTCTTGGGGCATCATCGCGATGATATCCTTGAAACGTTTTTCATGAACTTGTTTCACGGCGGTCGTTTGGCGACGATGCCGCCAAAACTGGTGAACGAAGAGGGTGATCTTTTCCTTTATCGCCCACTTGCCCATGTGGCCGAGGTCGATTGCGAAAAATTTGCCAATGCGATGAACTATCCGATCATTCCTTGTGACCTTTGCGGCTCACAAGACGGATTGCAGCGCCAACAGGTTAAGCAAATTCTAGATGGTTGGGAAAAGAACAGTCCCGGTCGGCGTCAGGTCATGTTCCGGTCGTTGATGAACGCAAGGCCGTCGCACCTGCTTGACCCAAAGCTGTTTGATTTTGCGGGGCTGACACTAGGCAATGGCGCAGCGGATAGAACGAAACCTAATAGAATCGACCGGTCATAGGTCGGGACTCCGCGTTCCCAAGATGCGCGGTATTCGACGCCAAGTGGTTGTTTCTGATCGAAGTTTGATCAACCAGCGAAAGCGCGAGACCAATTGCACTTGCACCTGTTCACCTATTTCTGTTGCTGATGCACCTAAGTTTGGCACAAGTGGAGCCCATACAGTTGTATCGGCGGTTTTCCGCAGGTATCAAAGAACTCAACAAGGCTAAGTGATTGTTGTGAGTACCAGCACCGTTTGTGTTTGAAGGGGTCGATCGACAAAGTCTTGCCAGCTGCGTCGATCCAAAAAGTTGCGAGTTCCACCTCTCTCGCGAACGAATGGTCACTGGAGCTAAAAATGATCACGCTGAAGAATATGACTGCTGCACTTTTGTGTGCAGTTGCACCAACTGCATTATTTGCTGAACCGGTAGAGCTTCGGTCGGTTGACGGCTTTATCAGCGTAGACGGGGAAATCGTTGGATATAACGGGACTATGGTTTCGGTCGAAACCTCTGTTGGCCGCGTCAGCGTCCCTGCGTCACAGGTCGTTTGTTACGGCGCGGGCTGTGTTCAGGTGATTTCGGACAATGATTTCGGTCTGACAAATGATGCATTCGAAGGTGTTGTTGTCGAGGAAAGTGTCGCTGTCACGGGCGGCGCCGACGAATTCGTCGTCAGCTTCACTGCGCCGATCTTTGATACAATATACCGTAGTGTCGTTGGTTCATATGCGATGACGGGCCAGTCAAGCGCCACTGTAGAAGTTGGGTCCGCTGGTAACATCGCAATGGACAGCGCGGCGACGAATGAGACCGCAAACATCCACATCGCGCAGCCCGGCGAGCCTTCGAATGCTGTCATCAGCACGGTCACAATGCGCGGATCAGCGGATGAGGCTTATTCATCTGCGACAGATTGGGCGACTGCGCCAGCGCTAAGCGATCAACTGCTCGGCGTGCGTGCCTTTGCCGTTATTGTTGCACCAGGTGTTGAGGTCGATGGCGTCTCAATGTCAGAACTCGCTGGTATTTACGCTGGAGAGATCAAAAACTGGTCTGAAATTGGTGGGCCGGATATGGCGATCTTGCCGCTGCAATTGCCAATGAATTCAACCGTCCGGACAGAGCTTGTAAAACTTGTCATGGAACCAGCAGGCAAAACCATCGCGGGTAATATCCTGACGATGGCTGACGGCATTAGCATTGCATCTTCAGTGAACCAGTTCGCTGGCGCCATAAGCGTCGTTGGTATTGAGGATTCCGAAGACAACATCACTTTGCCCGTGTCGGGGGAATGCGATGCGCCAGTTGCTTTGAACGCGTTTAACGTTGTGTCTGGCGATTACCCATTGATCCGTCCGCTTATGATCAGCTTTGATGCCGTGCCCGAGACAACACTGGTGTCCGATATGTTCGACTTTGCTGCAAGCACGACAGCGCAGCGCCTGATTTCGGCAGAAGGGTTCGACAACTTTTCGGCTGCAGGGCAGGATGAAGTTGAAAAAAACCGCCGCCTAAACCGTCTGTTGGGTGGTGATTTTGATGAAAACGAACGCCTTGCCGCTGCGCAGATGTTCCAACGCCTGTTTGAGGCCAAGCGCCTATCGCCCACTATGATTGGCGGCCCAACAAGCGGCGTCGAAGGTGGGTGGAACCGCGCGATGTTCGAAAGCCTGTCAGCAGCGCTTGCCGCGTCAGATATGGTCGGCAAAGACGTTATGTTTGTCGGCTTTACCGACAACACCAACGGATCAGAGGCGGCATTGGCTGCTTCGGCCGCCGCCGCGGCAGAGATGCAAGCAGCATTCATGAGCTACGCGCCGGATGTCGTGGTGGGTAACAACCTGACACTTTCATCGCATGGGTTTGGCGGCATTTCGTCTGCGACGTGTAATGACGGACAAGTCGAAGGCGCGAGCCACAGCCGGGTGGAAATCTGGGTTCAATAGCCTGAAATCACTGTCCTTTAAGGCGATCGGCGGCTCTCTGAACAAATCAGAGAGCCGCTGTTATTTAAAATCAGCGGGCGTGATATCGCCTAACACGGTGATAAATGCTGTCTTTGTCCTATCTGAGGCTGGAAGTTCCTGCCCAAACACATAGGTAAAGAGCATGATAAAACGTATCCTATACACCGTCCTAGCAGTGGGGCTTGCCGTTTACGCAGGCGCCGCATCCGCGCAACAACTTAGCCTTGCGCAGATTTCGCAATATCTGAACCAACTGCAAACAGCGCAGGGCGGGTTCACGCAGATTAACCAAGACGGCACGCTTTCGACCGGCCAGATCTATATTAAGCGCCCGGGCCGCATTCGGTTCGAATATAATGCGCCCGATGACACGCTCGTCATTGGTGGCGGCGGTTCGCTTGCGATCTTTGATCCGCGCTCAAATGCGGGACCAGATCGCTATCCGCTGAACCAGACCCCGCTTGGGCTGATCTTGCGTGAGAACGTAAACCTAAGCCAAGAGAACATGGTCACGGGTGTGACCTCTGACGGCACAACAACCACGGTTACGGCCCAAGACCCCGATCACCCCGAGTATGGGAACATTCAGCTTGTGTTTACAGCTAACCCGGTAGAGCTGCGTCAGTGGATCGTGACCGATGATGTTGGCACGCAAACAACAGTTATTTTGAATGATCTTGCCAAAGGTGGGCGTGTTCGGGACATCCTGTTCAACATTCAGGCTGAAACGCGTAACCGCAGTAACTAAGTCTGTTCATATAGATAAAGAAAAAGGCGGCCCGCGAAGGCCGCCTTTATTGTTACCGTTTCCGGCAGGATCGTAACTGCGCATCATACATGACAGCGCGGGCTTCGACCTCTCCGGCGATACGGATTAGCCAGCTTTTTGATTTCCAAGTTCCACGCAAATACCCGGTACGGCCATCGTGATAGGCTAAATACTGATTGCGCGTGTCGTGAATTGGAACACCTGTCGCACCAACGGTCTGTGCCATGTACCAGCCCATGAAATCCGTTGCGTGACGGATGTTTTGGCGGCTCGCACGGGAGCCACCGACAGACTCTTGGTATTCTTTCCAAGTGCCATCAAGCGCCTGACTATACCCAACTGCAGAGGACTGTCGCCCGACTGGGATCACACCCAGCGCATAGCGATGCGGCGGACGGTTGTTACTGATGAATTTGCTTTCCTGATAGATGATCGCCATCAGTGACGGCACAGGCACGCCGTATTTGCGTTCAACGGCGCGGAAAGCGCGTAAATACTCTGGGCGCTCGGACACAATACTACACGCATCGTCTAGGTTTCGCGGGGCCGAGTTATGGCTCGGTCCTCCACAGCTGCCTAGAACAAGCATCAGTGCCATAGCGCGAAAGAAACTGCTCATTTGCCTCTCGCTCATTTTGTTTTTTTAACACGATAGCGTGTTCAGACCGATCTGCAAATGCCAAAGGCAGGTAGATCAGATCACAAAAGCAAGGATAATCGGCAAATAGACGACTGACAGCAGGGTCGAGGCAACGACAAGCCCCGCAACAGGCTGCGCATCGGCCCCGTATTTTTCGGCTAACAGGTACGAAGTAACCGCCACAGGGGTCGCAATTTGAACGATAAGAACCGCCGCCGCAACAGGATCAAGCCCGAACCAAGCCGCCGCGGCCCATGATGCGGCCACGCAGATGATGACCTTGATCACTGACAGCCACATGGCTTGTGTCATTGCTTTGGTCTCAAGCCGGGCAACGGCCACGCCAAGGGTAATCAACATGATGGGAATCGCCATTTGGCCGATCAGTTCCAGCGTATTCGTCAAAACCATCGGCGTTTGCCAACCTTGCCAAAGAAATAAAGCGCCTAAAAGAGTGGCACCAACCAAAGGCTCTTGGACAACACGTTTCAGTGATCCACCACCTGAAACGATCCAAACGCCGATCGTAAATGACAAGATCGCCATGACTGCAAACACGACGACAGCGTAACCAAACCCCACCTCGCCAAATGCAAAAAGCGCGAGCGGCAGGCCCAGATTTCCGGTGTTCCCAAAGACAAGGGGAGCGAGAAACGTACGGATGTCTAGCCCTGCGATTTTGACCAGTGCGAAACTCACGGCCATTACAATGAGATAAGCTACCAGTGACGCAAGCGATAAGGCAGCCAGCGCCTCGGGCTCGATCTCGGTTTTCATTAGCGCGACAAAGATCAGGCACGGCACCGATAGCGTCATCGTAAGGCGGGTGACGAACTCAACACGGTATTCGAAACCCAGCTTCACCCATGCAAATCCAATAGCGGCCAAAATGAAAACGGGTGCTGTAATATTCAGCACTGTTAAGATCATATTCACAGTCTGTTTCCTTAAAACGTGTCGCGCACCGTGGACTTTAGGGGTCTATGGGCCATATATTCAAACTATGTTCAAGACGCGCGCGAAATATCATCTTGGCCAAGTGGTCCGCCATCGCAAGCATCCCTTCCGAGGGGTGGTTTTTGACGTGGACGCGATGTTTTCGAACACAGACGCGTGGTATAATGCCATTCCAGAGGACAGCCGGCCCAAGAAGGACCAACCGTTTTATCACCTTTTGGCTGAAAATGACCAAAGCTTTTACGTGGCTTATGTGTCCGAACAGAATTTGATCGCTGACTATTCTGGCGAGCCTGTGGATCACCCCGATGTGGATGATTTCTTTGGTCCATTTGAGGATGGGCAGTATCCGTTGCAGGTTCAATTGAACTAAGGTCTGGTCACCACGGTCCCCCGTGTTACATCTTCCGGCAATTCGAAAGGAAGATTGTCATGCTCGTCGTTGTATCCCCTGCCAAAGCTCTTGATATGGAACCGGTCGGGATTACCCCCACGCAGCCCGCGTTTCAGGAAGACGCAGTGCGTTTATCAAAAACCGCACGCAATCTGACTTTGGCAGAATTGAAAAAGCTGATGCATTTGTCTGATGATCTGGCCCGCCTGAATCGCGACCGTTTCAAAGCGTTCGCCGCAGAACCCAGCGATGATGCAGTAAAACCCGCTGCCTTGGCGTTCAATGGCGATACCTATCAGGGACTAGAAGCAAAGACCCTATCCGAGGATGACATGATCTGGGCGCAGGACCATCTGCGCATCCTGTCAGGGCTATACGGGCTGTTGCGCCCACTGGACGCGATGCAGCCCTACCGTTTGGAGATGGGTAGCAAGCTGAAAACCCGGCGCGGCAAATCTTTGTACGACTATTGGGGCGACATAATTGCCAAGGCGCTGAATGCCCAAGCTGCTGAGGTAAATGCCCAAGTGCTGGTGAATTGCGCCAGCCAAGAATACTTTGGTGCGGTTGATCTGAATGCGCTTAAGCTGCGCGTGATCACGCCGCAGTTTATGGAAGTCAAAGACGACAAGCCTCGCATCGTTAGCTTTTTCGCCAAACGCGCACGTGGTGCGATGGCGCGTTACGTTGTTGAGAACCGCCTGACCGACCCTGAAGATATCAAAGGCTTCAGCAGTGGCGGCTATGACTATGACCCCGACCTTTCCGAAGGGGATAAGTGGGTGTTCGTGCGGGACTATCCCACGAAATAAGAAAAGCCGCGCGTCCAGCAGAACGCGCGGCTATCTTTAGATCTGGAATGCTAGATCAGATACGCTCAATCGCCAGTGCGATGCCTTGACCGCCGCCGATGCACATTGTGATTAGACCGCGTTTGCCGCCCGTCCGTTCCAATTCGTACATGGTTTTGACCGTGATAATCGCACCGGTCGCACCAACAGGGTGACCTAGCGCGATTGCGCCGCCATTTGGGTTCACGCGTGCAGGGTCGAACCCAAGCTCTTTGCTGACGGCCAATGCCTGCGATGCGAAAGCCTCGTTCGATTCGATCACGTCGAAGTCGCTGGCGGATAGACCAGTTTTTTCAAGCAGGTTGCGGACAGCAGGAACAGGGCCAATCCCCATGACATCGGGCCGCACGCCTGCGTGACCGTAACCAAGAACGCGGAATTTGGGCGTCAGCCCGGCCTTTGCTGCTGCATCAGCCGTTGCCAGAACCACCGCTGCTGCACCATCGTTCAGACCAGATGCATTGCCCGCAGTAACGGTCCCGTCTTTTTGGAACACGGGACGAAGACCGCCCAGCTTTTCCATCGTGCTGGCCTTTGGGTGTTCGTCGCGTACGAAATCAACCGTGTCGCGTTTGACCCGCACCTGTACCGGCGCGATTTGACTATCAAAGTAACCGCCTTCGATCGCCGCTGCTGCCCGTTCTTGGCTAAGCATCGCGAATGCATCTTGGTCTTCACGGGTAATCCCATGCTCTGCCGCGACATTTTCAGCCGTGACGCCCATGTGGCCTGTTCCAAACGGGCAGTTAAGCGCACCCAGCATCATATCTTGGGATTTGATGTCACCCATCTTTGCGCCCCAGCGGGCATCAGAAAGGATGTAAGGTGAGCGGCTCATGTTTTCTGCACCGCCAGCAAGGCCGAACTGCGCATCACCCAGCATCAGCGACTGCACAACAGATACAATCGCCTGAATGCCCGACCCGCAAAGCCGGTTTACGTTCATCGCAGGGGTTGTTTCAGGAACGCCCGCATTCATCGCTGCGACACGGCTAAGATACATGTCGCGCGGTTCAGTGTTGATCACATGCCCAAATGCAACGTGGCCGATTTGGTCGCCTGCAACGCCAGCACGTTCCATTGCAGACTTTGCCACAACAGTACCAAGATCAATCGGCGGTGTACCCGCCAACGATCCACCAAAAGTGCCAATAGCAGTACGTGCGCCGCCAAGGATTACGATTTCAGTCATTGAAGCCTCCCGAATGATTTCGGGTACACTACAATGACGAATGTCCAAGAACACCAGAACGTCAGGTCACAACGTTGAAAATTCGGCATCCGTTCTTATGTGGTATACATTAGTATACACTGTATGGGTTTGACAAATATGAGACTAAGCTGGTTAAAAATTGCATATACCGCTCGAAAATTACTGTGGCGTGGCGGTGCTCAAGCCAAAGCAGAAGGTGGTAGTCTAAGTGCCGGATTGTTTCACGATGAATGGATTAAAAGTCCCCAGTCGTCAGCGGATAGTGGTGGGACTAAGACCAGTGTCGTTCAAATAAGGATGCGGGCCGACGAGCTGAATGAGATGCGTCACTTCTATCTCGAACTGTTAGGGTTGTCCGAGGTGGAGGGCCTCAACGATGAGGAAGAAGTAGGTGCTTTCTGGGCGTCAACCGGCTTACGCAAGGTGTATTTCGGCGAACGTGATCACGGCTTTTTGGCTGGATCAAACCTAGTAATTCCTGAACTTGATCCGGCACATACGCGATTGACGGATGCAGGTGTGACTTCCCATTGGGATAACGGCCTTAAATATGTTCGGCGCTTACAAGTGCGTGACCCCGCTGGAAACCATATCACTCTTGTTGGCGCGTAGCTGCGGAAGTCGGGCTTTCCATCGTCGTTTGACGTGCTAAGTCATGTTCAACGCGCGAGGGAATATGTTGCTTACTGTTGAGAATGTTCAGAAAACTTATGCCACTGCTGACGGCCCGTTCGAAGTCTTGCGTGGCGTGGGGCTGCAACTGGACGCGGGAGAGACGCTTGCGCTTACCGGAGAATCCGGCAGCGGTAAAAGCACGCTTTTGCACCTGATTGGTGGGCTGGATACCCCGGATCAAGGGCGTATCGTTTTAAACGGCGCCGATATTGCGGCACTTGATGATAATGGTCGTGCAGAATTGCGACGCGGTACAGTTGGTGTGGTTTTTCAGCAGTTTAACCTGATCCCAAGCCTTAAGGTGGTCGACAATATCGCCTTTCAGGCGCGTCTTGCTGGTCGCTATGACCCAACATGGGCGCAGACGCTTGCCGATCGGATGGGGTTGACGGCGCAGCTGAACAAATACCCCGAACAATTATCAGGTGGTCAGCAACAGCGGGTCGCAATTGCGCGTACGCTTGCGCCCAAGCCGCAGTTGGTTCTAGCGGATGAACCGACTGGAAACTTGGATGAAGATACCGCAACGGCTGTCATGGATTTGATCCTTGAGCTGGTCGCTGAGACTGGTGCAGGGCTACTGATGGTCACCCATTCCGAGGCCTTGGCAGGTCGCATGCAGCGTCGTTTGCATCTGCGGGCGGGTCAAATCGCATGACCCGGGCAACGCTTCATGCGTTGCTGTCGCATTGGTGGCGCAGCCCGTTGCAGTTGTTCACATTGCTTGCAGGACTAGCACTAGCCACGGCGCTTTGGTCTGGGGTGCAGGCCGTCAATGCCGAAGCCCGTGCAAGTTATTCCGCAGCAGCCACGACATTGGGCGAGGGGCGGTATGACCGCCTGTTGCGCCGTGATGGGCAACCGATTGATTTAGCGACCTATGTCGCACTTCGCCGTGCGGGTTGGTTGGTGAGCCCAGTCATCACGGGGCGCTTGAATAACGTGCGTATTGTTGGGGTCGAACCATTGACTGCACCGGGTAGTATGGGTGCGCTTGAAATGGCGGATGGCGCTGATGTTGAACGGTTCTTAGCTGGCCAAGGTCAGATGTTTGCATCGGCCGATGTCGCTGACCGTCTGCCCGAGTTCGAAGTTATCATTTCCCAAAATGCTGCGCCCAATACGGCAGTGACCGATATTGGCATTGCCCAGCAGATATTGGGCCGCCCGGGCGAAATTGATAGCCTTGTGATCGCTCCTGACCAGCCCGCATCTCAGGCGGACTTGTCCCAGATCGCGCCTGATCTTATCAGGCAACAGGCACAAGCCAGCACCGATGTGGCACAGCTTACGGATAGCTTTCACCTGAACCTAACAGCCTTTGGATTACTGTCATTTGCTGTTGGCATCTTCATCGTGAATGGCGCGATTGGCTTGGCATTTGAACAGCGGCGTCCCGTTGTGCGAACGCTGCGGGCGCTGGGCGTGCCGTTGCGCAGGTTGGTGCTGCTGATGGCGGCCGAGCTGATGTTCTTTGCTTTTATCGCGGGCGCTATTGGCGTGGTCTTGGGCTACGCAATCGCTGCGCTTTTGTTGCCAGATGTCGCGGCGACCTTGCGCGGATTATACGGCGCGGATGTATCTGGAACGCTGCAATTGCGTCCGTCTTGGTGGTTATCCGGGCTTGCGATTGCGTTGGGTGGCACGGCAGTGGCGGCTGCTGGCGCGTTGTGGAAACTGTCGCGAATGCCGCTTTTGGCCGGTGCACAACAGCGAGCACTTGCCATGGCGGCTGGACGGCGGGCATGGGCGCAAGCCTTGGGCGCGGGCGTATTGTTGGCAATCTACGCGATCCTTAGCATCACCGCCGAAGGGTTAATTGCGGGCTTTACCTTGTTGGCTTGTCTTCTGGTTGGCGCGGCATTGGCGTTGCCATTCGTGCTGGACCGCGTACTGGCATTGGCTAGCCGCGGCGTAAAATCCGTCACTGCGCAATGGTTTTGGGCAGACACGCGGCAACAGCTGCCGGGCTTATCGTTGGCGTTGATGGCGTTGTTGTTGGCGATGGCCGCAAACGTTGGTGTCTCGACGATGGTTTCTAGCTTTCGAACGACCTTTACTGGCTTTCTGGAACAGCGCCTGACATCTGAGCTATATATCAATACTGCTGACCCGGCGCAGGCTGCCGCCTTTGTAGCATACGCGACACCACGTGTTGATGCAGTCCTGCCGATCATGTTCACCCAGATCACAATCGCAGATCACCCGACCGAGATTTACGGCACGCGCGATCATGCGACCTATCGCGAAAACTGGAAGATGCTTGACGGTGCGGCGGGGCATTGGGACACAACCTTTGCCGGGAATACGATCATCATCAATGAACAGCTCGCGCGGCGGGCTGGTTTATCGATAGGTGATCCAGTGGCAGTCCAAGGTCGCCAGATGCCTGTTGCCGGTATTTATGGCGACTATGGCAACCCGATTGGCCAAGCGATCATCGGCGAACATCTGTTTGAAACGCTATACCCCAATATTACCCCTGATCGGTTTGGATTGCGTATCGACCCTGCAAAGGCACCCGATTTCGTCGCAGCACTGACACGCGATACCGACGTATCAGCCGCGCAGGTGATCAATCAGGCTGGGATAAAGGCACTCTCGCTTGAGGTTTTTGAACGGACCTTCACCGTGACCACAGCGCTGAATATCCTGACATTGGCCGTCGCTGGTTTCGCCATTTTAATGAGCCTGCTGACCCTTGCTGCAATGCGCGTGCCGCAACTGGCCCCGGCATGGGCGATGGGTATGACGCGATCCCAACTGGGGCGGCTAGAACTGCTACGCGCAGTGTTGCTGGCAATGCTGACGGCGGTGTTTGCTTTGCCGCTTGGGCTTGCGCTGGCGTGGGCGCTCTTGTCTGTGGTGAACGTCGCGGCGTTTGGGTGGAAGCTGCCGATGTACCTGTTCCCGCTTGATTACGCGCGATTGGGCGTGTTTGCGTTGCTTGCCGCGGCACTCGCGGCACTATGGCCAGCCCGGCGTTTGGCGCGCACGCCACCAGCGGATTTGCTAAAGGTGTTTTCAAATGAACGTTAAAGCGCTGCTTTTGTGTCTGTTGCCCGTCGCCAGTCATGCCCAAGGCTTTGCTGGGTTAGGAACAGTCGTTGATGGGTTTGCAGTACCGCAGCGTGGTACGCAGTTTGATTTTCCAACCGACCACGGTGCGCATGACAACTATCGCATTGAATGGTGGTATCTGACTGCGAACCTTAAGTCCGAGGATGGCACAGATTACGGCCTGCAATGGACGTTGTTCCGTTCGGCCCTTTCACCCGAAAGCGGCAGCGGATGGGCCACCCCACAATTGTGGATGGGGCACGCCGCCGTGACGACGCCAACGGCCCATTACGTGAGTGAACGGCTGGGACGTGGTGGGATCGGGCAGGCGGGCGTCAATGCCGACCCATTCACAGCTTGGATCGACGACTGGGAATTATCAGGCAATTGGAACACCATGCAAATGTCTGCCAGCGGGGCAGATTATAGCTATGATATGGGCCTGACTGCGCAGGGGCCGCTGGTGTTTCACGGGGATGATGGGTATTCTGTCAAATCCGCCGAAGGGCAGGCGTCGTATTACTATTCGCAGCCCTATTTCGACATCGCAGGCGCGTTGAACCTGCCCGACGGTAAAGTCCCCGTGACTGGCATCGCATGGCTAGACCGCGAATGGTCCAGTCAGCCGCTTGGCGCAAGTCAGACAGGGTGGGATTGGTTTTCATTGTCGTTCGATGATGGGGCGAAACTGATGGGGTTTCGGTTAAACGAAACGGATGGCACGCATTTCACGTCGGCCACATGGATCGAACCAGACGGCACCGCAACGCCGATGCCAGACGGGGCGTTTAACGCGGTACCACTTGAAGAAAACGGGCAGGGCGTCCCGGTGCATTGGCAGGTCAAGTTGCCTGAGCATGGGGTTGATGTCACAGTCGAAGCAATCAACGATAATGCTTGGATGACGACCAGCGTTCCTTATTGGGAAGGGCCCGTAACTGTCACGGGCAGCCACGAAGGGCGCGGATACCTAGAGATGACAGGCTATGAGTGAATGGTATGAAACATTGGATGGGCTGCATGCACGGGCGTGGGAAACGCTGAGGCTGGGTGTTTGCAATCAACAGCACCCTGCACGGCTACCAAACTTTGCGACCGTGTCACCTGATGGTTGGCCAGAGGCGCGGACTGTTGTGCTGCGTAGCGCAGAGGCGGCAAGTGGCGAAGTGTCGCTGCATACCGATCTGTTCTCGGGGAAGGTTCAGAGCTTGCGGGCAAACCCCAAGGCTTCGTTACATATTTGGGACAGCGAACAAGCCCTGCAATTGCGAATGAAGGCCGAGGTTTCGATTACTTCGGGGGCAGATACGCGGCAGCTTTGGGACAGGATCCCGGATCATGCGCAGCAGTCCTACGGTGTGACGCCACCGCCTGGCGCACGCATCGATGCCGCGCTTGATTATGTAAAGGAACCTGATCCTGATACCTTTGCCGTGTTGACCTGCAGGATTTCACAAATCGATGTTGTTCATTTGGGGGATGATCATCGTCGCGCGTTGTTTTCGCGGGCAAGCAATTGGGCAGGGCAGTGGCTATCACCATGATGAATCTTCCGCTTACACGTGACCTTGTGCTGATCGGCGGGGGGCATACTCACGCATTGGTGTTGCGGATGTGGGGCATGAATCCGCTGCCGGGCGTGCGGGTAACGGTTGTTAATCCGGGGCCGACTGCACCCTATTCAGGTATGCTGCCGGGCTTTGTTGCAGGACATTACAGCCGTGATGAATTGGACATTGATCTAGTGCGCCTTGCTCGGTTTGCAGGGGCGCGGCTGATTGTTGGTGCCGCCGATGGGATTGATCGCATCGCAAAGACCGTGAGCGTACCGGGGCGGCCGCCCATCGCATATGACGTGTTATCGGTTGACGTGGGGATCACATCAGACATGCCGCAGCTGCCGGGGTTCACGGATCATGCGGTATCGGCAAAGCCCTTAGGCAAATTCGCAAGCTGCTGGGAAAGCTACCGCAACACGGCCCAAGACTCGCAGCTTGCCGTCATCGGGGGTGGCGTCGCGGGGGCAGAGCTTGCCATGGCGATGGCCCATGCGTTGCGTGATCGATCACCAAAGGTCACGTTGCTGGATCGTGGCACCGTGCTTTCGGCGCTGGGCGATACGGCACAAGGAAAGATGTGCGGCGCACTGGAAACGCAAGGCGTGAAAACTGTCGAAAATGCCGAAGTCGTCGAAGTCATTGAAGATGGCGTGTTGCTTGCAGATGGGCAGCGCATTCCGAGCGACTTTACCATCGGTGCAGCAGGGGCAAAGGCGCATGACTGGATCGCGGGCACCAATTTGGACCTGCATGATGGATACATTACCGTCGGCCCTGACCTGCGATCAAATGACCCTGATATCTTTGCCGTCGGCGATTGCGCGCATTTGGGTTTCGATCCCCGCCCCAAAGCTGGGGTCTATGCTGTTCGCCAAGCACCGGTGTTATTTCAAAACCTGCGGACCGTTCTGTCTGGTGGCAAGCTAACGACTTATAAGCCGCAAAAGGATTACCTAAAGCTCATATCGCTTGGCGCGAAATCCGCCTTGGCCGAGAAGTTTGGGACCGCAAAGCAAGGTCCGCTGCTTTGGCGGCTAAAGGATCACATAGACCGCAAATTCATGCGTCAGTTCGATGATTTGCCAGAGATGGAAGCGCCAAAACTACCGCGCGTAACGGCCCTTGGCATGGCGGAGGCGCTGGGCGACAAACCGATGTGCGGTGGTTGTGGTGCTAAGGTCGGGCGGGCGGCGTTGCAGAACGTATTGGCTGGTCAGTTCGGTGATGACGCGGCTGAAATACAGCCAGGGCAGGTTATCTCGACAGATCACTTGCGGGCGTTAACCAATGATCCTGTCACCATGACAAGCATTGCCGCGACCCATGCGCTGGGCGATATCTGGGCGATGGGGGCAAAGCCCCAAGCAGCGACCGTTAGTTTGATCCTCCCGCGTATGTCGTCCGCATTGCAGGAACGGACGCTGGTCGAAATCATGGCAACTGCGACGGAAATTCTGAACAAGGCAGGTGCGAAAGTCGCAGGCGGACATTCGTCGCTGGGTGATGAGTTGACGATCGGGTTCACGATCACAGGGCTGACGGACGCGCCAATCACGCTGGCAGGGGCCAAGGTCGGTGACGCGATCATTCTAACAAAACCCATTGGAAGCGGCACGATCATGGCCGCTGAAATGGCTGGGAATGCCAAGGGCGCAGATGTGATCAGCTGCCTAGAACTGATGATGCAGGGGCAGGCACGCGCGTCAGAGATTTTGCACATTGCGCATGCGATGACGGACGTTACTGGCTTTGGCCTTGCAGGGCATTTGCGCGGGATCTGCGACATGTCGGGAACAGGCGCGGTGCTAAAGCGCGACGAAATTCCGGTGATGCAGGGCGCGCAATCGCTTTGCGATACCGGCACGCGATCGTCCTTGTTTGCAGACAATGTAGTTGGTGCAGGGCAAATCCAAGGGCCATTGTTTGATTTGCTTTATGATCCGCAAACCGCGGGTGGGTTGCTTGCCGCAGTCAGTCGCGAAAGCGCAGAACAAATCTTGGCGGACCTGAAAAAGGCAGGCTATCCAGCAGCGATTATCGGTGAAATCACCACTGGTGACACAATCAAAATCGTTTGATTTCATCCCATATCGCGTCAGCCGAACGTTCTTGGCCTGCTTCATCTAGGGTGCCAGTTGTAACGACGCTCAGCACCTTACGTTCGTCTAGGCGGCGTGACTTTGTGTAGGCTGGATCATAGTGATCAACCATCAGTGCCGCTGCGAATGCTGTTAAATCACCGGCACGCAGCAGGTTCACCCAATTATCCACGATGGCATGGCCACGCACGCGACGCAGATGCGCAAGCCGGGTTTCGATATCGTCGGGGTTATCTGCAATATCCGCATATGCGCGCGTCAGGAATTCTGCACGGGCGGTCAGCGGGGCCTCGATCACGATCCGTGGGGCTTTCAGCATCGCGGTCCATAGCGACGGCGGTACGATCAGGCGACCGATCTTGCTGCTTTCTGCCTCGACCACGACCGGTTGGGCTGGATCCAGTTTATGCAAGGCCATCGCGAGCGCGGTTTCGAACGCCTTTTGCGCGGGCTGCCCACCTGGCATCGAACCCAGCAACGATCCACGATGCGCGGCAAGCCCTTCAAGGTCCAGCACTTGCGCACCACGCGCTGCAAGGCGCGGTAAAAGGGCGGTCTTGGCCGTGCCTGTGTTCCCATCTAGCAAGATAAATCGGTGCGGCAGTTTCGCGTCATAAACAGATCGGTTCACTAGCCGTCGAAAACTTTGGTAGCCGCCTTTTATGGTGTCCGCCCGCCATCCAATTTGGGTCAGGATCGACGCAACTGACCCAGACCGCTGCCCGCCGCGCCAGCAATAAACTAAGGGACGCCAGCTTCCGTCTTTGTCAGCCAGCGGTCCCGAAATATGATCCGCAACATTGCGTGCAACCATCGCCGCACCAACTTTGCGGCCGTCAAACGGGCTGACCTGCTTATAGATCGTGCCAACCTCGGCGCGTTGTTCATTGGACAGGGCTGGCAGGTTGATAGCACCCGGAACGTGATCTTCGGCAAACTCTGCGGGTGAACGCACATCAATCACGGTGTCGTATCCGTGGTTTAAAAGCGCGGTGAGTGACGAAAATTCAATCGGCATAGAACGCGTGTATCTTAGTGCCGCAGTCTGCAAAAGGGATAACCATTGCCGCCCCCGTGTTTCGAACCTAACCTACTCAGAAATCTAATTGAGTGACCAAATGATTGAAACGCCACTTCCTCGAATTGCCCATTGGGCAGATGTTCAGCAGCTGATCGACATGAATGCGTTGACGCCAGCCGAACACCAACTGATTGAGGCGGTGAAGCAGGGCAAATGGGCCGAAGTCGGGAGTGCAGTTCCCAAATCCAAGACTGTGAGCGTCACCATGCGTGCCCCATTGCTGCAGTATTTGATCAAGGGTGGCTGCAATGAATTCGATGCAGCGGGAACAGGTGTTCAGGTCGAAGGCGCCTGGATCGTAGGTAAGGTCGATTTGAACTTTGCGTCGGCGGTTGGGTCGATTGCCTTAGTGAACTGCCACATCGAAGAGCGTCCAAGGATGCTCCAAATCAAGGCACCAAGCCTACTGTTCAAGGGAAGCACGCTGGCCAAGGGGGTGAACGCGCAGGGGGCTGATGTGGTTGGTGACGTGGTTGTCGAAGGGGCAACCGTTGAGGGTGAGCTGTGTCTTTCGGGTGCAAATATCGGCGGTCAATTGATTTGCACTAAGGCGCAGCTACTGCATGGGACAGGTAACGCCTTGAACGTCCAAGGTGCAAGGATCGACGGTGATGTCTTTCTACGTGGTGCGAATGTCGAAGGAGGCGTGCTGCTGTCAGGCGCCGAAGTTGGCGGGCAGCTAAGTTTCAAAGATGCCCGTTTGCGAAACGCTCATGGGTATGCGCTAGATATGCAGCGCACGGTCGTGAAAGAAGGGTTTTACTGGCAGCAGGTCGAAAACGTCATGGGGCGGGTTGATCTGACCTCTGCGCATTTGGCCGACCTCGCCGACGATGCAGAAAGTTGGGACAAGTGCGGTGAGTTATGCCTTGTCGGTTTGACCTATGACGTGTTGCACGGATCAGCGGATGTGGATCAACGGCTTGCGTGGTTACAAAAGGGCGCTGTCTGGGACGAAGAATTTCATCCCCAACCATATGAACAATTGGCAAAGGTTATGCGCGAAAGCGGCCATCGCACCGAGGCGACAAGCATCTTGTTCGACAAAGAACTCGCCCGGCGCAAGGCGATCCGAGGGCGTTGGTGGTCGGATCGTAAGCCGTTTCGTTGGTTCTTGCAGCTGTGTTGGGACTACATGCTGCAATTTACCATCGGGTTTGGTCACCGGCCTCAGCGCAGTTTCTACGTACTGGTTGTGCTTGTGTCGGTGGCTTGGCTATTCGCGCATTTCGCATGGAAAGAGGGCGATTTCGCCCCGAACGTCGCGGTGTTACTTATTTCAGACGATTGGCAGGCGTTGGCGCAAGGGCCAGATGCGGTATCCAATCCTGCGATGGTGTGGGGTGACGCTGATCATGCTGGTAAGGATTACGAGACATTCCATTCTGTCGCCTACGCCGTCGACGTCGTCGTGCCGCTCGTGTCGCTTGGCCAAGATGCGGCATGGGCACCGTCAACAAATCGCGGCCCTTGGGGCTGGCATTTATGGTGGTTGCGCTGGGTGCTGACCGTGTTGGGTTGGATTGTTACGGCCATCGGTGCGGCAGCCGTAACTGGGGTAATCCGCAAGGATTAAACGGTGAGCGGGACGCGGCCCTGATCGGTTAGCGTCCAGCAGTGGCGGCCTTCGAATACGGCGGGCACTAGTGGGCGGCCATAGCCTGCGCCGCCATCCAGATCGACACGGTTGCCGAAATGCTGCGGGTGATCCAATGCTGTGTGGCCGTGCACAACAAGCTGTCCGAAGTGGTGATTGGTATCAAGAAACCCGTCGCGGATCCAAATCAGGTCTTCGGGGTCTTGATGTTCAAGCGAAATATGCGGGCGCAAACCGGCGTGGACGCATAGCAGGTGGTCCGTTTCGTGCCACAACGGCAGGCTTTCGATAAACGCGATATGGTCTTCGGGAATGCTGGCCTGCGCTGCTGCGATCAGGGCCTCGGGGGTGATCCACCCGGCTTCTGTTTCGCAATGCACAAGCTTTTCTTCATCGCCGAACTTCTGTTCAGCGAAATGCATCTGCCCAACGACACCATACGATTGCAACGTCTGTGCACCTCCAAGACGTGGGTTCAGCCAGTTTAGGCCAGACTTCACACGAGGGTCATGTTGCCGCCCTTCACGTATGAAGCGGGCAAAGAACCTGTCATGGTTTCCAAGCAAGAATGTCCAAGGACGCCCCGCAGCTTGTCCTTGCATGAGCGTATCAATGACACCACGGCTATCGGGGCCACGATCAACATAGTCACCCAAGAATACGATTTGCGCATCTTCACCGCCATCCGCCGCAATAAGGGATAGCGCGTTGTCGAGCATTTCTTTCTGCCCGTGAATGTCGCCAATGGCATAAATCGGGGGCATGAAAATTCCTTTGGTAGAAAAGAAAAAGGCGCGTGAAGTCTCACGCGCCTTGGTCGTCTTATACGTCGAAGGTCAGCGGTTTGACCTGTTGGAAAAGGCCGGTGCCTTTTAGGTCTTCGATGGCCTGCGGCGGCAACGGCGCATCGACATAAAGCAGCGCGATGGCTTCGCCTTTGGCTTCTGAGCGGCCAAGGGTAAAGTTTGCGATGTTGACGTCGTTCTTGCCTAGCAGCGTACCAAGTGTACCGATGATGCCTGGAACGTCTTTGTTCGTGGTGTAAAGCATGTGCTCACCGACTTCTGCGTCGATGTTGATGCCTTTGATCTGGATAAAGCGCGGTTTGCCGTCGCTAAACACAGTACCAGCGATTGAACGTTCGCGTGTGTCAGTCACGATGGTCACTTTGACATAACCTTCGAACGCACCGGACTGGTCTTGCTTGGTCGTCGAAATCTTGACGCCGCGCTCTTTGGCAACCACTGGGGCAGAAACCATGTTCACGTCAGGGTTTGACGCTTTCATAATGCCCGCGATTGTTGCCGCAGTCAGTGCTTTGAGGTTCATCGCGCTGACTTCGCCGTCAAACAAGATGTTGACTGCTTTGATCGGCTCGTCTGTCATTTGACCGATGTAGTTGCCAAGGTGACCAGATAGTTTGATCCACGGGCCCATGATCTTCGCTTCTTCGGCGGTGACCGAAGGCATGTTCAGCGCGTTCTGCACAGCACCAGTCAGCAGGTAGTCTGACATCTGTTCTGCAACTTGCAGGGCCACGTTTTCTTGGGCTTCGGTTGTTGCTGCGCCAAGGTGCGGTGTGACCACAACGTTTGGCAGGTTGAACAGTGGGTTTTCTTTGGCAGGCTCTTCGGCGAACACGTCAAATGCGGCACCAGCAACGTGGCCGGATTTCAGCAGGGCTGCCAGTGCTTCTTCGTCAACCAGACCGCCACGGGCACAGTTGATGATGCGCACGCCAACCTTGGTCTTCATCAGGTTTTCACGGCTCAGGATGTTTTTCGTGTCTGCTGTCAGCGGAACGTGCAGCGTGATAAAATCAGCGCGCTTGAGCAGTTCGTCCAGTTCAACCTTTTCAACACCGATTTCTGTCGCGCGTTCTTCGGACAGGAATGGGTCCATGGCGATGACCTTCATCTTCAGGCCACGGGCACGATCACAAACGATCGAACCAATGTTGCCTGCGCCGATGACGCCCAGTGTTTTGCCTGTCAGCTCAACACCCATGAATTTGGATTTTTCCCATTTGCCAGCATGTGTAGAAGCAGAGGCCTCTGGGATTTGACGCGCCACAGCAAACATCATTGCAATCGCGTGTTCCGCTGTTGTGATCATGTTGCCGAAAGGCGTGTTCATCACGATGATACCCTTGCGGGATGCTGCTTCGCGGTCAACGTTGTCTACACCGATACCAGCGCGGCCGATAACCTTTAGGTTGGTCGCAGCTTCGATGATTTTCTCAGTCGCTTTTGTCGCGGAACGGATCGCCAGACCATCGTATTGGCCGATGACTTCAAGCAATTTGTCCTTGTCTTTGCCAAGGTCAGGCTGGAAATCAACGTCAATGCCGCGATCTTTGAAAATCTGTACGGCGGCTTCGGAAAGTTTGTCAGAGATAAGTACTTTAGGTGCCATTGTAAGCTATCCTTCTCGGGTGGCGAGGCAGATCAAATTTAGCTAAATTTGATCGCCGTCACCGAATTTCTAGAAATTTACTGTGCTTCGATTTCGGTCTCGAATGCCCATGCCAACCAAGGCAACATGGCTTCGATGTCGGAAGTTTCGACCGTTGCACCACACCAGATCCGCAGACCGGCAGGGGCGTCACGATACGCACCGATATCAAGCGCGACGTTCTCGGCTTCTAGACGCTTTGCAACCGCTTTTGCGAATGCAGCGCCGTCTTTGATCCGGTCGTCCGTGAACTTGAGACAAACAGAAGTGTTCGAGCGCGTCGCAGGATCAACAGCTAGGTTGTCGATCCAGTCATTCGCAGCGCAGAAGTTCCAAATTGCACGTGCGTTAGCATCTGCACGGTGGATCAGCGCATCAAGGCCACCGATTGAGCGGCCCCATTTCAAAGAAATAAGGTAATCCTCAACGGCCAGCATAGAAGGCGTGTTGATGGTTTCACCGCGGAAGATACCTTCGATCAGCTTGCCGCCTTTGGTCAGACGGAAGATTTTCGGCAAAGGCCATGCAGGTGTGTAGCTTTCCAGACGCTCAACAGCGCGCGGTGAAAGAACAAGGATACCGTGTGCAGCTTCGCCGCCCATTACTTTCTGCCAAGAGAAAGTTGTCACGTCCAATTTGTCCCAAGGCAGGTCTTGGGCGAATGCAGCAGAGGTCGCATCGCACAATGTCAGACCAGCACGGTCACCGGGGATCACGTCGCCATTTGCAACGCGCACGCCAGAAGTGGTGCCGTTCCAAGTAAAGCAAACGTCGTTGTCATAGTTCAATGCCGCCATGTCGACGATCTCGCCGTATTCGGCGGTGTGAACTGTGGCTTCGATTTTCAGCTGTTTGACCACGTCAGTGACCCAGCCTGCGCCGAATGATTCCCAAGCAACCATTTCCGCAGGGCGTTCGCCTAGCAGTGACCACATCGCCATCTCAAAGGCACCAGTGTCCGACGCAGGCACGATGCCAATGCGGTAATCGGCTGGGATACCAAGAATGTCGCGGGTCAGGTCGATGGCTTCGGCAAGCTTGGCTTTGCCGACGGATGCACGGTGTGAACGGCCCAATGGCGCATCACGTAGTGCTTCTAGATTCCAGACGGGGGGTTTGGCACATGGGCCAGAAGAAAAACGCGGATTACCCGGCCGCGTTGCCGGTTTGGTCATGACCATTGCTGGTACCCTCTCAGATATATGCCCTTCGTTGGGGAAGGGTGTCCCACCGCCGGACATAGAGCGTGTCCGGCTCTTTCACAATGGACAAAATGACGCTAGACCGCCGCTTAAGCCGCTTTTTGCGACACCCTTTGACGCGGATAGGAAATCTATGTTCACGGTCACTCTTTTGACGAACCCAACAGAACGTACTCTCGATTTGGCGCTGGTCGATAGCCTGCGTAATGCTTGGGGTGGAGGCGATGCAATCTGGTTGGCCATCGACGAGGCTGCAGAATTTGCTATGCCACAGATGCCCGATAACCGCTGGGATGTGTGGGCGGATTTGCAAAAGAATGGCGTCGATCTAATTGTGCAACCTACTGAAAATCGCCAGAAAAAGATGCTGCTGGCCGATATGGACAGCACAATGATCCGCCAAGAATGCATTGATGAGCTTGCCGCCGAAGCGGGCGTTGGTCCGCGCGTTGCTGACATCACCGCGCGTGCGATGAACGGTGAGCTGGATTTTAACGAGGCGCTGACCGAACGTGTTGGTCTGCTCAAGGGCTTGCCAGAATCTGTAATCGAAAAGGTACTGGACGAGCGGATTACGCTGATGCCCGGCGGTTATGAGCTGGTCAGTACGATGAAAGCAAATGGCGGCTACGCTGCGCTGGTTTCTGGTGGGTTCACCGCCTTTACAACGCGAATCGCCGACACATTGGGATTTGACGAAAACCGGGCCAACACACTGCTTGTCGAAGACGGTAAACTGACTGGCGCACCGGGCCTGCCAATCTTAGGCAAAGCCGCCAAAGTCACAGCGCTGGAAGAAATCACAGCAAAACTGAATATCTCAGAGGCCGACGTGCTGGCCGTGGGCGATGGGGCCAATGATCTTGGGATGCTGAACCGTGCCGGCACGGGCGTTGCGCTTCACGCTAAACCCAGCGTGCAAAAAGAATGTAGCGTGCGGGTGAACCACGGCGACCTGACGGCGCTACTTTTCATTCAAGGTTATGCGCGGGATCAGTTTGTGACCTAACGCTTCTCAAGATGTTGACCTAGACTCACTGACTAAGTTCAGCTGCGTCAGTTGAATTGACCCAAGTCAATCTTGCGCATGCAGCCTGTGGTTTTGTGTCAGGGCCGCTTGGTCGTTCCAGTTTTCGGTCGACCAGAGTGTGCGGTTAAATGGCTTAGGAGAACTGATATGAAACGCGTGATTCCAATGACCATCGCTGCAGCTAGCCTCGTGTTTGTGCAAGGTTGCGAAAATCTGACACCTGAACAACGGACTGTTGTAGGGGTGACCGGTGGGGCCGCTGCTGGACTAATTACTGCTGACATTTTGGGCGCTGATCGCAACTGGCGTCTTATTGCGGCCCTTGCAGGGGCTGCGGCTGGAACGATCGTGGCGCAAAATGACGCGACCGACCAATGCGCATACGCAAGAGGTGACGGGACATATTACACTGCCCCATGCCCATAGGCACTTTGCTGAAAATGAACCGCTCAAGATCGGCGTAATCTCCCTTGCATCCCCTGTCATTCTCACGCGACAAATGGCGTGAATATCGGGGATGCAAATAATGACGAAAAACCACAAACCTGCGACGATTGCAGCGCATGCTGCGGGTGCCATTGATCCGCAGTCTGGGGGCGTTGTCCCTGCGCTTCAGCCGTCGACGACATTTATGCGTGACGAAAACTACGACTTGGTTCGTCCCGACAACATTTATTCACGCGATAATTCCGATAACCTGCGCCAAGCCGAGGCGGTGTTGCAGCGTCTAGAAGGCGCGGCTGACACGTTGTTGTTCCCGTCGGGTATGGCGGCGATTGCGGCTGTTTTTCGGACCCTACCCAATCGCGCGACCGCAGTTGTTCAATCTGGCATCTATTGGGGCACGACGGCGTGGATTCGTGATTTCACGACACGCCGCGATATCACATTGGTTGAAGTAGATGTGTCTGAACTAGCGGCAGCCTGTGAAGCGCACAGTCCTGCATTAGTGTTTGTAGAGACACCTTCAAACCCCTGGCTCAAAACCGTCGATATCCAGGCCCTAGCTGATGCTACCGATGCGACACTTGTGGTCGATGCGACCGCCGCGACGCCGATCCTGATGCAGCCTTTGGCTCTTGGCGCTGATATCGTGATGCATTCCGCGACGAAAGGGATCAACGGCCATTCGGATGTTTTGGCGGGGGTGTTGTCGACAGGTAATGCTGACGCGAAGATCTGGGATGATATCCGTGCAGACCGCAAAGGTGCAGGCGCGATTTTGGGGCCGTTCGAGGCTTGGCTGCTCACGCGTGCAATGCGGACATTGCCGCTGCGGGTCGAACGTATGACGCAAAATGCGCAGGAGCTGGCAGAACATCTGATGGCCCATCCCAAGGTCGCTGATGTCTTTTATCCGGGATTACCGCATCATCCGGGCCACGACATTGCGAAACGGCAAATGACCGGTGGGTTTGGCGGGCTTTTGTCGGTGTTGCTTAACGGCAGCAAAGAAGACGCGCTGCGCGTTGTTGGCAGTCTGAAGCTGTTCTTGCGGGCGACATCATTGGGCGGAGTCGAAAGCCTTGTTGAACATCGACACACAATTGAGCCCCATACAGGCATCCCCGAAAGCTTGATCCGGGTTTCAGTCGGGATCGAAGACATCGGGGATCTGATTGCCGATTGGGATCAAGCGCTGGGGTAGTACAATCATCGGGAAACGCGGCTTGCGGCGCTCTGCATGCGCAGGGGCTTATGGTGGAATCGTTTCCTGCCCTTCGAGGTTCGATGGGGTATTAGAGATAGGCTGTCGGGCCTATCTCTCGCGAGGCTCAATTGACGTTATTTCTTATTCTCGTAGAACAAGCTCCACCCTGCGATTGATCGCACGACCAGTTTCGTCAGCGTTGTTTGCAACTGGTGCGACAGGGCCAATTCCTACGCTAGTCAATCGATCCTCTTCTATTCCTCGTTCCGTCAACGCATCAACTACGCTCGCGGCGCGGTCTTCTGACAGTGATAAGTTGAAATCATAGCTGCCCACCCAATCCGTGTGTCCAACGATATAGAACGATAGATCAGGGTTCTCTGCTAGATAGGCGCCGGTTGTATCAAGCGTTTCGTTGGAAAGATCCGTTAAATCTGACGTGCCGCTCTCGAAATAGATACCTTCCAGAACGACTGTGCCGGTTTCTTCGATTGCTGCAGTGACGTTCTCAATGGTGCCGATGCCAATCTTCTCGGTATCCAAGGAGGCAGTTGAAACGATGGTTTGATGGACGCGGCGATCGTCGTTTCTACTTGCAGCGGTGACAATAGAAATATGTGCCGCTTGCCCATATTGTTCGAATTTCGCGCTCAGAATGCCGAATTCCTCCATGAAATCGACGCGATCACCACCAAAAAGCGCCGTGTGCCGAATGCTATAGTTATAGAAGTCATTCCCTTTTGCTCCGCATTCCGCCTCACCAAAGCATGAAAAAATGATCTCTGCGTCGAGAGATTCTAGCGCCTTTTGATAGTTCGCAAAAAGCTGAAAGCCGGAAATGCTTGCATCGCTCGCGCGATATTCGATGTTTGTGACCTGACCTTCGGCGGTCATGGTTTCATAGTCGTCGTCGATCATTGGGGATACGATGAGTTGAGCTCGATCAAAGTCACGAACTTTATATGTGTCGATATAGAAACCAGGGTAACGAGACAGTAGAGGATGGTCAGAAGATCCCTCTTTGTCTGTTTCTGCAATCGCTGGCGTCGAAACGGACAGAAGAATGGAAACTGGCAAGGCGGCGTTAAGCACTTTCATATGTTTATCCCTTTAATTAATCAGGCCAATTTTCTGTTTCGAATTCTTCTACAAATTATTGGCGTGCGCAAATTGGATCGGCGTTATTTCGCCTTTATCACGATGGTAAATGGAGGCGAATTATGCGTAGTCGGATAGTAACTTTTCGGGCGCCCTTGTGCTGGGAAATTCGTTGGTTGGAGAACCGCGGCTCTGCTTTTTTTCGACTGATAGCGAACAGCACCCTGCAAAAAAAATGCCGGGCACGAGGCCCGGCAAGTCCAACAGGGAGGTGGTGATTAGACCCGATCACCGTCGGTATTCTTGGGCCCGATAGCTTGGGGAGGGAGGAGAACCAAACTACCGGGTTGGAGTACTACGCCACTAATCTATAACCTCCAGATTCGGTCACAAGAAGGCGAGCATTTGACGGATCTGGTTCTATTTTTTGGCGAAGACGGTAAATATGTGTCTCTAATGTGTGTGTCGTAACACCCGCATTATAGCCCCATACCTCATGCAAAAGGACGTCTCGCGCTACTACACCTTCGGTTGAACGGTATAGGAACTTAAGGATGTTCGTCTCTTTCTCGGTCAGGCGTACCTTCTTATCGTCTTCTGTTATCAGCATTTTTTGCGCAGGCTTAAAAGTATACGGCCCAAGCTGGAAAATCGCGTCCTCGGATTGCTCGTGCGCGCGCAGCTGGCTGCGGATGCGTGCAAGCAGAACGGGAAACTTAAATGGCTTGCTGACATAATCGTTCGCGCCCGCGTCGAGCCCTAGAATTGTGTCAGCGTCACTATCTTGCGCCGTCAGCATGAGAATCGGGCATTTCACGCCCTGCTTACGCATGACACGGCACAGTTCACGGCCGTCTGTGTCAGGCAATCCGACGTCCAGAATCATAAGATCGTAAAGACCCTCTTTGGCTTTCACCATTGCGCTCGCGCCGTCATCGGCCTCGAACACATCAAAGTCTTCGGTCATCAGCAGCTGTTCACCCAGCGCTTCGCGCAGGTCATCATCATCGTCGACCAGCAAAATTTTCTTGAGTTGTCCCATGACAGCCTCCTTCGTTACCCACTAGAAATGTGTCTTTGATACGGACAGGACAAGGATTTCCGTCAAACTTTCACACGCTCGTGTGATTAATCGTGCAAATGTTTCACTTTGCTTCAGAACAGGGTATCGGTTTGTAACAAAGACAGGGCAGGGCGCATGGTATTTTCTCCGGATATTACAGAACGACTGGCGCGTGCGCGGGCTGATCTGCGGATGGGCGTGCCTGTTGTGCTTGATGGCGGTGCGGTGGTGCTGGCCGCCGAGACATTGGATGCCGCCCGACTTGCCCATCTGCGCAGCCTTGGTGGCGATCCTGTCCTTGCCGTCACCAGTTGGCGTGCCGAGACGCTAAAGGCTCGTGCATACGATGGCGACATTGCCCGGATTACCTTGCCCGAAGATGTCACGCTGAACTGGGTTCGGTCGATTGCGGACCCCGCTGATGATTTGCGCGCACCAATGAAGGGGCCGTTGCAAACCCAACGCGATGGGCCAGCTGATCTGCATCGCGCTGCCATCGCCCTGACAAAAGCCGCGCGGCTGTTGCCTGCGGCTATTGTTCTTCCCGTTAGCGATCCGTCCGGGTTTGCCGCAAGCCATAACCTTACGCTCATTCCTGCAGACGCTGCATTAGACGACGGCCTAAGCCCGCTGCATCCAATCATTAGTGCACGCTTGCCGTTAGAAGTATCTGAGGCCGGGCGTTTGCATATTTTTCGCCCCGACGACGGCGCCGAAGAGCATTATGCCGTTGAAATTGGTCAACCAGACCGGTCAAAGCCCGTACTGTCACGACTTCATTCCGCCTGCTTTACCGGCGATCTGCTGGGGTCGCTAAAATGCGACTGTGGCCCGCAATTGCGCGGCGCGCTGGCGCAAATGGGTGAAGAAGGGGCAGGTGTTCTTTTATACCTGAACCAAGAGGGTCGCGGCATCGGCCTTGCCAACAAAATGCGCGCATATTCTTTGCAGGATCAAGGGTTTGATACGGTGGAAGCCAATCACCGGCTAGGGTTTGAGGACGATGAGCGCGATTTTCGGATCGGTGCCGAAATCCTCAAACGCATGGGGTTTTCTGAAACGCGCCTGATGACCAATAACCCTGCCAAAGTCGCACGGATGGAAAGCTGCGGCATCGACGTCACCGAACGGGTCCCGCTGCGGGTCGGAGAAAATGCGCATAACCAAGCATATCTCAAGACAAAGGCCGCGAAATCAGGACATTTGTTGTAGCCCGATTTCATTGTCGCGCTGTGGCATCGTGTATGATGGTCTCAGTAGACCATGCGTCTATCACGGCTATGAATGATAAAGCACAATTGGATTTAGACTATGAGACCTGAAAAGCTCCGCGAAATTTATGGCAATCCTTCTGCACGGGTAGAAGCGAAAGTAATTTCGACTTTCGACAAGCATTGCAGGGCTTTCATAGAACACGCGACGTTTCTTGTGCTGGCGACTTCGGATGGGCGGAATTTGGATGTGTCGCCCAAGGGTGATCCGGCGGGTTTTGTCAAAGTTGAGACAGACAACACCCTGCTTATCCCAGACCGCCTTGGTAACAACCGCATTGACGGGTTGATGAACATATTGGCGCATCCGAACGTTGCGCTGCTCTTTATGATCCCAACTGTGGGCGAAACGCTGCGCGTCAATGGCGTCGCAGAGATTATCGATGATAAGGCGCTTTGTGATCAGTTTCAGGTGAACGGGCGCAGCCCCAAGACTGTCACGCGCATCACAGCCGAGGAAATCTACACTCACTGTGGCAAAGCCCCCATGCGATCAGGGTTGTGGAAGCCCGACACTTGGCCGGTCGAAAGGCCAGTTGCGACATTGTACGAGATGCTGAGAGATCATGCGGAAATGGCGGTGGACTCAACTGAGCAGGCCGCGGTCGAAGAGTTATATCAAAAGACGCTGTACTGAAATTATAGGGGGCACGCGCCCAGATGCACCGGCAAATTTGGGCGCTGACACGCAGCATCTGCAAGGTTATCACTGCCGCATGAGCCACATCGACCTAACCCTCACCCCGACCCACGTTCGTTTTATGAACCGGCGCTTTCCCTGCACTATCGGGCGCGGTGGTTTGACTGCTGACAAGGTCGAGGGCGATGGCGCGACGCCACGCGGCTCCCATCAGATTGTCGAAATGCTCTATCGGGCGGATCGCATGGCGCAGCCTGTGCCTTGGGCACGGCCGATTGGCTCTGCCGATTTGTGGTCAGATGATGTGAATGATCGTGCCTACAACAGTCAGGTCCGCGCTCCACACGCGTTTAGCCACGAACATTTACGCCGGTCGGATCCGATGTATGACCTTATCCTGATCACAGATTGGAATTATCCGGATGCTGTGCCCGGCAAAGGGTCTGCCATATTTATCCATCAATGGCGTGGGCCGGGCCGCCCGACAGCTGGTTGCGTTGCGTTTCGGCGTGACCACCTGCGCTGGATTGCACAGCGTATCACACCGCATTCACGGCTTGTTATCGCATAACCGCTGGACCTTATGTCATGTTCGGGCCAAACCCATGGTAGCTAACAAGAAAGACCAGAACCAAATGACACCCGAAGATATTGCAAAGCTCCCTTATCGTCCTTGTGTAGGGGTTATGCTTGCCAACACGCGCGGGCATGTATTTGTAGGCCAGCGGATCGACCGCGATACGGACGCTTGGCAGATGCCCCAAGGTGGTGTTGATAAAGGTGAAAAGACCTATGATGCGGCACTTCGCGAACTGGAAGAAGAAACAGGTGTGACGTCCAATCTGGTCAGCCTAGAGGCCGAAAGCGAAGGCCTGATCCCTTATGATCTGCCGCATGACCTTGTGCCTAACATCTGGAAGGGCCGCTACCGTGGTCAGGAACAGAAATGGTATTTGTTTCGCTTTCATGGCACCGATGACCAGATCGACATCGTGACCAAACACCCAGAGTTTTCGTCGTGGAAATGGATTCCATCTGACGAATTGGTCGAAGCCATTGTTCCGTTTAAACGTGCTGTTTACGCACGCGTCTTGGAAGAATTTCAAAGCAAACTGTAAGCGTCGGAAATAAATCCTTGTCCGCACCAAGGAACCCGCGCCCCAAAACGTCATTATTATAAGAGGCTGCAAACGCGGCCCTCATAAATGGAGATGCTGATGAAACCAATTTTCCTAGCTGCGGTATGTGCAATGATCGCGGGCCAAGCACAGGCGCTAAGCTGCATGCGCCCCGATCCAATTTCGACATTCAATCAAGTCGCCGAAGCGCCTGAAAGCTATTACGTCTTGTACGGCAAATTGACGTTTGACGAAGATGCCCTGCCGCCAACCTTTATCGACCGGCCGGGTGCGGACCCCGCGCCAATTCCAGCCCGTTTCAACGGCAAAGGGCTGACCCGTGATGGATTTACGTCAGACTACATCAGCCCTGCGTTCTTACAGGTCGATTGCGTGGCAAACTACTGCGGCACCGCCCAAAGCGGGGTAGAAGCGCTGTATTTCGTGCGGGCCGATAACAGCCCAGTCGTGATGACCGCAGGTGCATGTGGTGGGATGATCTTTGCAGAACCGCCGCAGGCCGTGCTTGATCAGCTCACGACCTGCATGCAAGGCGGTTCCTGTTCAGCGCAGCCGCTCAAGTAACCCATACGACGGGTGCCCATCTTGGGGCAGCCCGCGTGATGCTTGATAAGCCTTGATGGCGGCACGCGTGTTCGGGCCAATTTGCCCGTCCACGCCGCCTGTTGAAAACCCTGCGTTGGTCAGCCGCTGCTGTAATTCGGTCCGTTCAGAGCGACGAAGGCGACGTTCACCTGCAGGCCATTGCGACCGTAGTTTGTCCATACCCCGAATACGATCGCCAAGATGGCCGACCCCGATGATGTAAGCCTCTGCGTTGTTATAACGCGAGATCACATCGAAATTGCGGAAGACAAGGAAGGCCGGACCACCTGCACCTGTCGGCGTAATCAGTGATGCATTGCCATAGTTCGGAACGGCCCGCCCGTTGACGTCACCAACACCGACCTGCGCCCAAGCCGCAGGGCTGCGCGTCACACTACGCCCGGTTTGGCTAAAATCAAACCCGCGCGGCAATAGCACCTCAACACCCCAAGGCTGGCCCTTTTGCCAGCCAAACCGCCGGAAATAGGCAGCAGTCGACGCCAATGCATCGCTTGGATCATCGGCCCAAATGTCGCGACGACCATCGCCTGTGAAATCAACGGCGTATGCCTCGTAGGATGTTGGAATAAACTGGGTGTGGCCCATCGCGCCAGCCCATGACCCGGTCATATTGCGCGGAGCAACATCACCGTTTTGCAAGATTTTCAACGCAGCGATCAATTGGCTTTCAAAGAAGCGCCCACGCCGACCATCATAGGCAAGGGTCGCAAGGGTCGAAATCAGCGGCGTATTCCCGCGCCTTTGGCCATAGTTGCTCTCCATCCCCCACACGGCCAGCACGACATGTGGTTCTACGTTATAGGTCGCCTCTATGCGTGACAGCAAACGGCTGTGCTGTTGCAACATCGCACGGCCATTGCGCACCCGGTCATCCGATGCAGCTGTCGCCATGTAATCCGCCAGCGGCTTTACGAATTCGGACTGATTCCGATCTCGGTCGATGCTGTCTTGCAGATACTGTGCACCTTGAAATGCAGCATTGAACGTCCGGTCTGAAATGCCTGCTGCATTGGCCCGTGACCGAAAATTAGCAATCCAATTGCTAAAACCGCGCGCGTCAGCATTCGCTGGGCTGCTCATTCCCAAGGCAGCAATACTCGCCGCGATGAAGTGCCTACGATACATTCCACTCATCCTCATTATTTTGATCACAACTTAATGCAGGTACGTTCGGTTCGACAATCAACTTAATGCTATCTGTCAGTTATGGTCAGCAATCTGCTGTCCACGGACTAATCCTGCCGCTAGGCTTTGGACATGAAACCGATCACCGATCCCAAAGTGCAGGCCGCCTTTGATGGCTTTCCAAAGGAAGCGCAGGACATGGCGATGGCCTTGCGCAGCTTGATTTTCGAGGTCGCAGAAACGACGCCAAATGTCGGGGTACTCACTGAGACATTAAAGTGGGGGCAGCCATCCTATCTGACCGCGCAAAGCAAGTCAGGAACAACCCTACGCATCGGGGCGCCAAAGAACGGCGGCTGCGCGATCTACGCCCACTGCGCCACGAACGTCATTAGCACCTACGCCGAGACATTTCCGGGGCTAGATCAAATCGAAGGCAACCGCGCAGTGCATTTCAAACACAGCGAAGAAATCGTGCCGGAGCGCCTAAAGCTACTGATCCAGCACGCGCTGACCTATCATCTTTAGCGTCGCGTGCGTTTTACCTTACGCGCTGTTTTGGCGGCCTTTTTGCGTGCTGAACCTACCTTGCGTCGTGCTGGTTTTCCACGCCCGCGTGATGGGCCGCGTGGCATGGCCCGGTCGTCGATTGTCAGTAGTTCTACAATCAATCCACCAGTGACGGGAGCTGCCTCTGTCAGTTTGACGGTGACGCGTTGTCCCAAGGTGATGAGCAACCCCGTATCAGACCCCATCAAGGTTTGGCTTTCAGGGTCAAAATGGAAAAACTCGCGGCCAAGCGTCCGGATCGGCACCATTCCGTCAGCACCTGTTTCATCCAGCCTAACAAACACGCCAAACTTTGCGATGCCACTGATGCGTCCGGTCATTTCGACGCCGACGCGATCAGATAAAAACGCAGCGAGATAGCGATCTGTTGTATCACGTTCAGCCATCATCGACCGGCGCTCTGTGTCCGAAATCAGCTTAGCTGTATCGGGTAGATGCTCAACGTCCCAAGCACTAAGCCCGTCATCACCCCACCCATGCGACGCAATCAACGCGCGGTGCACGATCAAATCTGAATAGCGGCGGATAGGAGACGTGAAATGCGCGTAGGCCCGCAGTGCCAGCCCAAAGTGACCAAAGTTTTCAGGGTTATAATAGGCCTGCGTCATGGCCCGCAGCGTGGCCATGTTGATTAGCTCATCATTCTCCGTGCCCTCTGCTTGGTTCAGTAGACGGTTCAAATGTGCCGTTTTCAGCACCTGCCCCTTGGCCAAAACCAGGCCCGATGCATGCGCAACCTCGCGCAATGCATCAAGCTTTTCAGGGCTGGGTTCTTCGTGCACGCGGAACAAAAGAGGAGACTTCTTAGAAATCAAGGTTTCGGCGGCAGCAACGTTCGCCAAGACCATGAATTCTTCGATCAGCTTATGGGCATCCAGTCGCGCCTTGAAGTTGACAGAGGTCACTTTGCCATTTTCATCCAAGATAATCTGGCGTTCTGGCAGTTCCAAATCCAATGGCTGACGCGCATTCCGTGCTTTGGCAAGCGCCTCATAAGCGGCATAAATCGGGCGGATGATGTCATCCATCAACGGCGCAACCTTTTCGTTCGGCTGGCCGTCCATCCCTGCCTGTACTTCTTGATAGTTCAGCGACGCGACTGATTTCATCAGGCCCCGGTGGAATTCATGGCCGATCTTTTGACCATGGCTATCTATGCGCATCGCTACCGCCATACAGGCCCGTTCGACGCCTTCATGCAGCGAACATAAATCGCCGGACAGACGGTCAGGCAACATTGGCACAACGCGATCCGGGAAATAGGTTGAATTCCCACGCTTGCGCGCCTCAATGTCTAATTCAGAACCGGGCGTGACATAGTGGGCGACGTCGGCAATCGCGACCCAGATGATAAACCCACCTTCGTTCTTGGGGTCCGGGTCGGGTTGAACATAACATGCATCATCGCGGTCACGGGCATCGAAAGGGTCAATGGTGATCAACGGCAAATCGCGCAGGTCTTTGCGGCCTTTCACGCCAGCCGGGGTTGCCGCATCGGCTTCGGCGATTGCACCGTCAGGGAAATGATCCGGGATACCATGCTGGTGGATCGCGATCAGCGACACCGCACGTGGTTCGGTCGGATCCCCCAAACGTGCAACGATACGCGCCTTGGGAAGCCCCATGCGGCCCTTTGGTCCGGCTTGTTCAGCCTCAACCAATTCACCATCTTTCGCACCGCCGGTTGCACCCGCAGCGACAGTCCACTGCTTATCCGCACCCTTGTCGATCGGCAGGATACGACCACCTTCGGAACCGGCACGAAATACGCCCAATATGCGCAGCGGATTAGTACCAATCCGGCGGATCATACGGGCTGTGTGGCTATGGTGCTCTGTCTTATCAACGGTCAGACGCCCCAAGATGCGGTCGCCTTTACCAAGGGCCGGATCACTTGACCGTAGCATCATAAGGATGACGGGTTCAGGGCCTTTGCCTGTCCACTCAAGTGGACGTGCAAATAGGTCGCCGTCTTCGTCTGGCCCGATGATTTCAAGCACTGAAACAGGCGGCAAATCCTCGGCATCGCGGTAACTGCTACGACGTTTCGTCAGCTTACCTTCGTCCTCAAGTTCTTTGAGTAAACGTTTAAGATCAATACGGGCAGCACCCTTAATACCAAACGCCTTCGCGATATCGCGCTTGGCAGCTTTGGTCGGGTTCTGGGCGATCCATTCAAGGATCTCGGACTTTGAGGGAATACGTGTCATGCGCCAGCCCTAGCACGGAAAAATAAGGGCGTCACGGGGATTGAGGCCAGCAAGTTGTACTACGGCGACAAAGGGCCAGCGGTACAGTTTGCCTCGGATTGACAGCGGTAGGTTTTCTAACCATGCTTTCGTTCACTGTCACAAAAGCCACCCAACCCCGAGCTAGATGAGTTCGTCTGCTTATTGTCAGCGCTTCAGGACACACTTCACGAACATCAAGCCTCGTTCTGGGCAAATAATATTCAAAACATTCAAGTGATGGCCCATAATTCGGACGGAGCATGCATCGATAGGTTTTTGCGGCTGTTTGGCAGAATGGGAAGTCTCAATGACGTCATTTTGGACGCACCAGATACGACGCGAGAGCGGTTTCAAAAACAGCTGGCACGTGCCTATGACCTCGCCCTGAAGCTCAAGTGAGCCTCCAAAGCATGCACCAATACAAGCATGAATCCAAAGTCAGACGATGGTTAAGGCACATATTTCGCGGCAGCGACCAGACGCGCCACATCTCTTAATCCGACTTTGCCTTTATAGTACCGCGCTCCTTTGTTCGCTTCTTCCATCGCATTGAAAACAGCCTCTGGGTCTGCGGAGGCGATTGCGTGGGCGTTGTCAAAACCGGCTGCAACCAGCACTCGTGCGAAGGTCGGGCTTACCCATTGAATACGGCACAAGTCAGCGATGGCGCTCAATTCATTGAATTTCGCTTGGTCAACGCCGGTTTCCTTGATGAGGTCGGCCTTGTTGTCAGAAGTAAGCTCAAAGAGGTGTTTGGTGTTCTTAAGCCCAGCTTTGTTCAGCTTGGCGATGAGGTCGTCACCAAGCCAATCTACTTCCTTCAAAGATTTTGGTTTGGGAAAGAACCCGTTGATCGCGCGCCTAAGCAACTGAAGATACCCGACTTCAACATCGGACTTCTTTGCGAGTTCTTCCAGTGACTTGGTTATCTTTAGAGCGAGACGAAGGTCAGCTAACGACTGAATGCCAGCCCCAGTAAGCGACGACATGTTTTCTGATAGCCGATCCAGTAAAGGTTCTTGGCTTGGTATCAGGTCTGTGCTTTGCAAGCGGTCCTGCAACGCGTCTAAGTCGATTGAGTTCTCATCAAGATAGTAATTCATCGCCAATCATCTCCGTTGGAGCCACCGGGATTTTAAACAATTAGCACTGACATTTATATTCTTTGCACGCTGCGGATCACAGCTGCCGGACCATATCCTTATGCGGAATCCCGGCATCATCATAAAACGGCCCCTCGGCGACAAAGCCAAGCCTTTCGTAAAAACTAATCGCGTGGTCTTGGGCACTTAGTTTCGCGCGGATGACGCTCGGGATCGTGCGCAGGTGGTCCATCGCGGCTACCACGAGCTTCGCCCCAAGCCCCGTTCCGCGTTGGTCTTTCAAGACACATATCCGGCCGATTTTTCCTGTTTCGCCATTAATCAGCAGACGGGCGGTGCCGACGGGACGCCCATCGACAGTGGCGAGAAGATGGATGGCGCTGTCATCTAAGTCATCCATTTCCTCGGCTTCAGATATGCCTTGTTCGTCCATAAACACCGAACGACGGAGCGCGATGCAGGGGGCGTAATCTGTGACGACTTTGATCATGCAAAATAGTCCGTCAGGATGCGCTTATAGATCGCCTTAAGCTGGCCGATCTGTTCGATCGAAACGCATTCATCCACTTGGTGCATCGTCTTTCCGACAAGGCCAAATTCGACAACAGGGCAGTGATCTTTGACAAAACGCGCATCCGACGTGCCACCCGATGTGGATAGCTCTGGCGTACGCCCAGTCTCGGACGCAACGGCCTTGGCAACCAGATCAGACAGATCGCCGGGAGGCGTCACAAAGCTTTCGCCAGACACTTTAACTTTTGTATCTACCTCAACTCCGAAGGTGTCTTTGATCTGTGCTACTTCTGTTTCAAACCAATCAATGATCGACTGACTACTATGCGCGTCATTGAAACGAACGTTCACTGCGGCGGTACAGGTCGCAGGGATGACGTTGGTTGCAGGGTTCCCAGTATCAATCGTCACTACAGCCAATGTCGATGGGTCGAAATGCTCTGTCCCTTCGTCCAGCACATGCGACGACAACCGATCAACCAGCCGCGCCATGGCGGGTAGCGGGTTGTTGGCACGGTGTGGATAGGCCGAATGCCCCTGCTCACCGCGCACGGTAAGCCACGCCGTCAATGACCCACGCCGCCCGATTTTCATCGTTTCGCCCATTTCATTTGGGCAAGTCGGTTCGCCGACCAGACAAACGGACATGGATTCATTATTCGCCGCCATCCAATCAAGCAGCGCGGTCGTGCCATCCAACGCGTCGGCCTCTTCATCGCCGGTGATTGCCAGAACCACTGCACCATCTGGCGGGGTGTCTTGCACAAATTCAATGGCCGCCGCTGCAAAGGCCGCAACGCCGGATTTCATATCCGTGGCACCACGCCCATACATAAGCCCGTCTTTGACTTCTGCACCGAACGGATCAACCGTCCAATCATCGCGGTTACCAATCGGCACGACATCCGTATGGCCATTAAAACCAAACGTCCGGTTCGCACCCTGACGCCCCCATCGGGCATAAAGGTTGGCGATGCCACCACGATCAACCCGCGTGCATGTAAAACCACCCTCCGACAACAGCTTTTCCAAAAGCACCAAAGCCCCCCCTTCGGCAGGCGTCACAGAAGGGCACCGGATAAGATCAGCAGTCAGGGCAACGGGGTCGATATGGGCAGGCATGTGGTGGCTTTCGTGTTAGGCGTTATTCGTCGCTTGGGTTTGTAGCTGCTGCGCCCTTTCGCGGGATACTCCGAGGATTTCTTCAATTTGGTGCAGCACGAGGTCTTCTTCTTCGCGCTTAATGCCATCGGCAAAGACGACGCGCCAGAGCGCAAGCAATGTCGCCTCTTTTTCATCGACGCTGACCGCGTCCTTTAGGATGTCGGCGATGTCTTGCGTCGCGGGCATGTTCTTTTCGAGCTTTTCACAAGCGGCACGCATTTTGGCTGCTTCAACTGGGTTTAGTCCGTTACGCTCGGCTAGGACTTTGTCGATAAGGGTGATCTCTTCGAACAGGTAGGAGTGGTCCGCTTTGGCCGCGCGAACGAGCAAGGCACCTATTGCATGACGGGCATCGGCCTGTGGCAATGGCGTTTTGTATTTGGCATCAGCCGGATTGCGAAAAAATGCGAGAAGGTTTTCAAACATAGTGGCCCCATATAGCTGCTTGCAAGTAAGGTAGCTGTTTCAATCCGACACGCAATAAACTGTTGGTAGTATTTTACCATTTGCGTTTGAAAAGCGTTGATATCGCAGGATTTCGCAACACAACCATGCAAAGTTGCATTTGTCGGGACGTTAGTTCTGATCAGCGATTGAAACCTCGCGCGGGCTTGTGCCATATGAAAATCAGATGAAGGGGACATCATGATCGCACTATTCCGTATTTTGGCGCTGTATTTCTTGCTCACTGCTCCAATCGCGAGCTGGGCGCAGGATCTTAAGATCATGACTGTCACCCGTGAGCCGTTTTCGATGCAGGAACGGGGCGATGAGACCGGGTTCTCAATGGATCTGTGGAACGAAGTCGCCGAGGATCTGGGCTGGTCTTACGATATCATTCGGGTCGATAGCTTTTCAGAAATGTTAGACGCCGTCAGTTCTGGTGAAGCCGATGCTGCGGTGGCCAATATTTCGATCACCTCCAGCCGCGAAACTATTATGGATTTTTCACAGCCCATATTTGAATCGGGCCTTCAAATCATGGCCTCTGCGGAGGGTGGCAATGTCAGCATCTGGAATGCGGTTTTATCGTTAGACCTGTTGCTTGCTATTGCGGCAGCGTTTGCAATCTTGTTTGGCGGCGGCATGTTGATGTGGCACTTTGAGCGGCGCTATCAAGAATATTTCGACCTGACCGCAAGGGATGCGATGTTCCCGGCGTTCTGGTGGGCGCTTAACCTTGTCGTGAACGGCGGGTTTGAAGAACGTCAGCCGCGATCACCCATGGGGCGTGTCTTTGGCGTGTTCATGGTGATTTCATCGCTGTTCGTCGTATCGATCTTTGTTGCGAGGATTACTGCGGTTTTGACAGTTGATGCGATCCAATCGCAGGTCACAAACATTGGTGACCTTTATGGGAAAACAATCGGCACTGTCGAAAACTCGACCGCTGCGGATTTCTTGGATCGGCGTGATTTGAACTTTGTGGACTACCCAAACCCGACAGAGTTGATTGAAGCGTTTGAGCAAAAAGAAATCGATGTCGTCGTCTTTGACGCGCCTATCCTTGCCTATTACGCTGCGAACGACGGCAAAGGGAAGGCACGTGTTGTTGGTAACCTATTTGTCCCTGAAAACTATGGCATTGCGCTGCAGTCTGGGTCTCAGTTGGCTGAGCCAATCAACCAAAGCCTGCTTCGACTACGCGAGGATGGCACCTATGATGCGATCCACCGCAAGTGGTTCGGGTCATCAAACTAAATAGAGATTGGGCGTTAGTGGCGGGTGCCGTCATCGCCTTCAAAGAACGGGGTCATCTGTGCGACAATGACGCTGTTTTCCTCAAGCGCGCGCTGCATCAGCTCTTTTTCGTCGTCGGCAATATCGTGGCCTTCGGCGATCCGTTCTTCAAGCGTGCCGTATCCAGATACGTCCAGCGGCGCGAGGTCGGCTTGCTTTAGGATCGCAACAGTCTCGCGAACCGCTTCTGCCTCGTCAATGCCACTGGCATAGCACATCAGGGCTGCACCAGTGGAACCTTCGGGCAGGCCGTCGTTATCGTTGCGGCCCACTTCGACCAGCAAGGTAAATACCTTTTGGCGGCTTTCTTTCTTGGTCATTCTGGGCCTTTCTCGTCTTCCCAGCGGGATTTGACGGCCCACATGGAAGAAATGATAATCACGATTTGTGCGGGCACATAGATGACCAGCATCAAGAATAGAATGGTCCATATCAGCGAAAATTGCATGACATAGATAAAGGTCAGTGCTGGCTGCCATAGGGCGGCCAGCACCAAACCGATAATGATAGTGTCAGCCAGCACCGGCAGCCACGCACCACGGCGCGAGGGGCGTTCCCCCGCGGCGATGCGCTTGCGCGCCAGCGTCCGGCTGATCAGCATTTAGTCGCGCAGCAGTTCATTGATGCCAGTCTTGGAACGTGTCTTTGCATCAACACGTTTCACGATGACTGCACAGTATAGGTTCACGCCGTTCTTTGACGGCATGGAGCCGGACACAACAACAGAGTAGGGCGGTACTTCGCCGTACATGACTTCACCAGTTTCGCGATCAACGATTTTCGTGGATTGGCCGATGAATACGCCCATTCCCAGAACTGCGCCTTCGCGGACGATACAGCCTTCGACGACTTCGGAACGCGCACCGATGAAACAGTTGTCTTCGATGATTGTTGGGCCAGCCTGCATTGGTTCAAGAACGCCACCGATACCAACGCCACCGGACAAGTGTACGTTTTTACCGATCTGTGCGCAGGAGCCAACAGTGGCCCAAGTGTCGACCATAGTGCCTTCGCCGACATATGCACCAAGGTTCACAAAGGATGGCATCAGTACTACGCCGGGTGCGATGAATGCGGATTTGCGGACAACTGCGTTTGGCACGGCGCGGAAACCAGCAGCTTTCCACTGGTTTTCGTCCCAGCCTTTGAACTTGCTGTCAACTTTGTCCCACCAGCCGCTGCCCTGCGGGCCGCCGGACTGTTCTTCCATGTCCTTGATACGGAAACCAAGCAATACGGCTTTTTTGGCCCACTGGTTTACGTGCCAGCTGCCATCGGCCAGCTTCTCGGCAACCCGAAGGCTACCGCTGTCCAGCGCGTTCAGCGTGTCTTCGATCGCTTCGCGCGTTTCACCTGTTGTTGCAGGCGTGATAGTGTCGCGCGCTTCCCACGCGGCTTCGATTGCGGTCTCAAGGGCGGCGTTGGACATCGGTGTCTCCGGTTTTTTCTGGTCACTTCTTTCTATGGGCTATAGACCGGAAAAGCCCAAAAGCGCAATGCGAGGAAAAGCAGTATGACAGAAGACCGACGCCATCCGCTCCGCCACAGTTCACAGGACCGCGAAGCCGCCAGCCAAATACCAGATACGCCACAGACGCGTGCGCCATCTTATGCGCTGGCATTTGCTGACGAAGACTTCTTGTGCCGTGAAGAGCTGCGCCCGGTGCGATTGCAGTTGGAACTGCTAAAGCCCGAGATGTTGATGAACGAAGCGGGCATTGATTCAACTATCGTATTGTTCGGTGGTGCGCGGATCCCTTCGCCTGCAAACAAAGACACAGCGCGGACTAAAACGCTGTCAGACCTGTCGGCGTTCTATGCAGAGGCGCAAAAGTTTTCGCGGATTATGACAGAGCGTTCGTTAAAAACGGGTGGCAAAGAAGACGTGATCGTCACCGGCGGTGGCCCCGGTGTGATGGAGGCGGGCAACCGCGGTGCGCAGGAAGCGGGTGGCAAGTCGATTGGCCTAAATATCGTGCTTCCGCATGAGCAAGCGCCGAACGAGTACGTCACGCCTGATCTTTGCTTTAACTTCCACTACTTTGCGATCCGCAAGATGCACTTCCTTATGCGGGCTTCTGCGGTTTGTATCTTCCCAGGTGGCTTTGGCACATTGGATGAAATGTTCGAGGCGCTGACCTTGATCCAGACAGGCCGCATGGCGCGTGTGCCATTCCTGCTGTTCGGCAAGGAATTCTGGCAAAAGATCATCAACTGGGAAGCACTGTCTGATGCAGGCACGATTTCGGCTGACGATCTGGACCTGTTCCGCTTTGTTGACACGGCAGAAGAGGCCGTAGCAGCCATCGAGAGCTGGGAAGGCAAAGGCGAAAAGCGCGGCCTGATCCCGGGGCGTTAATTGATGCACAAGGCAATCATGGTCATGGGTGTGTCGGGTGCTGGTAAATCCACCATTGCGGCAGGATTGGCCAGTGCATTGGGGGGCGTGTTTTTGGATGGTGATGACTATCACCCCAAAGGCAACGTCGACCATATGGCAGCTGGCTACCCGTTGACGGATGATATGCGTTGGCCTTGGCTTGACCAACTTGCTGCGGCGGTAAACGCGTCGCGGCAAGATCAGATTACCGTGTTTGCCTGTTCGGCGCTGAAACGTAGCTATCGTGACTATTTGCGTGCGGCAGTGCCAGACCTGCAAATTGCCTATTTAGACGCACCATACGAAGTTGTGTCTGCTAGGCTTTCTGTGCGGCAAAATCACTATATGCCGACCAGCCTGTTGGACAGTCAGTTTGCGGCACTTGAGATCCCAGCGACGCCCGACGCCTGTGTGTCGATTGACCAGCCAGTCCCCGACATTATTGGGGCGCTAGTTTCCGTTCTCTGACGGGATTTCAAGATGCTGCATCGGTGGGTCGTTTGGCGCACGGATTGCTTGTATCGCCGCTTTCGCCAAAAACTCGCCGGCTGCGCCAACTTGTTCGGCCGTGGTCAGAATATCGGCGCGGAACAGTTTTAGAAACGGTACTGCCTCTTTGGTAAAAACGTCGATTTCTTTACCAACTTGCGCACCGTTTTGTTCAAGGCCGGCAACAGCGGCCATTGCCGATGCGGTTGACGCCGAAATAATCGCATCGATGTCAGGATTGGCCGCCAGTGTTTCACTGACATATGCGACGATATCTTTGATATAACTGTCACTGGTGACGGTTTCGGCAACGATCAGTTCCGCGCCGCATTCTGCGGCTGCTTTACGCGTCCCCAAGATCATATGTTGTGCATAGTTGTGTGCCGCAGGGGGGGCGATCAGCAAGATTTTCTTGCGCCCGCGCGAAGCAAGCTTGTGCACTGCCTGTTCGCCAAATGCGCAATTGTCAAAATCGTAATAGGCGTGGCGATCTGCCCATTCCGATCGACCGTGGGTAGCGAAGGGAAAGCGCCGCTCCATCAGGTATTGGACGCGCGGATCTTTTGGCTGGATCTGATTGATAATCACAGCATCCGCTGATCCCGTTTCAACGATGTAGCGCACCGGCTCCATCGGGTCTTGGTCCGGAAAGAACGGTGTTACGACCAAGTGGAAAGGCGTATTGCGCAGGCCGCTTGCCACCGATGAAATCAGTCGCGCGGTGTGCGCCATCATGTCGTGCTCTGTCGACATAACAAGGCTGATGACGTTCGTTCGCCCCGTCCGCAGGCGCACGCCAGCGCGGTTTGGAACATACCCAATCTCGCTCGCGATCGCGCGGACCAGCTTCTTGGTTTCGTTGCCAATATCGGGGGCGTCGTTCAACGCACGTGATACTGTTGGGACAGCAAGACCGCTTATGCGTGCGATGGTTTTAAGCGTCGGCTTACCGCCTTCGGGTGTTGCATCAGCCGCCGTTTCAGGCGTTGCCTTGTTCCGTGGCATGATGTTTTTCCTCCCATTCTTGAGGTGACGTCCAGCGAAATCTCCTCCCAGAAACTGCTGGTTTACTCTTTAAACCTGTTTAGATTCAGGCTGTTGTTCTTATCGCCATCGCGTTTTGCAGACAATGTCTTAATTTTTCTTGCGAGGTCAATCTAAAACGATATAGGCTTTTCTACAACGATTTAGAACCAGGGAGGAGAGAATCGTGAAACTGACAACCAAATTGATGGCGTTTTCGGCTATCGTCAGTGCATCTTCCGCGTCAGCGGTCGAATTGGAGGTTATGCACTGGTGGACGTCCGGCGGAGAAGCAGCAGCTGTTGCTAAATTTGCCGAGGCTTGGGACGCTTCTGGAAACAAATGGATTGATGGGGCAATCGCTGGTGGAGGCGATACTGCGCGTCCGATTATGGTCAGCCGCATCATCGGTGGCGATCCACCCGCAGCGTTTCAATTTAACCACGGTCGTCAGGCTGAAGAATTGATCGAAGCAGGTCTGCTTCTTGATCTTACAGATGTTGCCGAAGCTGAAGGCTGGGCTGACATTGTAAACCCACCAACCCTTTTGGATGCGTGTACAGTTGACGGTCGCATTTACTGCGCGCCTGTGAACATTCACTCTTGGCAGTGGATGTGGCTGTCGAACGGTGCCTATGAAAAAGCTGGCGTGCCGGTTCCAACAAACTGGACTGAGTTCACTGAAACTGCACCAACATTGCAAGCTGCGGGAATTACACCGCTGGCAATGGGCGGTCAGTCTTGGCAGCAGAACGGCGCGTTTGGCGTGATGGCTGTTGCACTGGCTGGTGAAGAAGCATGGCTTGCTGTGAACCGCGACAAAAACGCTGACGTCGTGATGGGCCCAGAATACGCACGCGTCTTCGAAGCTTTTGGCGCAGCACGTGAACTATCTTCTGGCCTGAACGTTCAGGACTGGAACCAAGCGACAGCTGCAGTGATCAACGACACTGCTGGTGCGCAGATCATGGGTGACTGGGCGCAGGGCGAATTCGCTGTTGCCGGTGAAGTTGCTGGAACAGACTATTCATGTCTGCCTGGTCTGGGTGAGGTTGCTATCCTGTCAACTGGCGGTGATGCATTCTACTTCCCAGTTGTTGACGATGCAGAAATCACTGCTGGCCAAAAAGAACTGGCTGCAATGCTGCTGTCTCCACCTGTTCAAGTTTCATTCAACTCTGCCAAGGGCTCGCTGCCAATTCGTGGTGACGTTGACCTGACAACAGTGAACGAATGTACACAAAAGGGTCTAGATCTGTTGGCTGCAGGTAACATTCTGCCTGCTGGTGAAACACTGATTTCACCTGACACAACGACACAGCTGAACGATCTGATGACTGAGTTCTGGAATACTCCTTCCATGACACCTGCCGAAGTGCAGGAGCAGTACGCAGCTATCATCGCTGACGCTGACTAAAATCGTCACATGCTAAAAGTGCATGGGCCCTCCTTTTTTGGGGGGCCTGTGTCGCAGTGTAGCCATTCCAATCTAGGGAGGAGAAGATGGCGCTTTCCGAAGCCACGCATGCCGGTGCACAAACCGAGCAGGGTGGGCCAAGCCATAAACCCGTACGCGCTTTCAAGAACATTTCGGCCAAGCTTGCATCGCTGCCGATGGTGTTTACCGCACTCATTGTTTTCTTGGGGGGTACGATTTGGACCATTGTCTATTCATTCACAGACTCGGGTCTGCTTCCGCGTTTACGCTGGGATGGTCTTGATCAATACGAACGCCTTTGGAACAGCCGAAAGTGGCTTGTTTCTATCGAGAACCTTGCGATTTACGGGGTTTGCTCGCTGATAGGGACACTTGTGATCGGCTTTACGCTGGCTGCATTACTTGACCGCAAGGTCCGTGGCGAAGGCGTTCTTCGTACCATCTTTCTTTATCCCTTTGCGCTGTCGTTCATTGTGACGGGGCTTGTCTGGCAATGGATTTTGAACCCTCAATTGGGCCTGCAAAGTGTTGTTCGCGGGATGGGTTGGGAAAGCTTTACGTTTGATCCTTTGAATAACTCAAAAATCGTCATGTTTGGCCTGCTGATTGCGGGGCTATGGCAGGGAACCGGGCTGATCATGTGTATCATGCTCGCTGGCCTGCGCGGCATCGACGAAGACATCTGGAAAGCCGCCCGTGTTGACGGGATCGGCACCGTAAAAACTTATATCCGCGTGATCATTCCAATGATGCGTCCCGTCTTTGTGACGTCGCTTGTGTTGATCGCTTCGGGGATTGTGAAGCTCTATGACCTTGTTGTGGCCCAGACCTCTGGAGGGCCGGGTATTAGTTCTGAGGTGCCAGCAAAATACGTCATGACCGCAATGTTTGGTGGTCAGAATCTTGGTCAGGGTTTCGCCGCATCCACGATGATGCTGGTGACTGTGGTCATCATCCTTGTGCCTTGGGCAATCCTTGAATTCGGAGGGAAGAAGCGTGGCTAATCCCGGAACACTTGCTACGACTGTCGCGTTAGACGCAGTCAAAAACGAACTAAGCGAACCACGCGGGCCAAAGCCACGCAAGGCGCTAAGCCGCACGAATATCATGCTGTATGGCACATTGATCGTTGTTGCGATTTATTATGCGCTTCCGCTGTACGTGATGATCGTGACGTCCCTAAAGGGGATGCCTGAAATTCAGGTCGGCAACATCTTTGCCCCACCATTGGAGATCACTTTTCAGCCCTGGGTCAAAGCTTGGGCAGAAGCCTGTACAGGCATCAACTGTGACGGCCTGTCCCGCGGTTTCTGGAACTCAGTACGTATTCTGATCCCTTCGGTGATTATCTCGGTCGCTGTGGCCAGTGTGAATGGCTACGCCCTGTCGATGTGGAAATTCAAAGGATCAGAGGTGTTCTTTAGCATCCTGATGATCGGCGCGTTCATTCCATATCAGGTCATGCTGTACCCAATCGTGATCATGCTGCGCGAGGCTGGTCTGTACGGTTCACTGACAGGTCTGGTGCTTGTGCACGTGGCCTTTGGGATGCCGATCAACACGCTATTGTTCCGCAACTACTTTGCTTCGATTCCCGAAGAGTTATTCAAAGCCGCCCGCGTTGATGGCGCTGGTTTTTGGGCGATCTTCTTTCGGATCATGTTGCCCATGTCGCTACCGATCTTTGTCGTGTCCTTGATCATTCAGGTGACAGGTATCTGGAACGACTTCTTGTTCGGTGTGACGTATATTTCTTCGCCTGATCGGTATCCGATGACCGTGCAGCTGAACAATATCGTGAACTCTGTGCAGGGCGTGAAGGAATACAATGTGAACATGGCAGCCACGTTGCTGACCGGACTTGTTCCTCTCGTCATTTACTTTGCCTCTGGCAAACTTTTCGTACGCGGCATCGCTGCCGGCGCTGTCAAAGGCTGATAAAACATGACTAACTCTGTAGAAATCAAAAACCTCGACCTGTCATTTGGCGCCGTTAAGGTGCTGCAAAACCTGAACCTAGACATCGACGAGGGTGAATTCCTTGTGCTGCTAGGTTCATCCGGCTGTGGTAAGTCAACGCTGCTGAATTGCATCGCCGGCTTGCTAGAAGTCACCGATGGGCAGATTTTCATCAAAGGCAAGAACGTCACTTGGGCAGAGCCGTCAGAGCGGGGCATCGGCATGGTGTTCCAATCCTACGCGCTTTACCCGCAGATGAGTGTGAAAGGGAACCTCTCGTTCGGTCTGAAAAACGCAAAGGTCCCAAAGGACGAGATCGAAAAGCGTGTCGCGCGGGCGGCTGAAATCTTGCAGATTGAGCCGTTGCTTGACCGCAAGCCGGGAGCCTTGTCCGGTGGTCAGCGGCAGCGTGTTGCCATTGGCCGTGCTTTGGTCCGCGATGTTGATGTGTTCTTGTTCGATGAACCTTTGTCAAACCTTGATGCCAAACTGCGTGTTGACCTGCGGGTCGAGCTAAAGCGCCTGCATAACCAACTGCAAAACACTATGATCTACGTGACCCACGATCAGGTCGAAGCCATGACACTGGCCGACCGTATTGCCGTCATGAAGGGCGGTAAGATCATGCAGTTGGGCAGTCCTGATGAGATCTATAACCAACCACGCAACCTGTATGTGGCGGATTTTATCGGCAGCCCGTCGATGAACTTCTTGGAAGGCCGGCTTGAGGCTGGAGAATTCAAAGTCGACGATATGGTTATGCCGATGAATGGCTATGAATTTGGTGCGCCGCAGACGGCTGACCGACCAGCGATCATCGGTATCCGTCCAGAGCATGTTGTGACGGGTGAATTGGTTCGCAACGCGCCACTGCAATTCGAAGTCGACGTTGATCTGGTCGAACCGATGGGCTCTGACACGCTTGTTTACGCGAAACTGGGCAAGCACAGTTTCCGTATTCGGATGGATGGTCAGGCACGCGTTCGTGACGGCGAAAAAATCTCTATCGGGATCGACCCATCGCGCGCGTCGCTCTTTGACAAAGCATCAGAGGATCGTCTGTGACACATCTAAACTTGGCTGGTGAATGGTCGCTGTCGGATGACAGCGGCGATTACACCTGTGCAATGCATCTGCCCACCGATGGGATCACCGCGCTGCATGAGGCAGGGCTCATTGTTGATCCGTATTGGGGGCGCAACGAATATGAACTGCGTTGGATTTGCGAGCGTGACTGGACGATCACGCGAAATTTCGACGTTTCCGAAATCGATATAGATTTGGTGCTGTCCGAGGTCGACACTGTTGTGACGGTCAGCGTCAACGATCAAGTCGTGCTAGAGGCAGAGAACGCGTTTCGAACCTATCGCGTGCCATTGTCAGAGGTCGCAAGGGTAGGGACAAACACGATCAGCATCACCTTCCATTCGCCAGTTGTGGCGGGTGGGCAAAAGCAGGCTGCGCATCCTTTCCCGCTGCCCATCAGCAAGAACTGCCCAATCCCGGATGGGAATATGCTACGCAAACCAGCCTGTGATTTCGGTTGGGATTGGAACATCGCGCTAGCACCATTCGGCATATACGGCACTATGGCGATTGAGCGATCGCAAACCGCGCGAATTGACCGGTTAGCGATTACCCAAGAACACGCTGATGGTGCGGTGATGCTCGGTGTGACCGTTCATACGGCAAATTATACTGGCGAAGTGTCGGCCACGATTTCCGGGCAAACTGTGACAGGTGTCGCCGAAAATGGCAGTTGCACGTTGACGGTCCAGATCGAAGATCCAAATCTGTGGTGGCCCGCCGATCAGGGCGACCAACCCCTATACGATCTGACCGTGACAGCAGGTACCGCTACGGCGCATCGTCGGATCGGTTTGCGTAAGATGGAGCTTGTGACCGAAACGGATGAGGCGGGGCTGGCATTTAAGTTCCGCATCAACGGTCGCGACGTGTTCTGCAAAGGTGCCAACTGGATTCCGGCTGACGCATTGCCCGGCCAGATTACCGAAGAAAAGACACGCGACTTGCTGCAGTCGGCAGTCGATGCGAATATGAACATGGTCCGTATTTGGGGCGGCGGTCGGTATGAGCCGACTTCGTTCTATGATACGTGCGATGAACTGGGCCTTCTAGTTTGGCAGGACTTTATGTTCGCCTGCAACCTTTACCCATCCGATAACGACTATCTGGATGAGGTCCGCGCCGAGATCAAAGACAACGTCGCGCGGATGCATCATCACGCGTGCATCGCGGTCTGGTGTGGCGACAATGAACTGATCGGCGCGCTGGGTTGGTATGACTGCAGCATCAACGACCGCGATCGATATTTGGTCAACTACGACCGGCTAAACCGCGCCATCGAAACACAACTTTTGGAAACTGATCCAACGGCGATCTGGTGGCCGTCTTCGCCTTCACCGGGGCCAATGAACTTTGGCGATGCTTGGCACGATGATGGATCAGGCGACATGCATTTCTGGTCGGTCTGGCACGAAGGGCGCGATTTTGAACACTACCGCGATGTAAGCCCGCGCTTCTGCTCCGAATTCGGTTTCCAAAGCTATCCGTCAATGAACGCCGTGCGTAAATTCGCGGGTGAGGCGGACCAGAACATCGCAGCACCCGTCTTGGAAAGCCATCAAAAGAACGAAGGCGGCAATGCGCGTATTGCGGAAACGATGTTCCGCTACTTCCGTTGGCCGAAGAACTTTGACGACTTTGTCTATATGTCCCAAGTCCAGCAGGGACTGGCGATTAAGACTGCCGTCACACATTGGCGTAGCTTGAAACCGCGCTGCATGGGGACGCTAATCTGGCAGCTAAACGACACATGGCCAGTTTGTTCATGGGCGTCGTTGGACCATGGCGGCGATTGGAAGCTGCTTCACCACATGGCGCGCGACTTCTATGCGCCCGTTCTGGTGACGGCAGTACCGCAGGAGGGGGAATTCGTACTGCGTGCGATAAACGACATGCCAGAGGCCTGCGATGTGACCGTAACAGTCTACGGGGTTGATATGACCGGGGCTTTGCGTGAACTGGGCGCAGGTGGTGCGTCAGTCGCGCAAACCGCTGTCGATGTCCTGACCGTGTCGGCCAGTGATCTGCGCGCAGACGAAATGCTGCACTATGAATGGGAAGTATCGGACGGCACCAAGGGCAGCGATACCTTCGCGCCTAAACCCTACAAGGACTATGATCTGCCTGCGGCCAACCTGCTGTACAGCGTGGATGGCAATATGATTACGATCACTGCGGATACCCTCGCGCTGTTCGTCGCGGTCGAGGCGGACGTGCCGGGGCGTTGTGATGACAACGCTTTCACGTTGCTACCGGGGCAAACCAAGGTGGTTCAGTTCACGCCAAGCAACCCAGATGACAAACCAAATTTCACGCTACGCGACCTGCATAGCGCGACCTACGCCTAAACAAGGAACTCAAGATGACACAGATTTCTTATCAACTCTTCTGCTCACGGAATTTCCCGCCGCTGGGTGATACGCTTACGATGCTTGCTGAAACGGGCTTTAAAGAGGTCGAAGGCTATGGTGGTCTATTTGGTGATATTGACGGTCTAAAGGCCGGTTTGGACGCGACTGGTCTGAAAATGACCAGTACCCATATCGGGCTGGATATGGCCGAAGATGACGCCGCGAACATGATCGCGGTTGCCAAGGACTTAGGTACGACCAAGGTTATCGTGCCATTTGTTATGCCCGATGATCGCCCCAAGGATGCCGCTGGTTGGGCTGCGTTTGGTGCGCGTTTGGCCGAAGCGGGCAAGCCGTTTCAAGACGCAGGGCTTGTGTTTGGTTGGCACAACCATGACTTTGAATTTGTCGGTACAGAAACAGGCGACCTGCCTCTTGATCTGATTGCTGCGGCATCTGACGATCTGATGCTTGAACTTGATCTTGGCTGGGTTCTGCGCGCTGGGCATAGCCCGGTTGAATGGATCAACAAATACGCGGGCCGCATTACCGCAGCACATATCAAAGATATCGCGCCAGCAGGTGAAAACGCTGACGAAGATGGCTGGGCCGACGTGGGCCATGGCGTTCAAGATTGGGCGCCGATTCACGCTGCGCTGCAAGAAACTGGCGTTGATCACTACGTCGTTGAACATGACAATCCCAAAGACCACGCGCGCTTTGCACGGCGCAGCTTGGCCACCATCCAAAAATTCTAAGAGGTTACCATGACAAAACTTGGCGTAGGCATCATTGGATGCGGCAACATCTCAACCTCCTACTTGAAACTGGCCCCACTGTTTAAGTCGCTGGACGTGAAGGCCGTGGCCGACATCAACATGGACGCAGCCAACGCACGTGCAGAAGAATTCGGCGTACGTGCAGAAACTGTCGATGATTTGCTAAAGGCAGATGACATTGACGTTGTCGTGAACCTAACCATCCCTGACGTGCATTTTGCGGTCACAAAACAGATCCTTGAGGCAGGCAAACATGCCTATTCTGAAAAGCCGCTAGTGCTGTCATTGGACGAGGGCAAGCAGTTACGCGATCTGGCGGCGTCAAAAGGTCTGCGCGTTGGTTCGGCCCCCGATACGTTCCTTGGCGGTGCACATCAGCTGGCGCGCGCGCAGATTGATGCTGGCAAGGTCGGGCGCATCATCGGTGGTACTTGCCACGTGATGGGGCATGGCATGGAAGCATGGCACCCGAACCCGGACTTTTTCTTTAAACCGGGCGGTGGTCCGGTTTTGGACATGGGTCCGTATTACATCACCAACCTGATCCAGCTGATTGGACCGGTAAAGTCGGTCACTGCGCTTGCCACGGCAACCTTTGCGACACGGACCATCGGTAACGGTGATCGCCTTGGTGAAACAGTACCGGTTGAAACGCCGACGAACATTCAGGCGCTGCTTGAATTCGAAAACGGTGCTGTTGTGACATTGGGCGCAAGCTGGGATGTTTGGGCGCATCGTCATGACCACATGGAAATCTATGGTGAAAACGGTTCGATTTTCCTTCCTGATCCAAACTTCTTTGGCGGTGCCGTCGAAATCAGTGGCGAAGACAAAGAAATCAGCACCGTAGAGCCGTGGGATCACCCGTTCAGCGTGGCGAACCAAGACGAACGCGCAAACTATCGCTGTGCGGGGCTGGCGGATATGGCGACTGCGATTGCCGAAGGACGTGAGCATCGCTGCAATATCGACGTCGCTGTGCATGCGGTGGACGTGATGACCAGCATCCTTAAGGCAGGTGAAGAACGTAGGTTTGTCGAAATGACAACGACGTGTGAACGCCCGGCGGCACTATCACCGGATGAAGCGCGCGCGTTGCTTGCATAAAGTTATGCCCGCCATTCGAAAGCGAATGGCGGGCATATTGATTAGATCGCGTGTGCCGTTGACTGCTGCGCAGGCTGTGCATGTATCGGCATCCGCAGCGACCTATTCGTTAGCGCGGATGCGCGTTGTTTCAGATCATTGCGCACAGCGTCCCGGACAAGGCTGGCAATCGCAACCTCATCGCGGCCTGCCACATGTTCAAGTGCATCAAGAAGTTCGGGCGGTAAATCGAGCATAATATGTTTCATGCGTTATGCTTAATGAAACACGATGAATATCTCGTTAAAGCCCTGTCTCTTGTGCGATTTGTGCGCGACTTTTTCGCTGTCTTTCGGTCGCTGACTTTAGCTGACCACATGCTGCCATAATGTCTTCGCCGCGTGGTTTTCGCACTGGCGATGAATATCCAGCGTTATAAACGATATCAGCAAACGCACGAATGCGATTGTTTGACGAACGTTTGTAGGGTGCACCGGGCCATTCGTTGAATGGGATGAGGTTGATTTTTGCTGGGATGCCTTCGATCAGTTTAACCAAGCGCCGCGCGTCTTCGTCAGAATCGTTCACGCCATCCAGCATCACATATTCAAACGTGATCCGTTCGGAATTTGATGCCTTAGGGTAAACGCGTAGCGCATCGAGTAGATCGGCGATGGGCCAGCGTTTGTTAATTGGGACCAGCTTGTCGCGGACTTCGTCTGTTGTCGCGTGGAATGATACCGCCAACTGACAGCCGATTTCTTCGGCAGTGCGGGCGATTTCAGGAACGACACCAGAAGTAGACAGCGTAATGCGACGACGCGATAGCGCGATGCCTTCGGGATCAAGCGCGATCTTCATCGCGTCACGCACGTTTTCAAAGTTATAAAGCGGCTCGCCCATGCCCATCAGAACGATGTTCGACAAAAGACGGGGGGCGGCAGTGTTGCGCGCACCCTGTTCTGGCCATTCGCCCAAATCATCGCGTGCCAACATGACTTGGCCGATGATTTCGCCGGGGGTCAGGTTGCGGACGAGTTTTTGCGTGCCCGTGTGGCAGAATGAACAAGTTAACGTGCAGCCGACTTGGCTAGAGATACAAAGCGTCCCGCGATCAGTTTCCGGGATATAAACGACCTCTACCTCGTGGCCACCCGCGATGCGGACCAGATATTTGCGGGTACCGTCATCGGATATTTGGCGGGTCACGACCTCTGGTAGGGAAATCACGAATGTTTCGGCCAGCATCGCGCGATAGTCTTTTGACAGATTGGTCATCTGATCAAAATCGCGAACACCCCAATGGTAGAGCCACTGCCAAATTTGGCCGGCACGCATCTTGGCTTGCTTTTCCTTTGTGCCCGCGGCGATCAACGCGTCGCGCAGGGCAGGGCGGGTCAGGCCAACAATGTTTTGCGGACCATCCGGCAGCTTGCGCGGGATCGTCAGGACGTCCTGGGTGATGGGGGCCTTGGGGTCCATTGGGTGCTCCAAATCGGGTTCAAGCGTTGCATATAAGAGCAACGGGCCGCTTTCACAAGAAAAGCAGCCCGTTTCTTAAGAACATATTTATCCCTGCCATAGGCACGGATTTTAGTGCAATGGGTTTAGCCAGCGCACTGGGATGCGGCCTCTTCCACGGCGGCAGTGAAACCTAGTAGGCTAAAGGTATCTTGTGTCTGCGTGCCACGGCCAGAGCGGCCAGTTACAACAGCATCGGCACCGCGCTTCATAGCTGCAACAAATTTTGCGTCATCTTCGGCGCTGGCAGGCCATGCAAATTCACCTTCGGTGAACATTTCAAGGGTCGTATCGCCAACTTTCATTGAGACAGTCGATCCGCTTGCGAATGGATAGCCACCGGCGAACATCACTTGGCCGCTTACGCCGCCAGATGGGCGATAGAATACGATTAGCTGAATTTCGCCGCGGCGCACGGATACTACGTTACCGTCACGCGAGTTTACAGTTTCGACAGGCGCAGACACAGCCCAGCACTCCTTAGGGTCGCTTTCGACGTAAACGGCCCAGTCGGTGTTCGCTGCGACGCGGTTCTCGCTCGATTCCTGTGCGGTTGCAGCGTTTGCACAAACCAGTGCCGCTACAACGCCAAACGTGCGTGCAATATTTAAAATCATCTCGCAGCCTCCAAGCTGTCTTTGCCTCTTGTCGGTCCATTGGCTACCTTGGCACAAAGTTGGCACCTTTGGGCTGGTAGGACCTTTATTAACCCGATAGCCTAAGCTCTAACAAAAAAACTAGCTGGGGGGAAAGCCCCCAAAACTGCGATGCGCGCGCTATCGCTCTGACATTTACAATCCAAAAAGGCAAAAGAATGGCAAATCCTGTTGATCTGGTAGAAGTTTGGCGTGGGGAACTGCTAGAATGCGTGCATCAGGGGCATGCTGTCATTTGTGATGACACTGGCGAAATTGTGAACGCATGGGGCGATCCGTCGGCTGTCATCTTTCCGCGTTCGTCATGCAAAATGATCCAAGCATTGCCATTGCTGGAAAGCGGCGCAGGCGCACATCTTTCGCAAGAACAGCTGGCGCTGGCCTGTGCGTCGCACCAAGGTGCGGCCATTCATACAGACCGCGTTGGCGCGTGGTTAAAAGACCTTGGGATGACGGATGATGATTTTCGCTGTGGCCCACAAGTGCCCGGCGACAAACCCGCGCGTGAGGCGTTGATCCGCGCGAATGAACAGCCCTGCCAAATCCACAATAACTGTTCGGGTAAACATGCTGGGTTCCTGACCCTGAATAAACATCTGGGCGGCGGTGCCGATTACGAAAAAATCGACCATCCCGTTCAGCAGGCAGGCAAAGCCGCATTCGAGGAAACAACACAAGAAATAAGCCCGACCTATGGTATTGATGGCTGTTCAGCACCGAACCATGCCAGCACGGTACATGGGCTTGCACGCGCAATGGCGTTTTTCGCAAGTGCGCATGATCGGTCCGATCTGCGCAGCACATCAGCAGTAAAACTGCGTGACGCGATGATGGCCTACCCAGAGCTGGTCGCAGGCGAAACACGTGCCTGCACTGATCTGATGCGGGCGATGGATGGGCGTGTCGCGATCAAGACAGGCGCAGACGGTGTGTTTGTCGCAATTATCCCGGAAAAGCGTCTTGGCGTCGCGCTGAAAATCCGTGACGGGGCGACCCGTGCGAGCGAATGCGCGATTGCAACGATATTGGTAAACTTGGGTGTGCTAGACGCGAAACACCCTGCTGCGATTGCGCGGATGTCGCCGGTACTGAAAAACTGGCGCGGCATTGAAGTAGGGCAGGTCCGCCCCGCCGCTGCACTCGATTAGGCATGCTGGGGCGCTGGTCAGACCAACGCCCCGACGCTTAATTTTACTGCGCGATTTCTGACAGCAGGTCAGTGTTCACAACAAGGTTACGCACGCCGTGTGCGTGATCTTCTTCAAAGACGTTGCCTTCGAACCATGTGCCAACTGTGTTGATGTCAACGCGAGCGACGTTCGGGCGAACGTTCCAAGTCACTTGGAAAGGTGATCCGTTTTCGTTGTAGCCCGGACCCGTGGTAGAACCGGCATATGTGACGGCTGTACCAGTGTTCGTTGGGATGTTCGGTGCTTGGAACAAGCCGTCGATTGTTTCAACCTTTGCCAGCTCGTTAAAGTCCAGCGCATCGGCGTCGTTCACTAGAACAAACACCTGTGCCTCTACGCGCAGTTGTGGATTGTTGATCGCGTCGGACAGGCAGGTGCCCAATGTTGGGCCGGGCTGCGCTTGGGCAGTCGAGAAAACATAGTGCACTTCGATTGTATCGCCGGGCTGCAGGTCGCCATGTTCAGTCGCGCCAATAGGGCTGTCGATTGGGGCCAGTTCGGCGTCTGACAGTTCACCAGTGTATTTGTAGCCTGTGCCATAACCGTGGCCGTCGCCATTACCAGCATATTCGGTGAATTCGCCGCCGCGGTGTTCAGCGTTTTCATGAAAGTGAATGTCGCAAAGGTTCATTTCAGAAAAGGCCGGTGCCGCCTGAAATGCGCGAGTGTTTGTACCAGCTACCTGTTCAATATCGCGTGGTGACTGCGGACCAAAGCCGACGCCATTTGTATTTTCAGCAAGTGCAGCGCGTTGCGTCGCGATGATGTCATCCACGACGGGTGCTTGTGCTGCACTCTCTGCAAATGCGGTGTTCTGAATTGCGAAAAGCGACGCAAAAGCGACGAGCGTAGCTGATTTCATTTTCATGATGTAGTTCCTTACCTGTTGTTCAGATCGACTGGTTTGTGCCAGCGGTCTTTGCGCAACCAGCCGTTTGGGGCGGGGGAAGTAAAGTCGATTGCCGGTCTTTGCGAAAAGCGTGCGAAATCTTGCGCAAATCCGATGATGTCGGATCTGAGATTAGCGAACGACCTAATGGTTGAATGTGGCACCGATGACGTGCACATATGGTGCCTAAATATACAATCTGCACGATGTCTTAATCGGAACGCCAAAGAAAGAGCGGAACGCCATGTCCTTTACCCTTGCTACTTGGAACATCAACTCTGTTCGCCTGCGCGAAGACATTGTCGCAAAGCTGATGCGCGACGAAGCACCCGACGTGCTGTGTTTGCAAGAATGCAAAAGCCCGGTCGATAAAATCCCGCTCGAACAGTTTCAGTCGCTTGGATACACTCACATGGTTGCACGTGGCCAAAAGGGCTATAATGGCGTTGCGATTTTCTCAAAAATTCCAATGGTCGAGGCCGCAGCCGAGGACTACGCAACCCTTGGCCACGCCCGCCACATCGCGGGACGTTTGGAAAACGGCGTGACGATCCATAACCATTATGTACCTGCTGGTGGCGATGTCGCTGATCGCGAGGTGAACGAAAAATTCGGCCAGAAGTTGGATTACCTGACTGATATGCGTGACGCGTACCATGCTGCCAAGCCCGAGAAATCTATTCTTGTTGGTGACCTGAATATCGCGCCGCGTGAAGATGATGTTTGGGACCACAAAAAACTGCTCAAGGTCGTTAGCCACACCCCGATCGAGGTCGAACACTTCGCAGAGGTCATGGATGCTGGCCATTGGGCCGACGTGACGCGCAATGATGTTCCCGAAGGCAAGCTGTACAGCTGGTGGTCCTATCGTGCCAAAGACTGGGACGCTGCCGACAAAGGCCGCCGTTTGGACCACATCTGGGCGACTTCAGATATTAAAAATGCCGGGCATTCGAGCCGCGTTTTACGCGATGCGCGCGGCTGGGAAAAGCCAAGCGATCACGCCCCTGTATTCGCAACCTTTGATTTGTAGTACGACAAAATGACCGTACCTGAAAACATGCAAGCGCTGACCCAGCTACTTAATGGTTATTCAGGTACGCAGACGGGGCCGAACATTTCGGACCTTACGCCTTTCGTAAAACATTCAACGGTACCTGTGCCGACACCTGGGGCAGGCCAAGCGTTAATCAAGGTGAGTTTGGCGGCAGTAAATCCGTCCGATGTCCATTTCATCAAAGGTGAATATGGCCAGCCTTGCGTCAAAGACGCGCCCGCAGGTTTCGAAGGCGTGGGCGAGGTGATTGCTGGCGATACGCCACTCGTCGGGCAACGCGTCAGCTTTTATGCGCGCGGTGCTGGGACTTGGGCGGAATACGCGCTGGCAGATGTTGCTGGCTTGGTCCCTTGTCGTCCTGATCTGGCCGAAGTCGACGCAGCAGGGCAGCTTGTGAACCCGTTAACCGCCATCGCGATGTTCGACCTTGTTAAGGACAGCGGCGCCGACAGTTTCGTTCTGAACGCCGCTGGGTCGCAATTGGGCAAGCTGTTGATCGCTATGGGCCGTGACTATGGGATTAAACCAATCGCTGTCGTGCGACGCGAAAATCAGGCTGCAGCACTTAAGGAACTGGGCGCGGCAGAGGTTATCGTAACCAGCGCAGATGATCCGCTGTCACAGGCGCAGAAGGTTTTTGAAACCCTGTCTCCGCGCATACTGCTGGATGCGGTTGGTGACCAGTTTACGGCTGATCTGTTTTTCGCAATGCCGCCGCGTGCGCGCTGGGTGAACTATGGAAAACTGTCGACCGATGCACCGGTGTTAAAGCAATTGCCGCAGTTCATTTTCCAACACAAAGAGATCGGTGGCTTTTGGCTGACTGAATGGATGAAACAGGTCGATCCTGCCCGTATCCCGCAGGCGTTCGGCGAAATTCAGGGACGGTTCACCAGTGGCAAATGGAAGACAGATGTCGCGGGCATCGTTCCACTGTCTGAAGCAATGGACAAACTACCAGCGGTCTTGGCCCTGCCTGATGGCAAGGCCTTTATTGATCCGCGCGCTTAGCGTTTATGCGTGCGCTCTGCGTATTCTTTGTAATCGTCTAATAGGTGGTCTAGCTCAGCGAGTTCGACCTCTAGGTCATGGAATACTGCGGTCTTTTGGTCGGTCGTCAGTTCGCCGCCATCGATCAGGATTTGTTCGTTGGCTTTTATGGTATCCCAACGGGCCAAAAGGTGATCCAGATCGTCACGGATTTTATCTGTCGGTGCTTCTTGAAGACCCGCTTCGGGCATACCAAAACGCAGTGCCTTTAAAGATGTCTCGAATACAGTGACTGTCTGGGCAAGATCCGCGCGGGCCTCTTCGGCGTGATAGCCTGTCCAGACTTCGCAGGCGTCCTTGGCCATCTTTTGGGTCAACATGCGCTGACGGCCCGCGATTTCAATCATCATCGCGTCGGCAGCTGTGATTTCAAAAGGGTGGGCGTACTGACCTGCGATATCAGCGGCAAGAACAGTTGTTAGCTCAAGCAGGGGCATGTTGTGGTCGTCGATGACATGGGCACTTTCGATGTCATGTCCATCAACCAAAATCGCATCGACTGCGCCGTGCACCGTGCTCCATTCTTCGTAGACATGCGCAATATCTTCAAGCGTACGCCGGCGCGTCTCGGGGTGAAGGATATGCAGCGCGTCATCGCCATCACGCAGCGCAAAGATATATTGATCAAACTGTTCAGTGGCGTGTGTCAGAACCTTATGGGCTTCTTCAGTGCTGATGTCGGATGAAAGCGCGCAGGATGCCGCGGCGACCTGTTGGGTAAGGGTGCGCAATTGGCCAGCGACGCGAATGCGATCCGCACCATCCGATTCAATGTCGTATTGAACGTCGATCAAGGTCGCGTCAGGGGTGAAATCGTCCGCGACCAATGTCGTCGCTGTGGACAGTAAAATAGCGAGCGCCGCGCCTTTATGAATTGGGCCGAGCATGTCAGTTTCCTTTCGAAGGATATGTTTTGAATTGCGCTATGGCAAAAGTGCAAAAGCGGCCCTAGTGGGCGCGCTCTGCATAATCTTTGTAATCGAGGAGAAGGTGATCCAGCTCGGCAAGTTCGACTTCGAGATCATGGAAGATTTCGGTCTTCTGTTCGTCGTTTAGGGTGCCGCCATCAACCAAAATCTGTTCGTTGACTTTGATGGTTTCCCAGCGCTCTAGCAGGTGGTCAAGGTCCTCGCGGATCGCAGCGTTGGGTGCCTCTTGAATTCCCGCCTCTGGCATCCCGAACCGTAGCGCACGAAGCGATGTTTCAAAGATCTTCATTGTCTGTTCAAGATCTTCTTTGGCTTCTTCAGCGTGATAGCCTGTCCAAATTTCACAGGCATCCTTGGCCATCTTTTGTGTAAGCATGCGTTGGCGGCCCGCGATTTCGATCATCATTGCGTCGGCTGCGCTAATCTCAAAGGGGTGCGTGTATTGGCTGGTGATATCGGACGAAAGGATCGATGTGAGCTCAAGCAGTTTTAGATTGTGATCGTCGATGATGTGGGCGCTTTCGACATCGTGGCCATCTGCCAAAATGGATTCGATTGCACCGTGGATCAGCTCCCACTCTTCACGAACATGGTCGATATCGGCGATGGTCAGGCGACGGGTTTCTGGGTGCAAAATGTGCAGGCCTTCGTCGCCGTCTTTCAGTGCTACGATATAGCGATCAAACTGAGCAGTCGCATGCTCCAAGACATCATGCGCTTCTTCGACTGCAATATCAGAAGTGAGCGCGCAGGATGCGGCAGCGACCTGTTGGGTCAGTGTGCGAAGCTGTCCAGCGATACGAATGCGATCAGCACCATCAGATTCGATATCGTATTGTGCTTCGATAATTTTGGCTTGATCGGTGTTTTCTTGTGCGGCGCTTGTCGTTGCCGAAAGTGCGGCCATAGAGATAAGCGTAAACAACGCGTGACGGGTACGAGACATGAAGATGGTCCAGTTATTTTGAGATGAATAATAAGGAATTTCGTGGCGTAACTTTGCGCGAAAAATAAGACCGAAAAATGATATATTTTTCACAATTGCAGCGAGTTATGCATCAAGCGCAAAGCGGCTTTTATTTGGCTGCAGGCCAAGGTCCCCACTGGTTGTGGCTTGTTCTTTGGTTGCCTAGGATTTCTGGCTTTGAAAAACGTGAATCTGACATGATTGGCGGGGCTGTGGGTGCTGTTTCCGCCATTTTCCGCATAAAATAGGGTATTCTTGCCTGTTTTGACGCTTTCAGCCATTGCATGCCCCGCGCGAATCCGCGACATGGGCGTCTGTCTTTCGTAGTTTTGTTGAAAAATGCGTGGGGCGTTGCTAGTTTTATAGCATGCCCGGCGCCGGGGCCATGACGGCGTATATTAAGGAGGACAATGTTCTGTCTCTTTCTACATCGGCAGCCGATGCTGCCAACGCAGGGGCCAAAGCGATGAGCGCCCCAAAAACTGCGACCAGCGATGCGCTTTTGGCTGCTGTTCTCAAGTCACTTGACGACGACAAAGGTGAAGACATCGTGCAGATCAATCTGCGCGGTAAATCAGAGATGGGTGACTATATGGTTATCGCCTCTGGCCGTTCATCCCGCCAAGTTACCGCCATGGCGGAAAAGCTGGCTGAACGTGTAAAGCAAGAATTCGGCGTCTTTTCAAAAATCGAAGGTAAAGACACTGGCGATTGGGTTCTGATCGATACGGGCGATATCATCGTTCACATCTTCCGTCCCGAAGTGCGCGAATTCTACCAGCTTGAAAAGATGTGGCAGCCCGGGTCCGCAACGGCAAGCTGATGCGTGTTCAAATTTGTGCAGTGGGCCGGCTTCGGCAGGGCCCAGAGCGCGACCTTTACGACGACTACCTGACCCGGTTTGACCGGACGGGCCGGGCGCTTGCACTTGGCCCTGCACAACTGATCGAGGTCGAAGATAAAAAGGGCGGCGGTATGCCCGCCGAGGCCCAGTTGCTGCAAAAAGCCATCCCTACCGGATCGTTAATCTGCACGATGGATGAACGCGGCAAGGTCATGTCATCCCCTGATTTTGCGAAAATGCTGGCTGGCTGGCGTGACCAAGGCCGCCAAGACGTGTCCTTTGTGATTGGTGGCGCCGACGGCATCGACCCCAGTTTGCGTGCCCAAGCGGATTCGTCACTTAGCTTTGGCAAAATGGTGTGGCCGCACATGCTCGTTCGGGTGATGCTGGCCGAGCAACTGTATCGTGCCGCATCCATACTATCCGGCGGTCCTTACCACCGGGCGTAGTTCCGCCTTCGGCGAGAGTATTTTGACCAAAGCGAGGATGTGGCGTTTTGTTTGTCATCGACCTGCGCTAGACCTGCCCTAAAGCTTTTACGGAGATTGTCTGATGTCTGCACCGAAACCTGTTGTCTTGTGTATTCTTGATGGTTGGGGCCTGCGTGAAGACGCCACGGGCAACGCGCCGAAACTTGCGAATACCCCGAATTTTGATGCGGTCATGCAAGGACCGCACGCGCAGCTTTTGACCCATGGCCGCGATGCGGGGTTGCCGGGTGGCCAGATGGGTAACTCTGAGGTCGGGCATACCAATATCGGTGCAGGCCGCGTCGTCGCGATGGATCTGGGGCAAATCGAGCTGGCAATCGAAGACGGGACCTTTGCAACCGCCGAAGCCTTGCAAGCCTTTATCACCAAGATGAAAGCCAGCGGCGGGCGTGCACATCTGATGGGTGTTGTGTCTGACGGTGGTGTGCACGGTCACGTCCACCACATCATTGCTGCAGCACAGGCCCTTGCGGACGCAGGCGTTCCTGTTGTGATCCACGCCATTACCGATGGGCGCGATGTAAGTCCTTCGTCTGCAAAAGAATTCATGCAAGAACTAGAGGACGGCCTGCCAGCAACTGCGCAGATCGTGACCGTGATTGGCCGCTATTACGCCATGGACCGTGATAACCGCTGGGAACGCGTTCAGACTGCATATGATGCGATGGCAACCGGGCAGGGTGGCAAAGCCGCGACCCCGCAAGACGCCATTGCCGCTGCTTATGCTGAGGGCAAGACGGATGAATTCATTCCTGCGACTGTAATCGGTGACTATACTGGGTTTGCCGAAGGCGACGGCTATTTCTGCCTGAACTTTCGGTCTGACCGCGCGCGTGAAATCCTCGCGGTGATTGCGGACCCTGAATTTGATGGCTTTGAGCGTCAGCAGCCACAGATGGCCGCCCTTCTGGGTATGGTCAGCTATTCGGACCGGCATGATGTCTGGTTCGAAACTGTGTTCCCCAAACGCGATATCCAAAACACTTTGGGTGCGTGGGTTGCGAAACACGGGCTTCGTCAGTTCCGTCTGGCCGAAACCGAGAAATACCCGCATGTGACGTTCTTTTTGAACGGGGGCATCGAAGAACCTGCGCCGGGCGAAGATCGCTTTATGCCGAAATCGCCAAAGGTCGCGACCTATGACCTCCAGCCAGAAATGTCGGCGGGCGAAGTGACCGAAGCTTTCGTAAAGGCGATTGGTGATGGATATGATCTAATCGTTACGAACTACGCGAACCCTGACATGGTTGGGCACACTGGTGATCTGAACGCTGGGATCAAAGCCTGCGAAGCTGTGGACGAAGGTCTGGGGCAGGTGCTGTCGGCACTTAAGGCTGCAGGTGGCGCGATGATTGTGACTGCAGACCACGGCAACTGTGAAACTATGATTGATCCAGAAACAGGTGGGCCTCACACAGCACATACGCTGAACCCCGTGCCTGTTGCGCTTGTCGGTGGGCCAGAGGGCGTGACGCTGCGCGACGGCCGTCTTGCTGATCTCGCGCCGACTGTGCTTGACCTGATGGGGCTAGAGCTGCCATCCGAAATGACCGGCCGCAGCCTGATTGAGAAATGAGACTCGCGGTAGTTTTGATCTGTCTGGCTCTGCCAGCTTTTGGTCAATCGGCTGATGACGCCGCACGCGACGCAATTGTTCAACTGCAAGAGGCCCAAGGTCGTCTCGAAGCAGCTGGCAGCGCGCGTGATCAAATTCGGGCGCTGACGGAAACGGTGCAGGCCTATGAAGCAGGCTTGGCCGCCGTCCGATCAGGTCTGCGGCAAGTAACGTCCCAAGAGGCCGACCTAGCGGAAGACCTATCAGCACGCCGTGCGGATTTGGGGCATCTGTTGGGCACGCTTTCGACGATCTCGAACACGCCGGAGCCCGTCGCAAGACGCAAATCACAGCGGCCTATTGATGCTGTGCGTGCGGGCATGTTGGTCGCTGACGTGACCGAAGGTTTGCAGTCCGAAGCAGAAGCATTACGCACGGAGCTTTTGCAGCTTGAAGAGTTGCGCGTGCTACGGGCCGAGGCGGCTGAGAATTTAGAAGAAGGTCTAACTGGGGCCCAAACAGCGCGTGCCGCATTGGGGCAGGCCGTGTCCGAACGTCGTGATCTTCCGACCCGGTTCGAAGACGACCCAATTCAAACAGCGTTGATTATGGCCAGTTCGGATACGCTTGGGGCGTTCGCTGATGGGTTGGCTGCGAACTTGCCCGATCCAGAAGCAGGCTTAAAGCGACAAGGCAATCTGCCGTTGCCCGTTGAAGGTATTATTCAATCGGCGGGCGGCGGCAAAGAAGGGGTCTATATCGCCGCGGCACCGCAGGCGCTGGTGACCTCTCCGGTTGCTGCCACGCTCTTGTATCGCGGTCCACTGCTGGGCGACGTGAACGTTGTCATATTGGAACCTGCTCCCGATGTTCTGTTTGTGTTTGCGGGGCTTGAAACGCTTTATGGCGCTGTTGGCGAAATCATCCCTGCCGGTGCTCCTTTGGGGCTGATGGGGGGCGATGCGACAAAAGTTAACGGTATTTTGACCGAAAACGAGACTGATGAGAGCGATGAAGCCGCTCAGCCCCTTTATCTTGAGGTCAGGGAAGGGCAAAGTCCGGTAAATCCGGATGCATGGTTTGCACTGGAATAGACATAGGACGTGGAATGAAAAAGTTGATATTAGCCGCCGCAGGTGGCGCAGCGCTTGGCCTTGTAACAACGATTCAAGTTGCCGGACCTTTGGTCGCGCAAGATGTGCAAGATTCAGGTAGCGTCTATGAACAGCTTGATCTGTTCGGTGACATCTTTGAACGTATTCGCACCGACTATGTCCAAGATGTCGACGATAAGGAACTGATCGAAGCTGCGATCAACGGCATGCTGACGTCACTTGACCCTCACTCAAGCTATATGTCCGCAGAAGACGCGGCCAAGATGCGTGTTAGCACCCGTGGCGAGTTTGGCGGATTGGGGATCGAAGTCACCCAAGAAGAAGGCTGGGTCAAAGTCGTGTCCCCTATGGATGGCACCCCGGCCGAGGCTGCAGGTATTCTGGCAGGTGACTTTATCACTGCCGTTGATGGCGAAAGCGTCATGGGCCTGACCCTTGATGAAGCCGTCAACCTAATGCGTGGTCCTGTTGGCGCGGAAATCATCATCACAGTTGTTCGCGAAGGTGAAGTAGAGCCATTTGACGTTTCAATCATTCGCGACACGATCAAGCTAACAGCAGTGCGGAGCCGCACCGAAGGCAGCGCAGTCGTATTGCGTGTGACGACCTTTAACGAACAGACTTTCCCAAACCTAAGCGAAGGCATCGACGAACAGGTCGAAGCAGCGGGTGGTATCGATAATGTGGATGGTTTCATTCTTGACCTGCGCAACAACCCGGGTGGTTTGCTAAACCAAGCTGTGTTTGTTTCTGACGCGTTCCTAGACGCGGGTGAAATCGTATCTACGCGTGGCCGTGACGCAGCCGATGGTGATCGGTTTAACGCGACAGCTGGCGATTTGGCACAGGGTAAACCAATTGTCGTGCTGATCAACGGCGGCTCCGCTTCGGCGTCTGAAATCGTCGCTGGTGCGTTGCAAGATCACCGCCGCGCGATTGTGGTTGGGACGAATTCATTCGGGAAAGGCTCCGTGCAAACGGTTATCCCGCTTAGCAGCGATGGCGCGATGCGCCTGACCACGGCGCGCTACTATACGCCGTCTGGCCGATCTATTCAGGCACTGGGCATCTCGCCCGACATCATCGTTGAACAGCCACGCCCACAGCCAGCTGATGAGGATACAGAAGAGAACGCGGGCAACACACGCTCCGAAGCATCCCTGCGCGGTGCGCTGGACAACGACAGCCTGACCGAAGATGAAATTCGCCAGATCGAAGAAGATCGTGCACGTGCTGCCGCCGCAGCCGAGCTGCGCGAGGACGACTATCAATTGGCCTATGCAATCGACATCCTTAAGGGTCTGAATGCCCTTGGCCCAATGGCGCAGGCTAGCGAGTAATCGAAAACTACGCCCGTTCGTTAATCCGAGCGGGCGTTTTCTATTTAGGTCAGTATTGTTGACTTAGTATTAGCTTCTGCCATGATGTTGCTCTACGCAGCCTCATGGAGATTCGGCAGATGTGGGATCAGATATTTTCGTCACGCATGTCACGTATGACCGCTTCGGAAATCCGAGAGCTTTTGAAACTGCTCGACCAGCCCGATATCATCTCATTCGCAGGCGGCATTCCTGACCCCAAACTGTTTCCGATTGCCGCGTTCCAAGATGCATTTGCTGAAACGCTTGGCCCCGATACCCAGAATGAGGCGCTGCAATATTCCGCAAGCGAAGGCTATCCGCCGCTGCGTGATTGGATTGCGGCGCAGATGGCAAAGCTGGGAATACCCTGCACGCGCGACAATATCCTGATCACGTCAGGGTCGCAGCAGGCACTGGATTATCTGGGCAAGCTTTTCCTTTCGCCAAATGACACGGCGCTAGTTTCATGGCCGACCTATCTGGGCGCGCTTGGTGCATTCAACGCCTATGAACCGCATTACGACCGCCTGATGCCCCACGCGAACCGGACGCCTGCGGACTATGCTGCACGCGCTGCTGACAAGGGCGGCAAGGTTAAATTTGCCTACGCGTCAGTCGATTTTGCGAACCCAACGGGTGAAACCATCGACCGGGCTGGACGCGAGTCCTTGCTGGACTTGGCTGATGAATTGAACATCGCAGTAATCGAAGACGCGGCCTATCAGTCACTGCGGTATGACGGCGACGCGATCCCGCCCGTGCTAGCGCTAGAAATCGCAAGGAAAGGCAGCATCGAAAACTGCCGCACGATCTACTGCGGAAGTTTTTCGAAAACACTGTCACCGGGCCTGCGGGTTGGGTGGGTCTGTGCCGCAAAGCCTGTGATCTCTCGTTTGGTATTGATGAAGCAAGCCGCTGATCTGCATTCAGCGACGATCAACCAGATTGCGATCACGAAGGTAGCAAAAGCCTGCTTTGATGATCATGTCTCAAACTTACGGAATGCCTATAAAAAGCGCCGAGATTATATGTTAAACGCGCTTTCAAAGCATATGCCTGACGGTGTGACATGGACCCAGCCCGAAGGAGGTATGTTCATCTGGCTGACGCTTCCTGATCATATGGATGGGGCGACAATGCTGGCCAAGTCGCTTGAAACGCAGCGTGTAGCGTTTGTACCGGGCCGAGCGTTCCACGCTGACGGATCGTGTGGCAACACAATCCGGCTGAATTTCTCATTACCTGATAAAGCAACGATTGAAGAGGGCATCAAACGCTTGGGCGCGTTGCTGCGCAGTTAAACTTTCGTGCGCTCACCTTTGGGATCATAGAACGGGCGCAGCTGCGGCTCTGCCTTGACCCGCGTGCCCATCACGTCGATCTCATAGGTGCTACCCAGCATGTCGGCGACAGTTTCGTCCTTGCAAGGAACATATCCCATACCAACAGCCGCGCCCAAGTGATGGCCATAACCACCCGACGACAAATATCCGACGGTTTTGCCATCCCTGATGATTGGTTCATTGTGATAAAGCAGGGGTTCGGGATCAGTGAGTTTGAACTGCACCAAACGCCTGTCCAGCCCAGCCTCGCGTTTGCGCAGAACCGCATCGCGTCCGATGAAAGCGGGCTTGTCGGTTTTGACGGCGAAGCCCAACCCGGCTTCTAGCACATGGTCTTCGCATGTGATGTCGTGCCCGAAGTGGCGGAAACCTTTTTCCAGACGGGCCGCGTCCATCATATGCATGCCGCACAGTTTTAGCCCCATGTCCTGTCCCGCAGTGTGCAGCGTTTCAAACACATGGGCGGCCATGTCGGTCGATACGTAGACCTCCCACCCCAGTTCGCCAACGTAAGTAACACGGTGCACACGGGCGAGGCCCATGCCGATCTCGATCTCTTGCGCAGTGCCAAACGGGTTCGTCGCGTTCGTAAAGTCATTGGGCGACACCGCCTGCAGCAGCTTGCGACTGTTCGGTCCCATCACTGCTAGAACGGCCTCCGAGGCGGTCATGTCAGTGATCACCACATTGAATTCGCCAGCGTTTCGCTGCATCCAGGTTTGATCTGCCAGACGCGTCGCAGCCGGGGTGACCACCAGATAGGCCGTTTCAGATAAACGTGTGACGGTAATGTCGGCTTCGATCCCGCCATGTTGGTTAAGGAATTGTGAATAAACGATCTTCCCTGCGGGGACGTCCATTTCGCCGCCGCAGATATGGTTCATAAATGCGGTTGCATCGCGGCCTTCGACCCGAATTTTGCCAAAGGATGACATGTCGTACATACCGACATTATTGCGGATCGCGCTGAGTTCATCCGCGACATTGCCAAAGAAGTTTTGGCGTTTCCATGAATATTCATAAACAGGCGTTTGCCCCGGCTGCGCGAACCAATTCGCACGTTCCCATCCTGCCAATTCACCCATCACCGCCCCTTGATCCATCAGGTGTTGGTGAAAAGGGCTGCGCCGAATGCCACGCGCTGTCGCCTTTTGGCGGAACGGAAAATGGTCGGCATACAGCAGGCCAAGCGTTTCCTTGGATCGTTCAAACAGGTAGGTTTTGTTGCCCTGAAACGGCTGCATGCGCGATATATCGACATCACCCAGATCGAACGGTTTTTCTCCCGCATCCATCCATTGCGACAGCGCCATACCTGCGCCGCCAGCCGATTGGATCCCAATAGAGTTAAACCCAGCCGCAACCCAAACATTGTCCATCTCAGGTGCTTGCCCAAGGTGATACGCATCATCCGGGGTAAAGCTTTCTGGCCCGTTAAAGAAAGTATGGATACCTGCCTCGGCCAGCATTGGCAGGCGGTTCACCGCAGCCTCTAGGATTGGTTCAAAGTGATCAAAATCTTCGGGCAGTTGGTCGAATTCGAAATCATCCGGGATGCCGTTCATGGCCCAAGGTTTGGCGTTTGGTTCGAACGCACCCAGCAGGATTTTACCTGCGTCTTCTTTATAATAGGCGCATTCGTCCGGCACACGAAGAACAGGCAATTGCGCGAGATCAGGAATGTTTTCGGTGACGATATAGAAATGCTCGCAGGCATGAAGCGGAACATTCGTTCCCATCATCTTACCCACCTCATGGCCCCACATGCCCGCGCAGTTGACGACCATATCGCAAGCGATCGTGCCGTTATCGTCAGCGGTCTGCCAATCGACAGAGGTAACACGACGCCCGGTGCGGTTGATGTTCGTGACCTTTGTGCGCTCCGCAATGACTGCGCCATTCATACGGGCGCCCTTGGCCAATGCGAGCGCAATGTTCGCAGGATCGCCTTGGCCGTCGCGGGGCAGGTAGACACCAGCCTTAACCCCGTCAATGTTCAAATGACCGTAGCGTGATTTGACCTCCGCCGGGGAAATCTCCTCGACATCGACGCCAAAGGCCCGGGCCATGGCAGCTTGGCGAAAAATCTCTTCTTTGCGTTCATCGGTGAGGGCGACAGTGATGGACCCGTTGCGTTTAAAGCCAGTTGCGACACGTGTTTTCGTCTCGAGGTTTCCATATAACTCTTGGGAATAGCGCGCGAGCTTGGTCATGTTCGCCGTTGCGCGTAGTTGCGCGATTAGCCCTGCCGCATGCCAAGTGGTTCCAGACGTCAGTTGTTTGCGTTCAAGCAGAACAACATCTTTCCAACCAAGTTTGGTTAGGTGGTAAGCAACAGAACAGCCAATGACGCCACCGCCAACGATGACCACACGTGCATAGTTCGGAAGCTTTGGCATGACGCGTCGTTCCTAAATCATGAAATTAGTTCGTACAATTTCATGATTTACGGATTGCGTCACGAAATATCTGCAGCCGCGACGTGAATAGCATGCGCGAAGCTACGCGTTTTTTTAGATGATAGTGTGTCCCGCCGCGTGGATTGCAGTGGCAAGTGCGGCGATATGGGCAGGCCCAACTTCGCAGCAGCCACCAACAATTGTTGCGCCTTTCGCGATCCAGCTCATCGCGTGTTTTGCATATTCCTCTGGTGTCAGATCGGCACGGGCCGAAAGGCTGTCCACAGTCGGCTTGTCTTTTAGAAATTCACTACTGATTTCCCGAAATCCATTTGCATAGCCACCAAAGGGCAGGTCGCTTTGCGCAAGAACGTCCATGGCAGTACTGATCGCCTCTGGGGATGCGCAATTGGCAAGAAGGGCAGAGGCACCCTTGGTATGAGGGAGGACGTCAGCAAGTGCCTCGCCTGACCGCAGCTTTGTGCCATCTTTATCGTCGACTGTCATGGCAAGCCAAACGGGTTTGCCCGCCTTTTTCGCCCCGGCGAGCGCCGAACAGGCATGATCAATAGAGGCAATCGTTTCGCAAATGATCAGATCGACACGTGGGGCAAGCAGCATTGCTGCCTCGGCATAAAGCGGAATGGCCTCCGACTGATCTGGGTGGATGTCGGGTCGATAAGACGCTCGCAGTGGCCCGATAGCCCCGGCAATGCGACCGTGACCCGCGCAGGCTGCTTCGGCTTCGGTGAGCGCTGTCTTAAAAAGCGCCTCAAACCGATCTTCGTAGGGGGTGCCTGCCAGCCGATCCCGGTGCAATGCATAGGTGTTCGTCAGAGCCACAGTTGCACCTGCATCACGATAGGACCGATGAACCCCTGACACTAATCCGGGATGGTCTATCATCACCTGTGTTGCCCAAAGTGGTGTCGCGGCATCGCCAGCGCGCTTGATGAGCTCTTGGCCCATGCCGCCATCAAGTAACGTAATCTCTACCATGTAATTATCACACTATTCACTTAGTAAATGGGAGGGGAAATGATCCAGATTATCTCGCAAGGTTTGTTGCCGGGGTTGGCCCAGCGAAAGGTTTCACCACGTAGTCGAAAGCTGTCACCAGTGTTTAGCTTAAAGTGTTTACCGTCGACCCAAATCTCAAAAATACCGGTTATGACATAGCCGATTTCTTGGGTTTCGCGCACCAAGGCTTCTTCGAGCACCGAGCCCGGATCAAACTTTGAATGAATTACCTCAAAATCGTCTGTGAGGTCAGGAGAAAGCAACCCCTCGGTAAGGCCCGGTGTACGGCTTCCGATTGGGCGGCGCGCGTTGGACCGGACAACCAATCCTTCCTCTGCAGGATTGACGCTCGTTTGTAGGAGGCTGGATATAGAAACATCCAGAACGGCGGCCATTTCCCCAAGATCTGAAATCGCGGGTACTGAAATGTCACGTTCGACTTGGCTTAGCCAGCCGACCGATCGGTTCAGGCTTTCCGCCAATGAGACAAGCGTCATGCCACGTGCCTTGCGCAATGCGCGAATGTCGGCGCCCAGTGTCTGAGCTGATTTTTCCAATTGTGACATGGTGTCCTAGAAAGCAAAAGTGTCGTAAGAATTACCGCTTAGGTTGCTAATCGCACTGCCATATTGGACAAAAATCACTTTTAATCAACCATAGGTATTATCTGCTGAACACATTTGCCAGTATCTGTGTCAGTGCCGCAGCATCGGTTTCGCTGAATGCGTCGGGTTGGTTGCTATCAATATCAAAGACAGCAATCACGTCACCGTTGCGGTCAAACACGGGAAGAACAAGTTCGGACCTTGTGCTGCTGGCACAGGCAATATGGCCTTCGAATGCTTCGACATCTGGAACAAGCTGTACTTCTTTTGTGCGGGCTGCTGCGCCGCAGACACCACGTGAAAATGGGATCGTCAGGCACCCATGCCCACCTTGGTACGGCCCAATTTTAAGAAGTTCAGGTTCTGTGACGCGATAGAACCCTGTCCAATCAAAGCGATCATCGCTGTGATGTACTTCGCAAGCGAGCGTTGCCATCAATGCAACCGAGTCTGTTTCGCCCTCGGTAAGGGATGCAATGGTTTTGCTAAGGGTGTCGTAGTCTACGCGCATCTGTCGTGCTCCTGTCGGGCTAGTCTCGCCAAGGTCTAGCGACAGCTAAGAAAACCAACAAGCCCCCGTTGCACTTGGCCTGTAATCCCGTACCGTAGCTTGGCAATTATCCAGAGGTCACCATGCGCGATTTTCACAAACCGGGCCGTTCGGCAGTTTACGCAACCAACGGGATGGCCGCGACATCGCACCCTTTGGCGGCAAAGGTCGCAGTTCAGATGTTAGAGGCAGGTGGCAACGCGGTGGATGCGGCGATTGCAGGCGCTGTGCTGCTTGGCATTTGTGAACCACAGATGACCGGTATCGGTGGTGACTGCTTTGTCCTGCTGACCCCACCGGGCGAGGACCGCGTTGTTGCGCTGAACGGATCAGGGCGTGCACCTGCCGGGATCGATTCAGATGCTCTACGCGCAAAAGGCCCAGTTATCGCGCCTTATAGCGTTGATGCGGTGACCACACCTGGCGCGATTGATGCATTTTGTTGGTTGTCTAAAGACTGGGGAAAACTCGGCCTTAAGGCTGCGCTGGCCCCTGCGATCTATTATGCCGAGGCTGGCGTGCCTGTCGCGCCACGCGTCGCGTTTGATTGGGCGCTGGGCGAAAAGAACCTATCGGGACGTGCCCGTGATCTGTTCCTGCTGGATGGAAAAGTCCCAACACCGGGCCAAATGTTCCGCGCTCCGGGACAAGCTAAGGTGCTGCGCGAAATTGCGATGGAGGGGCGCGCTGGCTTTTATGAGGGCGAAGTCGCAGAGGATATGGTTGCCAGCCTGAACGCATTGGGCGGTACACATACGTTGGATGATTTCGCGGCGACGGCCTGTGATTACACTGACCCCATTTCTGGCGGCTATGGCGGGCTTGAGCTATGCGAGCATCCCCCGAACGGGCAGGGAGCAACAGCAATTCTGCTACTCAATATCCTAAAACATTTTGACATTGCCGGAATGGACCCATGGGGTGCAGAACGCGCGCATATCGAGGCCGAAGCGACGAAACTGGCCTATGACGCCCGCAACCGTTTCATCGCGGATCCAGATCATACGACGCGTGTGGATCATATGATGGCGCCCGAAACAGCTGCCAAAATGGCTGCGTTGATCGACCCCGCTAAAACGATGCCCGCCGCCGCACCTCTGGCGGAATCTATACACAAAGACACGATCTATATCACTGTCGTCGATAAGGACCGCATGTGCGTGTCACTGATCTATTCGGTCTTCCATTCATTCGGATCCGGCATCGCATCGGACAAATACGGTGTACTGTTCCAGAACCGCGGAGCAGGTTTTACGCTCGAACAAGGGCACCCGAACGAGGCCGGCGGCGGCAAGCGCCCAATGCACACGATCATTCCGGGGCTGCTGAAAAAAGACGGAAAGCCGTTCATGCCCTTTGGGGTCATGGGCGGTGCCTATCAATCAACGGGACACGCGAGGTTCGTCAGCAACGTGACAGACTTTGGGCTGTCCCCCCAAGAGGCGATGGACGCGCCACGCTGCTTTTCTGATGGGGACGTGCTGAATGTGGAGAACGGTTATTCAGACATCGTCAAAGCAACACTGCGCGACATGGGGCATAACGTGCAAACGCCAGAAACCGCGATTGGTGGTTCACAATCTATCATGCTTCGTGACGATGGCGTTCTTGAGGGCGGCAGCGACCCACGCAAAGATGGTTGTGCGTTAGGCTATTAACAACGCAAGTCGTTGTGTTGCGAATGAAATTCACCATAGTTATTTTTGCATTATGCAATTGACGGTTGAGATCGGCTTGCGGATAAGGTTTCCCAAAATATGCGGCGGTATGTTGCGCGTTTTATAATTTATTTATTCTAGTCAGGATCGCTATGCTGATATTGCGTTCAATTCCATTTTCATTCGCGATCCTGTGGCGCATGGCCTTGGTCATGCCCTTTGTAGTTTTGGCGTTGGCCGTATTCTCGGCCATGTTTGTCATATGGTTTCTGACCTCAATGCTGTTCTTTCCGTCTGTCGCGTTGTTGGTCATCACCACTGTGCTCTTATTCCCAATGGCCGCGTTCCTTGTGATGCTTGCTGTGATGTCGGCCATGATGTCGGTTGTGCCGACGATGGTTGGCGCACGACTTGGCCTTCAGGCACGTGGTGTCATTGTAAAAGATGGCTACGGCAAGATGGTATTGCCCGCATTGGGTTATGGGCTTTTCGAAAGCTTATTGGGCATCATTTTGATGTCAGCCGGTTTCGGATTGTTCCTGCTCATGTCGCCATTGTCGCTTGCTGATCTCAGTCAACTAGCTGACGAAGATTCCCAACAAGTTATAGTCGAGGCATTTGCCGGTAGCGCGCAATATGCATTGCCCATCATATTTGGCGTCAGCATGATCATGATTGCCGTACGTGCGCTTCTACTCGTGCCGCTTGCTGGCGCTTCGATCGGCCAAGATGCAAACGGTAGCATGCATACGCCGTTCATGGGGGCCGGCACTCGGTATTTGTCGGTACTCTGCGTTGTCATACTAGCCGGGGTGGCCAGTTTCTTTATCGCTCCTTTCTTAGCCTTTGTGGGTGAGTTTATCGGTGTTGGCGATGCGCAATTGACAGCGCTTGAAACAGCGGGGGAAGGCGAAGATTTCACCTTGTCGTCAATCTGGACGTGGCAACTTGGGGTGCTTTTTGCTTTGGCAATTCTATCGTGGATTTGGATTTTTTGTCTGCAATGTGCCGTTGCTGTATTGGCCTATCTGGATAAGAAAGACGAATACGACGAAATCCGAAATGCCGAAGTCGAAGTGAAACGTATGGCCGCTGAAGAAGTACGTGGCCTATGGAAAGAGCGTATGCCGCCGGGGCGCAGGTGACCTTAGCCTGCCCGCAAAGATCGCAGGAATAACCCAACTCCGCCGACCAGCAGCACCAGAATAACGATGAGATCAAAGGCGCTCATGCGTTCGAGTTGCAGAGTCATGTTGGCGATGACGCCAAAGACCAAGGCGACCATTGATCCGCCCGCAAGCAGCCAGCCGATCCAGTTTTTTGAGTTGTAAAAGATCATGCCGACCCCGAACATAAAGGGGATCAGCACCATGCCGGATGTGATCGATACGCCGCCGATCCCAAACACGCGTGATCCCATGCCAAAGTTGGGTCGTACAACAATGCCGTCAAGCAAAAGATAACCGCCGCCGATCATCATGATCACGCCGATCAGAAAACTTCCGGTTCCGCCGTCTGTGCCGCCTGCGCCACGTGTTGCCATGGGTTTCTCACTTTCATCTTGCTCGTTGTAATGGTTCTAGTGAAGCAACATGCGCTTGGCTAGGGTTTGGTCGGTGCTAGACCTGTTCCCACCTAGTAGGCGTGTTTTCTTGCCATTTCTTTTCATGAAGCAGCGGGGTGTCGTTATCGAATGCGGCTTTGCCCAGACATAGATAACCCGTCAGTTGCCAGTGATCCGGAACGCCCAAGGTCTGCGCAACGGACGCAGGATCAAGGATAGACACCCAGCCAAGCCCTAGGTTTTCGGCGCGTGCCGCCAGCCACAGTGTATAGATCGCTGTGACGCTCGAATAACACAGCATTTCGGGCATGGTTTGCCGCCCTAATCCGCGCCCCTCAATGGGTTGGTTTTCGGTGAACACAGCAAGATGAACGGGTGCTTCGCGTAGGCCAGCAAGCTTTAGGCTGGCGTAGGACGCCCGTGTTTCATCATCGTAGATCTGGCCAGCGGTTTCATTGGCCGCTTCGAAGTTTTCAATAATCTTAGTACGCAGAGCGGGCGTCGTCACCTGTAGCACGCGCCAAGGCCGTGCATTGCCAACCGATGGCGCCAAGTCCATCGCGGTGCGTAGACGAGCGAGTGTTTCGTCGGGGATCGCGTCGGGCAGGAAATGGCGGACATCGCGGCGCCAGCGCAATACATCATGGAGCGCGTCGCGGTGGGCTTGGGTTAGTTCCATCTAGCTGCGTTTCCATTTGGCACTTTGATCGGGCAAAAATGCCTCGACCGCGGCTGTGGCCACAACTGCAGTGTCGCCGGTTTCAGGGTTCGGGACATTCATACCACCCGTGGTGGCAGTTACGGTCGCACGCCCACGTGGCAGGTTTTTTGCAAGCGCCTCAGTGTCGATTTTATCCGGTTCTTGAACGCCTACTGTGACTTGCACCCGCATCGTGTCATGATCAATTCCGGTACTTTGAAAAATCGGCAGGGTCGAATGGCGGATCGCATCTTCGATCGCGCGCGCGGCGGCTTTTTGGTAATCCATCCCGTACAGGTCGTTACCCATGCCCATTTCAATAATGATGCGCTGGTCGGTCATGCTGGCTCCATATCGAAACTGACGTTGATCGCGACATTCGCGATGACCGTCGGATTGCCGTCAGGGCGCGGGACATCCAGCCCGCCGTGAGTGACGTTGATTGTGGGTTGGCCGTAAGGAAAGATATCCAGCAATACGCCAACGTCTACCTGGTCTGGCTGTTGTACCGCGATCTGTACGTCGATCAGCATTGCTTCCTTTGGGAAGCCAAACAGCTCTGCCATGTTAATCGAATTATGCCAAAGCGCGTCCTGTAATCCGCGACGTGCGGCTTGTGTATAGTCTTGGCGGCGTAGGCTGGTGCCCATGCCAAATTCAGTGAGGACGCGGTGGATTGGCATTTGTCGTTCCTAGGGCTGTATCGTTATCGCAAGGTTAACTGAACCTTAGCTAAGATACGAGAACCGTCGTTGGACCGCGTTCCATTCGATGGATTTATTGCGACCCAGCCGCTTCATGCTGTCGTCTAGGCCTAAACGGTTTGTCCAATTTGCCATGGTCCGAACCGGGACGGCGTGAATATCGCCAAACCCATCGACCAGAACACATTCTTTCGGTCCGAGCCCTTCGGCATTGCGGCGTTGCCCAAATACAAAATTACGGGCGGTCAGGTCGCTTGCGCGGATGTTGTGGGCGTAGATCCGTTGCACGGTGTCGTTCAGCATCTCAACGTGTTCAGGCGTAAGACTACCAGACTGTATTAAGTCATACAGCGTATCGCCCAGCACATTACTCGATGATTGTACCCGTTCAGTCAGGCAACCCAGACCGAGCTGGGTGCTAACGAAGCCGAACATATGTGTGATGGGTGGCCGAAACTGCGCACCTTGATTTGACAGCATCAACCGCAAGTATTCGAGATACTCTTTGCGGATTTGACGATCGCGTGTGGAGGGTATCCAGCGTTCTAGCGCGAGGCTGAATTTTGATCTGCCGGCGGTATCAGCATCGTTAAGCAAGACCTTTACAAGCTTGCTGTCGTCAAATGGATGCAGATAGACAGCCCGCTGCTTACCGCTCGCGAGGAGGTTCTTTGGATCAAGAGCGAGTGTCGTGCGCGTCATAATATGGTTACATATATATGTTTTCGCGCCGTTCAATGGTTTGATTTCTGCAGCCGCCTGCAATCCCTATTGGGATGCAGTGTATTGGCGCAGTGTTGCATCGTTGGGGTTAGTACTCGACCCCAATCTGTGCTTTGATCCCGGACCGGAACGGGTGCTTGACCAGCTCCATTTCAGTAACAAGATCTGCGATCTCGATCAGGTCTTCGTGCGCATTGCGGCCAGTTAGGACAACATGTGTCATCGCAGGCTTATGGTCGCGTAGGAACTCTACAACATCAGCGATATCGACGTACCCGTAACGGATTGCGATGTTGATCTCGTCCAAGAGGACCATGTGGTTGGTTTCATCTAAGATGAGCTCTTTGGCCTTGGCCCATGCGGCCTGCGCCATTTCAGTATCGCGCGACTTGTCTTGGGTTTCCCAAGTAAAGCCTTCGCCCATTGTGTGGAACGCACAGATGTCAGTGAACTTTGCAAGGATCAGATCGCGTTCGCCAGTCGACATGCCACCTTTGATGAATTGCACGACAGCGCATTTCATATCATGTGCGATGCAACGAAAAATCATGCCGAACGCGGCGGATGATTTGCCCTTACCCTTACCGGTGTGGACGATGATCAGACCTTTTTGGTCGGTCTTGGTTGCCATGATCTTATCGCGCGCGGCCTTCTTCTTGGCCATTTTCATCGCGTGGCGGTCTGTGTCGTCGGTGGGTGTGGTCATTTTCTGGTTTCCTATTTGTCACCAAAATGACCGTGGGATCCTAATCTTGCAATGGGCGAACAGAATTTTTCACCAAAGCCGCCGATTACTGAAGCGTAAGAGTGATCGGGTTATAGCCGAAATCATCTTTCTCAGTATTGCGCACCGTTCCAAACAGCCCTGCTGTCAACGACGATGGCCCACGCCGTTGCTTGGTCAAATTCGTAACGTCAGAAGTTGTGGTTGCCGTGCGACCTTCGTTATCCGTACAGGTGACAACAATCGCAGGGGAATCCGGGCCGTAATCTGGCACGATGATGTTTGCTGGCGTCTGGAATGACGCAACAAAAAGACCGGCATCAAGGTTACAGGACGCGCCTGTCACTTCGCTGTACGCTATGCCGCTACGGCTTGCTGTTGTACGTACTTTTAGAAACCCCGTTCCACGAAAACGTGGTGCGGTGTTGCCGTTCGCACGGGCGTAGCCGTAGACATCCAAACCTGTTGCAGTAAGAGAATCTGTTGGGGTTACTGGAATGGACCGCTGAGTAACCGGCGTCTCGCTACACGCAGCAAGCAATGCCACGGCAGTAGCCAATAATATCGACTTTTTCATAACTTCCACTCACTTTTGTGCCCCAGCGCGTTTATAAATCGCCGGAGCAACTGCGTAAGCTGAAATGCCTTTAACGTAACGGCGTTTAGGCGGTTTTGGTTAAAAGTGCCATTTTTGTCTCTGAAATTAAACCGTTACGTGTGTGTGGTCTCGCTAGGGTTGCTGCCTCGCGACATCTGGTCGTGGTGTTTTTGCATTGCACCACGACTTTCCATTCACTTTGGCTTTTGCAAACGGCGTTAACCAAGCAGTTCGGAAATCCTAGCACGAGCAGAGTTAGACTTAGGTTGCCATAGGTTCCTATCAATCGCTTCTTGCAGTCGCTGTGCGATCTCACGCAGGGCGGGGGCGTTCGCATCTGCGATGAAGTCTCGGGTGTCGTCGTCTTTGATAAACGCTTCCTCAACGAGGTCGAAGTGGTGGTTCTGAACCGCACCCGTAGTGGCCGCGAAGGCGAACAAGTAGTCGACTGTTGCCGCGATTTCGAACGCGCCTTTATAGCCATGACGCTTTACACCATCGATCCATTTTGGGTTTACCACGCGGCTACGCACGACCCGCCCAATTTCGTCATCAAGTGTGCGAATGACGGGTCGTTCAGGGCGCGAATGATCGTTGTGATAAATGGGTTTGTCTTGGCCTTGCAGCGTGCTGACCGCTGCGGCAGCACCACCTTCGAACTGGTAATAGTCGTCGCTGTCCAAAATATCGTGTTCGCGGTTGTCTTGATTTTGAACGATGGCGTCGGCTTGCGATAGGCGCGTTTCAAATGCCTTGCGGTCTTTGCGGCCTTCGGCCCCAGCACCATAGGCGTAGCTGCCCCATTCAAGGTATGCATCAGCGAAATCGGATTTATCGGCCCAAATTCGTTCGTCAATTAGGGCTTGAAGGCCAGCGCCATAAGCGCCGGGCTTGGAACCAAACACGCGGGTTTGATCTTCGCCTGCTTTGGCGCGTGCGGCAGCTGGGTTAATTTCCTCTGCTTCGTCGAGCTCTTGAACAGCGCGCGCGGCACTGTCGACAAGCGCGATCAATTGCGGGAATGCATCGCGAAAAAAGCCTGAGATGCGCAAAGTAACGTCAACACGGGGCCGACCAAGGATCGACTGTGGCAGTATTTCAAACCCGGTGACGCGGCGGTTTGCGCTGTCCCACTTTGGCTTAACACCCATCAAGGCAAGGGCCTGAGCGATGTCATCGCCACCCGTACGCATGTTCGCGGTGCCCCATGCAGTGACCAGCATGCTACGCGGCCAGTCGCCGTGGTCTTGCAGGTGTTTTTCGATTAGCAGGCTCGCAGATTTCCACCCAAGCGCCCAAGCTGTCGGTGTGGGTACGGCCCGGCTATCGACACTATAGAAATTGCGGCCAGTTGGCAGCACATCAAGCCGCCCGCGGGTTGGCGCGCCGGACGGGCCCGGGTTGACGAAGTGCCCTGATAGGGCGCTGAGGAGACCCGCCCCTTCGTCAGGTCCGCAGGCCTGAATTGTCGGAAGTATAGTCTCTAAGATTTCATCTAGAACGGCTTGTGCCGCTCGCGGGGTGAACCCCGCATCGCCCCACCCGCCGTCCCGAAGGCCGCGTTGGCACAGTGCTTCGAGACGTTCGACCGTATCGCCATTGGTACGCCAAGTGGTACTATCTTCTAGAGCGGCGGGTTTTTCAGGTGGGGGCGCTGCCATATCGCAATCAAGCGGATCGATACTCAGGTTCAGGTCCTCTGCCAGCGCACGCAGGAGCGACGCATTTCTACCCTTGCCATCACCACGTGGCACGCGTGCCAAAGCAATCGCCAAGTCCCGTTTTTGTTGCCCCTCGGGTGATTGCCCAAAGATATGCAGCCCGTCCCGTATTTGTGCTTCTTTTAACTCACATAGGTATGCGTCTAGCTTACCTAGATCGCTGTCGTTATCGCCGGTGAAGCCCGCGTCCTTTGACAGGCCAGTGACTTCGGACAAGGACAGGATTTCTTTGCGTAAGTGGTCTATACGGCGGGGGTCAACGCCGGCGGCTTCGTAATATTCATCGACGAGCGCCTCTAGGTCGCGCATCGGGCCATAGCTTTCTGCGCGGGTTAGTGGAGGGGTTAGGTGGTCAATGATGGCCGCAGATGTACGTCGTTTTGCTTGCGTACCTTCACCCGGATCGTTGACGATGAACGGATAGACATGCGGCGTCGGGCCAAAGACGGCCTCGGGCCAGCAGGTTTCAGACAGCGCCACTGCTTTGCCGGGAAGCCATTCAAGATTTCCGTGTTTGCCCATGTGAACGATCGCGTCAGCACCCCAGTGGTGCCGCAGCCAAAAGTAGAATGCGAGGTAGTTATGTGGTGGGACGAGATCAGGCGAATGATATGTATCTGTGGGGTCAATGTTATATCCGCGTGCCGGTTGCAGCCCAACCACGGCGTTGCCGTAGCTGTGGATCGAAAGGGCAAAGCCCTTGTTTGCCTCCGGCGGGAGTATTTCTGACAAGGTGAGGAACGGATCATCCACGGGTTGGCCCCAGCGCGCCGTGATTTGCTCTTTGACCTCCCAAGGGAGGGCGTCAAAATACTGTTGATAGATGTCGAGTGGTAGGAATTCGCCGCCTTCTTTGTCCGCACGATCCGTGAGCCAATTGGTTGGGCCTTCCATGACCGTTTGCATCAGTGTTGCGCTGTCTGTGGGCGGTGTAACCGTGTGGCCTGTCGATTTCAGCAGGTTGAGCACATGTACTGTCGCGGCTGGCGTATCCAGCCCAACGCCGTTAGCGAGCCGCCCGTCTTTGTTTGGGTAGTTAGCAAGGATCAGCGCGACCTTTTTGTCGCTGGCTTGTGTCCGCCGCAGGTGCGCCCAGTTGCGGGCAAGCTGGCTGGTAAAGTCGATCCGGTCGCCTAATGCCTGATAGGTTGCGATGGGGCATTCGGTGGCGTCGTCAAAGAATGCTTCGCCTTTGAAGCTGACCGCGCGGGATAGGATGCGCCCGTCGACCTCTGGCAGGGCGACGTTCATCGCGATGTCGCGGGCGGTTAGCCCGTGCAGGCCTTCGCGCCATGTGGCCTCTGACGCGCCAGATAGGATGACCTGAAAGATTGGTGCGTTGTTGGCAAGCAGTGGGTTTGTTGGGCTGTCGTCGCCGTCATGCGGGCTGCCGACCGCGAAGGCGGTACAGTTTAGGATTACTTCGGGCGGGGCTGCGGTGAACAAAGTGTCGAGTGTTGCGCGGCTGACCGGGTCTTTGAGTGACGCGACAAAGACGGGCAGCGGGTTAAGACCCGCGCGCGACAGGCTGCGCACCAGACGGTTGATTGGGTTTAACCCGCCGCCTTGGACAAGTGCGCGGTAGAAGATGATCGGGACAATTGGCGCGTCGTCCGTCCACGCTGCCTTTGCGGCATCAAGGTCAGCAATACCTGAACCGGGCCAGTATACACCCGCGCGTAGCAGGGGGCTGGCTGCAGCGGGTCTTTCGCTACCCTCGAGCATGGAGCGCGCGTAACCTAACAGATTGGTGCTGTTTTTCGGGCCGCCTTCGACGAAATAGGACCACAGCGCGTCGTAGTCTTCGCCTGAAACGGTAGACAGTTCACGTAGTTCTTGGTCCGGCTTATCGTCGCCGGGCAGGGCGACAAAGGGGATGCCTGCCTCGTGCAAACGTGCGGCGTATTGCGTCAGCCCGTATTTCCAATACCCAGCGCCGCCTAAGATGCGCGCAATCACTAGCCGTGATTTAGTGGCACAATCATCAAGGTGGAGATCGACCGACATCGGGTGTTGCAGGTGCATCATATTGGCAAGACGCAGTCCGGGTGGGTGATCCATTTGTGACCGGGCGTCGGACAGTGCGGCCAATTCCGTGTCAGCGGCGGAAATAATCACCACGTCGGCCGGTGTTTGGCCAAGATCAACAGGCTCTGATCCGTCAGAGATTGCGCCGGGTGTCGCTGCGAGCAGGTGCATTAGGTATATTCCCGTGGTAGTGGATGCCCAAACATGAGGTCAAAACGATGGATTACAAAGCAGCAGGCGCACCCAAATTGGGTAAGAATGCCCCGAAACATGCCGAACATAACGCGCATGGGTCGAAGAAAAAGCCATTTGGCACACGTGAAGATAAGGCCGCTTTGTTGGCCCGGATGAAGAAGGCGGCTGAGAAGAAGTAGCTTCAAAGCGCCTTTTCCATAAAGATTGAACTGTTCGCTTCGGTGTAATCGCCGAAGCGGCCGCATGGGGTGAACCCATGTCTCGCATATAGTTTGTGCGCGGCCTGCAGCAGATTACCTGTTTCAAGCTTTATTATCGGAAGTTTGACTTCGCGTGCTTGGTCTTCGAGTTGACGCATAAGCGCATCGGCGATCCCTTTGCCCCTTGCGTCAGGATCGACAAACATGGACTTGATTTCGCCGTAGCCGTCTTTGATAGCCAGCGCGCCAGTACCCAAAATTTGGGTGCCGATGCGGGCCGTAAAGAAATGGATATTCGGTGAAACCAGATCGTCGATTTCAAGGTAATAATTGTCTTCGGGCGGAAAGAGTGACGCCATCAGGGCGTGGCTTTGTTTGAGCAAAGCCGTCGCCTGAGGATGGTGTGGGTCTGTCCGCTCGACGATAATCATGCTTGTAGGGCGGCTGTGATGGTTGCTTGATCAAGACCTGCTTCGCCAATGACCACAAGCCGCGTTTCGCGTGGCGCGTCGCCAAAGGGTTGGTCAAAGTAGGTATCAACGCGAGGGCCGACGGCCTGTAGGGTCTGGCGCATAGGCTTGCCTGTTACCGCAACAAACCCTTTCAGACGCAGAATGTTGTTGGCGCGGATGACATCGGCGACTTGGGCTGCGAATGCGGTTGGGTCCTCGATCTCACCACGGGTGACGATGAAGGATTCGAATTCATCGTGGCCATGTTCGTGTTCATGATCGTGGTGGTGATCGTCGTCGTCATCATGGTGATGATGATGGTGGTGGATTTCGTGACGAGAAGACAGATCAGATTCAGCGCCGACACCTTGGCCAAGCAGAACATCGACGGGTAGGGCGCCCATGGATGCTTTGATGACCTGAACGCCGTCGCGGCTTTCGGATTTTAGCTTTGTTGTTAGTGCGTCTGCTTCTTCGGCCGACAGTAGGTCCGCTTTGTTCACAACGATCATATCGGCGCAGGCGACTTGGTCTTCGAACAATTCAGACAGTGGCGTTTCGTGATCAAGGTTTTCATCTTGGGCACGCAGCGCATCGACTGCGGCGACGTTATGGGCGAACTGGCCGTCATGAACAGCGCGGCCATCAACCACGGTCACAACGCCGTCGACTGTCACCTTGGTTGAAATACCCGGCCAGTTGAACGCGCGGATAAGAGGCTGCGGCAGTGCAAGACCCGACGTTTCGATCACGATGTGATCAGGTTTGTCTTCGCGTGCGAGCAGGGCTTCCATCGTGGGGATGAAGTCGTCGGCGACGGTGCAGCAGATGCAGCCGTTTGACAGTTCAACAATATCGTCTTCGGTGCAGGTTTCGATCCCGCAACCTTTTAGGATGTCGCCGTCAACGCCAAGGTCACCAAATTCATTGATGATCAGCGCGATGCGCTTGCCTTGGGCGTTTTGTAGCATGTGGCGGATGAGGGTGGTTTTCCCGGCACCAAGAAAGCCGGTGACAACGGTCGCGGGTATTTTTGCGGGCATGGGTATGTTCCTGCTGCAGATGTTTCCAAACGGAATGACGGCCCCAAGGGACCGTCATACAACATGTTTTGTTTGGCGCGCTTAAGCGGCGTAGAGGCGTGGTGTGACCAGACCGCTGTTTTCGAGGCCGCGCATTGCTTTGGCGCCAGCAAGAACAGCCAGATCAACAAGTGGCTCTAGCAGTAGAACAGTCATGTAAGCCGCACCGAATGTACCAACAGAAGCGAGGGTTTCTGCGCCAAAACCTTGGCCGTAGAATGCCCAGAATGCGACCCAAGCAACGATACCGCCTTGGTATGTCGCGGACATTGCAAGCGCTTGTTTGTAGCTAAGGTCAACGTAAGCTGTGCCTTTGGCGATGACGTTTTTGGTCAGCGCGTGTAGACCAAACAGTGGGACCAGCAGTGTTGTCAGGTTCATGCCGTACTGTGGCAGGTCGAAAGGCGAAAGCAATGTACCTTGGATCAGCAGGCCAGCGGCAAGGCCGATAGCAGCAGGCGCAGTGCCCAGCATCAATAGTAGGGTTGAGCCCATGATCAGGTGTACTTCGGACACGCCGACGGACATGTGTGGCAGAAGCTCAAAGAAAACCAACACGGCAAGTGTCGCCATCGTTGCACGTGCGATCAATGAGACAGCACCGCGATCACGCAGGCTTTCCCAGATCAGTTTCGCGGAATAAGCAGTTGCGCCAGCAGCGGTGGCGTAAGAAAGCGCGATTTTTGCGCCTGTGACGATTCCGGGTTCGATATGCATTTTTCTATCCTTGTTTCACCGTCATCCCCGACGGCCGTTACGACATTTTGCATGGCTGGTCTCCTGGCTTGCGGGTCGCGGTACCTTGTTTACCTTCCCAGGTTTCCCCAGTGGCGTCGTTAACAAGGCACTCACCGCATACAGTCGCGGGGGCGGCTGTGGCACCGGGCCTCCTGTTAGGATCGGCCTTTCCACATTCCCATTTCATCCCCAGATGCTTGGCATCAGCGGGGAACCGTGCGCTGTTGTTGTGCGCTGTCGGGTATGGCCACGTCAAGGAAGAATACGACATTTGCAGGCCAAAGCGCGGCGTCAGTTGGTTAAGCCGGTAAGGATGCCGCAATATCTTGTGGATAACTGGGCGGAACACAGCACATGCTGCGTCTGCGACGTTGACAGGTTGCCGCATCGGGGGACATGGTTTTGATTACGAAGGAATCATGAGGTCCGAAACCCTTGCGTTTTAGCAAACTGCGTCTGAATGGCTTTAAAAGCTTTGTTGACCCTACTGATCTGATCATCGCCGATGGTTTGACTGGTGTTGTGGGGCCAAACGGCTGTGGTAAATCCAATTTGCTAGAAGCTCTGCGTTGGGTCATGGGCGAGAATCGCGCGAAATCCATGCGCGGTAGCGGCATGGAGGACGTGATCTTTGCTGGGGCGTCGACGCGTCCTGCCCGTAACTTTGCCGAAGTGTCATTGATTATCGACAATGGTGAACGTCTGGCGCCCGCGTCATTTAACGATAACGACCAGCTAGAGGTGATCCGGCGCATTACGCGTGACGCGGGGTCTGCCTATAAGGTTGGTGCAAAAGACGTCCGTGCGCGTGACGTGCAAATGCTGTTTGCTGATGCCTCGACCGGGGCGCATTCGCCTGCGCTGGTCCGGCAGGGCATGATTTCTGAACTGATTAACGCGAAGCCAAAGGCTCGTCGCCGCATCCTAGAAGAAGCTGCTGGTATTTCTGGTCTGTATCAGCGCCGTCACGAGGCGGAATTGAAGCTAAGAGGTGCGGAGACCAATCTGACGCGCGTCGATGATGTGATTGAACAGCTAGCCGCGCAGTTGGGGCAGTTGGCCCGGCAAGCCCGCCAAGCTGCCCGCTATCGCGAAATTGGTGATAACCTGCGCCGTTCCGAAGGGATGCTGTTGTTTCGTCGCTGGAAAGAAGCGGATGAGGCGATGCTTGCCGCGTCAGAACAACTACGCGAACGGACAACTGCTGCCGCCCAAGCCGAGAAGACAGCGCGCGAGGCTGCAAAGTCACGCGCGGAATATGAAGATGCTCTGCCGCCACTGCGCGAGGAAGAGGCGATTGCGTCAGCTGTGTTGCAGCGTTTGCAGGTGCAGCGGGATACGTTGAAAGATCAAGAAGATCGTGCGCTTGAAATGATCGAGACCTTGCGGTCACGCATCGATCAACTTGGCCGCGATATGGAGCGCGAAGGTGGTCTAAATAAAGACGCTGGGGAGACAATTGAGCGGCTCGAATGGGAAGCCCGTGAGATTGCCAAGGCCGGTGAAGGGCATGATGATCGACTAGAAGAGGCCCAAGACGCGGCCCGCGAAGCTGCAAGTGTGCTGGAAGAACGTGAGGCCGATCTTGCGCAGCTGACCGAAGATGTTGCCCGGCTTGCCGCACGTCACCAATCGGCGCAGCGTTTGGTGGCTGACAACCGTACCACTATGGAAAAGAACGAGGCTGAAGCGGAGCGGGCCAAGTCAGCTATGCAAGAGGCTGCGACCGCGCTGGCCAAGGCTGAAGAAGATTTCGCTGCAGCAGGAGAGGCCGAAGCGGCTGCCGTGGCTGCGGCAGAGGCTGCAGATATTGCACTGTCAGAGGCCGAAGAGGCGCGTGCGGAAACCCAGACCCGAGAAAGCGATGCGCGCGCGTTGCGATCAGAAGCTGAAGGCGAGGCAAACGCCTTACGTGCAGAGGTGGCCGCGCTAGCCAAACTCGTCGAGCGTGACACCGCCGAAGGTGGGCAGGTTCTTGACCTGCTACGCGTGCAAGGTGGCTACGAAAAAGCGCTGGGTGCTGCGCTGGCTGATGATCTGCGTGCGCCAGAGATTGGGGCAGATGCGAAGTCTGGCTGGGCGTTGCTGCCGGGATATAATACGCCGCAAACGCTACCCGAGGGAGTAAAGGCGCTTACGAACTATGTCGGTGTACCAGAGGTGTTGGCCCGCCGTATGAGCCAAGTGGGTTTTGTCGACGCCGCCGATGGCCCGCGCCTGCAGGCAGAGCTGAAACCGGGTCAGCGCCTTGTCTCCGTCGAGGGTGATTTGTGGCGTTGGGATGGGTTCCGTGCCGGTGCAGAGGATGCTCCGTCGGCCGCGGCGTTGCGTCTGCAACAGTTGAACCGCCTCACAGAGCTGAAGCGTGATCTGGAAGAGGCTTCGGCCACAGCAGTTGGCGCGGCGCAGGCCCACGACACCCTGACGATGCTATTGAAGCAGCAGACCGAGGCAGATCAGGCGGCACGTAATGCACGCCGAGATGCTGATCGGATGGTCGCAGAAGCAAACCGTGCGGCTAGCCGCGCAGAGGCCGACCGGAACCTGAGCCAAGGCAAGCAAGAAAGCCTTGGGCTTGCGCTCAAGCGCCACGAAGAAGAAGCGATGAGCGCGCGCAAAGCGTTGGCAGAGGCAGAAGCAGCAGCGAACGCGCTAGGCAATCTGGATGACGCACGTGCCGCTGTTGAAGACGTGAAAATGACTGTTGAAGCGGCCCGTATCACGATGATGTCGCATCGTTCGGCCCATGACGAAGTTCGGCGTGAAGGCGAAAGCCGTCTAAAACGTTCGCAACAAATCACTAAAGAGGTAAGCGGCTGGAAACACCGCCTTGAGACCGCAAATAAGCGTACTGCTGAATTGGCAGAGCGCAAGGCGATGTCAGAAGCTGAGCTTGAAGAGGCAACCGCCGCACCCGAAGAAATTGCCGCCAAACGGTCAGAATTGGCCGACGCCATTGATGAGGCCGAAGAGCGTCGGAAAGAAGCGTCCGATAAGCTGGCAGAGGCTGATGCCGCGCTGCGCGAGGCGGGCCATCAAGAGCGCGATGCCGAGCGTTTAGCATCTGAAGCACGCGAGGCGCGTGCGCGCTCAGAAGCCCGTTCGGATGCAGCCCGCGAAACGTTGTCCTATGCCGCAGAACGCATCAAGGAAGCGCAAGAAGTCACGCCCGATAAGCTGCTTGAGACGCTTGAAATGGCGGTCGAAGATATGCCTGCATCCGATGTGGTCGAGACGCAGGTCAACGCACTGAAACGTCAGCGTGACAGCCTTGGTGCTGTAAACTTGCGCGCCGAAGAAGACGCAAAAGAGGTGCAGGTTGAACACGATGGATTGGTCACTGAAAAGGCTGATCTTGAGGAAGCGATTGCAGCGCTACGTTCCGGGATTGCCAGCCTGAACAAAGAGGGTCGTGAACGCCTGCTGACGGCGTTTGAGCAGGTGAACGAGAACTTTGGTTTGCTGTTCACCCACTTGTTTGGTGGTGGTGAAGCCAAGCTGGTGTTGGTCGAATCCGATGACCCGCTTGAGGCTGGTTTGGAAATCATGTGTCAGCCGCCGGGCAAAAAGCTGAGCACTTTGTCATTGCTGTCGGGTGGTGAACAAACCCTTACGGCGCTGGCGCTGATCTTTGCGGTATTCCTTGCGAACCCGGCCCCAATCTGTGTGCTGGACGAGGTCGATGCGCCGCTAGACGACGCCAACGTCACGCGTTTCTGTGACCTGCTGGACGAGATGTGCCGCCGGACCGACACGCGGTTCCTGATCATCACGCACCATGCCGTCACGATGAGCCGAATGGACCGATTGTTCGGTGTTACAATGGGCGAACAAGGCGTATCGCAGCTTGTGTCAGTTGACCTGAAAAAGGCGGCTGCAATGGTGGCGTGATGCTTGGCGTCGCTGTTGCTACGCAATGCGCCGCCCACCACATCCCACAACTTTAAGGCAGCCGTTCGCGGAGTACCCTGACCATATTGCCGCCCATGACCTTGCCGATTTGTTCGTCGCTTAGTCCCGCGTCTAGTAGGGCTTGGGTCAGTGCGGCGAGTTCTGAGGTGTCGAAGCTGGTCGGGACCGATCCGTCGAAGTCGGAGCCTAACGACACGTGGTCATCGCCGAGCAATTCCACCGCTGCTTTGATGGTCGCGGCGATCCCGGCTGGGCTGTCGTCACAGGTCACGTCCGCCCAATAGCCGATAGCGATGACACCGCCGGTCGCTGCGATTGCTTGCATTAGGTCATCGGTGAAATTCCGTTTGACGGGGCAGGCAGAATGGATGCCGGTGTGGCTGACGACTAAGGGGATGTCAGTCATGGCTAGGACATCGCGAGCGACTTGGGGCGATGAATGGGCAAGGTCGAGGATGAGGTTGCGTGCGGCGACTTCGCTGACTACCTGCCGACCGAAGTCGGTTAGCCCATGATCACCAGTGCCGTGGAGTGATCCACCCAGTTCATTATCGAAAAAGTGTTGGAGGGCGATCATACGGTGGCCAGCGGTTTCGATTTTATCGAGGTTGGCGATATCACCTTCTAGAGGATGTGAACCTTCAATCCCGAGTAATCCGCCGACGACTTGTTGTCCGTTGGCTCGGTCTGCAAGAATTTGATCAAGATCGGCGCGTGTTTTGATAACGCGGAGACGACCGTCTGAGGCATCGGCATAGGAATGCAGCCGCTTCGCCTGATAAAGCGCACGTTCAAGCAGGCTGTTCCATGTGCGCGGAGGCCAGAGCTGACCAACCGCAAGCGGGGTGATGTTGTCGAACGCTTCTGCCGAATTTTCATGATAGTTCTGTCCCGCTGGGCTTTTGGTGACGGCGGTGAACATTTGTAGGGTGACGTTGCCTTCGATCAGGCGGGGTAGATCGACTTGGCCGCGATTAGCACGGTTGAGCAGGCTGCGTTTCCACAGCAGTGTATCAGCGTGCCAATCACCAATGATCAATCGGTTGTGAAGCGCTTGGGCCTGTGGGCTGATGGGGTAGGGTTCATGATCAGCAACGGCGTTGCGCCCTTTTTCGACATAGCCGGGGCCAAAGGTCAAAAAGGCGGTGACGCCCAAGATGAGCAACACCAATAAGGCTTTGAGGAACCGCCGCATCGCAACCGACCTATAGCCGGCTTAGAAGGTCTAGGGTTGGCCATGCATCAGCGGGCAAGCCCATGCGTTGCTGTTCGACTTGGACGGCCTCGCGGGTTTTTGCGCCAAGGATACCGTCTATTCCACCGACATCATGTCCGCGTGCGGTTAGCTTTTGTTGCAGTTGTTGCATCTGCGGTCCGCTAAGTGGTGCGGATGGGTTGCCTGCGTCGTAGACCGAAGCGCCAGATAGGCGTGTGGCGAAATAGGCGGCTGTTGTGACGTAGACAAAGCTCTTGTTCCACTCGAAATAGACGTCAAAGTTTGGGTAAGCGAGAAATGCTGGCCCGTTGCGGCCCATTGGAAGCAGGACGGAAGCCTGCAAATTCGACGGCCCAAGTGACCCTTGCCGCGCGGTGATACCTGCATTCGCCCAATCTCGGACGCGGAATTTGTGGTTTAGCCCGGTTTGCGACCAATCAAGGTTGGCGGGTACATTGATTTCTTGCAGCCACGGTTCGTTGGGCCGCCAGCCAAGCGAGGACAGAACATTCGCACCTGACATTAGCGCATCGGGTGCGGATGTTTTTAGGGTAACATGCCCGTCACCGTCGCCGTCCATCCCGCGTTCGATGATATCAAGCGGTAACATTTGAACTTGGCCGATTTCGCCAGCCCATGCACCTGTGGTGTTGCTGGGGTCCATATCGCCACGCTGAAACAGCTCCATCGCAGCGATAAGCTGAGGACGGAACAGTTCTGGGCGGCGGCAATCATGCGCAAGGGTTAGCAGCGCGTTGCGAGTGTTAAAGCTACCCTGCACTTGGCCATAGTCGGTTTCAAACGCCCAAAATGCCAAAAGTACGCCGCGTGGAATACCGAAGCGGGATTCAATGCGATCAAACGTGCTGTCATACCGCTGGCTATAGACCCGCCCGTTGTCGATCCGGTTTTGCGAAATAAGAGCACGTGAGAAGCTGATAAAGTCTTTCTGAAAGACACCTTGCGAGCGGTCCGCATTTAGGACGCTTTGTTCGATCCGCGCACCTTGGAAAAACCGATCGGCATTGGCTGCAGAAATGCCGTTGGCGCGGGCTTCGGCCTTTACCCCATCGATAAAGCTGTTCACGGGGCCGCCGCATGTTTGGGCAGTGGCAGTGCTTGCAATCAGGCTTAGGGCAAGGGCGAGGCGCATGGCAATTCTCCTATTGGCTGAAGTCACGTTAACAGTCGATCAATAAGGTGCAAGCCTTGTCACTGTTTAGAGCGCAATAGGAAGAAGCTTGCCGCGACGGCGAGGCTAATTGCTGTCAGTAGCCATGCCCAATCGGCGACCAACACAGTTAGCGCATCGAGGTTTGCAGCAAAGTAATAGCCAAGCATTACGTAGCCCATGACCCAGATAGCTTCGCCCATTGCGTCCCAGATGATGAACCGCCATGTGCTTAGCCCAGCGGCACCTGCCGCGAAGTTGACCCATGGCCCAAGCGGTGCTGCAGCCCAAGTGCTAAAGAAAACCCCGGTGCTGCCCCAGCGGTCCACGACAACTTGTGCACGTGCAAAAAGGGCGGCGCGGCTTGGGCGTGTCGCAAGAAACTTATCTAGCCATTTGCCGCCAAGGCGCCCAAGCTGAAACCCTGTTTGGTCCCCTGCTAGTGCGGCAACATAGGCGACCGTCAATACTTGCCAAAGTACGAGATCACCCGCCGCCGCAAATGCCCCGCCCGATAGCATGACAGCAAAGGTTGGCACCGGAACCGCAAGGCAAGAGAAATACGCCGAAGCGGCCACGATAATCAGCCCCCAAGTGGCGACGAGCCCAAAGAAGAAATCAATCACGTTTAGATTCCTTGAAATCAGCGATGGCCATTTCAAGGGCGATAATCAGTGCTTCGACGTCGGTGTCTTGTGCGAAGGCGATATCATCCAGCGTCGTTTTTCGGTGCATCAGGTCTTGGCCGGGCGTGATTGCGTCTTCGATAACGTACGGCGGAACGTGCTGGGTCATTGCGATATAGCGCGGGGACATCCAGCCTTCGATTTGTTCGGGCGGGGCGTTGTACCAGGCACGCGAGGAAATTGCCGCGCGCACGCCGAAAACAACAGTACCGACGATAGCGAGCGCCATGAGCCCAAGCAGAATACGTCGTAACAGCCGCATGTGCCGTTCAGATATCTTGTGTTTGCGGTCAGGCATTTTGCTCGGTTCCGTTTTGGGGCGGTGGATTGAAATCCACCCTACGCGGTCAGAGAATAGCGATGATGAGGGCAAGGCAAAGCCCCATCGCCCATGTTTTCCAAAGCGTCGTAACAGCGCGGTCAATATCGGTTGGCGTAAGATCACGTTCCCCGTCGCCATTTACATACGGGAAATCTTGCATTTGCCCGTCGTAACTGCGCGGCCCGCTCAGCGCGATATCAAGCCCGTGGGCCATCGCCGCTTCGGGCCAGCCTGCGTTAGGGGATCTATGGCGCGGTGCTTCTTGCAAGATTGGCCGAACGCGCGGACGATTGGTGACTGCCCAGATCATCAGTGCCGTTAGCCGCGCAGGGATCAGGTTGAGAAGATCGTCCAACCGTGCCGCTGCCCAGCCGAATTGTTCGTGCCGTTCGGTGCGATAGCCGATCATGCTATCTGCCGTGTTGGTGATTTTGTAGATTAGCAAACCCGGCAGCCCGCCGACCGCGAACCAGAAAGCTGGTGCAATGACGCCGTCTGATAGGTTTTCAGCGGCGCTTTCGATGGCGGATCGTGCGACCGCACTTTGATCCATGTCTTTTGTGTCGCGCCCGACAATCATTGCAACGGCCATGCGTCCATCACCAACCGATAGGCGCAATGCGTCGGCCACGGCCTTTACATGCTGAACCAACGATTTTTGCGCGAGCAACACGGCGATGAGCACAACATCGACGATTGCCGTTGGCAATGCCTGCAACACGCACCCCAGCAATCCAGCCGCAATACAAAGGGCTGCGATCACGGTGAAGCCCTTGAGGCGCCTATTGTTACCTTTGTTAAATGTTTGGTCGCACCAGCCGATGAGCTTGCCCATCAAAATCGCAGGATGCGGAACGCGTGACCAAAGCAATTTTGGCTCGCCTATTGCCGCGTCAAGCAGCATGCCAGCGAACAGGATCAAAACGCGGCTTCCAATTGCGCCCAGCGGTCAGTCGCGGGCAGCCCAAGGCGGAGCCAATCGGGCGCGTATGGGAACACCCGTGACCAGACCCGGTGCTGTGCAAGCTGGTGCTGTGTGGCTTTGGCGCCTTTGACTTTGTAGAGCCTAAACAGGGTGGTACCCCCGATCAGATCAGCCCCATTGCGCGTAAGTAGCGTATCAAGCCGCGCAGCATCCGCCGCGATGCGCGTACGTGTTTCATCGGCCCATTGCGGATCGGCGAGCGCCTTTGCCCCGATGGTCAGTGCTGGGCCAGACACCTGCCATGGCCCCAGTAGATCGGTTAGCTTGGCAATAATCGTGGGGTCCCCAATGGCGAACCCAAGGCGCAAGCCTGCAAGGCCCCAGAACTTACCAAAGCTTTTCAGGACGACTGTGCCGGGACGGCTAGCCAGATGGATGAGTGACTGATCTGGCGCGACATCACCAAAGCTTTCGTCGATGATTGTGAACGGGGCGTTTAGGTCTGCCTCGTTCCACAGACGACCATCTGGGTTGTTTGGGTGAACGACAACCATCGTGCTTTGGGCACTGTCGCTGACTTGCCAGCCCGAGGCCTGAAATGCAGCGCCGTGTTCATTGTAAGTTGGGCCGGAAATCTGCACCTGCGCAGGCTTTGCGGTGCGAGGAAGCGCTGCAATGATCGCTGATGCCCCGGTCGCGGCGATGATGGCAGCATCCGAAGGAACATTCCAAAAGCAACGAGCGCATTTGTATAGCCGATCAAATGCAGCCTGATCAGGAAGCGCAGTCCAAGCATCGCCGGGCAGTGCGGGCATGGGGTAGGGCACCGGGTTTATACCGGTCGAAAGGTCCAGCCAATCGGCCCGCGTGCCGCCGTATTTGTTTATCGCGGCATCAAGCCCGCCGCCATGATCGCGTTTTTGGGTCATTCGTCTTTGGGCAGAGGCGGGTGACGGGTTACAAAATGCCCCTTCACGGCTTGTGGCCAGTCGCGGTAGGGGACTTGCCCGGTTTCGCTTTTGTTATGTGACATCGCATAAGCAACGATGCCGGAGGCGGCCTCTGTCGTCGCTTCGAAGTTGCCCAAGGTGTAGTTAAGTTTGCCTTCGCCTTGGATTGTGATGTTGCAACCTTGTTTGCAGCCCATCAGGCAAGACACACGCCGGGTTTTGACGCCAGACAGCCCGGTGGCGGCGGCTTCAATAAGCCTAGCAAGCGACTCACCATCGGTTTGGGACATATCGCCTTGGTCCCAGCCCTCTCGTTTGCAGGTGTCGCAGATGGTGATCCAAGTGGTCATAGGTCTTGCCTGTTGATTGTTTGGCGTGGTTCAAGCGGATTCTCGCCAGAACCGCAAGGTTTAGCGGAGTAACCTGTCTTTTGGTATAGGCTATAGGCGAACATTAACTATTCGTTAGGGATTTGGGCGGACTTGTGAATAAGCGATGTTCATTTTTCGGACAATTTTCTCGCCAAGTGATATTAGATAACCAAATAACCGGAGCAAAAATGCACGTCTTAATCGTCCAAAGCAATGCAAACCTAGGAGATCTGTGGAAGCGGCATCTGGAACGTTTGCGTGCGCGGGTGACTTTGGTGCAAACGGGTGCCGAGGCGCTGCAAGCGCTAGAAGGTGACACGTTCGAAGTGATTGTGCTTGATCTCGTCTTGCGCGAAGGCAGCGCATTGGCGGTTGCCGATGTGGCCCAATATAGGCAGCCCAACGCGAACGTCGTGTTCGTGACAGACACGACGTTCTTTTCTGATGGATCGATCTTTAACCACAGCCCTAATGCACGCGCCTTTATCGAAAGCACGACGCCCCCCAAGGATCTAGCCGCGATTGTCGAACATTATGGCCAACCTACCCCCGACCGTGCGGAGCGTCGAAGTCGATCTGGGGGTTAACTGGGATGATCCGGTTAGGGTTAATCGTGTCGTGGCTATAGTGATAGTGACGCACGATATGGTCCATGTTCACTGTCTCGGCCACGCGGGGGAACTGATATAGTTCGCGCGTAAAACCCATAAGGTTCGGATAATCGGCGATCCGCTTGCGGTTACATTTAAAGTGCAGGTGGTATACGTTGTCGAACCGGATCAGCGTTGTCCAAAGGCGCCAGTCGGCCTCGGTTATTGTGTCGCCCATAAGATAGCGATTTTCGCCAAGCCGTTGCTCGAGCCAATCAAGGCTTTCAAACAGTGGATATACGCCATCTTCGTAAGCCGACTGCGTTGTCGCAAAGCCGGATTTGTAGACACCGTTGTTGACCGTGTCGTAGATGCGTTCGTTCACTGTCTCGATGTCGCCGCGCATGTCTTTTGGCCAATAGTCATCGGTATTGCCGGTGATGTCATTAAAGGCGCTGTTAAACATGCGTATGATTTCAGCGGATTCATTGGAAACGATGGTTTCGCGCTTCTTGTCCCACAGAATAGGAACAGTGACCCGCCCCGATATGTTTGGATCAGCTTTGGTGTAGATGTCGCGAACGAAGGGAAGACCGAATAGTTTATCGCCGGTGGCACCTTCGAAGTCGGTCCCAAAAGTCCAACCGTCCGACAGCATGTCAGGGTGCACGACCGACACGTCGATATGATCTGTCAAATCCTTGATCGCCCGAAAGATCAGGGTGCGGTGCGCCCATGGGCATGCGTAGGATACATATAGGTGGTATCGCCCACTTTCAGCCTCGAACCCGTCTTTGCCTGATGGACCAGAGCTGCCATCTGGGGTGATCCAATTGCGGAATGCCGTGGTCGAGCGCACGAATTTTCCGCCAGATTTCTTTGTGTCGTACCATGCGTCATCCCAGACACCGTCGATCAACTGACCCATTGTGGCCTCCTTTAATTTGCTTGTCGCATAGGTAGCCTATGTTCAAATTATGACAAATGCCGTTTCGGGCGCAGTTATCGTGCGTGTATGCACAGAATGAAAATGCTGCACCTGCAAAAAGAATTTTCTTCAAAGGGTTGCATCCCGCTGGGCGACATATGAACCTGTTAAATATGAAAGCATGTTCTTCGCTTGTCGTTTTCTCTGATCTCGACGGGACATTATTGGATCATCACACTTATTCATGGTCCGCTGCGCGGCCAGCGCTGGATATGCTGCGCCGGATCAAGGCCACGCTAGTTCTATCAAGTAGTAAAACAGCGGTTGAGATCGCTGAAATTCAGGCGGAAATAGGGATTTCTGGGTCGCCCGCCATCGTTGAAAACGGCGCAGGATTGTTGACAGATCAAGCTAACGACCCCGCCACATATCATCAGCTTTTGGAGGTTCTAAATAACCTACCTGATGAGCTGCGGAGCAGGTTCGAAGGCTTTGGCAACATGGATGTTGCCCGTGTTGGTGAAATAACCGGGCTTGATGCTGCACGTGCAAAACACGCAAAAGCGCGCGCGTTTTCGGAACCGGGCCTTTGGTCTGGCACTGATGAAGGTCGGGCAGAATTCATCGCGGCACTTGCTGCGCATGGCGTGTTCGCACGTGAAGGCGGCCGTTTCTTAACGCTGTCATTTGGCGCAACAAAGGCGGACGGCATGGCGCAGATTGTGGCCAGCGTCAAACCACATCATACCATTGCGCTGGGCGATGCGCCCAATGATGTCGAAATGCTAAATGCCGCTGATTTTGGCGTGATCGTCGCAAACCCAACACGCCAGCCGCTACCCCAATTACCCGGCGAATCCACGGGCCGCATATTTCGCACCACACTGCCGGGGCCGGCCGGATGGAACGAAGCGGTCCTTAGATTGGTTGAACAACTAGATCTACATTAAGAAAGAGAGCAAGCTCATGGTCGATTTTCATCAGAACGGTAATATCGCAACGCTGCACAATTTGCGCACGCGGTCGCTCTCGGAAATGACATATGAGCTAGAGACATTTGCGCAGTCGCGCAAAATGTCTTTGATCTTGCCTTGCCTCTATTCTGAACTTGAGACCGACGCGATGCCAAACATCTTGGCCGAGCTGTCAAAGGTTACTTATCTCCACCGCATCATTATTGGCCTTGATCGCGCGACCGAGGAACAGTTTCGGCATGCCAAGAAATTCTTCGAAGGACTGAACCAGAACCACGTTGTGATCTGGAACGATAGTCCCCGTATGAAAGCGCTTGAGTCGCGTTTGGACGCGCTGGGCCTTGCCCCGACAGAGCAGGGCAAAGGCAAGAACGTTTGGTCTTCTCTGGGGTATTTGATTGGCTGCGAGGATAGCGCGGTCATGGCGATCCATGATTGCGATATTTTGACCTATACGAACGATATGCTGGCGCGGTTGGTCTATCCGGTCGCGAACCCGACTTTCCCGTATCAGGTCGCCAAAGGGTATTATGCGCGGATTGGTAATGAGAAACTAAACGGTCGCGTGACGCGTCTGCTGGTTAGCCCGCTGTTGATCGCACTCAAACGCGTGATCGGGGACCGCGATTACCTCGATTACCTACGCAGCTTTCGGTATCCGCTCTCGGGTGAATTCGCGATGCGTACGAATATCTTGCCGGACCTACGCATTCCATCAGACTGGGGGCTAGAGATCGGCGTGCTATCCGAAGCATGGCGTAACCTTGCGCCCAAAGCAGTCTGTCAGGTCGAGATTGCAGATGCATACGACCACAAGCATCAGGAACTAAGTCCCGAAGATGCAGCTGCAGGGTTGAACCGTATGTCCACTGACATTTGCAAGGCGATCTTTCGCAAATTGGCGGCAGATGGCACGATCTTTACGGGCAACGTATTCCGTACGCTCAAAGCGACCTATTACCGCAGCGCGCTGGATTTGTTGGATGCTTATTACAACGATGCGCAGATGAACGGGCTGACGATTGACCGCCATTCCGAGGAACGCTCGATTGAGATGTTCGCCGAAAATATCATGCGGGCAGGGCAGTTTTTCTTGGAAAACCCGCATGAAACGCCTTTTATCCCGACGTGGAACCGGGTCAATTCTGCCGATCCAGATTTTCTGCGTGATATGCAAGAAGCGGTCGCCGCCGACACTGCGGAATACAAATGAGGCCGCGGACTGACCATTAACCGCCGCTTATCTGTTTGCTCCGAAGCGGTTGGCGCTTTATACGAATCCTCAGACGAAGCCCCTTTCAGGGCCAGAACGGTTGGAGGCGCAGCGGTTGACCCAAAACGGGGACCAAAGCACCACGTCGTCGAATCCCGCGCAGCGCGTGGGACTTCTGGTCGTGAACCGAAACGGAGAGACCAGATGCGCGTATTACTCACACTGACCATGGTTATGACCGGTTCTGCCGCCGCCGCACATCCCGGCCATTGGGCCGAAGCTGCAGGCCACGATCACTGGATCGCTGGTGTGGCAATTGGTCTGGCAGGTTTGGCCGCAATCTGGGGTGCGATCAAAGGCAAAAAGGCCGACGAAGACTCTGAAGAAGTCGAAGACGAAGAAGAGATCGAAGGCGAAGCAGCATGAAAACTGGCGTTATGATCTGCGGCCACGGTTCGCGTAGCCAGTCCGCCGTCGATGAATTTGCGACTTTGGCGGAAAAGCTGCCCGCGTATCTGCCCGACGACTGGCTAACAGATTACGGCTATCTTGAATTTGCAAACCCGGTGATCCGCGACGGCCTGGACCGTTTGCGTGAAGCTGGGTGCGAACAGATTTTGGCAGTGCCGGGCATGCTGTTCGCCGCGATGCACGCCAAGAATGACATTCCTACGGTGTTGAACACATACGCGACCAAGCATGGCGTCAACGTGAGCTACGGTCGTGAATTGGGCGTTGATCCCAAGATGATTGCCGCTGCAGCCGGGCGTATCCAAGAGGCCGTCGATAAGGCGAATGCTGAACACGGTGCAATGCCGCTTGCTGAGACATGTTTGGTTGTCATCGGTCGCGGTGCATCTGACCCCGATGCGAACGGAAACGTGTCCAAAGTCGCGCGTATGCTTCAAGAGGGCATGGGCTTTGGCTGGTGCGAGGTCGGGTATTCCGGCGTGACTTTCCCGCTGGTCGAACCTTGCCTACAGCACGTTGCGATGCTGCCCTACAAGCGTGTGATCGTGTTCCCATACTTTTTGTTCTCGGGCATTTTGATCGACCGTATCTACGGGTTCACCGATCAAGTTGCTGAAGAACATACCGGTATCCAGTTCATCAAAGCAGGCTACTTGGGGGATCACCCAAAAGTGCTGGAAACCTTTGCCGAACGGATCATGGAACAAAACAGCGATACCCCGCCGCCTAACTGCGGTATCTGCGGTTATCGTAGCCAAGTTCTGGCACTGGAAGACGGCCACACACACAGCATTAGTGTCGAAGAACGCAGCCATCCGGCCTTTGGCGCGGTGCCGCCGCCGACCTGCGTGCTCTGTAAATACAGGACACAAGTCCTTGGGTTCGAGGGCGAGGTCGGTGCGGTGCAAGAAAGCCACCACCACCACGTCGAAGGGCAGGGTGCCAATGCGCCCGGTTCCAATGTCGAAGACTGTCAAATGTGCGATAAGTTCTGCACGGGTATGTGCCGTTTGGACATGGGCCACCACCACCATCACCACCATGATGATCACCATCATCACGATCATGACCACGGTCATGGGCACCACCATCATCATGACCACGACCATGATCACCACCACGCGCCTTATCCACATGCTGACCACCCGCATGGGCCAGAAAGTGCGCGAAAAATGCGGAAAAACTGACCTCGCTTTGGTCAAAATACTCCGGCCAGAGGCTCTGGCCTATCCACGATAATGAAAGCCTGATTTTGCGTCCCTACGAAAAAGACCCAAGCGCTATCTACGCGCAAAGCTTTGCGACTGTCCGTGCCGAGGCACGGCTAGAACGCTTTGCCCCTGACATGCGCCCGCTGATTACGCGCGTTATTCACGCGTGCGGTATGGTCGAAGTTGCCGATCGGCTGGCGTTTTCGCCCAACGCCTATGCCGCTGGACATGCGGCATTGCAGGCGGGTGCGCCAATCCTTTGCGATTGTGAAATGGTTGGGGCAGGTATTATCCGGCGGTATCTGCCTGCGGAAAACAATGTCATCGTGACGTTGAATGATGCAACGGTTCCTGCACGCGCCGCTGAAATCGGGAACACCCGCTCTGCCGCCGCAGTTGAACTGTGGAAGGATCACTTGGAGGGGGCGGTTGTTGCCGTTGGGAATGCACCGACAGCGTTGTTTCACTTGCTTGAACTGATTGATGCGGGCGGACCGAAACCTGCCGTGATCCTTGGCTTTCCAGTCGGGTTTGTTGGCGCGGCCGAGAGCAAAGCAGAGCTGGCCGCCAATCCACGCGGCTGTGAATTCGTTGCATTACGTGGGCGGCGCGGCGGGTCGGCGATTGCGTCGGCCGCAGTAAATGCACTGGCAGCGGGGCTACCGGAAGATGTCTGATCCATGGCTACACATTGTTGGTATCGGTGAAGATGGGCTTGATGGGCTTGTCCCGGCGACACGCGCCGTCATCGAGGCCGCAGAGGTTATCATCGGCGGTGAGCGTCACCATTCGCTTGCGGGAAACGTTAATGCTGAACGGCTTGCCTGGCCGTCGCCATTCGACGCAATGGTTGAAACGATAAAAACGCTGCGTGGTCGCTGCGCTGTGATTTTGGTTACTGGCGACCCGCTTTGGTTTTCGGTAGGTGCGCGAATTGGTCGTGCAATCGATCCGTCCGAAATCATCTATCACCCGCAGCTTTCAGCATTTCAGTTGGCAGCCGCGCGGATGGGATGGTCTTTGCCGGATGTCGAAACGCTAACCGTGCATGGACGCCCAGTCGAACAAATGATTGCCTTTATCCAGCCCGACGCACGGCTTTTAGTGCTGACGACTGGTGCAGAAACGCCGGGACAAATCGCACAGTTCCTGTCTGATCGTGGCTTTGGTAAATCACGTATGACAGTGCTTGCCGCGATGGGCGGCAAGGACGAGGCGCGCTTTGATGGGGTTGCAGAAAGTTGGGATCATGTCGTCCCGGCGTTCAACACACTGGCGGTTGAATGTGTCGCCGCACCCGATGCCGCGCTTTTACCACGCGTTCCGGGCCTTGCGGACAACCTGTTTCAATCTGACGGCACCATGACCAAGCAAGAGGTCCGCGCAGCGACTGTCGCTAAGTTGATGCCGATGCGTGGTGCGTTGTTGTGGGACATCGGCTGTGGTTGTGGATCAGTCGCGATCGAATGGATGCGTGCCGCACGTTACGCTCGGGCCATTGGGATTGAACCTCGCGCAGATCGCCGGGCGATGGCAGCCGCAAACGCGCTCGCGTTGGGTGCGCCAAAGCTGTCTATCGTTGAAGGCGCCGTACCAGAAGCACTGGATGGTCTAGAAGCCCCCGACGCGATCTTTATTGGTGGCGGATTAAGCCGCCCAACGTTCGAGGCAGCGTGGGCTGCCTTGCGTCCGCTGGGCCGCTTGGTCGCGAATGCTGTTACGTTAGAAAGCGAAGCCGAACTGATCGCGTTGCATAAAGAGTACGGTGGTGACCTCGTGAAAATCTCGACCCACCGGGCTGAACCAGTCGGCCGTTTGACCGGATGGCGCCCCGCGATGCCAGTCACGCAGTGGAGCCTTGTGAAGCGATGACCGGTGTTTTGTACGGTGTGGGGCTTGGCCCCGGTGCGCCTGATTTGATCACGCTACGCGCCGCGCGTTTGATCGAAGACGCAAAGGTCGTTGCCTATCCATCTTTGGCTGGCGGTGACAGTTTCGCCCGTGCAATTGCCGCTGATCTAATCGCGCCAGACGCGCAGGAAATTGTCATGGATGTTCCGATGACGGTTGAACGTGCACCGGCGCAGGCGGCCTATGATACTGGTGCCGCGCAAATAGCGGCGGCGCTGGATGCGGGACGTGATGTCGTTTGCCTATGCGAAGGTGATCCGTTCTTTTACGGGTCTTTCATGTATCTCTATGCCCGCCTATCCGACAAGTATCAGGTCGAGATCGTGCCAGGTGTGACCTCTATCACCGCTTGTGCAGCGCGTGCCGGAATGCCGCTGGCTGCACGTAATGAACGGCTGACTGTACTGCCGGGGCCATTGCCCGAGGGTGAATTGCGCACGCGTATCGAAGGTGCGGAAAGCGTGGTGATCATGAAGGTTGGTCGCCATCTTGCTAAAATTCGTGCTGTGATCGATGACCTTGGTCTGACTGACACGGCGATGTATGTCGAACGCGCGACACTTCCCCAAGAGGTCGTGTTGCCGTTAGCGGAGGCCCCAGAAAAGGCTCCGTATTTTTCAATGATTTTGCTGACAAAGGGGGCCGATCCATGGCTTTGAAACCTGTAGTTTTGGCGTTGTCCCGGTCAGGAGAGGCAACTGCGCACCGCGTTGCCGCTGCAATTGGCGCACAAGTGCATGGCCGCGACGGCCGTGTTGAAAAGGCTGATGCCTTTTTCCCGAATGCACTGGATCACGCGCGTGATTTGTTCGCGGCGGGCGTGCCAATTGTGGGGGTCTGTGCGTCAGGTATTTTGATCCGCGCCGTTGCGCCGTTGCTGTCTGATAAAACGACCGAGCCACCTGTTGTGTCGGTGTCCGATGATGGTGGCGTTGTTGTTCCCCTATTGGGTGGACATCGCGGTGCGAACCGTCTGGCGCGTCAGATTGCCGGTGCTTTGGGCGGTGATGCTGCTGTCACGACAGCCGGTGATGTCGCAATCGGCGTGGCCTTGGATGAACCGCCTGCAGGGTATCGTTTGCACAACCCCGAAGACGCCAAAGGCGTTATGGCCGCTTTGCTGGCTGGTGGCGGCGTGACGTTCACCGATGAAGAACTGTTTGATGTCACATTGCCCGAAGGTGGGGATGTTGAAATCCTTGTGACCGAGGCCGCGAGCGAAGGAAACGCGAGCAAGCTTGTCTACCATCCCCAGCGTTTCACGCTTGGGCTTGGCTGTGCGCGCAATGCAGATACCGAAGAAATGTGGGAACATGTCCAAGGTGCGCTGCATGCCGCTGATGTGGCACCGGGTGCTGTGGCCTGTGTGGCGTCGATTGATCTTAAGGCTGATGAGCCTGCGATTATCGCTGTTGCTGCCCGACTTGGTGTACCTTTGCGTGTGTTCACAGCTGCTGAACTTGAGGCAGAGGCTGGCCGCTTGGCGAACCCATCTGAAGTGGTCTTTGCCGAAGTAGGTTGTCACGGCGTCTCTGAAGGGGCGGCACTTGCTGCGGCAGGTTCTGATGCGGAGCTGTCTGTTGCGAAAAGCAAAACCGCAAATACGACCTGCGCTTTGGCACGGTCGGATGACCCTATCGTAAATATGCGGGGTCGCGCACGTGGAACGCTTTCGATTGTGGGGATTGGACCGGGGCAGGCGACTTGGCGCACGCCTGAGGTTTCGAAACTCGTGTCCGAGGCGGAAGAACTGGTCGGTTACGGTCTTTATATTGATCTGCTGGGACCGCTGGCCATTGGCAAAGAGCGGTCTGATTTCCCGCTGGGCGGCGAAGAAGACCGTTGCCGTTATGCGTTAGAGCAAGCGGGTAAAGGTAAGAACGTCGCCTTGGTTTGTTCGGGCGATGCCGGGATTTATGCGATGGGTGCTCTGGTGTTCGAATTGCTAGATCGCGGCCCAGATCAGATGGGTGTTTCGGACGCAGCCCGCCGGGTAGAAGTGATTTGTTCTCCCGGTGTCAGCGCATTGCAAGGTGCCGCTGCACGTGCAGGCGCGCCTCTTGGGCATGACTTCTGCGCGATTTCGCTGTCAGATCTGCTGACCCCGCGTGAGGATATAGTGAAGCGTTTGAATGCTGCGGCTGAGGGTGATTTTGTGATTGCCTTCTATAATCCGGTGTCGATGCGTCGCCGGACGTTATTGGCCGAGGCGCGTGATATTTTGTTGCAGCACCGCCCTGCTGATACGCCTGTGATGCTCGCGTCATCACTTGGCCGACCAGAGGAACATGTGCGTTATCGTCGTTTGGATGAATTGCAGGTGGATGAGGTCGATATGCTGACCGTTGTGTTGGTGGGATCGTCACATTCACGTCTGGCGCAGTTGGGAACTGGCCCGCGTATGTACACACCACGTGGTTATGCCCGTAAAATTGATGGGGATCTGGCTGGGTGACGCGCTTTCGCTAATACGAAAGACGCCCCACCCGCCATCCCAAGGAGACAAGATGACAGTATTTTTTATCGGCGCCGGTCCGGGTGATCCGGAGTTGTTGACGCTTAAGGCAGCACGGCTGATCGGCGAATGCCCGGTTTGTCTATATGCCGGGTCTTTGGTGCCAGAGGCCGTTGTGGCCTGCGCACCTGACGATGCGCATGTGATGGACACCGCCCCAATGACGCTGGATGAAACCCATGCTGAAATTCTGGCGGCCCATGCAAAGGGGCTGAACGTTGCGCGTGTGCATTCGGGCGATCCATCGCTATACGGTGCGATTGCAGAGCAAATACGCCGGCTAAAGGCTGACGGAATTGACTATCAGATTGTTCCCGGTGTGCCAGCCTATGCCGCAGCTGCTGCGGCGCTGGGGACTGAGTTAACGGTGCCAGAGGTTGCGCAGTCTATCATCCTGACGCGGATGTCGATGAAATCGACAGGTATGCCCGAAGGCGAGACGCTAGAAAATTTTGCCCGGACCGGTGCCACCTTGGCGATCCACCTTGGTATTCGTGCGTTACGTGAGATCGAGCGCCAGCTTGCGCCATACTATGGCGAGGACTGCCCTGTTGCGGTGGTATACCGTGTTGGTTGGCCGGATCAGCTGATTATTCGCGGCACGCTGATGGATGTCCGCGAAAAAGTGCGCGCCGCAAAAATTACGCGTACAGCACTGATTATGGTCGGTCCTGCGCTGTCGGATTCCAATGGTTTTCCGGATTCCGCGCTTTATGACGCGGCTAAACCGCATGTGTTGAGGCCAGTTCGAAAGGCGTAACTAATACCAATTTCCTACCTCTTGGGGAAATTCGTTACTTGATGTTTACAGTTCTGTGGGCATGCTAGTGCGTATTAGGAGGGGGAAGTATGTATGAGTTTTTGCCAGAGGCGGTGCGCCTGGGCTTGGAAGAAGCCCGTAAAGCTGCACTAAAACGCAAGGATCGTTTGTCGGTGCACGACGGCGATGACACGTATCGGATACGTCGGTTCTGGGATGGGGGATTCGCCCTGGACCTTGACGCGTCAGATCGTTTGCGCGGCCACGTCGATATTTATGATGGGCCAAAGCACCTTTATCAGTGTCTTGTCGTATCGTCAGTCGCTGAAGATAATGAACGCGTCTTTGAATTCAAATGGCTGCGCCCAGTGACGGACCGGCCTGCTGCCGATTATGTCATGCCAGAGTTCGCTCCAGCAGGTTTGCTGGAGCGCTAAGGTATTCTTACTGAAGGTCGCTGAACGCCTTTTGCATCCGTGCGATGGCGTCTTCGATCTGTGCTTTGGGTGCGCCTAGGTTAAACCTTAGGAAGTTATCGCCGCCGGTCCCGAACGTCGGGCCATGATTGGCCGCGATCTTGGCGGTTTGTTCAACGCGGTTGGTGAATTCTTCGCGGGTCATGCCTGTGCCCGAGAAATCGACCCAGGCAAGGTAGGTTGCCTCAAGCGGCATTGACGAAAGGCCGGGGATCGCGTTGATCCCGGCGTCGAAAATCTTGCGGTTCTCGTTCAAATATTCACGTAATTCATCGACCCAAGCAGCACCTTCGGGGGAATACGCAGCCGTCGCCATGTGTAGGCCAAAGCTGTTTGCCGAAATCCCAAGCGCGGCCATCCGCCCACTGAATTTTGCACGAAGATCGGGGTCTTCGATGATGACGTTGCCGGAATGGCTTCCTGCGATGTTGAACGTCTTGGTGGTGGCCGTCATCATCACGAGCCGATCAGTAATACCGTCGATGTGGCGCATCGGGATGTGCGTTTGGCCGGGCATGGTTAGATCGTGGTGGATTTCGTCAGACACAAGGATCAGGTCGTGCCGTTTAGCAAATGCCGCGACGCCTTCTAATTCTGCCTTTGTCCAGACGCGCCCGCCGGGGTTATGCGGCGAACACAGGATAAGCATCCGTTCGTTGCCCAACATCTGCGCATCATAGGCGTCGAAATCCATTTCATAGCGGCCATCGTTGTTGACCAATTCGCATTCGACAACTTGCCGGTTAGCAGCATGAATGACTCGTGCAAAGGCATGATAGACGGGCGTGAACAGCACGACGCCGTCGCCGGGTTGTGTAAACGCATCGATGCAAAGCGCGGTGCCATTCACCAGACCATGGGTGGTGAAAATCCACGACGGATCAATGGTCCAGCCGTGCCGTTCCTGCATCCACCACTGAATGGCCGCGCGGTATTTGCTTTCGTCACCAAAATACCCATAGACGCCGTGATCCACCATGTCTTGGACGGCTTTTTTGATTGGGTCAGGCGCGCGGAACTCCATATCGGCGACCCACATTGCGATACCTTCATCGGGGGAAACACCATAGATGCTTTCCATCCCGTCCCATTTGACACAATGGGTGTTTCGGCGATCAACAGGGGTATCGAATGTCATGGGGCTCTCCTTGGCTGATTTGCGCAGGGTCGCGCAGATGAAGGGCCATGTGCAAGCGCGATATTGTACCCCCTTCTTGCGGTACACCGGGTTAGCGATTAGATCACCCGCATGGCTTTACGAAATATTCTTATTCACCCTGATCCTCGGCTCAAGAAGGTGACAGCACCCGTCGCATCGGTGTCGGACGACATCCGTCGTTTGGCTGATGACATGTTGGAAACGATGTATGATGCACCCGGTATCGGGCTCGCGGCACCACAGGTTGCGCAGATGCTGCGCATGATTGTTATGGATTGCGAAAAAGACGAAGGCGCGACACCTGCGCCCATGGTCCTGATCAATCCGCAGGTCGTGTGGTCGTCGGATGAACGCAGCGTCTACGACGAAGGCTGTCTTTCGATCCCTGATCAATACGCCGAGGTCGAGCGCCCAGCAGAGGTCGAGGTAGAATGGCTGAACCTCGATGGTAAAACTCAGCGCGAAAAGTTCGACGGGTTGTGGGCGACATGCGTGCAGCATGAGATTGATCACTTGGATGGGAAACTGTTCATTGATTACCTGAAGCCGCTTAAGCGCCAGATGATCACTCGCAAGATGCAAAAGCTGAAACGCGAAATGGCGCGGGGCTAGGGCGTTGGCCGTTCTGGACCTGCGTTTTGACGGCGATCCGGTGCTGCGCGAAGTTGCGACAGCGATCGACACCTTTGATGCAGCCTTGGCGCAATTGGCCGATGATATGCTGGAAACGATGTATGCCGCGCCCGGTCGTGGCTTGGCTGCCCCGCAGGTCGGGATTAGCCAACGGATTTTCGTGACAGATGTCACGTGGAAATATGCCGAGCCGACACCGCTTGTCTTCGTGAACCCGCAGATCACGTCACAGTCGGACGAAACGCAAACTGGGACCGAAGGTTGCCTGTCGATCCCTGACCGTAGCTTTGACGTGCCGCGCCCCGTCTGGGTCGAAATGCGCTGGCAGTCAGTAAATGGCGCCGTCCAAGCCGCGCGGTTTGACGGCATGCAGGCGATTTGTGCCTGTCACGAATTGGATCACCTGAACGGCATTTTAATCACCGATACTGGGATAGAACTATGATGCACCGCCCTTACGTGATGTGGCCGCACGAGGCATTGCGCACGAAGGCCGCGCCAGTGACCGCGATCACAGACGAAACCCGCGCCATCTGGGATGAGATGATCGTTGCGATGGATACGATGCCCGGCGTCGGGTTGGCGGCACCTCAGCTTGGTATCGGGTTGGCATTGGCGGTTGTTGATGCGTCCGAGGGGCGTGGACAGGCCGTGCGGATGGCGAACCCAGAAGTTCTTCACGCCAGTGTAGAGCCGCGCGTCCACGAAGAAGGGTCGCCAAATTTGCCGGGTGTTTGGGCAAAGGTGTCGCGTCCGCGTGCTGTGACTGTTCGGTTTTTGAACGAACAAGGCGTTCAGGAAGATCGCGATTTTGTTGGCCTTTGGGCAACCTCCGTCCAGCACCAGATTGACCATCTTGCGGGTAAGATGTTCTTTGATCACCTGACGAAAATGAAGCGCGATATGCTGATTAAAAAGGCGCGCAAGCTGAACCGAGGTTAGGGGGGGCGATCAAATTTAGCTAAATTTGATCTATGCCGTTGCGCGAAACTGAAAGTAAGAAAGAGGTTCAAGATGCGTGTCGTCTTTATGGGAACGCCCGATTTTTCGGTGCCAGTCTTGGATGCTTTGGTTGACGCAGGGCACGACGTCGTGGCCGTTTATTGCCAGCCCCCGCGCCCAGCGGGGCGCGGCAAAAAAGACCGCCCAAGTCCTGTCCAGCAACGTGCAGAGACATTGGGTCTGACTGTACGATACCCGGTTTCGTTAAAGGTGCCGGAGGCCCAACAAGAATTCGCAGCGCTAAATGCAGATATCGCGGTGGTCGTCGCATACGGTCTGATCTTGCCACAGGTCGTTCTGGATGCGCCTCGGCATGGTTGCCTGAACATTCACGCGTCTTTGCTTCCACGCTGGCGTGGTGCTGCGCCAATCCACCGTGCGATCATGGCGGGTGATGCACAGACTGGCGTTTGCATCATGCAGATGGAGGCCGGGTTGGATACAGGCCCCGTATTGTTGCGTGAGGCCTTTGACATCGGTGCCGAAGAAACTACCGGAGAGTTACATGATCGCTTGTCTGCGTTGGGTGCCGATCTGATCGTGCAAGCGCTGGACCGATTGGATCAGCTTTCACCGCAGGTTCAACCCGAGGACGGTGTGACCTATGCCGCCAAGATCGACAAAGCGGAAGCACGGGTGGATTGGACGCAGCCCGCTGAAGACGTCGACCGCCTAATCCGCGGCCTTTCGCCGTTTCCCGGCGCGTGGTGTGATGTTGCTGGCGAACGCGTTAAACTTCTCGCCAGCCGCACTGTCCCTAAAGACGCAGAACCCGGCACTGTTTTAGACGGCTTCATCATCGCTTGCGGGTCGGGCGCTGTTGAGATCACACGTGCGCAGCGGCAGGGCAAGAAAGCAATGTCAGCCGAGGACGTGCTGCGCGGTTTGGATTTAGGGACACGTTTGTCCTGACCTGATTTTCGGGACTTGGTTTACTTAACGTAATCGTTATAGTCCCCTTTGATAAGGGGAGGAAACGCATGAAAATCATACCGCTTTTGGGCTACGGCACGTGGAACAGGCCCGGTGATGCTGCATATGACGGTACGCTGTCTGCCTTGCGGGCCGGGTATCGCCATATTGATGGCGCAGAGGGTTACCAGAACGAAGAACACGTCGGTCGCGCAATTGCCGACTTTGGCCTGACACGTGATGAGCTGTGGGTGACCACCAAGGTCGCGCCCGAGAGCTTTGGCCCCGGTCAAATCCGTCCACATGTTGAAGCATCGCTAGAAAGACTGGGCGTTGGTCCGGTTGATTTGCTTCTGTTGCACTATCCTTCGATCAACGACGAATATGAAATCGAAGACTACATGGCGCAATTTGCGGCGGTCTATGAGGCAGGTTTGTGCCGTAACATCGGCGTATCGAACTTTACGAAGCGATACATGGATCGTGCGTTGGAATTACTGGGTGATCGTCCGATCCTTACTAACCAAGTCGAACTGCATGTATTCATGCAAAACAAACCCATCGTGGATTATTGCCGCGCTAAGGGCATTCCGCTAACCGCGTTTTCTCCGCTTGCGCGTGGTGCTGTTGTTGACGATCCTGTTCTGACGACAATTGGCCAAAACCATGGGGCGACAGCTAGTCAGGTCGCCTTGGCATGGCTGTTGTCCGAAGGGCACATCGTCATCCCTTCATCGGGTAATCCTGACCGCATTCGTGAAAATCTAGCCGCCGCTGATCTGCAACTAACGCCAGAAGAACTAAAACGGATCGAAGGCCTAGAACGCGGTATGCGGCTTGTGAATGGCCCGTGGTGCCCAGAGTGGGACATCGCATGAGCAAACCGCCATTTTCGTTGGTCGGTATTGACCACGTGGTGTTCATTGTTGACGACATGCCCAAAGCGCTGGCGTTTTATCAAGATGTGCTTGGCTGCGTTCCCGGCTATTCCTATCCCGCGATGGGAATGGAACAGGTTTGGGCGGGTGCCGCACTGATCGTGTTGTGGGATATGACCCATCCGGGGGCGGCCAGCGCAGTGCCGCCTGTAGCCGGCGGGCGGAACGTAGATCACGTGTGCATCGCTACCAGCCCTTTTGACCCCGATGACATGCGGTCGCATTTATCAGCGCACGGAGTCACGATCGACCGCGAAGCCCAACACGGAGGCGCGCGCGGTGTCGGGCATTCGTTCTACATCTTTGACCCATTCGGCAATAAGCTCGAGATGAAAGGGCCGGCGGAATATCCTGACGGCCGGTGAGTTGAGCTGATTGTAGCGTCATTGTGAGCGACTAGTGACAGGATTGCCTGCTGAGAATAGGCTCTCGAAGTTGATTTTATACTAATAAATTGGGGTTAGACTTGGCGATGGAAATACTTGATTATGAAACCTTTTGGAAGATCATTGACGATACGCGTGGGGCTGGCCGCGACGGTCAAGATGAACTTCTTCGGTTGGCGTTATTAAAGAAAACCCCCGAAATCATATCAATGTTTGCAGCTAGATACCAAGATGCTCTGGACCGCGCGTATCGTTGGGATTTGTGGGCCGCAGCATATATTATTAATGGTGGATGCTCGGATGATGGTTTTGATTACTTTTGTGATTGGCTAATTTCACGTGGGCGTGATGTTTTTGAGGCGGCAATTGCTGACCCAGAAAGCCTAGCAAATTTGGACGACTTGGAGGATGTCTTCTTTGAAGAGTTTAGATATGTCTCAAGTCTGGCTTATGAACAGTTGACTGGCGACGACCTAGCACTTCCAAAAAGCAAGAAGTGCAAGCCGGATGGTCAGAAATTTGATGAGAGAACAGTTGGTCAGCTTTTTCCTCGGCTTGTAGGCGAACAAACTGCTCAAACCGATGAGCTGCGGTCTTCTCAAGAGATCGAAATAGCATTTGACGGTGTGCTAGCGGAGTTGGTTGGCAAACGCTTGACGTCTATAGCCCCAGTTCTAACGCCGGGACCATTCCGCAAAACTGATGGAATAGCATTCTATTTTGCGCTTGGCCGTCCAAGATTAGAAGCAAAAGCCTGGACTGTTGAGTGTACCGATAGAGAAAACTTATCGACTCTGGAGCTAGCCAAGTCGGAAATGCGCGAAGCGAACCAGCCCTCAGGCGAAGAAACGATATCCAGCAAAAGAGCGAGAATTGTAGACGCGACACAAGAATTGTTTGCAGGCAAATCAGGTACTCGAATAACAGTTAAAACGGCGCAACATGTCGGCCAAGGAGATTTAAGAATAACACTCGAGAATACGCCTTTTTGTCGATCAATTGTGTTGCATGGATTTGACAACAGCGATGGTAATTCGAACTTGGCCGTCTTGGTGAAACAAGACGATGATTACTACTACCATAGCCCATGCGGTTTGGAGAGACGGCGTCCGAAATAGCATTCGATAGCACTACGACCGTAGGCGATAATTCCTTATTAAGCGGAAATGAGGACTCCTAGGTTTAAGTAGGTCATTCTTGTTGCTCTTCTAAGTAACCATCCAACTGATCAATATTGATTTGGGTGCGCCCGCAGCTTAGCATTTGAACAACAACGATGGCGTCGTTGTGATTCCATACATGATGTCCTGAACGCCGGGACCTTTTCACGAGGGTCTGACATGACTGCACGTCCGCAATTTTACCGTTTTCACCAAGGTGCCGAAGTCCTGCCATTTGCTGCTTCTGAATACGAAGCTCGGCTGGCTGGCCTGCGTCTTATTATGGCGCAACAGGGGCTTGATGCCGCTGTTTTCACTTCGATGCACAACATCGCCTATTATTCGGGGTTCTTATACTGCGCTTTTGGGCGGCCTTATGGGCTGGTTGTGACGCAGGCGGATTGCGTAACGATTAGTGCGGGGATTGATGCCGCGCAGCCTTGGCGGCGCTGTTATGGCGACAACATCACCTACACGGATTGGGAGCGTGACAATTACTGGCGTGCGATCGTCTCGGTGACGGGGCAGGGCCGGCATGTGGGGTATGAAGGTGATCACCTGACGCTGCTTCAGCATGAAAAGCTAAAGGCATTCATGGCCCCCACTGCAATGACTGACATTGCCCCGGCGACAATGCTACAACGGATGCATAAGTCGCAAGCAGAGCTGGACCTGATCCGCGCCGGTGCTGCTGTTGCTGATGTGGGTGGTTTTGCTATTCGAGATGCGATCAAACCCGGCACCCGTGAGATAGACGTCGCAATGGCAGGTCGTGACGCGATGGAGCTTGAGATCGCGAAGCGTTTCCCCGATGCAGAATACCGCGATACGTGGGTTTGGTTCCAATCGGGGATCAACACGGACGGCGCGCATAACCCCGTGACGAGTCGCGTGTTAGAGCAGGGTGATATTCTGTCCCTGAACACTTTTCCGATGATCAACGGGTATTACACAGCGCTCGAGCGGACACTGTTCGTAGGCGAGGTCGATGACGCGAGCCTTGCTATATGGGAAGCAAACATTGCTGCACACGAATACGGCATGTCGCTGTTGGTGCCGGGTGCAAAGTGTTCTGACGTAACAGCCAAGATCAACGCATTCTTTGAGGAACGTGATCTGCTGCAATACCGTACCTTTGGATATGGGCATTCATTTGGCGTGCTGTCGCACTACTACGGTCGCGAAGCAGGGCTCGAGCTGCGTGAAGACATCGACACCGTTCTTGAACCCGGCATGGTAATTTCGATGGAGCCCATGCTGACAATCGCCGAGGGACAGCCAGGTGCTGGCGGTTACCGAGAGCATGACATTTTGTTCGTCACCGAGCATGGGAATGAGGACATCACGCGCTATCCGTACGGACCAGAATTCAACGTGGTCGGGTAACTCGTTGGTTGGGCTACGTGTGAGGCGCGGGATATTATCGCGCTTCCTGAATTTGTCTAGGGTTTATTTGGTGATGAATGGCCCTTACGCTTTGAGTTGCCATAGGTTTATTGAGTAAGCTGTAACGAGCTTGTGTGTCGCATGTAGCCGCCGCAAAATGTACGAGGGCCGCCAATATGGCAGATAATGACAGCAGCAATCCGGCCACGGAACAAGATCAGACGATCACTGGAACCTCTAGTGCTGACCAGCTGACTGGCGGGCTTGGCTCTGATGTGATCAATGGCGGTGCTGGCGATGATGTTCTGCAGGGCGACGGTCCGGTTGGGAATGCCTGGCACTACGAGACATATGATCACGATTTTGGTTCGAGTTCTAATCAGGCATTTGATATTGGTAGCAATCCTGCCGAGCGGACGGCCTCTGGTTACGTTACCGACTTTGATGTCGAAGGGATAACCAACACTATCCGCAGTGCTGGAGGTAACCCGAACGACTTCGGCGTGATATATACGAATACAATTTCTGTGAATGTTGGGGGCTCGTATACATTTTCAACAAGCTCTGATGACGGTTCTACGCTCCAGATATTTGATTCAGCAGGTAATCCGGTCATTTGGGATAGCCAGTCGTCCCCGATAGGTGACAATAGTTACCTGAACAATGACTTTCACCAACCTGATACGACGCGTAGCGGTACTATTACGTTGGATCCTAACGAGACCTACACCATCCAAATCCGATACTGGGAGAATGGCGGTGGGAACGTCCTAGGCGCAACCGTCAGCGGTCCTGATACTGGAGGCGGATCTCAAAACCTATTGACGTCATCGATGCTCAATGGCGCCCCCGATCCTGACTATTCCACCACTGGTGTAGCCGCCGGCGTTGAGGGGAATGATGTCATCGATGGTGGTGCCGGCAACGATACGATTGACGGCGGTGGCGGCAACGACACCATCATCGGCGGGGCGGATAATGACACTTTGACCGGTGGCGAAGGTAACGATACGTTTGTTTACAGCGTCGGTGATGGCGATGACGTAATCACAGACTTTAACACTGGCACTGGTCAGGTGCTGGGTGACGGCGACCAAACCAACAACGACTTTCTCGATCTGTCGCCTTACTATACTGACATTAATGAGGCTCGTGCCGATCTGGAAGATGACGGCATTCTGAACCAATCTGTTGGTGATTTTAGCGACAATACATCGCTTGCTGGTGGGTCGATCACCCTTGTTGGTGCGGTAGCTGGCGATCTGCGGACGGATAACGTGAACCTTGCCTGCTTTGTGCGTGGCAGCAGGATTTCTACGACGCGTGGCGAAGTCGAGGTCGAAGACCTGCGAGCTGGCGACATGGTTCATACAGTGGATAACGGTGTGCAGCCTGTCTTGCACGTCGTTTCGCGCAAAGTGCCTGCGACCGGACGATTTGCACCGATCGTTATTTCAAAGGGGGCCTTGGGTAATGAACGTGACCTGCTGGTTTCTCCGCAGCACCGTATGCTCATGGCGGGCTGGCAGTCCGAAATCATGTTCGGCGAAGGCGAAGTCTTGGTCGCGGCGAAGCATTTGGTCAACGGTGACACGATTTACCAAAAATTCGGGACCGAAGTGGAATACTTCCACATCGTGTTTGAACGCCATGAGATCATTTATGCAGAGGGCGTTCCAAGCGAGAGCTTTCTTGTGTCTTCCGAAAGCGTGCAACAACAAGAACAAGAGACATACGACGAACTGGTCGCATTGTTCCCCGAGCTGGTTACATCGCCTGAGAAATTCAATAAATCAGCGCGCCGCACACTAAAACTGCACGAAGCCAGTCTTTTGAGCGCAACCAAACACTAGGTCAGTTTGTTATGCCCATGCCATTGCGTGATTGTCACGATTTGTAATGCATTCGCAGAAATCCGCTTGGTGGCTATTTTGCCTTGGCCGCATGCAGTGCTAAGAGGCCAAGATCGAAATTTTGGGTGAGTGTATGCAACCTTTGACAATTCTAACGCGTCGTAGCTTTGGCGCCATGATGCTGGCCAGTACCGCCGCGGCCTGTGCGCCACGCGTAACCGAAGAGGTCGCGCCGCCCGTCGTGGAAGACTTTGTTGATGGATACGGACCGATTGAAGATTCAGGTTACCGTCTGCCCGGCATTCCCTCGCAATACTTGCATGGCGTGAACCGCCGCGTATCCGGAATTTACAACGGCGAGCAAAGCGGTAATACGATCGACGTCGATCCATTCGCGAAGTTTTTGTACCACGTCCGCGAAGATGGCACGACGACCCGCTATCCGGTTGGAGTTGGCCGCGCTGGCAAATCTATCCGTGGAAGTGCGACAATCCGTATGAAACGAAAGTGGCCGGGCTGGACGCCGACCGCGAATATGCTGCGTACTGAACCGGAAGTGTATGGGGATTTGGCTGCTGGTATTCCAGGTGGTTTGCGTAGTCCGCTGGGCGCACGTGCATTGTATTTGTACCGTGGTTCGCGCGACACTTACTATCGCATCCACGGCACGAACGATTTGGAATCTATCGGGAATTCTGGTTCGGCTGGCTGTATTCGTATGTTCAATCAAGATGTCATTCATCTGTTTGATCAGATCGATACGCCGATGAAGGTCCATATCCGTGGACAAGAGGAATCTTTGCGCGTTGACCCCGAAAACTTTGAGCGCGGCATCGAGTTGCCTCCTAAAATTATCGACGCAGAAGAGCTGTTGGGGCCAGAAGCAGTAGCAATGGACCACCCGCCAGTTTTTGACGACGCTTAAGCGCTTTATTTTGCTGGTAGGTCTTGTAAGAATTCGCCCGAACGGGTGCGGTTTCGTATGCCGTGCGTTTGAAAAATACAGTGGCAGTCCCTACATGACTGTTAACACAGAATAAAAGAGGGATATTTTAATGGCCGATTTTCAGACCCAGATTCAGGAATCGCAAGAACAAGTTGCCGCTGCACAAAGCAAGATTTCAGAACTGACAAGCCGTATTGAAACGGCGCGGACAAAAATGGCCGAAGGCACTGACATCGCTGTCGATATTGAAAACGCCAGCCTTGATGAGGTGCACGCACATACAGACCTCATGAATGCAAACATCGCAGAGCTGATCATGGGCTTGGACGATGTGACATCCGCATTTTCCAAAGACTTTGATGAAATGCGATCAAAGACTGGCATGGAAACCTTTATCGGGATTTTCAGCAAGGCCAAGGCCGACAGCATGCGCCAGGAACGTATGCGCACGGCATCAATAGATGATAAATTGCAGGACTTGATCAGCAAATCTGACGTGATCATGAAACTGCTTGAAGGCCAGCTAGCTGTGCTGAATGAACAGAAAACCAGTGTCGAAAAGAACCTTGGTGGCACCTTGCAAGAACGCGAAGCGGTTGTTGGTGAGCTGGAAGCGATCCGCGCTGACATCTTGGCCGTTGATCCGCAGATCATCACGCTTGAAGGTAAAATTTCGGTTGAACAAGACGCCGCGGCGCGTACGAAACTGGAAACCGAATTGGCTGGCTTGAACGCCAGCTACAACGACATGGTTCAGCAAGAGCAAGTGAAACTAGCAAAATCCCAAACGCTAGAGCGTTATATCGAAAAGGGTAAAACCTGGATCGACAGTTTGCAGAACCAAGCGGCGACGCAGATGGTGCTGATCAACAAACTGCAAACAGACACTAAGCAGCGTGTTGTCCTGTACGACGCCCTATCCAAGTCTTTGAAAACCGCACAGCAGCAGGACGTCGCCCACAAGATCAACGAAATCGGTGTAAAAACCGACCAAGAGGCCCAAACCGCGATGGCCGCTATCGGTGCCGCGACCAACGCGCGCATGGCCGACATGATGGAAGCCCACGAAGACCACATGGTCTTTGCCCGCGAGATACTTGAGCAAAAAGCGAAAGCAGACGAACGCTTTGTGCGCCGCTTCCAACAGATCGTCGAAAAGCACGACAGCAATCAGTATGGGGCTGATTAGGGCCGCAGTTGCACAGAAAGTCTGCCAGTGAGGTTTAAAGATAAGATTCGTATCGCGACTAAGATAGGTTCAATAGCTCTGTTATCGGGGATTTTACTGTTGATCGCGACGTATTCAGCCGCTTCGGTTGGTTATATTCTGTTGGGTAAAACCTTCGCTATTATTGGCATGGTTACCCTTACGTTTGCTTTCGTGCTCTTGGTATTTGGTGTTGTTGGCCGTTCGGCGCATCGTTGGATGTGGTTTAACGTTCTACAGCGGTCGGCACTTGCGATGTATGGACGAACGCCGAGCGAGAGGTTTCTCCATAGTTTTGATAGCACTTTCTGGCGCTGGTGGCTTCATATTGATCTGGAAGGGCATGACCGCGATGGACTCCTCTAACCTCCAAGCCGATCATATGAAGCTCGAAGATACCCGCGTGACCCGTCGGTATTTTGGCAAGTTTCAACGGATCACGGGCTATCTAACCAAGGTCGCCGCGACGATGGAGGCTGAGGGGCGTTTCTCTCGGCGTGATATTGAGGCCTTGGCGCAATACCTTGTTGGTTTGAATTGGACCTTCACGGCGCTGGCCCACAAATACCATTTCTCGGGGCGGTTTGCCTATGCAGGCAAGCTGACCTTTGACCGGGTGGAAAGCGGCTTTCCTGTCTATCAAGAATTGCTTGAGATGGCGAATGACGCGCTTCAGGCCGAACGCCACCTTGGGTCGATGCCAAGTACGGATGATCTGAAAGACCAAATGGTACGGGTCATCCTAAGCGAACAGGAAATCCCGACGAAGCTGCAATATGCGCTGTCACAGCGGCTGTATTACGAAGAGCTTTTGCGCGGCGACCAGTTTTGGGCGCGTAACGATCCGCAGGCTGTTTGGGTCGAAAACAAGGCCGACCGCCGTGTGTTTCAAGTGCACTGGGCCGTTTATGATAGCCAGATCAATCTGCCAACGATCTATATCATGGATGTCGAAGATACCGGACGCACTGGCCTGCCCAAAGATGAACGCCGCTGGCCCGAAGCCCAAGCGCATCTGATGGCGCAGTCGGTTGCGGGGCTAAAGCTGCTGACGATCGCAAAGGGCTTTGACGAAGATTTCGACGACCTGCATCCAACGCGCCTGCGCCGGTTCCACATTGGTCCGATGTATAGCAACGCCTTTACTCGCCAATCGGGTCCACTACGCGAGGTTCTAGAGGCAGCGAATGCCCCTGTTGGCGAAGATTGGGCGCTTGTGTGGTCCGAAGAAGAGCTGGTCGCCGAACGTGTTGAGCATGTGAAGTCAGGCTGGTTCGGGTCGGTCGAACGTCAGATCTTTGCGCGCGATGTGTTCGAGCAGGGTGGTGCGAACTTGGGTGCGACCCGGTTAGAACGATCCCTTATTATGCCAGAGCGCCCCTATCAGGCGTTGGCTGAACGGAACCCGCGAGGATTTAGCGATATCCGCAAGTTTGTCGTCAGCGATAGCGGACGCGTGCTGAGCTATCGTTAGCGAGGAACAAATTTAGCTAAATTTGTTGGCCTCCGGCGGGAGTATTTTAAGCAAGATGAGTTGAAAGAAGAGATATGAGCCAGACAAGCGATCAAATGGAACTGCGTGAAGACGATATCCGCAAACACTATATGCCAGTGGCCGAGATGTTGATGCGTTTGGATCATAGCCCTCGTTTGGCGAAGGCGCGTTTGTCATTGGAAGCGCCCGAGAAGTCGCCGGATGTGGCAGCGACGCGGCGTCGGTTTCGTTCTACGACGCCGGGTTTACTTTCGCGCACATCGGCACCTTCTGGCGGCGTTCGCCTGCTTGATCGTCTTGCGGAAACGGACGACGATGATCCGCTGACTTCACCTGCGCAGGCGTCCGTGGCGCATGCGTTGCGCCGTGCGATGTCCATCGCTTTGGCCGTGGCAGAGGCTTACTCTGATCAGACGCCCTTGACCGAGTTGAAGCGTGTTAATCTTGAGGGGCGTATGCCATCAGAAAGGTCCGTTGAATTTGCAGAGTATCTGGCAGCCGAGAGTCTGATTACCCTGTATACATTTGCGAATGCCACGTCATTTTTGTTGGCGAGCCATGGCACAGAAACCAGCGTTGAAGTCGGGCCTGTCGATGAGGTTTTGACCGATAATGCCCCGTTAGCATTGCACGGTGCGATTTGGGAGCTGGATCAGAAACTAGGTCAATTTGCTAGGGACGAGGCCACTTTGATCGCGACTATGCTGGCATATTGCGAGCAGCTGATGGATCGCGTGGCGCAGCGTGCAAGCACGGCCCCGCATATGGTCGCGTTCAATAATTCCAGCTGGCATGTTGAGGCTGACGATTTCACCGTTCAGGGCTTTACGCCAGCCCGCAAGGCCAAGGGTTCTGCTCTGACCATGACCTTTAAGAAACCGAACGAGGTCGTCGGTAACCACATTGCCAAATATCAGGCGATGAAACTGGCCAAGATGGTCATGGCCTATGACTTTGATCGCAAGCTGAACCCGTTTGCGGAACTTGGTGGGTTTATCTTTACCTTTATGGGCGACGGTAAGCCGGGGACGGGTAAGACCACGCTTATCCAAATGATGGCTGGCTTGGTGAACGATTACTGTCAGGTCGCGGGCTATCCGTTCCGCTATCAGAACCTTTCGACCGACAATATTGACAGCTACCAGGGTAAATCGGGCCAGAACGCCAAAGCATTTATCAACAACGTGCTTGATCCGCATGTGATCGGCTTTGGCACGATTGATGACATTGACCAGCTTGCGGGGAAACGGGGGGACCGTCAGTCATCTGCTGGCCAGCTAGAGATCACCGCCGTGCTGATGGAAAGCTTTGCGGGTGCGAACACCGTTGTCCGCGGGAACTGTACGTTTGGCATGTTTTCAAACTATCCTGAAAACGTCGATGATGCGCTGCGTCAGCGCGCTGGCGCGCGTTTCTTGGTCGATGGTCCGCAAACGCGCGAAGACTATATCGACATTCTTTATTTGCTGATGGGCAAGAACCACGAGATCCCAGTCGGTGCGCATGAAGTGTTTAGCGCGCAAGAGATCAAAAAGGCAGTCGCCGCGTCGTTCGAAGGGCACTCGCGGCCCAAAGAGGTCGGCTTGCTGAATGTCTATGACCGTGTTTCGTCTGAGATTGGCACGCTTGATACGATTGCCAAAATGGGGACCTATCTGAAAGCGATTCAAGAGGCTGATCCGCGTTTTACTGGCCGCGCTATTAAGAACATCACTGACGCGGTGAAGGTCCGCGCGATGGACTTTGAACTGCCAGACGAATGGATGGAAAGTCCCGATCTGTTTATGTTCAAAGACTATGACACTAAGAAAGCCATGATTTCCGACCTGCGCGCGCCGATCACGGTCGACATGGTAATCCAAGAAATCAACCGCTACGCAGACAGTGAGTTCCGGTATGCAGATAAGTCCGACGAAGTCGCGATTGAAAACATGGTCCGCGATTTTGGTCGTCAAGAAGAAGCGAAGAAGCGGTATCTAGGGGGCAAAGGTTGAGCCATCAATCGGCACATGATGTCTATGTTGTGGCGGTGGGATCGCTTGCGTTAGGCGCAGTTGGCTGGTGGGCAACTGGCCGTTTAATCACGCAGAAACTGCATGTCCTTTTGGCGTTGCCGTTCGCAATGATTGGAGCTTTGCTCGTAACGCTTATTGCTTCGTTTCCGGTTGGTTTGGTGGCCGTTGGCTGGGACCATTTTGAACATTCTCCAACCTATTTGGGGGCGCTCGGATTTGTTGTAGAGCATGGTCTGGGAATGTCGTCCGGTGGTGTCGCTGCTATTTTGCTACGCGCCGTATGGATTATCGGCCGTTATGTTTGGGCACTGCTCAGCCCCAACTTCACGATAAAGGCTTCGCTGGATGGGTAGTTTTGTTTCTGACAGCTTATTTGTTCCGGCCGTGACGCTTGCGTTGCTCGCGTTTGGTGTGCCGCGTCTTATGTCAAAGCTGTTGCCTGAAGGCGTGAGACCACTACTGCTAAACGCGTTCCTGTCTACGATCGTCCTGTTTGTGATTTCAGCGACTTTTTTCGCTGTTCTCTACATATGGCAAGGGGTGCCATTCGCGGAAATGATGGTACCCGGCTGGTCTGCGAACATCGCATTCTTCGGGCGTCTCGGCCTAATCGCAGCAATTATATGGGCGCCCATTATGCTATTGTCTTTGGCTGGCTTACCCAAAAAATGGGTGAGCGAAACATGGTAGCGTTATCCAACGGAGTTGCAACATGCATCGACTAATCGAAAAAGGCCTGATGTTTGGCAATCTGATCCGGGTGGATAGTCCGGTGTTGGTTGAACGCTATAATCGTGCGCTTAAGCATCTTACTGGACGTAAAACGGTACAGGATGTGTTTCATATTGATATTTCTGGGTTCAGCCCCGAGTTGGGTGAAGAGTTTGGTGATGATCTCTATCTGAACCACGCGGGTGTGAACCGCCAGTTTATTCTACTGACGACAGAGCAGGCGACCGCACCGCTGTTGAATGCAAAGTTTTCGACTGCGCGTAGTATTCTCAAACAGTTTATCAACGAAAATAGATCAGAGTTGTTTGCCTTGACTGCGCGCGATGCCGTTGCGGGCGAATTGGTTAACTCTGTCTATTTGGCCGATAGTCCGGCGCGCCTTTTTGATATTCGTAAAGTCCGGATCGAGGCTGATACGACCAGCGGCACAGTGGCGATGGCTGATAAGCTGGGTAAGATGATCGATCGGTTTAAGTCTGAACAGGATGCGTGGTTCGATGATGTGTTGATCGCGGATATGATTGGCATGGCGAAAAAGACGGGCGATGTCGTGCGAAATCCAGTTCGGCTCAAGCAGATGGAATTCGATCAGGACAACTATTGGACAGATCTGTTTGGCGGCATGTATCTGTTTCGGGGTGTTGAACATCCTGCGGCGATTGTCGCGACCGATAAGGACGACTTTGACGACCTGCCTATTCGGTTTACCTTCGATCTTAGGGATCGTTCAGCCATTGCTAAGTTCCTAAGCATTAACGATCTGGTTGAACCCATTATCGACGCACGTGGTGTCGATGCCGCCGCGATTTTGCATCAAAAGATGGATTTCATCGTGATGGAGGTCGCCGCCGCGATGGGTGAAAACCTTGCTGGCGCGACCCGTCGCGACCTGCGCCGATTGGGCAGACAGTATGCGCAGAAACTGCCAGAGGCTTGGCAGGGGCTTGCCGCATTGTTGCGATGGGCCGAAGAAGACGGACCATGGCCCAAGATCACGTCAGAGCATCCGGCGTATTTCTATACGCTGCGCGCTAAGCCTCACGCGGATGCAGATTTGGTAAACATGTTGTTGGCTGAACTTACGCCGCTTGATATCAGGCAACTGTTCATTTGCCATAAAGAGGTGTTCTATCGCGCCTACGCCACATGGCCGGACGAAAAGCGGGCTTATGTCGTTGATTTCCTTGATCGTGAGTATCAGGTAGATAAGGCAGGAACCCGACAAGCGCTATATGGTCACGAGGCCCCGATGGAGGAGCCAAGGCCGCAAGCGCAACCTGATTTGATTACCCGCGTTGGCCCGTGGGGCGCGCTCGGTAGGAGGAGCTGATGGGATTTATTCGACTAATCGTGTTCGGCTTTGTCGGGCTAAGTGTGCTGTATCTGATGATCTCGGTCTATTCGCGGTCGGTCAGACGTGAGCGGCTAGAAAAAGAATTTGACGCCGATCACCCGGACAATGTTGATCAAGACGCGCGTGATGCCTATGTCGCTGAAGGAATTGCAGCCTATAACAGTTCGATCCGACCCAAATTGATCGGGCTGGTCTATGTCGTTCCTACCATCGCCATCGCCGCCATTATCTATATGATTAACGAGAACTAAAGGAATTCCCATGCACCGCATTAAGATAGCTTTTCGGGTTCTTGTATTCATGTTTGGCTGGGTCGTACTGCATTATGCACTGCCGCAGCACGATATTGTACGTGTTGTGAACACATACCAAGAACGCCAAGATCTGAACGATTGGACCCGCATTTTCTGGGCGCGTCCGGATGACCAGTCTGCCACGATCATCAATCGCGACGTTCAGTTCATACAGACGGTTAAAAAGAAAACCTACCTTCTGGGATTTTTGCCGCGCGATACAACCGAAGTTATGGTTTATCGTAATGAGGATACAGGATGGTCTTGGCCGTTCTATTTCAAGTTCGACACGGCATCGCTACAAACCGAGGCGGACGATTTGCGTTCGACCCCTGAACAACCGAAATGGGCAGTGGTGACCCATTACGGTTGGCGCAACGAATACTTCTCAGCTTTTCCCAACGCAGTCGCGATCCGTCCTGTTGATAGTCCGAACGTGACTATCATTCCTTGGTTCAACATCTTTTTCTTTGTCGCCCTTATGGCAGCCATTGCGTTTATACGTGCCATGTGGCGTCAGTTTCGTGAACGTACAGTTGATCCTATAATGGATAGCGCTGGTCATCGTGTGGACGAAGTTCAGGCAGATATCGCTGAGAGTAGAGGCCGTATCTCTCGATGGATCGGTACTTGGCGGTCAAAGAAATAAAACAAAAGGCCCCGAAAAGTCGGGGCCTTTTCTGTATGATGAATTGGCGAAGGTTCGTTACTCGCCGTATGGGATCCAGATGTTTTTGATCTCTGTCGCGGCCTGAAGATAGTCATGTGTTGCTGGATTTGTTGCCAATCCGTTGTTCACCCAAGTGCGTTTCAGGTTCTCCGCACTGGCCTTTTCTACCGCTCCGCTGACATCGCTGCTTGAGAAAGACCAGACCGCGTCCAAATCCATATGGCTAGCGAGCGTCGGTGCCAGTTCTGCGTGGTCGCCTGTGATGATGTTCACCACGCCCGCAGGAACGTCTGATGTTTCTAGCACTTGGTAGAAATCAGTCGCCGCCAGCGGGAATGCAGCGCTTGGGATAAGGACCGTGCGGTTGCCCATCGCGATTGCGGGTGCCATTGCGCTGATTAGCCCAGACAGTGGGGTATCGTCGCAGAGGATGCCGATGTTTCCGACCGGTTCTTTCATTGCTAACGCGACACCACGGATCGGTACGCCATGCGCCTGACCATCGTATTTGTCGGCCCATGCGGCGTAAGTGAACAGCGTTTGGATAGCTGTTTCGACCTCTGCCGCGCCGGATTTTCCACCAACAAGGGCGTCAATCCTTGCCGCAAATTCGGCACCCCGTGCCGACAGGTTTTCTGCGATGTAAAACAGGATTTGCGCCCGTAGGTGGCCAGTTGTCTTGGACCAACCTTTGGCTGCGTTACATGCCTCGACCGCGTTGCGGATGTCTTTGCGATTGCCAATGCCACTATGGCCCAGCAGCTTGCCTTTGGCGCTGTAGACAGGGCTTGAATAACCACCGTCGGGACGTGCTTGTTTGCCCCCGATATACAGTTTTGCTGTACGATCGAGAGGGTCCGCAGGCTGACCGTCAGTAGCTGCAAATGGCTTGGCTGGCTTGATTGGCTTCGCAGATGCCTTTGGTTTTGTGTAACCTGTCAGACCTTCCCAGCCACCTTCACGGCCAAAGCCGCTTTCGCGTACGCCACCAAAGCCAGCAGCAGCATCCATCATGTTGGTGCCATTGATCCAAACGATGCCCGCAGCCAGTTTAGGCGCGATATCGAGCGCAAGGTTGATGTTTTCCGACCAGACCGATGCGGCAAGGCCATAGCGCGTGTTGTTCGCGACTTCGACTGCCTCGGATGGCGTGCGGAATGTGGTTGCGGCCAGAACAGGGCCAAAGATCTCTTCCTGCATCAGTGTCGATGCGGACGACAGGCCAGTGATCAGTGTTGGGGGATAGAAACAGCCTTCGGGTGCTGCGACCTGATAGGTTTCGCCTTCTGTATTAGCGTTGACCATCTTGGTGATCTGGTCCAGCTGAACCGGGTCCACGATGGCTCCAACGTCGATACATTTGTCGAGCGGGTTGCCGATGCGCAGCCCATCCATCCGGGCTTTGAGTTTGGCATAGAATCGATCAGCAATGCCTTCTTGGACCAGCAGGCGCGATCCGGCGCAGCAGACTTGACCTTGATTGAACCAGATCGCGTCAACCAACCCTTCGACCGCGCTGTCGATGTCGGCATCATCGAATACGATGTAGGGGGATTTGCCGCCCAGTTCGAGAGAAAGCGCCTTGGTTGATCCGGCCGTTGCTTCGCGAATTTTGTGGCCAACTTCGGTGGATCCAGTGAATGCGATTTTATCGACATCAGCGTTGACCAGTGCTGCACCTGTTTCGCCGTCACCAGTCACAATGTTCACGACGCCCGGCGGTACGCCTGCCTCAGAACAGATTTCGGCAAAGACCATCGCGGTCAGCGATGTGTATTCTGCTGGTTTCAGAACGACCGTGTTCCCCATCGCCAGCGCAGGCGCAATTTTCCACGCAAGCATCAGCAGTGGAAAGTTCCATGGGATGATCTGACCGCAAACACCCAATGCCTCGCGGTCGGGCAGTTCCTCGTCCATCAATTGGGCAAAGCCCGCGTGGTGGTAAAAATGGCGGATCGCCAGAGGCACATCAATGTCGCGGCTTTCGCGGATCGGTTTGCCGTTGTCCAATGTCTCCATCACGGCCAGCAGACGGCTGTGTTTTTGCAAAAGGCGGGCAATTGCATAAAGGACACGCGCACGTTTATGGCCCGACTTGGCCCATGCAGGTTGCGCCTTGCGGGCGGCTTTGACAGCGGCTTCCACCTCGGCTGCGTTGCCTTTGGTTACGCCTGCCAGCTTTTCGCCTGTGGCTGGGTTGTTCGATGAGAAATCATCGCGCAACGCACCCCATTCGCCGTTGATGTAATGGCCCGCGATGCCGCCACGATCGGCGATCCACTGCAGCGCCTCTTTGCTACTTTCAGGGGCAGGGCCGTATTCCATGGTGTCGAAGATTTCTTTGATGGTCATGATCTTATCCGATCGCGTGACGCCAGGATGCCGAATAGGCGCCTGTGACGTGATGTTCGAGTTGCCGTTCGATGTCGCCCAGTAGGCTGGATGCGCCAAAGCGGAACAGGTCGGGTTGCAGCCAACGGTCGCCCAGTTCGTCTTTGATCATCGACAGATAGACCAACGCGTCTTTGGCTTTGGAGATACCGCCCGCGGGTTTGTATCCAACCTTAATCCCCGTACGTTCCTGATAGTCGCGGATCGCGCGGATCATGGTTAGCGTGACGGGCAAGGTGGCGTTGACGGGTTCTTTACCAGTGGACGTTTTGATGAAGTCAGCCCCGGCCATCATGCAGACTAGTGATGCGCGCGCGACGTTGCGCAGCGTGCCCAACTCGCCGGTGGCAAGGATTGCTTTGACGTGGGCGTCACCACAGGCCGCGCGCATTTCCTTCATTTCATCGTAAAGCGCCTGCCAATTGCCTGTCAGCACGTGGCGACGTGAAATCACGATGTCGATTTCTTCGGCACCCGCTTTGACGCTTTCGCCGATTTCAGCGATGCGCAGGTGGAACGGCGATAGGCCAGCAGGAAAACCAGTGGAAACAGCCGCCACGGGAATACCCGACCCTTGCAGGGCGTCTACGGCAGTTTCGACCATATCGTGATAGACGCAGACCGCACCTGTGGTCAGCCCGGTCATGCCAAGCTTTTCAAGGATATCTGCCCGCACAGGTTGGCGAGCCTTGGCGCATAGGCGTCGTACGCGCCCTTCGCTGTCGTCCCCTGAAAGGGTCGTTAGGTCGATCAGACTGATCGCTTTACATAGCCAAGCGGCTTGGTAATCTTTTTTGACAGACCGCCGACCGGGCAGCGTTGCTGCGCGTCGTTCGATGGCCGATGTATTTGCTTGGACAGCCATCACCCAATCAAGGTCAAGTGGCATGCCGTCGTTACGCTGTTCTTGCACCTGCGGAAGCTGGTGCAAAGTGGTGGAGTGAGTAGTTTGCAAGGGGGCCTCCTGCATTGCCGGAACAGAGTGCCAGTTTGGCCAATGATTGGCAAGTTTTGATCAATTGATCAAAACCGTTTTTTGAGTATTTGACGCAAGGTGATGGGGATCATTTAGCCTTGAGGCTGGACGAGTTCACGCTGGTATTTGTGCCGATATTGGAGTGGCGTCAGCCCATATGCGTTTCGGAACAGTTTGTGGAAATGTGACATGTTCGGAATGCCGACGTCGCGGGCTATCTCGCTGATTGGGTCACTATCGGTGATTAACACGCGTGCGGCGTGGGTCATACGAAGGTCGTTGATGAAATCTGACGGCGTTTGGCCGTAGTATTTACGCATGCTCCGCGAGACATGCGGATGTGCTTTGCCCGTTATCGCGACAAGACCAGCGGAGCCTTCCCGAAACACGGCTGGGTCTTTGGCTGTCTGGCAGGCCTGCGCCAGCCATGCGGGTGCGTCTTTTGGCTGAATATCACCCGTTAGGTCGGCGCAAAGCGGTAGCAAGAATGCCTCTGCGTGCAGTGCGGTACAGGCGCTGCGCTCCAAAAGGACGGCAGCGTGGTTTAGTGTGGCCAATTGGCGGATATCGCGTTGGTGTAACGCGATTTTGGCGTCGGACCAGAAAAGGTGACCCTGCAGGTCTGGATGGCGTTTTCCAAGATTAGCAATCGTATCAGGGTGGATGCACAGTGAAACAACAAGAGCATGTTCACCGCGACCTTGTAGCGCATGATGCTGACCGGGCTGTAGAAAACAAGCGGTGCCTTCGTCCAGCGTGTCGGTGCGGTCGGGGAGGTGATGTCTGACCTGACCGTTTTGGACCCAAAACAGTTCGAAAAAGTCATGCGTGTGCAGGGCTTTAGGGCGTTGAGGCGTCAAGGTCGCGCGCGTCAGGTGAATTTGCGCGCGGTTTTGCAGAATGTCTTTGTGATACAAAGTCTGGACCATACCGCAAATTAACACAGCCTTTGCTGCATTGCAGCATATATCTTCACGGCGTGACAAATGGGCGGACTATGACTATTTGCTGTGGCAAATCCAAATATGAGGTGCGCCCATGTCCTTTGATCGTTCTTTGAAGATCGCTCCGTCGATCCTATCGGCTGATTTCGCCAACTTCGGCAAAGAGTGCGAGGCGATTGAGGCGCAGGGTGCTGATTGGGTGCATGTTGACGTCATGGATGGGCATTTCGTGCCAAACATCACTTTCGGTCCGGCGACTTGTGCTGCGATCCGCCCGCATATCAAAGGCGTCATGGACGTGCATTTGATGATTGCGCCAGTCGATCCATATATCGAAGCCTTTGCAAATGCGGGCGCTGATGTGATCACCGCCCATGTCGAGGCTGGCCCACATATTCACCGCACATTGCAGGCGATCCGTGCAGCAGGTGCCAAGGCAGGCGTTGCCCTTAACCCCGGCACGCCAGCAAGCGCGGTCGAATATCTGTTGGACATGGTTGATCTCGTCTGTGTGATGACAGTGAACCCCGGATTTGGTGGTCAAAAGTTCATCCATAGCCAAGTCGAAAAGGTACGCCAGCTGCGCCAGATGATTGGTGAACGCCCGATCCATATTGAAATTGATGGTGGCGTCGATCCGACAACAGCGCCTTTGGTTGTCGAGGCAGGTGCAGACGTATTGGTCGCAGGCTCCGCTGTGTTCCGTGGCGGGAGCGTCACTGATCCGACCCCATATGGCGACAATATGAGGGCTATTCGGTCGGCTTGTTCTGGCTAATCGTAGATCTACGCAAAATCTGCACAATTCACAGGGATAGTGTGCACCATGCTTTTTTAGATCTGCCTGAGAGCAGTAACAAAGAGGCAAGAAAATGGTTGTACGTGGTATTCCAAAAAGACTGGCACGGGATGCGTGGTGGCTGGATGATGAATAAACTTCGCTCATCCGACCGAATGCCGCAAATTGCGCTACCTAAACGAATGCTGACACCGTAGTTTGGCATTGATGGAGGTGGGGCAATGATATTGATCGCAGATGATGATGCGCAAATTCGTGACGTATTGCGCATTGCGCTGGGGCAGGCAGGTTTCGGTGTGACTGAGGCGGCCGATGGTCGCGCAGCGCTAGAAGCTGCACAAAGCCTGTCACCTGACTTGATCGTTCTCGATATCGGCATGCCCGAGATGGACGGGCTTTCGGTGTGCCGTGAATTGCGCAAGACTTCGCAGGTGCCCGTGCTGTTTTTGACCGCGCAAGCGGATGAAGTTGACCGGATTGTCGGCCTTGAACTGGGCGCAGATGATTATGTGTCCAAACCGTTTTCACCGCGAGAGTTGGTGGCGCGTGTCCGTGCGATTCTGAAACGCAGCGGACCAGTTGAAACAACGCAGGCCGTCTTGCGCCGGGGCTTGCTGAGTATCGATCCAGAGCGACACCTTTGCCACGTGAATGATGCGCCGGTGACGTTGACTGCCCGCGAAATGGAACTAGCGCTGCATTTAATGCGACGCCCCGACAATGTGTTGTCCCGCCCACAATTGGTCGACCAAATCTATGGCACCAACGTACATGTCAGTGATCGTACGATGGATAGTCATCTACGCAATTTGCGGGCCAAGCTGGCCGAGGCGGGCTGCGCCGACGCGATTGAGACTGTACATGGTGTTGGCATCCGGATGGGCGCATGCCGCGGCGCGTAATTGCCAAATGGCGACCGCCTTTGGCTTTTGTGCTGGGTGGGACACTCGCTGCAGTGTTCTTTTTGCCGCTTATTGGTATCGGTTATTTCCGTGTCGCTGGTGGCGTTCTTGGCTGGGCCGAGACGACTTGGATGATTGCCTGGATGGCGTTCGTTGCGACGGGTGTGCTCGGGTTCTTTTTGTGGCGACTTGTGTTGCGCCCTGTACGCGCCATTACGGATTACGCGCAGGCCGAAGGTGATGCTGAAGTACCGACCCATTTCGGTACGCCTGAGTTTTCCAAGCTAGGAAGCGCGGTGTTCGCGATGACCGAGACCCTACAGGGCCGTGAGGCCGTTCTGCGGTCTTATGCAGATCACGTGACCCATGAATTTAAATCACCTTTGACTGTCGTGCGCGGGGCGGCAGAGCTGCTGGATGATCCAAATCTGTCAGTCGCCGACCGCACCAAAATGCTGCAAAACATCACTGACGCAGTGGCGCGGATGGAGGCGCTATTGGATGGTCAACGTGCGCTCGCCCGTGCGCAAGACCCGTTGCCGCGAGGGAGTTGCGTTCTTTCTGAGGTCGCTGACTTTGATGGCGTGCGTGTTATAAAGGATGGCGAAGTGCCGTTCTCACAAGAGGTACTAAAACTGGTTTTGACCCATCTTGTTGGAAACGCCAAGGCGCATGGCGCAACAGAAATCCAAATCACGCATCATGATGATCGGGTCGTGATCGCTGACAACGGGACAGGCATTTCCGAAGGTAATCGGGATCGCATTTTTGATCCGTTTTTTACAACGCGTCGTGACGCCGGTGGGACAGGTATGGGGCTGCCTATTGTGGCACGAATGCTTCAGGCGCAGGGAGCGCAGATCAGCTTGTTGGACGGACCGGGTGCTGCGTTCGAAATCAGGTTTTAGGGCGCGGTGGGTTAAAACCCACCCTACGACCCTGCGCGGTACCAAGCGATCAGTTTAGCGCGGTCTTCGTTTTCGATATGCGTAACGTTTGCAGGCGGCATTGCTTGGCTAACCCCGGCCTGCAAATAGATTTGGCGTGCGTGTTTTGTGATGTCCCCTGTGGTTTCTAGGAACACCCCTTTGGGTCCTTGCTGCATATTGCCCCAGACCGGTTCGCGCGCGTGGCACATTGAACAGCGGCCAATGACGATATCGTGGACTTCGTCGTATCCTTCGGCACTCGCAAAGCGTTGCTCGTATGCGGTTAATTCACGCGCCTCAGCCTCTTCATAGCTGTCATATCCGCGCTGTGTGGATAGCCATGCGATGATGAGGAACAGGATGACGGTGACGGCCCACGTCCAGCTTGGTTTGCCTTTGCGAGCGTGCATTGAATTGAAATAGTGACGGATCGTAACACCCATCAGGAATACCAACGCCGCGATAATCCATGCGTATTGCGTACCGAACGCCAGAGGATAGTGGTTCGACAACATCAGGAATATCACGGGCAGGGTAAGGTAATTATTATGTGTCGACCGCAGCTTTGCGATTTTGCCGTATTTCGGGTCCGGCGTGCGCCCGGCCTTTAGGTCTGCAACGACGATCCGCTGGTTCGGCATGATGATAAAGAACACATTGGCCGTCATAATCGTAGCGGTGAACGCGCCCAAGTGGAGCAATGCAGCGCGGCCGGTAAAGACTTGGTTATAGCCCCACGACATGGCGACCAGCAGCACAAACAGCAGCACCATCAATACGGTGGGCGTGTTTCCAAGCGGGGATTTGCAAAGGTAGTCATAGATCAGCCAGCCGACGGCAAGCGACGCGGCGGAGATAAAGATGGCCTGCCAAATCGCCAAATCAGCCTTGGATGGGTCGATCAGGAATAGCTCAGCCCCGGCCCAGTACACGACCGCGAGCATGGCGAAACCAGACAGCCAAGTTGAATAGCTTTCCCATTTGAACCAGGTCAGGTGTTCTGGCATCGCCTTTGGTGCGACCAGATATTTTTGGATGTGGTAGAAGCCGCCGCCGTGGACCTGCCATTCTTCGCCATCGGCGGGGCCGTCGATATCGCGGTTCAGCGACAGATCCAGTGCGATGAAATAAAAGCTGGACCCAATCCAAGCAACTGCTGTGATCACGTGCAACCAGCGCACGGCAAAGGCGAGCCAGTCCCATAGAATTGCCAGATCGTACATGCGTGTCCCCTTTTTGCGACTAGTCTAGTCAACGGCTTGGTTTTCTTGTATTCCCTGATACTGCCAAGCTCTATCAAAAATTGCAGAATAATGTCTTACTTTGAGAATATCCGGACTTTTGTCCGTGTCTACGAACTGGGGTCGATGTCAGCGGCGGGGCGCGATCTGAGGATTTCGCCAGCTGTAACGTCTGCCCGGATTTCGCAGCTAGAGGATCACTTGTCTGTGCGCCTGTTCCAGCGCACGACCCGTAGCCTGACGCCGACGGCGCAGGGCAAGGCGTTTTATGGGGGCGCTTGCAGTGTCTTGGACGCCGTCGATTATGCCGAGGCGCAGGTTTCTGATCTGACCGAAAACCCCAAAGGGCAGCTGCATGTTGCAGCACCTTTGGGTGTCGGGCGCCGATTGATTGCGCCGCATGTTCCCGAATTTACAGAGCAATACCCGTTGATTGACGTGCGGCTGCGTATGACTGACCGGACGGTCGATATGACCACTGAAGGGTTGGATTTGGCGTTTCATCTGGGCCAGCCCGCAGACAGCAACCTGCGCCAACGCAAGATATCGGATGTGGCGCGGGTGCTTGTCGCGTCGCCTGAATATATCGCCGCGCGGGGGCATCCTGCGGATGGTGCTGCGCTTGTGAGTGACAAACATGAATGTCTGAACCTACGCTTTCCCGGTGCGCTTGAATTCCAGTGGCAGTTGATGACCGAAGACGGCCCACAACGTTTTCGCGTCAGCGGTCGCTTGGAAAGCGACGATGGTGATGTTCTTACGGACTGGGCGCTTGCAGGGCAGGGAGTTGCGATGAAGCCCCGGTTTGAGGTGGCAGAGCATCTTGCAAATGGTGCGCTTGTGGTTGTGGCTGCGGACACGCCGCCGATGCCCGTCCAGATGTCGTGCCTTTATACCCATCGTCGGCACCAAGACCCGAAGACCCGTCTGTTTATGGAATTCATGATTGATCGGATCGGTGATGCTATTCGAACTGCCGAAAGACTTTCGTAAATATTTTGAAAACAATCGGGATTATTTCTGATTAACATGGCAATGAAATAGGAGGCACCGGTGCAAAGATATCCGCGTGACATGATCGGCTATGGGGCGAACCCTCCGGCGGCGAATTGGCCGAACGGGGCGCGGATCGCTGTGCAAATTGTTTTGAACTACGAAGAAGGCGGCGAAAACAACGTGCTGCACGGCGATGCCGCGTCAGAGGCGTTCTTGTCTGAGATCGTGGGTGCCGCGCAATGGCCGGGTCAACGCCATTGGAATATGGAAAGCATCTATGAATACGGCAGTCGTGCCGGCTTCTGGCGGTTGCATCGGCTGATGGCTGATCTGCCGATCACCGTTTACGGGGTTGCCACTGCACTGGCGCGCAGCCCTGAACAGGTCGCTGCGATGAAAGATGCGGAATGGGAAATCGCGAGCCACGGTTTGAAGTGGATCGAATACAAAGACGCCCCTGAAGATGTCGAACGCGCCGATATGGCCGAGGCGATCCGCCTGCACACCGAGGTCGTGGGTGAACCGCCGCGCGGATGGTACACGGGCCGTTGTTCTGACAACACTGTGCGACTAGCTGCGGAGACTGGCCAGTTTGCCTATGTGGCGGATACCTATGCTGATGACGTGCCGTATTGGTCAGAGTTCGGTAAAACCGATCAGCTGATTGTGCCTTACACATTGGACGCCAACGACATGCGTTTCGCGACGCCGCAGGGCTTCAATTCAGGCACGCAGTTCTTTGAATATCTCAAGGCTAGCTTTGACGCGCTATACCGCGAGGGCGGGCGGATGTTGTCTATTGGCCTGCACTGTCGCCTGATTGGCCGCCCCGGCCGTGTCGAGGCTTTGCGTCAGTTTATCGAATATGCGCAAAGCCACGATGATGTTTGGTTCGCGACCCGTGAACAGATCGCCGATCATTGGGCGACCGAGCACCCGCACCAGCGCTTTGTCCGCCCATCGCAAATGGGCCGTGATCAGTTTGTGCAGGCCTATGGTGGTGTCTTTGAGCATTCGCCTTGGATTGCCGAGCGCGCCTTTGATCTAGAGCTTGGGCCTTCGCATGACACCGCAGTGGGTTTGCAAAATGCGTTTGCCCGGATGTTCCGATCCGCAAGCGAAGAGGAAAGACTGGGCGTGCTGACAGCGCACCCGGACTTGGCAGGGAAACTGGCGGCAGCGAAACGCCTGACAGCGGAAAGCACAGCAGAGCAAGCCAGCGCAGGTTTGGACGCGTTGACCGACAGCGAGCGCACGGAATTTGAAGCAGGCAACATGGCCTATACCGACAAATTCGGTTTTCCCTTTATCATTGCCGTACGCGACCATGACAAAGCGTCAATCAAGGCCGCCATGCAGTCACGTTTAAACAACGACCGGGCAACAGAATTCAAAGAAGCCTGCCATCAGGTCGAACGCATCGCATTGCATCGGCTTAAGGAAATGTTGCCAAGATGACCCGAAACATCAGCATATCCCCTCTGACGGCAACGGCGTTCGCGCCATATGGGGATGTGCTGAATTGCGATGGCGATCCTGATAAAGTCATCAACGCTGGCCTATGTGGGCGGTTCCACGACCGCGCAAAGGTTGATGTTGGCGATGCACGGGTGGGGATTAGCCTGTTCCGGTCGAAACTGCGTCAACTGCCCTACCAGCTCGATCTTGTTGAGCGCCATCCAGACGGATCGCAGGCGTTTATCCCGATGAGCATGGACCCGTTTTTGGTCGTCGTCGCAGACGCTGATCTGCAACCCCATGCATTCATCACAAACCCCGGAGAGGGGATCAATTTCCACCGCGGTACGTGGCACGGCGTTCTGACCCCATTGGCAGCGCCGGGCCTATTTGCCGTGATTGACCGTATCGGTGACACCCCAAACCTAGAGGAGCATCACTACGACACACCCTATTTCATCAATTTCTAAATTTGACCGGCGCTAAGATCGGCAAACCATCAGGGACGAAAATAATGACAGATAATTCAATCGGGACGCCAGAACAGCTGCGCGACCCAGACTATTTTCCGGGCATCGCAAAGGCGGTCCCACTTGGCATTCAGCACGTATTGGCGATGTTCGTATCGAACGTGACACCTGCCATCATCATTTCAGGGGCAGCTGGCTTTGGCTTTGGGTCCGATGCGGGGGCGCTAGGGTTCCCGGATATGACCTATCTTATCCAGATGTCGATGCTGTTTGCGGGCATCGCGACACTGTTCCAAACAATCGGCATGGGTCCTGTTGGCGCACGCCTGCCTATCGTGCAAGGCACGTCATTCGCGTTTATCCCGATCATGATCCCTCTGGTCGCTGGCAAAGGGGTAGAGGCAATGCCCGCCCTGTTTACCGGCGTTTTGATCGGTGGCCTGTTCCACGCGTTGCTAGGCACCGTGATCGGTAAGATCCGATTTGCCCTACCGCCCTTGGTGACCGGACTGGTCGTCGTCATGATCGGTTTGGCGCTGGTCAAGGTTGGCATCCAATATGCTGCGGGCGGTGTTCCTGCGGTGAATAGCCCAGAATACGGCAGCCTGTTAAACTGGGGTGCCGCTGGTACGGTCATCATCGTGACCCTCGCACTAAAGTTCTTTGCCAAGGGCATGTTGTCGATTTCTGCTGTGATCATCGGGTTGATTGCCGGCTATATCTATGCGCTGATTTTCGGGATGATCAGCTTTGGCGGTGATTTCGGCATCGCGGCCAAAGTCAGCAATGCAGCTACTTTCGCAGCGCCAATGCCGTTCAAATATGGCTTTGAATTTAGCGCGGCAGCGGTCATCGGCTTTTGCATGATGGCGTTTGTGTCGGCAATCGAAACCGTCGGCGACGTCAGCGGGATCACCAAAGGCGGCGCGGGGCGCGAAGCAACCGACAAAGAAATCCAAGGCGCGACCTTTGCTGACGGTTTCGGCACTGCGATTGCTGGCATATTTGGCGGCTTCCCCAACACATCCTTTAGTCAAAACGTTGGCCTGATCGCGATGACCGGCGTGATGAGCCGCCATGTCGTGACCGTTGGCGCAATCTTCCTGATCATCTGCGGGTTGGTTCCCAAGGTGGGCGCGATCATCAACACGATCCCCATCGAGGTTCTGGGCGGCGGCGTAATCGTCATGTTCGGTATGGTCGTGGCCGCTGGCGTATCCATGCTTTCCGAAGTCGATTGGAACCGCCGCAACATGGTGATCTTTGCGATCGCCCTGTCGATTGGCTTGGGCCTTCAGCTAGAGCCAAATGCAGTCCAGTACCTGCCAGACACAATGCGCATCTTGATGACATCCGGCCTGCTGCCATCAGCCTTCATCGCGATTGTGCTGAACTTGGTGCTGCCCAAAGATTTGGACGGCTCACCTGACATCGCAGGCGGTCTATCCGGCGATAAATAAGACACAAGGGGCCTCGCATTCGCGGGGCTCTTTTGTATGTGAATGTCAGCTATGAGCCCGAAGTGTCTCTTCAGACCAGATGAACCAAGCCTAAATTTTCGAATAAGAATTTTGTACCATGAAATACAAGTGCTCCGTTGTCTTGTTCGATCATGATGCCATCATAGTTGGGCAAACCCCAGTTAGACTTTGGAAAACTTGCCGTATAACTATCTGATATCGTAGAAAATACGACCTTGCCGTTTAGGTCATGGATCGATACCTGATCTCCGGCAACAATTGTAGTTAGCTGATCTGCGGTCACTGTAGCACCCATAGGTTTTTCAATCTAACGCTTAGCGTTTTGCGATCACAAGTCAACGGCAGCAAAGTCCCGCACAGCTGCTATCTGGCGGCAAGACTGCAAGCACGCGCGATGATTAATTGCTTTGCAATATACGTCATCCCCCGTCACAAAACCTTCACCATTCCTTAACAAATCTGCAAAGCGAGGGGGTCACACAGCACAAGACTTTGGAGAGCCTTGATGCTGCGTATTGATGACCTGACTAAGGCCTTTGGCCCGAATAAAGCCGTAGATGCGGCGAGTATTGTTGTCGATAAACCTGTGATGATCGGGATTATTGGGCGGTCGGGGGCGGGTAAGTCGACCTTGCTGCGGATGCTGAACCGTCTTACCGATGCGACCTCTGGCGCGATCATGTTTGAAGGTCAAGATGTCACGCAGCTGCGTGGTGCGGCCAAGCGCAACTGGCAATCCCAATGCGCGATGATCTTTCAACAGTTCAATTTGGTGCCACGGATGGATGTTGTGTCCAACGTGTTGCACGGCACGTTGAACCGTCGTTCGACCTTTGCAACGATGTTTAACCTCTATCCGACCGAAGACATTCACCGCGCGATTGAAATTCTTGACCGTCTTGGGATCGCTGAACATGCCCCCAAACGCGCGGAGGCTCTTTCCGGCGGTCAACAGCAGCGCGTCGCGATTGCGCGTGCGTTAATGCAGGACCCCAAGATTATTCTGGCAGATGAACCTATCGCGTCTCTTGATCCGATGAACGCGCAAGTCGTGATGCAGTCCTTGCGTGATATCCACGAACAAGACGGCCGCATGGTAATTGCGAACCTACACACGCTTGATACCGCGCGCCGTTATTGCGACCGGGTGATCGGAATGCGTGCTGGGCGGATCGTATTTGATGGCACGCCTGAACAACTGACCACTGGCGTGGCCCGCGACATTTACGGCGCGGACGAGACATTCTCGGAAGCGGCCACATCCACCGAAATTGAAACCCTTAGCGAAGAAGTCGCGAGACTGGCGGACATCGCCGAAAGCGTCTGAGCGCAAGATTTAACCCCAAAGCCCCGTCTGCTTGGGGCGTTTTGTAAGAGAGAAGACCAATGAAAAAACTGATTGCTGCCGCGCTTGCGACAACATCGCTGACGGGCGCTGCCTTTGCTGAAGGCCACGCCATTGACGAATTCCGCATCGGCATCTTGGGTGGCGAGAACGCACAAGACCGCATGAATTCATACGAATGCCTGCGTGGTTACACCGAAGAAGAGCTGGGCGTAGAAACAAAGCTATTCGCACCAGCGGATTATAACGGCGTTATTCAGGGTCTGCTGGGCGGTACGCTTGATATGGCTTGGCTGGGTGCGTCGTCTTATGCTGCGATCCATATTCAAGACGAAACAGCTGTTGAGCCTATTTTGGTTAAGATCAACCTTGATGGCTCTTACGGCTACCATTCTATCGGTTTCGCGCGTGCCGACAGCGGAATTAAATCGCTTGAGGACATGCAGGGCAAAGTGTTTGGCTTTGGCGATCCAAACTCGACTTCTGGCTACCTAATCCCATCCATCGAGATCCCGCAGCAGACCGGCGCGTCCATGGAATCCGGCGATTACTTTGGTGAAGTCAAATTCACTGGCGGTCATGAGCAAACAATCGTTGCTGTGAATAATGGTGACGTTGATGGTGGTGTGACTTGGGCTGACGGCCAAGGCGAATGGGAAGACGGTTTCAATTCTGGCGCATTGCGCAAAGCGGTTGATGCTGGTCTGGTCGACATGAACGATCTGGTTGAAATCTGGCGTTCCGCGCCGATCCCGGAAGGTCCGGTTGTTCTGCGCAGCGCGCTGCCGCAAGACGTCAAAGACAAGATGACTGCGCTGGTTGATGGTCTTTATGATGCGGACCCAGATTGCGCTTACGGCGTTGCCGCCGGTGAAACACTTGGCTTCGATCCAATCACACATGACGCATATGTTTCGATCGTCGCGGCCCGTCTCGCGAAATCAAACTGATCGGTTTTTTATGAAGTTCTGCAGGTCCCGGTTTTCTACTGGGGCCTGTAATTTTATATTCAGGATAAACTGATGGCAGAGCTGACGACAGCAGATATCCAAGCAAACTATTTGGCACAGGTTCGTAGCAAGCGGATCATGAATACAATCTTGTTGATTGTCTTTGTTGCGCTGATGGCTGGCGGTTTCGCGACCGCAAACGACCGGAATGCAGGTGGCTTTTGGAACGGGTTGCCGATGCTTCTCGACTTTCCGGGTGATGTGATATCCGAAGCCGTTGAGCGCGCGCATCTTCTGCCTGGGTATTTCGTTAAATACCTGCCGTCACTGATCGAGACGGTCAATATCGCCGGGGCCTCGACGCTGCTTGGTGGGATTGTCGGGCTTGTCATGTCGTTACTCGTGACTCGTGGTCTCGCGCCTTGGCCTTGGCTTGTTGGGCCGCTGCGCCGCGTTTTGGACGTTTTGCGGGCTGTGCCCGAAATTGTTATCGCGCTTGTGCTGATCTTCATCTTGGGCGGTGGCCCAGTGCCCGCCATGATCGCCATTGCGCTGCATACGGTCGGCGCACTGGGGAAATTGTTTTCCGAAGTAAATGAAAACGCATCACTCAAACCTATCGAAGGATTGGAATCGGTCGGCGCAGGTTGGGTTCAGCGGATGTGGTTGGGTGTCGTCCCTCAGGTGGCACCAAACTACTTGAGCTACGCGTTGCTTCGGTTTGAGATCAACATTCGCGCCTCAGCGATCCTTGGCTTTGTGGGGGCGGGTGGCATCGGATACGACCTGCGCAACACCATGAGCTGGGGGCAGGGCAAATTCGACGAGGCCGCAGCCATTTTCTTGCTGCTTTTTCTAACCATCGTGGTTGTCGATCAAACATCAAGCTATCTGCGTAATCGGCTGACGCATGGCTCTGCCAAAGGGGAGATCCACGTATGACCGTCATGCCGCTCCAAATCCGCACTGCCGGGCAGTTTCAACGCAAGCGGATGATGTCGTTTGCTGTGCCTGCGGTGATCCTCTGCTATTTTGCCTATATCTTTGTTGCGTTTGATATTGGCGGGTTGGCGGAACGCGCCAATCTTCAAAACGCGCGTACCTTGGTGTCAGACGCCTACAGCTACAAAACCCATGTGACCCGCGATAACCGTGATGGTTCTGTCGATGTATCCATCGAGGGCGAACGTAAGGGGCGGTATCTCGACGGTAACAGCCCTGCTTGGGTCACCTTGGGTAATGACACCATTGTCGATCTTGGTAATGACCACATCGTCACATTTGGCGAAACCCAAGTGACCTATGACATTCCGGGGTATGGCCTGATTATTACTGAGCCCGGCCGTAGCGGTGTAAACGCGGTATTTCCGACAAACGAATTGCCAGACTGGATCAACGCGTCGAAAAATCGCGTGACGATCTCAACAGACGCGGGCCGCCTTACCGTTACCCGTAACCGGTCTGAAGTTTTTCGCTATTTCTTGGGGTGGGAGCTGTTCTTTTTCACACTCGATAGCCCGTACCATGGGATGGCGTTTGGCACGCTGCTTGGTCATGCGTTTCATGGTGAAGCAGGTGCCATTTGGTCCGAGTTTTGGGCGAACAAGATGTGGCGCCATGGCGATGTCGCATGGGCCCTGTTTGAGACGATCCTGATGGCATTTCTGGGTACTTTTGGTGCCGCGATGGTCGCGTTGCCGCTTGGTTTTTTGGCTGCAAAAAACTTTAGCCCACTCGGCAGTCTACGTTTCGCCGCGCGGCGTGTGTTTGATTTTTTGCGCGGCGTCGATGGTTTGATCTGGACGATTGTTTTGTCGCGGGCCTTTGGGCCGGGTCCATTGACGGGTTCTTTGGCGATCTTGCTGACGGACACCGGGTCATTCGGCAAAATGTTCTCGGAGGCCTTAGAAAACGTTGACGGCAAACAGATCGAAGGCATTACCTCTACTGGGGCGAAGCCACTGCAACGCTACCGTTTCGGCGTCATTCCACAGATCACGCCCATCTTGTTGAGCCAAATTCTTTACTATCTGGAATCCAACACCCGTTCAGCGACGATCATCGGTGCGATTACGGGGGGCGGGATTGGTCTTATGCTTACTCAAGCGATCAACACCCAAAAAGACTGGGAAGAAGTCACCTATTATATCGTCCTGATTATTCTGATGGTGATGCTGATGGATACGTTCTCGGGTTGGTTGCGTCGCAAGCTCATTAAAGGCGACGAGGGGGGACATTAAGATCGCACGACTAAAAGCAGACACCCCGTTCGTTCATCCAGATTGCGAGATCACGGATACGACCTTTGGGCGTTATACCGAGGTTGGGCGTGGCAGCCGAATGGCGCATTCGCAGATGGGGGATTATTCGTATTGCGACCGCTTTGCTGATATCGCCAATGCCCAGATCGGGAAGTTCGCCAATATCGCAAGCTATGTCCGAATTGGCGCGACGGATCACCCGATGGATAAGGCCAGTTTGCATCATTTTCACTATCGGTCCGCTGACTATTTTGATGACGCGTCCCACGACGAAGATTGGTTCGCGCATCGCAGGTCGCGGCGTGCCGATATCGGGCATGACACTTGGATCGGACATGGTGCCCAGATACGGCCAGAGGTTACACTTGGCCATGGTTGCGTTGTTGCGGGTGGAGCGATCGTGACCAAAGACGTGCCGCCGTACATGATCGTTGCAGGTATCCCCGCCGTGCCGCTACGTGCGCGATTCTCTGACGATATCGCTGAACGGATGATGGCGCTCGCATGGTGGGATTGGCCGCATGACCGTTTGCGTGCCGCGCTGGATGATTTCCGAGCGATGAGCGCCGAAGTCTTCATCGAAAAATACGCTTGATGACGAATGGTGCTTAGTCGCCAAATGCACCAATATTGCCGTAGCTACCGTTCAGCAGATAGGCTGTGGTCAACTGGTCGCAATAAGCACACCTTCGGAAAGGACCTACGTCATGATTGCCTACGTCACCGTCGGGGCTGATGATATCGCGCGTGCGAAGCGATTTTATTCTGCGTTCCTGCCCGCCCTTGATTACGGGCTGGAGGAAGGCCCCGAAGGCTTAAGCTATGCGCTGGCTATAGAACCGGGTCAGTCAGTCGCACTCCCTGATTTCTACGTTAAGCCAACGTTCAATGGGCTTCCGGCATCCGCTGGGAACGGTGCTATGGTCGCGTTTGAAGCGTGCAATCAAAAGCAAGTGCGCGACCTTCACGCCGCCGCGCTTGCGGCTGGCGGATTTGACGAGGGGCAGCCCGGTTTTCGTGACGCCTACGGTCCTCATTTCTATGTTGGCTACCTTCGCGACCCGCAAGGCAACAAGATTGCTCTGTTTTCTAACGATCCTAACGAACCGGGGCGAGATGGATGAAGCGGGGTGCGTGGGCGACGGCACGCATTGATTTCGTTACTTCGCTATTCGGCTGCGATCCGTAGCTTCGGTGCTGCTTGGGTCAATCGATGGGCAAGGCCGCCAGACAGGTGCGACCAGCGACCGGTGGCCATTGTGCCTTCGATTTGGCGGGTGGCGGCGTTGATGATGGTCAAGTCGGCACGTTTACCTTCGTCGATGACGCCACGGTCGCCCAGCCCCATGATCCGGGCGGGGCGGGTAGAAATCATCCCCCACGCGCGGGCGAAATCCATGATGCCGGCATCGGCCAACGCAAATGTTGCTTGGGCAAGGGTCGGATAGTGATAGTCCGAAACGAGCGCGTCGCACAGCCCTTCGCGGATCAGCGATACAGCGGCGATATTACCCGACTGTGATCCGCCGCGCACGACATTGGGCGCGCCCATGATCACCGGATCAGCCCATGTTTTTGCCAATGCCGCGGCGCTTCGGTGTGTCGGGAATTCACAGATTTTCGCGCCAATCATCGAATAGTATTCGCGAGTACGGCCATCTGGATCATCGTGGCTACCATAGCGTACAGCCAGCCGATCAAAGGCTGCAGCCAGATTGCACAGATAACGGGGCACCTGAGTATTGAGATCACGTGTTGCTTCGACCAATGCGATATGTTCGGCGGCGCTTCTTCCTGCTCGTGCCGCCCACGCGGCGACCCGGTCTGGTTGCGTTTTTGCCATCTCAACAGCTTCATCAAGGTGGTTGTTGAAAACAACGTAATCCACGCCGAATGTCTCGATTGCATCAATCAAACGGTCTTGGGTGTCGACGGTGTGTGTTTCGCATCGGATTTGAACACGCAGGTCAGTCAGCAGATGTGGACGGTAATCACTATGTGCTTGCAGGAACTTTTTCGCAAATTCTGGGCCACGACCGCCGCCTTCCCACGACCAGCTTTGCGCCATCCATGCGGTGGTGACCCCATTTGCAGCAGCGTCCCGGTCGGTGCCAGCCAGCCCCAGTTGAACAGGAAAGGGGGCCGATGGGCGGGGCGCAAGGTGGTGTTCGAAGGCATCGCCGTGCAGGTCGATGATACCCGGCAATACGTAATACCCAGCCAGATTTATAGATGGCCCAACGGCATGGGTGTCTTCACGTATGAACCCTTCGCGAACCGCGATGCTGCCTGTCGTCAGTTGGCCGTCTCGCAGGATTTGCGCGCCATTGAAGGAAAGAAATGCAATCGGTGGTGTCATCTGTCCGCTCGCCTGAGGGTTGTTTCAGGTGTTATCGCGCACTCATGTATCGCCCGTGTGACATTTGGGTTTATGAATTGTTAACAGTCAGGGTGACGCGGTCGCCTGCAAACCAAGTATGTCCGAATTCAATCGGCATCCCTGCGGTGTCGATGTTGATACCAACAGAACGCAGGATCGGTGCGCCCTCTGATATTCTAAGATGCAATGCCTGTGTCGCGTTGGCCTGTTTTGCGGTTAATCTTGTGGATGCGCGGGTGTAGTCCGCGACGCCATAGCGTGCGAGAGCGGCAGTGACGGATTTCGTTTCGTCCAAATCACTCAATATATTTGGAAAACGTTCGGCGGGAAACACGCTGCGAAAGATCGCGATGGGCTGACCATCAGCTAAGGATAGCCCGTCGTAAACATGAACGGCCGCACCTGCCGGGATTTCTAACGATTCAGCTTCGCGTTGATCTGCTGCTCGGGTTTCAAGCGATAAAATTTCCTTGGCCGGGGCACGCCCCGCGGCGGATAGGTTTTGGTGAAATCGCACCCGTCGTCCGATGGGATAGTCGGTCGGCGTTTGCGCAACAAATACCCCTGCGCCCCGCCGGGCATGGACAAGCCCGTTATCGGCCATCGCCGCCAAAGCGCGCCGCACTGTGTGCCGGTTCACACCAAACCGCGCCGAAAGCGCAGCCTCGGTAGGGAGCTTATCGCCGGGGCCATAGCGCCCTTCGGCGATATCGTTGGTCAGTGCCGTGCTGATTGAAGTCCAAATTGCAGTGCGCGCCATGTTGTCACGAAAGTTTCACATCATCAGGGATTGCCTGCCGCGGGCGACTCGGCTTAGGATTTGTCTAGTTGTATATTAATTTAGACAAACACACAAGGTGTCTAGATGGACGAAGTGAATGTTGCGAACGCTGCACGTAAGAAATGGATGGGCATTTTGGCTAAATCCGACGCTACTGTCTTGGTGGAAATTTGGGCCTCGTTTGGCGTTAAGCCTGATTTTGAATTTTTGCGTGCCCCCGAAATTGGCGGCGTGATGGTGCGCGGTCGGGCAGGGGCAGTTGGTGCCCCGTTCAATTTGGGCGAAATGACTGTCACGCGTTGTTCGATCAAGCTGGATAGCGGTGTCGTGGGCCACGCCTATGTGCAGGGCCGCGATAAGGAAAAGGCGCGTATCGCCGCCTTGGTTGATGCTTTGATGCAGACTGATCACGCGCCCGAGGTGCAGGCCAAAGTGATCGACCCGCTTGAAGAAACGCAGCTTGTCGTAAAGGCCAGTCGTGCCGCCAAGGCTGTAGCGACCAAAGTCGATTTCTTCACGATGGCCAGAGGGGAAGACTGATGCAGGCCGCGACTTTAGAAGGCGGGTTCGCCAATGCCCCCATCGATGCTGCGCATGCGTTCCGTCAGATTATGACGGCGATGGCGCAACCCGGTGTTATCAATAACGTCAAAGGTGCAAAGCCGCCCGCACCCCTGTCCATAGCCGCTGGCGTGGTTCTGTTGACGCTCTGTGATCCTGATACGCCCGTCTATCTGACCCCGCAGTTCGACACTTCAGAGATCCGGTCATGGATCACATTTCACACTGGGGCACCATTAGTTGATGCGAATGCGGCAAGCTTTGCGGTGGGTGCTTGGGGTGACCTAACGCTGACCGATTTTGCGATCGGAACAGCGGAATACCCTGACAGATCCGCGACGATTGTGGTTGAGGTTTCATCGCTATCTACCGAGGGCGCGACCCTAAGTGGCCCGGGTATCAAACACAAAGCGAGCCTTTCGTTGCCTGACGTTTCTGCGTTTCAAAAGAATGCAGCGCTGTTTCCCTTAGGTTTGGATTTTGTGTTCACCTGCGAAAACAACCTTGCCGCCTTGCCACGTACAACCAAAGTTACTGCGCCGACATGCGCGACAAAGGTGTCCTGATGTATGTTGCGGTAAAGGGCGGCGAAAAGGCGATTGATAATGCCCATGCTTGGCTGGCCGAAGAGCGTCGCGGCGATAAATCTGTCGAGGAGCTATCCGTCCCGCAAATTCGAGAACAGCTTACCCTAGCCGTCAATCGGGTCATGGCCGAAGGGTCACTATACGATCCCGACCTTGCCGCGTTGGCGATTAAACAGGCCCGTGGTGATCTAATCGAGGCAATCTTTCTGATCCGGGCTTATCGCACGACGCTTCCTCGGTTCGGCGGATCAGAGCCAGTTGATACCGAAAAGATGGCCTGCGACCGGCGTGTCTCAGCAACCTTCAAAGACGCGCCCGGTGGGCAAGTATTGGGTCCAACATTCGATTACACCCATCGTCTGCTTGATTTCAAATTGGCGGCAGACGGCGAAGTGCCCGAACTACAAAGTGAAGCAACAACTGATGCGGAGACGCCGCATATCATGTCATTTCTTGACCGCGAAGAATTGATCCAGCCCGAACCTGAAGGGCTTGAAACACCGCCTGATCTAACACGATCACCGCTAGAATTACCGGCAACCCGCGCGTTGCGATTGCAGTCACTGACGCGTGGCGACGAAGGCTTTATCCTTGGCATGGCCTATTCCACGCAGCGTGGATATGCGCGCAATCACGCTTTTGTCGCGGAATTGCGGATCGGTGTGGTCGCTGTCGAATTGGACATCCCTGAATTGGGCTTCGCCATTGATATCGGAGAGATCACCCTCACCGAATGCGAAACGGTAAACCAATTTAAAGGCTCCAAAACAGAACCTCCACAGTTCACGCGCGGATATGGATTGGTGTTTGGCATGACCGAACGCAAAGCGATTTCCATGGCGTTGGTCGACCGCGCGTTGCGCTGGAAAGAACTGGGTGAAGACAATGTCGGCGCGCCAGCGCAGGATGAAGAATTTGTGCTGTACCACGCGGACAACATTCAGGCGACCGGGTTCCTAGAGCATATCAAGCTACCGCATTACGTGGATTTTCAGTCTGAATTAGAACTGATCCGTAAGCTGCGTCGTGAAGCGAAAGCTGCACAGGAGGCCGCAGAATGAGATTTTCTAGAGGCTTAACAGTCGCCACCGCTACCGCCGTCGAAGCCTCCTCCACCATCGAAGCCGCCTCCGTGATATCCACCTTCACCACCTCTATGGCTGTCTTTGGTTCCGGGCTTTCTGTTGCTCGTAAAAAGGTACAACACCGCACCAAGAAGCCCCAAAATGAGATAAATGGTGAAATTGGGGTGCGCATTCATCTGCTCACACAAAAATTTAGCGGCGACAGTACCTTCTTCACAATTAAAAATCTTAGCGAGCCTGGTCATGCGTAAATGTGTTCCTGTTATGACTATCGCGCTAGCTATATGAGTTTGAGATATAAAATGTCTGATTACAACTTTGCATATCTGGACGAACAAACCAAGCGGATGATCCGTCGTGCGATCCTTAAGGGGCTTTCGATACCGGGGTATCAGGTGCCTTTTGCGAGCCGTGAAATGCCGATGCCTTATGGCTGGGGGACGGGTGGTGTACAGGTTTCGGCTGCGGTTCTGACACCGGACGATACGTTTAAGGTCATCGATCAAGGTGCGGATGACACCACAAACGCGGTGTCGATCCGTCGCTTCTTTGAAAAGACAGCAGGCGTGGCTGTGACCGAAGCAACGGTCGACGCCAGCGTGATCCAGACACGTCACCGCATTCCTGAACAGAATCTGCGCGGTGATCAAATCTTGGTCTATCAGGTGCCGATCCCGGAACCGCTGCGGTTTCTGGAGCCGTCCGAGGTTGAGACCCGCAAGATGCATAGCCTTGAAGAATACGGGCTGATGCACGTGAAACTGTACGAGGATATCTCGCAGCATGGCGCGATCGCGACGGCCTATGCCTATCCGGTGAAGGTCGAAGGGCGCTATGTGATGGACCCGTCTCCGATCCCGAAATTCGATAACCCGAAACTGAACATGGCGGGTATCCAGCTGTTTGGCGCAGGCCGTGAACAACGGATTTACGCGGTACCGCCCTATACGGATGTCGTCAGCCTCGATTTCGACGACTACCCGTTCGAAGCCAGCAAAGCCGATCATGCCTGTGACCTATGTGGTGCCGAGGATAGCTATCTCGATGAACTGATCGTCGATGATGAGGGTGGGCGGATGTTTATGTGTTCTGACACGGATTACTGCGCGGGCCGGCGCAAGGATGGTCATGTCGGTGCGCAAGGTGCGCCCTACGGGGAGGACGCAGCATGAACCCGTTGCTGAATGTTCACGGAATATCGAAATTCTATGGTAATCGTATCGGCTGCAAGGAAGTATCATTCGACTTGTTTCCCGGCGAAGTCATGGGAATTGTTGGCGAAAGCGGATCGGGGAAATCGACCCTGTTGAACTGCCTTGCCGGGCATTTGCCCCCTGATCAAGGTGCGGTGAATTTTGATACGCGCACCGATGGTATGCGCGATACCGTCACGATGTCAGAACCTGAACGTCGAATGCTTTCGCGTACTGACTGGGCTTTTGTGCACCAACATGCGCGTGACGGGCTACGTACGAACGTAAGCGCCGGCGGCAATGTAGGTGAACGGTTGATGGCTGTTGGCGCGCGCCATTATGGCGAAATTCGCGATCAGGCGACTGATTGGCTGGGCCGGGTCGAGATTAACGCAGATCGGGTTGATGACCGCCCCAGCGCCTTTTCTGGTGGCATGCAGCAACGGCTACAGATTGCGCGCAATCTGGTCACAGGACCACGGCTGGTGTTCATGGATGAGCCAACAGGTGGGTTGGATGTGAGCGTTCAAGCCCGGCTTTTGGATTTGCTGCGCGGTCTTGTCCGCGAGATGAACCTCAGTGCGATCATTGTGACCCATGATCTGGCTGTGGTGCGTCTTCTTGCTGATCGGTTGATGGTCATGAAAGATGGGCATGTGGTTGAAACTGGTCTGACAGATCAAGTGCTTGACGATCCGCAGCATGGCTATACCCAGCTGTTGGTGTCGTCCGTGTTGCAGGTTTGAATCTTGAGTATTTGGAACAAGGCGAGGGATTGACGATGATCCAAGTCGAAAACGTAGCAAAGTCATTCACGCTACATAACCAAGGTGCCGCAGTCATTCCTGTTATGGCAGGCGCGTCGTTGCAGGTGGCTGCGGGCGAATGTGTTGCGCTAGTTGGGCAGTCAGGGTCCGGAAAATCAACGCTGATGCGCATGATTTACGGTAATTACCTCGCTGCCTCTGGGCGGATCATGATTGGTGACGTGGACGTCGCGAGCGCCGAACCACGCGAGATATTAGATCTGCGTCGCTATACGCTGGGCTATGTCAGCCAGTTCCTGCGTGTCGTTCCGCGCGTACCGACAGTTGAGGTGGTCGCCGAGCCATTGTTGGCGACTGGCACGGAACGCAACGCTGCGATTTCACGGGCGAAGGTGTTGTTGGATGATCTGAACATTCCAGAACGGCTTTGGGGCTTGAGCCCGACCACGTTCTCTGGCGGTGAACAGCAGCGGGTCAATATCGCACGCGGCTTTGCCTATAACTATCCAGCGCTTTTGTTGGATGAACCAACGGCGAGCCTTGATGGGGCTAACCGCGAAGTTGTCATGTCGATGATTGAAGAGGCCAAAGCACGTGGCGCGGCGATCATCGGCATTTTTCATGACGAAGCCGCCCGTGACCGGGTTTGTGATCGAGAGATTGATGTGACTGGGTTTACACCGAAAGCCCCCGCATGACGGGACGCTTTATCGCCGTAGTTGGCCCATCTGGCGTCGGCAAGGATAGCGTGATGCGCGCTATGGCGGCTGATCCTAGGCTTGTTCTTGCCCGCCGTGTCATTACCCGCCCCGGTGATGCCGGTGGCGAAGACTTTGAAGGCGTTAGCGAAAGCCGCTTTCTACAGATGCAAACAGCGGGGGAGTTTGCGTTGTCTTGGCCTGCACATGGTTTGCACTATGGGATTCCGGTCACCGTCGATCGCACGCTTGAGCAGGGCGTTGATATGCTCGCAAACCTGTCGCGCGCGCAAATTGTGACGGCAAAACAGCGTTTTGAACGATGTGAAGTGATCGTGCTAACCGCTAAGCGAGAGGTGCTTGCGCAACGTTTGATGGCGCGTGGCAGAGAGAGCGCCGAACAGGTCGAGCACCGGCTAAATCGCGCGAGTTTTGCACTGCCTGACGGTGTGGCCGCACATATCGTTGATAATAGCGGACCACTTGATCTTGCTGTGCAGACTGCCCTTAGTCTCCTTTATCCTGCTAGGTCGTAACGATGAATTTCGTGAAACATCCCGTCGCTGTCTTCCCCCATCAACGTGATCTGACCGATCGGAAACGGTCGCGGGACCAAAGGCAACAGGTGCGGTGCCAATGCATCAGTGACGTCTGCGCCAAGGCCGGGATCGATGCGGCCGGACAGCGTAAGGTGAAAATGAAAATCGTCGCTGACATAGGGGTAACCCCATGTCGTCAGGTTCTCTTCTTGGCGCTCGGACAGGTTGGCTTGCCTTCGGCGGGCCAATTCAGCGGGCGGGGCCGGCGCACGAAAGTCGTCCAAAGCTTCGACGATGTGCTGGGCAACAGCGTTCAGCGTGGTGGCATTGCCGCGTGGGCGCAGAGCCAAGAAGCCGCGATGGTGCTTAAGAGACAACCCATCAAGTCGGAACGCGGGGATGGTCCCGGCCAATTGGGCGGTGGCCTGTTCCAGCTGGCTTTGCATGGTGCCTTTGGCCAGCCGAAACGGTGCTTTGAGCGTGCCGTGAATGCCGTATTTACGTGGGGCCAGCGTCAGCTTGGCCACATCAAGATCAGCGATTTGCGGGTGAACGCATTTGCGGCCCGCCTTATTATCCCACCCCAGCCAAGACGCACAGAAGTCGGCGAACGGGCCGGGTGGTGGAGTATAAAAAATTGCGTAACGTTCGAACATGAAACACTCTTTGCCAAGGTCGCGTGACAAATCCATGACACAAGAAATTATCCTCGCCAATGCCCAGATTATCCTTGCTGATGAAGTCATCACAGGCAGCCTAAAAATGCAGGGTGGTATGATCACTGACATTGGCCAGGGGGCGACAGTTCCGAACGGGGCAATCGACTGTGGAGGCGACTTTGTTAGCCCCGGTATGATTGAATTGCACACCGATAACCTTGAACGCCACATCAGCCCACGACCCAAAGTGGACTGGCCGCATCGTGCCGCAATTGTTGCGCATGATCGCGAATTGGCGGGCACCGGTATCACGACTGTGTTCGATGCAATTCGGGTGGGCTCCATCGTGTCAAACCAAGGTCGGCGCTATGGCAAATACGCACGGCAAATGGCTGACGAAATCTTGCAAATGCGCGATACTGGGGCGCTGAAAATCAGCCACCACATCCATCTCAGGGCCGAGATTTGTTCTGAAACGCTCGTGGAGGAATTGGACGAATTTGGTGAAACTGATCGGATCGGGATCGTGTCATTGATGGACCACACGCCGGGTCAGCGACAGTTCAGTGATGTCGAAAAATATGTGGACTATATTTGCGGAAAGCACGGGATGGATCGTGCTGCGTTGCCTGATTACATTGATTTTTTGTACGGGCTACAGGCGCGTCTTGGCGCCAAGCATGAAGTGGCAGCTGTCGCTGCCGCAAATCGTTACGGCGCTACATTGGCAAGCCACGACGACACAACAGCCGAACAGGTTGCAGCAAGCCATGCCTACGGTATCACTTTGGCAGAATTCCCAACAACGGTGGAAGCGGCACATGCCTGTCACGAGGCGGGAATTGCCACAATAATGGGGGCGCCGAACCTCGTACGCGGTGGGTCGCACTCAGGTAATGTTGCGGCGAAGGCGCTCGCCGATTTGGATCGCTTAAGCATACTCTCGTCTGACTACGTACCCGCGGCATTGCTGCTGGGGGCGGTGCAAGTCTCGCAGATTTGGGGTGATTGGGCCAAGGGCATGGGGACGGTGACCTCGCAGCCTGCACACCACGTACATCTGGATGATCGCGGTGTTCTTGCCATCGGCAAACGCGCAGACGTGTTGCGCTTTGGCTTAGTCAACGATCTGCCAATTGTTCAGTCTGTTTGGGCCGCAGGGCGATTGGTTGCTTAACGTTTTGCTAATGCCTCCAAGCAATAAGGGCGCTCCAAAAGGAGCGCCCTTAGATTTTTTCAAATAAAAATACTGATTAATCAGCTACAGTCAGATTCACAGCGCTTTCACGTCCGTCACGTCCTGCTTCGATATCAAAATTAACTTTTTGATCGTCGCGCAGACCAGTGAGACCGGAACGCTCAACAGCAGAAATATGGACGAAAACGTCCTTAGAGCCGCCGTCGGGCGCGATGAAGCCGTAGCCTTTAGTGGTGTTGAACCATTTGACAGTGCCTGAAGCCATGTCTGTGTCTTCCTTCAATATCGTCCGCTCACGGAAATGCAGCGGTGTGGCTCGGTCAAACTTAGATCGATTGACTGGGCCGAAAGAGGAGACAGTGGTCGATAATTTAACGTCGCGACTCAACCATGGCAGAGTCCGCAACAAAATCAACAATTTTAGAGAATTGTCCGCGAAAAGGCATGAATTCGCGCAAAAATTGTGGCGAAAGTGAACACTCTCGCCACAAAATTCATAGATCGCTTATGCGAGCGCGAGGTTAACCGCAGATTCGCGGCCATCGCGGCCAGCTTCGATATCGAAAGTAACTTTCTGATCGTCGCGCAGGCCAGTCAGGCCAGAACGCTCTACAGCGGAGATGTGAACGAATACGTCCTTAGAACCACCATCGGGAGCGATAAAGCCGAAGCCTTTAGTTGTGTTGAACCATTTCACGGTGCCAGTAGCCATCGTGTTTTCCTTTATAATCAATACCATCCGCATAATTGCGATGGTTTGGCTTAGTCAGTGCAAGATCGAAAGACTGTAGCCGAGTAGGAAAACAGTGGTCGAGTTGGATAACGTCTGCCAACCCCATGTGGGGCCTTACCATCAATAAATCAAGTAAAATCGACGTGTCGGCCCAAGGTCGGTATCGCGTCGGCGATGCGTCGGGTGCCAACGCACGGTTGTTTTAGCGATTCGAAATGCAGCTAGGTGATGTTCTTGGGGAAGGAGAGAACGATGCCCCGAATGTCCAAGGCGCAGAGGATCGCGCGCCAAAAGATGATGCGATACCTGTATGAAGAAAATATCGACGAAACCGACCTGTCGCTGGAACTGCGCGATAAGGTGCCGCTGGCGTGGCATACGCTGGAACATGATCTGGATGTCGAAGAACCCAAGGTGAAGATCACGCTGCGGTTGGATGAAAGCGTCGCGAAATTTTACCGGGCGATGGGGCCGGGGTATCAGGCGCGAATTAGCCGGATACTAGGGCTATGGGCCAATATGAAAATCGGCGAGGCGTTGCGGATGGAAGAGGCGATCTATGCGCAAATGAAGATTTTGAATGGGCAAGATCGGGATGCTGCAGCGCAGGGAGAGCGGCCCAAGAGTTATGGGGTTGATGTAGAGTGAATGTGGTGATCCGGCGCTGATGTTGCTTCGAAAGATTAGCTCACATGGGGCTAGATCTTTCGATATGAAATCAATTCCGCTTTCGGAAATCTGACTCTCATAGAAAGGGGCAAAGGGCTACCTAGGCCGTCTAAGATACCACTCCGTGCCATTGCCGAAATCTTACTAATTTCATTATCGCTGAGAGTTTCAAGCCAACTACTCCGCACATAGCAGTTTTCCAAATGTACAACTGATATCGCAAAGAGTGCCGATATTAAGTCGGAGCTATTTGCGTCTAACGAATTAAGAAAGGTGTCAATTCTGTGAGCTCTATATTTCTGATAGCCTGACAATACTGCGTAAAAGTTGTCGCCAACGTTCCCGCAGAAAAGTGATACGGAGTTCCAGTGCGTTCGTATTGGATTGCACTCAAATAAGCAGTTCTTGTCTAGATCCCACGCCGGTTCAAAAGCACCAGTGGATGCAAACGGTACCTGACGGTCAAATTCGAAAAAGGTGTAATGGAAATTGCCAGATACCCCTCTGTAATAATCTCGAAAGAGTTTCTTGAGTTTTCTCGTGTTGACCTTGATTGCGCGTTCTGCCCCACGTTTTATCCATTTATAATTTTGCAGCGTTTGGTCGGCGTTTCGGAGCTTTAAGTCTTCAACTAGTTCACGATATATTTGGACCATGACATGCTTCCGATATAGCTCCATCGCCATAGAGCGGATGCCAAGAATAGTTGCGGTCTGCTCATTCAAAGTGATGTTTTGTTGTTCAATTTTTTCGAAGATGCCCCGGTCATGCTCTTCACAAAAACCTGGAAATGTAGATGCTTTCCGCACTCCGATACACTCAAATAGGAGACGGTCTTCAGAAGGTCTAGCCTTCAGGGATGGGCCAATTTTTGTAACATGACCGCTTTCGGCTATCGTTTCTAGTGGTCCGCGGCGCTGGAGTGAATGTGACTGAATGGCGATTTTCTTACATTGTCTTCCATCTTTGTCGAAGTGAAGACACCGATTCCCGGCCGCTGCTACGGCGGTCGAAATCATCCTATGCATATTACCTACATATTTATTGTTTTGGGCGCACAAACGTTGGAAACCTTGCCTAAGTCTTTTCTAAGACAAATGCCGCGTGCGGCATTTTTTATCTTCGAAATGCGAACGAGTTATGCCACCAAACTAAGGACGTTAACAATGGAAGCAAGGACCAAGGTACGCCTTTTATTAAACCGCAAGGCGGGACGACCCCAAGGCCGCCCTGTTCAATCCTCTGTCAATCTTCAGATAACTAACGCACAAACTTCTTATGCTTCATCCGCTTTGGTTCCAGTGCGTCTGCGCCTAGCCGTGCTTTCTTGTCTTCTTCGTAGTCGGTAAATCCGCCTTGGAACCATTCGACGTGGGCGTCGCCTTCGAACGCGAGCATGTGGGTGCAGATACGGTCGAGGAAGAAGCGGTCGTGCGAGATGACGACGGCGCAGCCTGCGAAATCGACCAATGCGTCTTCTAATGCGCGCAGTGTTTCGACGTCGAGGTCGTTGGTAGGTTCATCGAGAAGCAGGACGTTGCCGCCGGATTTCAGCAGTTTTGCCATGTGCACGCGGTTGCGTTCACCACCTGATAGCAGGCCGACTTTTTTCTGCTGATCGCCGCCTTTGAAGTTGAACGCTGAGCAGTATGCGCGCGAGTTCATAGACGCATCGCCGAGTTCGATGATTTCCGCGCCGCCGCTGATTTCTTCCCAGACGGTGGTGTTTTCGTCGAGCGCATCGCGTGACTGATCCACATAGGACAGTTTCACGGTTTCGCCGAATTCGACGGTACCTTCATCAGGTTCGATCTGACCTGTCAGCATGCCAAACAATGTGGATTTACCCGCACCGTTGGGGCCGATGACGCCGACGATGCCGCCGGGTGGCAGGTCAAATGACAGGTCTTCGATCAAGAGCTTGTCGCCCATGGCCTTCTTAAGGCCGTTCACCTCGATCACCTTATTACCCAAGCGTGGTCCGTTCGGGATAATGATCTGGGCGCGGCCCATTTTTTCGCGCTCTGACTGGTTGGCCATTTCGTTATAGGCGCTGATACGGGCCTTGGATTTGGCTTGGCGTGCTTTGGCGCCTTGGCGCATCCATTCCAATTCGCGCGCGAGGGTGCGCTGCTTGGATTTGTCGTCTTTGGCTTCGCGTTCCAGACGCTTGGCTTTGGCCTCTAGCCAGCTGGAGTAGTTGCCTTCATGCGGGATGCCTGAACCACGGTCCAGTTCCAGAATCCAACCTGTAATCGCATCAAGGAAGTAACGGTCGTGGGTGACGATCAGGATTGTGCCTTTGTAGTCGATCAGGTGCTGTTGCAGCCAAGCGATGGTTTCGGCGTCCAAGTGGTTGGTCGGTTCGTCAAGCAGCAGCATGTCTGGCGCGTCCAGCAAAAGCTGACACAGCGCGACACGGCGTTTTTCACCACCAGACAGGGTTGTGACGTCGGCATCATCCGGGGGGCAGCGCAGGGCTTCCATTGAGATGTCGATCTGTGCGTCGAGATCCCACAGGTTTTGGCTGTCGATTTGGTCCTGAAGTTGCGCCATTTCATCAGCGGTTTCTTCAGAGTAGTTCATAGCGACTTCGTTATAACGATCAAGGATCGCCTTTTTGTCGGCCACGCCCAGCATGACGTTTTCACGTACGGTCAGGTTCGGGTCGAGTTCGGGTTCCTGCGGCAGGTAACCCACGCGCGCACCTTCGGCCGCCCATGCTTCGCCGGTAAAGTCTTTGTCTTGACCAGCCATGATCCGCATCAGGGTAGATTTACCCGTGCCGTTCACACCAACCACACCGATTTTCACACCGGGCAAGAAGTTCAGGCGGATGTTTTCGAATACCTTTTTCCCACCGGGATAGGTTTTGGACACGCCGTCCATGAAATAGACGAATTGATTGCTGGCCATCGGGGGACGCTCCGTTGATCTGAGAAGTTGGCCCTAGATAGCGAGACTCAGCGGTGGGGGCAATCGCGGAAGCGGTGGTTTGAACGCCCGAAGTTGCTTCGGCTGTAGAAGTCGAATGTTTTGAATGAGGTGATACTGGTTTCTATTTGTGTTGCTGGCCGTCTGTTTTGCGGTCTTATGTGCTGGATTATGCCTATTTTGCAATTTTTTCACGCTGAATGGCATTGTTGGCGTATCATTGATCCCAACAGCCGCCAGAAGCTGACCACCCCAAATGGTCGATTTGCGTTTGGGTTTTCTTTTCAATCAATAGACAAACAGGGATTTGCAATGAGTGAAACAGTATTTGTCGTCGGGATTGACGGCTCGGATGCAGGAGAGCGAGCGCTCGCCTTCGCCAAAGACCGTGCCAAAGCGGTGGGAAGTTGTACGATCTTGCTATGCTACGTGATCGAATGGTCGCCGTTTAGCTTTCAGACCCCCGAAGAAAACGCGATGCGGCACAAGCGACGCGAAGAAGAAATCAGCATGGCGCTTTCGCGTGTGTTGGACCCTGCGGTCGCGGCAACAAAGGCTGACGGCTTTAGTGTGACTGGGGTCGTGAAGCACGGCGATGTTGCCGAAATTCTTGACGACTTGGCAAAGGAGCATGGCGCCGCACAGATTATCGTTGGCCGTGTTGGCCGTCGTGGTCTGAAAGAGCGTGTCTTTGGTGGCGTAACAGGGCGACTGGTGGCTTCGGCTTCGGTCCCCGTGACAATCATTCCGTAGGGGCGAGAACATGAAAAAGCTATTAACTGCGGCCATGCTTGCCGCGATGTCTCCTGTGGCGGTAGCCGCGCAAGAGGCGTCTTTAGACGATAAAATCAATGATGCATTTGCTTGGTCCACGGGTTGGTTCGTGACCCTAATCTTTAACCCACTGCCATTCGAGATCGCTGGATCAAGCTTTCCTTGGATTGTGATGTGGCTGGTCATCGGTGCGACCGTGTTTACGATTTACTTTGGCTTGATCCAAATTCGCGCATTTGGACACGCGATATCATTGGTGAAAGGTGACTATTCTGATCCCAATGACGCGGGTGAGGTAAGCCACTTTCAGGCCTTGGCGACCGCGCTTTCGGGAACGGTTGGTTTGGGTAACATCGCGGGTGTGGCTGTGGCCGTCGGTATCGGCGGGCCGGGTGCCACGTTTTGGATGATCTTTGCGGGTCTTCTGGGGATGGCGTCCAAGTTCACCGAATGTACGCTAGGTGTGAAATACCGCAATGAATACGCGGATGGATCGGTTTCCGGTGGTCCGATGTATTATATGACCAAAGGCTTCAAGGAACGGAATCTGCCGGGTGGCAAAGTGCTGGCGATCCTTTTCTCGATCTTCTGTATTCTTGGTGCTTTGGGTGGTGGGAACATGTTCCAAGCGAACCAAGCGCATGCGCAGATTTCAGGCATTACAGGTGACTATCCGGGCTGGATCACGGGGCTTGTCTTTGCTGTCGTGGTCTTTGCTGTGATTGTTGGTGGTATCAAATCCATCGCTCGAGTGACCGAGAAAGTCGTGCCATTTATGGGCATCATGTATGTGTTCGTTGCGCTGATCATCTTGCTTGTGAACTATGACCAAATCGGTTGGGCGTTCGGCCAAATCTGGGCTGGTGCGTTTACCGGGCTTGGTGTCGCTGGCGGCTTTGTCGGGGCGCTGATCCAAGGCTTTAAACGTGCTGCGTTCTCAAATGAGGCTGGTGTTGGTTCTGCGGCGATTGCCCACTCTGCCGTGCGGACCAAAGAGCCGATTACCGAAGGGGTCGTTTCACTGCTAGAGCCGTTCATTGATACGGTCGTTATCTGTACGATGACTGCGTTGGTGATCACGATTTCTGGTGTGCTAGTCGTCGACCCCGCAACCGGCAACTACGTCCTGAACGAAGCTGGGACTGGGATCCAGACTGCTGACGGATCATCGGGCGTGCAGCTAACATCGGCGGCGTTTGCCACCGGATTTAGCTGGTTCCCTTATGTGCTGGCAATTGCGGTCATCCTATTTGCGTTCTCGACGATGATCAGTTGGTCCTACTATGGCCTTAAGGCTTGGACTTATCTGGTTGGCGAAGGTCAGGCGCAAGAACTGGCATTCAAGATCATTTTCTGCGTTTTCGTCGTGATCGGTGCCGCGGCCGAATTGGGCGCGGTCATCGATTTCTCGGATGCGATGATCTTTGCAATGGCAGTTGTGAACATCACAGCGCTGTATTTCTTGATGCCCATCGTGAAGGCCGAGATGAACAGCTATTTCGGTCGACTGAAGTCGGGCGAGATTGTGAAACACAAGCACTAAACCAGGTAGCAATCAAAAGAAGGCGCGCCGAGTAATTGGCGCGCCTTTGTCGTGGGGTATATCCAAAGCAAAAGACGCGGGCATTGCTGCGCCGCGCCTCTCCGTAGACCTGGTTTCTCAGGAGAATTACATCAGGCTTTGCACATTGATCCCAAAGGTCATTGCGCCGATAACTTCGCCGGTTGCTGGATCAACAACGGGCATAGATGCCTGCGATTGATAGAAGCCAGTGCTGTCATCAAACTCTATATCGCTGATATGAAGCGCATCTGGGCCAACACCATATGTTTGCTGGTGCTTGGCTTCGTCGCCCTGCCAGAAGTCGGATGTTGGGACGCTTTGCGCGACGTTCAAGCCAACGTAGTCCATGATGAACACTTCGGTCACAAAGCCGGCGGTTTCATCTTGGTGGGCACGTAGCCATTCAGAGACTGGGTTGTCCAGTGCAGTCGTCATAAGCGGTCCGCCATCGCCCGATGCTTCGGCGCGCCATTGTTGATCAAGCGCGATGACTTCGTCTTCGGTGATGTTTGCATGTGCTGCGTTCTGGGCTTTGACCGCGTCGATGACACGTGCGTCAGAGACCCAAGTGCTTAGCTCTGCGGCTGCATATGCCTCAAGCGGTACGCGGTAGATGCCGTCTTTGCCGGGGGTCGCAATTAGATACAGGGTAATCGCGTTGTTCATGCCAACGCTAAGTTCCTGTGTCAGCGCGTTTGATGCGATGACATCTTCTGCAGTTGCTGCTTGGCCAGATTTGATCGCGTCATAGATGCCGCGTCCTGCCTGCCACTTTGCATAGGTGCTTTCTAGGCTCGCCTTAACGGTGTCGTTTGGCGGTGGATTCACACCAGCTGCAGGATAGCCGTCACGTAGTGCGACCAATGACAGTTCGAACATGTCGACAGTCGCAATCAGCTCTTCAAGCGCGACGTCTGTGTGGGTGTCTGTTGCCAGTTCACACACTGCGCGTGTCATACGCTGCGCAAGTGCGCGCTGGCGACCAGCAAAGTTCAGAACGGTTGCGTCGCTTTGCAGCAGTTCTTGTGGGTTTGTGTATTCACCTGACACGTCTGCGGCCAGATTTGTGGTCTGATCAAACAGCGCATGATAGCCTTCGCTGATTGTCTCGACGTCTGCGTCGGTCGCCGTGCCGCCAAGCATCTCAAGTGCGGCGTGCTCCATCGGATCCCAGATTTCGTGAGTCTGTTTGATCGCCTTTAGGATACGTGGTGTTGTTTCTTCGCCGGGCATCCCCAAAGCGCGGTCGCCGAATTCCAGACCTTTTAGGATCGCGTCAAAGTTATCGTGGACGTGCTGAAGATCGTATTCGGCTGTCTCGAGGTCGATGCCCGCGTTATAGCGGCAGCTTGCCGAAGCGACGGATTCTGAGAGGCCGCGAAGGCCAAAGGCGCGGTTTACGCGGGCTTTGCCGCCATCATATAGCGCGGTGTCGATTGACTGTGCTTGTACTGTTGTTCCGCCAAACCCCATGAGGGCGATGCAAGCGGTTGTAGTGAATGCCATGCGGCGGGTGCGGGACTTTGTTGAAATGTGGTTCTGCATTTTGAACTCCTGTAGATCCGACCGGGTCAGCGCGAAATTCATATCGGCTTTCGGTCGTAGTTATGGATTTCTTGACGCTGTCTTGGCTGTGGTGGTGGCCGAAATCGGCACGCCGACAGAGGCAAGCAAAGAACGCGGTGCTACTTGGTCAAATTGATCTGAAAGTGCAGCGCGCTGCACAGGCGCCAGGTTGTCTGGCGCCTGCATAAGCCAAGTTAGCCCTTGGCTGCTTCGATCCATACTTCAACGCGGCGGTTGATCTGGCGTTCGTTTTCAGAAGTGTTGCAAGCTGATGGAGCGATTTCGCCGTAGCCCGCAGTTGCCATTTCGATACCGGCAAGACGATCACCAGCTAGGCTGCTTAGTTCAGCGCGAACCTGTTCGGCACGTGACTGAGACAAAGAACGGTTGCTGTCAAATGCACCCACGTCATCGGTGAAACCAACGAACATGACTTTGGTGCCTTCTTCTTGGGTTTCCAAGTAATCGGCTAGACGCTGCATGTTTAGCAGGCCACGCTCGTCAAGGTTCTGTGAACCAGTACGGAAGCGGAAAGTTGTAGACAGGCGGTCATAGTCAACCATCTGTGACAGCATTTCACGCATGAACCCACCTTCGTAGGCATCTACATTTGGGTTCAGCAATGCACGAGCACGGTCGCCATCAAGCGATTGTGCGCGACGGTCGATACCCAGATCGATAAAGCCTGCTTTGCCGATAACTTCGTCAGCTGCTGAAGATTCAGCGTAGTGGATGAAGTCCATTGTTGCTTCGTCTGCAGTGTCGTCACGTGTGTAGAGGTACATCAGGCGCTGAAGGGCGTATTCTGAGGTGCGTGCAGAGAACGCGTCTGGCGTCATTGTCAGACCACAGTCGTTGACCAGTGACAGAGCGCTTGCGCCGCGTTGGAACGCGTAACCAACAAAGCCGATTGCGTTTTCGTCGGCGTTAACCTGAGCCGCCATCTGGTTGTTGTCAGCGACTAGGATTGTGTCTGACAGTGGGGCAGGTGCCTGATCGCCGAACACACCGTTCATGAATGTTTCGCGTGTGCCAGAGTCGACCGCACGGTCAACTAGTGTAATTGGTGCGTTTTCGCCGCCAACTTCGGACCAGTTTGTGATGCTACCGTTATAGATACCGCGCAGCTGTTCCAGCGTGACGGTTTTCACTGGGTTGCTTGGGTGTGTGATTACGACAAGGCTATCTACAGCGATGATGTGCTCGCTGTCTGTGCTGACCATGTTGCCTGCGCCGTCTGCACGCAGGGCGCGTGCTTCGTCAGGTGTGATGCGGCGGGCGGACATGCCGACCTGTGCGCTACGATCAAGCAGAGCGTTGAACGCGTCGCCAGAGCTAGTTGATGAGATCAGGTAAGAACCCATTGGGTCGCCAAACCCTTCGTCACCAACCATTTCAGTGACGAACTGGCCGTCAACACCAGTTGCTGTCTGTGTTGCTTCTGCGCCTAGGTATGCGCCGTAGCCGGACATGAGCAGTGGCATAACGCCTGTACCGATCGCGTCAGAACCGGCGATTGTGATGTCTGCGTCGGTTGAGCCAAAGTCTGGGCAGTCTGCGCCAGCACAACTTACACGAGAGGCGGAGATGCGAAGGTCACCAAGACCTGTGCGGATGACATAGTTGTTGTCTGTAAATTCAATAAATTCGCCTACTAGGTTCACAGTACCATCGGCAGATTTCAATGTAACTTCACCAGCCATTGTTGCAGCGGGCGTAATAAGTGCTGCTGACAGGGCGAAAGATGATACTAGGTTCTTGTATTTCTTGTAGACGGTCAGGTCCATAAATTTTCTCCATAACTCATTGAGATGTGTACGCTTTACAATGAGCGGTTTCCCGCCTTCCTGACTTTTAAGCAACCTGTACTTTTGTGTAAGTCGATTGCCTTATTGTGTTTTCAGCTTTTGGTTGCGTTTTTATCAGCGCATTAACTATGGACGAAAAAATTTATATTTTCCCCCTTACGCGAGGCGTTATTAAATTGGGGAGAGGAACTATAATCGTTTAGACAATTACAATTGCCAGAAATGCAATTAATTCTGTGTTTTGCACAAAAGCTGCAGGTGGGGCTTCGCTGTAAAGCAATGCCGCTGTCCGATGCGATTTGGGTTGCTAAATAATCACACCACTTACACCCTCTAAAATGCACAACCTCAAATTGTTTTTGTGTCCCAAATGTGGCCGCGTGATTTGCGATAGCCACAATATATGCTCGCAAAAATCATCTAAACCCGTACTGGCTCGCAGTTTTTCGCCTGCTGGCTGACCGAGTTTTGTACCGAAAATGCAAAAAAGCCCCGCCAAAGACGGGGCTTTTCCAGATCATTGATTGCAGTTTTACTGCGGGATTTCGCCAGTCAGGCCTTCAACGTAGAAGTTCATGCCTGCCAGAGTACCATCGTCTGCAGTTTCGCCTTCGGCCAACCATGCTGTGCCGTCTTGCTTGTTCAGCGGGCCAGTGAACGCGTGGTATTCGCCAGAAGCAAGGCTATCGCGCAGGGCTTCTGCGGATGCTTTTACGTCTGCAGGTACTGCGTCGGTGATTTCACCGATGCCAACCATGCCAGCGCCGATACCATCCCATGTGTTCGTGCTTTCCCATGTGCCGTCCATGACAGCTTGGGTGCGCGCAACATAGTATGGGCCCCAGTTGTCGATGATCGAAGATACGCGTGGGAATGGACCGAATTCAGCCATGTCAGACGCCTGGCCGAAGGTCACGACATTGCCAGCCGCCTGCGCTGCGGCCTGTGGTGCAGTTGAGTCAGTGTGCTGCAGGATCACGTCAGCGCCTTGTTCGATCAGAACAGTTGCTGCTTCGGCTTCTTTTGCAGGGTCAAACCATGTGTAGGCCCAGACCACTTTGAATTCGACGTCAGGGTTTACAGCCTTGGCGTGGATGTAAGCAGAGTTGATACCGCGGATAACTTCGGGGATTGGGAAAGACCCGATGTAGCCGATGACGTTGCTTTCAGTCATGTGACCAGCGATGTGGCCCTGAACAGCACGGCCTTCGTAGAAACGTGCAGAATAGACAGACACGTTGTCGGCTTGCTTGTAGCCAGTCGCGTGCTCGAACTTTACGTCAGGGAATTTTTCCGCGACGTTGATCGTTGGGTCCATGTAGCCGAACGACGTTGTAAAGATCAGGTCAGCACCGCCAAGTGCCATTTGCTGCAGAACGCGCTCTGCGTCGGCGCCTTCTGGTACGTTTTCAACGTACACAGTTTCGACTGCATCGCCGAATGCTTCTTCTACGGCAAGACGCCCTTGGTCGTGTTCGTATGTCCAGCCGCCGTCGCCCACGGGGCCGACGTAGATAAAGCCAACCTTCGTTGGATCTTCAGCAAAGGCTGCTGTGCTAAGGCTTGCGGCAAATGTTGCCCCGGCCATAATTGATTTGATAGTCATACTCATCCCCTTGGTGGTGACGCCTCAACGCGAGGCATGGAAAGATTGGCCCAGTGATCCCGGCGCCCGTCCAGCACGCATAATAACCAGAACGGCTATTGTTGCCAGATACGGCGACATGGAAAGATATTCTACCGGGATCGCCATCCCGGCTGCTTGTAAGTTTAGCTGCAACACGGTCACGCCGCCAAACAAATAGGCGCCAAGCAAAAGCCGCAGTGGTTTCCAGCTTGCAAAGACCACAATCGCAAGCGCGATCCAGCCGGCACCTGCGGTCATGCCTTCGGTCCATTGCGGTACGCGAACAAGGCTAAGGTAAGCACCGCCAAGTCCAGCACAGGCCCCGCCAAACATAATCGCCAGCATCCGCACGCGAACAACGTGATAGCCCAAGGCATGTGCTGCTTCGTGGTTTTCACCGACTGCACGCAGGATCAATCCCGCGCGGCTGTATTTCAGAAACGCCCAGACAGCGATGACAATCGCCAGCCCAACGTAGACCATTGGATCATGCTGAAACACAATTGGACCAATGACAGGAATATCGCCAAGCAACGGAATGTGCCAATCCGGAAAATCCGGTGCTTTGATCCCGATATAGCTTTGCCCCATCAACGCCGACAGGCCCAGCCCAAATAGAGTGAGAGCAAGGCCCGTGGCGACTTGGTTCGATAATAGAAATTGGGTGAGGAAGCCAAACAGCAGTGATAGCATCGCGCCACCAATTGCCGCCCCGATAAAGCCAAGCACGGGAGACCCGGTATTAACCGCGACGATAAACCCGCAAACGGCACCGGTGATCATCATGCCTTCGACGCCAAGGTTCAGCACACCGGCACGTTCAACAATCAATTCGCCGACTGATGCTAGGATGATTGGGGTTGCCGCCACCATAAGTGACGCAAGAAGCAGAATGGGATTGATTGCGGTCCAGTCCATTAGGCCATTGCCCCCTTACCAAACCGCACGCGGTAATTTGTCAAAACATCCACCATCAGCAAGAAGAACAGCAGCATCCCTTGCATCAGTTGGATCGCTGCACCCGGCAGGCCAAGGTTGGATTGGGCGATCTCGCCCCCGATGTAGGTGAGGGCCATCAGGCCTGCAGCTAGCAAAATGCCAATAGGGTGAAGACGACCAAGGAAGGCGACAATAATCGCGGTGAACCCATAGCCGACGTTGAAATCAATGCTGATCTGTCCTGCGGGGCCTGCGACCTCGAACAGGCCAGCGGCACCAGCAAGGCCACCCGAAATACCCATGCAGATCAGAACCAAGGTGCTGGGGTTAACGCCAGCAAAGCGGGCGGCGCGAGGGCTTTGCCCGGCAAGTCGTACGTTAAATCCAAACAGATGGCGCGACAGAGTTACATAGGCAAATATGACAGCGATCAGGGCAACGACAACGCCCCAATGCATGCCTACATTCTCTGATATCCAACTGGTTGCGCTGTCATATTTGGCTAAATTGCGCGATCCTGGAAAGCCCATACCATCAGGATTACGCAGTGCGCCCAGCGCCATAGATGCTAGCAGTTGTTCCGCCACATAGACGAGCATAAGCGACACTAAGATTTCGTTTGTGTCGAATTTGACTTTCAAAATCCCTGGGATCAGCGCCCAAAGCGTGCCACCCAACACCCCAGCAACAATCATCAGAGGAAAGATAAAGAACGATTCAGTTGGATAAAACGCCAGCCCAACAGCCGCACCGCAAATTGCGCCGACGATATACTGACCTTCGGCGCCGATGTTCCAAATACCCGCGCGAAAGCCAAAGGATAGCCCAATCGCGATCAGCACAAGGGGTGCGCCCTTGATCAAAAGCTGCGGGCGGTAGAACCACGCGAATTCAGAAAACAGTGGGTCAAAGAAAATCGTGCGGATGGTTTCGAACGGGTCCTTGCCCAACGCCGCAAACAATAGCCCACCACATATCATCGTCAGCAATACTGCAAAGATTGGGGCGGCCAGTGTCCAGACGCGCGAAGGCTGCGCACGTTTTTCAAGCGTCAACATGGGCGACCTCCATATCATGCGCACCACCAAGCATCAGGCCGATTTCTTCAACCGTGAGGCCCTGCGCTGGGCGTGGGGCTGATAGCCGGCCTTCGTTTAGCGCGGCGAAGCGGTCAGAGATTTCCATCAGTTCGTCCAAGTCTTGCGAAATACAAATCACGGCGGTGCCTTTGGCGGCCAGATCAAGAAGTGCCTGACGAATAGATGCAGCGGCGGATGCGTCAACACCCCATGTCGGCTGGTTTACCACGAGAACATCGGGGGTTTGCATGATCTCGCGGCCGATCACGAATTTCTGCAGGTTCCCGCCAGACAATGATCGCGCTGTATTTTGTGGGCCGGGGGTCCGCACGTCAAAGGTGCTGATGACGTCCTCAGCAAAGCTGCGTGCCTTGCGCCAGTTTACGAAACCTTTGTTGGCCAGTTTCTGGCGGGTTGTCGCGGTCAGAACGGCGTTTTCGGTCAAGCTCATGTCGGGGGCAGCGGCGTGGCCCATCCGTTCTTCTGGTGCGGTTAGAAGACCAAGTTTGCGCCGGGCGTTGGGCCCAAGCTGGCTAATGCTTTGCCCCTGATAATTTACCATGCCTTTGGCGGTACGCATTTCGCCTGAAAACGCTGCGACCAATTCGTCTTGGCCGTTGCCTGCAACGCCACCAATTCCCAGCACTTCGCCCTTTTGTACATCAATCGAAATATCACGTAGGGCGGTGCCAAATCGGTGCGGTGCCTTTGCCGACAGCCCCTGAAGTGACAGGACCGTTTCGCCTGTTGGCCGTGCCGCGCGTTCGGGCACAAGCAGGGCGGACCCCACCATCAGCTCTGCCATATCGCGTGCGCTTGTCTCGCGTGGATCACAGGTGCCAACGACTTGGCCCAACCGCAGCACAGTCGCGTTTTCACACAGCGCCCGAATTTCTTCTAGCTTATGCGAGATGTACAAGATCGCGGTGCCTTCGGCGCTTAGCTTGCGCAGGGTCTTGAATAGGATGTCGACCTCTTGCGGGGTCAGAACCGAGGTGGGTTCATCCATGATCAGCAGTTTTGGGTCTTGTAGCAGGCAGCGAATGATTTCCACCCGCTGGCGTTCACCGGCTGACAATTCACCAACGATCCGTGAAGGATCAAGCGGTAGCCCGTATTGATCCGATACAGCACGCACGCGTTCTGCGATCTCGCGTTGGGGCGGTGGGTTTTCCATACCAAGTGCGATGTTTTCGGCCACATTCATCGCGTCGAATAGCGAAAAATGCTGGAACACCATGGCCACGCCTGATGCGCGGGCTGCGCGTGGTTCGGCAGGCGCATAGGGGGCGCCGTTCAGGGTCATGGTGCCGCTATCTGGTTTCACCAGCCCATAGATCGTTTTGACCAAAGTCGACTTGCCCGCGCCGTTTTCACCAAGCAGCGCGTGGACTTCGCCGGGTGCGATTTCGAACGACACATCTTTGTTGGCGACTACACCGGGGTAGGCTTTGGTCAGCCCGGACAGGGCAAGCAATGGCTGGTTCATGCGGTACGGTCCTTGGTCCGGTGCGTTTGCGGCGCGATCATCGCGGTTGCGACGCCAAGCGCAAGGGCCGCCGGGTGTTTCCCAAGAGATGGATCGCCGATTGGACACGCGATGCGCGAAATATGTTCCGGTGCGTGCCCCAATGCGGCGAGCCGCGCCCGAAAACGTGCCCATTTCGTCGCTGATCCAATGAGACCGGCGTTGTGAAAGTCACGCGATAGAATCGCATGGCACAGCGCGAGGTCCATGTCGTGGCTGTAAGTCAGGATCAGGTGATCTGCATCGTCGGGCGCGTGTTTGACGACTTGGGATGGATCGCTCGCGACCAATGTCGTGGTGTCCGTTTTGGGAAACCGGTCGGCGCTGGTGTCTACCCAAGTGATCGTAAAATCGGGCAGGGGGGCCATGACATTGACGATGGCCCGCCCGACATGGCCCGCGCCGTAGATCCAAAGTGGTCGTGCTTGGCTTGTGGTCATGCCATCAGCATGTTCCCACGACAGCGTCACCGACCCGCCGCAACATTGTCCAAGGCCGGGCCCCAGTGGGATCGTGCGGGTTTGCGTTGTTTGCCCGCTCATCAGCATGCTGCGGGCTTCGGCAATTGCATCCCATTCGAGCCGCCCGCCGCCGATGGTGCCTTCGGTCGTATCCGGCCAGACCATCATTTGTGTGCCAGTATCGCGGGGTGTTGACCCGGCGGTTTTGGTAATGGTGATCCGAATGCCGTTGGTCATCCGCGTGCCCTGTGGATCGCGTTCAAGATTTCTTCGGCAGTTGCAGGGGCCTGAAGGTCGGCGTAGTTCGGACCGCAGGCACCGACCGCATCGGAAAGTGCTAAGAATGCGGATATGCCCAGCATGAACGGTGGCTCGCCCACGGCTTTGGACCGATAGATCGTCTGAGCGGGGTTTGGTTCATCCCAGAGGTCAACGTTGAACACATCAGGCCGATCTGAACAGGCGGGGATTTTATACGTTGATGGTGCGTGGGTCCTCAGCCGCCCCTTGTCATCCCAGACGAGCTCTTCTGTTGTTAGCCAACCTGCGCCTTGGACATAGCCGCCTTCGACCTGACCGATATCCAAGGCGGGGTTTAGTGATGCGCCCGCGTCATGCAGGATATCTGTGCGTAGAATGCGGTTTTCTCCCGTCAGCGTGTCGATGACGACCTCGGTGACGGCGGCCCCTTGGGCGAAGTAAAAGAATGGTGTGCCGGTGCCTTTGGTCCGATCCCAAGCAAGGCCGGGGGTTTTATAGAAACCTGTGGCCGATAGGCTGACCCGGTTTTGATAGGCGGTCATTGCGGCCTGCGCGAAGGACATGGTTTCGCCTGCAACGGTGACTTGACCGTCTTTGAATGACACGTCCTCTGTCCGGCTTTGATTGAGTTCGGCGAGGCACGCGGCGATCCGGTCGCGGATTGTGTCGCAGGCGTTGGCGACAGCCATACCGTTTAGGTCTGACCCTGATGATGCAGCAGTGGCTGACGTGTTCGGTACTTTGCCAGTGTCGGTCGCGGTGATCTTGACCGCGCTTACGTCAATGCCAAAACGGCTGGCGGCGACCTGTGCAATCTTTTGGAACAGCCCTTGGCCCATTTCTGTGCCGCCGTGGTTCATATGGACAGAGCCGTCTTGGTAAACATGCACCAGTGCACCAGCTTGGTTCAGGTGCGACAGGGTAAAAGAGATGCCGAATTTGACCGGGCTGATCGCGATCCCTTTTTTCAGGATCGTTTGCTCGGCGTTCCATTCTGCAATGGCCGCGCGTCGTTTTTTGTAATCTGACGTTTCAATCAGCCGTTCCGTCATCTCGTTCAGGATGAAATCAGTGACCGGCATGTGATACGGCGTAGTCTGGGGGGCGGGTGGATCAAGATCCACCCTACGGTCTGCCGCCGCGTAGTAGTTGCGTTGCCGCACAAGGACGGGATCGATCCCGAGTTCGCTTGCGATATGGTCCATCACCCGTTCAATGCCGAGCACCCCTTGGGGGCCACCGAACCCGCGATAGGCGGTCGCAGATTGCGTGTTGGTTTTTAGACGGTGGGACGTGATGCGCACTGCTGGCAAGTTGTAGGCATTGTCGGCGTGCAACATGGCGCGGTCCGCAACAGGCAGCGATAGGTCTTGCGCCCAGCCACAACGCGTGGCTTGTGTGAAATCAACGCCGGTGAGTTTGCCTGTGTCATCATAGCCAGCGACATAGTCGATCCGAAAATCATGCCGCTTGCCCGTGATCATCATGTCATCGTCGCGGTCGTAACGCATTTTGCAGGGGCGACCGAGTGCTCGCGCAGCGACGGCGCAAGCGACGGCTAACGCGTTACCTTGGCTTTCTTTGCCACCAAAGCCACCACCCATGCGCCGGACTTCGACGCGTACGGCGTGCATTGGAACCCCAAGCGCCTCTGCCACTTTGTGTTGGATTTCGGTGGGGTGCTGGGTGGAACTGTGGACGAGCATATCCTCGCCCTCTTGCGGAAAGGCGAGCGCGGCCTGACCTTCGAGGTAGAAATGTTCTTGGCCACCCATCGTGATGCTGCCGCGCAACTGGTGCGGGGCATTTGACAGCGCGGTATCGACGTCGCCTTTCTTCCAGATAACTGGGCCGTCCTCGAAGCGGCTGTTGGCGGCAAGCGCCTCATCAATCGTCAGGATTGGCGTTTCTTCAGTATAGTTGACAGTGCCAAGTCGTGCGGCTTTGCGCGCGTTCAGGTGGCTGTCAGCGACAACCAAGAAAAGCGGCTGACCCAGATAATGTACCGCACCCGTCGCGAGGAGTGGCTCATCATGGACGGAGGGCGACACATCATTCGCAAAGGGTAGGTCATCGGCGGTAAGGAGGGCGACCACGCCGGGTGCTGCGCGAACCGCGTCTAGGTTCATGGTGTAACTGCCGCGCGCGATTTCGGACATGCCGAACGCCAAGTGTAGCGCATTTGCAGGTGTCGGAATGTCGTCGATATAGCGGGCGGTGCCCGTCACATGCAGTTTCGCCGCATCATGCGGAAGGGGTTTTGCGACGCTCATGGTGTGACCTCTAGCACGTTAGTGGCCTGTCCAGTGCGGTCGGCAAAGTAGCGGTGCAGCAGGTTTTGTGCGATCTGGAGCCGATACCCGGCAGAGGCGCGCATGTCTGACATTGGTGTGTAATCGTCACCGAATTTCGTGGCGGCTTGGGCGACTGTCGTGCTGTTCCATGGTTGGCCGATCAGGGCGGTCTCTACTTCGGTGGCGCGGTGTGGTGTGCCGGCCATCCCGCCAAATGCGATGCGGGCATCGACGACGGCGCCATCTGATACGGTGACGTTAAAGCACCCGCAGACGGCGGAGATATCTTGGTCAAACCGTTTCGAGATTTTATAGCATCGCAGGTCAGGTGCTGCTTTCGGGATCGTCACGCCAGTAACGAGCTCGCCGGGCACACGGTCTTGTTTGCCGTAGGCGATAAAGAAGTCTTCGATTGGCATTTGCCGTTCTGTGTTGCCGTGGCGCAGGTGCAATGTTGCGCCCATTGCAATCAGCGCAGGCGGGTTGTCCCCGATTGGCGAACCGTTGGCGATGTTGCCACCGATGGTGGCTGCATTGCGCACCTGCTCCGATCCATAGCGCCGGATCATCGCTGCCCAGTGCGGATGATGATCACGAGCCAGTGCAAGCGTTTCGGTCATCGTGACCGCCGCGCCAATATGGATATCATCGCTGCCGATGGTCGTTTCGCGTAGTTCTGCGCAGCGGTTTAGGAACGCAATTTTTGGCAGTTCGCGCAGTTGTTTCGTGACCCACAGCCCGACATCAGTGGCGCCAGCGATCAGGGTAGCATCAGGGTTGGCAGCGTACCATGTGCTGAGTTCATCAAGGTTTTGCGGTGCATAGGGTGCGGGTGATACTGCAGGCAATTCATCGTTTAGCCATGTGGGTACTTCGGCCGTTTCCGCAGCTTTGGCAGCACGGATAATTGGGGCGTAGCCCGTGCAGCGGCACAGGTTTCCGGCAAGGACATCATCGTGGTTGGTGCGCCCTTGGCTGTGCCCTGCGGCCATCGATGCAATAAAGCCCGGCGTACAGAAACCACATTGCGATCCGTGGTGAGTGATCATTGCCTCTTGGACGGGGTGTAGTTCGCCGTCAGGGCCGCTGATACCTTCGACCGTGCGCACAGATTTTCCGTGAAGCTGTGGCATGAAAAGAATGCAGGCGTTCAGGGCTTTGTCGCCGGTGTCATCGCGTACTACAACTGAACACGCGCCACAGTCCCCTTCGTTGCAACCTTCCTTCGTGCCGCAAAGCCCGCGTTCCACACGTAGCCAGTCCAGCAAGGTCTGCGTCGGTTCCGCATCCACCTGCACGGTTTCCCCATTCAGAAGAAACGTGACATCCATATTGTAAACCTGCCGCCTTACCAAAACATGTATTCCAGCCTTGGGCGTCGATGCGGCGTAGACGCTCGGGCTAAACTGGCGTCTATGAAAGCCGTGCTGACCCGTTTTGGCAAGGGTAAACACCACTGCAAATGCTAGAAACTTGACTATTTGATTAAATATTAACCGCGTCGCTGTGTGGTTGTGGCCGCAAGGGTTGGCAACACTGAAATGAAATCAGAGCGTCCGAGCCAATGTTGCGAGTTGATCCGTTGCCGCGCCCCAGCCCTGTTCAAAACCCATGGCGGAATGTTTTGCGGCGCCAGCAGCATCGGCGTGCCGAACCTGTGCGGTGTATCTGCAGCCATGGTTTTCATGATCCATCGTAAGGTCGATGACATAGGGAAAATCTATGTCGCCATCGCCAATCGCGACGGGCACAAACCCGGCGGTCATCATGTTGGTCGTCACAAGCCGCTTGCCTAAGTCTGCGATTAAAACGCAGCCCTCGCCAATGTGGTCGCCGTGGTCGGGCACCCGCATGGTAGTGTTGAACTTTCCGCCATGCCAGGGTTCGATCTCGGCATGGATGGTCTCGACCGGTTTTGGGGCGAACCACTGTTTGATAAGATCGACTTCGGTCCAGCATCGCCAAACGGCTTGGGGGGACGCGTTAATGTGGCGGGTCAAAGATAGAATTGTTTCATCCGTCATATCATTCGCCTTCGTTAATCTGCAGATCCTTCCGGACGATTTTCCCACAAATGGCGTTGCCATGCTAGCCATCCTTGCGCCTCGATCAGGGGGGCATATTCAATGTGGCAAGTGCGGACACGGCCTTTTTTGACCGACCGTACGATCCCAGTTTTTTCCAGCACCCCAAGGTGACGCATGAATGTCGGCAGCGCCATATCGTGTGGCGCGTGCAATTCGGTAACGCTGGCTGGGCCGCTCACAAGCCGTTCAATCACCGCCCGACGAGTCGGATCGGACATGGCTGAGAAGAATGCGTTCAATTGCTGTGTCATGGGAACGTCATATTTCCGATTCCATAGGGCCGCGTCAATGCGTGTGGTGATGCGCAAGCGGCCTTTGTTGACCGTTCGATGACTGTGAGGTTCACATCGCAGGCCGCCCTAATGTATGTATAGTGGTCGTTGCGTTAGAAGGCTGCGAATGGCAGCTTTGAGCCCAAAGCGACTGAAGATTGCCGAACCACTGACTAGTTGCATTGGACACTATTTCTGGCCTAAGAAAATGTGATGATAAGTTCCATTTCTTTCAACGTGACCAACGATGAGGGTTCTTTGCTCTGCCCCGTTTGCGGCTTCCCAGATTATTCATCATCTCCTGCGTATTCCAAAACTGGTGGTTTAATCGGAACAACGATTTGCCCTTGTTGCCTTTGGGAGCCAGGCTTTGACGACTCTCCGGCAGCATCGGCGCAAGCTAAGCCAACAATCCTAGCTTCTGTCCTAGCGTATCGAAATGGTTGGGCTGCAACTAAACAATGGCAGGGAAGACGGAACCGCATTCCGGAAGGCTTCGATAGTTCAAAGCAGCTCGCAGAACTACTAGAGTTTGCGCCTCACATTCAGTGATCTCGAACGGCAGATTCGTCCCGCTTAGCGGACCTTGGCGCACATTGAAGCTAAGGTCAGTTTGGGGCCGGGTATATTTGATGTTTGGAGCAGGACCGTCTGACGGGCGGGTGCTATAGCGGCCGAGAATTGTTCGCCAATGTAGGCGCCTCATCAAAGCATCCGTCTTTGTTATCTTGTGTGCGGCCCAGCATCAGATAGTTTGGCCGCATGAGTACACATCCCCGATTCATCCACCTGCGCGTCCATACTGAGTATTCTCTTTTGGAAGGCGCTGTTCCGGTCAAGAAATTGCCGGGTATGGCTGCCGCCATGGATATGCCCGCTGTTGCCGTGACCGACCGCAACAACATGTTTTGCGCGTTGGAGTTTTCAGAGGGCGCTTCAAAGGCCGGTATTCAGCCGATCATCGGGTGTCAGGTTGATCTGTGCTATACGACGCCAGAGCCGGGTAAACGCCCCGAAGATCCTGCGCCTATCGTTCTGCTTGCCCAGACCGAAGCGGGTTATATGAACCTGATGAAGCTGAACTCTTGCGAGTATCTTGATGCAGGTGGGCAGTTGCCTCAGGTCACTTTGGATGACCTAAGCCAATATCATGAAGGATTGATTTGTCTTTCGGGTGGTCCCGATGGTCCGATTGGTCGTTTGCTGCGTCAGGGTCAGCGTCCGAAGGCCGAAGCGCTGATGGATCGTTTGGCTGTGACTTATCCAGATCGTTTGTATGTGGAACTTCAGCGTCATCCGATTGATGGTGGCCTGCCAGAGGCAGAGCGCCTGTCAGAGCGCGGCCATGTCGAGATGGCATATGCAAAGAACCTGCCTTTGGTCGCGACCAATGATGTCTATTTTCCTAAGACGGGTCTGTATGAAGCCCATGATGCGCTGTTGTGTATTTCTGAAGGTGCGTATGTCGACCAACAAGAGCCGCGTCGTCGTCTGACACCGCAGCATTATTTCAAGTCTCCACAAGAAATGGTGACGCTGTTTGCCGATCTACCAGAGGCCATTGAGAACACGGTTGAGATTGCAAAGCGCTGTGCGTTCAAGACTTACAAACGTGATCCGATCCTTCCTAAGTTTGCTGATGACGAGGTCGCGGAATTGCGGCGTCAGGCCGAGGAAGGTCTGAAAGCCCGGCTTGCCATTATTCCGCACGCGGCTGAGGTCGCTGAATACGAAAAGCGACTTGAGTTCGAGCTGAGTATTATTGAGGGCATGGGGTTCCCCGGCTATTTCTTGATCGTTGCTGACTTTATCAAATGGTCCAAGGATAACGGGATTCCCGTCGGTCCGGGGCGGGGGTCTGGTGCGGGGTCATTGGTGGCATATGCGTTGCTGATTACCGACCTTGACCCACTGCGCTATTCGCTTCTGTTCGAGCGGTTCTTGAACCCCGAACGTGTCTCCATGCCCGATTTCGATATCGACTTTTGTATGGACCGCCGCGAAGAAGTTATTCGCTATGTTCAGGAAAAATATGGCCGCGATAAGGTGGGGCAGATCATCACCTTTGGTGCGCTGCTGTCCAAGGCCGCCGTGCGCGATGTTGGTCGGGTTTTGCAGATGTCTTATGGGCAGGTCGACCGTCTGTCCAAGATGATCCCTGTTGAGGGTGTGAAACCTGTTTCGATTGAAAAGGCGCTCGCGGACGAGCCACGCCTGCGCGAAGAAGCCCAGAACGAAGAGGTCGTTGATCGTCTGCTGAAATACGCGCAGCAGGTCGAAGGCCTTCTGCGGAATGCATCAACCCACGCTGCGGGTGTTGTGATTGGTGACCGTCCGTTGGACGAATTGGTCCCGCTGTATCAAGATCCGCGCTCTGACATGCCTGCCACCCAGTTCAACATGAAGTGGGTTGAGCAGGCCGGTCTGGTTAAGTTTGACTTTTTGGGTCTAAAGACCCTGACTGTTATTCAGAACGCCGTTGAGCTGGTCAAAAAGAATGGCCGCACGTTGAATGTCGCTGCAGATGGGACTGAATTGTATCAGGCCCCTGTTGGTTTCGAATACGATATCGGGGCGATTCCGCTGGATGATGAGGCATCCTATAAACTCTATTCCAGCGCCAAGACCGTCGCGGTGTTTCAGGTGGAATCCAGCGGCATGATGGATGCGCTGAAGCGCATGAAGCCGACCTGTATCGAAGATATTGTTGCGCTTGTGGCACTATATCGTCCCGGCCCGATGGAGAACATCCCGACCTACTGCGAGGTTAAGAACGGCCAGCGCGAGATTGAATCGGTGCATGAATCCATCGACTATCTGCTGGCAGAAACTCAAGGCATCATCGTTTACCAAGAACAGGTTATGCAGATCGCTCAGGTCATGGCTGGTTACAGCCTTGGTGGTGCAGATTTGCTGCGTCGTGCGATGGGTAAGAAGATCGCCGAGGAAATGGCCAAAGAACGTCCCAAATTCGAAAAAGGGGCGATGGAAAATGGGGTCGATAAGAAAAAAGCGGCCGAGGTTTTTGACCTTCTCGAGAAATTCGCGAACTACGGTTTTAACAAATCGCACGCTGCGGCCTATGCGGTGGTTTCTTACCAAACAGCATGGCTAAAGGCGAACCACCCGGTCGAATTTATGGCCGGTGTGATGAACTGCGATATTCACCTTACAGATAAACTGGGTGTCTATTTCCAAGAGGTCAAAAAGGGCCTTGGTATTGAATACACGCCACCTTGTGTGAACAGGTCGCAGGCCACCTTTGACGTGTTCGAAGGCAAACTTGTCTATGCGCTGGGCGCGTTGAAAAACGTCGGTGTCGAGGCGATGAAGCTGATCGTCGAAGGCCGTGGCGACAGTGAATTCGTGAACCTTTTCGATTTCGCGCGTCGGGTTGATTTGAAGCGCGTCGGTAAACGTCCACTGGAAATGCTTGCACGGGCAGGGGCGTTCGACGTGCTTGATCGCAATCGCCGCCGCGTAATGATGAGCCTTGATGCGTTATCCGGATATTCGGGTGCAATCCACGATCAAAAGTCATCCAATCAGGTGTCGTTGTTTGGCGAGGCTGGCGATGATCTGCCCGAACCCCGGCTTGCGGGGGGCGACGATTGGTTGCCCGCAGAACGGTTGGCCGAGGAATTCAAGGCAATCGGTTTCTACCTGTCCGGTCACCCGCTTGATGACTACATGGGGGCGCTAAAGCGCAAACAGGTTCTGACACTGGACGAGGTCACAGCAAAGGCAGAACGCGGCCCTTGCGTTGTAAAAATGGCTGGTACTGTTTCTGGTAGGCAGGAGCGTAAATCTGCACGCGGGAACCGCTTTGCCTTTGCGCAGCTGTCAGACCCGACCGGGCAATATGAGGTCACGTTGTTCTCTGATACGCTGGAGGCCGCGCGCGATTACCTTGAGACAGGTAGTCAGGTTGTGCTGTCTTGCGAAGCCACGATGGAAAGCGACCAGCTAAAGCTGCTGGGCCGTTCTGTAGCGCCGATTGACAATGTTGTTGCTGATGCGGGCGGTTCGGCGTTGCGGGTGTTTATCGACACACCAGACGCCATCGAATCCGTCGCCAATATCCTAGCGAGCGCAATCAAAGATGGCGTGCGGGCAGGGCGCGGTCCTGTTTATTTTAACCTGATGCATCCCGATTTGCCGGGTGAGGTTGAATTAGACCTTGGTGAAGATTTTCCTGTGAACCCGCAAATCAAAGGCGCGCTGCGCAGTCTGAATGGCGTGATCGAAGTCGAAGACGCCTAAGCGCTGGTCTGTGCAAACGGATCAAGTCGCGCAATGGCGCGTTCGTTCTTGATGATGCAATAGTTGCGGCGGTCGTCTTCGAATTCGGGGATCGCTGCCGTAATAGTTTCAAGGTTGGGGGCCGCGAGGATCATTGCCTCACCTTGCTCGCCATTGAACTCTTTGGTTTCGTCTGGGGTGAATATCAAACCCATAACGATATCACTTGCGGGAAATAGCTTTGCTTGGGCGTTTTCGATCAAGTCACCGATTCGCGGCTGCAATCTTTGGGCCGTTTCATGCGGTAAAGTGACGATTGCCATCAGTTTTTCCCCCTATTCGGCGCGGTTATAGGCTAATTGTATCGGTGTAAGCCTGTCTTTTGGTATAGTTATTTAGCATTTCTCAGTATTTTTGACTGAAAAACTCCGTAAAGCCAGTACTGGAATTCGTTTTGTAATGATGAGTGGAAGATATGCCGTTTCTATTTGATTGGTCTACATTCTCGAGCCCTAATGGGTCGACTACCATCAATGATGGTGCGAACAGCACGAACTTTACTTCGAGTGCGTTCAGTTCTTTTGGCGCAAATGATCCACGATTTTTCGGGAACTATAACGGAGCGCTTTTTGCACAGAATGTAGATGCCGGAGAAGAATCTGGCATCCAGATGACGTTCACGAATGCGGTAAAGAATCTTAGCTTTGAAATCCTTGATTTGGATTCAAATGGAACCTCGTGGGACGATCAGGTGGAGATCGTTGCCTTTGATGCGCAGGGCAATTTGCTGAAACCGATCTTTACCAATCTAAGCTCAACCCATACCGTTGTTGACGATTACACGGTCGAGGCCAGCGGCGCTGATAGCAATTCCGTTGATGGTCCGGGTGATCCAGACTCGTTAACTGTGTCATTTGATCGTCCTGTCGCGTCAATTCGGATCATCTTTTCCGGCAGTGATACCAGCGGTGTCCGCACCGGTGCGGTCGGGATGGGCGACTTTACCGGCGACGTGGTATGCTTTGGTCATGATACTCTCATTGAAACCGACAAAGGTAAGGTCGCCGTCCAAGACCTGCGCGAAGGCGACTTGGTCATGACGATGGATAACGGGCTTCAGCCGATCCGCTGGGTCGGGTCACGGACTGTTGATGCCGTTGGGAAATTTGCACCAATCGTTATTTCCAAAGGTGTTGTCGGCAATACCCGTGAATTGGTTCTATCACCGCAGCACCGTGTAATGATGCAGGGCTGGCAGGCAGAGCTACTGTTTGGTGAGGCCGAAGTGCTGGTCGCCGCGAAACAGTTGGTCAACGACGAAACCATCGTCCGCCGCGAAGGCGGTGAGGTGACTTATTACCATATCCTGTTTGATCGCCACGAAGTGATTTATGCAGACGACGCCCCATGTGAAAGCTTTCACCCGGGTCATGTCGGCATCAACGGAATGGACGAAGCGCAAAGCGCAGAGATATTTGCGCTATTTCCAGAGCTGGAAGACGATGTTCTTGCCTTTGGCCCGACCGCACGATTGGCAGCCAAAGCCAGCGAAGGCGCGTTGTTAGGGTCTTGGGCGCTGCGCGCTGCCTAGCAACCTACCAATGTGGGGGGCGCTGGTCGGCGAGCGGCACGGTGCCACCTGCGTCTAATTCGCGCGTTGCTTCGCGTTCCATCAGCATTGCCAACCGCCGCATGGCAAGCGCCAGTTCGGTCTCTTGTCGCGCGACGATATCCGACAGCTCTTCGACTGTGCGTGTCAGATGGGCGATTTGTTCTTCTAGGTGCAATGTATCGGTCATGTTGCTGCATTAGCGGAACAACGCTAGCCTGCATAGTCCGGGATTTTCCCAAAACCACACGCTGCGGCAGTTTTTCTATGACTGCATTGCTCCTGTGACGTAGCCGCGTTAAACGGCGACCTATTATCCGCGAAGATAGGACCCAATATGGCCAAGGTTAAAAAGCAGCCCCGCCCAAAGGCGCAGACACCCAAAGGTTTCCGCGACTATTTTGGTGCAGAGGTGGCAGAGCGCACGGAAATGCTGACCAAGATTGCCGGAGTCTATCATCGTTACGGCTTTGACGCGCTGGAAACATCGGCTGTCGAAACGGTCGAAGCATTGGGCAAATTTCTGCCCGACGTTGATCGCCCGAACGAAGGTGTGTTCGCGTGGGAAGAAGACAACGACTGGCTTGCACTGCGCTATGATCTGACAGCCCCATTGGCGCGTGTCGCGGCGCAGTACCGCAATGACCTGCCGTCCCCTTATCGTCGCTATGCGATGGGTCCGGTTTGGCGCAACGAAAAGCCCGGTCCGGGTCGGTTCCGTCAGTTCTATCAGTGTGATGCTGATACTGTCGGCGCGTCTAGCGTCGCGGCTGATGCTGAAATCTGCGCGATGCTGTCTGATACCCTAGAGGTCGTGGGCATTCCGCGCGGCGATTACGTTGTGCGCGTGAATAACCGCAAGGTGCTGAACGGCGTAATGGAAGTCGCGGGCGTCTTTGACCCAAGCGACCCAGATCGTTTCGCGTCCGAGCGCGGCATTGTCCTGCGTGCGATTGATAAGCTGGACCGCCTTGGTGTGGACGGTGTGCGCGCATTGCTGGGCGAAGGCCGCAAAGATGACAGCGGCGACTTTACCAAAGGTGCAGGCCTTTCTGCTGAACAGGCTGAAATCGTCATGGGCTTTATGGATGCCAAACGCGACACAGGCACGGCGACTGTCGCCCGCCTGCGCGAACTGGTGACTGGTTCCAAGGTCGGCGGTGACGGCGTTGCCGAGCTTGAGACGATTGCCGAACTGCTGGACGCTGGCGGCTACAGTTCAGACCGCATTGAGATTGATCCTTCCGTCGTGCGTGGTCTTGGCTATTACACCGGTCCGGTGTTTGAGGCTGAATTGACGTTCGAAGTCACCGATGAAAAGGGGCGTCCGCGCAACTTTGGTTCGGTGTCCGGCGGTGGTCGTTATGACGATCTAGTGAAACGCTTTACCGGCCAAGAAGTGCCTGCAACAGGCGTATCCATTGGCGTTGACCGTCTGTTGGCTGCGCTGCGTGCTAAGGGGCGTCTGGACACCGTTGCTGCTGGTCCCGTCGTTGTGACAGTGATGGATCGTGCGCGTATGGCTGACTATCAGGCGATGGTGGCTGAACTGCGTAACAACGGTATCCGTGCAGAGGTTTATCTGGGTAACCCCAAGAACTTTGGCAATCAGTTGAAATATGCGGATAAGCGCAATTCGCCTGCTGCTGTGATTGCGGGTGGCGATGAGTTTGACGCGGGTAAAGTCCAAATCAAGGATCTGATCCTTGGAGCAGAGATCGCCAAGAACGCGACCCTTGAGGAATGGAAAGACCGCCCGAGCCAGTACGAAGTGCCGCGCGATCAAATGGTCGCGAAATTGCGCGAGATTTTGGACAGTCAAAGCTAATGCCAAATTCACCTGAAACTCGGGCCGAGGCCCGCCGCCTGCGCGATCTGTTTGCCGCCCAAGGTGCGCAAGTGATCGAGGCGGATGTACTGCAATCGGCTGAAACGCTGCTTGATCTCTATGGCGAAGACATTCGCGCGCGCGCTTATCTAACGTCTGATCCGCTACGCGGTGAAATGGTGCTGCGTCCTGATTTCACGGTTCCCGTTGTGCAGATGCATATGGAAAGCCACGCTGACCCCGCGCGCTATGCCTATGCGGGCAAGGTGTTTCGTAAGCAAGAAAACGACGAAACCCGTGCGAATGAATACATGCAGGTCGGCTACGAGGTATTCGACGGGCAGAACCCTGCCGCCGCAGATGCCGAAGTCTTTGCCGTGATCGCCGAAGGTCTGGCTGGGCTACCTGTGCGCGCCGCAACTGGCGATATCGGCATTCTGACAGCTGCTGTGCGTGGTTTGCAGACGACTGATGCCCGCAAGGCGGCGTTGTTACGCCATATCTGGCGGCCGCATCGTTTTAAAACACTGCTAAAGCGTTATGCGGGCGGTAAGGTTCCAGCGACACGCACTGCGTTGCTTGCGGCTGATGATCCGTTTGCAAATGCAGGTTCAGATATCGGTTTGCGCAGCCGTGCCGAGGTTGAGGCCCGGATCGCGGCATTGCGCGACGATGCACAACAGCCACCGATTTCGTCGGATGAGGTGATGCTGATCGACGCGATTTTGGATTTGCGTGAAACGACGCCCAATGTCCTGAGCCACTTGCGAGACATCGCAGTTGATATGCCGGCGATTTCGGATGCTGTCGCCCGGATGGAAGCACGCGTGAATGCATTGGATGCACGTGGCGTTGATGTCGATAACCTCGAATTCGAAGGCAGCTATGGCCGGACATCGTTGGAATACTACGACGGTTTTGTATTTGGGTTCTACGCAACAAAACGCCCTGATCTGCCGCCAGTGGCAACGGGTGGCCGTTATGATGCGCTGACCGCCCGCTTGGGCGAGGGGCGTGCGGTACCGGCAGTCGGTGGTGTGATCCGTCCTGACTTAGCCTTGGGGGTTGCGTGATGCTAAAGCTTGGTGTGCCGTCAAAAGGGCGGCTAATGGAAAAGACGTTCGACTGGTTCGGAAGCCGGGGCGTGACCCTGCGCAAGTCTGGATTAGATCGCGAATACGCGGGTGCCGTCGAAGGAATCGAAGGCGTTGAACTTGTGCTTTTGTCTGCCGGTGAGATCCCACGTGAATTGGCATCCGGGAATATCCACCTTGGTGTTACGGGGTCTGACCTTGTCCGTGAAAAGCTGGCGAATTGGGACAGCCAAGTTGGTGAACTTGCGCCGATGGGATTTGGTGGCGCCGATCTGATTATCGCTGTGCCGCAGGCTTGGGTTGATGTCGATACGCTTGACGATCTAGATGCGGCCGCAGCTGCATTCCGTGCGAAGCATGGGTTCCGTTTGCGGATCGCGACAAAATACCACCGTCTGGTACGGGAATTTCTGCGTGAACATGGCGTTGCAGATTACCAGCTGATTGACAGCCAAGGCGCGACCGAAGGTACCGTCAAGAACGAGACTGCAGAGGCAATCGCGGATATCACCTCGACGGGCGATACGCTGCGTGCCAATGGTCTAAAAGTCCTTGATGATGGCCTGATCCACGCCTCGCAGGCGACCCTGTTTCGCGGGCGCCGCAAAGATTGGACAGATGAGCAACGCAAGACGTTGAAGACCCTACAGATGATTTTGGGAATTTGACTTAATTCGTTCTTAATTTGGTCAGGATGTAGTGCTAGATCACTGGCACCAGGTATTTTTTCAGGACTAGTTATGAGATTTGTTTTCGCGATTTGGGCCCTGGTTCCAGGGGCCGCACAGGCTGATTTTGATTACTGGGATTATAGTGACTGGCGCGTCACGGTTGAAACATTCGACACTGGCGAAGACCTTCGCGTGAACTGCACCGCTTCGACGGGTGGCGATGGTGTGCCGTCGCTTCGGATCGATGTATCAAATGGCGATGCCTTACCGCCACACAACTATCCGGTACCCACTTTGCATGAATTTGCCCCTCGTGGATACGATACGGTCATGCAGGATGGTCAACGCGTTCTGTTTGAATTCGATCCGGGCAATCTGACCGAAGGTTATGTGACGGCTGGCTTCGACAACCACGGCATCAAACAAGCATCTGCCCGCGCAGGTGAAGGCGATAGCCTTTGGTTGCTGCAAACGATGCGTCAAGCCGATCAGCTCTGGATCACGCTGGATGGCGAAGTCGTCTATGGCGCGTCGCTCGCTGGCTTTACCGCCGCTTACGGCAAGATCGCAGAGCAATGCGGGTTTTCGACGGCTGGGGTGATCAACTAACCAAAGGGTTGTTCCCGCCTGTGCGGCATGGCTAAGTGCTGCCATGACACATGATGAATTGGTAGAATGGTCGCGTCGCGCGGCAGAATGGGCGCTTGATTATCACAACGGATTGCGTGATCGGCCTGTAAGGGCGCAAGTTGCTTATGGGGATACGGCGGCAAAGCTGCCAGCTGTCGCCCCTGATGCGCCTGAACCAATGGAACAGATTTTTGCGGATTTCGAGGCGACTGTGCCCGATGCAATCACGCATTGGCAGCACCCAAGGTTCTTTGCCTATTTCCCTGCGAATGCATCACCTGCATCAATGTTGGCCGAACAGCTAACCAGTGCTATCGCGGCACAGGCGATGTTGTGGCAGACATCACCTGCCGCGACCGAGATCGAACAAGTCATGGTTGGCTGGTTGCGTGCGGCTTTGGGGCTTTCGGATCATTTCACAGGGACGATCCATGACAGCGCGACCACTGCAACATTATCGGCGGTCCTTACCATGCGTGATCGGGCGACAGGATGGCGTTCGGTCGATGAGGGGTTGTTTGGTGGACCGCGCTTGCGGATATACGCTTCGGCGCAGACGCATTCGTCGGTAGATAAGGCTGTGCGCGTTGCAGGCATGGGACAGGCCAATCTGGTGAAGGTGCCGACGCGTGCCGATTATGGCATGGACCCTGATGCGCTTGATGCTGCGATCAGCGCAGACATTGCATCGGGGCATAAACCTGCCGGGGTCGTTTTGTGCACTGGCGGTACGTCGATTGGGGCATGTGATCCGATTGCTGAATGCCTTACTATCGCAAAACAGCACGATCTTTACACCCATGTGGATGCGGCTTGGGCCGGATCGGCGATAATCTGTCCAGAGTTTCGCGATCTATGGGCGGGCGTTGATGGCGCTGATAGCGTTGTGTTCAATCCTCACAAATGGCTGGGTGTGCAGTTTGATTGTGCGGTTCAGTTTCTTGCAGATCCAGCGCCACAGATTAGGTCACTTGGGTTGCGGCCAGAGTACCTGCAGACCTTGGGGCAGGATGAAATAGTGAATTTCAACGAATGGACCGTACCATTAGGGCGGCGGTTTCGTGCGTTGAAGGTGTGGTTCGTGTTGCGGGCCTATGGGCTGGATGGGCTGCGTCAGCGCATTAGAAATCATGTAGCTTGGGCAGGGGAACTGGCCGAAGCAATCAAGCAAATCGAAGGGTGTGAAATTGTGACTGGGCCAGTTTTGTCACTGTTCACGTTTCGATTTGGTGATGACGCTAAGACCGAAGCATTGCTTGAACGCATAAACGACGATGGTCGCGTTTATCTGACGCAAACACGTCACGAAGGGCGGTTTGTGATCCGAGTGCAAGTAGGGCAGTTCGACTGTACCCACGACGATGTGATGACAGTTGCAGAAGTGGTGTCACAAATTTCTAGAAATTTGTGAAGGCCTAACGCACACCAATATCGGCGAGTGCTTTGGATAGTTCGGGGGGCAATGCTTCTTCGGCTTGTTGCCCGGCAGTTAGGTCCTCTGGGGCATCGTCAGCGGGCAGATAGCGCCAGCCCTGAAACGCGCGGCGCGGGGTTGCAGCAACGCGGATTAAGCCGGGTTTACTGACGATAGCGCAACGGCGGATACCGTCTTCGCCAATGACTTCATCGAGGCGGATAATAGGCTGGCGGCATTGGATCACGCCTTTGATCACCCAATAGATTGACCCACCGTTAAGTATTTCGGCCTCGCGCTTGGGCCACATGCGGGTTATGTGCCGGGGGTACCCATCATCAGTCTGCGCGTGACGCGTATCCTGCCATGCAGCTAATCCCGCGACATCATCAGTGCCAACAGACAGCTTTACTATATTTACGCATTTTGTCACATTTGACCCCTAGATGTGGTATCATCATCCCGATATAGACCGGTTCTCACGATTCTGAAAGTAGGGCCGCTGCCCTTGCTTTCAATCATTCACCGCTTATGCTTTGCAGCCTCGCTGCAGCCCATCAGAATCAAACAAGGATCATCCCATGACCGCTTTTGCCGCCCCGATTGCCGAACAAATCTGGGATATGAAGTACCGCTTCAAGCAGGCAGATGGAACGCCAATCGATCAAACGGTCGAAGATACATGGCGCCGTATCGCTAAATCTTTGGCTGTGGTCGAAAAAGACCCGGCGGTTTGGGAGGAAAAATTCTATGGCGCGTTGTCAGATTTCAAATATCTGCCCGCTGGCCGGATCACTGCAGGTGCAGGTACAGCGCGTTCTGTGACGCTGTTCAACTGTTTTGTCATGGGCACTGTTCCTGACAACATGGGTGGCATCTTTGACATGCTAAAAGAAGCCGCGCTGACCATGCAGCAGGGCGGGGGGATCGGTTACGATTTTAGCACCATTCGCCCCAAAGGCGCATCGGTAATGGGCGTCGCTGCGGATGCCTCTGGCCCGCTGTCGTTTATGGACGTCTGGGATGCGATGTGCCGCACGATCATGTCAGCAGGTTCGCGTCGTGGTGCGATGATGGCGACCATGCGTTGCGATCACCCTGATGTCGAAGACTTCATCACGGCAAAATCAGACGCAGCCCGTCTGCGCATGTTCAACATGTCCGTACTGATTACTGATCCCTTCATGGACGCGGTTAAGGCGGACGGACCTTGGGATTTGGTGTTCAACGGCAAGACATATCGCACCGTTCAAGCCCGCGAATTGTGGGATGCGATCATGCAGTCGACCTATGATTATGCCGAACCCGGCGTGATTTTTATCGACCGCATCAATCAGATGAACAACCTGAACTACTGCGAAACCATTGCCGCGACGAACCCATGTGGTGAGCAACCTTTGCCACCTTACGGCGCGTGTTTGCTCGGTTCGATCAACATGGCCCGCCTTGTCAGTAATCCGTTTGAAGCCGGTGCTGCGCTTGACGCTGATGCGATGACTGATCTGGTCGCGACCGCCGTGCGCATGATGGATAACGTTGTTGATACATCGCGCTTTCCGCTTGAGGCACAAGCACAAGAGGCCGCGGCCAAGCGCCGTATCGGGCTGGGGGTCACTGGTTTGGCCGATGCATTGCTGATGGTTGGCCTGCGCTATGGATCAGAAGAGGCGGCGCGTCAGACGGACGAATGGATGCACGCGATTGCCCGCGCCGCATATCTGGCGTCGGTGGATTTGGCGAAGGAAAAGGGTGCGTTCCCGCTGTTCGACGCTGACAAGTTTCTGGCAAGCGGCGCAATGCAGGACATGGATGATGATGTTTGCGAAGCAATCCGTCAAAATGGCATACGAAATGCGCTGCTCACCTCGATCGCGCCAACTGGTACCATCAGCCTTTATGCAGGCAACGTATCATCCGGCATCGAGCCCGTGTTTGCCTATGCCTATACCCGTAAGGTTCTGCAAAAAGATGGGTCGCGAACTGAGGAAGAGGTCGTCGATTACGCCGTTCAACTGTGGCGTGACCTAAAAGGCGACGCGCCTTTGCCAGACTATTTTGTTAACGCGCAGACGCTTGCGCCGCTTGACCATGTACGCATGCAGGCCGCAGCGCAAAAATGGATCGACAGCTCGATCTCGAAAACGATCAACTGCCCCGAAGACATTAGTTTTGACGATTTCAAAGAGGTCTACATGGCTGCTTGGGATCAGGGCTGTAAAGGTTGCACGACCTATCGCCCGAACGATGTAACAGGGTCCGTTCTGTCCGTGTCATCCGAAGCATCGCCGTCCGAGGTTCCAGAGCAAGTACGTGAAGGCGACGAAGGATCTGAGATCATCTATATGTCAGAGCCTCTGGACCGCCCGAATGAGCTAGAAGGCGCGACGTACAAGCTGAAATGGCCGGATTCAGAGCACGCGATCTACATCACGATCAACGATTTGGTCATCGCTGGTCATCGCCGTCCGTTTGAAGTGTTTATTAACTCCAAAAACATGGAGCATTTCGCGTGGACAGTGGCCCTAACCCGGATGATCAGTGCAGTATTCCGCCGCGGCGGTGATGTGTCATTCGTTGTTGAAGAATTGAAAGCGGTCTTTGATCCGCGCGGAGGTGCATGGATGCAGGGCAAATATGTACCCTCAATCCTCGCAGCGATCGGCGGCGTAATCGAAAAGCACATGATCGCAACTGGCTTTCTAGCTGGCGAAGGCATGGGGCTAAAAAGCGACCCTCAAGCTGACGTAGTGTCTTTGAATAGCAAACCACGTGGAAAATCCTGCGGATCCTGCGGTTCTTATGACTTACGTATGGTCGAGGGCTGTATGACCTGCGGATCGTGCGGATATTCAAAGTGCGGGTAGGGTAGGCATACCTTACTCTTCTGGAATGACAGGTAATGTGAAACTTATTGACGTCGAGTTGCCAGTTTTTGAGATCTAATATGCAACTTTTGCGCTCAAACATTTTTGGGACGTAAACTTTGCCACCGTATGGGACACCAGTATTTGCACATTTGCTGGAATAGCATCTGGCGACTACGGGGTTGGCAGATATGGCATGTGTAAGATCGATCACAGCTAGCGTGATAGTGTTAGCGCGTTCAAGCGGCCCAGCCCGGACCATCGCGAGGTTGGTCCTCGCTGCGGCGCAGCTTAAGACTCTCCGCATCGTGGCATACGTCGTTTCAATCGATTATGGCAACGTTGCTTCCGGCCCAAAGCCAGAAAGCTTGAGAAAGGATCGGCGCACTAATTGAAGCACCTTGTCCGTTCTAATTTACGCGTAGAACCGTCTCAAAGAAGACCGCGACATCACTTGGAGAGAAGCGATGACTAACAGCGACGATCTGGTTGAAGCGATTGAGGTTATGGCGCGAGCTGTCGGTGCCCACGCGATTTGCAAATATAAATTTGATCGGTTGCGGATCGAGTTTCCAAAACTGCCCGATAATGATCAACAAGCGAAGGCTCTTTACGTGATTGCTGATCTAGTCGAGGAGGCCGCTGAAAACCTTCAAGGGCAAGAAGATTTGTGAACTGTCTGTTCCTTCCAAATGTTGCAGTCGATGTTTCCGCCGCGCCAAGGCGAACTTGGGAAATGTTCCAACTGAAAATATACGCGTCTCATCGCGTTGCCGATCGCATTGGCATGTGTTTGTATTGATGAATTAAATTGCGCAGAGCCATCACCTGGTTCTAGCGAAAACAGTGATTGAGCATTATGAAGCAAGAATTGCAAAAGACCCTGAAATATTGGCGAGCGTCTCTTGCTGATGGCGCATTGGGGCAGGGTCGCTTCAAGCAGCGTGATCGGAAGAACTTTATTGAACTGTCCAAAGACACCCTGGGCAATGGTATTTTGCCAAGGAATCAGGTCAAAAAAGTCTTTGAGGGAGAGAAACCTGATACCAAGCTGATGTCGGTCCGACTTTGGCCGATGGTCACCGCCCGCATGAAGTCCCATGGTGCGACGCTATCAAATGGTTTTCCCGAACTCGTTGCTCCTGTCGTTACCGAGGCGTCAGTTGATCGAGATGGAAATATTCGACCATCACGAAATGTGCTTGCGCGGGACCTACTTACGCCGTTGCCGAATGATGAGTTTTCGCTAGGCAGCATTGAGGATTTCGATACGTTCTTGTCGGCTACACCATTCTCGCCGGACGAAAACTCTCCGATCTGGTCACAATATCTGAGCCACTGCCGCGAAATGCTTGATGCCGCGTCACCAGGGTGGCCAGCAAACGACGACAACTACGTCTCTGCAGGTGTCGGATTCATTGAGGTAGCAGGAGATGCAGCTGCCACCATCGCGCAGGTCATCAAATTATATGATAGTCTCATCGAAGATAAACCAAAGACACCGCTCTTAGGGCAATTGGCGGTTCCGTCGTCAGCGCAAAAAGAACTTTCTACACAGACCGAGGCGAACTTCGCCAATCGCCTTGGCCATGCCAACGATGCGTTTCCTCTGGCGGACCATCAACGTCAAGTTCTCTCGTATCTTTCAACCGGCAAAGATGGAGATGTCCTTGCTGTTAACGGTCCACCGGGAACGGGCAAGACGACGATGCTCTTGTCCGCTATCGCTGATGCCTGGGTCCGCGCGGCACTTGCAGAAGGCAAGCCACCAATCATCGTCGCAGCGTCGAGTAACAATCAGGCTGTGACAAATATCATCGATGCGTTCGGGAAGGACTTTGCTGAAGGTGTAGGACCATTTGCGGGACGGTGGCTGCCTGACATAAAAAGCTACGGTTTGTTTTTGCCGGCGCGTTCCAAAGAAGCGGAAGCTGCTTTGAAGTATCAGACAGAGCGCTTCTTTCGTGAGCTTGAAAGTCATGTCTATTATGAACGCGCCAATGAGGCGTATCTGACCTCAGGCAAAACGGCCTTTCCCGATCTTGAAAATGCAGATGTTGCAAGCATCGTTTCTCAATTGCACAAACTGATTTCCGCCGAGGTTTCCAAACTTTCCAATGCGGACAGGGCGCGTAAATGGGTTGAAAAAGCAGCGGTTAAAGTCGCTGACCTGCTGGGTAAAGACCCGGTGACCACTTCGGCCCAGCTTGAAAATGTCGCGCATGATAGCGAGGCAACGCATAAACGCCACAAATCTTGGGAGTCCTGCTGGATCAAATACCAAGCTGATGAACCCTTCTTGCTCTCTTTGTTCAGCTTTCTTCCTCCTGTTGCACGAAAAAGAGTAATGAAGGCACGTGTTGCGCTTGAAGATGCTGGCTGTACGCTCGACCTTTCCGGCAGAAGTTCGGTTGCAAGCATCGGCACCTCGCTGCGAGAGGCTCTGCGCTCGGCTAAAGACGTGGCCGTTGCCGCTCGTCATGCCTATGAAGAGGCAAAGGCTGCGATGAAGGATCTGGATCAAGCCCAGGATGATTGGGCCGGCAAAATCGAAAATCTGGGTGCGCCACCAGTGCCAGCTTCAGACGCACTGACCGTTGATCGGTTTGCAGATTGCCACACGCGCTTTCACCTCTTTCGGCTTGCCTGCCACTATTGGGAGGGACGCTGGCTGCTCGAAATGGAGGAGAACCTCGATGAGATTGCCGGAGCACACCGAAAGACCGGGTTAAAGACAGTCGAGCCACGCTGGCACCGTCGCATGATGCTGACACCCTGCGCCGTTTCTACCTTTGCAAGCCTGCCAGGCAATATGTCATATGGCCTCAAATCCGGTGGCGACTGGAAGACTGGATATTTGTACGACTTCATCGACTTACTGATTGTCGACGAAGCGGGGCAAGTCCTGCCCGAAGTGGCGGCGCCATCATTTGCATTGGCAAAGCAGGCTCTGGTTATTGGTGATACCCAACAGATTGAGCCGATATCATCCGTTTCCAGTTCAGTTGATATTGGAAATCTGCAGAACTTGGGATTTCTGAAAGACGCCTATACCGAAGCCGATCTGACCGAAGTCTCAGGCACGGGTATGCGCAGTGCTGATGGCAATGTGATGCGATTAGCGCAGCAGGCGTGCTCTTTTGAGCCGTATCCGGACCTGGAACGTGGACTATACCTGTTTGAGCATCGACGCTGCTATGACGAAATTATCAGCTTCTGTAACACGCTTTGCTACAAGGGGATGCTACAGCCCAAGCGGGGTAGCGCGACTGAAGAGCGCGTTGTCCCGGCAATGGGTTATCTACATATCGACGGTATGGCATTGAGTTATGGCGGCAGCCGCGCCAACACGACCGAAGCTGCAACGATTGCGGACTGGCTGGCAGCGAACCGCCAAGATCTTGAACAGCAATATGAAAAGAAACTGGAAGACATCGTTGGTGTTGTCACGCCGTTTGGACGCCAGGTACAAGAAATCAAAGGCGCATGTGCTGCTCTGGGTATTAGCCCGAAAATGACGGTCGGCACCGTGCACTCTTTGCAAGGTGCCGAGCGACCGATCATCATATTCTCGCCCGTTTACTCGAAACACGCTGACGGGCAATTCATCGACATGTCACCAAGCATGTTGAATGTGACCGTCTCTCGTGCAAAAGACAGCTTCCTTGTGTTTGGGGATATGGACGTTTTCTCCTCGGCCGCCAAAGGTACACCCCGCGCGGTGTTGGCCGAGGTTCTCTTCTCTCCAAATGGCTCAGCGCTGGAGTTTGCAGCTCGACCACGACCGGACCTTCAAGTTTCGGATCAATCGTTAATGACATTACGGGATGCGGCAGAGCATGACAGCTTCCTGATCGAGGCGCTGTCGTCATCAGCGCGCGAATTCACCATCGTCAGTCCTTGGGTCATTGCTTCGACAATGAAACGCGCTGGTCTGCTAGATGCGTTCCAGAAAGCGACAAATAGGGGGGCTGAGATCGACGTGTTTGTTGATCCGCTCCTTAATCAGTCACGGAATGATGATGGCACAACACAGCTCGACATCGCAAAGACTGTGCTGGCAGAAGTTGGTGTCCGCATTCACGAAGTGCGCCAGCTCCATAGCAAGATCGTCATCGTGGATGCCAATCAACTTTGTATCGGTTCATACAACTGGCTGAGTGCAGACCGAAAGGGACGTTACGCCCGCCATGAAACATCAATCGCCTACAGTGGATCGCATCTTCAGGGCGAGATCGATGTGATCAAGGGAAGCCTAGGTGGCCGTGAAAAGCGCTAGTGCGTTTCTCTCTTCTTTCATTATCTATATCAAATATCCGTTTCTGAAGCTGCACCCGTACTCGAGTTCGCTGGGATTTTGACCGACACACTCAACCTATGGGCGGTTAACATAACACCCGTTCAGCGATGTTCCCGGTTCGTTACGACTTAGCACTTCAACCAACAGCTGTCTGCGCGCGCCGATACAAAGTAGCGCGCGCAGACTGGTTGATGCCGCTTCGCCGGGCGTCTGGCCCGGCATGAAGCCCAAGCATGTCTGGGCAATCCGCGAGCGGCTCGAGTTAGCCGAGAACCATCGTGACCTTGCTCTGTTTAATATGGCTAACCCGTGCCTACCAGAATGATTACCAACGTGAAGCCCAGGGCGATAACAATGGGCTTATTTTCTGGCGAGAGTGAAAACAGCGCGTTCATCGGAAGAACTCCAGCTTGTATTTGATCCGCAGTGTGCGCAGGGCTCCAAGGATGACTGCAGCAAGAAGAACCAGCCCCTCTATCAGCGAATCAACCGAGAGAAGTCTGCTATGCGGGACGAAGCTGTCACTCGGTGCGCACTCTTAAACGGCCGCTTTTCATTCGGCGTTTGCGACGTTCCACAGTTGTTGTAGAATGTCCGATGACTTTGACCTTCACGTCATAAATTGGCCTTACAGCAAACCCATATGGTTGAAAAGTTGTGCTCGCGCCGGTTGTTATTGAATATCATTTGGCAATTGGTGCCTCTAACGAATATAGCCCCGATGTTGAACGTGGCACAGGCTGGGCATGGGCTGTTTCAAAGGATACGACAGGGTGGAATTCGCAATATGAAAAAGACAATTCTTCTGGCAATCGTAGCGGTCGTGATTGCGGCGCTTACATTGGTTTTCCGACCCACTGCCGAACAGCCGCCTGCAATAGCGCAGTATGACGACGTCAATGCGATTTACAGGCCATCACCGCCCGTTGGAGCCGAACGTATTGGCGATGATGTCGAACGATTTGGCAATGCTGTTGCGATGCACAACGACATGGTCCTTGTGGGCACATCGCAGGTCGCTGACTTCTATCTGTTCAATCACAAAACTGGTGAGCTGCTGCAGACTTTTGACGCCACAGGAGGGTGGTCCAGCGACCGCAACAGTCTTGCGCTTAACAGCAGATATGCGCTGATTGGTAGATCTTCGGCACGTAAAGGAGATGGTGTCGCTTTTCTGTTTGATATCGAAACGGGCGAACTGATCCAACGTATTGGAAACCCTAACCTTTCTGAAGACGGTCGGTTTGGCGGAAGCGTGGCGTTATCAGAAACCCGTGCATTGGTGGGACGATTTAGGGAACGCTTTTCACCGTCTTGGCAGCAAGAAGATCCATATTTATTTTTGTTCGACCTCGACAATCTGGACAATGTTTTGCGTTTGATAGTTCCCGATACCTTGGGGGTTGGCATGACGGGGGCCGAAGTCGCGCTGAATGACCGTTATGCCGTCGTTAAGCCCATCTTTAACGATACACATACTGATGGCCGGACCACGGTCGAACAAAGGTCCGAGGTTTTTGTCTACGATGCTTGCTCGGGTGCGTTGCTTCACAGGTTGCAGTCCCCATGGCTAAGCGCGCCAGGACGCAATGCTTACAAGGTGTTGGGTGACAGCAACTTTGGTTCAGCGTTGGATTTGCACGATGATCATTTATTGATTGGGTCAGGGCGATATAGCGAAGCGGATGTTACTTCCGCCTATCTTTACGATCTGAACGACGGATCGCTTCAGGCAGAGTTTTCTCCGACGACAGCAAACCCCAAAATCCAGTTTGGATCAGGTGTTGCACTGAATGAAACCCATGCCTTTTTCGCATCAGGTCTTGATCGTGTTTTTGGTGACGCCAGCAATCCTGAGATAGACGGCGTACTGACTATCTTTTCCCGAGAGACAGGCGAGGTTGTTTTTGAAGAGATGCTAAGCCCCGCCATTGATGATGATACCTCACATCTGGATCCGGTTGTCGCACTATCCCAAACGCATTTTGCTTTTGGGACCCCGATGACCATCTGGCCTGTCGGTAACGAGGGGGCGGTTTATGTCAAACCTTTGCCGGGCATTAAGTCGCCTACCGTTTCAGGCGAGCCCCGTCAGCATGATCCAGATTGCCAGGTGACTTTCGATCTTGTTGCTGAAAGTGCAGAACGGATTTCTGAGCTTGCACGCGACAGAAACGCCGTGACTGCCGCAGAAGAGACCGAGCGTCAGGAAGAGTACTATCGTGTACGCGCGGCTGCCGAGACAACAGCCCGCCAGATATTTGCGAAAATTCCAGATCATGATTCCGAGACAATTCGCGTCATCGGTGCCGCATTTCGGTTCCATACTTTCGATGGTGAGATTGTCTTCGCTCAGATACAAAGCTCCGACATCCATCCGCTGCGCAAGGCAAGTATTTTGACAAGCCTCGAAGACGGGCGGGAAGGCACAGTTGAACACCTTCAAGGATTTCTGAGTGGTCTGCGAAATGAGATATTTTGCGGAAGTCCGGTAAGCGAACTTTGTTATCGTTGATTGGCAGAGGAGCCCGGTTCTGCGCCAATGTCGCGCAATCCCCGGATCTTCGTGTGTCTGACGTCAGCGCCTATCGACCGCTACCTCCACAGACAGGAAAGCAGCCATTCAAACAACTTGCTGCATCGGTCGAATTGGGCTCTTTCGAGACATTCGCTGCGACTGTCGTTTGGTTCAGTTTGGCACTCCAATGACTGGTACGCGGGACAAAATTGGCTTTCGCTGCGGCTGCGCCAATGTCCACTCTTGAATCTTACAGGTAAGGTATTGATAAATATCTTCGCAAACGCCTTGATCAATCAGAGAGTTGCGTAACAGCCCTGCTATCGGCACCGACGAGGCGACGCTAGCTGCCTTGGATAATTAGGAACGAAAAATGCGATTATTTGGCGGCATTAAAGATACATTTAAAAAAAGTGAGGCGGCGGTTATCGTTCAAAACCTCTTGGAGATGCAGCAAAAAAGTGGACTTTTTGACAACGACCCCGCATCGTCTGCAACGAGTTTAGTTGATGCCGTATGGACGAAGAATCCTCACCTGTTCGATGGACGGTTCGGACAGAGACCACACAAAATTTCACTAGCTGCTTCAGCATTTTCAAACGCAATAGACGTTCTTGAGGTTGGGAATCCAAACAGTAACTGCTTTGCGATGTGCCTTGGTAACATCCTCAACGAGGTGTCCGTAAACGGTAAGCTATATCCGTTGAACAATCTGGATATGGATTTGCTCGACACCGCCGCTAAAACTTTCACCCGAATTTCCGAAGAGTTCGCCGCGTCTCCGCTAGGTCAGGAGATCGACAACTTGATGAACCAAAACGAGGACGGCTGGGACGAATGGTTTGATCGATACAAAGTTGCTGCAGGGAAACAAAATCCAGTACTAGCACCTGATGAAAATGGCCTTTCGTTGATCGACATAATGGATGATGAGCCAACCAAGCGAGCCTTTCGTGATGGCGTAAACCCAGAAAATCTGGGGAAGATGTTTGCAGAACAGTTCGACATTACAAAAATGGGTTTTGAATGATGCAGGGGCACAATTTCCCGAAAGCCGACATTCGCCATCTCGCAGAAACCGGGCACTCTGGGCTCGAAGCCGACTTTCGCCGCACCTGCATCCAGATCGGGACATGAAAGACAAAGTCGATGGCTGTTTCGCGGGACAAAGCGCCATTTCGCTGCATTCGCGCCAATGTCCGGTTGTCCTTGGTATCGCGCGCATGAAGCGGTGTGGTATTGAACCAATAGAAATGACACATTTCTGCGTTGGTACGATCTACGAGCGTAAACTGGTTGCAGCCGAACTGGGCATTGATCTTTGAAACTACTGATACTCTCTGACCTACACGATGATTTCTGGGCTGAGGCCAATCGTAACCCATTTGAGGGCGTTGAGGAACAGATTGGCGGGCTCGACCACCTTCTAATAGCGGGCGATCTGAGCAATAAGCCAAAGGTGCGATGGCAGTTCGCATTTGAGAAACTATCCAGGTTGTTACCATTGGATCGCGTATCGCTCTTTCCTGGAAATCACGATTTTTATGATTTTCGTTTGGATGGTGAAGATCGGCTCGCGCTGATTGCCGAGTCCTTTGGTGTTAACTATGTGCAGAAAAAGCAAATCACGCTGAGGTCGACGCGTTTGCTCTGCGCGACGCTTTGGACGGATTTGGCGCTTGGGAATGGGTGGGCTGCGAATGAAGCTCAAATTTCTACGAAGATGAATGACTACCGCTACATTCGTGTTGCAGCGAAAGGCTACCGACGGATCACACCTGCTGATATGCTCGCGAGACATCACGACCACCTGAGCTGGCTCGACCAAAAGCTTGGCGAGACGTTTGACGGCCAAACCTATGTTGTGACACACCACGCTCCGCATCCCTCTGTTCTGACATGCGGTGGCGGACGTGTTGCTGCTGCCTATGCTAGTGATCTGAGCGCGCTTCTGGAAAAGCACAATCCAGCGCGCTGGTATTTCGGCCATAGCCATGACGCCCAGAATGCGAAGGTTGGGAATACGCAGTTGATCAATGTGTCACTGGGCTATCCGGAGGAAGTGGCAGATCCGGCAGCGCGTATCCGGGATCTGATTTTTGAGATATGAACAGGGGGCGTTCAGCCTAAGGGCTGTTAACAAACAACTGTTCAGAGATGTTCCCAGTTCGTTACGACTTAGCACTTCAACCAACAGCGGTCTGCGCGCGCCGATACAGATTAGCGCGCGCAGACTGGTTGATGCCGCTTCGCCGGGCGTCTGGCCCGGCATGAAGCCCAAGCATGTCTGGGCAGTCCGCGTGCGGCTCGAGTTAGCTGAGAACCATCGTGACCTTGCACTGTTCAATATGGGTAGTCGAGGAGGCTGCTGAAAACCCTCAAGGGTAAGAAGACGTGTCATTTGGTTAAGATTTATTGAGATTTAGGGGCACCTCAAGTTGGCGCGAGCGGGTGGATGCGACTCTCACCAGGATGCCCGAGATCAGGGCGCTATTGGCAGGCTGGGGTGCAATCTCGCGGCGCCGTGGCAACCCCATATCCCGGTGGTCTGTATCTGGCACTCGAACGCGTAGAGGGAAAGTCGTCGCCCGCTTAGTGGTTGTGTTTGGGCAACTTTGCCGATGTGTTGCGCATGGCCGGCGCATCGCGCAGGACCATACCCTCGCTCAGCTGCGTCGTATTCTCCATGAAGAGCTTTTCCCAAGGGGTATGCGGCGCAATGCTCTTCGGGCCTGCTTTGGCCGCTCGCTCTGCCAATTCTTCTTTACTGAGATCGAGATCACACCTCCCGCGATCCAGGTCAACGGTCAGCCGGTCCCCATCGCGCAAAAGTGCGAGACCACCACCAAGGGCTGCCTCAGGTGAAACATGCAGGATGGACGGGCTGTCTGATGTGCCGGACTGCCGTCCGTCTCCGATGGATGGGAGGCTCTCAATCCCGGCAGCGATCAACTGGTCCGGCGGCTGCATATTAACCACTTCGGCAGAGCCAGGCCACCCAAGTGGACCGGTGTTGCGCATTGCAAGGATACAAGTCTCGTCGATATTAAGTGCGGGATCGTTGATCCGCGCGTGATAGTCCTCCGCCCCATCAAAAACGACTACTCGTGCAGTAAAGCAGTTGGGCCGTTCCGGATCGCTGAGAAAGCGCGTCCGAAAGCTGTTTGAAATCACGCTCGCTTTCATAATGGCGAAATCAAAGAAATTGCCCTGCATCACGATGAAGCCTGCGCTTTTGCTGAGCGGGTTATCACATGATCGGATAACTTCCTCGTTCAACGAACCATGCCCTGCGAGATTGTCAGCAAGTGACGTACCTGTGACCGTCAGGCAGTCAGTTTCCAGCAGTCCGGCCTTGGCCAGTTCCGCCATGACAGCAGGCACCCCGCCTGCGCGGTGAAAGTCTTCTGAAAGATAAGCACCAGCAGGCTGCACATTGGCCAGAAGCGGGATGCGCAAACCATGATCCTGCCATGCAGATGTGGGCAGGTCGTGACCCGCATGTGCTGCAATCGCCGTCAGGTGCGGCTGTGCATTGGTAGAACCGCCCAGGGCCGAGACAATACGGATTGCGTTGCGCAAGGCCGCTGGCGTAATAATGTCGAGCGGGCGAATGTCGCGGGTGACCAGATCGACCGCTGCTTTCCCGCTTTGATACGCCATCTGACCGCGTTCGCGATATGGTGCTGGTATGGCGGCAGCACCGGTCAGTGCCATCCCAAGCGCTTCGGCAACTGCGTTCATCGTGCTGGCCGTGCCCATAGTATTACAATGCCCGGCAGACGGTGCTGATCGCGCCGCGCGATCCAGAAAAGTGCGTTCGTCAATCTCGCCTGCTGCCATGGCGCGCCGCGCGCGCCAGATGACCGTGCCAGAGCCCACACGCTCTTCCCCGGACCAACCGTTCAGCATCGGTCCTCCATTCAGCACGATCGCGGGGATGTTGACTGTTAAAGCCGCCATCAACGCAGAGGGCGTGGTCTTGTCGCATCCCGTCGTGAGTACAACCCCGTCAATTGGATAGCCATTCAGGATTTCGACCAATCCTAGATAGGCAAGATTGCGATCCAACGCTGCCGTTGGCCGCCGGCAGTTCTCAAAAATCGGATGTGTGGGAAAGGACAACGCAATCCCGCCTGCGTCGCGGATGCCGTCACGAATTCGCTTTTCCAGCTCAAGGTGAATGCGGTTGCACGGCGACAGGTCGCTGCCCGATTGGGCGATCGCGATGATCGGCCGGCCGGCCCGCAGTTCTTCCGGAGTAAGCCCGTAATTCATGAAGCGCTCCAGATAGAGCGCCGTCATGTCGAGGCGTTCGGCGTTTGCGAACCAATCCTGCGATCGCAGGCGTTTAGGCGGGCTATCTGACATGGGCCGTCCGGTAAGCATGTGGCTGCGCGTCTGAGGTCTGAGCGATCAAAGCAGTTTCCTTCCGGCAAGATTGGTCATCAAGGCACGGTGGCCGAAAACCCACGGATCGCAAGACGTCGACAGGTCGACCGGATTTATCAGCGTCCCAAGGCCGGGGCAAGAGACACTGACGACATCACCGATGTGATGGGTAAAGCCCTGCCCTTCACCATCGCGATCTTTTGTCGGTGCGAACAAACTGCCGAGATACAGCATGAAACCATCAGGATACTGATGGTGACGCCCGATGGTCTGATCGACAATGCTTTGCGGCGGGCGACTTATCTGCGACATTGGGCAAGTTTCCCGCAGCGCAAATCCATCCCTGCCGCCGATCTCGAGTGTCACAACCGCCGTTTCCACGTCTGCCATAGAAAAGCTGTCGTCAAAAATGCGGATGAATGGTCCGATGGCGGCAGAAGCATTGTTGTCCTTTGCCTTGCCCAGAAGCAGGGCAGAGCGCCCCTCCACATCGCGCAGGTTCACGTCGTTCCCCAAACAGGCACCCTTCACCTCGCCTCTAGAGGAGACGGCGAGGACGATTTCGGGTTCGGGGTTGTTCCAGTTCGACATTGGGTGTAGCCCGACCCGCGCACCCCAGCCGACAGCGGACATCGGTTGCGCTTTTGTGAAGACTTCCGCATCGGGGCCGATGCCAACTTCTAGATACTGCGACCAAAGCCCTTGCGCGATCAGCATCTTCTTTACGTCAGCCGCTTTTTCTGAACCCGCCACCAGATCACTGAGTGATCCTCCGATGATGGCTGCAACCTCGGCTCTGATCGCCTCGGCATGGTTCAGATCGCCTGCGGCGCGCTCTTCGATCACCCGTTCGATCATGGAGCGCGCAAAGGTCACGCCCGCAGCTTTGATTGCCTGCAGATCACAGGGCGCCAGTAGATGCAGGGCCTCTGTCCGGCCCTCCTGCTTGCGCGACCCAGCTTCCAATTCAGTCAAGTCTCCGATCGGTTCTCCAGTTAACGATGCTAGTGTGGCTGGCAGATTGTCAGTGTCCAATAGGGCCGAGACCGTCGGGAACTGCGCACTGGTGATATCCAGTACAGCGCCGACTTTGACCATTACCACGGATGGGCCAATTCCAGGACGCCAGACACGACCGATATAGGTGCCCGCCGGATCAAGATTGATGGTTGCTGTGTCTTGCACGCTCACGCTTTCCTTACTCAGTTTCTGCTTGTTGTTTCACGACCATAGACCAGTAGCATGCCGATGATCACGGTGCCGTAAATAATCTGGCGGACGGCTTCCGGCATTTGCATGATCGATAGCACAGAATTCAGGAAGACGATCAGGATGACACCGATCAGCGTCCCGATATAGCGCCCGCGTCCTCCCAGAATATGTGTGCCGCCTAGCACCACTGCTGCGATTGCGGGCAACAGATAGGGGTTGCCCATGCCCTGATAGGCTTTTGCTGAATAGCCTGCCAGGAGAATCCCCGCAGTTGCGGCGCAAAGCGATGAAATCATGAAGGCCCCGACAATCACCCATTTCGTGCGTATGCCCGACAGAAATGCCGCCGATTCTTTTGCGCCGGTTGCGTAAACCGCCTTGCCAAAGCCCGTGCGTGACAAGAGACCCGCAATCGCGATGGATACACCCGCCCAGACAAACAGCGCGACCGGAATGCCGAGCACGCGATCAGCTGCAAGAAACCGCATCAAGGGCGTCGCTTCGGTCTGCGGCGCGAAACCACCGGTATGGGCGACCATCAATCCGCGCAGAGCCGTATCTACACCCAAGGTAAAGATCATCGAGGGAATGCGTAGAACTGACACGCCCAACCCATTGAACAGCCCTACGATCAGCCCCACCGCCAGCCCGGCGGGAATAGCCCATGGCCCCCCGACGGTGGTGGCCATCATGGCTGCCGCTGTCAGTGTCCACGGGATCGACAAGTCAATGTGTCCCAGCAGGATCACCATCATCATTCCAGCAGCACACACCCCAAGGAATGCGCCGATCTGCAATTGTTGCGCCAGATAGGACGGCATCAGCATCGGCGCCGCGCCCTGTGTGATCAGTGTATAACCCGTGCCAATCAGAATGATTACCAACGTGAAGCCAAGGGCGATAAAAATGGGCTTATTCTCCGGCGAAACTGAAAACTGTGTGTTCATCGGAAGTGCTCCAGTTTGTTTTTGATCCGTAGAGTGCGCAGGGCACCGAGGCTGACTGCGGCAAGAAGAACTAGCCCCTCGATCAGCGGTTGGATCAGCGGATCAACCGAGAGAATGCGGAAATAGAACGAAATGACCCGCAGAATGCCAGTACCCACAAGCGATCCGATGGCCCCGCCGATCCCGCCAAGAAGTGATGTGCCTCCGAGCACCACAGCGGCAATTGAATTCAGCGTATAAGCCCCGGCTTGCGTGATGTCGGCGTTCCCCGATGAGGTCTGGATTGCCAGATATAGCCCGCCACAAGAGGCAAAGAACCCCGCCAGTCCAAAGGCTGCGATTTTTGCCCGGCGCACAGGAAGCCCCGATAGCTTGGCAGCACTCTCGGCCGATCCGATGGCATAAAGTGTGCGACCCGTTACCGTGCGCTTGAATGGCGTCCAGACACCGAAAGCCACGACCAGCAGGATGATCAGCGGAACCGGGATATTGGCAAAGGGTTGCAGCCAGGCTGCGTTGCCGTCATCGGCAAGACCGTATGTTTCGGCAAAATCAAAGACGGAATTCGTCAGCGCCCAATTCAGGTCGGCATCGATGTCTCCACCCGGCGTCGGGCGCAGAAGCAACGCCAAGCCCATCGCGATGGCCCCTGTAGCGAGGGTGGCGATGATCGGCTGGATGCGCCCGAAGACGACAATCAACCCGTTCATTACACCAAACGTCGTACCGGCCAGCAGCGTCAAGAACATGCCAAAGATCATCTGCGCGGGCGTGCCCACCACCAGATAAGAGGCAAGACAGGCCGTCAGCGTCATCACCGCACCCACCGACAAATCAAGCCCGCCGATAAGCACCGGGATCGTCTGCGCCATGGCGACAAAGGCGATGGCCACGGTTTCATTTGCGTTCTGGATGAAGACCGCCGTCGAAAATCCGCGCGGATGCAGGATGTGATAGACAACAAAGAGCACCAGAAACAGGATTAGTGCAGCGGCGAATCCGCGATTGCGGCGCAAGGGTTTCGCGATCATGCCGCACCTCTTTCGTGCATGTTGAGCGAGGCCGCAACGATTGCGTCCTCCGTCAACGCATCGCCTTCCAGTACTGTCACCACCGCACCGTCATAAAGGATCGAGACCCGGTCGCAGCAGCCTATCAGTTCAGCATAGTCGGTTGAATAAAAGAGGATCGTTTTGCCTGCGTCTGCCAGTTCGCGCATCAGGCGAAATATCTCTTGCTTGGTGCCCACGTCGATCCCGCGTGTTGGGTCGTTCAGTAGGACGATGTCGGGATCAAGCATCATCCACTTCGCGATGACCACCTTCTGCTGATTACCGCCGGACAAGGTTTCCACCGGGTTCGCGGTATCGCCCGCCTTGATTTGCAATCGGGTGACCCCGTCGCGCACCGCATCATCTGCCCGTCGGCTGTCGATGATCGGCCCGCGTGACACGGCTGCGTAATTCGGCAGCAAAAGATTGTCGCGGATCGACAGGTTCAGCATCAGACCTTCGGTCTTGCGGTCTTCCGGGATGAGGGCCAGCCCTGCTTTTTTGCAAGCGGCGGGCGAGGTGGGCCGAAAGGGTTTGTCATGCAGCTTGATCTCTCCTTCTACGCCTTTCAGCGCACCGAAAACTGCGAGCAGCAATTCCTTGTGGCCCTGGCCGTCAAGACCGCCCAAGCCATGAATCTCGCCCGCTTTGACCTTCAGGTTCACGCCTTTCAGGCTGTTTTCCCATCGCAGGTTTTTCACTTCCAGCGCGGGCGGCGCAGGCTGTCGCTTGGGCTTGGGCGGGTATTGCGCGGAAATCTCGCGCCCGATCATAAGGCGCACGATCTCTGCATTGCTGCGTTCGCCCTTGTTGAAGGTCTCGATATGCTGGCCGTTGCGAAAGACCGACAGGCGATCACAAAGCGCGTCAACCTCGTGCATGCGGTGGCTGATAAAGACACTGGCCACACCGTCTGCACGCAGATCCGAAAGCAGTGCATATACGGTGTCGACATCCTTGCCAGTCAAGGCCGAGGTCGCTTCATCCAGGATCAGTAGCTTGGGGGATTTGGCCAGCGCCTTGGCGATCTCAACGATCTGGCGACGCGACAGGCTCAGATCGCGGATCAGGGTGTCGGGATGGACCTCTGACGCATTGAGCCGGGCAAGAAGTTCCGCTGCCTGCTTCCGCTGGGCTCTTCTGTCAATCAGGCCGAAACGCTTGGGCGGAGTATCGATATATATGTTGTCGGCCACCGAAAGATCGGGGATCAGCGATAATTCCTGAAACACACAGACGATGCCATCGCGCACCGCTTCGGCGGTCGAGCTATAGGTCACAGGCCGTCCCTCGACCAGCACTTCGCCCGCGCTTGGCTTCAAAACGCCGGACAGAATCTTGATCAGCGTCGATTTACCGGCGCCGTTTTCGCCAAGAATGCCGTGCACGCTGGCGCTGTGGCAGGTGAAATCCACCCCCGACAGCGCCGTGATGCCGCCAAAATAGCGCGAAACGTCGCGCAGCGCGACAATTTCCTCTTTCGCCTTGGTCATCTGTAGTGTCCCTGAAAAAACGGGGCGCAGACGTTCAGGTCTGCGCCCGCCCTAGTTCTGCTTAGTTCGTGTCGGACTCATCCTGCGCCATAATCGCGGGGCCAGAGATATTCACGTCACATGGCGGGAATTCGTTCACAGTGAAGAAGTTGTCCGGTAGGTCCGACCAATAATTCACACCGTCTTCCAGTTCATCATAAGTCGCCATCGGCAGCGGAACCGAGATCAGCTGCGGCATGACATTGCCTTGAAGTGCCGAGACCGCGGCCTTCATCGCGATGGCCACAAGACCGGGCGACTGACCGATAGAAATTCCTTTCAACCCTTCATCGGCATACTCGGCCAGATAATTGCGATAGCCGTTCTCTGACTCACCTGAAATCGGGACCATAGGATGCCCCGAATCGAGCATCGCCTGCACGACGCCAGTGGTTCCACCTTGTGCGAGGATGGCGTCGAATTCACCATGTACGGCAATGGCATCCGCCACGACCTTCTGCGCGGTTCCGTCATCCCAGTTGCCGACAACGCTGACCCGACCCCAGTCACCACCAGATTCATCCAGCACGTCGTTGATCCCCTGCGACCGGTCACGGTCAACGGAATTCCCCGCCAGCCCGCGCACTTCCAGCACCTTGCCAGAGGTCTTGCCGACTGCCGCAAGTTCACCCAGCACATGTTCAGCATAGGTGCGCCCCATCAGATACTGGTCTTCATTGACTTGCATGACCTGGTCAGTGTCGAGCACGTTGTCGAATGGTACGAGGACCACATCGTTGCGGTCGGCCAAGCGGATCACACGATCGAACCCGTCAGGGCTGACGGCAATGGTGACGATGGCGTCGTAGCCTTGGTTGATAAAATCCTCGATCGCGCCAAGTTGCGCAGGCGCGTCTGTTCCGGTCGAGACCACCTTCAATTCGGCAATACTATCTGAAATTGTCGGGTCTTCAGCAAAGGCCTTTGCCGTTTGGATCATCTGAATCCGCCAGGTGTTTCCGACGAAGCCATTGACGACTGCGATCCGGTATGGACCCTCGCGTTCCTCCCACTGCAGATATTTCGTTTCTTCGTCCCACGGCGCAAAGCATGCCGGGTTGTAACCGGGTCCTTCGACGACCTCTGGCCCGGCCAAGGCCGATGTAGTCAGGAGCGCCGCACCAAGCGCGAGTCCCCAGAGCGCTTTCTGAGTCTTCATTGTCTTCCTCCCATAAAACTTCTTTCCGGCTTCCTCCAAAGCCGTCGTGACTCGACCTTATATACTAATCATGTCATCATACCAGTATAAATTCGATGACGTAGAGGAGAACAACATATGCCGCTTCGGGACTACGAGGTTCATGACGACCGTTTTCGGGGTCTGATCCTAGCGAACACGCATATCGAAGTGCTTTGTCAGGGTGGCCGCTGGCTCGAAGGGCCCGTCTACTTCCCGGCAGGAAAATATCTGCTGTTCTCTGACATTCCGAATGATCGTGTTATGCGGTGGGATGAAACGGATGGTAACGTGTCCACGTTCCTTTCACCTTGCGGATATCACAATGGCCACAGCCTGGATCCGCAGGGGCGGTTAGTCTCTTGTGAACATCAGGGGCGCCGGATTAGCCGGATCGAACATGATGGCACGACCTCCAATCTCGCCGACCAGTTTGAGGGAAAGCTTCTGAATTCACCCAATGATATTGTCGTCAAATCCGATGGGACCGTTTGGTTCACCGATCCAACCTACGGGATCGACAGTGACTATGAAGGCGATGCGGCACCCTCTGAGATTGGTGAGAACAATGTCTACCGGATCAGCGTAAGTGGTGAACTGAGCAAAGTCGCAGGTGACCTGCGGCAGCCCAACGGGTTGGCCTTCTCTCCAGATGAGAAGATCCTCTATGTCTCGGATACCGGCCAGACACATTACCGGGACTGTGCGCCCGTGATCCGCGCCTATCCGGTGTCGGCCGACGGCCTTGGGGCCGGGCAGACAGTGGCCGCCAGCGATTGCGGTCTGTTCGACGGATTTCGGGTCGATGTCGCAGGCCGCATCTGGACCTCCGCCGGAGATGGGGTGCACTGCTATGCGCCTGACGGCACCATGTTGGGCAAGATCCTAATTGATGAAGTTGTCGCAAACCTCACCTTCGGAGGGCCAAAGCGAAACCGGCTATTCATCTGCGCTACAACCACACTCCGCGCCGTCTATGTCAATACATCTGGCGCTACATGGCCCTTGGCCTAGCTTGAAAACCACCCCTCGCTCAAGTATCCATCACCTCACTGATAGGGACAGATCTCTGCACAATGGCTGACGACGACAAGACCAAACTCATCACCCGCCTGAAGCTTTCGGATCAGGTGTTCGACAAGCTTTGGCAGATGATTGCAGATGGTGATTTGTCACCAGGCGATTTCATGCCATCGGAACGATCACTGATGGAACGTTTCGGCGTCGGTAGGCCTGCTGTACGGGAAGCGCTTCAAAGCCTAGCCAATAAGGGCGTCATCACGATCTCACATGGGGAACGCAGCCGGGTAAATGAATTGAGCGCCAGCAATGCGCTGCATCAAATCGAAGACATCGCCAAGCTGCTATTGTCGTCAGAGCCGGATAATATTGAACACCTCAAGAACGCCCGGAAACTTCTGGAGTACGGCATTGCCCGCTTGGCCGCCCCCCGATGCACATCGGCAGACGCTGCCGACCTGCGGGCATTGATCGATAAGCAGCGTAAGTGTGTTAACGATAGTGAGCGGTTCATCGAGATGGATATCGCATTTCATATGCGAATCGCTGAGTTAGCCGGAAACCCAATTCTGTTGGCCGTTTCAAAGGCGACACTGACATGGCTCTTTGAGTATTATCGGCCCCTGCTCTATTGGGAGGGGCGCGAGGTGACAACGCTGATAGAGCACAGTCATGTCGTCGATGCGCTTGAAATGCAGGATGAAGAGGCGGCGGTTGCTGCCATGCGGCAACATCTCAACAGGTTGGATGCATCCTAAGGTGCACGCCAGACTTCAAGAATACCGATGACAATGTCGGTAATTTCACGGTACCGTCCAACGCGGCCATGATCATTGGTGCCAATCAGCTGGGTATGGCCTCGGCCTATATCTATAAGTGCGACGATCTTGACCGTCTTACAGGGGCCGCCAGTGTCTGGGATAACCAGCCGGTCCGGACCGAGTGCTTCACGCTCGCCATGTCTTGCGATTCGATCTACGACATCGCAGTCAAGGAGCAACGGCACATCCGCACGCCATCGGAGGCGAGGTTGATTAGTGGCGCACCACTTATGACTGGACGTACACCTAGAGGGCGGCCCAGCCTGATCGGGGACCGCAGCTTCAGCTAAGACCTGATCCGCAACCAGACTGGCAGGGAGTACATTTTGAGCGGCACCTGCCGGACCTTCACCTTGGGGCGAAGAATTCTGCATCTAAGCGATGGCGGATATCGTTCGGAAAATGACTTACCATTAAGATGACGCAGGCGAACGTATCATCAAGTGGGGACCGGACGGTGAACCTCATTGGTCAACCAGTTCTAGACCATTTGGAACCGCGAGCTAGTAGAGATGCGCCTCTTCGCAGGTGGCAAGCGGCTTGTGTCCTAGCTGGTGGGGTAACCGTGGGGTGTGGATGGCAAGGAGTATGCGGGCGAAAACGCAGGCAGTTGACCTAGAGAGAGGAACACCCAAAGCCATCGCTACGCATCTTGACTAGCACTGCTGCACGTCCTTACGTCCACCAACCAGTCAACAAGGCGATGCGGCAATACATGAGTAAGGTCTATTCGAACTCGCAGGGTTTTCTCAGGGTGTCCACGTGGTTCGCAGTTGCCTATAACTTTATCTGTTTTCTGTCGCTTATGCCCTGTGTCGCTGATCTGTGTCTCGGGTCTTCCTACGAGCCAGTCAAACCGCGCAGGAGTAGCCACCGTCAACAGGCAGACTGACACCTGTCACAAAATCAGCTGAACGTGAGCACAAGAACACTGCTGCCCCGCGCAGATCGTCGGGTCGGCCCCAGCGTCCTGCAGGTGTCCGCAGCTTCACTTGTTCCTCCAACGTCGGTATCTGCTGCTTGGCAGTGACCGTCAGATCCGTCTCGATCCAGCCGGGCAGAATGGCATTCACTTGAATGTTGTCCGTTGCCCAAGCGCAAGCCAGCGATTTGGTCATCTGCACCAATCCGCCCTTAGCTGCAGCATAGGGAGCAGACATCGCTGATCCGAACAACGACAGCATCGAGCCGATATTTACGATCTTGCCCGCACCTTGGTCGCGCAGGATCGGGTAGGCGGCCTGTGATACCGCAAAGGCCGAGGTGAGATTGCTCGTAAGCAAGGCGTTCCATTCTTCGAGGGAATACTGCTGTGGCAGTTTGCGGTCGTTTGTTCCGACATTATTGATCAGGATATCAAGTCTGCCAGCGTCTTGGGCAACGTGACTGATGACGGATTCGACGTCGCGGGGGTCCGTCATATTGCCGACATAAGAGAGTGGGGCAGCGGAGCCCGTTCGGCGCAGCAGTGCTGTCGCACCGTCGTTTTTTGAGCCGTCGCGCCCGACAATGGCCAAGTTTGCGCCGGCGTCGGCAAGAGCTTGCGCCATCGCCAGCCCAATTCCTCCATTGCCGCCGGTCACAAGCGCGACTTTGCCCTTCAGAATGTTCATGGTTTTGCTTTCCTTCTGGTGATCGCGATTCTCATTTTGTAGGACCAGTGACTTCTATTTGCTCCACATTTGAAGAAAAATCATGTCATAAACTCGCGAAATATTCTTAAAACTATGCATTTGTAGGATGAAAAGGCTGATTTTTCACAAACTGTTGTTGCTTTGATCTGTCGACCATGCGTAGTTTTTGACATCACGGTGGAGGATTTGATCTCCGCCCGTGAGACTAAGCACGAGATTTAAGCATCAACAATGGGAGGTATGGAGATGCGCTTTATTGAGAAGCTGACCAGTATAGCTGCGCTTGCAGTTTCGGTCTTTGGATTTACTGGTGCTGCCACGGCGCAGGATTACAACTGGACATTCCAGACATCTGAAACCGCGGGCGAACCCGGTTTCGTCAACAAGCAGAAATGGGCCGAGGAAGTCGGCGCGCTGTCCGGTGGACGTATTGCAGTAGAGATTTTGCCGATTGGTTCTGTCGTGCCGCACACGGATACGCTGGACGCCGTCGGTGCCGGCATTCTGCAAGGGCATCTGACCGACCCGAGCTACTTTTCCGGCAAGGATCCGGCTTTCGCGATGATGGGCAACCTCGTTGGCGCATGGAGTGATCCCTTTGAACTGCTGGGCTTCATGGAAAGCGGCGGCGGTAACGAGCTTTATTCTGAACTGGTTGAGCCTTACGGTGTACATTTCATCGGCGCAGCCGCCACCGAGCCTGAGGCCTTTGTATCCCGCGTGCCGATCCGTGCGGTCGAAGACTTACAGGGCGTCAAAATGCGTGCCCCCGAAGGCATGGTCTTCGAAATCTTCACCAAGGCAGGTGCGGCACCCGTGTCATTGCCAGGGTCCGAGATATTTTCGGCTCTGGACAAAGGAGTGGTTGATGCGGCTGACAACACCGTCTTTGCCACTAACCAGGCGCTGGGGATGAACGATATCGCGAACTATCCACTTTATCCTGGTTTCCATTCGCTGCCTATGATTGACGTTTCGATCAACAAGGAAATCTGGGACGGCTTACCAGGAGATCTTCAATCCATTCTGACAGCCTCTGTGCAGCAGTTCAGCTTTAATCACATCTATTCTGTTCGTCAGCTAGACGCGGCTGCCGTAGAAGAAGCCCGTGCAAATCCCGACATCGAGATCATCAACTGGTCCGGTGATGAGCGCGCCAAATTCCGTCGCATCGCGCAGGAAGAATGGCAGAACTGGGCGCCGCGCACAGAGATGACACAGCGCTACTATGATGCTGTGACGACATATCTGCGCGGCCGAAACCTGCTCTGATACAACAAAAAGCGTCCGTCATGTGATGTGGCGGGCGCAAGACTGGTTTGCGAAAGGAGGGCTGGCACATCATGGCGGATGCGGCTGAAATTAATTCCGAGATCAAAGATGTAGATACCGATACCCGGACTGGGTTGGATCGACATGTCGCGTCATCAACCAAGTTTTTTGCTTGGGCTATCTTCGTAGCATTTGTGATTACCGTCATTGAGGTGATTTCGCGATATGTCTTCGATACTCCGACCTACTGGGCCCATGAGACGACCACCTTTCTGATCGCCGCGATTTTCCTGCTGGGTGGCCCTATCGCCTTGGCGCGCGACAAACATATCCGCGTGCGCATGATCTACGATGCTGTTAGCCCGCGCCGTCGCCGGATGCTGGATATCATCAATTCCTGCATCACATTGGTCTTTTTTGCGGGTCTTTCCTTTGCCAGCTGGACGATGGTCGGAAAGTCATGGTTTACGCCAACGGGCGAGTTGCGGCTGGAAGGCACGGGCACCTCATGGAACCCGCCAACCCCTGCCTTGCTGAAAATGCTCGTGATGATCTGTGTGGTTGTCATGTTCGTGCAGACACTTTTGCACCTGATCGCTGCGATCCGCCGAGATGTCTCTCAAAACACATACACATCAAAGGCGGAGCACTAAATATGGGCCTGAACGCGCTTGGCATCGAATACGGCTCATATCTGTTGGTCGCATCGATCTTTCTGTTGCTTCTAACGGGACAGCCTCTTGCCTGGGTCACGGGTCTCGTTGCGCTGGCCTTTACCTTTGGTTGGTTCGGTACTGCGGCGCTGCCGCTAGTAACGTCACGGATATTTGGGTTCATTACGGAATACTCGCTGGTCGCCATTCCGATGTTCATTCTGATGGCAGCGATGCTGGATCGCTCTGGCATCGCAAGGTCGCTCTTTAACGGCATGCGCATTCTGGCCGGGCGCCTACCTGGTGGCGTCGCAGTGCAAACGCTGATCGTAGCGATCCTCATGGCCGCGATGTCAGGCGTCATCGGCGGAGAGATCGTGCTGCTCGGCATCTTGGCGCTGCCGCAAATGCTGCGTCTGGGCTACGACCGGAACCTTTCGATCGGTGTCGTTTGCGCCGGAGGCTCGCTAGGCACCATGATGCCGCCGTCGATCGTCTTGATCATCTTCGGACTGGTCGCCAGTGTATCGATCGCTGATCTCTTTGTGGCGGCGATTACGCCCGCACTGTTGCTACTGGCCTTTTATGTCGCGTACGTTCTTTTCATGTGCTGGCGCAATCCGCAGTTGGGGCCACCCATGTCCAACGAGGAGGCAGCCGAGGAATCGCTGTGGAGTGCGCTGCGCTCGCTCGGGGCACCTTTGCTGATCGTTGTGGTGGTTCTTGGGTCAATCTATGGCGGGATTGCCTCCATCACCGAAGCGGCTGCGATGGGCGTATCGGCGGTGATGATCATTTCGCTTTTCCGACGCGAGTTGAGCTTAAAGATGATGCAAGACAGCCTTGTCCACACGCTCGAAACATGTGGCATGATCATCTGGATCGGGATTGCTGCGGCGGTGCTGGTCGGGGTCTATAACCTGATGGGGGGCAATCGGTTCGTCTCTCAGTCCATCCTCGCGCTTGATGCGCCGCCGGTAGTGATCATCATGGTGATGATGCTGATACTACTGGTCTTGGGAATGTTTCTTGACTGGATCGGGATTGCATTGCTGACGCTTCCCATCTTTGTGCCGATCGTGGTGCAGCTAGGGTACGATCCGATTTGGTTCGGCATATTATTCGCGGTCAATATGCAGGTTTCGTACTTGACGCCGCCTTTTGGTCCTGCAGCGTTTTATCTAAAGAGTGTGGCGCCGAAGGATATCACACTCAAGCATATCTACACCGCTCTTCTGCCGTTTATCGCGATCCAGCTGGTGGTGCTAGCGATCATTCTCTTTTATCCGCCGATTGCGACGTGGGCTGTTAGATGACAAAAAGGCAGCAACGTCCTGCGTCCCGAAGGGTCGCGGGCCGTCAGATCATCTTGGGGGTATTGCGCGTTGGACGAAACATCTGGTGAACTCGATAGCGGTTCGGCTGTCGAACACGTGGTAGGCCAGATCCGCGAGTTGATTGAGACGGATGGTTTGACCGTCGGGGACAAGCTGCCGACCGAACGGGAACTCTGTGAGAAATTTGCGACTAGTCGCAACACTGTGCGCGAGGCGATGCGCATGCTCAAGGCCTATGGCATTGTCGATGTGCGACCGAAGGTGGGGGCTACCATCGTTGATCATCGGATGAACCGCGCCTTTGATATCCTATCGTTCAACGTCGCCGAGATATCACGCAAAACATTCGACGATATTCAGGGGTTCCGTGAATTAGTCGAGATCGGCGTTGTTCTGAACGTCTTTGATACGGCGACCCCAAAGGACATCGTCGCGCTGCGTGAGATCAACCAGCAAATGGTTGAAGCGCCGAACATGGTTGAGGCGTCACAATGTGATCTGGAGTTCCACACCGGACTGCTGGCCCTTACTGGCAATAAATCCATTCTTGATATCTACAGGCTTATGACTCCTGTCATCCTACGCATAATGCAGCGCGGCAAGACGCGCCGCATTATCCAGGGCGAAACCTTTCTTGAGCACGAGGCCATTTTGCGCGCCATAGAGGAATCTGATAGTCTGGCCTATCAATACTTGATGCGGAGCCACCTGCGCGCCGGACTTTCCACATTCGCTTCGCCGACGGATGTCGAGTCAATGTCAGGATAACGGACTGAGTGGGCCGCACTATTGCGAAAGATTTAATAATCGCCGTGTGCTGGGATGATTATCAGTTTGGCCGCCGGGCACATTGAAAAAAGACCGTCATTTTCGCCGCCATATCACTGACGGCCTACCGAACAGCGACCAGCATGGCCGTCAAACAAGTGCAGCTAATGAGCGCGATAATGTCATGCCCTAGCTTCCAAGCTTGTGAACCGTGCATGTGGCGGTGCCAGTTGCGAGTGAACGCCTGGTCAGGTCTTCGATCCTGCCGGCAGCTGTGCCCATTGTTTTTCACGATGGTCGACAGCCTACTTGCGTAATTTCCGGCAAAATGGGGCGCTGAAACTTGAACGCGGCACTTCAGCGTCAGCCATCCACGATATGCTGCGTCATTCGAATAGGGGGGATTCCTCCGACGGCAACCGACTGGCTGCGATCAACTCCTCGACATGTGCCGGACCAACCGGCCTGATACCCGTCGGGTTCAGTGCCTTGACGGAGTAATAGCCGCGGGTGATGTGATCCATGTTGACCGTCTCGCCCACGCCCGGCAGCTGCAGGATCCGCTTCAGGTACTCGGTCAGCCTCGGATAGTCGGCGATCTGGCGCAGATTAGTTTTGAACAGACCGTGATAGGCGGCATCGAAGCGGATTAGGGTAACGAACGCACGGATGTCCGCCTCCGTCAGCTCATCGCCCAGCAGATAGTTACCCGTCAACTGGCCCTCGAGCATATCCAACGTCTGGAACACGCCGAGGACCGCCTCGTCATATGCTTCTTGCGAACTGGCAAACCCCGCCTTGTAGACGCCGTTGTTGAACTGATCGTAGAGCGTGCCGTTCAGTGCATCGATTTCTGCCACCAGATTATCGGGGTACAGGCGTATATCGGACGGCACCAGTTTCTCAAACGCCGTGTCGAACATCCGCAGGATGTCGGCACTTTCGTTGTTCACCATCACATTGCGCTTGGTGTCCCAAAGCACAGGAACGGTCGCGCGCCCGGTAAAGCTGGGGTCGGCTTGCGTATAGATCTCGTGCATGTAGCGTGCCCCGAACAGCGGGTCTTCGTCGGCACCGGGATAGCTGCCAAACTGCCAACCCTGCTCGGTCAAAACTGGGTTGACGACCGTAACCTCCACCATCTTTTCAAGGCCCTTTAGCTTGCGGGCCATCAAGCAGCGCGAGGCCCAGGGACAGATCAGGGCAACATACAGCCGATAGCGTCCCGGAGCCGCCTCAAAGCCCGCTTCGCCGGTGGGGCCAGCGCTGCCATCGGGGGTGATCCAGTTCCTGAAACTTGACACCTGGCGCACGAACCGACCTTTTTTGTCGGCCTTCTGGACAGGCTGCCAGTTCTCGACCCATTTTCCGTCGATAAGCATTTTCTATTCCTTTTCAGTTTCTTATGCAGTTCAGGGCTGAACGGGCATTTGGGGGAGGGTATGCGAGGCTAGACATTATGTGTGCATTTCGTCAGCAAATAATGGGGACACGTCAGGCGAATTGGCCCAAAGCGCGGCTCAGCGCGGGAATGCGCAGTGCGAATGTACCCGCGCCAAGGATCGCGATGGCGATCTGCGCTGCGGCCCAGAACAGCGGGAACTCCCAGCCACCACCTTCGGCAGAGAACAGCCACCCATTTCCGGCATGCACCCATGTCGCCCCCAGCAGCACCGGGATCAGGGCCAGCGACACCAGCCGGACCGCGACACCCGCGATCAGGGCCAATCCGCCGCCGATCTCTGCTGCGATGGTCAAATAAGCCAGGACTCCTGGCAGGCCCAGGCTCTCAAAGAAGCCTACCGTACCGGCGACGGTGAACACCTTCACCTTTAGAAGGCCATGGGCCAGGAAAAGCCCGCCACTGGTGAGACGCAGCAAAGTGGCTGCATAATCGGCGGATACGGGGGAGGTTTGGGTGGTCATGTCATTGGTCCTTTCGGTCGATAGCCCGCTGCGTCGTATTGGATTGGGGCTGGTTGAAACTGACGCCAAGCTATGCACCGCTGATAGAGAACAAAATGGTATTATCGGCGTAACACTATCCTCATGATGTTCTTAATTATGCCGTAGAACAGTCGGTGTAGGTTGAAGGCTGCTTCGAATTGAACTCAGCCCGCTCCGCCGTGAAAATGGCTGTAGCGGGCTCCGTTGGGGGGGGCGATCCCCAGCTTCGAAGTTTGAGTAGGGTAGGAGGAAGGTCGCTACGTGCAGTGCAACAAGCGCGCGCTGATTGATTTCGAGGTGGAGGATATTCGCTGGTCAGGGCGCCTGTAGACATCTTTCAATTGAGAACAAAATGAAGAGAGTGAAACAATAAATTCAACATTTTCTGCGAAATTATTCATCGTTACTTCTTTTGGCAACGCATCACCGGGATGCGCCAACCCTGAAGAGGAGAGACCACTATGACCAAAAAAATCAAAGCTTTAGCTACCGCAGCCCTAATTGCCCACGGCGTCGTTCCGGCGTCGGCCGATGACAACGCCGCGACGCTGGCGGCACTCGCCGAACTGGCCGCCCGTCAGGCTGAGGATGCCAGAATCGAAGCTAACCTAGAGACCTTCGATACCCTCGATTTCGAGGTGTTCTCTAACCAGCAATGGGAACGACTTCATGAAAGCCACGCCGAAGACATCAAGGTCCATTGGCCGGATGGTCGTGTGACCGAAGGTATCGAGATGCATATCGAAGACCTGCAAGCCTTCTTCACATTCGCCCCCGACACCCGTATCGAAACCCACCCGATCCGTATCGGCCAAGGCGAGTGGACAGGCGTCGTCGGCGTTATCGAGGGCACGTTCTCCGAACCGATGCAGATTGGCCCGGACCAGTTCATCGAACCCACTGGAAAAAGCTATAAGCTGACCATGGCAACCATCGGCCACTGGACTGAAGAGGGTGTCATGGATGAAGAGTTCTTGTTCTGGGACAACCACGCCTTCTATAAGCAGATTGGCCTGATCGACTGATCCACGCACCGCCAATGATGAAGCGCCACTTCCGTATGTGGGGCGGCGCTTTGCATTTCCAATTCCCGAGGCAAGTGGAGTCAGTTGTCGAAGAAGAAGTATTTGGTCTCGTTCAGCCTCAAAACCCCAATGAGTTTGATCTGATCCGTCCTGCCGTAGCTAATGACCGCTGAACCGCTGCCATAGTTGATGCAATTCAGATCGGCAAATTGGATCGGGTCGCAACTGCGTTCGATCAGATCCAGACCACTTCAAAATCGGGGATTTAGTCGCCGTCGTCAACCGTGATCATACGTGCGCAGCGCGCCTCCATACGGCGAGAAAATCAGTCAATAGGTCACCGTGCAACAAGATCATGCTGCCCAATTTAGAAGGCCGGGACAACGCGAACCCGGAGCCGTTTATCTAACCTCCTGACTTTTATGTGGTCTCGGGATGGCACTGCTATTGAGCAGATAATCGCCACTTACTGATAAAGTAATACTTATTGATGACAGGCGTAGTAATCTACGGCAAGTTTGTACAAATTTGTTTCTAACGCGAGAGCCACATGCCCTGACCAAACCAAACTTTATGCTTGTGAATTCAAGTATCTGAAAATCAGCACAAACCGTCCTGAATGAAAACTGACCGTAAATTGAGTCAGAAAATTAAGCCCAATTATTTTAGTCAAATCTCTTAGATGGGGATCCAAATGGATAATCACTCTCCCGCTGCCGATCTTGTGTCAATGTCTGGCGCGACGCATGTCGCGATCTCGAACGGATCTTGGTTCGATCCAGACACTTGGCGTGACCGCGAAGTACCCGGCGCAGACTCTAAGGTTTTCATTCCGACGGGCGTTGATGTTTCGTATGACGGGATGTCCGAGGAGAGCGTTTTTTCTGTTGGGGTTATGGGTGAGCTTCACTTTGCGACGCAAAGTGACACAAAGCTAGTCGTTGATACGATGGTTGTGGGCCACACGGGCAAGCTGACTATCGGTACTGCCGATGCTCCTGTCGCTGAAGGCGTCAATGCAGATATTGTGTTTGCAAACAATGGGGCGATTGATGTCAATTGGGACCCTAGTTTGCTCAGCCGCGGTTTGGTGGCGCTGGGAGAAATTGAAGTTCACGGTCAGGAAAAGTCAGCGCACCATAAAGCGCTCACTGATCCAATGGCGGGCGATACGACGATTACCTTGGCCGAAGTTCCCACCAATTGGCAGGTTGGTGATACGATCGTCATCGCGGGTTCACGCTATGATGGTCATAAATGGGATCAGGACATTCGTGCCGTTCGCTATCACGAGTCCGAAGATGAAGTACGTACGATCACAGCAATAGACGGCGATACGATCACGTTTGATTTGGCGTTAGAGCACGATCACGATTCCCCACGCGCGGATCTCAAAATTTCGGTGGCGAACTATTCTCGCAACGTGACCTTCTCGTCCGAGGAGGGGGCCGCAGTTAACGAGCGCGGGCATGTGATGTTGCATTCGCGTGAAAGCGACATCCGCTACGCGGCTTTTGAAGAACTTGGCCGAACCGACAAATCCTTTGATGCGAAAGCTGTCAGTGTGTTTGGGGATGACATTCAGTCAGATAGCAACGTGCAGGGGCGGTATTCGCTGCATTTCCACAGCAACGGTGTGGATGATGCGGACAACCCTGCGATGGCTGTCGGGAACGCTGTGTTTGGGTCCCCCGGTTGGGGGCTGGTGCACCATAATTCCAATGTTCTAGTGCACAATAATGCGACGTTTGACACGTTCGGCGCAGGTTTTGTCGCCGAAACAGGGAACGAAATTGGAACTTGGACAGACAATATCGCGATCAATGCTGAAGGCGTTGCTTTCACGAATCCCAAGAACACGGTCGATCTCGACCTGTTTGATATGGGCCGGACGGGCGATGGATTCTGGTTCCAAGGCCGGCTCGTACATGCCGAAGGCAACGTTGCTGCAAGCGTAACTCATGGGTACACATATTTTCATCGAGGTCCGCGCACAGACGATCCGAGCGTCCGCGGGAACATCAATTTAGAGAATGGTCAGTTTGAGCTCGCCGATGCGCTTGATGGGAAAGGATCAATCACCATTGATGATGCGCCGATCCTTACATTCCACAATAACGAAACCTTTGCTTCGCATCAGGGTTTAATCGTCGTTAAGGCCAACCCAAATCAGGGACACGATATCCATAGCGAATTCTCTGAGTTCACGGCGTGGTCCGTGCAAGTTGGCGCGGAGCTTGAGTATACGGCGCATTATGTTCTTACCGATTTCGATTTGGTCGGCAAGGAACCCACCGCATTTTCAAACGCGTTAAACGGAATACAAATCGGCAACAATGCCTCTGACATCGTTATAACAAATGCAACGATCGACGGTTTTAACCGTGCAGGAATTGATTTGTCGCATCATTGGACGAATGATGAACTCACGCTGGACATGAAACAGTTCTTTATCGTCAATCCAGAATTCAAGAACCTTGGCGATGACGCAGAAGAAATTGCAGGTTACCTGCCTGAGTTTGATACTCTTATTGAAGGACAAGTTATCACGCCGGTGCCTGTTAGCATCGCATTGGATGAAACGCTGGTTTACAACGGAGCGCATGATGTGCCCGGCGGTCGGACGGTCCAAATTCGGGGCACGAAGACAGACAGTCTAGGTCAAACACCGATCCCAGCAGGTGATGACAGTTACAATTTAGGTCTTAGTCAGGTGGTCCATATCTTGGAAACTGATGGGTACTACAGCACTGCAGATGGCCAGAATGTTTTCTTTGCCCAGCAGTATTATTCAGACCGACTAACAGGTGAAATTTACAAATTTAGTACCCCGGTATTCATCGATGACAATGTACAGTTGGGGAATGAATTCTTTAGTTACCGCGACGCTGTTTACCGAGGTGAGGTCGACCTCAATAACGCAGCGCCTGTGGCCGCAGATGAAACAGTTACAGTTGAAGGCAACCAGGACAGCATCCTTAATTTACTAGCGAACGACGCTGATCCCGAGGGAAATGATGTGGTTATTGATGGCATCACCCCGCCGAAGCACGGACAAATTTTTGACAATGGTGATGGCACGATCACATATCGTCCCACGCAGGATTACACGGGGACCGAGACCGTCAAATATTGGGTAACGGACGGGGCTGGTAATGTATCAGAAGCACGCCTGACGATTACAACAACTGCTGCTGATGCGGTTTCTCCAACACCGGGTGGTGCGCCCGGAATAACAACAGATAGTGTACCTGAAATGCAAAGTCTGGATGGTTTGGCTGATCCGACAATTGCTTATGGTCTTGGCGGTCTGTCTGACTGGTCAACGGGTATGGTTTTTCTGGATATCATGAAGTCATCTCGCGGCTTAGTCGGGCACACCGACCAGTGGGGCGCTTTTTCCAATGAGCAACTGTCAGAGGCGGGATACCTCGACGAAAATGGGTGGCCGACAGAAATTCCGGAAGAAATCGACTCTATTGGAACAATTTGGGCTTGGTCGGACACCAATGACAATGAAGGTGTTCGTGCAACGCGTGCCGGCACATATGTTTTGGAGTACGAAGGCGAAGGTGAGTTCAGACTCGGTGGAGATGTTGAGATCATCAGCCACGAAGGAAACAAAATTACATTTGAGGCTGGCGGCAACACGATTTTTCTCAATATTTCAGAGACGGACCCGAATGGCACCGGCGATCACCTTCGCAATTTCACGATGATCAAAGAAGAACACCTCGACCTTCACGAAGCGGGTGCAATTTTCAATCCCGATTGGCTGGATGTGATCGAGGACACCCGTGCAATTCGCTTTATGGACTGGATGGGGACGAACAACTCCACCATCAGTGAGTGGAGCGAGCGCGGTATGATCGACAACCAGACCTGGACGGGTGGTCAGCCTCCTGTTGAGGTGATGGTCGAACTGGCCAACCAAATCGGCGCGGACCCTTGGTTCACCATGCCACACCTCGCCACCGAAGAGTACATGCGCGAATTCGCCACCTACGTCCGCGACAATCTTGACGAGGGTCTGAAGGTCACTGTCGAATACACGAATGAAGGTTGGAACTGGGCTTTTCAGCAGACCCAAGAGTTATTGGCCATGGCCAAAGAAGAGTTTGGCGAAGAACTCGGCAGAAACGTCAATTCCTATTACGCCTACAAAGCTACTCAGATGGCATTGATATGGAAAGAAGTCTTTGGCGACGAGGCCGAAACACGTCTAACCACGGCACTTGGCGTCCAGACCGGCAACGAGTTCACACTTCCATCAATCTTGAATGCGCCAACCTGGGAACAGGCTGATCCCGAGAACTATCAACGGCCCGCAGATGTATTCGATGCGATCGCAGTGACCAGCTATTTTGGCAGCAGCATCATGTCCAACGAAGAAAATCGCAACGCGCTTGCTGCGGCGATTGCGGATCCTAATGTCGATGCAAATGCATGGCTGACAGCCATGCTTCGTGACCCAGAATACAGCGGCTCGGTTCCAAGCAAAATTGAACAGCTGAAAAGCCTCAAGAATATCATTGCTGAAGATGGACTCGAGCTTATCCTTTACGAAGGCGGACAGCACGTTCACCACCTGTTTGCAATCGACGACAGCGCTGCAGACTTTGAGACATTCCTAGCCGAGTATGTTCGCTCACAGGACATGGCTGATCTCTACCAAGATCTCTGGGATGGCTGGATGGAAGTTGGTGACGGTCCCAACATGCAATTTGGCGATGTTGGCGCGTCCAGCAAATATGGGTCGTGGTCGCTGCGCACTTGGATTGGGGACACAAACCCAAGGGCTGAGCTGATTGATGAGTTGAATGAGACAACACCAAACTGGTGGGGTGGCCGATCTGGAGAGGCGTTTCAGCAAGGCAAAATTCTTACTGGGGACAATCTGAACAACAGTCTTGGGGGCACCAAGGCTGAGGATTTCCTAATTGGTCTTGACGGTGACGATGTTCTCTACGGCTTTGACGATGATGATGGCCTGAATGGCGGCGATGGTGACGACATTCTTTGCGGCGGCACTGGCAATGATCGTATCGTTGGTGGCGAAGGCAATGATATAGCCATCTTTGAAGGCAACTTGGCAGACTACAGTTATGTAGCTGACGGAGAAGCGCTCATTGTTACGCATCTTTCGACCGGTGACATCGATAGGTTAATTGATGTCGAAACACTAAGCTTTGCTGATATTGAACTGGACGTATCTAGCGGCACTATCACGCCAATTGAGCCAACACCGGATCCAATCATGGTTGATGGTCCAGCCGCATTGCGCGACGCCATTGAACAAGCAAATGGTGGTGAGACAATTATCGCTGCGAATAGTGACGCCGATTACGTGGTCGATCTTGCCCAAGCAACCGGTGCTTCTGGCGTGGCTACGCTTACGGATAAAGAGCCCCTAGACCCAACCAGTAGTGAGGATCTGACCGTGGTCTTTGCGGGGTCCAATGGTCACGACCAACTGGCGGGTGCTGGCGGTGCTGATGTCATTGTCGGAGGCAAAGGGATCGACCGCATGTTTGGTGGCGATGGGGCGGATATATTTGTGTTTTCTCAGGGCACTGAATTGGACATTGTCTATGACTTTACTGACGGGGTTGACCAAATCCGGTTAGATGGAATGGATTTTGAAGATGTCACAATCACCGAATATCGCGGCACAGGCGCGTTGTTGGAAACAGACAGTGATCGCATGATCTTGCGTGACGTGGATCACGAAAGTCTAACGATTGACGATTTCATCGTCGCTGCTGATCCTCTCACATTTTAAAGACATAAACGGACAAAAATTAATGAAAAAATCTATCTCGCGTATTTGTGCAAGCTGCCTCGTTCTTTCAGTTATGGCTTGCGGCGAAACCAGTGGCGATGACAGCGAGCCCGAAGCAACGACCTTTGCCGAACTGAATGCGGAGGCAACTGCAATGTCATCCCAATATTTGGATGATGAAGGTGGGGTCGCGCCTGGCGCTTCCCCAACAACGAGTGACCTTCCCGATTCCGGTAGTTCCGCATATGTTGGCTTTCTTCATGGGGACCTCGGCACAGGTGGGATCGTCTCCGAAGTTACTATGAATGTGAGTTTTGGAACTGACGAAGTAACCGGTACGGCATCAAATTTCATACATGAAACAGATGGCGCAATGGACGGTCAATTGACCGGGACTGGTAATATAGATCATTCAGGTTCGCCCACCTTTTCACCCTTGACCCTGACGCTGTCAGGACAGCTGACGCACGCGGGTACGGTAGTCGATAGCGACATTGCACTGGACGGTGACTTCTTTGCCCATAACGGTGACGATGTAGGCGCTATCGCAGGAATGGCAGAAGGAAATATTGGTGACACCGCCATTGAAAATGGCGTCTTTGCGGTGGAAAAATAACGGGATCGGTGCCACCAAGTCGCGGGTTCGTGCCATTTTAACCCGCTGGAAACCGGGTATTTACGGCGCACCATGATGCCCCGGCTGAAATCAAGGCGGTCACAGCGAAGCAGGAGATAAGTCTATCACTACTGTGTTTGTAATCGCATTTACTCAAGTTGGGGTGAACGAGTATGTCGTTCTAGTGCTTGTTCCGTACCCATCGGCTTGAGATCCTTCGTTTTGCCAGCATCAGAATAGGTTTGGACTACCTTGTAGCCGCGTTCTTCGGCATATCGCTGGATCGGCTCTGCTTGGTTTTCGGTTGAGTACCGCTGGTGCTCGGTCGACATACGAACGTATTGGGCTGCGTTCCGGCGTGTTTCTTCGTCCGATTTGTTTATTGGCCAACTCAATGACGTGGCCCTCCATATTCAAATTCGTAATTTTGCGCAGCTGTTCTGCGATTCCTTTCACGAACCTATCGGAAGGGAGACGGAAACATGTTTCATAAAAAGGGCAACAACTTTCATGGACGCAGCCAGGATCTGGTTTCGGCTGTAGAATATCGAGAGGTAGTTAGGTCTGCGCTAACCTATGAACTGGGTGGCGCGGGGCGGGCGGCGAAAGCAACGATAAAGTGGACAGGAGTAAGTGAAAGGACCGCAAAGAACTGGATAGCGGGTTCATACGGCCCAAGTGGTGAGCATTTGATCGGTTTGATGAAGCACTCGGATAGTGTGATGGACGTGGTTCTGGAATTAGCTGGACGCCATGAGACTTTGGCAATGCAGCGCGTAGAGATCGTGAGACGGGAACTCAGAGAGGTATTGAAGGTATTGGACCTGATCTGTGCTGCTGACGATGCTTCAAGTGAAACCTAGCGACAAACAAAGCATATTTCGGTTTGTATGCCCTGTATCAAGAAACCGAGTTTTCTCATTGATCGATTGAAAGGATTTGGGTTCTTCGAGCAGTCAGTGTTGGGCAAGGCCGAGAGGAATTTTCGGGCGCGAAGACGTATCATTTGGTTGAGATCTATTGAGAGTTGCCGTGGGTTGGGGGTTGCAGCACTTACTTGTTCGATGAGTTGCAGGTTATATGTCGGGAAATGGCAAGTTAGATGTCGTCGCTATCAGGAAGCCCCACAAAACAAGGGGGGGGCAGCAGCAAAAAGTGTCACCTTATGTGTCGTTCCAGAACTGTTGTCTTTGCGGGCATAGTTATGCCAAAACCCCCAGTTTTGTTTGCCACGAAACGGGATTAGTTTTGCCATAGGCATCTAATGTACTGAATTATAAAGGTTTTGGCCGAATGTGAAATTTTGGCCAAAACAGACCAGAAAGCGTGAACTGGCGGCGCAAAAGACATAAGGCATCAAGAAGATTGCCGTGTCACTGCATCGCACACCGAGGCTACTGGGGTAAAGAGCTGCAAATTTTGTGGCGTCGATACACTATATAACCCCATCGGCTGGCTTCCCACCTGATTTCCAGATCTTGCGCGAGCCCTCTTTTGAGGCCGCGAAGATCCGGAAACTCTGGTGAGGCCAAACCAAACTCAACAAATGCCAGACCGATAGACAATGCTGCTGCTACAGCGTGTCTGGCAAGATTGCCTTTTGAAAGGAGGGAATGGGCTTCTTGAGCTGCCGACTGGCGCAGCACTTTTCGGGATGACACCGATGACTTTCTATAGAGCTTTCTATTCCAAACAACCTTGTCGTAAACTGGTGCACGTCCGCCGATTTCTCCGGAATCATGGGACCGCTTTGGCTCTGGCTGCGCACAGGCTTGGTGGCCCGGCGGCCAGTGCCCGCGTGTTCCTACTCTGTGAAGCTGTACGGCACACGCGGCGGTTAACACGGGCTCAAAGCAGCCAACTTGTGGACTTTCACAAGTTGCTGACGCTGGAGCACGTCAGCTATCCGGATCGTATTGAGTACGGCCTCTTTGCTCAGATAAATCCCGCCTCAAGTTTTGTTGATGAGTGCTGCTTGCTGTCCGAGAAATTAGACTCGTTGCTTCGGAAAATCGCTGAAACCGATCCGGCGGGGGACGGCATTACCTCAGCCTTCCAGAAAATCTCGCAAGCTGCGTGATCCTCTAGGGCCGGCCCATGCAGGGTCGGCTGTCTTGAAGGGGCGGCCATCCCGGGTGCCCCAATGAACGACAATTAACTCAAGGGGTATCACGACGATGCACGTGCTTTACAACAAACAGAACATGGATGATCTGGCAGCCGAGGCCGTAGGCTTGGGCAGGCAGGTCGCCGAGCGGGCCAAGGCGCTTCACCTTGGCGACACCGCAAAGGATGTTGCTTTCGTGTCGCGCTGCTTTGCGCGCCTGAAAGATCGCCAACCCTTCGATGAAGGGGATGAAGGTGGTTTCGACGCCGTCATGGATATTTTGGAGCGCAGTATTGCTTCGGAATTCCTGGGCAGTGAAGAGCAGTATGAGGAAGCCGGCTACGATGACTTCGGCCCTCGCGGTGAAACCCGTGATACACCAGTCTATTCCGACCGCGGAAATGAACTTATCGAGCTGCAATACCTGTTTCAGGATTTTCTCAACTGCCGCGACGGTGTACTCGACCATGTCGCCGCACACCGCTGTTTGCTTGATATCATGGGCAGCTAAATGAAAGAAGAACACCCCGAGCAGAGACGGATGAACGATTGATGGTGCGGCTCTTATCATTTGCGCTCAATGCCCATGAACATCTGGAATTGATCAAAGGCCTTTCGACGGATGATGAGCCGGATATCTGGCAAAAAAGCCTGAGCGGAGAGCTTGATGTCTGGGTGGCTCTGGGGCTGCCGAGCGAGAAGGTGATGCGACAATCCTGTGGTAAGGCCGACAAGGTGATCGTCTATCCCTATGGCGGCCGGACGGCCGAGGTATGGTGGGACAAGGTCAAGAACAGCACCACTCGGTTTGATAATCTTCAGGTGGTGAGATTTCCCGAGGCAGACACAGCTGCATTGGCCAAGCTGGCAAGCCGCGCGATGAAAATTCAGGTCAATGTCTAGGATGGCGAAGTGATGGTCAGCGCTGAAGAGGGAATTGTCTACGTGACCCCGACAGAATGGAAGGGTGCCGTGTAACCTTTGGTGCCTGTCTCAAAGACGGTTCAAAGGAACACAGGTACGCCGCCGCGCCTTCAGCCCGTCGGTGATAAAATCTTTCGATGAGGTGTAATGATGCCTGCCAAAAGGCGCAGCGATCGCTGTGCGCGGCAGTTCACCTCAAATTGGTTTTGGGCAGCGGTCGGGAACCCTGAGATATTCCAGGCCCCGACATCTGCATAACATAACAGGATGGTTTGGTTTATAGGCTGTCCTCCTTTGGGGGTGGCTTGGGTTTCGGAAGCTGCCATGGTCAGCTTTCTGGGACGGATGTGAGCGCGTGTAGAGGGTCTCGGAGCTCAAATTCAGGCGGCTTGCGCCTGTCGATCATCGCGTGTGAGATTGATCAAATCTCGCAGCGCGCTGCTTTTCAGCGATGATCTTTGAATGTCTTGCATTGCTCAGCCGATGTGGCCGATGGAACCTAATACCTCCTTTCTGCATGCAAGAGGTTTTCCCCGCGACGGCTGCGAAATGCTGCACATCTATCTTGATCAACAGATGAATACGTTCGCCGCAGGACGGAAACCGGTTTTTCAAAGTCGGGTGATTGTGAGCGACAAGGGGGCCTGGGCAGATGAGACGGGTGCACTCTCGCCATGGTCGATGGCAGTTAAGCCGGAGAGCTTGGTAACGGACAACGGTCCGGCTTTCAAATCGGAAGCGTTTACAAATTGCTGCCTCGACCTGCGCATCCAGGCATTGCGGACACATGCGGGTGTTCCCGGAATGCGCGGCACAGGGGAGCGGATTTTCGGCACTTTGAGTACTGACTTGATGCCCCGCCTGGTCGGACGCACATTCTCCAACTCAATCGAACGCGGCGACTATAAGTCGGAAGGCAGGGCTTGCCTGGATGCCGAGGATGTTGCTTTTGTTTTGGTTCGCTGGGTTGTCGATATCTACCATAATTCACCACACAGCAGTCTTGGTGGCCGCACGCCATTGGAGCAGTGGACCGAGGACATGGAAGACGGCAACTTCCCACTGAGCGCTTTGCCGGATCGCAACGCCAAACGACTGGCCTTTGGCAAGCGTTTTGAGCGCAAGGTTTCGCAAGAAGGTGTTGTGCTCATGGGGGGCCGTTACCAGAGCCCCGAGCTTGCGATGTACTTCATGGGAGTGCAGCCGAAGCTGGTGAACATCCGCTGGGACCCGGAAGATATTGGCGCAATCAGCGTCTATCTTGATGGGGCATGGCATGTCGTGCCGTCAGCACATGACCGCTTCGAGGGGATGCATTTTCATGATTGGGTGAAAGTCCGCCGGGCGCTGCGTGCCAAGTCCGCGTCGCGCAAAGCATGGAACCAGGAAGTTGTGTTCAACGCAGTTGATCAGATTGAAGGCTTGGTCAAGGATCGTGCACTGGCGTTCAAGGTCATTGATACGACGATCAGCGACAAGCAGTTTGAGAAGATTGAGGCAGACCTCTTTTCGTCGTTCCGCATGGATGACACGCAGCGGCTGGTCGACGAAGGTGAAGGGCCTGGGCACGTGATTACGCCGCGTGCGCCGGACGCAGATATGGCTCCCAAGGGGGGGGAATGCACCTGTGAAATCCGCCGTGGTGAAATCCTCGCCTGATGTGGTGCAAGATGTGGATAAGGCAGGCACCTCCGACACGATGCGCAAGCCTGGGCCTGCTGTGGCGAAGTTCGGTCTGCCGCCCAAACGCCAGGGTTGATGTCCGCTGATTACTTTCGAGAAGGCCCCCATTGTCCCAGACAATGGGGGCCTTTTTTGTAGCGCCGAATGCCGCGGTTCAACAATGCGAAAAATGATCCTTCACGAAGTCCGAGGTCTGGCTGTTTGTAAAAATTTTACGTTAAAGGCGCACACGATTTCACCCGTAGAGAGGGCGGGGAGCAGTCATTTGCTGCACCCGCACAATGAAGTGTATAACGTCGGGATTCCGGACGCCCGCCAAAGGTCTTAAAAAGCGCTGCGGAATCTACTAAGGGAGCAATGCGCTTTCGGAAACGCCATCTCAATCTCGGAAAAGCACGCGGAAGGAAGAATTACTTCGCCGATTGCTTGGAGACCGTCGATTTGCTCGCGAAAGGACGCTTAGTCGAATCTTCGATAGTAACGTTGATCAGGCGCGCGCGGTTCGCAGCCAGTCGGCACTATCCTTCAACTGCTTCTCGATGATCGCACGGAAACCTTCCCCTTTGTCGGTTGAAAACGGATTGGGTCCCGGCGCGCTTGTTTCCAGAATGACTGGGCCCTCATAGCCGATATCGCTGAGAGCAGCGATCTGGGCCAAGAAATCCGTATGGCCGCGCCCAATACCTTCGCGATTGCTGTCGGCTGCATGATAGAGGCCCAGCTTGTCGCCCGCACGGCGGAGGGCCGCTGCGGGGTCACGTTCTTCAATGTTCATGTGATAGGCGTCGGGGAGCAGTTTCAGATTGTCGGCACCGACCTCAGCGAGAAAGGCGAGCCCTTCGGCCACCGTGCGGATCTGGTGAGTCTCGTAGCGGTTCAAAATCTCGAACACGACATTCTGGCCCTGCGCTGCGGCCAATTCACAGATCGCGCGGGTCGATGTGATGAGATGGGCATCCTCTTCGGCCTGAGTGGATATCGGAGCGATGCGGGTCACCTGCCCATGACATGAGATCAGCGGCCCTCCCAACGCAGCGGCGAAATCGACAAGCCTGCGATAGTAGTCGTGCGCCTTATCCCGAACGGCAGCGTCGGGATGCGAGATATCCGCATCCCCCGGGGTGAGCGAGAAGACTTCGAGCCCATGATCTCCCAGCACCGCCAGCACCTCTTGCGGGTCGAGCGATATATCGCCGAAAAGTTCGACCCCGTCGAGGTCCGCACGTTTGATCCGCGCCGCCGTATCCGCAAGAGGTTCGCCGCCAAAGATCCAAGTGCAGCAGCCGATTTTCATGCTGCAGTTCCCGTCATGTCTGCGGTGAGCGCCACAGTGCGACCCGCTTTGAGTGAGAGATTGGCTGCTTCGGCAAGGGCCAGAGCGTTTACGCCGTCCTGGACTGTGGCGGGCATGGCCGTGCCGTTGGTCAGTGCGTCAAGGAAAGCGGCCCATTCGGTTTCATAGGCGCGCATGTAGCGTTCAAGAAAAAACAGCTGCGGTTTGGCAAAACTTACTCCGGCAATGGTCGATTTGCTCACCGTCGTCTCAAGCTGGTTGCCGACCGAAAGCATCCCGTCAGAACCAAGCAGTTCAAGCCGTTGATCGTAGCCAAAGACGGCGCGGCGCGAATTGCGGATCGTGGCGATGCGTCCGTCTGCATAGTGCAGGATGACGACTGCGGTGTCGACGTCGCCCGCCTCTCCGATTGCGGGGTCGACGAGGCAGGAGCCGGTGGCAGTGACCTTTTCCGGCAGGCCGAACAGCCAGCAACACATGTCGAAGTCGTGGATCATCATGTCGCGGAACAGACCGCCCGACACCTTGATGTAGCTGACAGGCGGCGGCGCCGGATCGTAAGATGTCACGGCCAGCAGCTCGCCCTTGCCGATTTCACCGGCAACGAACGCCGCCTTGAGCGCGGCAAAGTTGGGATCGAACCGGCGGTTGAAGCCCATCATCACCGGCTTGCCCGAGGCTGCGACACCGGCGCGAACCTTGAGCGCACGTTGCAGATCCAGATCAATAGGCTTTTCGCAGAATACAGCCTTGCCTGCCGCGACACCACGTTCGATGAGGTCCGCATGGGTATTGGTGGAAGAGGCGATAAGGATGGCGTCGATACTTGCGTCAGCCAGAATTTCGTCCGCGGTTAGCACCTTGATGCCATGTTCTGCGGCAAGCGCATGCGCGGCATCCTCCATCACATCGGTGACGGCGACAAGTTGCGCCCGCGGGTCGGATTTGATCGAGGCGGCGTGGACCTTGCCGATGCGGCCAGCGCCAAAGAGAGCGACGTTAAGGGTCATGTTAGTCCTTTCGGGATGAGAGTTCACAGCGTGACGCGCTGGCCGCTGATGGCAGCGGCGTTGATGGCATGAATGACGGCCTCAAATGGTAGGGCGTCGGTAAAGGTGGGGGCGCTCTGCGGGCCGCCATTGATCCAGCGCAAAAACGCAGCGACTTCAATTGTTTTTACGTCGCCAAAGCCAAGCTGATGCCCCGCCGCCGGACAGAATGCGCCATAGGGTGTATGATCGGGACCGGTCAGGATTGTCCGGAACCCCTGTGTGGAAGGGGGCCCCACGGCCTGATAAAGTTGCAATTCATTCAGCCGCTCTTGCTGATAGGTAATCATGCCTTTTGTGCCGTGGACCTCCCAATCGAGGCGGTTCTTCCGTCCCCAAGCCGAGCGTGATGTGCAAAGTGTGCCTTGGGCACCGCTGGAAAAGCGCACGATAGCAGAAGCCGTGTCCTCGTTTTCGACCGCGGCGTGGCCGCTCCCGTCGGGCAGAGGGCGTGTTTTGTGGATGATCTGCGTATCAGCAACAAGGCTTTCCACCGGGCCCATAAGGTTATAGGCGAGCGAGACAAGATGACAGCCAAGGTCACCCAGAGCGCCAAGACCGGCCTTTGCATGCGTACAACGCCAACTCCAAGGCAGATCCGGATCGGCTTGATAATCCTCGTCTACCCAGCCACGGAAATGCACCGGGGTGCCGATTGCACCTTCTTCAATGAGACGCTGTGCATGGCGGAAGGCGGGGTTCTGGGTGTAGTTATAGCCGACCATCGTCTTGGTATCATGCGCGCGGGCTGCGGCTTCCATCTGTCGGGCCTGATCAAGGGTGATCGACATCGGCTTTTCGCAATGCACATGCTTTCCAGCCTCAATCGCGGCAAGGGCCATGTCAAAATGCAGGGCATTTGGGCTGGTGATTGCGACAATATCAACCTCGGGTGCGGTAACCAATGCGTGCCAATCTGTGGTCCCCGTGCGAAAGCCAAACTGCGCGGCCATGCTGCCCGCAACGTCCGCGTTTTGATCGCACAGAACGGCGAGATCCACTTTCGGCAGGTCCCCAAAAACAGCAGGAGCGGCGCGATAGGCCAGCGCATGCGCCTTGCCCATATAGCCAGTGCCTATTAGGCCTAACCCCAACGTATTCATTGCTGCCCCCTGATCTGGAATAGAAAACAGAAAATATATTCCATTATGTTCATCACTCGTCTAACATGCTCTGTCAAGAGGGAGTTCAATCTTGGAAGACCATATGCAAGCTGCGGAAGGGCCGCCGGAGAATATCTCGGAATTGCTGGCCCGGCTCGACCGGATGTCGGCAGCCATGCCGAAGCGACTGCGCCAATGCGCGGAATATCTGCGCGCCAACATTAACTTGGTTGCTGTTACGACGGTGGCGGATATGTCGTCAGCGGCGGGTGTCGCGCCATCGGCATTCATGAGATTTTGTCAGGCGCTTGGCTTTTCAGGGTATTCGGAGATGCAGGCCCTTTTCCGGTCGGAATACGCGCTGTCACGTCCTGACTATGCGGAACGGCTAAGCCACCTGCGTGCGCGTGGCGGGAATGGGAGTGCGCGCCTGCTTGCTGACTTTGTTGAGGCGGGTCATAAATCGCTGGTTTCATTGTTGAATATGACAGATATGGAAGTTTTGGCGCAGATGGTTGATCGTCTGGCTCAGGCGCGCACCGTACATCTTGTGGGGATGCGCAGGGCCTATGCTGTGGTCAGTTACATGGGGTATATGCTGCAAAAAATGGATATTCCCTGTGTCGTTCATAGCGGTGCGGCCGGCATCGAATTTACCGCATCCATGCAGCCGGGTGACCTTGTCTTTGCTGTTACCTTTGCTCCTTTCGCGCAAGAGACGCGCGGTATTGCCGAGGTTGCGCACCGGGCCGGCGTCCCTTTGCTTCTTCTGACCGACTCCGCGGATTGCCCGCTTGGCAAGATTGCCGAGGCGCAATTGATCACCCGTGAGGTCGATGTTGGTGCGTTCCGGGTCCCTACCGCTTCCATTACACTTGTCACTACAATCGCGATCGCCCTTGGTGGGGCGCGAGGTGACGCAGGGTAAAAAAATGTTGCCTTCCGGATAAAATGGAATATAAATTCCATTATCGGCACCGGGCGAATCGCCTTGTGCTGTGGAGGAGGCGCGGATCGGCTTGCCGTGATGCGGCAGCACCGGATTTTCCGGTGTCGGGCGAAGAGGATCGCCCATACGGTCAAGGGAGGACATATGACCAATTTCGTAAAAATAGCTGCTACGGCAGTCGCACTCGCGGTGGGAACACCGGCATTAGCTCAGGACATCATCGTAGTATCACACGGTCAGGCCAACGATCCGTTTTGGTCAGTCGTGAAAAACGGCGTTGACAAGGCGGCCGAGGACTCCGGCGCGACCGTTGATTATCGCGCGCCTGAAACGTTCGACATGGTCGCGATGAGCCAACTGATCGATGCCGCCGTGAACCAGGAGCCCGACGGTCTCGTGGTCTCCATCCCCGATGCTGACGCGCTTGGGCCATCAATTGAACGCGCCGTCGCTGCTGGCATTGCTGTGATCTCTATGAATTCCGGGTCCGATGTATCCAAAAGCCTTGGTGCGTTGTTGCACGTCGGTCAGGATGAATTCGATGCAGGCAAGGCTGCCGGGGAAAAGCTGGCCTCCATGGGCGGTACTGTTGGCATCTGTGTGAACCAGGAAGTCGGCAACGTTTCTCTCGATCAACGCTGTGAGGGCTTTTCTGAAGGGTTCGGCGGCTCGGTTAATGTGATCCCAACCCAGAACGACCCAGCCGAAGTTGAAGCCAAGGTTAAAGCGGCGCTGGAATCCAATCCGGACATCGACACGATCATGGGTCTTGGTGCCTCACTTGTAGGTGAACCTTCCATTGCTGCAGTAGAGGCAGTGGGCCGGACCGGCGACGTCAATGTTGCCACCTTCGATCTGTCCGCTGGTTTTCTTGAGGCCGTTGACGAGGGGCGCGCCGCGTTCGGCATTGACCAGCAGCAATTTCTGCAGGGCTATTTGCCCGTTATCTTCTTGGCGCTGAACGCCAACTACGGGCTGGTGCCGGGCGGCAATGTGCCATCGGGCCCCAACCTGATCACGCAGGAAAAGGCCGCTCAGGTTGTTGAGCTGTCTGCTCAGGGCATTCGCTAAGCGCGTCTGCCACCGGCAGTAAAACAGGCCGCGGTGCACTCCGCGTCGCGGCCCAAAAACATCAAAAATCCAGATAGCGGGAGGGGACCGGCCATGGCCAAAACAGCCCAGATCGACACTGACGAACGGCTTAAAAAAGAGTCTTTTGGCGCACGGCTCATGAAGCGCCCGGAGTTGGGCGCGATTGCCGGCGTGGTTCTTGTTACGATTTTCTTTTTGATTACCGCCGACAGCGCCATGTTCACGCTCTCAGGTATTATGAATTTCATGACACCTGCAGCCCAGCTTGGCATTCTGGCCATTGGCGCGGCGATGCTGATGATTGGCGGGGAGTTTGACCTCTCCATTGGATCGATGGTCGCCTTTGCCGGGTTTATTTTTGGCGCCTGTGTTGTTACTTTCGGGCTGCCTCTGCTCTTCGCGATCCCGATCACGTTTCTCTTTGCGGCCCTCGTCGGCGCGGTGAACGGCTCCATCGTGCTCAAGACCGGACTACCGTCGTTTATTGTGACGCTGGCGTTCCTGTTCATTCTGCGGGGCGTATCGCTTGTCGGACTGAAAATTGCCACCGGTGGTTCGACCCAACTGCGCGGCGTGCGCGACGCGGTTGAGAACGATTTACTGATGCCGTTGTTCTCGGGGGATGCCTTTACGGTGCTGTTTGCCTGGTTGGCCAAAATCGGCCTTGTCGAGACTTTTAAGAACGGAGCTCCCAAGGTGCCAGGCATACCGGTCGAGATTCTCTGGTTCATCGCTCTGGCTCTGGTAGCGACCTACATCCTGCTGCGCACGCCCTACGGCAACTGGATCTTCGCTGCTGGTGGAGATCGCGATGCTGCGTCGAATTCGGGTGTGCCTGTACGCCGCGTTAAAATCTCGCTCTTCATGCTTACCGCCTGCTGTGCCGCCCTTGTAGCCATTATCACCGTGATGGACTCGGGGTCCACTGACGCCCGCCGCGGCTTCATGAAGGAATTCGAGGCGATCATCGCAGCCGTCATCGGCGGATGCCTTCTGACCGGCGGATACGGATCGGCCATCGGCGCCTTCTTCGGGGCTATCATCTTTGGCATGGTTGTCATCGGCCTCAGCTACACCAACTTCGACCAGGACTGGTTCCAGGTCTTCCTGGGCGGCATGCTTCTGATCGCGGTACTGTTCAACAACTACATCCGCAAGCGCGTGACGGGGGAGCGTTGATATGACCAAACCTATCATCCACATGGAAAACATCGAAAAGCATTTCGGCAATATCATCGCACTGGCCGGCGTAAGCTTTGACGTGGTACCCGGCGAATGCCACTGCCTTCTGGGCGACAACGGCGCAGGCAAGTCGACCTTCATCAAGACGATGTCGGGCGTGCACAAGCCCACCAAGGGCTCAATCACGCTGGACGGCAAGCCGATGAACTTCGACAGCCCGCGAGATGCCATGGAAGCCGGGATTGCCACGGTGTTTCAGGATCTTGCCATGATCCCGCTGATGTCGGTCACACGCAATTTCTTCATGGGGCGCGAACCGACGACCGGACGCGGACTGTTCAAGCGAATGGACATCAAGACCGCCAACGAGATCTGCGTAGAATCGATGCGCGATATGGGCATCAACCTGCGCGGTCCCGATCAGGCTGTCGGCACCCTTTCGGGTGGTGAACGTCAAACCGTCGCCATCGCCCGCGCTGTGCATTTCGGTGCCAAAGTGCTGATCCTCGACGAGCCGACCTCGGCGCTTGGAGTGCGGCAGACCTCGAACGTGCTGGCGACGATCGACCGGGTGCGCAAGCAGGGCGTCGGGGTGGTGTTCATCACCCACAACGTGCGCCACTCGATGGCAGTGGGGGATCGTTTCACGGTGCTGAACCGGGGCAAGACCCTTGGCACAGCGGCGCGTGGAGAGATTACGGCAGAAGAGTTACAGGATCTGATGGCCGGTGGTCAGGAACTGGCGTCTCTGGAAGGCTCGCTCGGGGGGACCATCTGATGGCCAAGTCGCTTGATCTGATTACAATCGGCCGCTCTTCCGTCGACCTCTACGGTGCGCAGATCGGCGGCCGACTTGAGGATATGGGTTGCTTTCAGAAATATATTGGCGGTTCGCCCACCAATATCGCCGCCGGAACTGCTCGTCTGGGTCTTAAATCGGCTCTTATAACCCGCGTTGGGGACGAGCATATGGGCCGCTTTATCCGTGAGGAACTGGTGCGCGAAGGTGTCGATCCCGGCGGGATCGTCACTGACCCCGAACGCCTGACCGCGCTGGTCCTGCTGGGTATCCGCGATCAGGAACAGTTTCCGTTGATATTCTACCGCGAAAACTGTGCCGACATGGCACTATGCGAAGACGATATCGTCGAGGATTTCATCGCCGGCGCGCGGTCCATCGTGGTGACTGGCACCCATCTGAGCAACCCGCGAACCGAAGCCGCCGTCCTGAAGGCGCTGGATCTGGCGCGCAAACATGGCGCGCGCACGGCGCTGGACATCGATTACCGGCCCAACCTGTGGGGCCTTTCGGGACACGGTGACGGCGAAAACCGTTTCATCGCTTCCGAAGCGGTCACGGACAAGTTGCAAGCCACCCTGCACCATTTCGACCTGATCGTCGGCACCGAGGAAGAATTTCATATCGCAGGCGGCACCACCGACACCATCGCGGCCCTGCGCGCAGTGCGGGCCGTTTCGGATGCCACATTGGTCTGCAAACGCGGCGCTGCCGGGGCCGTGGCCTTCGAAGATGGGATCCCCGACAGTCTGGACGACGGCATCGCCGGTCAAGGTTTCCCGATCGAGGTGTTTAACGTGCTCGGTGCGGGCGACGGGTTCATGTCTGGTCTTCTCAAGGGCTGGTTGGACGATGAAGATTGGCCGACCGCCCTGAAATACGCCAACGCCTGCGGGGCCTTCGCCGTGTCACGCCACGGCTGCACACCAGCCTATCCGTCCTGGACCGAACTTCAGTTCTTTCTGGACCGTGGGGTAAAGGACAAGGCCCTGCGAAAGGATGGCGAATTGGAGCAGATCCACTGGGCGACCAACCGCAAGGGTGACTGGTCGACGATGCGGGTCTTTGCCTTCGACCACCGGATGCAGCTTGAGGGTCTGAAGGGCGCAACGCCCGCCAAGATCGGAGCGTTCAAGGAACTGTGCCTTGAGGCCTGCAATCAGGTGGCAGACGGCCGCCCCGGTTATGGCCTGCTGTGTGACAGCCGATTGGGGCGCGATGCGCTTTATAAGGCGGCGGGGCAAGGACTGTGGATCGGCCGCCCGGTCGAGTGGCCTGGCTCGCGCCCGCTGACGCTTGAGCCCGAAATCGGGCCCGATTTCGGCGGACTGTCGGAATGGCCGCTCGATCACGTGGTCAAATGCCTGTGCTTCTATCACCCCGATGATACGTCCGAGATGAAGGCAGACCAGGAAGCCGTTGTGATACGTTTGTTCCACGCGGCGCGGCGCAACCGGCTGGAATTCCTGCTTGAAGTGATCCCGTCCAAAGTCAAGGCGATTGATGATGACACCACCGCGACGATCATCCAGCGGTTCTACGATCTTGGTGTCTATCCCGACTGGTGGAAGCTGGAACCGATGACGACCGATGCCGCCTGGGCCAACGCTTGCGATGCCATCACCAGAAATGACCCCCACACTCGGGGCATCGTCGTTCTGGGGCTGGCGGCCGATGAGGAAACGTTGGCGGCCAGCTTCAAAGTCGCGGCGCGCCATCCGCTGGCCAAAGGCTTTGCCGTCGGGCGCACGATCTTTGGCGCAGCGTCAGAGCGGTACATGGCGGGTACCACGCCGGACGCCGAGATTGTGCGCGACATGGCCGACAAATACACGCGGCTGTGCAAGCTTTGGGACGACGCTCGCGCCGATGTAAAAAGGAACGCCGCATGACCAGAACCATCAGGCTGACCGCCGCGCAGGCGCTGGTCAAATATCTCTGCGTGCAGATGAACGAGGATGGTGTGCCCTTCCTCGGCGGTGTCTGGGCAATCTTCGGTCACGGCAACGTGGCTGGTATTGGCGAGGCGCTTTACGCCGAGAGGGACGCGATCCAGACCTATCGCGGACACAACGAGCAGACGATGTGTCACGCTGCCATCGCCTATTCCAAACAACAGGGGCGCCGCCGTGCCATGGCGGTGACCTCTTCGATCGGGCCGGGAGCCACGAACATGGTGACAGCCGCCGCGCTGGCCCATGTGAACCGTTTGCCACTTCTTCTGCTCCCAGGAGATGTGTTTGCAAACCGTGGTCCCGACCCGGTCCTTCAGCAGATTGAGAATTTCAACGACGGCACGATCAGCGCGAATGACTGCTTCAAGCCCGTCGTGCGCTATTTCGACCGGATTACCCGGCCAGAACAGATCCTGACAGCGCTGCCGCGTGCCTTTGCGACCATGACAGACCCGGCCGACTGTGGCCCGGTGTGCCTGTCGTTCTGTCAGGATGTGCAGGCAGAGGCTTACGAATATCCGGCAGCCTTCTTCGAACCGCGCATCTGGCACCAGCGCCGGATCGGTGCGGACGAGGGCGAACTTGGGCGGGTGACCGCGGCGATCCGGGCGGCAAAGGCTCCTGTGATCGTTGCAGGAGGCGGCGTGCATTACGCAGGGGCCACAGACGCTCTGCGAACCTTTGCCGAGACACACAGGATCCCGGTTGTTGAAAGCCAGGCAGGCAAGTCGGCGCTGGCCTGGGATCATCCGCTGAACTTTGGCCCGGTCGGCGTCACCGGATCGTCAAGCGCCAATGCGATCTGCGAGGCAGCGGATCTGGTTCTCGGTGTCGGCACCCGGTTTCAGGATTTCACGACCGGTTCGTGGAACTTGTTCCGGAACCCTGCGCGCAAACTGGTGAGCCTGAACGTCGCCGCCTATGACGCCATGAAGCACGGAGCGATGCCTCTGCAATGCGATGCCTTGCGTGGCCTGAAAGAGTTGTCCCAGGCACTGGGCGACTTCACCGCGACGGCCCCGGACGGCACGTTCAAGACTGCCTGGTTCGCGGCGGTCGATCCACTGACTGATGCGCCCACGGACGGCAATGCGCTGCCGACTGATCAGCAGGTCATCGGCGCGGTCCAGCGCGGCTCTGGTCCTGATACGGTGGTGATGTGCGCTGCCGGAACCATGCCAGGAGAGTTGCACAAACTATGGAAAGCGCCGCGCGCCGGCGGCTATCACATGGAATACGGGTTCAGCTGCATGGGCTACGAGGTCGCCGGTGCCATGGGCATCAAGATGGCCCAGCCGGACCGCGATGTCGTCTGCATGGTTGGCGACGGCAGCTATATGATGGCGAATTCCGAATTGGCCACTGCTGCCATGCTGGGCATCAACTTCACCATCGTGCTGACCGACAACCGGGGCTACGGCTGCATCAACCGGTTGCAAATGGGCACCGGCGGGGCCGAGTTCAACAACATGCTCGCGCATTCGCACCATGTCACCGCGTCTTCCATCGACTTTGCCGCCCATGCGGCGTCGCTGGGGGCCCAAAGCGTGCATGTGCAAAGCATCGCCGAACTTGAAGAGGCGCTGGTCACCGCGAAGAGCGCTAATGGCCCCTTTGTCGTGGTGATCGATACGGATCCCTATCCCAGCACGCCGGATGGCGGATACTGGTGGGACGTGGCCGTGCCTGAAGTCTCCGAGCGCGACGAGGTGCGACAGAAACGCAAAGCCTATGAGGCGCAGCTTCGCGCCCGCGTGATGGGCTGAGGCCCGTCACATTCCCATATACACCCCTATCACAGGACATGTTCCATGATCCGCTTCGGAACCAACCCCATCGCCTGGTCCAATGACGACGACCAGACCCTCGGCGCCCATATCACCCTGGAGCAGTGCCTGTCAGAGGCAGGCAAGATCGGCTTTGACGGCATCGAGAACGGCCACAAGATGCCGTGGAAAGCAGATGATCTGAAAGCCGTGCTTGCGCCCCACGGGCTGCAATTCATCTCGGCGTGGTATTCGCTCAACCTGCTGGCCCGGTCGGTCGAGGAGGAGATCGCGATGATCCAGCCGCATCTCGACAGGCTCAAGTCGATGGGCTGTACCGTCTGCATCGCCTGCGAAACCTCGAACGCCATCCACGGCAACGACTCTGCCCCGCTACACGACAGCCCCTCGCTGTCGCCCGAGCAGTGGGAGGAGTTTGGCACCAAGGTCGAGGCGGTCGCGGCCCATTGCGCGGCAGAGGGACTGCTAATGGTCTACCACCACCACATGGGCACCGTGGTCGAAACACCGGCCGAGATCGACCGCTTCATGGAGGTGACGGGGCCGGACACGAAGTTGCTGTTCGACGCGGGCCACTTCTACTTCGGCTCCAATGGTGCTGATCCTGCGCCCTACCTACGCAAATACATCGACCGCGTCGGACATTTCCACGCCAAGAATGTCCGACGCCCGATCAAGGCCGAGGTCCGTTCGCAGCATCTGAGCTTTCTCGAAGGAGTGCGGCGCGGTGTCTTTACCGTGCCTGGCGATCCGGAGGGGGCTGTGGACTTTGCCGATTGCCTCAAGGTGCTGGCCAAGAATGGCTATAACGGCTGGATTGTGATCGAGGCAGAGCAGGATCCGGACGTGCGTAGCCCATTTGAGTATCAGTCACTTGGCCTGAAGACTCTGAAAGCCCTCGCCAAGGATGCCGGCCTGATCGGCTGACATTTTGACCGCCAAAGCAAGGAACGAACCCATGCCAGACCTACTCAGACACCCCAACGGCACCAGTGGCAAAGTCCACGACATCACCGTCGACAGCGCCAGGGGGCCGAAAAGTCCGGATTGGGGGTATGTTGGTTTCGGCCTTTACCGTCTCGCTTCTGGTGAGACGGCGGCAGAGGCGACGGGTGACCGAGAGGTTATTCTGGTGTTGGTTGAAGGCATGGCTGAACTGTCAACCGGAGATCGAGACTTCGGCGAAATGGGCAACCGGATGAGCGTGTTTGAGAAGACGCCACCGCATTGCCTCTATATTCCAAACGGCAGCGACTGGCGGGCGGTCGCCACCACCGATTGCACGCTGGCGGTCTGTACGGCACCGGGGCATTCGGGCCACGAGGCGAAAAAGCTTGGCCCGGATGGCATCACCCTGACCGAACGCGGAAAAGGCACGAACACGCGCTACATCAACAACATCGCAATGGAAGACCGCGATGTGGCCGACAGCCTTCTGGTCACCGAAGTCTTCACGCCTTCAGGGCATTGGTCGTCCTACCCGCCCCACCGGCATGACGAGGACGACTTCCCCAACATGACCTACCTGGAAGAGACCTATTACCACCGGCTGAACCCTGATCAGGGCTATGGCCATCAGCGGGTCTGGACAGAAGACGGTGCGTTGGACGAAACCATGTCGGTCGCAAGTCACGATGTGACTCTGGTCCCCAAGGGGCACCATCCCTGCGGCGCGCCCTACGGCTACGAGATGTACTATCTCAACGTCATGGCCGGCCCGCGGAGAAACTGGCGCTTCAGGAACCACCCGGACCATGACTGGATCGCCAGGCGCGACGCATAGCGGTTGTCAGAAAGTTCAGTGGTGTTGTTTACGAGGTGATTTACAAAATTCAGGGCGTGGCAACGGTCGTGAACGAGAGGTCTGGTGTCAGGGCTTCGCAAGAACATACAGAGCAATTGATGTAGGCATATGCCGACAGCACCGCGCTTTCGCATGCTTGCAAGGACGCTGCTCATTTTCAGATATGTGTGCGGGGCAGCGATGGGCTCCAGCCTCCGGTAATGCGCTCTTCTCAGTCAAGGCATTTTGCTGAAGCTGATTGATCCGCCAGAGAGATGCCTTGGGTTCTGCTCCTGTCAGTCATGTCTCTTCGCGCAGCCTTTGGCGTGGGTTCTTGGGGTAAGCTTTGGTCCGTGGACAGCACGATCTTTGAAAAAAGATGCTGGTTCGCGGCAATTCTGTTTTGCCCATGGCATCGGCGCGTTTGCCCGATGTCAGCGACGCTCCTGGGCACGATATCACCGGCACTTCGTCCCTGCAGAACCGGAGAGCCAGCGCTCCGGCAGGCAATGGTTTGCGGGTCGGGTCGTCGGCTCAGCCTCTATTTGGAATGTTGCACACAATGGCAGCTAAGCGAAAGCTGCAGCGCGGCATCGAAGAGGGGCGGGGAAGTCCGCTATGGGCCGATCATGTAAGTGGTATGACATAGATTTCGATATTGCATAGTTTTTGAGAAATTCTTCCCAGAACGGCTTTCCATGCAAGCAAGTCAGAGCAGATAAGCGCAAAGGAGCACGTTGAATCACGATGAATGTCTACATCGCAAATTTCGGCCGACAGAACTACGAATGGCCGACCTGTCGGGAACGCGGAACAGTCGCGACCATCAACGCCATCGACGCCCAAAAATGTTGGGAGGCGAATGACCGGGAGGGCTACGTCTCCAGCCGCATGGCTAACGATACCACTGCGGCAGGAAAAAAGCCGACCAAGGCGACAGCCTCTCGTTGGTTCAACTTGATGACAACTGTCGCTGAGACCGTAGGCGATGTCTGGATTCATAAGGATGGAGACGAACTCTGGTGGACGACGTCTCGCAGTGAGGCACCTTCTTACGAAAGGAAAAGGGAACCCATCGAACGCGGGCGTGAGGTCGTAATTTGCCATAAGCCCTGCGAGCCTTGGTCGAACAAGTCAAAGAGAGGCCTTCCACTGAGGTGGAACGAGCTACACCCCAAAGCAAAAGACTTCTTGTCCACTGAGGCTACGCTACAGTCTCTAAGTCCTTTGTACCGAGACTACACATTTGCATTGATCGCGGGAGATGACTTAAGCCAGTGGCACGGCACTCCACTTTGGAAGAAACGAAGCGAAACCGCTAAGAAAGGATATGCCCCGATCAAGTATGGGACGCAGGCGGATAAGATTGCGTACCAGCGAGCTGCGGAGCTTTTCGAAGCAGCAGATGCTGCTGAACGCATGACTCGCACCGCCATTGCAACCGCAAATTCATCGAATGGTCAGACTGCGGAGCGTATTGTGAAGAAGAAGGACCTCGGGTTCCCGTCGGCAGCGGCTCTTCAAGACTATGTCACCGAGCTTATGGGGGCTCAGGAGTATTGCTGCGAACTGACGGGCCTTCCGTTCGAACTGGATGAAGTCAACGGCGATACAGCGATGTTCGCTTCCTTGGATCGCATCGACAGCAGCGGGCACTACGAGCCCGGCAATCTCCAAGTCGTCTGTCGTTTCGCAAACTTCTGGAAAGGCGCTTCTGATAACCAAGAGTTTCGACGTCTGATCGACGTTATTCGTTCATCTGTAAGCATTTGATTCGCGCGCATCAGAGCGAATGACTGCAATGCGGACTTGATCGCAGCATTTTCGAAGCGTCCTCAATGTCGGTAAATGGCCGACTTAGTCAACCAATGCAGTGTATCTTAGTCAAGCAATTGACAGCCGGGCCGCAACAATAGGTTCAATCCGCAGACGTTGCCCGTCGTCGGTCACCCAGACCAGGTCTTTTCCCTTCGATGAAATTGCATCGTGGCGAAAGATGTAAGCCACCGGATTGGAAGAAAGCGCCTTCAGAAGTACGTATATGACGTAGTCCGCACGGTGTTCAGGTGATAGCATTTTCGTGTATTCGTTTGGCGTCAGTTCGACGACGAGGTCTTTACCAGAGAGCCCTTTGACCTCGACTTTAAGGCGGGTGCCGTCTTCAGAGAACGCTTCAAGGTCCCAGCCGACGCCGTCCTTCTCGACTGATTCCACTCTATGAGAACCACCCTCGTCTGATTCATAGTAAGCAATCGCGTGGTTAATCGCAGCCTGTTCTACCTTGCGGCGCAACTCTGGGTCGGTCTGTCTTGGAACTTTGGCAGGCCGTCTGACGCGTTGTCCGCCTCGGTTTATGTATGCAACGACATCCCTATTGAAGGCTGCTCCTTTGCCATACCAGACTGGGCTTTGGCCCAAATTTCCAGGCTCCTTTGCCGTGGGAATAGTGTACGAACGCGCATCAATTGGCAGAAGTACGGCGTCGGCAGCGGGCGCTTCGATCTGATATCCTACCTCGAAATCTGACGAACGCTTCAGACGTCGATGCTCGGCATCCTTGTGGATGTGTGCGTTCCGATACCAGCCGACGATAACAGTCTTCTTCGTTCGTGGATTTCTCGCAATCCAGACAACCGTCACGCCATTCACTTCGGTATCGCCACGCTTCGCCCCCAGCCGTGAAATATTGATTTTGGCAGATCGGGGTACATAGCCATAGACCTTTCGCCTGATCGGCTCGAAGTTCCAAGATTCGTGGGCGATCTCGTTCGTCTTAAGAAAACCAAAATTGCCCTCAGCCTTGTCTCCCCGTGGCCCTTTGTAGTGCGTCATCCACGCATGGTTTATGTATATCAGTGCCTCTGTCGCCATTGTCCCTGCCGTCTCAAAATTTGCTCACTCTGATTTCCAGTTTTGGCTACGCCCTTGCGATAATCATCGGCTCCAAGCTCACGGAGAGGCCGTCCTGAAGCAGCTTGAGTGGGTAGGTCGAGTTTTACAACGCAATTCGGGGGTGCTCGGTCCTATTCAGTTTGATAGTTTCGATAATGAGATGTTCGGTGCAAGACCCTTTCCCCGATGCGATGATAAGTTGGTAGAAACTGCTTTCTAAAGATGTCATGTCGCGCCGTAATCAGGCCGTTCTCCACCTTAAGGGACGATGTTGCTGCCATCATGGCTGATTTCCTTGCTGCGCTCGAAATTCAATTGGATTGGCTTGCCTTCGTTACGCAAAGCCCCTGCAATTTGACGCTGCATGACGCCATGAATGGCCGCTATGGTGGAGCTGCACTGCAGCTACGGGCTGCCCCCTGACCGGCGACTACTGGCCGTTCGTGATGTAAAGCCAAAGGCAGGCACACTAACTTCCAGAAACGCAGGCTTGCGATACATCGACCGCTCGATTGGCGGGTTAAATCCGCCATGGATGTTTTGGTGGCATTTGGAGCGGCTGCTACAGAGCCAACCGACCTGCTCTCTTCTCACCAGTACACGTGGCGTGAAACGAAAATCAGTCCACGAAGACTTTTTTACTTCGCACCCCTGAAAACTGGCCAATGTTCTCGTTGAAGCCAGAATTCGCCTCGTTTGGCAGAAGGTTGGGTGGGTCTTGATGAGGGCGCACGGATTATTGGAATTCCAAAGTATGGGCTATCGGGGTTGGCAAAGCTCTACACGGCGGATGGAACACCATACGTGCGTCAAGACTGGGTGCAAAACTCGAAGGGTGTAAGGATCCGTTTGTTCAACAAGGCTGATTTAGAGAATTTTCGAGCACAATATATTTCCTTGAGAGAGATTGCGGACGATACACAGCTCGCCCTGAAACAAGTCAGGACAAAGCTTGATGACATGAACTTACACCTTTAACTTGGCCACTTAAGAGTGTTTTTTGACCACTCCCCACACATCAAATGACCACCGGCCTTGCTAGGGTCGGTGGTTTTTTTTAATTTTTTTAGTGGCTTGTCGGGTTTGTAACTTTCTTCAGTTCACAATGTCCGTGCCTTACAGCCAACTGTTCGGGCCGCGATCAGCGTCGACATGCCAACGCCCAGATCATCAGCTACCTGCTTACGCGTTAGCCCACTGGTCAGTGCAATCCGCACCGCATCTTGGCGGAATTCGTCCGTACGTTTCAGTCCCATAGTCAGTCTCCTTTGTTGCAGTAAATGCTATCAAAGGAGCGGCATCAAACCGCGACAGGTCCACAAATCTGACGCCAATGGATAAAATGGCTGCCTAAGGCCAAAGATTTAACCCCAAGGGTTCCGCACAAAACGGGATGGAATTTAAGGCCAAGGTCACTATTTATACCCTAAAGGATTCAACGACTGCCAATTCCAAGTGGACCGACACATGTCGTCGATATTGTGTATCGCCTCCCAATCTAGCAAACGATTGGCCTTCGAAACATCAGCAATACTTTTAGCAACATCGCCGTTTCGCCGTGCAGCCATATTTAGTGGGATAGGCCGACCAGATGCCCTCTCAAAAGCTTTTACCATCTCAAGTACAGTTGCACCGCGACCTGTTCCAACATTTATTGCTTCGCAAGCTTTATTCTTAGACGCAAAATGAACTGCAGATAGATGTGCCCGTGCTAAATCATCAACATGAATATAGTCACGTTCACCAGTCCCATCTCGGGTGTCATAGTCGCTGCCAAAAACATTTAATTTGTCTAATCGCCCGATAGCTACTTGAGAAATAAATGGAACCAAATTGTTTGGAGTAGAGAGTGGGTCTTCGCCTATCCTGCCAGAATCATGAGCACCTACTGGGTTAAAATAACGCAACAGTACGGCGCTAGCTTCTGACCATGAGGCAGTCCAATCTTTAATAATTTCTTCAACAAAATATTTTGTCCGACCATAGGGGTTGGTTGGCCGTAAAGGGTGCTGTTCATCATACGGCAGATAATCAGCTTCACCGTAAACTGTAGCTGATGATGAAAACACAATTTGCTTGCATCCGTGCCTTCTCATGCAACGCAATAACTCTACGCTACCAGTCACATTGTGAGTATAATAATCGAGAGGTTTATCATTAGATTCACCCACTGCCTTTAAGCCTGCAAAATGTATGACAGCATCAGGCTTAAAGGCATTAAAGGTATCATTCATAAGTGTAGAATTACAAATATCACCATTTCGAAAATCAAAATCTCTATTGGCCAACTGTTTGACGCGGCGGAGAGATTCCATTGAAGAGTTTGAAAAGTTATCCAAAACCAACACTTCGTTCTGCTCTTGGAGCAACTTAAGAAGAGTATGGCTTCCGATGTAGCCTGCACCACCAGTTAGTAAGACGCGCATCCAATAAACTCCTAACACATCATCCAATACTATTGTTTGTTAGCGGTATTAAGGTACAATTTACACCCCTGTCTAACGTCAGCGCCTATGGGTCCAAGTAACGGCATTTGGTAAGAGAGTGTTCTTGGCTCATCGTAACCACTGAGGAGTGGGAGATGAGACAGACAAATGGAACACGCAAAAGCCCTGGCGAGAAGATCGTCAAAGATATCAAACGCGCCACCCGCAAACATTATTCATCTGAAGAGAAGATCCGCATCTTGCTGGATGGCTTGCGCGGCGAGGACAGCATCGCTGAGTTATCCCCAAACGCAGGGCAAGATCGAGCGGTGGCATCAGACCTTGAAGAACCGCATCTTGCTGGAGAACTACTTCCTGCCGGGTGATCTCGAAGCCCAGATCAAAGCCTTCGTCGATCACTACAATCACCAGCGATATCACGAGAGCATCAACAACGTCACACCTGCCGACGTCTACTTCAGACGGGATAAAGCCATCCTACAACAAAGAGAAAGGATCAAACGAAAGACACTCGAAACCCGGCGCTTGCATCACCGCCAGCGCGCCGCATAATCAAACCAACCAGATGAGCCAAACTCTCTCTTAGTTTAAGCCGCACGTGGTGCCAAAAACCCTGATGACGGACAATTAAAAATGGGGGGATTACCCGTTAACATACTTGATGTCATCCTCAAGTTGAGTCATGTGTGCCGCGTGTTATAAGTATGAGCGCAGCTTGGGTGTCTAGGTATGGGAAATTCTGTGAGTAAAAAATCGAATTTAGGTAAAGTGTCAGGAACGAAAAGTTCAACTTCCAAAGACTCAAACCTAATGGCTACCGAACAAAAGATATCCACGCCCTCGCATAATCCTATGTTGACAATAATTGCATGTGTGCACGCAGCGGCCGAATCTGATGTAATAGATAGGACTCTTTATTCGTCTTTGTTCAAGGATGGGTATTCAGAAACCGAGATAGTGGTCGTGGATTCATCGCCTGACGCTGCCGCGAGGAAGGCCATTGAAGAAATAGTAACGTCATTTGGTGGTGTTTACGTCACTGATATAGATGCTACGACTAAGTATGGACTTGCGCGCGCACGAAACGTTGGTGCTGCAAAAGCCTCTGGAGAATATCTTCTATTTGTTGATGTCGACTTGATAGCGCCTAAAGATTTCATGAAATCCATCTATACTTTTATTCAGAGTGGCAGGCTAGCAAAAGCTGAAAATTACTTTTCTATCATTCCTGTCGTTTATCTGAAACCACTTCCATCTAGCTCAACCATTTCAGATCTAAGAAAATCGCGATTTCAAGACCTTATTCATTCACCGCTCTCTGAGAGTGTTGATACTATTCAAGTGGTAAATTCTACGATTCTTATACGAAAAAGCTTTTTCACACTTCTAGGTGGTCAACATGAGGGTTTCCGAGGGTGGGGTATGGAGGATTGGCACTTCTTATGGAAGTTAATGTCATTTCCGCAGCCATTTCCGGGCGTGTCCAGCGCTACGGGTTTCCATAGGAAAACATCTGAATCGGTTAACACATTAAAAAGTTGGCGCGATGTTGCGTGGTTCATTGGAAATGAGGCGCTTGAAAACGGACTTTATCTTTTTCATGTGGATCACGAAAGAAGAGGTTGGCGTCCGTTTTATTCTAAAAATGAAAAACGTTTTGATTTGTTAGTCAAAAACGGTATTATTTTTGAAAAAAACGCAACGTTAAAAAGCGGAAAAAAATACAAAGTATATAGTGACGACCCTTCAGTTGCAAACGGCCTATTGTACCCACCGGAATCTGTAGTCACGGTTAGCAAGCCAACAGAAATAAATATACAAAACCGCTCATTTATTAACGGTGATGATACCGGTCGAACCGTTATTGGGGCAACTAACCCCGATAAGCTTTTTTATGAGACGTTTGATGGCTTAACGTCTCATAAAAAGGACTTCGATTTTGTGTACCCGACAGCTTCACCGGAAGTAATGTTTTACTTTTCTTACTTAGATGGCGATCTTGTTTCACCCGCTCCAATTGAGTCGTCATTTCAAGATCTAGTTTCAAAATTCTCTTCACTAGAAAGTGCAGAGATGAATGCAGAGATCTTTAGAAATTCGGGATGGCGTAAAGATAAAAGTCTTCCCTTGTTTATATTAACTGAAGATATAGCCGAGGTTATGGCAGGCAACAGTATAGGAACTTCGCTGTTTGGCATGCCACCTGCACAATTTAGGTCTCTAATGAATGCTTTGTTCCCCTTGATGGGGGAAGACAAAGCCGTAATGGTTTACGATAAGCTATCTATAGGTGAAAATTTTCAGTTTCCGGCTAAGAATGTTTTCAGTGTGAACGATCAAGCGTTGGAGTGCATGATCGAATCTGCCGATGTGATTATTACCCAGTCACCTAGATATGCACTGCAAGCAGCAATTGCCGGAAAACCCGTAATAACTACTGGCACTTTGTTCGAAACAATACTGCCTTCACTTCAGGTCAGTCAGAGCCTAGCTGAAATATTTGATTTCATCGAAAAACCTAGTGAAAGCATTCCTGTAATTTCACAAGTTGAGATTGAAAATGCGTTAATGTCCTCATGTTTATCCGTTGCGGATCGGGGAGATGCACCCACCGTTGCTAACTTGGTCGATAAAGACGGGAGCCCGCGCGTTTTGTTCGAACAAGTGGTACAGCCAGGATATCAAAAACGCTTTGTCTTTTCAGATCAGGTTGACAACCCATCAGTGTTTGCTTGGCTTTATCCTCACATAGATCAGACCTTAGGAAATAACATGCACCTGCAAGTTAGTAATGATTACTATGCACGTAGCGCAGTTAAGCCCAGATTGAAGGCGAAACAGACAAAGCATCGAGCGACACCGCCTAGTCAGGATTTTCAGCCTCGTTTTCCTTCGAGTCCTACTCAACGACAAAAAATGTATCGTCGAGTATCCAATGAATCAAAACTGAAACGCAAAATGGCAAAATTCAGACGCGCGCCACGTCAGTTTTTTGCAGACTCATCAAATCCTATTTTGCGCCCAGTTCGGTTTTTGTTTCCTAAGGGTTAATTGTTATGAAAGAAGCTCCAGATATGTTTGTTGATACAACGAAATCAAATACAGACACCCTAGTGGGATTTGATAGCAACGTAACCTTTGGGTTTACTACCATTGATCGAAGACCCGCTGCGTTTGAGGCCGTGCGCACACTCCGCCGGGACTTCCCAAAAACCAAAATTATTGTTGTAGATCAAAATTTGGCCGACGATGAGGCTAGAGAGTTTTATACTGATAATTCAGTGGATGTTCATTTTGTTGAATATGACTGTGGGCTATCAGCAGCCCGGAATCTTATGTTTGATACATGTGATACGTCTTACTTTTTTATGTTGGACGATGATGTTGTAGAAATTCCGTTTCAAGAAATGCTCCGTAGCTTTGAAATAATATCAAAAGATAACCGTGTGTTGGTAATTGGTGGCCGTTCTGGAAAAATATCAATCACGGAAGACGGAAAAAAAGTTAAGTCGATTAATCCTCCCTTCAACAACTTTATCTTTCGAAAGCCAAAGGCTAACTTGGCGGTGCTCTTTGATCCTGGCATCATCGAAGGTATAAAAACGCCTAGATATGATATAGACAGCACGTGTCGGATTACAGATGTTGTTGAAAACTTTGGGTTTTTCAATGTTCAGAAATATCGTGAACTTGCGCTGAAATGGGATGAAGATCTGAAGATTGGCGTTGAGCACTTAGATTTTTACTTTAATACACAAAATGCTGTTGCTGGTCGGGATGATGCCAAAATTCTCGCGAACCCTCGTATGGTTGCATATGACGTGGATGCAATAACCGATCAGACAATGGCGGCATATAGACAGAAACGATTTAGGCAAAACTTTCGCGGTTTATATTCAAGCAAGTGGGGCATTTCTACAGAAATACACCTTGGAAAATGGATGAACGTTTTTTGGCCGGATGGACACAACACCATAAAGTGGGGGGAACTTTCGAAATTTTCTGAATTGCAAAAATCTAGCTATGATAAAGCCGGGATTGAACTCCGAAAGCGTTATGAAAATTTTGACATAGGTTCAAAGCGAGTAACATTCATTGCGACTAGTATCGATAGGCTTGATGCTATGCAGGCTCTAGCTATTTCGATACGAGCAAGATTTAGTTCTTCGGTAGAGATAATATTCGGCATACAAGATACTCGTCTTCCCGAAAGCTTTGCTAATTTTGCAAAGCAATACGAAGTTAGCCTTGTGCCTATGGACGAAGATATCGGGCTATCCGCTGCTAGAAACCGTTTGGTTGCAAGCGTCGAAACTGAATATTTTGTTCTTTGTGATGACGATTTCATACTAGATCACGATTTTAGTCTTGGTAATGCAATAAGAGCACTGGATGAAGAGCATTCGCTATCGGGCGTGGGCGGGTTTTATAGGGATGTGATTTACACACCGGAAATGCGTCTAATGCGTAAAATGGAGCGCCACTTCACATTTCATGCTATATATGAGCCGCTTACTGGCACTTTGATCCGTATCCCCTTCTATCAGCTTCCTTACTCGTTATGTTTTGACATGGATCGCGGAGTTATGGATGCTGATATATTACAAAATTTAGCAGTGTTTCGAACCAGTGATTTCGGTCCTGAAAAGCTACATTGGGACGAAAGAATGAAGATTTCAGGCGAACACATGGACTTTTATGTCAAAAACCTACTTGTAGATAAAAAGAAGTTTGTTTTTGATCCAAGTTTGAGCGTGTTACACAACCGCGTCCAGAATTCCGCTTATCGCGCTAAACGTGCCCGTACAGATGGTATCGAACTGTTCCACAAAAAATGGAATATTCAGCATGAAATCGATAGTGAGCTGGGGGTGCGGTCTCCATTGAGAAAAGACACCACGTGGCGTCCGATCGAGAACAAATAAGACATGTCTTTCAAAGCTATTGATAGCCTCAAAGGAACTTTGATAGGTCACCGTGTTCGGCGTAGTAACTACTACGCTCCGTTCTATCAAGCGAGTATGACACTACTGCGAAACTCGAACGTAGCTTATATCGAAAACTCGAAAGTTGGCTGCACAAAAATAAAAAAATGCTTACTCGAGCTAGACAATTGGCCGAAGCGTTGGGACGAAATGATTGAAAAGGAGGTACATATTCACAATAAAGAGCTGACCAATATGGTTGGACCTAAAAAACTAACCGGCATAGGGCTTTATACCGTACTGAACGACCCTTCATTTTACCGGTTTGGCTTTGTGCGAAATCCATATGATCGGCTATTGTCTGCCTATAAGGATAAGATCCTAGCGCCCCAAAAATCTCCAGATAAGCGAAATTACGTCTCGGTTGCATGTAAAATAAAGGCCCATTCTACAGGTGAATCTGCTCGCTCGATAAATCTGGATAATACTCCTGTGTCATTCAGTGAATTCGTGGATTTTGTGGAAAAACAAAGAGCATATGACATGGATCGTCACTGGTTCCACCAATATCTTACTATGTGGCACCCTTACTGCAAATTCCATTTTATCGGACGTTTTGAACAGTTCTCATCGGATTTGGAGCAAGTGCTAATAAACTTAGGAGCTCCTGATCAGCTAGTTAAATCCGCACGGTCAAGAGATAATGCTTCATTCAGTTCCAAACAGAAGTATTATACAGGTGATGTGGCGGAAAAAGTCCATAAAGTTTTCAAAACAGACTTCGATACCTATGGATATGATAAAAATTCATGGAGTGATTATTGAGATTGCCCACAGGTGGATTTTACTACTGGTCCTGTCGCGCTTTCGTGCCTCCCCAAGTGCTCGTTTAAGCCACCTTACGTTCGAATGCGACTGGGCTTTTCCAGCCCAGTGCTGAGTGGCGGCGACGCGGATTGTAGAAGCCATTGATGTATTCGAAGATGGCCATCTCGGCCTTGCGCCGTGTTTCCCAAGGATGCCGCCAGATCAGTTCTGCCATGACGGTTTTGAAGAACGGTAATCCCCCCTAAAATTAGAGGTGTTCAATAGTAGAATTTTCTCGGCAAGATATCTGAGGAGATTTACGATGAAGAATGGACGATTTAGCGACGCGCAGATCATGGCGGTGTTGAAGCAGGTTGAAGGCGGTACACCCGTCTCCGAGCTTTGCCGCCAGCATGGCATGAGCAGCGCCAGCTTTTACAAATGGCGGGCCAAGTTTGGTGGGATGGATGCGTCTTTGATCGCTGAGATGAAGGACATGGCTGAACAGAACCGTCGGTTGAAGAAGATGTATGCCGAGATGAGCATGCAGAATGATTTGCTTTAGGAAGCCGTTGGAAAAAGCGTTAAGGCCGTCTCAGAGGCGAGAGATGGCCTTGAGTGCGGTCGCGCAAAATGGGGTCAGCATTGCGCTGGCCTGCCGTGCGTTCGAGATCAGCGAGACGTGCTACCGCTACAGCCCAATCTTGAGCGACGAGAACGAAGAGATCGCCGATTGGCTGGAACGGTTGACCGAGAATAAGCGCACTTGGGGCTTTGGCCTATGTTTTTTGTATCTGCGCAACGTCCAAGGCTATGGCTGGAACCACAAACGCGTCTACCGGATCTACTGCGAGCTGGAGCTGAACCTGCGGACCAAACCCAAGAAACGGCTGAAGCGTGATAAACCTGAGCCGCTGGCCGTGCCTGAGGCCCCAAACGACACATGGTCGATGGATTTTATGGCGGATCAACTGGCGGATGGTCGTTCGATCCGAACACTAAATGTGCTGGATGACTTCAATCCCGAAGGCCTGTGCATAGAGGTGGACTTTTCGCTGCCTGCTGAATGTGTCGTTCGCAGTTTGAACCAGATCATTGAGTAGCGCGGTCAGCCACAGGTAATTCGCGTCGACAACGGCCCAGAATATATCAGTGGGACGCTCATGACGTGGGCCGAGAAACGCAACATCCGGCTTGAACACATCCAGCCGGGCAAGCCGCAGCAGAACGCCTATATCGAACGTTTCAACCGAACCGTTCGTGGCGAGTAGCTGGGGCAATATATCTTTGAAACGATTGAGGAAGCACAAGACCAGGCAACGGAATGGCTATGGACTTACAACAACGAGCGGCCCAACATGGGCATCGGCGGCATCACACCCGCAATGAAACTGAAAACAGCCGCATGAATTCTACGGCTGGACCCCATTAAAAATGGGGGGATTACCAGATGTGCAGGCGCTCGTGGAAACGTCCAGGCCAGAGAAATTTGGACCCGACCATCAGGGGGGCTTCCATCCACTTTGCGACCGATGCCCGCGTACCTTCCGAAATTTCAAACCGAACTGGTTTTTGGGTTTTGCTTTGCAGTACGGACGCCCGCGCTTTGATCTGCCCTGACGCCATTACATCTGCGACTTTCATCCGGACGAGATCACAGTCGCGCAATTTACTGTCGATAGCCAGATTGAACAGGGCAAGGTCTCGATGGTTTTCCGCCAACTCGATCCGGTGTTTCAAAGTGGCCCGAGGGGTTTGACACTCTTGCTTGTGCATAACTGGTCATGGTGCTCCTTCTTCACTGCGATTGAAAAGCAATCGGCGACAACTGTCTGAATGATGTGGGTTGCGACCACCCTGTTCGGATCGGTCTATTTGGACCCTGCGGGCAGCTTGGACATCATGTTCCAGCAACCGCTTCAAATCCGGCAACATGCCAGTCTTCTTGGTCCGTATCGTTACCGATACAGGGAACAAAGGAAAAAATCAATTTCAGTGGACGGCAGCACTGGTTTTCCGCTCGATACCAACTGTGAATGCAGCCACACCCGCACATGAAAAAAGTACGGGATCAGCTTGGTAGTGACATCATTTATCGAAAGCAGCCGCCCATATCATGGGCGGCAATGTCGGCTCTGTCCGGCGGGGTCAACAGATCGACGCAACACACTGTGCGAACTCCTCTGCGGGCGTCTGGTACTGCAAGGTCTTTCGAGGCCAAATTCCCGCAATCCTGCAATGTTGTGAAAGGCGGCTTTCGCAATAGAGCCAGAAACTTCCAATAACTGCTTTGGTTTTGAATGGAGCTCGTGGCAGCGGAAAAATGAACCCTATCATACATCCCCCAAAAAGAGGGTTTGCATCAATTTAAGACTTTTCAAGTAACTATGGAATTCGTGCCTGTAGTTATAATGACGCAACGGGGGCTATTTATCTGCGACTATGTTTGTGGGTTGGACATACGGAAGGAGAATACGGTTTCGTCATCATTCGAGGTCACCGTCAGCGTCCCACCGTGTCCTTTCGCGATTTCCATAGCGATATACAGTCCAAGCCCGCGCCCCTCGCGGCTGGGACGATTGCTTGTGCGCTCGAATGGCATAAATATAGTTCGAAGTAGGTCTTCGGGAATGCGGTCACCGCTGTTGGCGACCGTAAGGACGAAGTCACCATCGACAAGTCGGGCTGCAACCTCGATGGGCTTCCCTGACGCACCGTGAGTGACTGCATTTCCTAACAGGTTGGAGTACAGCTGGGAGATGCGCGCGACGTCGCAGAACACCGGAGCTGACAGCTCAATGGTCGTCTTGATGCCTTGGTCCGGCGTTACAGTCTGAAGTTCGGCGGACACCTGCGACAAGGCTGCGCCCAAATCCTCGGCCTGACTTCGCTCAATGACGATCCCGCCACCGTTGCGCTTTCGTGCCTGATCGAGCAGGTTTTCGATCAATAGTGCCATGCGGCTGACTGAGGCGCGCATGAAACCAACAAGCTCAATCGTCGTGGCGTCTATATCACGGCGCTCTATCATCCGCAGTCCAGAGCTTAGCGCACTGACGGGGTTGCGCAGATCATGTGCCAGAATGGCGATAAATTGCTCCTGAACCTCAGCAAGGTCGCGTTCATGCGATAACTCTTCCTCGCTCTCAGCGAGAGCTTCAGCGGCATCCAAGACTTCTCCGATCATCTGAGAAAACAGACGGAACATTCCCAAGACCCGTTCATCGGAAAGCTTGTGAGGTTTGGGGTCAATGGCACAGAGCGTCCCAAAAAACGATCCGTCCGCGCGTCGTATCGGAACCGAGATATAGCCGCGGAACCCGTAGCGGGCGGGGCAGTGATGATTAACGTAGATCGGATCGCTGGCCACATCGTCGATCACGATTTCCTGGTCAAATTGCCTGACCTCGTGACAAAGCGTGCTTTCGATATCAAGCTCATCTCCCGGCGTTAATCCAAAAGAGATAGTGTCGACAGCCCTGCACGTCACCCAACGCGCTTCAGTCACGCGTGCCACGGCTGCAAATCCCATGCCAGTCGCAAGCACAATGGTCTCGAGCAGTGTAGGAATGACTGTGCTGCGCCCGATCGCGTCGATATCCTCCTGGAAATCGTGGGCCTTGTTAGAATCATTCATTCTACGATGTCTCGTATCATCAGAGGTTTCAGGGTCTTTCTCGACACCTACTTCATATCGTTCCCACTGTCATTCCCGTTAAAATACCATGCAAGTAAGGGAATGTTCGCTCAGTCTTCCGTAGTCGTTTACTTCAGCCTAGATATCCGCCCGAACTAAAATTATCTTGCTACCGGCAAAAACCACCGATTGTTGAACGGCTCAGCGCGACTTGTCGCAATCTCAAGCCGCGCTACGGTAAGGCTTCCCCTACTGTGCATTTACTGCCCGATGTGCCACTGTTGATATACGGAATGGGCAGTTATTTTTCGTTCATTTCTTTGCGATTCTATATTTAAGACATTGATTTAAATGCAAACATTTAGGAGCCTCCCATGTTTACCGGACGTATTCGCACAGATCTTCTCAACCGTGCCATCAACACGCCGCTGCGCACGATCATCGATCAAAACCTGCCCAACAGATTGGCCGAACGGCTTGCTGAAGTGCCGGGGCTGGCGCCAACAGACAGACCCGGCATCACCGACCGACCGCCCCAGCAAGAACAGGAACGTGCGGGTTTTATCGTCATCCGGCTGGCCGAGGTCGATAATATCACCGCTCTCGACGATGCCAAAACGCTGGCAGAGGTGGCTAAGACCATGCAGCTGGCAACCTTAGCGGCGATTATGGATGAATTTGATCTTGGGCAAGGACGTCGCCTTGTCACCGCCGTCAGCCCAACCGAACTACGCGAAATGGAGAGCGCCGCAAGGCAAAGCCCTTTCCCCCCGCTGCGCAGTCTTCTGAGCTATTGGGTTTTGGATGCGCGTCATCATGGCGGGCGCGAAGATGACATCGCCAAGCGGCTGCAAGCGGCACCCGGCGTGGCGCGGGCCTACCCCCAAGAAAACGGCAGCGACCCCGCGGTAAACCCCGGCAATGACCCCTATAATGCACAGCAAGGGTATCTTGATGCGGCCCCGACTGGAATTGATGCACGCTGGGCATGGACCCAACCGGCGGGATGCGGTGATGGGATGGGTGTTGTGGATGTCGAGCGAGGCTGGCGGTTGGCCCATGAAGACTATCTGGCCAAGGCGCCCACATTGCTGAATGGCGACAACCGCCCCGGCAGTGAAAACCACGGCACAGCAGTACTGGGTGAAATGATCGCTGAGGATAACACCGTCGGCGTTGTTGGTATCGCCAATGCAGCAACGGTCGTGCATGCCTCGTCCTATTATGACGCTGTGGCCAACACCTCATCTGACTATACAAACGCGATTGTCGCGGCGATCAACGGCGTGAATGCTGGTGATTGTATTATACTAGAAATCCAATCGACAGGCGCTGTCTTTGGCGCACCAGTCGAAATTTTTGACGATGCTTTTGACGCCACCCGGCTTGCCAGTGCATTGGGCCGGATCGTGTTTGAGGCCGCAGGCAACGGCACGGTTGATCTTGATGCGCTGATGGTGGGAGGGTTGAATATCCTCAACCCAGCTTCTGCTGATTTCCGCGACAGCGGCGCCATCATCTGTGGGGCTGCGGTGGATACGGTGCCGCACGAACGGGCGGGTTTTTCGTCGTTTGGGGCACGGGTGAACTGCTATGGCTGGGGGCAGAATGTGGTGACCACTGGCTATGGCACGCTGGACTCAGGTACGGGACCAGATGACCGCTATTCTAACTCTTTCAGCGGCACCAGCTCTGCCACACCGATTGTCACAGGCGCAGGCATGGTTGTGCAGGCGATGCATGAAAATGCCACAGGTGCGCGGTTGTCGCCGGCACAGATGCGACTGATTCTGTCCAACCCTGCGACGGGCACCGCACAGGGGGGCATGGTGGCAGGCAATATCGGCGTCATGCCAGATCTTCGCGCAATACTAGAGGGAGGCCTTGGCCTTTCTGCGGATGTTTACGCGCGTGACAACGTAGGTGACGACGGCAGCGTGCCATCCTCTGGCGGCGTCAGCGCCAGCCCTGATGTGATTGTGCGCCCAGTTCCAGTAGCTGACCCTCAAACGAGTTTTGGCGAAGGGTCCGGCACGGAGAATGACGCCTCGCTCGGGTTTCAGGTCGAGGCCGGACAGGACAATTTCATCTATGTCCGCATGCGCAACCGCGGCAGTCAGACCGCCAACAATGTAACCGCCCGCGTGTTCTGGAGCGAGGTATCAACCCTCGTCACCCCAAACATGTGGAACCTGATCGGGACAACGGCACCCGTCACCGTACCCGATGACGACAGCCTTGTGGTCACCGAAGGCGTAACATGGGCAGAGGCCGATATCCCCGGCACCGGCCATTACTGCTTTGTTGTACTGCTGGATCATCCCAATGATCCCGCCCCGGTACTGCCTGCCAGCTTTCCCAGCTTCAGCAACTTTATCCGTGACAACAACAACGTCGCTTGGCGCAATTTCAACGTGATCGATGACATCGACGACCCATCAGGCGATCCATCCGTACAGGATTTCTTGGTCGCCAATTTTCCTGATCAGGAACGCCGGGTCTTTGACTTTGTAATCAACCGTCGCCTGCCGCGCGAGGTTAAGGTCACGATGGACGTGCCCGCGCAGTTGGCCAAGCCCATCTGTGGAGAACTCGATCTGGAATGCAAATTCACCGAAAAGCGCCAGCGCGCTCAGATAGTGCTGCCAGCGGCAAAACGAATGGTCATTCCCAAGGTGGTGCTGGGGGCGAATGCGCAACTCAAATGCCGCTTCATAGTTGAAGGTCTGGCAAAAGCCGGACGCCCTGGCAACAGCCTGTCCATCGGACAATTCCACGAAGGCCAAGAACTTGGACGCGTCAGCTGGCAATGGGCAAAAAAACGCAACCCCAAGCCGCTCAGCTAACGTCTAGGTGAAACAACGTTTGACACAGGGCCGGGTGAATAGATCACATCCTTTTCAGCCGGTCCCGCACGATCCGTGCATACTGACGCGTTGAGATGTGCAGGCGCTCGTGGAAAGCCCAATGATGGACAATCCAATTGGCAGGACGCAGCAGGATGCACTCAGCAGGCCAGCAACCGAGCACTAACAATCAACATGCGGCTGGGGCCGGTAGAGGTCACAATGCTGCGATCGCAGCCCGCATTGCCGACATTCACCGCCACCACGCCGCATAATCAAACCAACCAGATGAGCCAAACTCTCTTTTAGGTAAAGCTGCTATTGGTGCCAAAAGCCCTGACCACGGACAGACGAAACGTCTTCGAACGCCGTTTTTCAGAATATCTATGGTCAGATTGTCCCAAAGGACACGCAAACCCCGATGGCCGTTGGCCTGAGCAAGCCTTTCGTGGGCGGAAACGCAAATGGGGCGGCCGGCGTGCATGAGGTTTCGCCGATTAGCTATAGTGCATTTCTGCTAGCATTGACTAAGGCGAACTGAACGAAACTGGGAGCAAATCGCGGGACATACTTGCGGAGTTCGCATGGCACTTTGGAGGGGTGCGAAGTGGTTTCGTATGGTTGGACTGTAATCCTTTAGCTCGTTTGATCAACGGATCTGCAATTTCTTTTTCCTATGAATTGACGTGCTCGGATCACTCGACTCACAGAGCTTTCGGACAGCATCAGCCAAATCTTACTTTTCCACGAATCTTCCCTACAGCATGATTCGTGCTCCCATTGTGGATTATTCGCGGGTGCGGTAGCGCAGAATCGTTTGAATAATTCACGAACTAGCGAGGCAAGTACGATTAGCTGTCAGTATTCGCTACAAAAGTGCAGTTTGTGTTATCTTCACTTGCTGATCGATCTAATGCTGAGTTAACCTTTGGTCAATTTATAGGCGGCTTGATCGTCAATTTTTTATTTGACGCAAACAGATTCAATTGCTGCCGTTGTTAGTATTTTTTTGGGGAAAGTAACTATGTCTAAAATTTTTGAAACTGATGGAACTGGTGTTGATTTTCTGGATGTTGATCTGAGCGGTGACTTTACACTTGAGTTTAATGTCTACATTTCACCCACATCTAGCCCTACTGACGAAAACCCGATCTTTGTCGGCTCGGACGAAAATGGCAACGAAATCGTCATCCATATGCAGGATGGTCGCCCAACGGTTTCGACCTCGAATAGGGGCGACATTCTTGTGTCCCCAAATGAATTGGCAGCCGGAGAATGGCATTCTATTGCTTTCGTGCGGGGGCCGGGAAATAACCGAATAAAGCTCTTCATTGACGGAATTAGCGAAGCGGGGTCTGGAACCGGTATTCTGGGTGATGTCTCATTCACCCATTTTGCAGAAAGTAATACCAGTGGTTTTTCAGGGCGTTTGGACGAAATTCGTATTTGGGACTCCGCGCTTTCGGCGACCGATATCTTGGCTAATGCGGGTCAGCCGCTTGATCTGTCTCAGGGGGTTCCGACTTCACTCCAGCGCTACTACAACTTTGACACGGACAATGATCATATCGTTGATCTGACCGGAAATGCTGAGCAAAATCATGACCTTCATCTTCCGGCCAACACTAGTATTATTGACGATCCTTCCGCTTCTGAGATCCAGGTAGGGGACGTTCAAGGATTTATTGATACGCAGATTGCGACAGGTCTGTTTTTGCCGACAGATATTGAATTTCTTCCAGATGGACGCATGCTCGTCCTACAGAAGAACGGTCACATCTATATCTACGAAGATCCCACAGTCGCTAATAGCCCGTCGGCGCTTTACATGGATATCAGTTCAATAACTCTCGAGGATCGCGAGGCGGGCCTGTTAAATATTGAGCTCGATCCGGACTTTGCCAACAACGGCTACTTTTATTTGATGTACACCAACACTGGTGATCCTAATGTAGAAGGATCAGCAAATACCCCCGCAGATGAACGGACAACTGTTTCGCGTTTTCAACACGTAGAAAACGGAGGTGGGGCGACGTCTCGTGGTGATATCAGTACCGAGCAAGTATTGTGGCGCGAGCATGACTTTTACAACTATGCTGACCATCAGGGCGGTGGAATGGCGATTGCCTATGAGCCCATTGGTCCAGATGATCCAAGCCCATACAAGCTCTATATCGCCGTCGGGGAAGAGTTTATCCCTGAGAATTCTCAGGATCTGACGCACGACGACGGCAAATTGCATAGGGTGAATCTGACTGACGGATCGATCCCGACTGACAACCCTTACTACGACCCTATTGCCGCAGCAAATTACACGCCTGGTGTTCATACTTTGTCTGCGATCTCAACCAGCGCTGAAAACCTCGCGCTTGATCCCGAAGGGGTGATCACAACGATCTACAGCTATGGGCTTAGGAACCCATGGCGCGCCGAATACGATGACGAGTCTCAGACATTGTTTATTGGCGAAGTTGGTGGTGGATTGCAGACGTCTTCCGAGGACATCCATGTCGCGGTAGCAGGTGCAAATATGGGCTGGCCAGGTTACGAAGGGTATCTTCTTGACGCCAGCGATCCTGGCAATCCGATCTGGGCTTATACGCACGTAGGTGGGCCAGGCCAGGATGACTTGGATTTGTACGGCAACCTAGGTGCAGCAATTGCTGGCGGTGTCGTCTACCGTGGAGACCAGTTTCCAGATGAGTTCGGAGGCGTCTATTTCTACGGTGACTGGGTGCGCAAATGGATTAGGTTCCTAGAACTTGACTATTCAGGAGGCGAGCCAGTTGTGGTGTCCGACAATCACTTTAAGAACGCTTCCGGTCAGGTTCTGAGCTTTAAAGAAGGCCCTGACGGCTCGCTCTACTACATTTCTACCTTCCAAACTGGAAACATGTTCACCTTTGAGGGATCTGTGAACCGTATCTTTTATAGCGGTTCAAATCTTGCCCCACAGGGGCAGGGCATCCTTCTTGAACCTGATGAGTTGGCAAGTACGACTTGGCCCCATACAGTTACTTTTGACACGGATGCGTTTGATCCGGATGGCGACGAACTCACTTACGCATGGTCATTTGGTGACGGTATTGACTTGGATGGTGACGGGATTGGTGACACAGCTACTTCAACCGAGCGTTCGCCGACCTATGTCTATAATGGCCCAGGCGACTACCGCGTTGAGCTAGTTGTGACAGATGAACACGGTGCCCAGACCGTATATGAGTCTCAGACTATTTCAGTCGGTAATGCACCTGTGGTTACGATTGACACACCGACCGATGGAATGACGTTCCGCGTAGGCGATGTCATCAGTATGACCGGTTCTGCCGTTGATGTCGAAGATGGTGTTATGTCGGGAACGGATGTCTTCTGGTCCATGTCATTGGTTCACAACGAACATGGTCACCCTGAATTCACGGCGATCGAGAATACGACGGACGGTTTCTCTTTCGAAGTCGCAGGGACAGGACATGACTATTTTACTAATGTCCGCTATCAGATTCTGCTTACAGCGATTGATAGTGATGGCATGACGACGACCGAGTCGATCTTCATCTATCCCGAAGAGTCGGTTACTACGTATGACAACCCCGATGTAGCGGGATATACGTTTGTTCTCGATGGGGTCACTTATTCCGGCGATTTGGTATTCGACAATATCATTGGTTTCAATCATGTAGTGACGGTTCCTGAAACCTACGTAGATGGCGGATACTACTGGAACTTCTCTCACTGGGAAGATGATGTTAATCTCACAACGTCCACGCGTGCTTTTGTGGTGCCAGAGACGGATACTACTTTGCGGCCAATTTACGTTCAGGGTGCTCCTACTCAGGATGTCAGTGCGAACCCGGACGTCATTGTGATTTCTGCCTCTGCCCTACCAGACGCGTCGGCTATTGAGCTTGGCAATATCTACGACAATGACAATCTCAACGCGTCTGATCCTGCCGGTTTGTTAGAGTTGCATGGTTTCAAGTGGAACGGCAATGCCAACGTCGATAATACCTTCAGTAGTGGATACCTTGGCTGGATTTGGGCTGATAATGGCGGCAAGTTCCGTGTCTATGATGACGGCCGCATCGAATTCCACGCGGACAATCAGTTTGACGACCTCGCTTCTGGCGAAAGTGTCACGACTTCAGTTTCTTATGTGATCTCGAACGGTTCTGAAAGCTCCACTGCTTTGATAAGCCTTACGATCACTGGTGAGGGCGATCCGAATTCGGCGCCTGCCGGTACGGGTATCGTGCTGGATACGGGCGAAGACAGCAGCACTACAGCGCCGTATACTGTGACCTTTGAATCTGATGTTACTGATGCTGAAGGCCATGCCATCACATACGCTTGGGACTTTGGTGACGGGAATACTGCGACCGGTGCCGCGCCAAGCCACACCTACACCGATGACGGTCTTTATACGGTCACGTTGACGGCTACGGATGAACTGGGCGCATCAACGACTTATACTTCGGTTGATATCGATGTTGGTAATGTTCCACCGGTTGCCGTTGATGACAGTGTTACTCTGTCGCAAGGTTTTGATCCGCAAGCGAGCCACCTGCACATCCTCGATAACGACTATGACCCTGATGGCATGCTTGACATGCAAATGGTCGAGATTGTCAGCGGACCAACCAACGGTACCATTGAGATCATGGACACCGAGCAAGAGCTTATCGACCGGGGACTTCCAACTGGCCACTATGGCCACGCAGAATACGTCCCAACCGATGCGAACTTTGTCGGCTCTGACAGCTTCACCTACCGGGTACGCGATAGCGAAGGCACATGGTCCAACGTCGCGACAGTCACGATTGATGTCGTGGACCCGAGTGTTATGAATGCTGCCAATGCCGATTTGATTGTGATTTCTGCCTCTGCCCTACCAGACGCGTCGGCTATTGAGCTTGGCAATATCTACGACAATGACAATCTCAACGCGTCTGATCCTGCCGGTTTGTTAGAGTTGCATGGTTTCAAGTGGAACGGCAATGCCAACGTCGATAATACCTTCAGTAGTGGATACCTTGGCTGGATTTGGGCTGATAATGGCGGCAAGTTCCGTGTCTATGATGACGGCCGCATCGAATTCCACGCGGACAATCAGTTTGACGACCTCGCTTCTGGCGAAAGTGTCACGACTTCAGTTTCTTATGTGATCTCGAACGGTTCTGAAAGCTCCACTGCTTTGATAAGCCTTACGATCACTGGTGAGGGCGATCCGAATTCGGCGCCTGCCGGTACGGGTATCGTGCTGGATACGGGCGAAGACAGCAGCACTACAGCGCCGTATACTGTGACCTTTGAATCTGATGTTACTGATGCTGAAGGCCATGCCATCACATACGCTTGGGACTTTGGTGACGGGAATACTGCGACCGGTGCCGCGCCAAGCCACACCTACACCGATGACGGTCTTTATACGGTCACGTTGACGGCTACGGATGAACTGGGCGCATCAACGACTTATACTTCGGTTGATATCGATGTTGGTAATGTTCCACCGGTTGCCGTTGATGACAGTGTTACTCTGTCGCAAGGTTTTGATCCGCAAGCGAGCCACCTGCACATCCTCGATAACGACTATGACCCTGATGGCATGCTTGACATGCAAATGGTCGAGATTGTCAGCGGACCAACCAACGGTACCATTGAGATCATGGACACCGAGCAAGAGCTTATCGACCGGGGACTTCCAACTGGCCACTATGGCCACGCAGAATACGTCCCAACCGATGCGAACTTTGTCGGCTCTGACAGCTTCACCTACCGGGTACGCGATAGCGAAGGCACATGGTCCAACGTCGCGACAGTCACGATCGATGTCGTGGAGCCAAGTATCGGCGGAACGCAGGCGCTGTCGCTGGATGGCACTGAGGGTGTTGATGTTCAAGACTTCTCTCTCGGCGAAGGAGGGAGCGACTTTACCATCGAAGGTTGGGTCATGTTCACGAGCGGTCCAATCAACAACGTGGATGGAATTGCGGGTAGCGGTACGAATTGGAGAAATGGCAATGACATTAACTTCTATAATGGATTTGCCCGTCTTTATGACAGTGACTATGGAGATCTCGTCACAGCGACAACTGCAGTCGAACTAAATACTCCGACCCATTTCGCGTTTGTCAGAGAGGACGGCATTGCGTCGCTCTACATTAACGGTGTTCTTGACGCTGAAGGCACGGTGGCTTGGACGGACGCTTTTGACATTCAGGAGATTGGTTGGGCCTTAAAAGGTGGCGATGCTGGATTGGAAGGGATCGTGGACGAGTTCCGTTTCTGGAGCGATGCAAGGACCGCAACCGAGATTGCCGACAACTATGATCAAGCTATCCAGACCCTTGATCCTGATCTGGTTGCGAATTATCACTTTGATGGTGACCTTGATGACGGAAACGGTGCAACACCGTTACCAGATATCCCGACTGGGGCAGAGTTCGTAGACACCTTCATGTTTGCTTAAGATATGAGTGTGAACGATTTGCCAGCCGACCAGACGGATGTTCGAGCGTCGGCCAATTGGCAGAACGTGCTATTGGTCGGGATGCTGGCGGGATCTGCATATCTGTTAGCAAATCTACTCGGTATGCCGTTTGGGCGGGACCAGGCTGTCTTTGCAGTTGCAGCAGAGACAGTCGCAAATGGCGGCGCTCTTTATCGTGATGTCTGGGATGTGAAGCCGCCTGGTGTTTTTTTACTATATATGCTGGGGCATTCAGTGTTTGGTGCAACGGAGTTGGGAATTCGGATCTTTGAAGTTTTTAGCATGCTGCTGTTTGGTGGCATTGCCTATTCCATTACCAAGAGAAATTTGCCGGTAGCTGCGGCCGTCATTTGTTTCACCATTGCAGTTCACAACCTTCTGCTAGGTGGTTACTGGAACACCGCGCAGACCGAAAGCTTCGGTGCAGTATTCGTTCTCGCCGGGATTTTGTTTGGTCTGAACAGGGCTGGGAGCCAATATAGGAAGCTGTTTCTATGGGCGTGTTGTTCTGCCTGTTTTGCATTCGCAGGAATGCTTAAACCGACGCTTGCCGCTGGTGCCGTCGTTTCGTTTCTTGCTGTTGTCGACTGGGAAATGCGGCGCGTAGGCTGGACAGGCGTCATTCTGCCGCTTCTTGCCTTTTTCGTCGGTGCTACTGCGGTCACGGGGCTGGTTGTCTGCTATTTGTGGCTATCTGGTGCGCTACCCGCTTTCCTAGAGACCATGCTTGTCTTCGTGCCACAGTATACCCAACTGGCGCACGAAAGAGACTTAGTTGACATAATAACTCGTACGCTAGTCGGGTATTTCGGTACATGGATCTTCGTATTGCCTGGCTTGGCGCTCCTTTTTTTATTGGGATGGAAAGACAAACCGCTGATGGGTGACAGTGTTCATTTGGTCATCCAGATCGCGGTTCTTCTGTTCGGTGTTGCGCTGCAAGGAAAGTTCTACCCCTACCACTTCATGTCAGCAGCACTTGTTGCTGCTGTGCCTGCAGGGTGGGGCTTCTGGCTTCTTCTACGCAAACTGCTTGCATATCGCATTGGAATTTTTGCCTTTTGTTGTCTCTTCGCGTTCCTGATGATTGGGAATTACAAGAGCCGTCTAATGTGGGGCGATAATATCCGGCGGATACAGGCTGTTATGGGGACCCCGGAGGAGCGCTTCGCGATCGAAACTGAAATGTATCGGGTCCATACTGTAGATTCGGCGGCCAATCGAGGCGCGGCAGAGTGGCTTGCACAGAATAAACCCTCGAACGACGCAACCTTGCTGGTATTTGGGTTTGAGCCAATCATCTACCATTATTCTGGACTCAAACACTTTACGCGCTACATTTACAGCGTGCCTCTCAAGGCACCTTGGAGCAAACAGGACGCTGAAAAAGAGCTCTTGGAGGCGTTCTCTGATCCACCGTGGGCCGTTGTCGTGCAATCCTCGGACCGCCTGCCTCAAATGACCGGCGACAGTCGCGACAGCCGCGCATTCATGGAATCAGAGATGCCGGAGCTACTGGCCGTGTTGGGTACTGATTATGACTTGGTGCGAACCTTTGGGCCGCTTGATGTTTTTGTTCTCAAAACGGATTCTTAGACCTATGGGAAACAAAAACCTTTGCCTCTCTTAATCATCAAATCACGCTACATGCATTTACAAACGACTTAGCCAATGACTGCCGTATGAGCGAATCTAGGAATAAAGTCGAAATTGTGGACCTTCCCTTCTCCTGAATGGATTACGTTTCTCGTCCACTCTGAGCGCACGGCCAACAAGCGCGGTGGAGATTTAGCAAGCATACGTAGCATTAAACTTCGCGCTTGGTACGCACGTATCGATAAGTCATTGTGAGTTTCGGCGCGGCACCACAGCTATCGATAGGCAAGCTAATTGCTAAGATGATATGCTAAGCATCGTGCTAAGACACTTTGACGCTCCATTGCTTGTATTGCAGATGCCACCGCAGTGGGAGTGCCGGGGGGGGCGGCGGAGCACATCCGTCAAGGGTGATACAGGAATTACGATCTACGACCTCGGAATTGCCGCACTGCTACCTGATATGAATACATACAGTTCATGCAGCCAATTTGGATTACACTAGCGTATAGAAGACGCCATAGGGCTGTCGATCGGCTTAATTTGTCTGAGGCTTGTCAAGGCTCAGCTTGCTCTCAATATCTCTCCTAGGGGTGCTTTTTGTACGGATCGATGGCTGGCCGTCAGCAACGAGCCTGAAGGAAAATCTTGAAGCTAGCGTGTAACCTGTTGCGACTAGCGGATGGAGTAGGGACTGAAGTCGCAAACGCCGCTTCGGGACGCAGCAAGTCTCATCGTTTGCCTGCCAGTTATGTGGCGCAACGATGGCCTTATTCTGGTTAGGCATTTGAAATTGATCAGAAACCTATAATAGTTTCTTTTTTAGCTTTAAAAATGCAACGAAATCAATGGACCCAAGTCTGCCTGCGCAACTGAGCTTCCTTTTTTGCTGCATAAACATTTTAATGCCAGAGAAAAAGTCAGCGTAACGCTGGCTCTGCCTTTTAGTGGCGGTGGGTGTTTGTTCATCTTAGCACGTCAGACCGCCGAAAAATTCGTTGTGCCTTTCGGCCGAGAGGCAGCGGTAAATGCCCGGCTTGGATCAGTTTCTGAGACATGCGTTAGATGCTTTCTCCTTTCAAGAAGCAGAGCTCTTTCAGCGAGACGTATTTTTTGCTGCACTTTGAAACAGATTTCTTGGATACGACCTGCCAAGGTTGACGTGTTTCTTTGGGTTAACGCGAGAGGGTGTCGATAAAACTTGAACTTATGAGCGAACGGACAGTTTTGGTGACAATCGTCAGACTTTCCGCAGCCTCACTAAGGCTGCAAAGGGTGACCTGTTGTTGCCCATAGCTTTTGCACAGCGGCAAAAGACACCCTGAATTCGTGAAGTTTCTGGCGTCACTTGGATTGGGCGGCACTGCAGGTAACCAATGCAAAGCAACTCAGATATTCCAAAGCGAAAATGCAAGGTCAGGCTGGGGCCTCCGTCAGGCTAGGGCGGTTTCGCATCAATTGCCGAGCGGCCGCGGTTGCAGCCTTTCGGTTCAGCTGATGCTCTCTGACTAGAACCACTTTGTCCGCGAAATGCGTAATTGGGAAAAGAAATTGACCTTTTAGATGTCGAAAATACCATTGCCCCCCTGAAAAGGATCGCAATCTTATAACATGTTGTGCATCCTATACGACTTTCAGCTAAATTTTAGAAAATCGGACATTCGCCGCGTTGCGCCTCGACATTTCCTTCGCGGACAATGCTGCCGTTTGTCGAACTGGGCCCAATGACCGCTTTAGGGATTTCTTTGGTATTCTGGCGTTTGGTGCCCGCCTTTCTGACGGCTACCTACCATTTTGATGTTGACTGGTCGCGTTTTCTGTTCGAATTGCTAGACTAGAAGCGAATTGGAGTTTGCGTGTCCCTTTTTCTTATCGTCGCACTGCCTTTTTTAGGCGCGCTTTTGCCCGGCATCATGAATTCAGCTGGGCGATCCGCCTGTGCTGGGGTGACATTCACCGTCACTTTGGCTGCTTTTGTAGGCTTGCTCACAAATCTACCGTCCGTTCTGGTTGGCGAGGTAGTAATGGCGCGTGTCGATTGGATGCCTGCCTTGGGCCTCAATTTCACGTTGATGCTTGACGGGCTGGGCTTTTTCTTTGCGCTGCTAATTTTGGGCATTGGCTTGTTGATTATTGCATATGCGCGAAATTATCTTAGCCGTAACGACAATATGGGCGAATTCTTCACGTACTTGCTCCTATTTCAAGGTGCGATGGTGGGCATCGTTCTTAGTAACAACATATTGCTTTTGCTAATTTTCTGGGAGCTGACGTCGCTGTCATCTTTCCTTTTGATCGGCTTTTGGAAACACCTGCCTGAAGGTCGCCAAGGCGCGCGCATGGCGCTAACTGTGACGGGCATGGGTGGTTTGTCGATGATCGCAGGCATGCTGATTGTTGGGCATATCGTCGGCAGCTATGATCTAAGCGTGATTTTGCAGAACCGTGATGTGATCCAAGCAGATGCGCTTTATGTGCCTGCGCTGATTTTGATCTTGCTGGGCTGTTTTGCGAAGTCTGCACAGTTTCCGTTTCATTTCTGGCTGCCCCACGCGATGGCCGCACCGACACCTGTGTCCGCCTATCTGCACTCCGCAACAATGGTGAAGGCTGGTATCTTCCTGATGGCGCGGATGTGGCCCGTTCTATCGGGCACACCTGAATGGTTTGTGATCGTGACAACGGCGGGCTTGGTGACGATGGTACTGGGCGCGGTTATCGCGCTATTCAAGCATGACCTGAAAGCTTTGCTCGCGTTCTCGACGGTCAGCCATTTGGGCTTGATCACCATGCTATTGGGCACTGGGACGGCATTTGGTGCAATGGCGGCCGTATTCCACATTCTGAACCACGCGACGTTCAAGGCGGCGTTATTCATGTCAGCAGGGATCATCGATCACGAGGCACATACCCGTGACATCCGACGTCTTGGTGGACTGCGCACATTGATGCCGGTCACCTTCGTCATTGCCTCACTTGCTGCCTTGTCTATGGCGGGTATCCCACTGTTGAACGGGTTCTTGTCCAAAGAAATGATGCTGGAAGAAACTTATGCTACGGTTCTGTTTGGCATGCCTTGGTTGGTCCCCGCGTTGGCGACATTCGGGTCGATCTTTTCGGCTGCGTATTGTTTCCGGCTGATCGGGCACGTTTTCTTTGGACCGGTGCGCGACGATTATCCTGCCAAGCCGCATGATCCACGCCCGGGTTTATGGTTGCCGCCTGCGATCCTTGTGGTGTTGGTTGTTGTCATCGGGTTGGCGCCTTTTGTCGCCGAGCCGTTTGTAAAGCTGGTCACCGCCTCGGTACTGGGCGACGCGGCCTCGGTCCCTTACGCACATTTCAAAATTTGGCACGGTCTAGTTCCAGCTCTTTACATGTCGATCATCGCGGTCGTCGGTGGCTTGGTCATGTTGCTCGTCTTCAATCCCACATTGCGCATCTGGGACCGCATGCCGCGCCCCGAAGCTAAAGCAATCTTTGATAAAATCGTTGAAGCGGTGGCAAAGTTGGCGCAAGCAGCGATCCTCCCGCTGCACAACGGCGCGTTCTCACGTTATGCCGCTATTGGCGCCGTGACGATCTTCGTCGCAGGATTTTTCGCTTGGACAACAGGCACTGTTGGCGCTCCGACACGCGCAGCGCAAGCCGCAGGGCCTGTCGCAATCGCAGGGTGGTTGATGTTGGTGGCCGCCACTATTGGGATGGTATTGCTGCATCGCAATCGCCTGCTGTCACTGATCTTGATTGGCATTGTGGGGCTTATGGTCTCGATCGGCTTTGTGTTCTTCAGCGCGCCGGACCTTGCGATGACACAATTCACCGTCGAGGTGGTGACAATTATTCTAATGCTTCTGGCGCTCAATTTCTTGCCCAATACCACGCCTGTCGAAAGCTCGGTTTTGCGCCGTACCCGCGACAGCGCCATTGCAATTATGGGTGGTTTGGCGACGTTCGCATTGGCGTACTATTATCTATTGCGCGACGCGACAGGCGTGCCGATCTCAGAATTCCACGTGGCGAATTCCTATAAGGGCGGCGGCGGTACTAACGTTGTGAACGTCATCCTTGTCGATTTCCGTGGCTTTGACACTTATGGTGAAATTATCGTTTTAGGGGTCGCCGCATTGCTGATCTATGCGCTGACCGAGACACTACTAAATGGACCAGTGCGTGCGCGACTCTTGAACCGCAAGCCCGACCAGCCCCGCGCTGGTGACACACATCCGATGATGATGGTTGTCTTAACCCGTGTGATCATGCCCGTCGTTTTGATGGTCGGATTCTACATCTTCCTGCGCGGTCATAATGAACCGGGTGGTGGCTTTATTGCCGGGCTTGTCGTTTCGATTGCTGTGGTGATGCAGTATATGGCGAGCGGCTTTTCCTGGACGTCAGCGCGCTTGCGCTACCCATACCACGGGGTGATTGGGGCCGGGGTGTTGATCGCAGGTTTCACCGGAATGGGCTCTTGGTTCTTCGGCAAGCCGTTCCTGACCTCAGATTTTACCTATGTCCGCATTCCGCCTTTTGAAAAGTTTGAACTGGCAACCGCTGCGCTGTTCGACCTAGGTGTGTTCCTTGCGGTCCTAGGGGCTGTAATGCTGTCACTCGAAAGCTTTTCACGTCTGGCACGTCGTGCCCATACGGAAGACAGCGAACATCCAATGGACATCAACCCGTCGCGTGATGACATTCATCTTGATACGCCTGACACTGCAAAGGAGGGCGTGTAAAATGGAACTCTTGGTTGCTTCGGCAATTGGTATTTTGACGGCAGGAGGGCTTTACCTCGTGCTGCGACTGCGAACATTTCCAGTTATCTTGGGGGTTTCGCTTTTAACCTATGCGGTGAACGTTTTCCTTTTCGCCTCTGGCCGCTTGACCGTTGGTGCGCCGCCGATCTTGCATGACGGCGCTACAAGCTATGCAGACCCCGTGCCGCAAGCCTTGGTCCTGACCGCCATCGTAATCTCGTTTGGCATGACGGCTGTCGTGGTGATGATCAGCTTGGGCGCTTTTCTAGGATCCAATGATGATCACGTGGATGATCAGGCCGAAGAGACCACGGGGACATCATCATGAACCATTGGCTCATTGCACCCGTCGTCCTTCCTGCGTTGCTTGCACCTTTCATTGTGCTGGCCGCCCGTTACCACATCGGCATTCAGCGTACCTTCTCAGTTGCAGGCGTGGTGGCCCTGATTGCGATCGCACTCGGGCTGACCGCACAGGTTTTTGACGGGTCCATCACCCTTTATCAACTTGGCGATTGGGCAGCACCGTTTGGCATTGTCTTGGTCGGGGACCGACTCTCTATCTTCATGGTGCTTTTGACGGCGGTGCTGGCGCTCTTTGTGCTTCTCTATGCAATCGGATCTGGCTGGGACAACCGCGGCGTACATTTTCATGCACTGTTCCAATTCCAACTTATGGGGATCATGGGGGCATTTCTAACGGGAGACCTCTTTAACCTATTTGTATTTTTTGAGGTGTTGTTGATTGCCTCGTACGGGTTGATGATTCATGCGGGCGGTGACGCCCGGCTACGCGCAGGGGTGCAATATGTGCTGTTTAACCTGATTGGATCAACGCTGTTTCTGTTTGCACTTGGGTCGATCTATGCCGAAACGGGCACGCTAAATATGGCAGACCTTGCCAATCGGGTGGCCTTGATTGGTGCGGATGACACCGTGGGTATTCGCGTCGCGGCCGTCCTGTTAATTTTGGTCTTTGCGATCAAAGCGGCCGTGGTCCCGCTGCATTTCTGGTTACCGTCGAGTTACTCAGAAGCGCCAGCGCCCGTCGCAGCACTGTTTGCGATTATGACAAAGGTAGGCGCCTACGCGACTATCCGGGTGTACACGATGATTTTCCCGCCTGATTTAGAGATCACAGCAGGACTGCAAGGTGCCTGGTTGTTACCCGCCGCGCTGCTGTCGGTGGCCCTTGGCATGGTTGGGGTTCTCGCTGCAAAGCGACTCGACCGCTTGGTGGCGTTTTCTGTTATTGGATCAATGGGCATGGTGATGGTCGCGATTTCGCTGTTCACACCCGAGGGTATCGCGGCGGCGCTCTATTACATTGTGCATTCGACACTGGCTGCTGCGGCGCTATTCTTGATCGTTGATTTGGTGCGCAGCGGACGGGCCAATTTGGACCTGACCGCGCAACAACCCGTTGCCGGGAACGCGCTTACGGCGGCGCTCTTTTTCGCTTGTGCAATTGCTGTGGCTGGTCTTCCGCCTCTTTCGGGCTTTCTTGGCAAGTTGTTGGTGCTTGATGCGGCTTTCGGCACGGATCAGGTCGTTTGGATTTGGGCGGTTGTGCTGGGATCAAGCTTGCTTAGCATCGTCGGATTTTCACGGGCTGGCAGCATTCTGTTCTGGAAAGCACAAAGCGTAGAGGCCGACGCCGAGGCGACGGAGTTGCCTTCTCCCGCCGCCTTGTCCTACGTAGCGGTAGGAGGACTTCTCGCGCTTTTGGTGGCGCATACCATTTTCGCCGGGCAAGTGCATTCCTATACGACCAAAATGGCAGCGCAGTTGTTTTCGCCACAGCCATATATCGCGGCTGTGCTGGATACGCCCGGTAAGCTAAGCACACCGCAGGAGGGCCATTGATTTGAAACGCGCATTCACTTGGCTTATTCCGCATCCGTTCATCACGCTTCTTCTTGTGATCGTCTGGATGCTTTTACAAAATGAAGTTTCGGCTGGGATGGTCGTTTTCGGTATCATCCTAGGGATCGTAATCTCACGTGGAACCGCGATCTGGTGGCCCAATACGCCAAAAAGATTTAGGTTGGACAAGATGGTGACCTACAGCGCCATAGTGATGTGGGATATTCTTGTTGCCAACATCGAGGTAGCGTGGATCGTTTTAACAGTTCCAAATTCAAAACTGAAACCCGCGTGGATCGCAATTCCGTTAGAATTGCGCCAACCCGAAGCAATAACAGTTTTGGCCGGAACGATCACGCTGACGCCTGGAACGGTGTCAGCAGACCTTTCTGACGAAGGGCATAGCCTATTGGTGCACGTGCTGCACACCGATGACCCAGACGCCGTGCGGGACGATATCGTAAATCGCTACCAACGCCGCCTTATGGAGATTTTCGTATGACGTCCGCACTTTGGCTTTTTGATATCGCGATGATTGTCACCTTTGCCACGCTCGGTCTTTCACAGATCCTGTCGATGGTGCGTCTGGTTATCGGGCCAACGCCCGGTGATCGAATTCTTGCGCTGGATACGATGGTCATCAATGGCATAGGCATCGTCATTGCGCTGGGGATTTACCAAGGCGTGCAAATCTATTTCGAAGTGTCGTTGTTGATTGCGATGTTGGGCTTTGTGTCAACAGTCGCACTGGCGCGCTTTATTTTGCGAGGGGACATCATCGAATGACCTTTGAGATTATCGGAACCTACGCCGTTGCATTGTGTTTGCTGATAGGTTCGTTTTTTACAATTGTGGGCGTTATCGGACTGTTGAAATTCGATAATGCGATGTCGCGACTGCATGCCCCGACCAAGGTCGGGACGGTGGGGATCGGGATGCTACTGATGGCCTCAATGGTTTACTCCTTCGTCCTAGGGCAAGCTTCGATGCATGAGTTGCTGATAATGGGGTTCCTGTTTGTGACGGCACCGATCTCTGCGAACTTCATCGCAAAGGTAAATATCCATCGCGGCGCCGGTGAAACACTACCTCTGCCGACGCAAGACGACACTTGGTCAACGCTTAATACGCCGCAAGAGGATCGCAATAACGACGCTGCAGACCAGTAAGGTGCCAAGCGATGTCGTGCTGTCAGATCGGGCATGCTAATCCACATTGGCCGTAGTATTGGAGCTTCACAGTCTTCGTTTCAAAAGTCCAATGCGATAGCTGACATGAGCTGCGACGCTTGTGCTTCCTGCTTTGATCACATCATCGCCAAATCCCCGTTTTTATAGGGGAATTGAATCAGCCAAAGGTCTTCAAATCAACAAAAATTTTCAACAGAATTAGCCCACTTAAGCCGTTATCGCGGAGCGTTTGAATGGCGGCATCGCTTTTCGCTAATTCACGATCCAAACGGCTCTTGTGTTTTGTCCAGTGGGCATTATGCCGAGGTCGGCATAAGACGCATAATGCCGAGGTTGGGATTATGCCGCGCCGATCCTCACTGACAGCTGCACAGTGGGAAGATCAGCGCGGCGTGTCGGCATAATTCAGAGCGCTTCCAAGAACGATAAGAGCTCGTCACCCGGCCGGTATCGTCCAGTCTTCTGATCAACCGGCTTTGTCAGAGCCATCGCCCGTTCTTTCAGTTCGATATCCGCACGGATGTAGACCTGTGTCGTCTCAATCGACTCATGGCCCAACCAAAGCGCGATGATTGTTCGATCCACTCCGCTCTGCAGAAGCTGCATTGCTGCCGTATGGCGAAGAACATGGGGCGTAACCCGCTTCAATCTGAACGTCGTATTGTCAGTGGAAGCGGTGGCCGCATGCTTCCGAACGATCCTTTCGACTGCATCGCGGCTTAAAGGCTTACCGCGGATCGTCGCGAACAGTGGATCGTTTGGCTCAGCGCCAATTTGAGCAAGCCACGCCTGCAACGCTTCCCGACTATCTGCACGGAGAGGGGTCGCGCGTTCTTTTCGGCCTTTGCCCATGCATCTGAGATGAGCTCCGGTTCCGAGCTCGACATCGCTGACGCGCAAGCCGATCAATTCCGATACTCGTAGGCCAGTTTGCAGCATTGTTAGGAGCAGAACCCGATCCCGCCGACCGAACCAGGTCGATTGGTCAGGCGCCTTCAGCAATAGCTCCATTTCGTCTCGGGTTAGGAAGTCCACGACGCGTTTCTCGTGCCGCTTAGATGGCATCGCCAGCACCTTCTGACAGTGATGCAGTAAATGAGGCTCACAGCCAGCGACGTATTTGAAGAACGAGCGGATGGCCGCAAGCCGGGTGTTCCTGCTTCGGGCGCTGTTGCCGCGTTCATCCTCACAGAACGTTAAGAACCGACCGACAATATCAGCATCGATATGAGCCACATGCAGGTCAGTCGGCGGTAGTTTGGTCTCTGCTGCCGCGTATTTCAACAAGAGCCTGAAGGTGTCGCGATAGCTGGCAATCGTGTTCGGGCTCGCCTGCATCTGGGTCAACAGCCGCTCCATGAAGAACCGCTGCACGTAGGCAGGCAAAGGATAGGTCGCGATCATGACATGCCCTCCAGAATCCGACGCTCGGCACGCAGTGCGGCTAGCTGCATCAACTCGGGCACTGCCTCAATGTACCAGAATGTATGCTTTGGCTCAGAATGGCCGAGGTATGTGCTGAGCTTATACATTTCGGCTTCGATGTCCCGACCATCCCGGAACCAATCCAAGATGGTATGAACGGCAAATGTATGCCGCAAGTCATGAATGCGTGGCCCGTGTCCATGCCTGTTGAAGGCTTGCGGTGACCGAAGCCCGATGTTCTTGCTGACCTGCGCGAAGTTGTAACGTGCACCACAATCTCCTGCGGGATTACCATCTTCCTTGACAAAGAACATGCTCGATTTTTGCCCTACCAAACGATCTCGAAGTTTCGCGTAGCTGGCCAGCCGACTGCTCGTATCACTGTTGATGGGAAGTTGTCGATCTTTACCACTTTTTGTGTTTCTGAGCGTGAGTAGGGCACGATCCAGATCGACGTCATGCATTTCCAAAGACAGAGCTTCGTTCACACGCATGCCCGTCACCGCGATCAAGCCGAACAGTGTCTGCCAAAGAGCACCGCGAAGACCGTAAGGTGAAGAAAGCCGACCAGCCTCTGAAACGATTTCCGCTATCTGGATCGGCGCGTAAATGTATGGCACCCGTCTTCGATAGCGCGCGGTGACAAGCTGGCCGGATGGAACCTCGGTCTGGTCATCGTGCTCTGCAAGCCAGAAGGCAAAGCTGCGCACCATACCAAGGCGATGAGCCCATGTGTTGTTGTCCGCACTGCCGTAGCTCGCCTTCCAATCGAGGAACAAGGGCGTCGAGATGCATTGGAACCCGTTCTTATCGCCAAACCTCGTGAAATTGCGCAAAACGCGCTCGTCAAATGAGAGATCAAACCCCATCGAACGTCGAAGGGCGAGGTATTCGTCAAGTCGTTGAGTAAGCGTCTTCATTGTGCGTCTCCCGAGACGGGCCAAGGCCGTGATATGGAGCGCAAGGCATCCACATCATGTTGCGCGTAAATCGTCGTTGTCAGCGGGGAACGGTGACGCAAAACGTCGCCGATCTCGGCCAGTGACGCTCCCTTTCGCAGCATATCAGTCGCGAGGCTGTGCCTGAGAATGTGGCTACCGACGTAGGCTTGTGGTGGACTGATACCGGTTGCGTCATAGGCGTCGCGCAATATCCAGCGCAGGATTTGCGCATCCTTGAACCGCTTGAATGGCGGTTTCACCGAGACGAATAGGGCACGGTCCGGGCCGAGACGTTCATTCTTGATGTAATCGACAATCGCCTCGCCAACTTCAGCCGACATGGGCATCCGATCATGCAACTGCCGTTTCCCACGGATCAGGATTTCACCGGCGCGCCAGTCGATGTCGCCCAGTACAATGGCCGTAACTTCCGGTGCCCGAAGACCCAGACGCGCAACTAGCATCAGCATCGCATAGTTACGCCGACCGGTTTTCTTGTGATCGCGCACGACCTCAATGAGGCGGTTTACCTCCTCTGGCTCAAGGTATCTCGGAATGCCTGTCGGTTTTGGTTGTTTTGCCTTCGGAACAGCACGGCTTAGATTGCGTTCCGTTTTGCCGCTCCAGAACAAGAACTGGAAGAGATTGCGCAGATGTGACGGGCCGGTTTTATCACGCGGCGCGTTTTGCGCCTCCCGCAAGCGAAGAATGAAGCCCGAGATGTCGTCGGGCATGATGCTGTTCAAATCGCCCAGATCGGGACCAAACTTCGCAGTCAGGAACCGGTCGTAGAACCGCAGACAGTGGTAGATGGTGTCCGTGGACAGGCCTCGTTGATCGCGGAGGTAGGTTTCGTATTCGCGTTTCAGTACTGCCCTTGGCGACATGTCGAGCGGTGGAACTGGACGCACAGGGGCAGATGCGTTCTCGATCAAATAGTCCCTGAACCGGTTCAGGCGGTACAGGCAGTGCTTCTTGTCCTTCGCCGAGGCAGCCTCGACGATCGGGGCTGCAAGTTTGTCCATGATTTCATCTGTAAGGTCAGCAGGACTGAGCTTCACCGACAATAGGGCTTCCCAAAGAGCTAAAGCATTCGACTTGTACTTGACGACTGAGCCCTTGCTATATCCCTCGTCTTGGATGCAGTCGCCGAAGAGCTCGGCATGGTTGATCAGGCTTGGCAGAGGTTGGTCTCCGCGAGATGGTTGAGATTTCATAAGCATTTCCTTCAGTTGCTTGAAGGTTGTGCTTATGGCAGATCAACAAGGCAGACGCTCATAGGCCCATGCCTAAACTACAGGATGCGGACAAAACGGACCTTAGCACATCTACTTTGGGCGCTCTATTTTGTAGTGCTGTACATCGACAAGACGCCCACGATAGTTCCCTCTTAGAGCATTAAACAAGAACACTGAATTGCGCTCAAATGCAGCGCACACCTTGAGTGTCTCCGCTTCCACGTTCAATGGTTTCCGCTTACTCACCTTGAAGTCACTCTTGATTGAAAACACGTTCCACGCCGTACCGCTTTTGAGCAAGTATTCGTCAAATGGATGATAAAGCCAACAATCTGTCCACTCACCCGCATCGGTCGGAAGGTCGCCTATAGTGTTGATACCAAAAGAGTTAACACTTCGATTGATATGAAACCGGAATGAGTGCCAAGACGGATAGAACGACACGTTTAGCTGATCAATGAAATCGGAAACATTTGAGCGGATCAGGGTCGCTTCATACGCTTGGTTCGCAGGTTCCCATGCTGAAACGTAAGCTGGGTGTTCGACAAACCCCTCGGACGCGCAGTCACTTGCGACCCGTTTCAATACATCAAAGAACAGAATCTTATTGGGCTTCATTTTCGTTCATCCATCGCCGCAATATACGCCAGTTTGCGATGTTGGTAAGGGCTCAGTCCGGACATTTTCTGCAATCTGCATTAACGTCTGCGAAGCGGACGAAGCCGCCGTTCGCTACGTTCGTGCCAAGTTCCGCTTTCAGGTGAGCGTCGGGTAGTACTTTTTTGCGCTCACTTTTCCGCAAGACGCGCTTCGAATATGTGAGCGTCTGATCTACGAGCCTCAGTCACTTTGCTCAGTGGGAATTGAAACCAAAGCTCTTGTCCGTCGTTTCTGTAGAAGCTGAAAACGAAAGCGCGCTCGTCTGCGGAATATCCACCACAGTAGTGTTTTGACTGAAACCAATCATCGGCTTCAATTTCGCTCCATTCGTCTTCGCTTTTGTCTTCGCGTATGATCTCATCGAGATGTGCAGCCAATTCCGCATCAACCGCTACGACGGAGTTCCAAAATGCCAGCTTGCTTTGCGCCAAGTCGCGCAGTTGCTGACTATCGGCCTCGGCAGCAATTTGTTTGTAAACTGCGCATAGATCCTGATCATTCCAAAGCATATAGACAAATTCCGTTGTCGTGGCTTCATCGCGTTTCCAGTTTCGCTGCAAATAATCAACGACTGCACGCTCTAAGCCGTCGATTGAACCAGCTCTCTTAAGGATAAATGCGAAACGATGACTTTGGGAGTCACCGACACTGGCCTGTTTAAAGACAGCCCAGACGAAACGTGCCAACTCTTTTGGTCCAATGAACAAATCTTTCAGGCTTACGACATCTACCCGCCGTTGCAACGCGGCAGAGAGATCCAATTCAAAGCCCAGCTCTTCCCACCAGCGCACATCGCCATTAGTGCAGGCCCGCTCCAAGTACATTCGCAGAACTTTTGCCGCCTCGTCCGCGATATCACGATCTGCGTCACGAACCGCATCGAGCAGACAATAGAGCGGCCTGTCGTCATCACGGGCTGGTCGCGCCTGACCTACAAGTCGCCCTTCCCAGAGGTAAAACACGTCTGAGTTTCGCAAAATCGCAGCTGCTTCCTCAGCAATACAAACAAAGCCTAATCTGCGCGTATCACCCGGACTGAGAACCTCTTCGCCCAGCAAAGGCCATGCATCATGCGCGACCATAGCTTCTGGTGCCAGCATGCACGGACATCCCCAACCGGGATGCGCTGCGCGAGTTTTTCCGCCTTCTGCCTCACTCAACATCTCAACATCAGCGACGAAGTGGGGCGCCATTTTTGCCAACGTTTCAGCCCGGTCTTTCATCCTTGCATTCCTTAAATGAACCCTTGATTCCCAAGTGAGTTTTTGGGTCCGTCATGGAATAGCAGACATTACGACAATGCGCAGCATCAGGAAAAAAGGGCTCTTCTGGGTCCTTCGCTGCGTTGGTCACCGATGATCGGTTCAGGAGTGCCCGCCGTTCGCTGCAACACGCCTGAACTGATACACTGCGGGACTCCGCAGTCATTGATCCAATCTCTTCCAATGGCCGGTTTTAGCGCTTAGCGACAGGTCCATATTCGAAGCACAAGGAGCGGTGATGTGTGGAGTGTAACAAAAGATGGCACTACGAAGCTTGACAGCTCTATCTTGGTTCCAAGGGCAGATTGATTTAGCAACTGATAGATGCGACACGCTTGGGTAATTTTCGGCAAACCGTATGAGGTATTGCCTGCTGGCTTTGTAGACGAAGAGCTTAAGGAGCTTTTTGTACCATTTCCTAAGAAATTCTGGGAGGATTGTGGCGAACAAGTCATTGTTAGCAATAGTAGTGATGGAACCCAAATGCAACTTCTGCTTGGATACGATGAGGCAGGTGGTTTAGCGATTAGTATTGAGGGAAAGAACAAGTCGGCCAAACCAAGGACATGGGGTTATTGTGCTGACCCCGAGAAAATTGGCCAGTCAGAAGTCTTTTTTACTAAGAATAATATTTTCTTTCCGAAGATGAGCATAGTTACGCCAGCTTTGGCTTTGAAAATTGTAGCGGAATTTTTAGCAAGCCCAACGGAGCTGCCAAATTCAATCAGCTGGACGGATAGTTCCGATATCGAATGGCCAGAAGTATTCTGAGGACAGTTTGATATTATAACAAGAACGCCGCCAATCTCGCCAGCGGCTCCAAACAAAATATGCCGCAATCAAATGATCCATAGGCGATTTCCGAAGTAGTTTTCCGGTCGCCAAAATCCACGGGCGTCAGTGTGGCAGTCGCCAGATTCAGCGCTGGGTGAGTACCTGCCGTCACCGAAGTTCACGTCCGACCAAACTCTGGCAAAGCAGCCATTCGTTCACTGTGCAGCATTCGTCAATTTGGGCTCTTCTGGGTCCTTCGCTGCGTTGGTCACCGATGACCGGTTCAGGAGTGCCCGCCGTTCGCTGCAACACGCCTGAACTGATACACTGCGGGACAAAGCTGCCGTCCAATAGGCGAACGCGAATGACCGCTAGAAGTCCATCTCTAATGCGGCGTCTGAGCCGACTTCTATTCCTTGGTTTGCCCAAAAATCAGCGATTACCTGTATGTTTTGGCGGAGGCGACGCATGTCGTTTGTTGCCGTTTTGCATTTCACTTTGACAGCCAACTTTTGGCTCAATTGTTCTATAACAAATACGAAGTGCTGGCTTCGTTCAATCGGATTGCGGAGAACATTGTAGCTGATCCTCAATCCATCAAATGGCCCAGGATGATGATCCACTACTTTTCCGTTAACCATAGGGTACAACCATACAGCGACGTCATCGCCGACACCTGAAGTTGTTCGCACGCCGAAGTAGTCGTCAACCTGAGAAAACTGAAGCGCGTCGAATGACTTGAAGTCGAAATTGCCTTCGGGCGGAAAATTTGGGTTTTCGTAGCCACAGATTGTGAACAGGTCGCCAAATTTCGGGCCCTGCGCGTCAAATATGAGGTCTACTGAAATATCTACTTCTTCCATTTTTTCCGTATAGATCATTGTTGTTCTTTTGCCGAGATACTTTGCGAAAGCAGACTTTCGTGAAAAACGCTGCATCAAGCAGTTTGGGCTCTTAGTTCGAATTCACTGCGCTCTGTGCGAACGACCGCTGTTTGTTGTTCTTGTATTATGCCGACATGCGGCTCTGAACTTCCAACTGCGCAACGGCTTGCGAGGACCGGCGCGGCATAATCCCAACCTCGGCATTATGGGTCATCTCATGCGCCAAGGTCGCACAATAGGATTCAGGGCTGCGGAAGGCCTGAAAGCTTGGCATTGCGATACGCCCACTTGCGCCTCTAAGCGCAAATCCATTCGGCGCTCCGACATAGAAGATGGCACAGAGGCGCTATTGCGTAGTCTGGAGCCCGCAAAGCAGCTCTTTGCGCTGGGGCGGGGGGGCATGTTCAAAGATGCGTGGGAAACGCGCTTGTCTGAGGCCCAGTGTGCGAAGGATACGCTTCACGCCCAGATCAAGACCATTGAGGATCAGATTGACACACTGCTGGACCGGATTCAGAACGACACCCAGTGAAGAGTGGACTGGAAAACAGCTTGGACAACTGCGCTGGGCTAAATGGATGACGTTGATCCCTTGCCGAAACGGTTTGTCGAATGGAAAGCCCTTTAAACAGAGAGGGCCTAACCTCGTCGTAGTGGGCTTCAGCCCAACCCCAGAACGATGCGACCCGCTGAAGCGCCTTGTTCACCGTAGTAGTGCTCATCGGGTCCATGCCTAAGGCTTCGGCTTGGTTGGCAGCGTCCAAGATGGATAAGTCTCTGATTTCGCGTTTCTTGCGCCAATTGGGTGGCAACTTCAACAATAGCGACTTGAAGGCCCTCGCGTCGTCCTTGGAGTAATCACCTAAGGGGCGATCACCTGCTATGTGAGTGAATGCAGCCATCCATGTCATATGGTCATTACGCACTTTGACAGACCAAGCGTCTCGGCTCTTTTCGGCGGTCCATTCACTAACGGCTACTGATAGGGTTAGCTGCTTGCCTGATATCGGGGCTGCATCAGGATATGAGGGAGTTGGTATGCTATCACCAATGTCACGCTTCCGTCTGGCTGTGGCAGCTTCAACCGACGCCTCCTGCAGCGCCCTTATAAGGCGCGGCCAACTTACTGATGTATCTTTTAGTGAAAGCTCTATGCCATCCCAAGTTAACACCTCTTGGGCCTCTGCGAGGAAGATTTCATCACGCTTGCCTCGAGCCAAGTTGGAGCGTGTGATCTCATCCAGCCACTCGAGGCTTTCTTGGCGTTCCTCAAAGGTGGGGCGAGGCGTATCAAAAAGTGGTTCAGAGGTGTCTTCGGGATCAGAGAACCCGTCAAGGCGGACCTCTTCCTCCTCGTCGAGGAGGTAATGTAGGTAGGCTTGCTTTGCTGTCGAAATTTGCTCTGACGTGAGTTCGTCTAACTCTAAGCTGTGGGCGTCAGGGGTGTTGGGGGCGCTTTCTAGGCGGTGCCTCGCAAATAGCTGGTCCACGCGTACGGCTTCGATCCTGACCCTCTGAAGCGCCTCTGAGCGGTCTTTTGTTCGCAGTGAAAACGTCTCTTCACGCTTTCTATAAGTATCGATGATGTCTTTTGGAACGACGGCGCGGTGGTAATAGGTTGCTCCACGGCGGTACAGACGAGTGTGTCCGGTCATCTTTTCAAGGTGCCTCACTGTAACACCTTAGTGTAACAACCCTCAAAAAACTCCCGCAAAATCAGCAAGTTACTGAACTTTCTTGCAATTTTGGTGTTTGGTGGAGCCTAGGGGAGTCGAACCCCTGACCTCTTGCATGCCATGCAAGCGCTCTCCCAACTGAGCTAAGGCCCCAAATGCAACCTTCGTTGCGAGGTGCTGTCTATGCAGCGAACCGGGCGAGATCAAGAGCAAATCGCGCCCGGGATCGTAAATTTAGTCGTCGTCGTTTGTCGCAACGTCGGCAAGCTCATCGAGCGACACTGTATCGTCGTCATCGTCGTCTTCCAGCACGTCATCGCCCAGATCAACATCATCTGTATCGTCGTCATCCAATACCAGATCGTCATCATCAGAGACGTCTGCGGCCTTCTTGGATTGCGCGTCTTCGGCGTCTGCAACCATGGTCCGGGTCTTGGACGTGTCGACAGTTACTTCATTGCCTGTATATGGGCTAATGATTGGTGTCGCGTTCAGGTCGTAAAAGCGTTTGCCGGTTTCAGGGCAAACACGCTTTGTGCCCCATTCTTCCTTAGGCATAGGCTATCCCTTCAAATTCTTGTCGTACCCTTGCGGGTGATCGGTGCCAACTGCCATAAGCAGGCAGGCGTGTCAAAGCCTTTGACACATGAAAAATATGAGTAATTGGATATGGGCCGTCATACGCTTGAAGGCAACCCCCCGATTGCGGTGAGTTTACGCCGTTCTGCACGGGCAAAGCGATTATCGCTACGGGTGTCCCGTTTGGACGGTCGTGTGACGCTAACAATGCCGCATCGCACCCCAGATCGCGAGGGAATCGCGTTTTTACGCGTGCAAGAGCCGTGGTTGCGGGGGCATTTGGCGCAACTTGCCCCAGTAATGAAGGTTTCTGTCGGTGGAACACTGCTGGTACGTGGACAGCAATTGCCCATTTTGCACGCAGATGTCCGCAGATTGCGCATTAGCGAAACGGCGGTTGAGGTTCCTATAGGTGCAAAAGCGATCGGTTCGATGATTCCCGCCCGTTTAAAAGTTATGGCACGTGATGCTTTGGCTGAAGCCTCTGACAGGTATGCCGCGCAGCTGGGCCATACCTATAGTCGACTATCGATTCGCGACACGCGGTCGCGGTGGGGGTCGTGTAGTAGTGCAGGGGTGCTGATGTACTCGTGGCGCTTGATTATGGCCCCACCAGAGGTGCTTGGTTACGTGGCCGCACATGAGGTGGCCCATTTGCAAGAGATGAACCATGCGCCCGAATTTTGGGCCGTTGTCGGGCGGCTATGCCCGGACTACGAAACCCATCGCAATTGGTTGCGCGAGAATGGTGATCAATTGCATCGCGTTTCATTCGATGATTGACCATTGCAAGCTTTGTGATCACATAGGTGCATTATGATCCAGCCACGTCCCGTTGATCCTTCGACAGCCGCCCACGAACGCGTGTATCGCGCACTTCGGACCCGCATTATGCATGGCGAGATCGATCCAGGTGCGGCATTGACCCTACGTGGCATTGGTAAAGACTATGAGGTCTCCATGACGCCCGCGAGAGAGGCTGTGCGCCGTCTTGTGGCCGAAGGGGCGCTGTTTTTGTCCTCGTCTGGGCGGGTATCAACACCAGCCTTGTCAAACGACCGGATTGAGGAGCTGGCCACGCTGCGTGCTCTGCTAGAACCCGAGCTGGCGTCACGAGCACTGCCACGCGCGCACTTTGCGCTAATTGATCGGCTAGAGGCGATTAACCAAGGCGTTAGTCAAATGATATCGCGCCAAGATGCGACAGGGTACATCCGGATGAACCTTGAATTCCATCGAACGCTGTATCTGCGGGCACAGGCTCCCGCTATGTTGGCAATGACTGAAACCGTCTGGTTGCAGCTTGGGCCAACGATGCGGGCGCTGTACGGGCGTCTGAATAGGACCGAACCGCCGTATCACCACAAGCTTATCCTAAGCGCATTGAAGGCGGGCGATGAGCCGGGCTTACGGCTTGCCGTTCGTACTGATGCGACACAAGGTTTGCGGATGCTTAAAGCTTAGCTAGAGGGCGCTGCCAATGCGAGATCTAGGACACGTCTGAAATCTTCGCCCGGCATGCCAAGCCCATAGGCCAGCTCTGTCGCGAATGCGTGCTCATTTGGCTGCATACGGTTGCTGGCGATTGCGACAGCAAGGATCCCTTGCATCATCAGGTCTTTCTCGCGGTCACGCAGCCCTTTACCAAAGGCAATGAAGTCGTTCTCATCAAGACCTTCGGACATATCGATTGTATCGACCATGTGAATGATGTCTGAGGTGGGGTAGTTTCTACCGGTCAGTCGCAGCGCTGTTTTGCGGATATGCGCAAGCTCTGCTGAATCTACGATGCCATCGCATTTCGCCATATGGCACATCGCGGACAAAATTCGTAGCGCGGCCTTTTTGCGCATGGGGCCACGCAGATCATATCCCATCAGTGATTTAATCCGGCGGATAATAACCGCGATCAGCCCCAACGCGGCGGCAATCAATAACCCATATACGGACAGATTGCGCTGCCAGTCGTTTCTTGCGACGGGACTAACATCTTCTGGGATAAGGTTCAGGGCTTGTGCGGCGACAACTTTGTCTTCGCTATAAAGCTGCTCATAGCCTTCACGACAGCCGTCGCTTGCTAGCGCGTAGCTCTGGATGTCGCTTGTGATCCGTAGCCCAAAGACCATCAGGTCATCGGTCACATAGCAAAGTGACATCATTTCGTCATTGGGGCCGGGAATGCGTGTCTCTGCGACGAATTCAAGTCCGGGGGTGCGGACGATATCAAAGTCGGCCGCCTGTGCCGAAGTGCCAAACGAAATAAGTAAACAAAGGGTAACAACGAGATTTTTCATATGGGCTCTCAGAAACTTTTACGCGTTAAAACACTAATTGGGTGCAAAAATATGGCAGGTATGTGGTTGATTGCACGCGGTTAAGCGGCACGGTCAACAAGTAATCTGTGCATTGTTGTTGCTGATGGGCCAATCTGCAACCAAAAGTAGTTGCGCCGGCAGAACCGGCGCAACAAAATTTTAGACGTGAATTGCACCGTCACCACAAGCCAAAGCAGCCTCGCGGACAGCTTCGGAGTAGGTTGGGTGCGCATGGCAAGTGCGCGCGATATCTTCGGCAGCGGCACCAAATTCCATTGCGACACAGATTTCGTGGATCAGATCACCAGCCATTGGGCCGATGATATGTGCACCCAAAATACGGTCCGTTTGCGCGTCAACCAGCAGCTTAACGAAACCATCACCGGCAAAGTTTGCCTTAGCGCGCGCGTTGCCCAAGAATGGGAATTTGCCGACCTTATAGGCGCGACCAGCGGCCTTTAGGGTTTCTTCGGTTTCGCCAACATTGCTGACCTCGGGGTGCGTGTAGATCACGCCGGGGATGACGCCGTAGTTCACGTGCGGCTTTTGACCGGCGATGACTTCTGCAACGGCCATACCTTCGTCTTCGGCTTTGTGGGCGAGCATTGGGCCTTCGATGGTGTCACCGATGGCATAGATACCCGGCACGTTCGTCGCGTAGCTTGTGTCGGTCTTGATCTGTCCACGCTCAGTTAGGGCAACACCCAATGCATCAAGGCAAAGGCCTGTGGTGTAAGGCTTGCGGCCTGTCGCAACCAGCACTGTGTCAGCTGTGATCGTATGTTCGCTTTCGTCTTTGCGAACGACATAACTGACGGTGGCTTTGTTGTTCTTGACTTCAACGCCCTGAACTGCGGCACCGAGGGTGAATTTAAGGCCCTGTTTGGTAAGCATTTTCTGGAACTGGCGTGCAATTTCAGCGTCCATGCCGGGGGTGATGGCATCGAGGTATTCGATCACAGTGACTTCGGCGCCAAGGCGGGCGTAAACTGAACCCAGCTCTAGCCCGATAACACCAGCACCGATAACAACCAGTGACTTTGGAACCTTTGGCAAGGTCAGCGCACCGGTTGATGTCACGACAGTCTTTTCGTCGACTTCGATGCCGGGCAATACAGATGCCTCGGAACCAGATGCGATGATGATGTTCTTGGCGTCATAGACATCGTCGCCGACTTTGACTTTGCCAGCTGCAGGGATAGACCCCCAACCTTTGAGCCAGTCGATCTTGTTCTTTTTAAACAAGAATTCGATGCCGCCAGTGTTCTGGCCAACGGTCTTTTCTTTGTAGGAAATCATCTGTTTCCAATCAACAGATGGGGCTTTGCCCTTGAGGCCCATTTCCGCAAAGTTATGCTCTGCTTCGTGCAGCATATGTGTGGCGTGCAGCAATGCCTTGGACGGGATACAGCCAACGTTCAGGCACGTACCGCCAAGCGTTTCACGGCCTTCGACGACGGCAACTTTCATCCCAAGTTGGGCGCAACGAATGGCGCTAACATAGCCGCCGGGGCCTGCACCGATCACGATGACATCATAGCTGGACATGGGGTCTCCTTCAGAGTTTTTAAGTGTCGGACTTGCGTCGGACTAAGGTCGGTTATTAGTCGGCGTCTAGAACAACGTCGAGATTATCATGAGCATGGTCGAGAGAAACCCCACAAACCAGATCAGCGAACGCCAAGGCGCCCAGCCAAAATAGTAGGCAGGGATGTAAAGAACGCGGGCACCAAGATAGGCCCACGCGCACGCCGCGCTGAACCCAGTTCCCTTATCACCTAGCGTGATCACGACGACCGCGATCGTGAACATGATCAGTGCTTCGAAATGGTTGTTCATCGCACGGAACAGACGGCCCGTTCCGACGCTGGCTTGGTCCATTAACGGTTTGCTAAGACGCTGGGGATCACGCGGCGACGCGGTTTTGCCTGTGCCAAGTTCCAGGTTTGCAGGGATCGCCATTAGACAAAACTGAATACCTTGGAGCACGCCAGCAAGGGCAAGAACAGTAAGCTCGGGTGTCATGGCGTCATTCCTGAATTGTGATCGGGGTGCCGTTCGGGACCAACGACCAGATTTCGCGCATTTGTTCATTATTGACGGCGATGCAGCCGTTTGTCCAATTCCAGTAGGTTTGCAGCGGGCCAAGCCAACCCAAACCGTTGAGGATGCCATGGATCATGATGCTGCCGCCGGGGGATAGGCGAAATGGCCGAGCGCAATCAAAGCCAATAGGGCGAGTGGTTTCAGAAAGCGTGGCATATTATTCTACGGTTTCAATAAAGCCCTGTGATTGTGGAGTGGTTTTGCCCGGCATCGCCGGGCAGCGCCCGGACCTCCCCCATGGGGAGGGCGCTTTGCACCCACCCCGAGGTCCGGGCGTTGCCCTATGTTTTATTACAGGTCCATCAACAGACGACGTGGGTCTTCCAGTGCTTCTTTGACGCGCACGAGGAATGTCACGGCGCCTTTGCCGTCTACGATCCGGTGGTCGTAGGACAGCGCGAGGTACATCATCGGGCGGATGACGACTTGGCCGTTGATCGCCATTGGGCGGTCCTGAATTTTGTGCATGCCGAGGATACCGGACTGCGGGGGGTTCAGGATGGGCGAGGACATCAGTGACCCGTAGACACCACCGTTAGAGATGGTGAATGTGCCGCCCTGCATTTCTGCCATGGACAGTTTGCCGTCACGTGCCTTTGCGCCTTTTTCAGCGATGGCTTTTTCGATCCCAGCGAATGACAGCTGATCAGCGTCGTTGATCACAGGAACAACCAGACCGGTTGGCGTACCCGCAGCGATACCCATGTTCACGTAGTTTTTGTAAACGATGTCAGTGCCGTCGATTTCCGCGTTCACTTCTGGGACTTCGTTCAGCGCGTGGATACATGCCTTGGTGAAGAAGGACATGAAGCCCAGTTTCACGCCGTGCTTTTTCAAGAACAGGTCTTTGTATTCGTTACGCAGCGCCATCACCTCGGTCATGTCGACCTCGTTATAGGTGGTCAGCATGGCAGCGGTGTTTTGGCTGTCTTTGAGGCGCTTGGCGATTGTCTGACGCAGGCGTGTCATTTTCACGCGCTCTTCGCGGTCAGCCTGAGATGCAGCAACAGGTGCACGTGGCGCAGCTGCTGGGGCAGGGGCGGCGGATGCGCCGGACAGTGCGTTCAGCACGTCCTCTTTCATGACGCGGCCGTCTTTGCCTGTGCCTGCAACGTTTGACAGGTTGTTTTCAGCCATCAGTTTCTTCGCAGATGGCGCGTCTTCGACGTCTTTGGCTGCTGGTGCGGCAGCAGCGGGTGCTGGGGCTTCAGCAGGTGCTTCGGCCTTGGGTGCAGCGGGTGCTGCGGCTGCACCGCCTTCGCTGATTTGTGCCAGCAGCGCGTCAACGCCAACGGTGTCGCCTTCGGCGGCAACGATTTCTGACAGGGTGCCAGCGACGGGCGAAGGTACTTCGACGGTCACTTTGTCTGTTTCCAGCTCGCAAAGCATTTCATCAACTGCGACGGCATCGCCGGGTTGTTTGAACCATGTGGCAACCGTGGCTTCGGTGACGGATTCGCCAAGTGTTGGTACGCGGACTTCGGTGCTCATTACTTTGTTCCTTCGATGGTCAGCGCATCGTTCACGAGCGCTGTTTGTTCTGCTTTGTGTTTGCTGGCCAGACCCGTCGCCGGAGAGGCCGAAGCCGCACGCCCAGCGTAAACGGGCCGTGTGTGTTTTGCTTTGATCCGGGTGAGGACCCATTCAATGTTTGGTTCCATGAAAGACCAAGCACCTTGGTTCTTGGGTTCTTCCTGACACCAGACCATTTCAGCGTTCTTAAAGCGCTCAAGTTCGTTCACAGCGGATTGGGCCGGGAACGGGTAGAACTGTTCGAAACGCATGATGTAGACGTCGTTGATCCCGCGTGCATCGCGTTCTTCCAGCAGGTCATAGTAGACCTTACCGGAACACATCACGACGCGCTTGATCTTATCGTCGGCGACCAATGTGGTGTCTGAATTGCCGTGCTGGGCGTCATCCCACAACACGCGGTGGAAGCTTGAACCAGTGGTGAATTCTTCGGCCTTAGACACCGCCAGCTTGTGACGCAGCAGTGACTTTGGCGTCATCATGATTAGTGGCTTACGGTAGCTGCGGTGCAGCTGACGACGCAGAATGTGGAAGTAGTTCGCGGGCGTTGTACAGTTCGCAACGATCCAGTTGTCTCCGCCACACATTGTCAGGAAACGTTCCAGACGTGCGCTGGAGTGCTCTGGCCCTTGGCCTTCATACCCGTGCGGCAACAGACAAACGAGGCCGGACATGCGGAGCCATTTGCTTTCGCCGGATGAGATGAACTGATCGAACATGATCTGCGCACCGTTGGCGAAATCGCCGAACTGGGCTTCCCATAGCGTCAGCGCGTTAGGTTCAGCCAATGAGTAGCCATATTCAAACCCAAGCACCGCGTATTCGGACAGCATGCTGTCGATGACTTCGTAGTTCGCCTGACCCTCACGGATGTGGTTCAGCGGGTAATAGCGATCTTCGTTGTTTTGGTTAATCAGGCCAGAGTGACGTTGGCTGAATGTACCACGTGTACTGTCCTGACCGGACAGGCGGACGGGGTAGCCTTCAGTGACCAATGAGCCAAACGCGAGCGCCTCTCCAGTTGCCCAGTCAATGCCTTCGCCGGTTTCGAACATCTTGGACTTTGCAGCCAAGATACGACCAACCGTTTTGTGCAGTGGGAAACTGTCTGGCACGGTTGTCAGGCCACGACCAATTTCTTGGAACGTCTTTTTCTTAATCGCTGTCGCGCCGCGCTGGTAATCTTCTTTTTGGGCATCCAAGTGTGACCACTTGCCGTCCAACCAGTCCGCTTTGTTCGGCTTAAAGGTTTTACCTGCTTCGAATTCAGCATTCAGATGCGCTTGGAAGCTGGCCTTCATATCCTCGATTTCGCCTTCGGGGATTAGACCATCTTTGACCAGCCGCTCTGTATAGAGCGTTAGCGTCGTCTTTTGCTTTTTGATCTTCTTGTACATCACCGGGTTGGTGAACATAGGCTCGTCGCCTTCGTTGTGACCAAAGCGGCGGTAGCAGATGATATCCAGAACCACGTCTTTGTGGAACTTCTGACGGAACTCGGTTGCGACGCGGGCAGCGTGTACCACGGCCTCTGGATCGTCACCGTTGACATGGAAAATCGGTGCCTCAACCATCAGGGCAATATCCGTTGGGTACGGGCTAGAGCGGCTGAAGTGTGGCGCAGTGGTAAAGCCGATTTGGTTGTTCACGACGATATGCATCGTGCCGCCGGTACGGTGACCGCGCAGACCAGACAGGCCGAAACCTTCAGCAACGACGCCTTGGCCAGCGAATGCCGCATCACCGTGCAGCAGAACACCCATGACCTTTGTGCGGTCTGTGTCGTGCTTTTGGTCTTGCTTGGCACGAACCTTGCCCAGAACAACAGGGTTCACGGCCTCTAGGTGTGATGGGTTCGCTGTCAGTGACAGGTGAACATTGTTATCGTCAAAGCTGCGGTCGGATGACGCGCCAAGGTGATATTTCACATCGCCAGAGCCATCGACATCCTCGGGCTTGAACGACCCACCTTGGAATTCGTTAAAGATCGCGCGGTATGGTTTTTCCATTACGTTCGCCAGAACCGACAAACGACCACGGTGCGGCATACCGATGATGATTTCCTCAAGGCCCAGCTGACCGCCGCGCTTGATGATTTGTTCCATCGCAGGGATCAGGCTTTCGCCGCCATCAAGGCCGAAACGCTTGGTGCCCATGTATTTGACGTGCAGGAATTTCTCAAAGCCTTCAGCTTCGACCAAGGAATTCAGGATCGCTTTACGACCTTCCTTAGTGAATGCGATCTCTTTGCCGTAGCCTTCGATGCGCTCTTTCAGCCAGCCCGCTTCTTCGGGGTCAGAGATGTGCATGTACTGCAATGCAAATGTGCCGCAGTAGGTACGCTGAACAATCGCAATGATTTCGTTCATCGTCGCAACTTCGAGGCCCAGCACGTTATCGATAAAGATCGGGCGATCCATGTCTGCTGCGGTAAAGCCGTAGGATTTTGGATCTAGCTCTGGGTGCGGAACGTTTTCGCGCATGCCCAGCGGATCAAGATCAGCAATAAGGTGTCCACGAATACGGTAGGCGCGGATGATCATCAGCGCACGAACAGAGTCCAAGACGGCCGCGCGTACTTGGTCCTCAGACAGGCTCACGCCTTTTTCGGCGGCTTTTGCTTCGATCTTTTTACCAGCGGCGGCGGGTTCAGCAGGCCACTGACCGTCAAGCGCAGACGTCAGATCATCGTTAGGAACCGGGGGCCAATCCATACGGCCCCAAGACGGGCCAGCGGCCTCTGCCTTGGCGTCCATCGGGGCATCACCCAGCGCCTTGAAGAACTCGCGCCAGCTTTCGTCAACCGCGTTCGGGTTGTCAGCATAGCGAGCATAAAGCTGTTCAACATATTCCGCATTGTGCCCCTGCAAGAACGAGGAAGCGTGGAAGATATCGTTAGGAGATTGGTCGTTCATGAGAGAGCCTCATTGGGTGGCTGATTTAAGGGGGGCTTCAGGCCAATCCTAGTCAGTATCGCAAGGCCTAGGATGAATAGAAATACAGCTATCGCTGGGAAGTGTTCAGTGGCTGTTGGGTCAGGTGCCAATCCAGATATATGCATACTGTAGAAGCAGAGTCCGACGAGCGAGGTTAATGGTCCGTATGTAGCGCCAGTGTGGCCCAAGCCTGCTTCGTTTGACCGACGGGCAGCCATTCCCATCGCCGGAGCTAGAATCATAGCGGCAATGAAAAATGCGGTAAGGATAGCATTCTTTGAGTGGGTGAACGGAATTAGAGCCATAAAAACCACAACAGACAGAGTTAGAGGTAAAGGAACAAATGTCCAAAATTCTCGTCTAGACGCCTGACTCTCGAAGTCAAACGTGGAAAGAACTCCTGCACGGATGAATTGCAGCGACTTCATTTTGTCTTCCTTAGAGCGCCCACGCGCAATGGATGGCACGGCGCAAACAAAATGCACCGTGCAGTTTCAATTAGCCGATTGCTTTCAGCACAGCTTCGCCAAGAGTGGCTGGGCTGTCTGCGACGACGATACCGGCAGATTTCATTGCTTCGATCTTGCTTTCCGCGTCGCCTTTACCACCGGCAACAATCGCTCCAGCGTGGCCCATGCGGCGGCCCGGAGGCGCTGTGCGGCCTGCGATGAAACCAGCGACTGGCTTCCAGCGGCCCTTTTTCTTTTGCTCAGCAAGGAATTCGGCTGCTTCTTCTTCTGCAGAACCACCGATTTCACCGATCATGATGATCGAATGTGTTTCGTCATCGTCCAGGAACATGTCCAGCACGTCGATGTGCTCTGTGCCTTTGATGGGGTCGCCACCGATACCAACAGCTGTGGACTGACCAAGGCCAGAGTCAGATGTCTGCTTCACGGCTTCGTATGTCAGTGTGCCGGAACGGGATACAACACCTACAGAACCACGCTTGTGGATGTGGCCCGGCATGATGCCGATTTTGCATGCGTCAGGTGTGATAACGCCTGGGCAGTTCGGCCCGATCAGACGAGATGTGGAACCTTCAAGCGCGCGCTTGACCTTCATCATGTCCAGCACAGGGATGCCTTCGGTGATACAGATGATCAGTTCCATTTCAGCGTCGATCGCTTCGAGGATGGAATCCGCAGCGAAGGGCGGAGGCACGTAGATCACCGATGCGTTTGCTTCTGTCACGTGCTTTGCTTCGTGGACAGAGTTGAACACAGGCAGGTCAAGGTGCGTCATGCCGCCCTTGCCGGGTGTCACGCCGCCAACCATTTTAGTGCCATAAGCAATGGCTTGTTCAGAGTGGAATGTCCCCTGAGAGCCTGTAAGACCCTGACAGATGACTTTGGTGTTTTCGTTTACGAGAATGGCCATATCGATGGTTTCTTTCTATTCTGCTGTTTCAGTGTGCTCGATGACAATGATCAAAGAGCCACGGTAAAAGCCGGGGATAAAGAACTGTGGGAGCACGGCGACTGCGATGGGCGTGCCGTTGTCCGTTTTCGCGTAGAATGCAGCGAGAACTTCGCGATCATCAGAAGTGTCGAAAATCTCAAAGGTGTCGCCATATTTTGCACCTAATACGCTTGAAGCGACAAGAACTGCCTCCTCATCACGTAGCCCGCTACGTCCAACAACGCACTCTGGATCATGTTTCCCTGTCTTGACCGCGGTGATGATGCTGCGGTTGAAAGCTGAGTAATAATCGCTGCCCCCATATTGACCTTCGGAACGAAAACCCGAGCGTTGCCAGTTAAGACGCGCAACGTTGAGATTCGGAAAGCTATCGAGGCAATAATTTAATGCTTCGATTGCTTTACGATTTCCCGAGTTATCGAGCGCATTAGCAAGCGGAATGCCCGCCGCCTTGCTTTCCGTGGGGGCCCCGCTGGTAGACGCCTGATTGGCAGCGCCTTCCGAAACGGTTGCCTCGCAGCTAGCGAGAACTATCACGCCAATCAGGGCAGCCCCAGCATATTTGAGGGCAGTAAAGATCACCCTTTAACCGCTTTCACGATTTTTTGGGCGCCGTCTTTGAGGTCGTCAGCAGCAATTACGGCGAGGCCGGAGTTGTTGATGATCTCTTTGCCTTTTTCGACGTTTGTACCCTCGAGGCGAACAACCAGCGGAACTTGCAGGCCGACTTCTTTGACTGCAGCGATCACGCCTTCGGCGATGACGTCACAGCGCATGATGCCGCCAAAGATGTTCACAAGGATGCCTTTAACGTTTGGATCAGATGTGATGATCTTAAACGCTTCGGTTACTTTTTCCTTGGTCGCGCCGCCGCCTACGTCAAGGAAGTTGGCAGGTTCAGCACCGTAGAGTTTGATGATGTCCATTGTGGCCATCGCCAAACCCGCACCGTTCACCATGCAGCCGATTTCACCGTCAAGCGCGATGTAGTTCAGGTCGAACTTGGACGCTGCCAGTTCTTTGGGGTCTTCTTCTGTTTCGTCGCGCAGAGCGGCAACGTCAGCATGGCGATAGATCGCGTTGCCGTCGAATGAAACCTTGGCGTCCAGCACCTTGAGGCTGCCTTGGTCAGTGACGATCAGCGGGTTGATTTCCAGCATTTCCATGTCTTTTTCGACGAATGCTGTATAAAGCTGGCCCATCAGTTGGACGCACTGCTTAATCTGCTGACCTTCCAGACCCAGCGCGAATGCAACGCGGCGACCGTGGAAGGGCTGGTAACCTGTTGCAGGATCAACAGTGAAGTTCAGGATTTTCTCAGGAGTGTTCTCGGCCACTTCTTCGATGTCCATGCCGCCTTCGGTGGAAACAACAAAGCCGATGCGGCTTGTCTGACGATCAACCAGCAGAGCGAGGTAAAGTTCGGTTTCAATGCCAGAACCGTCTTCGATGTAGATACGGTTTACGACTTTGCCGACTGGGCCAGTCTGGTGCGTGACCAATGTGCGGCCGAGCATCTTCTTTGCTTCTTCGGCAGCTTCTTCAACGGATTTAGCAAGACGTACACCGCCAGCTTCGCCAGCGTCCGCTTCTTTGAATTTACCTTTGCCGCGGCCACCAGCGTGGATCTGGGCCTTAACAACCCACAGTGGGCCATCAAGTTCGCCAGCGGCGGTTTTAGCGTCTTCGGCGCGCGTCACAGGGCGACCGTCGGAAACAGGAGCGCCATAGCTGCGCAGTAGAGCTTTGGCCTGATATTCGTGGATGTTCATAGGGACATGTCCAATTTGGCTTCGGTTGCACCACGTAAAGCACAAGGAATGGACGTTTTGTAACTGAAAAATGTCAGATCGGCGGATAATCGAACATTTGTGATCACACCATTTTCTGGTGTGATCACAAATACAGGCGGTGGCCGAGAAACAAAATTCGTGGTCGTCAAAAGATTCGTCGTGATAACATGAGCACCACAGCGATCAATGGTAATCCATCTGGAATTCGTGGTTGGTGTTTTAGTTGAACTTTGTTCGGCTTTTGTACCGGTCCATTGGATCCTGTGTTATTCAAATGGAATACACGGGTCGGTAATTGAACCGTATCTAGCATTCTAAATCGCAAAGATTGTTGTGGTGTTGTCGCCCGGTGTAGCTGTGACCTCGGTGGCTGAGGTAGCGAAATAGACGACGTTCGCGAACATTAAATGGATTGGTTTCGCCTATCTGATATATTTAACGGGCATGGCGCTATTTTCGTCATCTGGCGGAATGCAGGTGCGCGTCGGGGAGGAACGAAATTCGCGACGGGCATTGTTCACCCATGGATTTATCGTCGAGTTCGCCAATCCCAAAGCATTACTATATTTTGCAGCTATTCTACCTCAATTTCTGGATCAGTCGTAACCCGTAGTTCAGCAGATTGCGTTAATGGGCATGGCGACCGTCGTGATCGATGTGTCAATTTACAGTGGTTACGCATTAATGGGAGACCGACTAACGCGCGGCGGGATCAAAAGTTGGGTTGTCGCCTCTGGCAACAAGGTAGCTGGCGCCGCACTGTTGTTCGCTGGTGTTAAGAGGGCCTCCGTCAGTGCGGGAAAAACTTGATGCATTAAACAAAAAGGGTGCCCCGATGGGCACCCTTTTGCATTGGATGTGTTTCAGTCGCTTACGCGAGTGAGCCGTCGATGTCTTTACAAGCAGCAACCAGACCTTTCACCGCGTCGACAGATTTGTCGAACATGGCTTGTTCGTCTTTGTTCATCTTGATTTCGACGACACGCTCAACGCCGCCGGCACCGATGACTGTTGGAACGCCAACGTAGAAACCGTCCAGACCGTAAGCGCCGTCAACGTGGGCTGCGCATGGCAGAACGCGTTTTTGGTCTTTGAGGTAGGCTTCGGCCATTTCAATCGCGGATGTCGCAGGTGCGTAGAACGCAGAGCCAGTTTTCAGCAGACCAACGATTTCGGCACCGCCGTCACGTGTACGCTGAACGATTGCGTCCAGTTTTTCCTGTGTAGTCCAGCCCATTTCGACCATGTCAGGCAATGGGATACCAGCGACAGTGGAATAGCGTGTCAGTGGGACCATTGTGTCGCCGTGACCGCCAAGTACGAACGCTGTGACGTCGCGCATCGATACTTTGAATTCGTCAGCAAGGAAGTGACGGAAACGCGCTGAGTCGAGGACACCAGCCATGCCGCAAACTTTGTTGTGTGGCAGGCCAGAGAATTCGCGCAGTGCCCAAACCATCGCATCAAGCGGGTTGGTGATGCAGATAACAAATGCATTTGGCGCGTGTGCTGCGATGCCTTCGCCAACGGCTTTCATAACTTTTAGGTTGATGCCCAGAAGGTCATCACGGCTCATGCCGGGTTTGCGTGCAACACCAGCTGTAACGATGCAAACGTCCGCGCCAGCGATGTCAGCGTAATCTGCTGTGCCGGCCATTTCAGCGTCGAAACCTTCGGAAGGGCCAGCTTCGGCGAGATCAAGCGCCTTGCCTTTTGCAGCGCCATCGTTGAGGTCGAGCAAAGTCACATCGCCGAGTTCTTTGATCGCTGCGAGGTGCGCAAGCGTGCCGCCGATTTGTCCGGCGCCGATAAGGGCAATCTTGGGTCTAGCCATGGAAATGGATCCTTTGGTGGGTTCGATTTGCGCCATTGGGTAAGCCTTTGGAGGCGCACACGCAAGAGTGCTGCATCGCGGCATCCCTTATTATGTGGTGGTTCCTTATCCTGTAAGGCGCTAACGAAGGATGAATTCAAGGTATTTCAGGAGCAAGCAGGTGATTGAATTTGATTGGCAATTTTTCATGATTGGCATCCCTGCGATCCTGTTTGGGGGTATTTCGAAGGGTGGATTCGGGTCTGGGGCTGCCTTTGTGGCGGGGGCGATTCTGGCGCTTGTCGTGCCGCCGGGCGCTGCCTTGGCGGTGATCCTGCCGTTGTTCATGCTGATCGATGTAGCGACCCTAAAGCCGTACTGGGGAAAGTGGCACTGGCCATCTGCAAAAGGGATGATGCAGGGCGCGATCCCGGGCGTGGCATTTGCGGCTTGGGTCTATTTAGCTGTTGATGCGGATTTTTTCAGATTGCTGATTGGTGTGATCTGTTTGGCGTTTGTCGCGTTCCAGCTTAGCCGCGCAATGGGATGGCTGCGTATCGGGCAGGTGCCGTTTTCAAGGCCGCTGGCATGGTTGGCTGGAATGGTTGGCGGTTTCACGAGCTTTGTCAGTCACGCGGGTGGGCCGCCGACGGCCGTGTTTATGCTTTCGCAGGGGTTAAGTAAGACGGCGTATCAGGCCACGACGGTAATTACGTTTTGGGCTGTAAACTGGATGAAGGTCGTGCCTTACGCATTCTTGGGGATATTCACTTGGAATACGTTGCTTGGTAGTTTGGCACTGGCCCCATTTGCACTGGTTGGTGCGTGGATCGGCGTGCGGGCGCATGATTTCGTGCCAGAGCGAGCCTTTTTCGGGCTAACGTATGTTCTTTTGGTGCTGACTGGGGTGCGATTGATTTGGGTCGCATTGGTTTAGCCCCCAACTGACGCTGGGGGCTAAGGTGCTAAGTCTTATTTAGCTTCGAATTCTGGCATTGCTTCCAGTTCTTCTTTAGTCGCTGAGACATAAACAACGATGTCGCCGTCGACTTCAGTTTTCATCAGAGCAAGGTCTTTGAACGGTACGGCTACCGATTTTTCGCCAATTCCGATAAAGCCACCTACGTCGATCACGGCTTTTTCAGCTTTGCCGTCAGCGGATAGGATGATTTCGCTGACTTCACCGATTTCAGCATCGGTTTCGTCGTAGACCACTGCGCCTTCTAGATCAGCGGCAACCATGATGTCAGCCTGTGCTGAAACCAGTTCACCGTTTTCGATCATCGGGCTGGTGACCGTTTCGTTGGTTTCCGCAATAAATGCGTCAGCTTCAGCTTCCAATGTTTCGCCAGCATCAGCGATGGCGTTACCCGTTGCTTCTGCGCCGGCTTCGATGTTTTCGCCAGCTTCGGCCATTGCATTGCCTGCATCGTCAAGCAGGGTCGTGTCGGCATCGGCCTGTGCGTTCATTTCAAGTTCAGTTGAAACAGCGGAATCGTTAGCCTGCGCAGTCAGCGCGGTGTCTGCACTTGTGTTCAGATTGCTCTCTGCAAATGCAGCTGTACCAAACAAAAGTGTCAGGGCAGTTGTTGTCATCATACGTTTCATTTCGTTTCCTTTCACGGTCTGTGATGGCGGTCGCAACGTGTTGCTGTCGCCTTGTGATAGGGAACCAAGTCAGGTGTCTTTCGGTTGCATCTAAACCAAAATAATTATTCGACCTTCAAAGGTGGGACGCCAACGTGATGAAATTTTCGTACTTATAATCAAATGCTTGACCGGCTGATGCCAAACAGGTCAAACCTCCGGGTCGTGTTGTTGTGATTGTCCAACTGCCAGTAGTTGGCGCAACGAAGAGTTCGACAATGGTATTGTCATCGTCGCGATTTGCCGCCCGCGGGTATTCCCCGAAATGGGTCGCAAGGCGTTCGATGATTGTATCACGCTTTGTACATGCCTGTTCGGCGCGTGCGCTATCCGCGGTTAGCAACGCTGCCCCGACGAACATGGGCATATGCAATAGTAAGCGTTTCATGCTGGTGTACCTGATTAAGTCTGAATTCACTCTGGAAATACTTGCTGGCGACCTATGATTAATTGGTTAACGCACCGTAACGATGTACTGATTGCCGCAGTGCGGCATGTTTTCGCTTGAACTATCATTCAAAATCTGGACATTTACGCGCAACAATATTGCGAGGACACGCTATGCACGACCGCCCATTCCGCTCAGCACTTTATATTCCTGGCTCAAAGGATCGCGCGTTGGACAAAGCGCGTGGCCTGCCTGTGGATGCGATTCTGTTCGATCTTGAGGATGCCGTTTCGCCCGATGCCAAGGTAGAAGCCCGCGCGACGCTCGCGAGCGCGCTAGAGCAAGGCGGCTATGGCCCACGGTTTAAGGTTGTACGCATTAATGGGCTTGATACTGAGTGGGGTGCGGATGATGCGGCGGCTGTTGCTGCAATGGATTGCGACGCGGTTCTGTTGCCAAAGGTAAATAGCACGGCTGACGTCGACGCACTGGCGGCACTTATTCCCGATTTGCCAATTTGGGCAATGATGGAAACCCCGCAAGGCATTTTGAATGCAGCAAGTATCGCAGCACACCCACGTATGGCGGGGTTCGTGTTGGGAACGAATGATCTGGCCAAAGATCTGAACGCGCGGGGCAGGGCGGCAATGGTGACCTCGCTTCAGCTATGTCTGCTTGCGGCCAAGGCCGCGGGGATTGTCGCGCTTGATGGCGTCTATAATGCATTCAAAGACGAAGACGGATTGCGTGCCGAATGTACCGAGGGGCGCGATATGGGCTTTGATGGTAAGACCCTGATTCACCCGGCGCAGGTTGCCGTTACCAATGCGACCTTTGGCCCAAGTGACGATGAAATTGACCTTGCTCGCCGTCAGATCGAAGCATTCGACGCCGCCGAGGCCGAAGGGCAGGGCGTCGCTGTTGTGGACGGTCGCATCGTTGAGAACTTGCATATTGTCACCGCGCGGGCGACGCTAGCGAAAGCTGACGCCATCGCCGCATTGGAGACTTCATGACATTTATCATTCTTGGACTGGTTCTTTGGGCTGGAGTTCATTTTTGGAAACGACTTGCCCCCGCAAGCCGCGAAGCGCTGGGCGACAAGGGTAAGATGATCGTGACCGCAGGGTCTTTCATCGGTCTGATCTTGATGATCATCGGATATCGTGGCGCTGAAGGGACATTCTATTGGGGGCGAACGCCTGCAATGACGGGGATTAATAACCTGTTGATGCTGCTGGCCTTCTATTTATTCGCCGCAGCCGGATCGAAAGCACGGATTACACAGTATATTCGCCACCCGCAGTTAACTGCCGTAATGCTGTGGGCTGTTGCTCATTTGCTGGTGAACGGTGACACGCCGTCGTTCATTTTGTTCGGTGGGCTGCTGGTCTGGGCCAGCTCCGAAATTCAACTGATCAACCGCGCGGAACCTGACTGGACGCCCGCTCATGCGGTACCCATGAAAAAAGAAATCACTGCTTTGATCGCAACCGTGGTCGTCTTTGCCGTTGTGGCGGGCGTTCATATTGCGCTCGGCTATAACCCGTTTGGATGAAGACATGAAAATCTATCGACTACTGACTGAAGACGACACCGCTGCATTTTGTCACAAAGTGTCCGAGGCCCTATCAAAAGGTTGGGAGCTATACGGCAGCCCAACTTATGCGTTTGATCAGGCAAATGGCGTGATGCGTTGCGGTCAGGCCGTCACCAAAGATGTCGACACGCCTTATACACCTGACATGAAGTTGGGCCAGCAATGACCAAGACAAACGCAGGCCGCTTTTTCGAGGATTATGCCGTTGGTGATGTGATCACCCATGCGGTGCCGCGCACGATTAAGATGGGTGAAAGGGCGCTGTATCACGCGCTTTATCCCGCGCGTCATGCGTTACATTCATCAGATCAATTCGCGCAAAGCTGTGGGCTGCCGTTTAGCCCGCTTGATGATCTTGTGACATTTCATACGGTGTTTGGGAAAACCGTGCCCGATGTATCGCTCAACGCCGTCGCGAATTTGGGCTACGCAGAGGGTCGATGGATCACGTCACTCTGGCCCGGCGATACGATCACCGCGACGTCAGAGGTGATTGGGGTTAAGCAGAATTCAAACGGTAAAAGCGGTGTTGTCTGGGTTCGGACAACAGGTCGGAACCAACACGGCGAAGAGCTCATGTCTTACGTTCGTTGGGTCATGGTGCGCAAACGGGGCGAAGGCCCAGCACCTGAAACGGTGATCCCTGATCTGGCAAAGGCCGTATCAGCGCAGGACCTTGTTATTCCTAAGGGTTTGGATTTCACGAACTACGACTTCGCACTTGCGGGCGAACCGCATCGCCTGTCGGATTATTCTGTGGGCGAGGTGATCGACCACGTTGACGGCGTCACGATTGAAGAGGCCGAGCATATGCTCGCCACGCGCTTGTGGCAGAACACCGCGAAGGTTCATTTCGACGCGACCAATCGACCAGATGGCAAGCGCCTGATTTACGGTGGCCATGTGATCAGCCTTGCGCGGGCACTGTCGTTCAACGGTTTGGCAAACGCGCAGATGATCGTCGCATTGAACGGTGGGGCGCATGCGAACCCTTGCTTTGCCGGTGACACCGTACGTGCGTGGTCAGAGGTTTTGGATATTGCCGAAACATCGGCACCGGGTGTCGGTGCAATCCGCTTGCGGCTGGTGGCGACCAAGGGCGAGGCCGGAACGCTGCGCGGCGAAGACGGGAAATACGCGCCAGAGGTTCTTCTGGACTTGGATTACTGGGCGCTGATGCCTGTATGAGCAATGCAGGCTGGATGGCTAAACTTCATCGCGAAGCAGGCGAGAAAGTTTTCCGTGGGGCGTTAGAAGACTTGCAAGCTGGCAAATTGCGGCGGGTCGAAGCCGCGCGTCGCACGGCGCTATTACTATCGTTGTTTGTGATGCTATCCCCTGTCGCCCTAATCGTGGCAGGTGGCATCATCGCCGTCGCAGCTTTGCCTTTTTTAGGAGGCATCTTTTGGGGAGGTCTCCTAATTGCCGTCGGGGTATTTCTGTTTCCCGCGCGCTTTCGGGTACCTGAACGTGCGCTTCGGCGCAATGACGCGCCACGCCTGTTCAAGGATTTGGACCGGGTCAGTGAAGCGTTGGGCGCTCCGAAGGTTACGGTCGTGGCTGTAGATGGAAGCTTTAATGCTTTCGCAGCGATGCATCGCAAAGAGGTTGTGCTTGGGATTGGTGCCGTGTTGTGGGACGCTAGTTCACCGGAACAACGGCTTGCACTTGTTGCGCATGAGACCGCGCATTTCGTGAATGGTGATCCTTCGCGAACGCGAGTGATTGGGTTTGCTTTACAGATGCTTGATAAATGGGAAATGCTTCTTGAGCCCGATTTTGGTGATGCAGCGCATGCTTTCGCAGCACTGCTTCTCTTGCCGTTGCGTTGGTTGGTTGCACTTCTGAATGAGACAATTCGGACGTTGCTATACGTCCAGATGCAGCGCGCTGAATATCTGGCTGATGCTCTGGCGGCAGAAGTTGCAGGGGGCAATGCTGTAAGGCAATTACTGTCCACAATCAGCCTATCTGAGTATATTGATGAACAATGGAGCACGCGGCATGGCGTTGGTTCTGCTCGGGGGCGCGATGTTATCAAAATGATTGTAGAGCCCGTGGTTCAATTGAATGCTGATGAACGCGTTGAAATTGCGATGGGTAATGGGAAAGTGGATCATTCAGTTGATACCACGCATCCTCCTACCCACTATCGGATCGCTTTCCTCGACGCTGCCTGCCTAACCAAACGTAAAATTCTGAACAATCTGTTCGATCGTGAAGATATGTCGTTCGAGAAAGCGTTCGATGCCGTGGGTGAGAGCCTCGCGGCACAGCTTGAAGTTCAATGAACTAATCGCCGACCTGCGCGAGGCTAGTCACCGAGTATGATAATTGAGATTAATTCTGACTAAATCGATCATCTAATGTTTTGTGATCACGTGGAAAAATTGTGTGATCACAAAAGTGCAGAATTTCGCTGATTGGCGTATTATTTCACCGTTAATCCATCTTCCTCTGCGTGACTCTTGTTTGGAACTGGTGCAAAAAAGGACCAAAGGCGCGACCGAAATGGCAGCCAAGCCAAAGAAGGGAACATTCATGGCCGACAATAAACAGGACAACCGTCCTCTGTCTCCGTTCATGATCGGGCAATACTACCGACCACAGTGGACGTCGATGACGTCGATCTTCACACGTATCACTGGGCTTTCACTGCTCGTTTCTGCATTGATGATCGTATGGTGGTTTGTTGCCGCTTCGGCCGGGCCAGACGCTTTTGCGGTGGCTAACGGTTTCCTGACCAGCTGGTTTGGTGATCTGGTCTTGTTCCTGTCGACTTGGGCGATGTGGTATCACATGCTTTTCGGTATCCGTCACCTGATCTGGGACTCTGGCCGCATGCTTGAGGTCGACCAGTCCGAACTATACGCGCAAGCCGCGTTGGTTGGGTCCGTCTTGCTGACAATCTTTGTCGTTATCGTTCTTTAAGGGAGGCAGATCATGGCATTTATGACTGACCGTAAACGGGCTGCTGGCCTTGGTTCCGCCAAAACAGGAACTGAACATCACTGGCACATGATGGTGACTTCTGTGGCGCTTGTGCCGCTTGTGGTGCTGTTCATCTTTACATTCGGCGCGATCCTTGGATCGCCTTATGAAGAGGTTATTGCCTATTATCAGCGTCCAGTTCCTGCGACGATTGCGATCCTGACTATGCTGGTTGGCTTTAACCACTTTGCCAACGGCGTCCGCGCTACCATCGAAGACTATACCGGTGGCATGACACGCAAAGCGCTGATCATTGGCATGACTTGTCTTTCTTATACTGCTGCCGCCTTTGCGATCTTCGCAATCGTGCGCATCGCCCTTTAATTCTGCGGAGCAACTCAATCATGGCTGCATACGAATACGAAACCCATAACTATGATGCGATTGTTGTTGGCGCTGGTGGCGCTGGCCTACGCGCAACTTTGGGTCTGGCAGAGCAGGGCCTGCGCACCGCTTGTATTTCAAAGGTTTTCCCAACACGTTCACACACTGTTGCTGCCCAAGGTGGTATCGCGGCGTCCCTTGGTAACATGGGTCCAGATAGCTGGCAGTGGCACATGTATGACACTGTGAAAGGCTCTGACTGGCTGGGTGATACCGATGCAATGGAATACCTTGCGCGTGAAGCCCCAAAGGCCGTCTACGAGCTAGAGCATTATGGTGTGCCATTCAGCCGGACCGAAGAGGGTAAGATTTACCAGCGTCCGTTTGGTGGCCACACAACTGAATTTGGTGAAGGCCCGCCCGTACAGCGTACCTGCGCTGCAGCTGACCGGACTGGTCACGCGATCTTGCACACGCTTTATGGTCAGTCGCTGAAACAGCAGGCTGAATTCTACATCGAATACTTTGCGCTTGATCTGATCATGTCCGAAGATGGCGTTTGTCAGGGTGTTGTCTGCTGGAAGCTGGACGACGGCACGATGCACGTCTTTAACGCTAAGATGGTTGTATTGGCGACTGGTGGTTACGGCCGTGCCTATTTCAGCGCGACTTCTGCCCACACCTGTACAGGTGACGGCGGCGGCATGGTTGCCCGTCAGGGTCTTGCGCTGCAGGATATGGAATTTGTTCAGTTCCACCCAACCGGTATCTACGGATCAGGTTGCCTGATCACAGAAGGCGCCCGTGGTGAGGGTGGCTATCTGACCAACTCTGAGGGTGAGCGTTTCATGGAACGCTATGCGCCCAACTACAAAGACCTTGCACCGCGTGACTACGTCAGCCGTTGTATGACAATGGAAATTCGCGAAGGTCGCGGTGTCGGCCCAAGTGGTGACCACATCCACTTGAACCTGAACCACCTGCCAGCCGAAGCACTGGCCGAACGTCTGCCCGGCATTTCTGAATCGGCCAAGATTTTCGCAGGTGTTGACGTGACCAAAGAGCCAATCCCGGTTCTGCCAACGGTTCACTATAACATGGGCGGTATTCCAACGAACTATTACGGTGAGGTTCTGAACCCTACTGCCAAAGACCCGAACGCTGTTGTTCCTGGCCTTATGGCCGTTGGTGAAGCTGGCTGTGCCTCTGTCCACGGTGCGAACCGTCTTGGTTCTAACTCGCTGATTGACCTTGTGGTCTTTGGCCGTGCCGCCGCGATCCGCGCTGGCCAGGTGGTTGATCGCGACGCGGCAAACCCAACGCTGAACCAACCTTCTGTTGACGCGTGTTTCGACCGTTTCGATGGTCTGCGTAACGCAAACGGCAATGTTGCTACTGCTGATTTGCGTCTAGAGATGCAAAAGGCGATGCAGGCTGACGCGGCTGTGTTCCGTACAGATAAGACTCTGGCCGAAGGCGTTGAGAAGATGACGGCGATCGCGGGCAAAATGGATGACCTGAAGGTCACCGACCGCAGCCTTGTCTGGAACTCTGACCTGATGGAAACGCTTGAGCTGACCAACCTGATGCCAAACGCATTGGCGACGATTGTAGGTGCTGAAGCGCGCAAAGAAAGCCGCGGCGCACACGCGCACGAAGACTACGCGACACGTGACGACGAAAACTGGCGGGTGCACACAATCAGCCACGTTGACGGCAACAAGGTGACCCTAAGCCACCGCCCCGTCATCACTGCGCCGCTGACAACCGAGGCCGAAGGCGGGATTTCAGAAGCGAAGATCGCACCAAAAGAGCGGACGTTCTGATGCGTGCTGTTGCTCTAATCGGTGCGATGACCATGTCCCTATCCGGGTGCATGCAAGATATCGGAATGCAGGGTGATGCTTTGGCGCGCACGGCGGCGAAAGGCGTTGTGAATAATGTTGTTGCGTCTAAGTTCCCGGGGGTCGATGCGACGCCGGTGACAGATTGCATCATCGACAATGCAACGGGCGCTGAAATCCTAACGATCGCCGAGGCGGCGGTTGTTGGGACGACGCAAGCAACGACCGACCTTGTGGTCGGTATTGCACAGCGCCCTGAAACTGTACGCTGCACGGCGAGCAATATGCTAGGAGTGAGCCTGTGATGCGTGTTTCCGCTTTTGCAATGATGTGTGCTTTGGCTGGGTGTGCAACGACGCCACCCACCCCAGAAGAAGCTGCCCAGATTTGCGAAAAGCGGGCACAAGCCGCACAAGCCCCCACTGGCGGGGTAACTGTCGGCGTGAACAGCGAAACAGGCCTATCAACAGGTATTGAGATCGGCCTATCAGCTGATCTGCTGCGCGGGCGTGACCCGCTCGAAGTTTATGAAAGCTGCGTCATCGATTTGACCGGCCAACCGCCAATCCGCCCCGCGCGGTTGCGGGCACTTTAAGAATTTTCGGGCAATACTGTCCGTGACGGAAGGATCATCACTATGGTGCAACTGACACTCCCTAAGAACTCCCGCATGACTGTCGGGAAAACATGGCCAAAGCCTGACGGCGCAACCAATCTGCGTAAGGTCCAGATTTACCGTTGGAACCCAGACGATGGCAAAAACCCGCAGCTGGACACATATTTCGTTGATATGGACACCTGCGGCCCGATGGTTCTGGACGTTCTGATCAAGATCAAGAACGAGATTGATCCAACCCTGACTTTCCGCCGCTCTTGCCGCGAAGGTATCTGTGGCTCTTGTGCGATGAACATCGACGGGATCAACACACTGGCCTGTATTTACGGCCTCGACGAAATCAAAGGCGACGTGAAAATTTACCCGCTGCCGCACATGCCAGTGATCAAGGATTTGATTCCTGACCTGACCCATTTCTACGCACAGCACGCGTCGATCATGCCTTGGCTTGAGACAAAGACGAACCGCCCTGCGAAAGAGTGGAAGCAGTCGATTGAAGACCGCAAAAAGTTGGATGGCCTGTATGAATGCGTGATGTGTGCGTCATGCTCGACATCTTGCCCATCTTACTGGTGGAACAGCGATCGTTACCTCGGCCCAGCGGCCTTGTTGCACGCGTACCGTTGGATCATCGACAGCCGAGATGAAGCAACAGGCGAGCGTTTGGATGATCTGGAAGATCCGTTCAAACTGTACCGCTGCCACACGATCATGAACTGTGCCAAGACATGCCCTAAAGGGCTGAACCCGGCCAAAGCCATTGCCCACATCAAGGGCATGATGGTTGAGCGTGTTGTCTGACGTTACTGTAAATGGTCGTCCGAAGGTTTTTGTGATTGGTTTCTCGAAAACGGCGACGACGACCATTCACAAGTTCTTTGCCAATAACGGGTATCGGTCCGTTCATTGGGATCTCGAAGATGGTAGGTTCTTGGCCGGAGTTGTCACAACCAACGCCCTGAGCGGGCTTCCCATATTGTCAACGATCGACAGCTATGATGTGTACTCTGAGTTCAGTTATGCTGACGGAAAACTCTATCTCGAGGCAAACTACTTTTTCAGAGAACTTTTTGATGCATATCCAGACGCTTACTTTTTGCTAAACACCCGTGATGAGGACGCATGGGTGCGTTCCCGCAAAAAGCATTTTGGGCGCAATAAAAAGGGGCGGGGGTCTCTCTTTGATCGTATCCGATCCGCATATGGCGTGTCAGAAGCTGAAACAGAGCAAGCCTGGCGTCGGTTGAGACCTGTGTATCATCAGCAAGTTCGCGATTTCTTTGGAGAACGTCCTGATGCACGTTTCCTTGAGTTTGACATTGATAGCATGCACGTTTCCCAATTGATTGATTGGGTCGCAGATGATTACGCCCTCTCTGATGAGCTTTGGTGTCCTGCGAATGTTACGACGGAACAGGAAAAGATCAGGCGACAACGGCGAAATCCAATTGAGCGTCTGTTGGGTAGGTTCAAAAATTAACCATTCGACTCCTTTTTGCCCCCGGAAAAGGGGATGGGAACAGAAAGGGAGCCGTTTTTGCTTGCCTCTTGCCTTGAATGCTGTTTGCTTTCGTCATGAATACAATACCCGTTGACGCCGAAAAGCGCCGCGCCGCGCGGCCTGTTATTTGTTACCCGACCAAAACGCTGCCCTTACCGGATATGGCGATTTATGGGGCTGCGCGCGAAAAGCTGACGCCGACCGCGGGCGTGACTGTGCTGTCGCGTGAGGCGGCCACTATTGTGATCCCTAGGGGACATTTCATGCGCATACATTCGGTCGGGGCCCCCCAAGTCGGGGACCTGAACCTGTTCAACGCTAATGATTTGTCAGAGCGGTTCTATTCGGGGAAAACGCGGGCTTTGCATGGGACGCACGTCACCACGGGTGACAGGCTTTGGTCATCTTTTCCGAGCATGCGCCCGATGGCGACAATTACGCATGATACGTTAAACTGGTACGGGATCGATCAATATGGGGGCTCTGTGCATGATGTGATTGGCACGCGCTGTGATCCCTATACTGGGCGGCTTTTGTCTGGTGAGGACTATCACCATTGCTGCCATTCAAATTTGACGCGTGCCTTGGCTGCGCATGTGGGGCTTTCGCTGGCTGAGGCAGAGCTACATGTGCATGATGTATTGAACGTGTTTATGTGCACCGGGTTCACCCGCGACACTGGCCAGTACTTTATGAAAGCCAGCCCAGTGCGTCCCGGTGACTATATTGAAATGTTCGCCGAGATTGATCTGCTTGCAGTGCTAAGCGCATGTCCTGGCGGTGATTGCAGTGCTGAGCATTCGAGTGATGCCGCTGCTTGCTATCCGTTAGAGATGGAAGTGCTGCGTCCTGCTGACGGCACCCTTGATCGTTGGGTGCCGCCTGCAAAGAATAAATACGACCGTAGTCACGGCGCTTAGGCGAACGCCGCCTCAAGCGCGATTTCGACCATGTCACCGAACGATTTTTCGCGGTCTTCGGCTGGCAGGGCTTCGTGTGTGATTAGGTGGTCGCTAACTGTCAGCACCGCAAGCGCACGGCGACCGTAGCGGGCGGCAAGGTTGTAAAGCTCGGCCGCTTCCATTTCGACGCCCAGAATGCCATGGCGCACCATCTGTTCGTTCAGGTCTGGCCGTTCGTCATAGAATACATCAGACGAATAGATGCCGCCGACATGTGTTGGAACGTCTTTCGTTTGGGCAGCCTTGTGCGCGGCGGCAAGCAGACCGTAGTCAGCGCAGGGCGCAAAGTTCAGCTCTTTGAAGATGCCGCGCGAGGGGGTGGAGAGCGTGGATGCTGTCATCGCAAGGATAACATCGCGGATGCCGACGTGTTCCTGCATACCGCCGCAAGACCCGATCCGGATCAAGGTTTGCGCGTCATATTCTTTGATCAGCTCATTCGCATAGATAGAGAGCGATGGCATCCCCATGCCGGAACCTTGGATGGTCACGGGGTGGCCGTTCCAAGTGCCCGTGAAGCCCAGCATGCCACGCACCTCGTTGATGCAGCGTACGTCTGTTAGAAAGGTCTCCGCTGCCCACTTTGCGCGGTAAGGGTCACCGGGCATGAGGACAGTTGGGGCAATGTCGCCTTTTTCGGCGCCGATGTGGACTGTCATGTTTGTCTCCTTATCCATTTGCGCACAGTTTAGGCCGCTTGTACGCAAAGGGGGAGAGCCGAATGCAGAGCCTGTTTTAGATTTCCATCGCGTCAGGAGACTGACCAGTCGCTATTGCAGCTTTGAACCACTGTGGTTGGCGGCCTTTGCCTGTCCATGTTTGCTCAGCATTTTCTGGGTTGCGGTACTTTGGCGAAGAAAGTGACTTTGCACCGCCCTTGCGTCCCTTAAGGCTATTGCCAGTAATATCCGCAAGCGAGTAGCCGAATGCAGCGACGGCTTTTTCAGCGGCGTCCCGTGCAGCCTGTTTCTCCTTTTCCGCGACTTCGACCAATGCAGATTCAACATCGGACTTCAGTGTTTCAAGGGCAGCCCGTGACATTGATGTTAGATCGAGGTTCATAGAGGTCTCCTTTACATTTGCCGCGTGCTAGCATCGGTTGTGTTGGCAGGGACATAGAAAACGAACGACTGCTATACAAAAGTACAATTGTCAGGATTAACCTTATTACTCTGCGGCGATGAGACGTGCGTCCACCAAATTGATGATGTCTGCCATGATTACGTTCAGCTCAAAATCCTTCGGCGTATAGACATTTGCGACCCCAATTGCGCGTAGCGCTTCGGCGTCGTCTTCGGGAACAATCCCGCCGACAATGACCGGAATATGTTGCAGGTCAGCGGCGGCAAGTTTTGCCATCACGTCCCGAACGAGCGGAAGGTGTGAACCTGACAAGATCGACAGCCCGATGACATGCGCCTGACTTTCGCGAGCGGCCTCGATGATCTCATCTGGTGTCAGCCGGATGCCCTCATAGGATATGTCCATGCCACAATCGCGCGCGCGTGTCGCGATTTGCTCGGCGCCGTTCGAGTGACCATCAAGTCCCGGTTTTCCGACAAGAAATTTCAAACGCCGCCCGAGTGCCGCGCTGACCAGATCAACCTGTTCACGCAGGTCGTCCAAGCCTTCTGTGCGGTTGGACTGGTTCTGACTAACGCCAGTTGGTGCGCGGTACTGCCCAAAGACAGAGCGGATAACATCTGCCCACTCGCCTGTTGTAACCCCAGCACGTGCGCAAGCGATGGATGGCGGCATCATGTTGCTGCCGTCCTGTGCTGCCGCACGTAGGTCAGCAAGCGCACTCGCAACGGCTTTGTTGTCACGGTTTGCTTTCCAATCGCTCAATCGGCGCAGTTGGTCTGCCTCGGCTTCGGGGTCTGCAACCATGATCGCGTCATCCCCGGCGGTAAGCGGTGATGGCTCTCCTGCTTGCCATTTGTTCACGCCAACGACGGTTGTATCGCCATTTTCGATCCCGGCGATTCGCGAAGCGTTGCTTTCGACGAGCCGCGATTTCATATAGCCGATCGCCCCAACAGCGCCGCCCATCCCGTCGATCTGGGCAAGTTCAGCGCGCGCACCTTCTTTGAGTGCGTTCACCTTGCGGTCGATGGCTGGGTTGCCGTCGAACAGGTCGTCGAATTCAAGTAAGTCGGTTTCATAGGCCAAGATTTGTTGCATCCGTAGTGACCATTGCTGATCCCATGGGCGGGGTAGACCCAATGCTTCGTTCCATGCTGGTAGCTGTACGGCGCGTGCACGGGCGTTTTTCGACAATGTGACCGCCAGCGTTTCGAGCAAGATACGGTAAACGTTGTTTTCTGGCTGCTGTTCGGTCAGCCCAAGTGAGTTGACCTGAACACCATAACGGAAACGACGATACTTTGCGTCCTCCACCCCATAACGGGTCGCGCAGATTTCATCCCATAGTTCGACAAAGGCACGCATTTTGCACAGCTCAGTCACGAACCGGATACCCGCGTTCACAAAGAAAGATATGCGACCAACCATCGCTGGGAAGTGTTCGGCGGGTACTTTGCCTTTCAGGTCGTCCAACACGGCGGTGGCTGTCGCCAAGGCAAAGGCCAATTCTTCTTCAGGCGTCGCTCCGGCCTCTTGCAGATGATAGGAACATACGTTCATCGGGTTCCATTTGGGCAGGTGCTCGCGGGTATAGGCCGCCACATCTGTGATCATCCGCAGGGACGGTTCGGGCGGGCAAATATATGTGCCGCGCGACAAGTATTCTTTGATGATGTCGTTTTGAACGGTGCCTTGAAGGGCGCTGATGTCCGCGCCTTGTTCTTCGGCAACGGCAATATAAAGCGACAGTAGCCATGGTGCCGTCGCGTTGATCGTCATCGAGGTGTTCATCTGATCAAGCGGGATGTCGTTAAACAAGGCCCGCATATCGCCCAGATGGCTGACGGGCACGCCAACTTTGCCGACTTCGCCTTTGGCAAGCACGTGGTCGCTATCGTAGCCAGTTTGCGTTGGTAGATCAAAAGCGACTGACAGGCCGGTCTGACCCTTTGCGAGGTTGCCGCGATACAGCGCATTTGATGCTGCAGCCGTCGAGTGGCCAGCATAGGTGCGAAATAGCCATGGGCGGTCTTTCTGCGTCTGCGACATATCGGGTCCTCTGGTTCTGTTGCGCAATTTTATTGCGTTCGTGATTTATTATCCGATATTTTGTGGCGCTGTCAATTCGCTGCGTTGCGGCATGATGGGATTTACGTCAGGTCGTTTCCCTGTCAGGTTCGCGCAATGACGCAAACCGTTTCAATGCCGCTGTGGGCCTTTGCCCTAATTGTCCTGTTTGCAGCAGTGACGTTCGCGTCGCATTTCCTATTTCCATCCGTGCGCTGGTTCTTTCGTAAACGTGCTGAAAGGGTCATTGCTCGGGTAAATCAACGCCTTCAGCGTCCGATCGAGCCGTTCAAGCTTGCGCGTCGTTACGACATGATCCAACGGCTGATCTATGACCCCGAAGTAACCAAGGCCATTGTTGAATACGCCCGCAAAGAAAACGTTCCCGAAAACGTCGCCTTTGAAAGGGCCAAGGGGTACGCGCGTGAAATCGTGCCTTCGTTTTCAGCGACCGCATATTTCAGCATTGGAATCAGGTTGGCACGTTGGCTTTCAAAGTCGCTTTATCGTATTCGGCTGGGGACGTTTGACCGTAAACGACTCGCAGAAATCGATCCGGACGCCGCCGTTGTGTTTGTCATCAACCACCGCAGCAACATGGATTACGTGCTTGTTACCTATCTGGCGGCAAATGCTGGCGCATTGTCATATGCAGTGGGCGAATGGGCCCGCGTCTGGCCGTTATCGCCGATCATCCGTGCGATGGGTGCCTACTTTATTCGGCGCAAGTCGCGGGGTGCGTTGTATCGTAAAGTTCTTGCGCGATACGTGCAAATGGCGACGCGCGGAGGTGTTAGTCAGGCTGTTTTTCCTGAAGGCGGGCTAAGTCTTACGGGGCAGATGGCTGCGCCGCGCGTGGGGCTGCTGAACTATATTATCGAAGATTTCGATCCCGAGCAGCGCGAAGTTATCTTTGTTCCCGTCGCAATTAACTATGACCGTGTGTTGGAAGACACGATCCTGATTGCCGCTGATAAATCAGGCACACGTAAATTTAGACCACCGTTTTGGCACGTTGCGCGTCGAGTAGGTCGGCATGTATGGCTCCGCATCACGCGGCGGTTCAGTTCATTTGGTACTGCATCGGTCAGCTTTGGCGATCCGCTTGAGCTGTCAAAGTTTCGTGACGCGGTGAGCGGTGATTTGACCGATGGAGTTGCCCAAGAGCTGATGTCGCGTATCGCACAGGTTATTCCCGTGCTTGGCGTGCCAATCGTTGCGCATACTTTGATGTATGACAACGTGGATAGCAAAGCTGCGCTAATTGCACGAATTACAGAAAAGCTGACCCAGCTAAAATCTGGGCGGATGCCTCTGCCGCGTCGCGATCCTGCTGTCATTGCAGAGGAAGCACTTGAGCGTTTGGCAGCACGGGACGTGGTTGTGCTGGATGGCGACAGTATTCGCACCGTGGAAACAGGACAGGACATTCTGGCCTATTACGCGAATTCGATCGCACACCACCTAAACAACTAACCAACCACACGACTTGAACGGTTTTCGCAGGCGTCAAATGCGCCTGCGCTGGTTGGCTGTGCGCGATCTTTTGACGCAATTTTGCGATTTCAGCAAAGTTACGCTGCGACGCCGCGGACATATTATTACAAAAGTGAACCTCATGAGGTTGCAAAGTTGCGTGCTGAATATTATCCATCAGTCAGAGCGTCGATTCTGCGGCGCAGCAACAAATGGATTTTCAGTGATGGAGACCGACATGGCCCTAGACCAGAATGCACCCGCAACAGCACCGAAAAAGGCGCTATATGAGGTCGGTGAACTGCCGCCCGTCGGTCACGTGCCCGATCAAATGTACGCATGGACAATTCGCCGCGAACGCCACGGTGAACCTGATAAGGCATTTCAGGTAGAGGTGGTTGATACGCCTAAGCCTGACAGCCACGAAGTGCTGGTTCTCGTTATGGCAGCTGGCATTAACTACAACGGTATCTGGGCCGGCCTAGGTGTTCCGATCAGCCCGTTTGACGTTCACGGCGAAGATTTCCACATCGCAGGTTCCGACGCGTCCGGTATCGTTTGGGCCGTTGGTGACAAGGTCAAACGCTGGAAAGTTGGCGATGAAGTTGTCATCCACTGCAACCAAGATGACGGCGATGATGAGGAGTGTAACGGTGGTGATCCAATGTACTCTGAAAGCCAGCGAATTTGGGGCTATGAGACACCTGATGGATCATTTGCACAGTTCACATGTGTACAATCGCAGCAGTTGATGCATCGCCCCAAGCATCTAACTTGGGAAGAAGGTGCGTGCTACACGCTCACACTAGCAACGGCTTATCGGATGCTATTCGGCCACCATCCACATGAGCTAAAGCCAGGTCAAAACGTTTTGGTTTGGGGTGCATCCGGCGGTCTGGGTTCATATGCAATTCAGCTAATTAATACGGCTGGCGCAAATGCTATCGGCGTGATTAGCGATGAATCCAAACGCGATTTTGTCATGTCATTGGGCGCTAAAGGGGTCATTAACCGGAATGACTTTAAATGCTGGGGGCAAATGCCAACAGTGAATACGCCAGAATATAAAGAATGGTTTAATGAAACCCGCAAGTTCGGCAAAGCCATTTGGGAAATCACTGGAAAAGGCAATAACGTCGATATCGTATTTGAACACCCCGGCGAGGCAACATTCCCAGTTTCCACATTCGTGTGTAAGCGCGGCGGCATGGTTGTGATCTGTGCGGGGACAACAGGCTATAACCTGACTTTCGACGTTCGTTATATGTGGATGCACCAAAAACGCTTGCAAGGCAGCCACTTTGCTAACCTTAAGCAGGCCAGTGCTGCGAACCAGTTGATGATTGAACGTCGCTTGGATCCTTGCATGTCCGAAGTATTTACTTGGGATGAGTTGCCAGAAGCACACAGTAAGATGCGTCGCAATGAGCATAAGCCGGGCAATATGGCTGTGCTTATCCAGTCCCCAAAGAACGGATTGCGTACTTTTGAAGATACCGTCGAGGCATCAAAAAAATAACGCGTGAATTCGCTTAAAAAAGAAGAAAAGGCGTTACCGGAAACGGTAGCGCCTTTTTGCTATCGCAATGATTTTAAAACGCAATACGTCTACTCACTATTATTGGGGAGTATGAAGGTATGAATAATTCTTTCATAAATTCATGGATACTCTTGCCGTCAGTAAAACAAAAATGATTAGAAGAGACATGTGAATGGGACACGAATGGATCATCGACGTACTCGCCGATTTAAAACGCTTTGCGAACACGCATGACCTACCGATGTTGGAAGCGCAGCTTGAAAATACGACGATCATCGCCTCGGCAGAAATCGAGCGTTTGGTCGAAGAAACGTGTCATTTGACACAGGGGGACAGTCCTGGAACTCGACAGTTTTCTCCAAACGCTGGAGCAAGCAGGCGCGCTTGATGAAATTCAAGATTTGATCGTGCGTTTGCGGGATGAATTCAAAGTTGAACACGTCGTCTATCACTGGCTAAGCGCAGATGGTGAGCAATACGGATTTGGCACCTATGACCCAGTTTGGGTCCAGCGCTACATCGAGCAAGACTATATTCGCATCGATCCAGTCGTGATCGGAACCTTTCAACGCTTTCATCCGGTTGACTGGAAGCAGCTGGACTGGTCATCGCGTGCGGCCCAAACATTTCGCAAAGAAGCGATCACGTATGGCGTAGGCACGCAGGGGTTCTCGTTTCCAATTCGCGGCCCAAATGGCCAACTGGCGTTGTTAACCGCAACCCACAGCACAAGCGATGAAGAGTGGGAACGCTTTACCAACGAAAACCAACGCAAATGGATTTTGATTGCGCATTATCTGAACCGCAAAGCCATGGAGTTGGAGGGTCGCCGCAAGCCGGAACCCGTTCGACAACTGTCGCCACGCGAAATTGAGGCGTTAACCTATCTAGGGATGGGGCATGCACGGGCACAGGTGGCAGAGCTACTTAATATCTCTGAACACACGCTTCGTGCCTATATTGAAAGTGCGCGTTTTAAGCTTGGCGCGTCAAACACGACCCACGCGGTCGCACGCGCCGTGGCCGAAGGGCTTATTGTGTTGGGCGGGGCTGCACGGGCTGCGCGCGGCGGTTGGCCGGGGCGTGAATCACGTTAGCGCTGCAATGCAGCATTCCATTAAGAACCAATTAACAAGCAGGGCGCGCGATTAAGCAATTAGGTGCGTGCCGACTTCTACCCTCTGAACATTATTAACTGCTCGAGGGGAGCAAAAATGCTTCGTTATATTTATGGGAATGACTTAGCTAAATTTCCCGTACTCCAAGATACAATGCACCGTGACCGCGCGACGCAATTCGCTGAACGACTAAAGTGGGCGGTGACCGTCGATGAAAATGGATGGGAGCGGGACGAATACGATGCGATGAACCCGCTTTACGTCGTTTGGGAAAACGCGGATGGCACGCATGGCGGCTCAATGCGGTTTTTGCCGACGTCAGAACGCACGATGGTTAATGATCACTTTAGCGAATTGTTAAAGGGCGAAAGAATCGAAAGCCCCTTTATCTGGGAATGCACGCGTTTTGTTTTAGGTCAGCAGGCAACCCCACGGGTCGCGGCAGCCATGATGTTGGCGGGAGGAGAATTGATGCGTGCGTTTTCGTTAACTCATTTATTGGGGGTTTTTGATCCGCGGATGGTCAGAATCTATTCGATGATTGGCGCATCGCCCGAAGTGTTGGGTAGTTCAGGCGAAGGCCGCGATAAGATTAGCGTTGGATTATGGGCATACCGGCCAGAAGATCGCGTCCGTGTTCTACGCCGTGCAGAGGTTTCTTCTGACGTGTCAGAAAGCTGGTTCGATCTTTCTTTCGGGCGGTCAATTCAGCAGATGCAAAAGGTGGCCTAATCCACTGGTCCCGCCGCGACGGTACAGGTACTGTCGCGGCATGAACGCACCAGTCATCACATTTTCAGACGATCAGGCCGAGGCTTGGGATAACGTCGCGACCGCCCTGCGCCAATCCGGCGTGGATTTAGACGATAGCCTGCTTATGGCGCCCGCGTCTGACAAGTCGTCAGTGATGGCCGTGATTGGCAAGGCTGGATCGGGCAAGACCATGCTGTTGGCCAAGCTCTATAAAGCATTGGAAGAAGCGGGCGTTGACGTCATTTCTGGCGATTGGGAAGGCCGCAAACGCAAAGACCGCCGAACACTGGCGATTTTGGCACCGACCAACAAGGCCGCGAGCGTGCTGCGAAACCGTGGCGTTCCCGCGACGACGATCCACCGGATTCTTTATACCCCGGTCTATGATCCAGAATATGAAAAGGTGGCGGAATGGCTGGCCGGGCAGGGTGAGCGCCCCGAAATCGAAGGCCTGACAGATGTCGCGCTTGATCGCGCCTTTGCGTCTTATCAAGTTAACAAATCCATTCCTGCGGCACTGGCGGCCGCTGGTCTGCGTGGCAGTGATTTTATTACGGGTTGGAAACGGCGCGAAGAAGCGTTGGATATCGGCTTTGTTGATGAAAGCTCGATGCTGGACAGTAAGCAGTTCGAAGACCTGCAAGAGATTTTCCCGACCCTGATCCTGTTTGGCGATCCGGCGCAGTTACCCCCGGTTCAGTCGTCTGGCGGGATGGTATTTGAAACCCTGCCGGAAAAGCGCGTTCTAACGTTGAACCGTATCCACCGGCAGGACGCGGGCAACCCGATCCTTGATCTGGCGCATGCTTTGGCTGATCCGCAGCTCGATTTCTATGCGTTTGAGCGCATGGTCGAAGAGGCGTCAAAAACAGATGAACGTGTCGTGATGGCCCAAAGGGTCGAGGCCGATTTGATGGCACGTTCCCCCTGTCTGGTCTGGCGCAACGCCACCCGTATTCGTCTGATCCACGCATTTCGGTCTGCGTTCGGTGCCCCTCATGACGAATTGCTACCGGGCGAGCCGCTGATTTGCGATGGTATCGAACTTCCGATGAAACACCGCAAAAAGCGGTTGGACCTAGAGGCGCGCGGCCTGATCAAGGGCGCGCAAGTGATCTACCTTGGGCCCGGACGCAAACCTGGGTTTTCCCGCTTGCATGTGATGGGCGCAGAGGACCCACAGGTCAGCGCAGCAAGCATCGTCAAAATCGAACAAGAAGGCGATGAAGAGCCGTTTATCCCCTTTGCTGCCCGTATGGGGGCCACGTTCCTTCATGGTGCAGCCGTTACCATTCACAAGGCGCAGGGTTCGCAATGGGACACGGTGCAGGTCTTTGCCCCTGATATTTACGCGGCCAGCCGTATGGGCCGCGTCGAGGCAGGACAGCCGTTGTGGAAGCGGTTAGCCTATGTTGCAATTACCCGTGCGGAAACGCAGCTGCGTTGGGTCGTTCGAAACCGTTTGGCACGGCCAGATGGCGTGCTGCGCGTTGACGACCTTGAAGTCCCAGCCGCGCCCCTAGAACTGACAAGTGAGGAACCATGAAGACAATCATGATTACTGGCGCCAGCAGTGGTATTGGGCGCGTCACAGCTGAACATTTCCTAAACAACGGTTGGCGTGTTGGCCTAATCGCGCGTCGCGCGGATGCGCTAGCGGAAATTGACCATGCTAAGGCGGTGCACTTGCCCTGCGACGTGACGGATGAGGCAGTGGTTGATGCCGCGTTTGCAGATTTCGGGCATTTGGATGTGTTGTTTAACAACGCTGGCATGTTTGGTCCGCAGACAACCATCGACGAAATCGCGCTGTCGGATTGGCAGCAGGTGATCGACGTGAACCTAACGGGCATGTTTCTATGTGCGCGTGCCGCGTTCCGGCAGATGCGCCACCAAACGCCACAAGGTGGGCGGATCATCAACAACGGTTCGATTTCTGCCTACACCCCGCGCGAAGGGTCGATCTGCTATACGACCACGAAACATGGTGTATCTGGCCTAACGAAAACGATTAGCCTTGATGGGCGGGCTTTTAATATTGCTTGCGGTCAAATCGATATCGGCAATGCTCGTACCGAGATGGTGCAAAACCTGGAAAAAGCGCGTGCCGCACAAGGGCTAGATCCTTTGCCAACGATGGCTGTCGAAGATGTGGCGCGGTCTGTTTATCACATGGCCTCGCTTCCCGCAGAGGCGAACGTCCAGTCGATGATGGTGATGGCAACGAAGATGCCACATATCGGGCGCGGTTAGCGGCGCAACATCCCAAAGATCGCCGAGGCACCCCAACCTGCGCCAACAGCGATTGCCAGCGACATCAGCCCGTACAGCAGGGCGTAATTGTGGGCGAGGTTATATAACCAACGCTCTAACCCGACCTTGCGCACCGGGATTTCGGTTCGGTATTCGTCGATCACACGACCATTGCGGGTTAGAAATATACGCGCCTCGTAGGTCCCTTCGGTCAAGTTCGCGGGCAACGTAATCGCAGTCCGAAACAGCGTGTCCTCTTCAAGGTCAATCGCGCCCTCAAGACGCTGGTATAATCCTTCGTCTGTGCGAATGCGGATCAGGGCGTTCATAAAGGCGACGCTGTCGCTGACCTGACCGCCAATCGCCTTGATCGTGCGGGGGGTTGTAATGCGGTATTGCAGGTCTTCGACGTGATGCAGCACGTCGCGCATCGGTGCGGATGTTGCGACTGCATAGAATGACGGTGCCGCGTCGACCTCTACCTCATCGGTGTTGACCCAAATTCCAACACGACGGTCTTTGCGCCAGATATCGACGGGCTGATCTGGCCCTGCGATCGTGACAATGACGCCAAGTTCGCTTTTGTCGGGGATGGGGGTTTCACGTTTTACAGCGCCAAACACGAGGATATCGGATCCTTCGAATGTCGCGGTGATTGCGACTTGATCCTGTGATAGGCCAAGCACGATTTCTTCTTCCGCATGAGCGGGCAGGGCGCAGATTAGTAGGAATGCTATAATCCGGATCATCACATTCCCGCCGTCAACGAATAAAGTTCGGTCGGTTTGATCAACAGATCAATTGCTAGCTTTAGGCAGACCCCCAACACCAGCGTTGCCAAAAGAATGCGCAGCTGTTCCGCCTTCATGCGAACGCCAAGGCGGGTGCCAAATTGGGCGCCAATGACGCCGCCGATCAGCAGAAGTAGGGCCAGTACTACGTCAACTGAGTGGTTGGTCGTCGCATGTAAAACTGTCGTAAAGCCCGCAACAAAGATGATTTGAAACAGCGATGTGCCGATCACGACCTTGGTAGGCATGCCTAGCAAATAGATCATCGCGGGGACCATGATGAACCCGCCACCAACGCCCATGATCGCGGCAAGGACACCAACGAACATCCCCACAAGAACTGGCGGAATGACCGAGATATAAAGCCCCGACACCCGAAATTTCATCTTGATGGGCAGGTTATGTACCCAACCATGCTTGCGACGTGTAATATGCGCACCCGGTTTATTCGCACGGCGAATTGCATTCAGGCTTTCGACAAACATCAACGCGCCGATCACGCCAAGGAACAGCACATAACAAAGCTGAACAAGCAGATCGACCTGTCCCAGTGATCGCAGGTAGCTAAATAACAATACCCCAAGCGCAGACCCAATGAGTCCGCCAACAAGCAGCACCGTTCCCATCACCATATCGACAGTTTTGCGTTTGAGATGGGCAAGCAGGGCGGAAAACGACGAAGCGACAACTTGGTTCGTGCTTGTTGCGACGGCTACGGCTGGTGGGATGCCGATAAAAAACAGAAGTGGCGTGATCAAGAACCCGCCTCCAACGCCAAACATTCCCGACAAAATCCCGACTAATCCGCCGATCCCTAACAGAAGAAAAGCGTTCACCGATACTTCGGCGATGGGAAGGTAAACTTGCATGAACTGATCCGGGCGTTTGTGCCTGTACACACACCAAAACCGTTTACCGCCGGAGTGTCAAACGGTCGCACAAATTTAATGCATGCGAGGTGCTGAATTGCCGATTTTGTAAGGGGTATGCAGACCTAGGCCTGCGCCTTTAAATACCCGCGCAGAACCTTTTCTAGCTTGGCCGCGCCGATGGGGGCCATGGCCTTGGTGTGCTCGTGGCTGATGTTCTCGTCGCTCATCCCGGCTGCCATGTTGGTGATCGTCGAAATCGCGGCAGCCTTTAGCCCAAGGAAACGCGCAAGGATAACCTCTGGCACAGTGGACATGCCCACGGCATCAGCGCCAAGCAATTTGATTGCCCGAATTTCTGCAGGGGTTTCGAACGATGGGCCTGAATACCACGCGTAAATGCCATCGGGCATTTCGACATCTGCCGTGTCCGCAGCCTTGCGTAGCGCCGCACGGATTTCAGGGTCGTAGGCGTCTTTCATCGGGACAAAGCGTGCGTCAGTTGGTTCACCGATCAGCGGGTTCAGTCCGGAAAAGTTGATATGGTCGGACAGGCACATGATGGACCCGGTCGGCATGTCAGCCTGCATCGAACCGGCAGCATTGGTGGCGATCACGCGATCCGCACCAAGTTCGCGCAATACCTCAAGCGGGAGGCGCATGGCGTCGGCTTTGCCGTTTTCGTAATAATGCGCGCGGCCACCAAAGACGGCAACACGCACGCCCTCGATATCACCGATCACAAGGTTGGGGTTATGTCCGGACACGCCCGCGTGTGGAAAACCGGGTAGGTCGCCATAAGGGATCGCGACGCCGTCAACAGTGTCTGCAATGTGCCCAAGGCCCGATCCGAGGATCAGACCTATCTGGACGGGTGCATCGCCAGCGATGCCGCGAATTTGGTCAGCAAGCGCCTTAGCGTTCTTTGACATAGGCTTGCCCCCCTGCTTTGGGGCCAGCGGCCTTGCCGACGAAACCAGTCAGAATAACCACGAGGATAAACGGTAGTACGTCCAGCAGTTGGTTGTTCAACGCAAAGCCAATGACGTTTTCAACAACGTCGGACCGCAGCGCCATCGCCTGAAGGAAACCGAACAACAGGCACGAATACAGCGCGTACCATGGGCGCCATTTTGCAAAGATAAGCGCGGCCAAAGCGATATAGCCACGACCAGCGCTCATGTCTTTGGTAAAGCCCGCTTGCAGTGCTGTCGCCAGATACGCGCCAGCAATACCACAAAGCACGCCACAGATCGCAACAGCCGCAAAGCGTAGGCCGATAACCGAAACACCTGCGGTATCAACAGCGGCAGGGTTTTCACCCACGGCCCGCAGACGTAGACCAAAGCGCGTGCGATATAGTATCCACCATGTTGCAGGGACGAGCAGCAACGCCACATATACAAGGATCGTATGACCCGAAATGAGTTCGTAATAGATCGTTCCAAACACCGGCACATCGCGTAACTGTTCTGCGAAGGGCAGGTCGATTGGGTTAAAACGCGCATCACCAGCCAATTGCGGTGTACGACCACCCTGTTTAAACCAGCTTTGCGCGATAACGACCGTCAAGCCCGCCGCAAGAAAGTTAATCGCGACCCCGGAAATCAATTGGTTTCCACGGAACGTGATCGAGGCCAACCCGTGAATACCAGACAGCAGCATCGATGCACCGATGCCTGCCAATAGTCCCAGCCAAACGTCGCCTGTGACAGATGCAATCGCTGCCGACATAAACGCCGCCGCCAGCATCTTGCCCTCTAGCCCGATGTCGAAAATCCCGGCCCGCTCGGAATATAGGCCAGCCAAACAGGCCAACAAAAGCGGGGTCGCTAGACGCAAAGTCGCGTCTAGCATCTGCAAGAGGGTCGCAAAGTCCATTTAGGCAACTTTCTCCATCAAGAATGGAAATAGGGCAAAGAAGCGGTCAGCCACTTCTGGGTTCCGGCGTAGGGCGTCTTCTGCCTCGGCCTGTGTGATGTCGACGGCTTGGGTTTTGTCGCGGCGCAAGAAGAACTGTAGCCCCAGCATTGCGTCAAAACGGTCGTCGGTGATGAATGGGTCGTGTGGGATGCGGCGCATCACTGCCTCATTCGGGCGGAATACGCTTGCGGGTTTTTGCAGTGCAAGCAGTGCCACCAAATGCGGTGGTACGTCGCCGCCGGGCGTTTGTGCAATCACGTGATGGATCCACATGTGGAGCTCTTCCATCGTGATCATGCCAAGCGCAAGACAGCTGAGCACAAAGCCCAGATCTGCGCCGGTGTCATCATCGACACCTATTTTAAAGGGTCCTGCCATCATTTTATGCTCTCCTCATTGCTAGGAATAGCCGCTCGAGCGGCATGCGCACCATATTGTCTAGTGCACCCGTAAAGAGGATCACCAATGCCTGTATTACGATGATCAACTCACGGGGGATCGACGTCCATAGGGCGAGTTCTGCGCCGCCTTGATATAGAAAGCCGAAAAGAAGGGCCGCCAAAAGAACCCCAAAGGGGTGGTTGCGACCCATAAGCGCGACGGCGATGCCAATAAAGCCAGCGCCCTCTGCTGCGTTCAGGACCAGCCGTTCGGCCTCGCCCTGTACGTTGTTGATGGCCATCATACCGGCAAGTGCGCCGGAAATAAGCATGGTGACCATGATGATTTTGGTGGGGCTGATGCCTGCGTATTTCGCGGCAGATTCAGATTCCCCGAATGAACGAATTTCGTAGCCAAGGCGCGTACGCCAGACCAATGCCCAGACGAACAAACATGCCGCCAGTGCCACAAAGAATGTCACGTTCGCAGGTGCACCACGGAAAAACGTGGTGTCGCCAAAGTTAAACATGTCTTGGAAGGACGGCAGATGCGCGGGTTCCGGGAATTTGGAGGTTGCTGGTTCCATGCCCGGTGCCTTAAGCGCGCCAATCAGCAGGAAGTTCAGCAGCGCAGCAGCGATAAAGTTGAACATGATCGTGGTGATAACGATGTGGCTACCACGTTTGGCTTGCAAGAACGCAGGAATAGCAGCCCATGCGGCCCCAAATAGGGCCGCCGCAGCCGCCGCGCCAATCAGCGCGACCGTCCAGTGCGGCCATGGGATGTACAAACACACGATCGCAACGCCCAAACCGCCAAGCAAAGCCTGACCTTCGCCGCCGATGTTGAACATCTTTGCCTGCGCAGCAATCGCAACTGCAAGGCCGGTGAAAATAAAGTTGGTAGCGTAGTAGATCGTATAGCCCCAGCCATAGGTAGAGCCGAGCGCGCCACTGACCATAAGCTTAAGCGCAGCCCAAGGGTTTTCACCAATCGCGAGGATCACGAGCGCAGACAGAATAGCAGCAAGAATGATCGAGATCACTGGAATCAGGATCACGTCAGCCCATTTTGGCATCACGTCCATTAGGAATCGCCTCCGCTCATCCCGGCCATGAGAAGCCCGAGTTCTTTTTCGTCTGTATTTTGAGGCATCCGCTCGCCCATTATTTTTCCGTCAAACATAACAGCGATCCGGTCTGAGAGCGACAAAATCTCTTCTAACTCTACTGAAACCAGCAAAATTGCCTTGCCCTGATCCCTTAGTGCAACAATCTGCTGGTGGATGAATTCGATTGCGCCGATGTCCACACCACGTGTTGGCTGGCCGATTAGCAGCAAATCGGGGTTGCGTTCAATCTCGCGGGCGAGAACGATTTTCTGTTGGTTGCCCCCGGAAAAGCTTTTCGCGGTAAGCGTCGGGTCCGGTGGCCGCACGTCGAAACGGGCCATCTTTTCTTCGGTGTCTTTCTTAAGCGCGGCGTTATCCATGAACAGGGCGTTCTTTTGATAGCGGGCGTCGCGGTGGTAACCAAATCCGGTGTTTTCCCACGCGTGGAAGTCCATGATCAGCCCTTCGCGCTGACGATCTTCGGGAACGTGAGCGATGCCACGTGCGCGGCGGCTTTGGCCGTCAGATTTTGCACCGGTTAGGTCGATTTCTTCGCCGTTCATCTTGATGCTGCCAGTGGCCTTTTCGTAGCCGCCCAGAACCTCTAGCAGTTCAGACTGGCCGTTGCCTGCGACACCAGCGATCCCAAGGATTTCGCCTGCATGTACGTCGAAACTGATCCCTTTGAGGCGGTGAACACCCTTCGCATCGGTGACGTTCAGGTCTTTGACCTCTAGGATCTTGCGCCCGATCTGGGCAGGGGCCTTGTCGACGCGCAGAAGTACTTTGCGACCGACCATTAGCTCGGCCAGATGAGGCGGGCTCGTTTCGGACGTCTTAACTGTGGCAGTCATTTCGCCACGGCGCATGACGCTGACCGTATCGGTGATTTCCATGATCTCGCGCAGCTTGTGCGTAATCAGGATGATCGTTTTGCCTTCGCGACGCAGGTTTTCCAGAATGCGGAAAAGATGGTCAGCCTCGGCCGGGGTCAGAACGCCCGTTGGCTCGTCGAGGATAAGGATATCAGCCTTGCGATACAGCGCCTTCAGGATTTCAACACGCTGCTGCATCCCAACACCAACGTCTTGGATGACCGCATCGGGATCGACGTTCAGTTCGTATTCTTCAGCAAGGTTTTTCAATTCGCGACGGGCACGGGCGAGCGACGGTTTAAGCAGGCCGGAATCCTCGGCCCCAAGTACCACGTTCTCGAGCACCGTGAAGTTTTCAACCAGTTTAAAGTGCTGGAACACCATACCGATACCTGCCGCGATGGCGGTTTGGCTGTCGGTAATGTTTTTCTTTTCGCCTGCGATGAAAATCTCGCCTGCGTCGGCTTTGTAAAAGCCATAGAGGATCGACATCAGGGTCGATTTACCGGCACCGTTTTCACCAATGATCCCGTGAATCGTGCCGGGCATCACGCGGATTGAGATGTCTTTGTTGGCTTGCACGGGTCCAAAGGCCTTGGAAATGCCTTTGAGTTCAATCGCTGGGGCGGTGTCGGTCATGGGGTACCTGTATCAAATGGTAAGGGCCGCGCAAATGTAGCCGCGCGGCCCTGTTTTTGTATAGTCTATTGGGCGTGATTAGAAATCAAGCGCCGGGCAAGTTTCGTCGCTAGAGTAATCGTGAACGGCCAATTCGCCGGACTCGATTGCAGCTGCAGCAGCGTAGGTCGCCGCCAGAACGTCATAGCCAACGATACCTTCGTTGTTTGCGTCCATTGCAAAGCCAACACCGTGGTTTGCGACGCTCATCACGTTAAAGCCTGTTTCCATGTCACCGCCGTCAGACATTGCGTCGTAGACCGCAGAATCAACGCGCTTCATCATGGATGTAAGAACTTTTCCTGGGTGCAGGTGGTTTTGGTTCGCATCAACACCGATCGACAGGATGCCTTCGTCTGCAGCAGTTTGCAGAACGCCAACGCCTGTGCCGCCAGCGGCCGCGAATACAACGTCAGAACCTTGGCTGATCTGTGCAAGTGTCAGTTCAGAACCCTTAACCGGGTCGTTCCAAGCCGCAGGTGTCGTACCTGTCATGTTGGAAATCACTGTCACATCTGGGTTTGCCGCTTTGGCGCCCTGTGCGTAACCACATGCAAATTTACGGATAAGTGGGATGTCCATGCCGCCGATGAATGAAACAGTGCCTGTTTCAGATGTCAGCGCAGCCATCATACCAACAAGGTACGAACCTTCGTGTTCGTTGAATACAACCGAACGAACGTTTGGCGCGTCAACGACCATGTCGATGATTGCGAACTTGGTGTCTGGGTAATCAGCAGCAACCTCTGCCAATGGTGTACCCCAAGAGAAGCCAGCCATGACGATTGGGTTTGCGCCAGATTCGGCAAAGCGACGGATCGCTTGCTCGCGCTGTGCGTCAGATTGAATTTCAACTTCAGCATAAGAACCGCCAGTTTCGGCAGCCCAACGCTCTGCACCGTTATAGGCGCTTTCGTTGAAGGATTTGTCGAACTTGCCGCCAAGGTCAAAAAGAATCGCTGGGTCAGCAGCCGCAGCGCCTGCTGTCAGTGCCAGCGCAGCAGATGCGCCGAAGAATTTTTGCATAAGGGTCATTTGTGTCTCCCAAGTCGTTAAACGAGGCTTATTCGGCGCTATGCGCCACCTCTGTCAAAAGCCGAGCCGATCTTTGCGTCGGTCCATCAGCCGATAAGGCCCTGACTGACGCGGAAGATCAACTGCTTTTTCGTTTTGAACACCGTCTTCGTCCCCGTTTGAGCCGTTAAATTAAAGGCTTACGTCGGGTTATGCGACCTGTAGTTGTTTCCGTAAAACAAGTGCGGCGATGGCTGCCCCATCTTTGGGCATATAATAACCCGGGCGATGACCCACTTGGGTGTAACCTGCTTTTGAATATAGGGCTTTTGCAGCTTCGTTGTTCTTAGCGACCTCGAGGAAAATGCTCGATACGCCCGATTTTTGTGCAGATGTCTCTGCTTCGCTTAATACGGCGCTGGCCAATCCCTTGCGGCGATGGTCTGGGGCCGTCGCAACGGTCAAAATTTCGGCTTCATCCAAAGTCACGCGGAGTAACGCAAAGCTACGGCTATCGCCCGATAGAATCGTTCCGGGCTGGTCAAGCAGTGTGGCGAATTCTTTTGACGACCATGACCGCGCGTTTGGAAATGCAGCGGCATGAATTTCAGCAAGCGTTTCAGGGGTCACAGCAATATCGCTGGCGCTTGATCACGAGGAGGAGCAGCGTCAGCCGCGCGTACGTAGAGCGGGGTGGGGCGGTGCGTATCGTTACCGATCCGCTCTGCTGTAATCCACGCTGTTGCACTAATCAGTTGTTCGGCCGTCTTTTCCAATGTCGTCGCATTTGGCCAATCTGCCGATACAGTCTCTTGATCCGCGATCAACTTGGGTTGTGATGACGTGCCAGCCTCGTTGAATTCTTGAACATAGCTCTGGCCGCGTGGCGCAGGAATAACTGCGGTGATCGGAAGTGTCTCTCCGTATATGCGAGCGTCAAAGCCGTTCACGCCAATTGCAGGTTTGCCTAAGCCCAAGGCAAGGCCACGGGCGGCAGATACCGCAATACGAATCCCAGTGAAATTGCCCGGGCCTGTCCCGACGCCGATAGCATCAAGATCAGGCCACGTGTGTCCCTCTGCCGCCAGCATTTCTTCAAGCATTGGCATCAGGTGTTCGGCTTGTCCTTTGGACATTTCGTCAACGCGGGTGATAATTCGGTCGCCCAACAACAAAGCGGCGGCGCAATGCGCCGCCGATGTATCAAATGCGATGACTTTGACGTTAGGCTGCAACGGGCCGCACCTCGACCACCTCGGGGATGTAGTGGCGTAGCAGGTTTTCTATACCCATTTTCAGCGTCAGGGTGGATGATGGGCAACCTGCGCACGCACCTTGCATGTGCAGATATACGACGCCGCGTTCAAACCCGTGGAATGTGATGTCGCCGCCGTCTTGTGCAACGGCAGGGCGGACACGAGTGTCCAGCAGTTCTTTGATCTGGTTTACGATCTCGCCGTCTTCGCCGGAGTGTTCGGCGTGGCCACTAGCCGGGGCGTGGTTGTCAGCCATAACTGGCTGGCCAGATTGGTAATGCTCCATGATCGCACCCAGAATACCGGGTTTGATGTGGTCCCACTCAACGTCGTCAGCCTTAGTTACAGTGACAAAATCATTGCCAAAGAACACACCAGTCACTTTTCCAGCAGCAAAGATACGCTTTGCGAGCGGAGAATTCTCAGCCGCCTCAAGGGTCGGAAAATCGGCGGTACCCACCTCTAGCACGTTCTGGCCGGGCAGGAATTTGAGCGTTGCCGGGTTCGGCGTTGATTCCGTCTGAATAAACATGGTGCAAACCTTTTTTGTCAGGGTTCTGATATGCGCCTTGGACAGGTCTATGTCAAGGTTTGGAACGATTCTAAACTAGGTAATGGCTTCAAGGCGTTCTTTCGAAAGGTCGCCGGGCACAATTGTAATTGGAATGGGCAAGCTGCCGGATTGGCGCGACAGCTGCGTCACCAAGGGGCCGGGCCCTTTGTTATCTGTCCCCGCGCCTAGGACAAGAACTCCGATGTCGGGGTCTTCGTTTACGTGGTTAATAATCTCGGTCAGGGGCTCGCCTTCGCGGATGATCAGTTCTGGATGGACGTTCTGGCGGTCGCGCATCCATTTGGCGAAGACTTCGAAATGAACTTCGATCCTTTCGCGCGCTTCAGCACGCATGATTTCACCAACGCCGATCCAGTGGTTAAATTCATCTGGCGGGATTACCGACAAGATCGCGACACCACCGCCAGTTTTGGCCGCCCGCATCGCAGCGAAACGCATGGCATTTAAACATTCGCGGCTGTCGTCAAGGACGACCAAGAACTTACGCATAATCAGCTTTCTCCCGTTCGGGCTGATACTGAAGCATAGTTACGACACTGGCAATGAAATTGAAGCAGTGATCATACGCTGGCGTTCGGTGCCGGGGGACACCGAACGCCTCGTATACCGGGGCGTCCAACTGGGCGGGACGACGACGCCCGGGCGGGGCGTGCAGAGCGAATCGATGCGACGCAACCCCATGCTCGGGGTGGCGCGATTCAGTTTTGTGACGGTCGCTTAAGACCGTAGCAATCCAACGATGTCGTAGGTCTGCTTGAGGATCGGTTCAGCAATTGCGCGTGCTTTTTCCGATCCGGCTGCCAAAATGCGATCGATTTCAGCGGGGTCGTCCATGAGCCGTGCCATTTCTTCGGAAATGGGTGCCAGTTTAGCGACGGCAAGATCAGCAAGTGCGGGTTTGAATGTTCCCCATCCAGCACCGGGGTACTGTGCGATCACGGCCTCGGGTGTTGTATCGTCCAATGCGGCATAGATTTCGACAAGGTTCCGTGCCTCTGGGCGGTCAGCCAGCCCTTCGACTGTTTCGGGCAGTGGCTCTGGGTCGGTTTTTGCTTTCTTGAACTTCTTGGCGATCTTGTCAGCATCATCGGTCATGTTGATGCGTTCCATGTCGCTTTCGCCCGACTTTGACATCTTCTTGGTTCCGTCGCGCAGGTTCATGATGCGCATGGCTGGTCCTTCGATGACTGGGGTGGGCATTGGGAAGAAATCAGTTTTGTAGTCGTGGTTAAACTTGGCGGCGATGTCACGGGTCAGTTCAACGTGCTGCTTTTGGTCTTCGCCGACGGGAACATGGGTTGCGTGGTATAGCAAAATGTCAGCGGCCATCAGGGAAGGGTAGGCGTATAGGCCTAGCGATACTTTTTCAGCGTTGCTGCCTGCTTTGTCTTTGAACTGGGTCATGCGGTTCATCCAGCCGACACGCGCCACACAGTTAAAGATCCAGCCGAGTTCCGCATGCGCGGCGACTTGGCTTTGGTTGAAAAGGATCGATTGCGACGGATCAAGGCCAGCGGCCAGATAGCCAGCGGCAACTTCGCGGGTCATATTGGCCAGCTCTTTTGGGTCCTGCCAGACCGTGATCGCGTGCATGTCGACGACGCAATAGATGGTTTCCATCTGGCCTTGCATGCCAACAAACCGTTTGATCGCACCAAGGTAGTTGCCCAGCGTCAGCCCGCCAGAGGGCTTAATCCCAGAGAAAACGCGGGGCGTGAATGTCGTATCTGTCATTGTAAAATGTCCGGGCTGGATTTCGGGGCAGGGGTCGCATACCCATGCCAGACGGACCCGTCAATTTCAACAGCCCAAGGCCGCATGATGAAACCTGAAAGCCCAATCAACGCTATTCCGCCAATTATTATTGTGCTGACACTGATTATCGTTGCCGTCGAATGCATCATGCAGCTTGCTGATTTAGGAGTCTTAGGCGGCGCGCGGGGTGTCGGCTGGCGTGTCGCAGCGATCCAAGACTACGGTTTTTCTGGCGCTGTGCTGGACCGAATGTTGATCCACGGGGACTATTCATTCGGAATGATGCGCCGATTGGTGACCTATCCGTTCATCAACGCGAACCTGACCCAAGCGGCGTTTTGCGCTGCATTGACCCTTGCCTTGGGGAAATTCACGGCAGAGTTTTATGGCGGCATAAAAATCTTTGTACTCTATGCAGTAACGGCGATCATCGGTGCTTTGGTCTTTGGCTTGTTGGCACCAAACAATTACCCACTGATCGGTGGGTTCCCGTCGGTATATGGTTTGATTGGGGCATATACCTATGCGCTGTGGCTGAACCTTGGCGCAATGGGGCAGAACCAGCTACAGGCGTTTCGCTTGATCGCTGTGTTGCTTGGGCTTCAGTTGTTGTTCGGGCTGTTGTTTGAGACCGGTTATGGCTGGGTCGCGGAATTGACCGGATTTGTTGTTGGCTTTGCGTTGTCGCTATTGCTCGCACCCGGCGGTTGGACGGCGTTCTTGGGCCGAATGCGGCAGCGGTCTTAGCGGCGCAGGTTGCGTTTGAACTCGGCGAGCTTGAACGCACCAATCAGATGCCCGATCCCAAAATAGCTGACGATCCCAATTAGGACCAACACCAGCAGCGCAAGGTAGCGCAGCGTCGCGACGCCGAAGAATGGCGATAGCAACGCAGCCGTTACCCACAAGATCAGCCCCATTCCAGCAGATGCCAGAACGATGCGGGGAAGCCTCTGTTTGAACCGTGCATCAAATTTTGATGCGCCATCCATATGACGCGTGCCATTCAGCAAAAGCAGAACGGTGGCCCAACCGGTTAGGGACGTGCCAACCGCCGCAGCTATATAGCCGATAAATGGCGAAAGGCCGATCGCAAGTGCGGCGTTAAGGGCAAGCGCGACCAAGGCGTAATAGAATGGCCGTTTGGTATCTTCGCGCGCGAAATAAAGTGGCTGAAGCGTCTTTTGCATAACAAACGCGGGCAAGCCAAGGCCATAAATCGCAACGGCAATCGCTGTCGCTGCAGTGTCGTCGCTGTCAAAGACACCACGTTCGTACAAGACACTGACAAGCGGGAGTGAGATCACCATGAGCGCGACCGCAGCAGGTACTGTCAGCGCAAGGCTGATTTCGCTGGAACGGTTAAAGGCGTTTTGCCCGCCTTCGTGATCGCCTGCACGCAGGCGGCGCGATAGATCGGGCAACAGTACAACGCCAATCGCGATGCCAACGACACCGAGCGGCAGTTGATACAGGCGGTCAGCGTAGTTCAGCCAAGCAACCGCGCCGTCAAAGAAGCTGGCGACCTGACGCCCAACCAAAAGGTTGATCTGTACGACGCCGCCAGCCAATGCAGCAGGGGCGGCAATAATAGCAAGGCGCTTGAGTTCGGGGGTCATCTTGGGCCGCTTTAGTCGCAGCGGGTATCCCGCCCTTGCGGCCGCCCACCAAACCAATGCCATCTGCGCAAGTCCCGCAATTGGTACAGCCATCGCCAATGAATCGCCCACTTGGAGACCAAGCGCGTCATCAATCCCCATTCCCAGTGCGTCAGATACTGGGCGGCCCATTGCAGCCGAGATCACCATGGCAAGGATAAATATGACGTTCAGCAATACAGGTGCCGCGGCAGCAGCCATAAAGCGGCCCGTCGCATTCAATACGCCGGACAGCAGCGCAGCCAATGAAATGAACAGAATATAAGGGAACGCGAGGCGACCATAGCTGACGGCAAGGTCAAAGCGTTCATCGCCGATAAAACCGCTGGCCATTGCGGTGACCAGTACGGGCATGAAGATGATGCCGATGACCGTAAAACCTGTCAGCAGAACGGTCATGCCAACAAATGCGTCCTGCGCAAACTTATGCGCACCTTCGTCGCCTTCCAGCTTTTTAGAGAACATCGGCACAAAGGCCATGTTAAACGCGCCCTCGGCAAAGAAGCGGCGGAAAAGGTTTGGCAGTGAAAACGCGACCAAGAATGCCTCGGCAACGGGACCAGTCCCCAAATAGGCCGCGATCATGATGTCGCGCACAAAGCCAAGCAATCGGCTGGCCAAAGTCCACAAGCCAACGGTGAAGAAGCCCGACATCAAACGGATTGGTTTCATAAAGTGTTGACCTCGATCATAAAGGCGTTTCGGCCAACCCTATGGAAGCGCTGGACGCGCAGCAAGAATGCGGTTGTGCAGAAACTGTGCAGTGCGTGGTCATGGGCATCAGGTACGTGCCCGTTCAGAACCTTGTTCGATTGCCTCGCGCAGTTTGCGTTCAAGTGCCGCGCGTTTCGAGTCTGAATAGTATTTCAGCCCAACCATGTCCTTCACATAGAAAGTATCGACGACTTGCTCACCATATGTCGCGATCACCGCAGAGGCGATATAGACATAGTTATTCGCCAAAGTGCGCGTCAGGTCATAAAGCAGACCGGGACGATCCCGAGAGTCGATCTCGATGATGGTGTAGATCGCAGAGCCTTCGTTATCGAAGGTGATGTTCGTCGGTACCTTGAACGCACGTTCGCGTTTCTTAATCTTGTCTTTGCTAACAAGCGCGTCACGCGCGACGACCTCACCCTTGAGGGTTTTTACGATCATTTGGCGCAGGCGTGGCAGACGAGATTCTTCATAGGGGTGTCCGTCGTTGTCCTGAATCCAGAAAGCAGCCGTCGCATAGCCGTCTTTCGAGGTATAGGTCCGCGCGTCCACAATGTTTGCACCAACCAGCGCCAATGCACCTGTCATGCGGCTGAATAGGCCGGGGTGGTCGACCATAGCGAAACAGGCACGGGTGGCGTCGCGGTCTTCGTCCAGCATGAGGTCAATGCGGATTTCATCGTCGGATATGTCGCGCAATAGGTTCGCGAAAATGACGTGTGCAGCAAATGGCAGGCCCTGCCAATAGGGCCCATAGTGGCGGGCCGATTCCACCTTAAGATCTTTGGCGGACCAATCTGACAGCTCATCACGTAGCGCACGTTTGGCTTCGTTTTCGCGCGCCTCGCGGTTCAGGTCTTCTAGGCCATTTTGCAGGGCGTCTTTCGTCGCGGTATACAGATTGCGAAGAAGAACCGCTTTCCAGTTGTTCCACGTTCCGGGGCCAACGCCACGGATATCACAAACGGTCAGCACGGTGAGTAGGTCGAGCCGTTCAACGGATTTCACGGCCTTGGCAAAGCCACGCACGGTGCGCGGTTCGGAAATGTCACGCTTTTGCGCGACATCCGACATCAATAGATGATACCGGATCAGCCATTCGACAGTGTCGCAGTCTTTCTTGCTGAGGCCAAGCCGCGGGGCGACCTTGCGGGCAATCTGCGCACCCAAGATTGAATGGTCTTCGTCCCGGCCTTTACCGATGTCGTGCAGTAACAGCGCGACATACAGGACCTTGCGGTTCACCCCACGCTCTAGAATGCCGGACGCGACTGGCAGTTCTTCGATCAGCTCTTTGCGCTCGATTTGGGCAAGATTGCTGATGCACTGAATGGTGTGTTCGTCGACAGTGTAGTGATGATACATATTGAACTGCATCATCGCGACGATGGGCGCAAATTCTGGAATGAACGCGTCAAGAACGCCCAGTTCATTCATGCGCCGCAAACCACGTTCAGGGTTTCCGTGCTTTAAAAGCAAGTCGATAAAGATACGCCGCGCTTCTTTGTTTTGGCGCATGTCTTCGTCGATCAGTTCAAGATTCGCCGCAATCAAACGCATCGCATCCGGATGCAGCAATGTGCCTGTGCGTAAGGCTTCCTCGAATATGCGCAGCATGTTCACGCTGTCAGCAAGAAACGCGTCTTCGTCTGCAACTGTCAGGCGGTTTTGCTTGATCGCATAAGGGGCTTTCGCCTTTTTGCGCCGCGTGAGGAGGCGCACCAACATCGGTTCAGATTTGGTGTGCGTGGCTTCTAGCGCGGTCAAGAAGATACGGGTCAATTCGCCGACGCTGTTGGCCTGCCGGAAATAGGCCTGCATAAAGTGTTCAACCGCCCGGCGTCCGCCGTGATCCGTATAGCCCATTGCCTCGGCGACTTCGACTTGTAGGTCAAATGTCAGCTGGTCCGTTGCCCGGCCTGTAATCAGGTGGAGGTGGCAGCGCACGGCCCACAGAAAATCTTCGGCAGTCACAAAGGTTTCGAATTCGTCAGGCGAGAAAACCCCAAGACCAACTAGGTCGGCGGCGTCTTTTACGTCATTGACGTATTTACTGATCCAGAACAGCGATTGCAGATCCCGTAGACCGCCTTTGCCTTCTTTGACGTTCGGTTCAACGACATAGCGCTGGCCACCTTGTTTACGGTGCCGTTCAGCACGTTCTTCTAGTTTGGCCTCGATGAATTCACCGGCGGTTCCCTTGAACAGGTCCGACCAAAGTCGCGCACCCAACCGTTTGGCAAGCTTTTCGTCACCAGCAAGGTACCGGTATTCGACCAGCGACGTCCGGATCGTGTAATCCTCGCGAGCGAGACGAACGCAATCCTTTACTGTGCGGCTGGCGTGGCCGACCTTAAGCTTAAGATCCCACAGCATATAGAGCATGGATTCAATCACGCTCTCGGCCCAAGGAGTGATTTTGTAGGGCGTCAGGAAAAGTAAATCGACATCGGATTCCGGTGCCATTTCGCCACGGCCATATCCACCCACAGCTATCAGCGATAGCTTTTCACCCTCAGTTGGGTTGGGCAGCGGGTGCAATCGTTGTGTCGCGACCTCAAGCACGAGTTCGACGATTTGATCCGTAAGCCAAGCGTAGGCGCGGGTTGTCGGACGCGATGCGAACGGCTGCGACCGGAATGCCGTTGCGATTGCGTCTCGACCAGCGTCGCGTGCATTTCCGAGGATCGAAACAGTCGCTGCGCGCACATCTTTTTCGGCGCTGAGCGGATCAAGCGCTTTGGCTAGTTCAGCCGCGATGGCATCACGATCAAAAATCTCAGACGCCGGACAGATAAATCCATCCGGCGCATTGGGGTTCAATTCTGAAGCCAGGTCAGAGACCTGCGCGACCGAAGCTGCGAGGGGCTTGTTCAAGGATGACTACCTGATTTTCTCTAATTGTGGCGACTGCCAATGCGCGTTGGTTCAGCCCGTTTGGAAGTAGACGGAATACACCGGATGTACCACGGAAACCCTGCGGAGAGGTCAACGCAGATTTGGTAAGGGCGTCGGATTTACCTGCGGCCACCAAGGCGCCAATCGCAGCGATGCCGTCATAAGCGAGACCAGCAAGCGGGTGTGGCTGTTGGCCATATGTGGCGGCGTAGCGGTTCTCAAACAGGGTAGCGGTCGATTGGTCAGGCATTGCAAAAAGGCCACCTTGGACACCCGGGAGCGCATGTAGCCGGGGTACATTGTCCCATCGAGTCAGACCAACGAACTTTGTCGTTTCAGTGTTCATGCCTGCGTCGGGCAGTGCGGTTGCGATCAACGGAAGATCGTTGAGCGCCCCAGCAGTGGTAAAGACGGCTTGCGCCCCTGAACTTCGGACACTGGATGCAATTCGACTGGCCGATGCGAAGATACCTTGCTGTGAAAATGGATAGCCTTCCATCCCAACAACTTGCGCACCATTATTTTTAATGGCTCTGGCAATTGCTTGGCTGCCAACTTGACCTCCGGTATCGTTAGCATAGGCGACAAGATAACGGTTTATACCCTGCCGGGCGCCATACTGAACAAGACGGTTCGCGGTGTTCTCGAAGGTTGGTCCAAGAACAAAAACGTTCCCGCCAGCGATGCTTGTCGTATTTGAGAAAGACAAGACATTAACGTTTCGTCCAGCAACCGCCAAGCCCGCAGCATTCGCGGCTTCACTGTAAACGGGCCCTAGAATGATCTTTGCCCCGTCGTTGACGGCGGTTACAGCGGCGTTCGCAGCGGTCGCTGGATCGCTAGCCGTGCTGTAAACACGCAATTCGATCTTCGCTCCTTCAAGGTCAGCGATAGCCAAACGTGCAGCGTTTTCCAAGTTTTGCGAAAGGAGTTCATCGTTGCCGTCTCCTGAACCGCGCGGGACAAGAAGGGCTACTGGCACGGGATCACCTGTGTCAATCTGTTGCCCGACGTCAGCGCCAGGTGCCAAGGTGACGTCGCACGCGGCGAGCCAAAGGAAAGCGGTCATGGTAAAAAATTGTACCACTGCGGTACGAGCACTACTGTATCGAGCAAACATATGCGTTATCCTCCTGGATCGGGCGACGTGCCGTGACGGTGTCGCAGCCATTCAAGACCATCATAAAGCAGGGGGCACTCGGGTCCAGATATGAATTTTGCAAACAAGCCACTCTCTGCCGGGTTGTACTTTGTCGCGACGCCAATTGGGTCTGCGCGAGACATGACGCTGCGCGGGCTAGATATTCTTGCCTCCGCCGATTTGATTGCCGCCGAAGACACGCGGACAGCCCGTAAGCTAATGGAAATTCACGGCGTGCCACTGAACGGTCGTAAGGTCGTCGCCTTCCACGATCACAGCGGCGACGGTGCGATTGCGCGGCTTGTGCAGGATATTAGAGACGGAAAATCAGTCGCTTACGTGTCAGAGGCGGGAACACCTTTGGTTGCTGATCCCGGATATGAGCTGGGCAAAGCCGCGATTGCTGAAGGGCTGATGGTCACTTCGGCACCCGGTGCTTCCGCGGTGCTTGCAGCGCTGACCGTTTCTGGCTTGCCGACTGATCGCTTTGCCTTCGTGGGTTTTCTTCCGGCGACGAAACAGCAGCGCGAAACTGAAATTGCGGGGCTGCGAGATGTCCCATTTACGCTGGTATTTTACGAAAGCCCGAAACGCGTTGGGGAAATGTTAGGGAATCTGCGCGATGTATTGGGAGGGGACCGGCAGGCTGTGGTGTGTCGGGAACTGACAAAGAAGTTCGAAGAAACCTCGCGGGGGACACTGGCCGAATTGGCAGAGGCCTTTGATGGGCGCTCTGTGAAAGGTGAATTGGTCGTGCTGGTTGGGCGTGCGGGCGCAACTGACGTGGCTGAAATGGATGTCGAAGATGCGCTGCGTGATGCGATGCAGACGATGCGGGTCAAAGACGCGGCGACAGTTGTTGCTGGTGCGTTAGGGTTGCCACGTAGACAGGTCTATCAGGTCGCGTTGGGCATGAAGGAAGATGAATGACAGGACACACTAGCTATCACGCGGGGTTAGCCGCAGAAGAAATCGTTGCGCGTGACTATCAACGCCGCGCGCATAGTGTTGCGGCACAACGTTGGCGCGGCAAAAGCGGTGAGATTGATTTGATCATGCGTGATGGCACCACAGTAGTTTTTGTCGAAGTTAAGAAAAGCCGTAGCTTTGCACGCGCCGCAACGCGGCTAAGCCGCACTCAGATGGATCGCATTTGCGGTAGCGCGTCAGAGTTTTTGGCCGGTGAACCACGTGGCCAGTTGACCGATGTGCGCTTTGATTTGGCGATGGTGGATGGCACTGGTGCGGTGAAAGTGATCGAAAACGCCTTCATGGAAAGCTGACTGGCCCATTGCACAAGGCATGTGCCTGCGCCATGTATCAGGGCAACACTGCATTCAAAGAGGTTGTAACATGTCGCTGAAAATTGCTTTCCAGATGGATCCGATCGGTCCCATTGATATTAACGCGGACAGCACGTTTCGTATCGCTGAAGAAGCACAGGCACGTGGGCATTCGTTGTTCTACTACACACCTGACAAGCTTGCGTTTGATCAAGGGCGAGTAACAGCGCGTGGCTGGCCGCTGACGGTTCAGCGGGTCAAGGGCGATCACTTTACACTGGGTGAAGAGCAGACCGTTGATCTGGGTGAATTCGATGTAGTCTGGCTGCGCCAAGACCCGCCGTTCGATATGGGCTACATCACGACGACGCATATCCTGGATATGATCCATCCGAAAACACTAGTCGTGAACGATCCGTTTTGGGTGCGAAACTATCCTGAAAAGCTGCTGGTGCTGAACTTCCCCGACCTAACCCCGCCAACAATGATCGCTCGCGATCTTGAAACCTTGCGCGGCTTCCGCCAAGAGCACGGCGATGTCATCCTTAAACCCCTTTATGGCAACGGCGGAGCCGGGGTGTTTAAGCTTGCCCATGCTGACAGCAATCTAGCCTCACTACATGAATTGTTCAGCGGCATTAACCGTGAACCATTGATCATGCAGAAATATCTGCCGGCGGTTTCCAAGGGTGATAAACGTGTGATCCTTGTGGATGGTGAACCTGTCGGCGCAATCAACCGCGTGCCAGCAGCGGGTGAAACCCGGTCAAATATGCACGTAGGTGGTCGTCCAGAGAAGGTCGCGCTGACAGATCGTGACCGCGAGATTTGCGCCAAGATTGGGCCTTTGTTGCGTCAAAAAGGTCAGGTTTTCGTTGGTATCGATGTGATCGGCGATTGGCTGACCGAAATCAATGTGACCTCACCGACTGGCATTCAAGAGCTTGAACGCTTTGACGGCACCAATGTCGCCGAAAAAATCTGGCTCGCGATTGAAGCACGTCGCGCCGGATAACATGCGACTGCGCATTTTAAATTTCTGGCTGCGCTATATGGTGCGGCCAGTGCTTAGTTTCCAGAGTTCACCGGCACGCGCTAAACGGGCGTTTGAATTCGTCGCCCCGTGGGTATTTCGCGGCCCGCCGCACATTTGTCACCTAACTGAAGCCATCGAAGACCTGACCCTGAACTGGGTGAGTGTTGGCAGAACTACCCCTCGGCGGGTGATCTTGTATTTGCACGGTGGTGCCTATTTCGCGGGGAGCGGGGCCAGCTATCGCGGTCTGCTGGGGCGAATCTCTAAATTGACCGGCATCCGCATGTGCGCGCCTGACTATCGGCTGCTGCAAGACGCCCCATTTCCCGCAGCATTCGAAGATGCCGTTCTGGCGTGGGATTTGCTGATAGCAAAAGGTTATCGGCCGCAAGACATTGTTCTAGGCGGTGATAGTGCTGGTGGCGGGTTAATGTTGGCCATGTTGGCCCATCTGACCCAACGCGGGCAGCAGCCGCGCGCGGCATTTGCGATGTCGCCTTGGGTCGATCTGACCCTTCTGGGGAAAAGCCTAACGACGAAGCAAGAAGTTTTGCTTCCTGTTTCTCGGATGGATGACGTCGTGGACCGTTACTTGGGCAGTGCCGCACGTAACGACCCGCGCGCATCGCCGTTATTTGCAAAGTTTGATCGGCCTCCACCTGTGTTGATACAGGTCGGTAGTGGTGAAGCATTGCGTGATGATGCGGTGCGAATGGCGGACGTGTTAGGGGACGCAGCAGACCTGCGTATCTGGGACGGTGTCCCACATGTTTGGCAGATGTTTGACGGTTACATCCCTGAAGCGCGCAAAGCGCTCAGGGAAATTGCGGAATTTGTTCAGACCTCTTTTGCCATGGACAATCGATAGCTGACAGCTTCGGCGACATGCGGTTTGCGCACGTCTATGGCCCCATCAAGATCGGCGATGGTTCGTGCGACCCGTAGTACTCGGTGATATCCGCGTGCAGACAGTCCGAAACGCTCGGCGACTTTGACCAGCAGATCACGCCCGTCTGCGTCTGGTGTTGCGATTTCTTCTAGTACCCGCCCTTCGGCGTCTGCGTTCACACGCATCCTGTCATGGTCTGCAAAGCGTGCCGTTTGCACATCGCGTGCCCGCGCGACGCGTTCGGCTACGGTGGCGGAGCTATCGCCGTCTTGGGGGAGGTCGAGATCGGTAAACGCGACGGGGGGTACTTCGATCCGCAGATCAAATCGATCCATCAGGGGGCCGGAAATGCGCCCCATGTAGTCATCGCCACATTGTGGAACACGGGCGCAGGCGCGCGCTGGGTCGGAAAGGTAGCCGCATTTGCATGGGTTCGCTGCAGCCACCAGCATGAACCGACAGGGGTAGCGCACATGGGCATTGGCGCGGGCGACGACAACTTCGCCAGTTTCAATCGGCTGTCGCAAGGTTTCCAGCACGGTGCGTGCGAATTCTGGGAATTCATCCATGAATAGCACACCATTATGCGCAAGGCTGATTTCACCCGGTTTTGCCGTACGGCCACCACCCACGATCGCTGGCATCGACGCCGTATGATGAGGTTCCCGGAATGGGCGTTCACGGTTGATCCCACCCTCGTCTAGCAGACCAGACAGAGAGTGGATCATTGACGTTTCCAGTGCCTCGACCGGTGACAATGGTGGCAAGATGCCGGGGATACGCGCGGCCAGCATCGATTTCCCAGAACCGGGAGAACCGACCATGATCAGATGGTGCCGACCTGCTGCTGCGATTTCCAACGCGCGTTTAGCGCGTTCTTGGCCTTTGACTTCGGATAGGTCGCGGCTGCTGCTGGTGCCGTGGACTTCGCCGGGCTCGGACGGGGATAGAACCGATTGACCTGTGTAGTGCCGGACAACATCGGCCAAGCTGCGCGGGGCGATGACATTGGCGGCGCCTACCCAAGCGGCCTCTGCCCCGCAGGCGTGCGGACAAAGCAATGTGCGGTCTTCGTCAGCTGCGGCCATCGCAGCGGGGAGCGCACCAACCACAGGAACCAACGTGCCATCCAGTGACAGTTCACCCAATGCCACGGTTTGGGCAGCGTCGTCTTGCGGAATGATGTCGAGTGCCGCGAGCAACGCGAGCGCGATGGGCAGGTCGAAATGCGACCCCTCTTTGGGCAAGTCGGCGGGTGATAAGTTCACCGTGATCCGCTTGGAGGGCAACGCAATCGCCATGGAGGTCAACGCAGCGCGTACCCTCTCGCGGGCTTCGGACACAGCTTTATCTGGTAGACCAACGATCGAAAACGCGGGAATGCCCGGCGTCACGGCGCATTGCACCTCGACCAGCCGGGCCTCGATTCCTTCAAATGCCACTGTGTAGGCCAGTGCGACCATGTCCACGCTCCGCTTTTTGTTAACGGTTACGTGGTCGTGGTTTACGAATGGTTAAGATGCATCGCCAGGCCATGGTTTACGGCCAAGGTCCATTGGATAGGGCCACGGATCGTAGTTTTCTGATTTGGATGCATCGCGCCATGCCAAAAACGCAGGATCGCTAAGGTGAGCGTCGACATAGGCTTGGGCGGCATCGCTGACCGGCAGGTCATAAGCCGTGATCCGCAGGGCAACGGGCGCGTAAAAGACATCGGCCAATGTATATTCACCAAATAACCAAGGCCCGTTCTGTCCGTGTCGCGAGCGCGCTAACGCCCAAAGTTCCTCAACGCGGGCAATGTCTGCCAATACGGCCTCGGACGGCTGGAACCCTTCCCATACGTGGGTGATCATGTTGGGGCAGGCATCGCGGAGAGCCATAAAGCCCGAATGCATTTCATGCGTGATTGTTCGCGCAAGGGCGCGCGCAGCTCCGTCGCGTGGGTAAAGGTTGATATCTGGGTGCCGTTCGACCAGCGTTTCGCCCATCGCCAGACTGTCAGTCAGCACGTAACCTTCGGGTGTCTGCATTGCTGGGACTGTGCGGGCTGGGGCCAAATGCGCCAGTTCTTCGCGGTAGGTGCCAGCATATAGCCCTACCAAATGTGTGTTATAATCCAGCCCGAATTTTTCGAGCATAAGCCAGCCGCGCAAAGACCAGCTGCTGAAGGTGCGATCACCAATGTAAAGTTCATATGTCATGGCCAAACCTTAGCGCGCGGTCAGCCACATGCATAACGACAAAATGTGACGGACCTCATCACGGAAGGTGATTAACGACGCCCAGTTCCCACCCCTGCGGTCCAACAGACATTTGCGTGATGGACAGGTTGTCGACCTGGTGTCCCATTGCTTGATAGGCAGTACTGCCGCTGGCGCGTTGGATTTGTGTCATGATGACACCGATGTGTGCGGTCAGGATGATGTCTTGGCCGTTGTGGCGTTGGCACAGATCGTCAACGACGGCATTGACCCGCTTTGCAACGGCGTTCCAGCTTTCGCCGTCAGGGGCTGTTAGGTCACCGGGTTCTTCCCAGAAACGGCGGCTTAGGTCTGGGTCGCGTTCTGCGACTTGGGTAAAGTGCAGACCGTCCCATGCGCCAAAGTCGAATTCGCGCAGGCCCGGATGATCGGGCAGGCGGGTACGGTTTCGCATGATGGCGTCCGCTGTTGCGGATGCACGGATCAGGTCTGATGAAATAACGATCGCGGTTTCCGGTAGGTGGTCAGCGACCCGATTAATCAGCGCATGATCGGATAGGTCCGCAGGAACATCGCGCCAGCCGACAAATGCTTTTTCATGGGTTGGGCCATGCCGCACCCACCATAGTCGGGTCACGGCAATTGCCCCTTTAGCGTCATCGGTAGCCCTGCCATGACAGCAACGACAAGATCAGCCTTGGCCGCGATCTGTTGGTTAAGCGTGCCTTGCGCGTTCCGAAACCTGCGCGCCAGCGCGTTGTCCGGCACAATCCCTTGGCCTGTTTCATTCGAAACAACGACCACTGGGCCTGCGCAGGTATCAAGTGCAGACAGCAACGCCGCGCTTTCTTTGGCAAGGTCATGTTCGCCTAAGATGATGTTGGTCAGCCATAGCGTGGCGCAGTCGATTAGCACGGCTTCGTCCTCTGACACCCGGTTCAGGGCAGACGCGACATCAATGGGTTCTTCGATGGTATTCCAAAGATTTCCGCGCTGATCACGGTGGCGCGCAACCTTTTGCGCCATCTCGTCATCAAAAATCTGCGCGGTTGCGACGTAAACTGGGTTACACTGCGTATTAAGCACAAGGCCTTCTGCAAAGGCTGACTTACCGGAGGCCGCCCCGCCTAGCACGAGTGAGAGTTTGGGCAGCATCTGTTTGAAACCTTTTTTGATCCAGAGCGTTGGTTCCCTACGTAAACGAATTACACAGCAAAGTTAATGCTGCGCATTCACCTAAGGAGCGGTTTGATGAGCACCATTGGTATTACTGATCAGAATTTTTCGCGCAACGCGATGAAGGCGGAAATGTTAGACGCCGAAACCGAGTTAGCGCTGGCCTATGCATGGCGTGATAAACGCGATGAACAGGCGCTTCATCGGCTGATCACGGCGTATATGCGGTTGGCAATTTCGATGGCCGCAAAATTCAAACGCTACGGCGCGCCGATGAACGATCTGATCCAAGAGGCGTCAGTCGGCCTGATGAAGGCAGCAGATAAATTTGACCCAGACCGTGGCGTTCGTTTTTCGACTTATGCTGTCTGGTGGATCAAGGCATCCGTCCAAGAATACGTGATGCGGAACTGGTCGATGGTTCGTACCGGATCGACATCATCGCAAAAATCGTTGTTCTTTAACATGCGGCGCGTTCAGGCCCGGATCGAACGCGAGGCTGCCGCCGAAGGACGCACAATTCCGACGCATGAACTGCATCAGCTTGTCGCGACCGAGGTTGGCGTGCCGTTACACGATGTCGAAATGATGGATGGCCGTCTTTCTGGGGCGGATTATTCGCTTAACGCCACGCAATCGGTCGAGGATGAAGGGCGTGAATGGATTGACGCATTGGAAGACGATAGCCCCCAAGCTGCAGAAACTGTCGCGAACAATCATGACAATGACACGCTAAAGCAGTGGCTATCGACTGCGCTGGGTGGATTGAACGAGCGCGAGCAGTTCATTGTCTATGAACGTAAAATACGAGATAACCCACGCACCTTAGAAAGCCTTGGCACGGAAATGGGCCTGTCAAAGGAACGTGTTCGTCAGCTCGAGGCTGCAGCCTTTGGTAAGATGCGCAAAAGTCTTGAGCGCCAAAGCCCAGAGGTACACGCATTTTTCGCATAAGGCCTGTCATTGTCTTTCCGGTATGAACTGACCTAAGTTCAACCCGAGTTAATACCGGAGACAGCACATGCTGGCGGAAAAGCACATATTGTTAATTGTTGGTGGCGGTGTCGCTGCCTTTAAGGCGTTGGACTTGCTGCGTCGTTTGCGTGAACAAGGCGCAAAGGTCACACCTGTTTTGACGAGGGCAGGGGCGGAGTTTGTAACCCCGCTTAGCCTTTCTGCGCTATCTGCGAGCAAGGTTTATCAAGACCTTTTTGATCTGACAGACGAAGCCGAGATGGGGCATATTGAACTGTCACGCGCTGCGGATCTTATCGTTGTGGCCCCTGCAACAGCCGATCTGATGGCGAAGATGGCAAATGGGCTGGCGAATGATCTGGCTTCTACTTTGCTTCTTGCGACAGACAAACGCGTTTTGGTTGCCCCGTCGATGAATGTGCGCATGTGGGAACACCCAGCCACGCAGCGCAATTTGGCAACTTTGAAAGGTGATGGTGTGCTTGTCGTCGGACCAGATGAAGGCGCGATGGCTTGCGGCGAATACGGTCCGGGTCGCCTTGCCGAAACGCCTGATATTATCGTGGCGATTGATGCGGCGCTGTCAGATGGTCCTCTGAAGGGAAAGCATGTCTTGGTGACCTCTGGCCCCACCCATGAGCCGATTGATCCGGTGCGCTACATCGCGAACCGATCTTCGGGTGCGCAAGGAACAGCCATTGCCAAGGCGTTGGTTGCGCTGGGCGCGAAAGTGACTTTTGTTACTGGTCCTGCCGATGTGCCACCACCCGCAGGCGCGCGCGTAATTGCCGTTGAGACTGCGAATGAAATGCTCGACGCCGTAATTGGTTCTTCCCCTGCTGACGCCGCTGTATTCGCTGCTGCAGTTGCTGATTGGCACGTCGCGAACGCCGGCGATAGCAAGATTAAAAAGGACAAATCGGGACTTCCCAAGCTTGAGTTCGCAGAAAATCCGGACATCCTTGCGACGGTGTCACAAATGAAAACCGGACGCCCTGCGCTTGTCGTTGGCTTTGCTGCGGAAACGGACGATGTGATTGCCAACGCCACGGCCAAACGCCTGCGCAAAGGGTGTGATTGGATCGTCGCAAACGATGTGTCGCCTTCGACTGGCATCATGGGCGGCAGCGAAAATGACGTGACCTTGATCACTGCTGACGGCGCCGAAGACTGGCCGCGCATGTCAAAGGATGCCACGGCGGCTGAGCTTGCCACACGAATTGCAAAGGCCATCACGTGACACCAGAAATTACGATCCAATGGGATGACGGGGCCGACGTTGGCCTTGGGCTTCCTTCTTATGAAACGCCCGGTGCGGCTGGCGCCGATCTACGTGCGAATTTACCGGACAAGCGGGCAATTGAATTGCCGCCCGGTCGCCGCGTGCTGGTCCCAACAGGCCTACGCATGGCGATCCCGCAAGGCTACGAAGTTCAGATCAGGCCGCGGTCGGGGTTGGCTCTTAAGCAAGGGATTGGGTTGGTGAATAGCCCCGGTACGATTGACAGCGATTATCGCGGTCCAGTGGGGATTATCCTGATTAACTGGGAGCAAGACTATTTCACCATCGAACACGGCATGCGCATTGCACAGATGGTAATAGCGCCAGTTGTGCAGGCCCGGTTTCGTCCAGTTGCGTCCTTGGACTTGACGTCGCGCGGTTCGGGCGGATTTGGATCAACCGGCCTATGATTATGGTCGGGGCAATGGCCGCTGCTCTTTGGGGTATCGGCATGTTGATGGGCGCACCAATGCGTGCGCGCTGGACGATGCTTGCCATGTTGATTGGTGCAGTGATCCTAGGGCATCTTGTGCTGCCCGACGGACACCCATTACGCATGGCGACAGGTGGTGATGTGCGCCTATGGATCATGCTTATCGTCTTTGGCGGGATCATTGCAGGCTATCGAAACCTTTTGGGGCGCGTGCGTGCGCGCGCCGTTTCAAACGCGACGCCCGAACAAATCCCTGCTAGTTTTTCCGATACCGAACTGAACCGCTATGCCCGCCATATCATATTGCGAGAGGTCGGTGGCCCCGGACAAAAAGCGCTGCGCGATGCATCGGTTTTGGTCGTTGGGGCAGGGGGATTGGGTGCTCCTGCGCTTCAATATCTGGCAGCAGCTGGGGTTGGCACGATCGGGGTGATCGACGATGATTTAGTCGAAAACGCGAACCTTCAGCGGCAGGTGATCCATTTGGATCGCAATATTGGTGTGCCAAAGGTGCATTCCGCCGCCGAAGCGATGCGTGCGCAGAACCCGTTCGTGACTGTGCAACCTTATCATCGGCGTCTGACTGCTGAGATCGCGAATGACTTGTTCGCTGAATATGATGTCATCTTGGACGGCACCGACAATTTCGATACCCGGTATCTGGTCAATCGCACTGCTGTCGCGTTGGAGAAACCGTTGATCGCAGCCGCGCTAACCCAATGGGAAGGGCAAATTAGCGTCTATGATCCCACCAATGGCACCCCGTGCTATGCCTGCGTGTTTCCCGTGGCACCCGATGCAGAACTTGTTCCTAGCTGCGCCGAGGCTGGCGTGATCGGGCCGCTGCCGGGCGTTATTGGTTCCATGATGGCGGTTGAGACAATTAAGCTGATTACGGGCGCTGGTGATGGTCTGCGTGGGCGGCTGCTGATTTATGATGCGCTTTATGCGCAAACACGGACAATTGCGGTTAAGCCACGTAAGGATTGCGCTGTTTGTGCGGGCAAGGGCTTGCGCGTCTCGGGCTGAGGCTCTTAGGCTGATCCACAATTTAGATCAGTGGAGATTACCATGAAAACGCTTGTGACACTTGCTTTGGCTCTTTGTGCCACCTCTGCCATCGCCGAAGGCCATTTGCCCAATTTGGAAGGCCAAGAGATCGTGGTGGTTACTGAAAACGCCTATCCGCCGCTACAGTTCATTGACGGTAACGGTGATGCCGTGGGCTGGGAATATGACGCCATGGCTGAGATCGCGAAGCGTCTGAATGCCACCGTTGTTTATGAAAATATTAGCTGGGATGCGATGATCCCTGCCGTATCAGAAGCCCAGTTCGATATGGGGATGACGGGAATTACGATCCGCGAAGACCGGGCCGAAGTCGTTGATTTTTCTGATAGCTATATGACCTCTGAAATGGTGATGCTTGTTCGTGGCGATGAGGATCGGTTCAATGATGCTGCCGGATTTGCTGCGAACGAAGATTTATTGATGGCCGCACAGCCGGGCACGACGCCCTTTTACGTCGGCGTCTATGAGGTTCTGGATGGTAATGAGGCAAACCCACGTATCCAATTGATGGAAACATTCGGGGCCACGGTGCAGGCGTTACGTGTTGGTGACGTCGACCTTGTTCTTACCGATGGGACTGCTGGCAACGGTTATGTCGCGGCCTCTGATGGTGGGCTAAAGATTGTTGGTGAAAAACTAGGGACCGAGGATTTTGGTTTTATTTTTCCTAAAGGGTCAGATTTGGTTGCCCCGATCAACGCGGCCATTGCTGATATGAGGGCAGATGGAACAATTGATGCGCTGAACACGCGGTGGTTTCTTGAATACAAAATGGGTGAATAGGCGCGGGGCGAACCGGGTTGCACCCTAAGAATACCGATAAACCGGATTTCCCTTATTGGCTGGTCGCTGTCGTCGCGATCGGCCTTTACTTGTTTTGGCAGGTCATCGCGGATGAAACTTACACCAAGGTCCTGCACACCCTGAGCAAAGGCATATGGGTGACGGTCTATGTGACTGTGATCGCCTATTCGATTGCTTGTGTTCTTGGGCTGGGTTTGGCGCTCGCGGGGATGTCGCGGTCGTTGGTGTTACGCCAGTTTTCACGGTTCTACATTGAAGTTGTGCGCGGCGTGCCTATTATCGTTTTGTTGCTGTATGTGGCCTTTGTTTTGGCACCGGCGCTTGTTTCTTTGTGGAATTGGATGGCTGAACTGACTGGGTTCGATCCTATCCGCACACGCGATTTTTCGTTGCTTTGGCGCGCTATCATCGCGCTGACCTTGGCCTATGCGTCGTTCTTGGCCGAGGTGTTTCGTGCTGGCTTGCAGTCCGTCGACACCGGCCAAATCGAAGCGGCCGAGGCGCTTGGTCTCAGTCGGTGGCAGGTTTTTCGGCTTATCGCCTTTCCGCAAGCCTTGCGTACGATTCTGCCTCCACTTGGGAACGACTTTGTCGCGATGCTAAAGGATTCTAGCCTTGTTTCGGTGCTTGGCGTGACGGACGTCACGCAGCTGGGCAAAGTGACGGCGGCGGGCAATTTCAGATACTTTGAAACCTACAATGTCGTTGCTTTGGTTTATCTGACGATGACCATCAGCCTGTCGATAGCGCTACGCCGATTTGAGCAGCGAATGCGCAGGCGATGACCGCCGATTCGGAGTATTTTGCACAAAGCGAGGGTCAAGTTCTGGCAAATTCGATGTCAGAGGCATAGCTATAGCCCAAAGGAGATTTGCCATGACTAATCCACTGCTTGCCGATTGGGATACGCCATTTGGGCTGCCGCCATTTGATCAGATCACTGACGCGGATTTTTCGCCCGCAGTGGATGCTGCGTTGGCCGAGTCGCGCGAAAACATCGCCGCGATTGCAGACAATCCTGACGCGCCGACATTTGAAAACACTATCGAGGCGCTTGAGCTGGCAGATGAAACATTGGGCCGCGTGCTGGGTGCATTTTATGGCGTGGCTGGCGCAGACAGCAATCCCGCGCGCGAGGCGTTGCAACGGGAATTTGCACCCAAGCTAAGTGCTTATTCGTCTGAAGTGTCAGAGAATAAGGCGCTGTTCGCGCGCGTCGAAACGCTTTGGGCGGCGCGTGATACGCTTGACCTGACCGATGAACAGCAACGCGTTTTGATGTTGTCACGCCGCACCTTTGTGCGCTCTGGTGCTTTGCTAGAAGGTGACGACGCCGTGGCCCTGCGCAATGTAAAGTCACGTCTTTCGGTTTTGGGTACAGAGTTCACTCAAAACTTGCTGGCTGATGAACGTGAATGGTTCATGCCATTGGCCGCAGGCGATATGGATGGTCTGCCTGATTTTGTGATCGCCACGGCCAAAGCTGCGGGTAAGGACAAGGGAGCCGACGGTCCGGTTGTGACGTTGTCGCGATCCTTGATCGTACCGTTCTTGCAGTTTTCTGAACGCCGCGATCTGCGTCAAAAGGCCTATGAAGCATGGGCCGCACGGGGTGCAAATGGCGGTAAAACGGACAACCGTGCGCTTGCCGCTGAAACGCTGAAGTTGCGTGAACAGCGTGCTGGTTTGCTGGGTTATGAAACATTTGCTGATTTCAAGCTAGAGACCGAAATGGCTGGTACCCCTGCGGCGGTACGTGATCTGTTGATGAAGGTTTGGAAACCCGCCAAGGCGGCAGCTGAGGCTGACGCCGAAGTACTAAAGCGTATGCTGCATGCTGATGGATGGGATGGCCCGCTAGAGCCTTGGGACTGGCGTTTCTATTCCGAAAAGCGCCGCAAGGAACTGCATGATTTGGACGAGGCCGAGTTGAAGCCATATCTTCAGCTTGATCGCATGATCGAGGCGTCGTTCGCTTGTGCAAATCGCCTGTTCAACCTTGATTTTGCGCCAATCGAAGGCCCGATCTATCACCCTGACGTGCGCCTGTGGGAAGTCACCCGCAACGGTGAACATATTGCCGTGTTCATCGGTGACTATTTTGCGCGTGGCTCCAAGCGTTCCGGCGCGTGGTGTTCTGCGATGCGGTCGCAACAGCGTCTAAGCGGTGACGTGCGCCCGCATGTCGTCAACGTTTGCAACTTTGCAAAGCCAGCAGAGGGTAAACCTGCGCTATTGTCTTATGATGATGCTCGGACTTTGTTCCACGAATTTGGCCACGCCTTGCATCAAATGCTGTCCGATGTGACCTATGAAAGCATCAGCGGTACATCCGTTGCACGCGATTTTGTAGAACTACCAAGCCAGCTTTATGAACACTGGCTAGAGGTGCCTGAGGTGCTTGCTGAATTTGCGACCCATTCAGAAACAGGCGAGCCGATGCCAAAAGATCTGCTGGATCGCATGTTGGCCGCGACGACATATGACATGGGTTTCCAAACCGTCGAATATGTTGCGTCTGCTTTGGTCGATCTGGAGTTCCACAATGGTCCGGCCCCTGCCGACCCTATGCAAAAGCAGGCGGAGATTTTGGAAGACATCGGTATGCCGCATGCGATCCGGATGCGCCACGCAACCCCGCATTTCGCGCATGTCTTTGCTGGCGACGGGTATTCGAGCGGTTATTACAGCTACATGTGGTCAGAGGTAATGGACGCAGATGCATTCGCCGCGTTTGAAGAGGCAGATGACCCCTTTGATGCGGATACGGCCAAGCGGTTGGAGAAAACTGTCCTGTCCTCTGGCGGATCAGTCGATGCCGCAGAGCTATACACGGCGTTTCGTGGGCGTCTGCCTGGGGTTGATGCTTTGCTCAAAGGGCGGGGGCTAGATCAAGCTGCGTAGGTGGATTGGAATCCACCCTACGGGCGCGGGTCGTCGGGGTGTTTCTCAACGCCGATCGGGTCCTTGTGGATTAGCACATCTGCATGCGGATAGGCATCTACAATGGCCCGGCGTAGCGCGGCACCGGTGGCATGAGCGTCATTCAGGCTCTGGCTGCCGTCCAGTTCGATGTGCATGTTGATGAACACCCTGCTGCCCGCAACGCGGGTCTTGAGGTCGTGATACCCGTGCACGCCCGGAAAGTTGTCAGTGATGTCGCCGATGGCTTGGATCATTGCAGGGTCTGCTTGACGATCCATCAGGGCGTCCCACGCGCCTTTGCCGATGCGAATTGCTCCGACTGCGAGCAGTGCTGCTGCACCCAGTGCAACCACGCTATCAATCTGCCCTAAGCCCAGAGTTGCCGACGCCCAAAGCGCGATGATTGCACCGATGTTGGGGATAAGGTCGCCGAGGTAGTGAAGGCTGTCGGCCTGGACGACCTTGTTGCCGGTTTGCGCGGCGACATAGCGCTGCCACAAAACCAACCCCAACGTGACAGCGATGGAGAAAACCATCACAGAAATGCCGCGTGTTTCATGTTCCGGCAGTAATACGGTGTCATCAAGCAGGCGCATAACGGCAGCTGTCGCAATGACCCCAGCGGAAATCAGAATGAATAGCGATTGCCCAAGCGCGGCGAGGTCTTCGGCAGAGGTGTGTCCAAAGTTGTGGTCTTCGTCAGCAGGTTTTGCAGCGTAAGCAATGGCGGCGAGCCCACCAAGCGACATCATCAAATCCATCGCACTATCAGCTAATGTGGCCGCAACCGCGAGTGATCCAGTTTGTGCCAACGCCCAGAGCTTTGCGAGCACGAGAACAAGCGCCACGGCGACCGATAGTAATCCGGCAGAGAGGTTGAGGCGGGTGGCGTGCGGGTCGGACATCTCTTTGTGCTAGGCCGTTTTCGTCAATATCGCAACTGTTTGCCTATTCTCTGATCTCTGCCTCGCTTACGCCCCACAGCACGGATTTTGGTGCCCAGCCGCCGTATCCGCCAGCGCTAAGTTCGCACCAAGATGGCGTACAGTCGCCAAGCCGGGCGATGACCCCGTGTTCAAGGACCGCGTTTTCGGTCGCGTCCTCGGAGGGGCGGGATCGGATGGGTGTGTCGTCGCCTTCGACCAAGACAGTGCGGACGCCTGACAGCATAGTGTAGTGAATCCAGCCGCCTTGCCCATCACGATCAATGACGCGGCGCCAGTGGCCGTATTCTGCGATTACTTGCAAAGGCATGTTGCGTCTTTGAAAGACCCAGTCAATGCGGTGGGACAATGATGGACCGCGCCGCACGTTTGCTTCGGATGCTTTGAGCGACACAAATCGCGGCAAAGGTAGGTTCGTTTCAGGTCCGAGGGCGGGCGCATCGTTGACGTCTTGCGCAAAAGCCATGCCCGCACTGAGAAATCCAGCGATCAAAGCCAGTTGAACGATGCGAAACCATTGCACCAAAGTACCCATTGTTTGTCCTTAACTGCTCAAAATCGGCGCGCGGTTCTTGTGCTGCGCGTCCCTTTGGCGCAACCTGACACGGAATGGATAATTTGGAAAGCCACGGGAGGGCCCACCATGTCAGGGAAGCAGTTAAGTGTTGTTGTGACGCGACGGTTACCCGAGGTGGTCGAAGCCCGCATGAAAGAGCTGTTTGACGTCACGCTGCGTGAAGACGACACACCAATGACTACAGATGAATTGGCCGACGCGATGGCAAACGCTGATGTTCTGGTGCCCACGATCACCGATCACATTGATTCAAAGCTGCTTGCTCGTGCGGGTGACCGATTGAAGTTAATCGCGAACTACGGGGCAGGGGTTGATAACATCGATGTTGCGACGGCTCGTGAGCGTGGCATTCACGTGTCAAATACTCCGGGGGTTACGACCGAAGATACAGCCGACGTGGTGATGGCGTTGATTCTTGGCGTGACCCGCCGCTTAGCTGAGGGACTGCGCCTTGCGCAGTCAAGCGATTGGCAAGGGTGGTCACCCACTGCAATGATGGGGGGGCGTATTCGCGGGCGTCGCTTGGGCATCTTGGGTATGGGGCGGATCGGACAGGCCGTTGCACGCAGGGCTAATGCCTTTGGTATGGAAGTGAATTACCATAACCGTAAACGTCTGCGCCCAGAAGTCGAAGAAGCGCTAGAGGCAACCTATTGGGAAAGCCTTGATCAGATGGTTGCACATATGGACGTTATTTCGATCAACTGCCCGCATACGCCTTCGACATTTCATTTGATGAACGCGCGTCGGCTAAAGCTGATGAAGCCAGACGCCGTGATCATCAACACTTCGCGCGGTGAGGTGATTGATGAAAACGCGCTTACCCGGATGCTGCGTGCCGATGAAATCGCAGGGGCCGGACTGGATGTGTTCGAACATGGTAACGAGATAAATCCACGTCTTAAGCAGCTACCGAATGCGATTTTGCTGCCGCATATGGGATCAGCAACCGTCGAAGGCCGCATTGAGATGGGTGAAAAGGTGATCTTGAACATCCAGACCTTTGCAGATGGTCACAGGCCGCCCGATCTGGTTGTGCCTGCGATGCTGTAACGTTAGTCTGAATGAACTTAAGTAGCGATTTGCTGCATTTTATGATTTTCAAACATAGATGAGGAACGGATCGCTATGCGACTTATGATGCCTGTTATTGGTATTGCGATGGTAGTTGTCGCTGCCGCTATCGTATTCACCTTCAAAATCGTTTGGGATGACTATGCCTACAACCAACGTCTGGTCAGCATCGAGGTGACCGCGCCGGATGGTTGGGAGGTGGTCCCATATGAGACGGCCCATGGTGAAGCGATTGTTAATGAGGCACTTGCTGCCAGAGATACGCCAGCCACCACGACACAGGGTTTGCTACGCCAGCTTGCGGATATTAGCGTGGATGAACACAAGGGTGCAGTTTGGACCTTTGCGAATGCAGAAGAACTGGTCGTCGTGAATATGGTCTACGGCCCGCATAGGCCAAAACGAAATAGTATTTTTGCGCAAATGAAGCTCGCTTCAGCGGGGGCGCCAAAGCCAAACCTCGATATCGAGGTAGCCACTGTTGCGGGGCGTCCTTTAATACTAAAGCCACGAATTTCTAACGTCCCAGGTGCTGAGTTTCCCGAACCAGTAAACTATCGCAGATTCAACATGAGTTTTGGCGATGAAGAGATTGATGAAGTCCTAAATATCGCTGTGCTGACCAATAGTAGCGATGCTGCGGTTGCTTCAGCGTTGATGGGAATTAATCTTGAGCGCGCAAATGGCTTGCTGCCGATGCCAGATCCAACGGTGGATGCTGAAGCTGGCATCGTTACGCCTGACCAGCAGCCCCTTTCTAGTGCGTTGCCAGAGCCAAGCGTCGCATATAAAGCGTTAGAATTGCTTGTCTCTGGGCGTGATTTTGGCACGCCTTGGACCGAAGCACTACAACGTGTGAAGGCGGGCGAGATTGCCGACTGGGATGCATTCATTCTGGCCTATCCGGATAGCATCGAAGAAGCCCCGTTTGAGCTTTTGACGCTTTTGAACGATGGCTCGGAAGAAATTTCGGCCCGCTCTTTTGCAGCAACGATGATTGACAGTGGTCGTGAATGGAACGCCCACGAACATTACATCCTGACAAAGGTTGTCGACCTTGAGAGCGCACAGAGTGATTTTGAGGAATACATGTCTGGCGACTACGACATCGCAGACGAAGTCATGGCCTTAATCGCGCGGTTGCCTGAAACTCGAGCGACTGCGCCTTCTGAGACACCTGATGTGAATGCACGGCCGGCGGTCTCGACCGGGTTTGGGCAGTCGTCGCAATGTCGCATCGAAAACGGTGTCCGCCGTTGTTCAGTCGGGGGCAATTAAGAACTTAGCCACCCGACCAATGCGACGGCAGGCTGCCGGCTATTTGCCCTGCCTCGACGATTTCGCGGTAGTGGGTCATTTTATGCGCCAGAAAGCGTCGGCGTGGATTTGGCAAAAGTGCGCTCACTTTGCCGACGTGATGAAACGTGCCGGGCAGGTTCGGCACGATATCGTCTTGGCGATTAATAAGAAGACACATCTTGCCATTCTTAATGGGACCCCGTGAGTGTCTTGGCCGGGGCGCAGCAAATCCGATCCCGGGGACGCCATAGGTCTTTGCAAGGATTTGCGTGGCCGCTGCACCAAGCGAATGACCGATTATGAAGGTTGGGGTGATGCGTTCTTTGATCAGCCAGTCTGCCACAACGGCCGCATACGCAAGAAAACCCTGATGCCAGAGCGTTCCCGACGTGCCCCGGCCGACATCATCATCGCTTAGCCTGAGTTGTTTGTGACCCAACAACAGGGGGCGTAGATTGAACTTCAGGTAATCGCGAACAGAATTGGAACCCGGCAAAAGTAGCGTATTGCCCTCCAGTATGTGGGCCTGCACGTCGTTGTGCGGGCAGGATCGCGTAACGCGCGGACTAATAATGTTGATGCTGTTATAGCTTGCTTCCGCCAGCTTTGCGGCGTCTTCGAGAGAAAATCGTGCCATCTGAAATTATCCATTTTTGACGTAATAATGTTATCGTCGCATTCTCTTTATACCACAAAACCGAAACCTTTGTGCTTTGCTGTCGCAATTGCACGATGAGGCGTCGGCTAGTTCTTTCGTTAATGTTCAGTTTCGCGCAAATTGAACGCAAGAATGGTAAAGGGAGTCGCGCTTATGAAATCGCATGTCAAAGCATTGGTCGTCGGCGGTGGCGCCGTCGGGACATCAATCGCATATCATTTGGCTAAGGCCGGTTGGGATGATGTGATGTTGCTGGAGCGCGACGAGCTGACATCTGGTTCCACTTGGCATGCGGCGGGCTTGCTGCCCTATTTCAACATGTCTTACGCGTCTAGCCACATCCACGACTATTCGATCAAGTTTTATAAAACGCTTGAAGAAGAAACCGGACTGAACCCCGGTTTCTCGGTTGTTGGTAACCTGCGCATGGCGCAGTCGCAGGCGCGTATGGACGAATATATGCTGTATGCGACGACTGCAGAAACCGTCGATATTCCCTATGAGTGGATGACACCTGATCAAATCCGCGAACGCTGGCCATTGGTCCGGACCGAAGATCTGGTTGGTGCGATCTTCCATCCGACCGATGGTTACATCAACCCAGCCGATGTCACGATGGCCATGGCCAAAGGTGCGCGTCAGCGCGGTGTCACGATTGAACGCCGCTGGCAGGTTGATGGCTATCATTGGACCGGGGATCATTGGGATGTCACCTGCACAAAGATGGTCGAAAAGGGCGGTAACCTTATCCCATCTGACGAACAGATTGTGATCCATGCGGAACACGTTGTCACAGCAACAGGTAACCACGCGCAACGCACAGCAAAGCTACTGGGTATCAAGACACCCGCGATCCCGGTCGAACACCAGTTCATCGTGACAGAACCTGATCCGGCGTTGGTCGAGTGGCGCAAACAGAATGGCGAACACCCGGTTCTACGCGATGTTGATGCGCGTTGGTATGTCCGCGAAGAACGCGGTGGCTGGATTTTGGGGCCATATGAGGACGGCGCACCTGCGCGGTTCCGTTATGGTGTGCCTGATAGTTTCCGTGCCGACCTGTTCCCGCTGAACCTTGAACGGATCGAACAAGAATACATGGACTTTATCCATCGTATTCCGTCGACCGAAGAGGTCGGTCTTAAGGACGATTTCAACGGTCCAATTTGTTACACGCCAGACGGTAACCCGCTGATCGGCCCTGCGCCGGGTCTGCGGAATATGTGGCTTGCCGAAGGGTTCTCGTTCGGGATTACGGCTGGTGGCGGTGCTGGTTACTACCTTGCGCAAATGATGGTCGAAGGCGAAGCCGAGATCGACATGGCGAGCCTTGATCCAAAGCGTTACGGCGATTGGATGACGTCCGAATATGCGACCGTCAAAAACGAGGAAACCTATCCTTTCCTGTTGAAACTGCACTGGCCAGACGAAGAACGCCCAGCAGCACGTCCGCTGCGCACATCACCAGCCTATGACCGCCAAGCCAAACGCGGCGCACAATTTGGTCAGGTCAATGGTTGGGAACGGCCTAACTATTTCGGACCCGTGGATGCGCCTACGAACTTTGACGAAGAAACCAATTCGTTCCGCCGTGGCGGCTGGTGGCAATATGCCGTCGAAGAAGCAAAAGCGATCCGCGAGGGTGTTGGTCTGATCGACGCAACAGCATTCACCAAGCACATCGTTAGAGGCCCGGGCGCGGAAGCGTTCCTAGATTGGTTTACCACAAACAAACTGCCAAAAGTCGGTCGGATTAACCTGACCTATGCACTGACTACTGCTGGGACGACACGCACGGAATATACGATCGTGCGGTTGAAGGATGATGAATTCTATCTTGTCTCAGCCGGGGCGTGGACTGAATACGATAGTGATTTCCTGCGTAAAGCGATTGAAGACAAAGAGCCTGAGTTTGGTCGCATCGAAGTGCAAAACGTGACGACACAATGGGGCGTGTTTGCCATTGCTGGCCCCAAAGCACGTGATGTGCTGAAGGATGTGATCTGCGATGCGGATCCTGAAACAGCACTGTCGAACAAGCGCTTCCCTTGGCTGTCGGCCCGTCAGATCGAGTTGGGCATGTGCCCGGTGAACGCAATCCGTGTGGCCTATACGGGCGAGCTGGGTTGGGAACTGCACCACCCGATTGAAATGCAGAACTACCTGTTTGATCTGCTCGAAAAAGCTGGTGAAAAACACGGGATGAAGCTAGTCGGTGCTCGTGCGCAAAACTGGCTGCGTCAGGAAAAGTCTTACCGTGCGTTTGGGACCGAACTGGGCCGTGATGCGACCCCGCTTGAAGCCGATCTGCCACGGTTTGTTGATCTGTCGAAAGATTTCCACGGCAAGGCTGCGATGGAGAAGATCGGTATCCGGTCTACATGCGTGACGCTTTTGATCGACGGTCCAGACGATGCTGACCCGTGGGGCCGCGAGGCATTGTATGATACGGATGGCAACCGTGTGGGGCGTCTGACCTCAGGCGGCTATTCAGTGGCGTTCGAGAAATCCATTGGTATGGGCTATGTCAAACCCGGCGTAGATGTGGTCGGCACGAAGCTGCAGGTCAAAATGTTTGATAAACTCTGGCCCGCCGAGATCGTCGAAGACAGCCCGTATGATCCTAAGAACGCGACGATCCGTATCGACGGATAAAGTTCCGAAAACAGTGCAGCGTTGGCTACCCACGCCAACGCTTGCGCATTCCATGCCAAAACCATCGACCTCGAACGATTAGCGATGCCAGCGGCCCTTGAAGCATTGGGATGTCGATGGCCAGCAACAGCATTCCTAACGGGATCATCCAAAGGCCAAACACCGGCAGAATTGCCAAAAAACCGCCTGCGATCAGAACCAGCGCCAACAATAGTCGAACGAGCAGCCAACCCGGCTGTCGTAATCTGTCGATCCATGGGGCAAGTTCAGCAACGCGATTAAATTCGCGTTCGAACCGCTTTCGCCGGGCTTTTAGCTTGTGCTTTGTCATAATGCACTAAGTGGCGTTCACACGCTGATATTCAATCGTCTGGGTTGGATTTTGATTGCGGCATGAGTTCATTTAACCGGCGGCGTTGTTGGCCATGCTGATCGAAGTTGTCGGGTGAAAGCCACGTTTGGATTGCGTGGTCAATTTCAGGCCAGTCTTTATCAAGGATCGAAAACCAAGCCGTATCGCGATTGCGTCCTTTGTACACAATGGCCTGCCGAAATAGCCCATCATAACTAAAGCCCAACCGCTTGGCCGCGCGGCGTGACGGTGCATTTAGCGCGTCACATTTCCATTCGTAACGTCGATAGCCAAGCTCGCCCATCGCACGCTTCATCATCAAATACATGGCCTCTGTTGCGGCGGGTGTACGCTGCAAGGCAGGTGCAAAAGTGATAAACCCGACCTCAACCACACCGTTGGCGGGGTCAATGCGCAAGAAACTAACAACGCCGACCGGCTCATCAGACTTCTTGTCGATGATCGCAAAGAACAGCGGGTCTTGGCTTTTGCAGGCGGTTTCGACCCAAGCGGCATATTCCACCTTTGTCGCAAACGGGCCGACGGGCATGTAAGTCCATAATGTTCCCGTCGTGTCCGCATCAAAGGCAGTGAATAGTGCGGCGCTATGTGATGGCGCAAGTGGAACAAGGTCGCAATACTGACCATACATTGGCGTGCGCGGGATCGTTGCACGTGGTGTCCAATTGGGGACTGCGGCACCGATGGGCTGGCCCTGTAAATTTCTGCTTTGCGTCATCGGACCGCTTTCAAGAAAACCGTGCAGGAGAAAGTGCTGCGACCGCGTCGCTTGGGATCGTAGGCGCGCGTCCGGCGATTAGATCGGCAAGAAGCTGGCTGGCGGCGGGTGCCGATTGCATCCCATATCCACCTTGCCCGGCGCACCAAATGAAACTGGAGTCAGCGGGGGAGGGGCCAAGCACCAGAGTTCTATCTGGCGAAAACGTACGCATACCAGCCCACGATGCCAAAAGGCGGGTCACAGACATCGTCACGTTTTCTTCGAACCGCGCGAGACCTTCGGCAAGCACCATATCATCGGCGTAAGTATCGTGCGGCGTGACCAAATCCTCGTCTGCGGGCGACACGATTAACGCGCCTGCGTCAGGTTTGGTGTACCATGTTTCGCCAGCGGCAAAGACCATGGGCCAATTGCTCACGTCCATTCCATCTGGCGCTGGAATGCGCGCCATTGATCGGCGTAGCGGGGTAAATCCCAGCGGCGCGATCCCGGCCATTTCAGCGATAACGTCAACCCAGCCGCCTGCCGCATTCACGATGTTTTTGGCGTCATAGCTTTCAGATTTCGTTGTGACGTTCCAGCCAGTGCCAGTGCGATTGATCCCAGTGACTTTGGCTTTGGTTTTTATCTCTGCGCCGTTTTGGCGGGCCATTTTGGCGAATGTCTGCACCAGCCTGTCGGTGTCGATATCTTGCGCCCGCTCATCATAACCGACCTGTGTAATCACATTCGGATCAAGGATAGGAAACCGTTCTTGGGCTTCTGGAATCGTCAGGCGGTCCAGTCCCATTTGGGTTAAGTCAGCATCAAAAGCCGCGCTATCTGTCGCAGTGCCAACCAACATGATACCGCGCGGGCTTAACACGTCAGCTTCCTTGTGGAACTCGTAAGAGGCCGTATTCAGGGCGATCGTGGATGGTTTGCCGTAGTTGCGTTCAAACAAAGCCGCAGAGCGGCCAGAGGCATGATAGGCAAGCGCGTCTTCGCCTTCCAACAGAGTAACGCTACCAATTTCTGATATCCGAGCCGCAGCAGTAAGCCCTGCAATTCCGCCCCCAATAATCAAAAAGTCTATCATGCTTCTTCCAGTCTGTCGGTCGCAGGGGCGGGGGCTACGCTCAGGGCTGTAATGCGGGCGTACAGGTCGGGCGGCATCTCAAAATTTTGAGCGGCCAAGGACGGTTCTAATTGCGCAGCCGATCTGGCCGAGATGATAGGGCTGGGACGCGTAGGGTGGGTCTTGACCCACGCCACTGCAAGGGTTGCGGGATCAGTGCCCAATTCGATGGCCAGCTCTGACAATGCGGTTGCTGTTTCGTGCATCCATGTTTGGTCATAGCGCGCTTGATAGCGTTCGTCTTCGGTTAATCGGCCCGTGCCGCCTTTGGCGTATTTGCCAGTGAGTAGCCCGCCGCCAAGTGGGGAATAAGGAATAAGTGCGATGTCCTGGTCTGAAGCCATCGGAAAGATTTCGACCTCAGACTGGCGTTTCACGAGGCTATACATGGGTTGGATCGCGTCGATCTGTGTTCCCAATGATTTCGCAACGCTTTGCGCTTTCATTGCCTGCCAGGCCGCATAGTTTGACACGCCGATATAGCGTATCAGGCCGGCACTTTGGAATTCAGCCATGGTGCTAAAGGTTTCTTCGAGCGGAGTATCGGGATCAAATCGGTGCAGATAAAGCAGATCGACCGCGTCTTGGTTGAGTTGTTTGCGGCTGCGGTCGAACTGTTCTGTGATGTTTTGCCGTGATGCGCCGCGGATATAGCCAACCTTTGATGCGAGGAAGATATCGTCGCGCTGATCTTTGATCATGCCACCCAAGATCGTTTCAGAGGCGCCACCGGTGTAGCCCACTGCGGTGTCGAAATGGTTTATTCCAGCGCGTTGTGCGGCATCAAACATCGCGCGGCTTTCATTGGCATCTGCTGTGCCGCCGAATTGCATGGTTCCAAAGGTTAAGTCAGAAACGGGGGTGCCGTTACGGGTAATTAGCTGTGTCATTCGGTTAGATTTGCACGACATTTGAACAATGAAAAGCGCCGAAGATGGGTGGATGAAAATCCACCCTACGGTGGCTTCCCGACAGGTTTCATTCATCAGCTAGTTGACTTCCTGCCGGGAGCATGGTCGCTTGCTACGTAAACGTTATAGGGGAGGATAACGCATGACATATGTTCCAGCCGAAAACCGTTACGAAAAGATGGTGTACCGCCGCTGTGGTGCGTCTGGTGTAAAGCTTCCGGCGATCTCGCTTGGGCTTTGGCATAACTTTGGCCACGACACGCCGCATGACACGAAACGTGCGATTTGTCGGACGGCGTTTGACAATGGCATTACGCATTTCGATTTGGCGAATAACTATGGTCCGCCGCCGGGTTCCGCCGAACATGCGTTTGGGTCGATTTTGGCCGAAGATTTCAAAGGCTACCGCGATGAGCTGATTATCAGCTCCAAGGCAGGCTATGACATGTGGCCGGGCCCGTATGGTGAGTGGGGCAGTCGCAAATACCTTGTGGCGTCCTGTGATCAGTCGCTCAAGCGGATGGGGTTGGATTACGTCGATATCTTTTATTCGCACCGTTTTGATCCTGACACGCCGCTTGAGGAAACGATGGGTGCGTTGGATTACATCGTGCGGTCGGGTCGTGCGCTTTATGCGGGGATTTCTTCGTACAACACAGAACGCACGCGCGAAGCCGTCGCGATTTTGAAAGATCTGGGTACGCCCTGTCTGATCCATCAGCCGTCTTACAACATGCTAAATCGTTGGGTCGAACGTGATGGGTTGAAAGATACGCTGAAGGACTTGGGTGTTGGATCAATTGCGTTCACACCGCTTGCCCAAGGCATGCTGACCAAGAAATACTTGGGTGGCATTCCCGAAGACAGTCGCGCAAGCCAAGGCAAATCGCTTGCGCCAACCATGCTGACCGAGCGTGCGATAGAGAACATTCGCAAGCTGAACGAAATTGCCGAAGGCCGGGGTCAGACGTTGGCGCAGATGGCGATTGCTTGGGTCTTGCGCGGTGGTGGTATCACGACGGCGCTAATTGGTGCATCGAAACCGAGCCAAGTCGAAGACTGCGTCGGTGCAATTAACAATCTGGACTTCACTGCAGATGAACTATCGCTGATCGATAAATATGCTGACGAAGAGCAGATCAATCTTTGGGCCAAATCAGCCGAGCAAACGCAGGGTGCTGCGGAGCGTAAGAAATGATCCAGAATCCGATCTTGCCCGGTTTTAATGCTGACCCGTCTTTTTGTCGGGTTGGCGAGGATTACTATATCGCTGTGTCCACGTTTGAGTGGTACCCCGGCGTGCAAATCTATCATTCGCGCGATTTGGTGAATTGGGATTTGGTTGCGCGTCCGTTAAACCGTGCCGCGCTTTTGGACATGCGTGGCAACGGTGATAGCTGCGGGATATGGGCGCCTTGCCTTTCGCATGCAGATGGCAAGTTTTGGTTGGTTTACACGGATGTTAAGCGGCTGGATGGCGCATTCAAAGATGCGCCGAATTATATCACCACATGTGAAACGATTGATGGTGAGTGGACCGATCCTTGGTATGTGAATTCGAGCGGTTTTGACCCGTCGCTGTTTCACGATGACGATGGCCGAAAATACTTCATGAATATGCAATGGAACCATCGCGGTCCGGGCACAGGTGGAAACCCTGCGCACGCGTCGTTTGACGGAATTCTGTTGCAGGAATGGTCACCTGAAAAGGGGCTGTTTGGCCCGGTTAAGAATGTTTACGCAGGCACGCCACGTGGCCTGACCGAAGCGCCCCACATCTTTAAACGTAACGGTTATTACTACATGACAACGGCTGAGGGTGGCACTGGCTACAACCACGCTGTGTCGCTGGCGCGTTCTCGCGATATTTGGGGGCCGTATGAAAATCATCCCGATATGCACGTGATCTGTGCAGAAGGGTCAGATGGCCCAATTCAGCGCACGGGCCATGGCCAATATGTCGAAACCCATTGGGGCGGCCATTATCATACATTCCTAATGGGCCGTCCGTTGCAGGGTCCTCATGGACCGTTTTGTGCACTTGGGCGTGAGACTGGGATCGAAGAGGTCGAGTGGCGCGACGACTGGTTGTATCTGAAAGCCGGGGGCATGGTGCCGCGGGTTGAAGTGGATGCACCGGTCAAAGTCACACCGCATGCGCCGGTACCGGTCTTGCATAAACTTGGTGGTAAACTACCGCCAGAATTTCAGTGGTTGCGTACCCCTGATACTGCACGCATCTTTCGCGAAGACGACGATGCGCTTGTACTGATCGGTCGCGAAAGTATCGGCAGCTGGTTTGAGCAGTCTTTGGTCGCACGGCGGCAAGAGCATCATGCCTATCGTGCGGAAACCTCGGTTGAGATTGTCGCGGACACCTATCAGCAGGCGGCTGGTCTAACGACCTATTACAATAGGCATAAGTTTCACGCGGCATTGGTCACACATAAAGATGGCGTTGGTCCCGTGCTAACGTTGATGTCCTGTCCCGGCGATTGGCCTGATGCGGCACTGACTTTCCCGACCGAAGACATTGCATTGCGGGCTGGCGCAGTTGACCTGCGGGTCGATGTAAATGGCGCGACCGAGCAATTTTATTATCGCCAAAGTGGTGATTGGATCGCATTTGGTCCCGAGCTTGACGCCTCGGTAATTTCGGACGAGGGCGGGCGTGGTGAGCACGGGTCGTTCACGGGTGCATTCGTTGGGATGGTAGCCCTTGATATAACGGGCCAAGGCAAGGAGGCTCGGTTCAGCCGATTTGACTATTTCCCGGGAGAGGTGGGTTGAAACCCACCCTACGAAGCCAGCTTTGTGTTTATACGCTTAGCAGTGGGACGGCAGAGGTATTGTTAGATCATTCTGGTCATATCGAAGCACCTAATTGGCACCCTGATGGTTATTTGATCGTCAACGGTGGTGGGCAGCTGTTTCGCGTGCCGCTAGATGCGCCTGCGCTGCATTTGATTGATACTGGCTTTGCCGAGACCTGTAATAATGATCATGGTATTTCGCCTGATGGGATGACGTTGATCATTAGTGATCGTAGTCGCACAGACAAGAGCTGTATCTATACCTTGCCAGCTGGTGGCGGCACACCGCAGCGCGTGACGGATGAGACACCGTCATATTGGCATGGCTGGTCCCCAGATGGGGAAATGCTGGCATATGTTGCGAAGCGTGGCGGTCCGTTTGCGCTCTATACTTGCCCGGTCGGCGGAGGCGGCGAGACCTGCGTGACGGATACTTTTGATCACATTGATGGGCCAGACTACACACCCGACGGAAATTGGATCTGGTTTAACGGAGAGCGCGCGGCTCAGGTCGACCTGTGGCGGATCAGGCCGGACGGCAACGACCTAGAACAGATGACCGATGATGATGCGGTCAACTGGTTCCCGCATCCATCACCAGATGGACAGCACGTTTTGTATTTGGCTTACCCCAAAGGCACACAGGGCCATCCTGCGGGATTGGATGTTGCCTTGCGGATGATGCCGGCGAGTGGTGGCTCTTCGGTGGAACTACTTGGGCTATATGGCGGTCAGGGCACGATCAACGTGCCGTGTTGGTCCCCTGACAGCACACAATTTGCATTCATGCGGTTCATTGAAGGCTAATGAACAAGTCGTTCTTGGGGAGATAATGCGTTGACCCATATCTCAAACTGGCCGTCAGGAACAAAACTGCCAAGGCGGCTAAAGTCACGGACTGACACCGGGGTATCTGGGCTGAGCGCATAAAGCGTTTCGGCAAGTGCTAGCGCAGCTTCGTTATCGGAAGGATGAAAGTACCGCACTTCGTTGCGTTTTGGCCCGTTGGTGACCAGTTCACCACGCGCTTGGCCTTCGGGTATCGACCAGTCGAGGGCTGTTAGGTTGTCTGCGAGCGCTTCGACTTCGTCCGGCTGAACGTCAGGTGTGAAGTGCAGGAATACTTTGGCAGACTGCGCGATGGTAGGGTCGGCATGGGGAATAGGTGGTTCAGTGACAAGCTGCGCAAACCAAAGGGTTTCGGGGCCGTCAATGCCGGGCAAGTCTAGCGTGTCTTGCTGTGGTCCACCGATCTCTGCCACGGTGGGGGCAAATCGGGCCATGCATTCCTCGGGGTGAGAGACGGGTAGACGGATATAACAGGGTAAGCTGGGAAGGCGTCCGGATAATTGGAGGGCTGAATCAAACAGGCCTACTGTCCAGCCGCCAAAAGCAGTGATGCAAATCCAGCAGATCGTTGCGCGCATCAGGCCATCATTCAGAATGAACGCAAGCACAGTGGCGATTGCAGCAAGCACAACAAGATAGATTGCGACAACGCTTAAATCAGAAATATCGCTGCCGAGGCTAATAACGATTGCGGCGGCTGCAAAAACGCCCATGCCCGCAAAAATAAACGCAGCAATTGTGGGAGAAACTTTGAAAAGACGAGAAAGAATTTGGATAGGTGACATTGACATGATCCCTAATGAAATGGCTATTAATGGCTTAAATGAATGGGGCTATATTAACTGAAAATGGTCAAATTTTCAATTGTTAGTTGTGTGTCGTAGCTGCGGGTCAAGAGGAAGATCGAAATTGGACGGACTTCCGGTCGCTAAATCTGGTCAAGTTATTGGTTTGCTTGGTGGGTCTTTTGATCCGCCGCATGCAGGCCACGTACATATCACCAAGGCAGCGCTCAAGCGGTTTGGATTGGATAATGTTTGGTGGCTTGTTAGTCCGGGGAACCCGCTAAAGGAAAATGGCCCAGCGCCAATGTCTGATCGGATGCAGGCCTGTCGTGATTTGATGGATCATCCGCGTGTTCGGATCACCGGGATCGAAGCGCAACTTGGTACGCGCTATACTGCGCAGACAATTCGGGCATTACAGCGGCGCTATCCGGGGGTGCATTTCGTTTGGTTGATGGGCGCGGATAATCTGGCTCAGTTTCATCGCTGGCAGGATTGGCGCTGGATAATCGAAAACGTTGCTGTTGGGGTGATTGCGCGTCCTGGTGATCGGATTGCCGCGCGTTTGTCAAAGGCGGCTCGGGTATATGCCCAATCGAAAGTGCCAAGCGGCGCAAGCCATATCATCGGTCGGCTGCACGCGCCCGCGTGGTCGTTTATAAACGTGCCAATGTCGGATCAGTCTTCGACGGCTATTCGTGCACGAGGAGAATGGAAATGAACTTGACAAGGCGTTCAATGCTTGCTGGTGCAATGTCCGCATACGCGACCTCTGTCGTCGCAGAGGCACCGCTGTCGTCGTTGCGCCCGGTCGCACGCCCTGTCTACCACGACACGTTGGCCCGAAAAATCGGTCGCGCGGGTTTAAGCGGTGACGTTGGTGTTGTTCTTGCGGATGCAGAAACCGGCGAAGTGATAGAGGCGCACAGCCCTGATTTGCCGCAGCCGCCTGCTAGCGTCTCAAAGGCGGTGACCGCGCTGTATGCGATTGAAAACCTTGGGGCAGAGCATCAATTTAATACGACCGTTTTTGTAGATGGTGTGATCACTGACGGCGTTTTGGATGGCAACCTGATATTGGCGGGCGGCGGTGACCCGAACCTTGTTACTGATGACATGGCCCTGTTGGCACAGCGATTAAAGGAAACTGGGCTGACCAGGGTGAATGGCGCGTTTTTTGTCTGGGACGAAGCGCTCGTTAACTTGGATGAAATCGATAACACTCAGCTTGATTATCTGGGGTATAATCCGACTGTGACGGGGTTGAACCTGAACTTTAATCGGGTGCATTTCGAATGGAAACTAGAGGGTAGCAACTATACGACTGCAATGGATGCGCGCAGTGCCAACTATCGTCCGGCAGTGACAACATCACGTATGCGGATCGAGGATAGGTCGGCACCCGTCTTTACCTATCGTGATTTGGGGCAGGTCGATCAATGGACAGTAGCGCGATCAGCGCTGAACAACGGCGGGTCGCGTTGGCTACCTGTGCGTCATCCTGCGTTATATGCGGGAGAGGTCTTTGCGACTTTTGCGCGAAGTAATGGGATAATTCTGAAAACGCCGACGGAAATCTCTGAATTGCCAGCCACAGCGACGCCTATTGCAAGTTTTCAAAGTCAGCCTTTGACTGAACTGATGCGTGCAATGATGCGCTATTCGACCAATATTACCGCCGAAGCGGCAGGGCTAGCGACGACTACGTTAGACACAGGGCAAAAATGGGGTTTGCAGGCGTCCGCCGCGCGCATGTCGCGCTGGGCGCGGCAACGTGGTGGCGACATTAGCCCGTATTTTGCAGACCATTCTGGGCTAGGTGATACCTCGCGAATGAAGGCTTCGGATATGGTGCGGTTTTTGACTGCATCCAATGTGGCGCAGACGCTTCGCCCGATCATGAAGGATATTCCTGTCGTGGACGCCGTGAAGAATCGCGTTGCCGCTGCAAGCGGGGCTGTTCAGGCAAAAACGGGAACGCTGAATTTCGTGTCTAATCTGGCTGGATATGTGCGTGCCGCCGATGGGCGCAATCTGGCATTCGCGATATTTGCAGCTGATGTCGCTGCGCGCGAACGCGGCAAGTTGGAAGGCAGCGAATCGCCAAGGGGTTCACGCCAGTGGAACCGCAAAGCCAAAGCGCTGCAGGAACATTTGCTGCATGGTTGGGCGACCGGCCTTTAGCGGAATTTATACTTTTCTTTGGAACGATCAGTCTTCTGCCGCGTTCATTTTCTGAAAGCGCTCAGCCTTGGCATTTAGCCGCGAGTGCGCAGAAAAGGAGAAATATTATGAAGACGGGTATGACAGTCGTAGGTGTGGTTGTTGCGCTAGTGATCGCAGTTTTTGCGTATTACATGATCGACATTGATCAGACGCAAGAAGGCGCTTTGCCGGACGTTGACGTTTCAGTCGAGGGCGGCGCACTGCCGCAGTTTGACGCTGATGTTGGCTCTGTCGAAATGGGTCAGGCCGAGGTGGAAGTCGAAGTTCCTGACGTGGACGTGTCGACAACGACTGAAACAATCGAAGTCCCAACAATTTCGCTGAACCCGCCAGAAGACGATGGCGTAGTGGACGATGATGAATCTTAATTTCCACGTAAATAATTGATATAAAACGGCCCTTTGGGGCCGTTTTTATTTTTGAACTAAAGGGTCAGGTGTCTTGCGCGCGCGCCGCGTTCAATTGCTGCGGCATGAAGCCGGTCAAGATCTAGCTCTTCTCGAATTTCTTCAAGCATCCGACCTTCTTGCTCATCGATCAAACCGTCTGCAGCAGCGACATCACATGATAGCGCATAAGCAGTCTCGAACAGCCGCTCTGGCAATGCATCGCGGATAAGGCCGAATAGTGCTTCTAGGCCGTCTTCTGGTTCAAGTAATTCGAATACGAGTTTGGACATGCGGGGCAGGCGTTCCGGATCATATCCCGCAAACACAGGCAGCATGTTGATGGCGTTGCTGATTTCAACAAGTTCGGCAGTCCGGATGTTCTCGTCCGAGGCAGACACTGCAATCATCAACGCAATAAGCGCGTCTTGCGCGGACAATGGGGCGTCTTCAGTCATGTTGTTTCCTTTGCATTCGCTACCCATTTATTGACGCTGACCCCGTGTCGCAATAGGGAGTGCGCTTAGTATGCACCATGGGGGTGCAGTTTAGACGTGAGAAAAACCATGACCAATTTGCGCGACGCGGCGATGACATCCAAGGCTTGGCCTTTTGAAGAGGCGCGCCGTGTGCTCAAACGTTACGAAAAGAAGGCCCCCGAGAAGGGCTATGTTCTTTTTGAAACTGGTTACGGCCCGTCGGGTTTGCCCCACATCGGTACCTTTGGTGAGGTAGGGCGCACAACAATGGTGCGCCGCGCGTTTGAGATTATTTCTGACATTCCGACCAAGCTGCTTTGTTTTTCGGACGACATGGATGGGATGCGTAAGATTCCGGGTAACGTTCCCGATCCTGCTGCGCTGGAACCATTCCTGCAAAAGCCCCTGACCGCTGTCCCAGACCCGTTTGGCACGCACGGTAGCTTTGGCGACCATATGAATGCACGTTTGCAAAACTTCTTGGATACCTTCGGGTTCGAATACGAATTTGCGTCTTCGACCGAATATTATACCAGCGGCAAGATGGACGAAATTCTGCTGAAAGCCGCAGAAAAATACGATGACGTCATGGCGATTATGCTGAAGTCGCTGCGCGAAGAGCGTCGCCAGACATATTCGATCTTCCTGCCGATCAGCCCGACCACTGGTCGCGTGCTGTATGTCCCAATGAAGGAAGTCACCAAAGACGGCATGATCACCTTCGAAGATGAAGACGGTACGGATGTGACTGTTCCAGTGACCGGTGGTAATTGTAAGCTTCAGTGGAAGCCAGACTTTGGCGCACGTTGGGCCGCACTTGATGTCGATTTCGAAATGTACGGCAAAGACCACGCGACCAATACGCCAATCTATGATGGCATCTGTCGTACGCTGGGTGGCCGTGCGCCAGAGCACTTTACTTACGAGCTGTTTCTTGATGCCGAAGGTCACAAAATTTCGAAAACATCTGGCAATGGTCTGACAATCGATGAATGGCTGACTTATGCGTCCACCGACAGCTTGTCATACTTTATGTACCTCAAGCCAAAGACCGCGAAGCGGATGCATTTTGACGTGATTCCAAAGGCGGTTGACGAATATCACCAGCAATTGCGTGCCTATCCGGACCAAGACGACAAGGGTAAGCTGAACAACCCTGTGTTCCATATTCACGGTCACAACGTGCCTGCGTCTGACATGGTTGTGCCTTTTGCGATGCTTTTGAACCTGGCATCTGTTTCTGGTGCTGAAGACAAAGAAACGCTGTGGGGCTTTATTCAGCGCTATGCGCCCGAAGCATCTGCTGAAAAGAACCCGCAGATGGATCAAGCTGCTGGATTTGCGGTCCGGTATTACAACGACTTCGTGAAGCCGACCAAAGTATACCGCGCCCCAACCGACCAAGAACGCGCAGCTATGGAAGATCTGGTTGCCCGCCTTAGGGTTTGGGATGGCGGTTTGGATGCCGAAGCACTGCAATCTATGGTTTTCGCCGTAGGCAAAGAGCATAACTTCGACCCGCTTCGTAACTGGTTCACAGCACTATACGAGGTGCTATTAGGCGCTTCTCAAGGTCCTCGTTTTGGCGGCTTCATCGCGCTTTACGGCGTTGAAGAAACGATCAAATTAATCGAGACACAGCTACAAGGCTAAGCCTTTACAAGAACTGTCACAAAGGCCGGGTGAATGTCCGGCCTTTTGCGTTGCAGCCCCCACCGTCACGGTGGTGTCAGGGCTGATTTAGCAGTTTCACGTACCTCTTTCGCAGCGGTGCCGCATGAGCGGGGCCAACATTCACGCTGCCAGAGAAGGTATCTTCATGAACAAAGCGATTACAGACGGGATTGTATTTCAGCCTCTGCCATTCTCGGCAGGGTTGGGTGTTTGGTCGAGCGGGGAAGGCACCCCGGGGTCGGATACATATGCGATTAGCGGGTCAGGTGTGTTCGTCGCGGCAGACGCCGATTTTGCTGGGTGCCTCGAGGTGTTGAAGGTCGATCCAACTGCGCGCGTGCGGTATATGGGCGAAACGCCAATTCTTCCCGGCTGCTATTTACGTGTAACGGCCAAAGTAAAGGCGATTTCGGGGCCATTCCCTGCTGTGCGGGTGTCTGGTTGGGCGGGGCAGGCCGGTGGGGCACCGTTGGTTGGATTGCCAGCGTTCGGCCCGGCCACTCAGCTGACCAATTACGGGCAAGTTGTGGAAATCAGCGCGATCATCGGTACGGGTGATCGAACGGGCGTTGATATGCTGTGGACCGGTGCCGACTATGGGCATTTGGGGATTGATCTGACCGGGCCGACCGGTGGCGTCGTTCGTGTCGATGACATTCAGATCGAAGATGTAAGCAGCGTCTTTACTCGGGAACTTTTGTCCCTTGTTGATGTGCGCGACTTTGGCGCCAAGGGTGATGGTGTGACCGACGACAGTGCCGCGTTTGAGGCCGCCGACGCGGTTGCAAACGGGCGTACGGTGATGGTGCCAGCGGGAACATATCTGTTGGCCGATAACGTCACGATGGAAAATCATGTGAAATGCGAAGGCCGCATTGTGCAGGGCGCAGAGTATCGGTTCATTCTACAGCGGGGGTATGATTTTGATGCCTACCTCGACGCATTTAAGAATGAAGAAGTCGCGTTCAAAAAGGCCTATCAAGCCTTAATCAACTTTGCTGATCATGAGTCCCTCGATCTATGTGGTCGCCGCATTCTGTTGACTGAACCCGTCGATATGCAAGCGTGCGATCCTACACGTACGCGGTTTGAAACCCGCCGCGTCATCCGTAATGGACAATTTGAGCCAGCCGACGGTGCGGCTTGGGATAGTGATATCGTGACCTCGCAGGCGAATTATGCTGCGGCAGACGACCTTTTGCTGACCAACGTCGTTAATATCGAAAACATCCAAGTTGGGTCTTTGGTCGAAGGCAATGGCGTCGGTCGCGAGATTTATGTCGCTGCGGTCAACGTGGCGGATCAAACGCTTGAGCTAAGTGCGCCGTTGTTCGACGCAGAGGGTAGCCAAGTCTTTACGTTTACCCGGTTCAAATACCTGCTGGATTTCACAGGTTATGAAAAGCTCAGTCAGTTCGTTCTGGACGATATCGAATTTCAGGGCCGCGGCGTGGCGAGCGGTATCGTGTTGGCGACAGCGGGGCTGACGTTTCACCTACGCGACTGCTTTATTAACAAGGCCAAAGATCGTGGGCTAACGTCGCCGGGGCGTGGTTGTCAGGGCATGATGATTGATCGGTGCCAGTTCATCTCGACAGAGCAATCGTTGCCGGTGTCCGAACGGGTCACTATTGGTTTCAACGCCAACGCCAATGACGTAAAAATTCGCAACAACCGTGCCAGCCGTTTCAAGCACTATTGCGTATTGTCCGGTACGGGCAGCGTGATTACGGGCAACCATTGGTTCAACGGCGATAACGAAACGCTTGGGGTACGTAAGGGCGGGATTATCATTACAACGCCCAACCCCAAAACGATTTTCACTGGTAACTATTGCGATAACAATTTCATCGAATGGACGAATGAACACAGTAGCGACCCGTCATTGGGGCAGCAGTTTTCCTTTGGTGGGCTCAGTATCACTGGCAATGTGTTTACCATTAACGATGTTGCCCCTTGGGCGCATTTCATCGTGATTAAGCCCTACGGTCCGGGGCATTACATCAACGGGTTTGCGGTGCAGGGCAATGTGTTCCGTTCCTTGAATGGCAAGATTGACAGGGTCGAACATGTCGATACCACTTATGCCGATCTGGATTTCGGGCGCACGCGCGGGTTCGAGTTTCAAGGAAATACCTTTAGCAATGTCGCAGAGCCCGTTTCCAATCCGGTCACCATGGAACATGAGCAAGCGAGTGAGGCGGTAACCTGGGTCATGGATACGGGTGTCGCTTTGCCGTTTTTCGGCCCGGCACGCTATGTCGAAGCGGTGATGCCGAATGGGCCAATTACCAATTCTTCGGGTGGTCGCGTGCACGAGATGCCTTGGTCAGAAGGTGAGCAGGGCGCGCATAGCCGAAGCGTTCATTTGAACTGGGGTACGTCCGTGAAAGGGCGCGTGCGGTATCAGGTCCGTATGGACGATCCATATTGATCTCAAAAATGATTAAAAAAGGGGCGCAACTTGGCGCCCCTTTGTTTTTGGGCATGGTTGTTGCCACTATTTTGGGCGCTCGCGCGGTTTGGTGTGAAAACTTAAGCGTTTTCTCTGATGTGCTCTGGCATCGTCCTAAGATTATTTGGCAGTTTGATTATCGAAAGATCAAACGTCCGAGGCCATCCCATTACCTACGCCGCTGAAATTAAAGTCACCGATGCAGCCCCTTTGGCCCCGCGCGCCAAGGGCGTTTTACACCTTGCCGCAAAGCGGCGAGGGCCGGACACCGTGATCTCTGATCTGCGTCAGGAAGGTTCACTGAAGGCGCTATTCCCACGGGTTCGCGGCGATGCGTTGGATGCGGTGTTTTTGAACACTGCAGGTGGATTAACCGGCGGCGATCATATGCGGTTTGATGTGTCCGCCGAACACGACGCGCATATCGTTTTGTCGTCGCAAGCGGCCGAACGGGCATATCGTGCGCATCCAGGCCAGATTGCACGGTCAGAGGTGACATTGGACGTTGCCTCTGGTGGTCGCATTGATTGGCTACCGCAGGAAACCATTCTGTATGAGAACGCAGCGCTGGATCGGCGCATGAACGTGCAGCTTGCGTCTGATGCCACTGCATTGATCGTTGAGCCAATTATATTTGGCCGCGTCGCGATGGGCGAGGTTGTTCGCACTGTCCATTTTGCTGACCAATGGCGCGTCTGGCGCAATGGGCGTTTGGTCTTTGCAGATGCCGTTCGGCTGATTGGCGACGCCCAAGCCCAGATGGCACGTGTCGCAATTGCAGGTGGCGCTGGTGCCATGGCAACGGTTCTATTGGCAGGCGCGCAGGTCGAAGCCTTGGCGCGCAGTTTGACGCTTCCTGAAACAAGTGGCGCAAGCCTGATTGCTGATGACTTACTGCTGGTCCGGCTGTTGGCCGAGGATGGCTTTGCTTTGCGTCGTCAACTTATTCCTGTTGTTGAGGCGCTATCAACTGCGCCCATCCCCCGTGTTTGGAGACTATAAACCATGCAACTAACCCCCCGCGAAAAAGACAAGCTGCTGATTGCTATGGCTGCTGAGGTCGCGCGCAAGCGGCTCGCCCGTGGTGTAAAGCTGAACTATCCCGAAGCAATCGCGCTGATTACCGACGCGGTTGTCGAAGGCGCACGCGATGGTCGGTCAGTTGCTGACATGATGCAGGCAGGCGCGCAAGTGATCACCCGGGATCAGGTTATGGATGGCATCGCCGAAATGATCCACGAAGTGCAGGTCGAGGCAACCTTTCCTGACGGTACCAAGCTGGTGACCGTGCACGACCCGATCCGTTGATTTTTGAGTATTTATAGCAAGATGATGAGGGGGATTGTACGATGAAGCCCGGTGAATTGATCGTCGCAGATGGTGAAATTACGTTGAACGCAGGCGCAGAGGTTACTGTGATGGAAGTTGCCAACACGGGCGACCGCCCTGTGCAGGTTGGATCGCATTTCCATTTTGCAGAAACGAATCCAGCCTTGGATTTTGATCGTGACGCGGCTTACGGGCTGCGGCTTGATATTGCCGCGGGGACGGCCGTGCGGTTTGAGCCTGGACAGCGCCGTGAGGTTTCATTGATCCCGATGTCCGGCGCACGTCGTGTTTATGGATTTAATGCCAAAGTGATGGGGGATCTTTAGGATGCCAGCAACAATTTCCCGCCGCGATTACGCAGCTATGTTTGGCCCCACCGTGGGCGATAAGATTCGGCTAGCCGATACCGATTTGATCATTGAGGTCGAGCGTGATCTGACCGCTGAATATGCAGGGGCGGCCAGCACTGGTGGTTCCGGCAGCAATGCCATGCTTTATGGCGAGGAGGTCAAGTTCGGCGGCGGCAAGGTGATCCGCGATGGCATGGGGCAAAGTCAGGCGACCCGCGCTGAGGGTGCCGTTGATACGGTTATTACCAACGCACTGATCGTTGACTGGACTGGGATCATTAAGGCGGACGTCGGCCTAAAGGATGGTCGCATCGTCAAGATCGGTAAGGCTGGTAATCCTGATACCCAGCCCGGCGTTGATATCATCGTTGGCCCGGGAACCGAGGCGATCGCTGGCGAGGGTCGCATTCTGACCGCTGGCGGTATCGACAGTCATATCCACTTTATCTGTCCGCAACAGATCGAAGACGCGCTGCATTCTGGTCTGACGACTATGATCGGCGGCGGCACTGGCCCTGCGCATGGGACATTGGCCACGACATGTACGCCGGGGCCTTGGCACCTTGGGCGTATGATGCAATCGGCTGATGCGTTTCCGATGAACCTTGCTTTTGCTGGTAAGGGGAATGCGTCACTGCCTGCCGCGCTTGAAGAGCAAGTGTTGGGCGGCGCGTCATGTCTGAAGCTGCATGAAGACTGGGGAACGACCCCAGCTGCGATTGATAACTGTCTGTCTGTGGCTGATGCGATGGACGTGCAGGTGATGATCCACACGGATACGCTAAATGAATCTGGATTTGTTGAGAATACCGTTGGCGCCATGAAGGGCCGCACAATCCATGCTTTTCATACGGAAGGTGCGGGTGGCGGGCACGCGCCTGACATTATCAAGATTTGTGGCGAAGCACATGTGTTGCCATCTTCCACAAACCCAACACGCCCGTTCACGGTGAACACGGTAGATGAACATCTCGATATGCTGATGGTTTGCCATCACTTGGATAAATCAATCCCGGAAGACGTCGCCTTTGCCGAAAGCCGCATCCGCCGCGAAACGATTGCCGCCGAAGATATCCTGCACGATATGGGGGCGTTTTCGATCATCGCATCTGACAGTCAGGCCATGGGCCGGGTTGGTGAAGTGCTGATCCGTACGTGGCAGACCGCTGATAAAATGAAAAAGCAGCGCGGCGCCCTGAAAGAGGAAACGGGCGACAACGACAACGTACGGGTCCGTCGCTATATCGCGAAATACACAATCAACCCGGCCATCGCCCATGGGATTTCGGCGCATGTTGGATCGATCGAAGAAGGCAAACGTGCTGACCTTGTCTTATGGAACCCGGCTTTCTTTGGTGTGAAGCCCGAGATGATCTTGATGGGGGGTACCATCGTGGCCGCGCAAATGGGGGACCCGAACGCGTCGATCCCGACGCCTCAGCCAGTTTATACGCGCCCGATGTTTGGTGCATATGGGCGGTCGGTTGAAAACTCTGCCGTCACATTTGTAAGCGCTGCTGCCCAAGACGCTGGTCTGCGCGACAAGCTGGGGTTGGCGAAACAGACCTTGGCCGTCACGAATACCAGAAATATCGGTAAGAAAGACCTTAAGCTGAACGATGCTATGCCGCATATGGAGGTGAACCCTGAAACCTACGAAGTGCGTGCGGATGGAGAGTTGCTGACATGCGAACCCGCCAAAGAATTGCCCATGGCACAACGGTATTTTCTGTTCTGATGGATATGACGTGGCGTTCAAAGGGCTTGATTGCTGCAATGCAGCATTATAGATTTGTTGCAGGGAGGAAAGACATCGCTTTTGACGAGGCTCAATATGACTTTCCAGACGAACAACACTCTTATCACAAACCGCGAAATGATCATCGAATTGGCCAAAGTGGCTGTTCGGGAAATCTTTCTGCTACCAGCAACCGTCGTGCGTGCGGTACGTCGCATCGCGGCGAAGCGCTAAAAACACGCTTCCCTCTGGCGAATGCTGGGGGGATAGCCCTGCGAAATCCTATAGGTGCGCCATGACAGCCAAGGCGCATCAAACACATGCCCATGCGCATGGGGCTGTGGCAGGTACGGTTAGTTTGACCTATGACGCACGACTGCTGCGTCGTAAGCGGTTGACCACTGACGCGGGTGAACCGTTCTTGGTGGATTTGCCGCAGACGACATCGGTGAATGCGGGCGAGGTTTTCCTGCTCGAAGATGGTCGTCAGATTACTGTTGCCGCTGCTGACGAACCGCTGATGCGGGTCACTGGCGACCTTGTTCGGCTTGCATGGCATATCGGTAACCGGCATGCGCCTTGCGCGGTTTTGCCTGATGCGTTGGTGGTGCAGCGCGAAAAGGTGATGCGCGCGATGCTGGAACAGTTGGGCGCGACTGTTACCGATTTCGACGGCCCCTTTACCCCAGAAGGCGGTGCCTATGGGCACGGCCGGACTATGGGGCACGATCACAGCCATTCCCATGAACACTGAACACCTGCTGACACTGACCCAGTGGCTTTCGCCTGCCTATCCTATCGGCGCATTTGCGTGGTCGCATGGGTTAGAGCGTGCTGTGCAACGCGGTGATGTGGCCAATGCGGCTGGGTTGGCGGATTGGCTGGATGCTGTGTTAACCCAAGGGGCTGGCCGGTCTGATGCAATTTTGCTGTGCGCGGCACATGGTGCCGATGATGTGGAACCTGTTGCTGAATTAGCGGCAGCGCTTTCGCCTTCGCGGGAACGAAGGATGGAGACCTTGCAGCAGGGTGCAGCATTCGCTTCAACGACACGTGCAGTTTGGGCGCTGGACCTGCCGGATATGGCCTATCCCGTGGCCGTTGGCCGTGCTGCGGCACTTATGGGATTGCCGGTTGTTCCGACAGCGCAGGTTTGGTTGCAAAGCTTTGCCAGCAATCTGATGCAGGCAGCCCAACGACTGATGCCATTGGGGCAAACCGAAGGGCAGCGTATTTTGGCGGGCTTGCTGCCTGTCTGCGCTGCGATCGGCGAAGAAGCCGCGCAATCCACTTTGGATGATATCGGCACGGCCAGCTTCGCTGTTGATATTGCGTCGATGCAGCATGCGGACCAGTATCCTCGCATATTCCGATCATAAGAAAGATGGAGCAAGAATGATGTCACCGCATGGACCATTGCGCGTTGGAATTGGTGGGCCTGTTGGCGCGGGTAAGACGACGCTGACAGCGGCGCTTGCGCGTGCGCTAAAGGATCAGGTTAGCCTTGGGGTGATTACGAACGACATCTACACCCAAGAAGACGCCGAAGCTCTGATGCGAATGCAAATCCTGCCCGCTGACCGCGTGATGGGTGTTGAAACGGGTGGTTGTCCGCATACTGCGATCCGAGAGGACGCGTCCATCAACCTCGCTGCAATTGCTGAAATGCGTGCGCGACACGATGATCTTGAACTGGTGCTTATTGAAAGCGGCGGTGACAATCTGTCTGCGACATTCAGCCCGGAGCTGGCCGATGTAACGATCTATGTTATCGACGTTGCCGCTGGCGAAGAAATCCCGCGCAAGGGTGGCCCCGCGATCACACGTTCCGATATTCTAGTTATCAACAAAACCGATCTGGCACCGCATGTTGGCGCATCGTTGGGCGTGATGGCGACGGATGCCGCGCGGATGCGTGGGGATCTTCCCGTTGTTTTTGCTAGCCTGCGCCATGAAAAGGGCGTCGATGAAGTGATTAGTCTTCTGCGCGAAATTGGGGGATTGTAGCGGTCGACCACAGGTCCAGCTTAAGCGCCGATCCGCGGTCGCCGGTTAATGCTTTCACCGCGCCAAGGCTGATCGAGTACCGTTCATTTACATGGAAGATCAGCGAAGGGTTCACCTTGGCATAGGTGTCATCGTCATAGCCTTGCCCAGTTTGCAGTTGGGATACGACAGTCCAGCGATCACTTAGATGATGCCCCCATGTGAAATCAGCTTTGGACCGAAAAACCTGATCTATGTCGCCGTAAGTGGCGCTGGTATCAATAGCGAGCCAGCCTTGATCTAGCCCGCGCCCCCAAGACACGCCGCCGCGCGTCAGGTGCTCTACGGGGTTAAGTGGGTCCACCCGGCCGCCCAAGCCAATATGTGCGGACCATATGTTGGGCGCGATCGGTTCGCCTATCGGAAAACTCGCGAAAAACACCGCAGCTTGAATGCGTCCCTGATCGGCTGTGTGATAATCGACGCCAAGGGTGACAAGGCCATTCAGACCATATTCGGCATAGAATGTCGGGTCATAGTTCACCGGAAGTTTTGCGCCTTCCGATAGTAAAAAGTTCCCGCCACTTGCTGTGAAAATCTGTCTGTGTTCACGGCTCCATGGTCCGGCGTCCGCAAGGGATGCCATGCAGAGAAAATACAAACAGGTAATAAGAAACCGCATCAATTCATCCAGTCAGATGTCGGTATTCTGCGTTAAGGATGGTTAATACTGTGTTAAGGTTGGCGCGGGGTCTTTCGCAATTTGATCGCGTAAGCAGGCAGCGCGATTGCTTCGCGCAGGTGTTGCTTAAGATGACTTCGGGTGGGTCGCGGGCTCGATACAGTCGCGTTGAACCCGAAATGTCGAGCGACCATGGCAGCGCGGCGCGCGTGATACCTGTCAGTTACAACTATGACATCACGACCAGGCAGCAAATCCCGCGCATTGCGAATGTTTTCCAAGGTCGTGGTCGACTGGTCCTCTGGCAGGATGCAGTCGGGGCTAACGCCGTGATGCTCAAGAAGGGTTTTTATCAGCGCCGCCTCGGTCGGGGGGTAAAGCCCCAGTCCACCACATGGGATGATGATGGGTGCATGGCGATCAAGCCAAAGGCTGGCCGCGTGTTGGGTGCGTCGGCGCAAGGCCGGTGACGGGCCGCCCTTCCAAACAGCAGCGCCCAGAACAATTATCGCGTCCATTTTGATGCGCCTCATTCCGTGTGTTTTGCAGGTCTTGTAAAAAACCTAACAAAATTCACGCCTCGCGGGTGTTAAGATTGACAAATTGCGCATTGGCTTAGCGCGACGGCTTGGATTCCTAATCATTCTGATCATGATATGCCTCGGAGGAGGCCAACAGTTTCTTAGCTGGGCCCAAACGACACGTCAAAGGGGGGAGAGACCATGACCGATCAAACATCCAAGATGTATCCGCCATCTGCCGAAATGGCCGCTGCAGCGCATGCTGACAAGGCAACATATGACGCGATGTACGCACAGTCGATTTCTGACCCCGAAGGTTTCTGGGCTGAGCACGGCAAGCGCGTTGACTGGATCAAGCCTTTTACGAAGGTTAAAAACACGAGCTTTGCCCCCGGCAATGTCGACATCAAATGGTTCGAAGACGGCACACTGAACGTCACCGCAAACTGTATCGACCGCCATTTGGAAACCCGTGGTGATCAGACGGCGATCATCTGGGAGCCAGATAGCGTTGACGATGACGCGCAGCACATCACGTACAAGCAATTGCACGAACGCACCTGCAAAATGGCAAATGTCCTAAAAGAAATGGGCGTGACCAAAGGCGACCGCGTCGTGCTTTACCTGCCAATGATCCCAGAGGCTGCCTATGCGATGCTGGCCTGTGCGCGTATTGGTGCGATCCACTCGATCGTATTCGCTGGCTTCTCTGCCGAGGCCTTGGGCGCACGTGTAAACGCATGTGATGCAAAGGTTGTGATTACATCAGACGGTGCACCACGTGGTGGCCGTGTGACGAACCTTAAGGATAGCGTGAACCAAGCGCTTCTAAATGACTTTGACGAAGTGAAATGTCTGGTCGTGAAACGTACTGGTCAACAGATCGCTTGGCGTCCTGAGGGCGATTACTGGCTGCACGAGATGGAAGAAAAGGTCAGCGCTGACTGTCCGCCCGAAGAAATGAACGCGGAAGATCCGCTGTTCATTCTGTACACATCCGGTTCGACTGGTCAGCCAAAGGGTGTTGTACACTCGACTGGTGGTTATATCGTCTATGCATCGATGACCCATCAATATACATTCGACTATCATGATGGTGATGTGTTCTGGTGTACTGCCGACGTGGGCTGGGTCACGGGGCACAGCTATATCGTCTATGGCCCGCTCGCCAACGGTGCGACGACTGTGATGTTCGAAGGTGTGCCAACTTATCCAGACGCAGGTCGCTTCTGGGCCGTCTGCGAAAAGCACAAAGTCAACCAATTCTACACTGCGCCAACTGCCATCCGGGCGCTGATGGGGCAGGGGACTGAGTTTGTTGAGAAATATGATCTCTCTGACCTCAAAGTGCTGGGGACAGTGGGCGAGCCTATCAACCCAGAAGCTTGGAACTGGTACAACGATGTTGTCGGCAAAGGTACTGTGCCAATCGTCGATACATGGTGGCAGACCGAAACTGGTGGTCACCTGCTGACCCCACTACCGGGTGCAACTGCGACCAAGCCGGGTTCAGCAACGCTTCCGTTCTTCGGTGTGCAGCCTGTGATCCTAGAGCCAACATCAGGCGAAGAAATCCATGATACGGCCGCCGAAGGTGTGCTGTGTATCAAAGACAGCTGGCCTGCACAGATGCGCACCGTTTGGGGTGACCATGAACGGTTCGAAAAGACCTATTTCAGTGACTACAAAGGTTACTACTTTACTGGTGACGGCTGCCGCCGTGACGATGACGGATACTATTGGATCACGGGCCGCGTTGACGACGTGATCAACGTATCTGGTCACCGCATGGGTACCGCCGAAGTCGAAAGCGCATTGGTTGCGCATGCAAAAGTCGCTGAAGCTGCCGTGGTCGGATATCCGCACAACATCAAAGGGCAGGGCATCTACGCCTATGTCACCTTGATGAGCGGTGAAGAGCCATCTGACGAGCTGCGCAAAGAGCTTGAGGTTTGGGTGCGTTCAGAGATTGGTCCAATTGCTAAGCCTGACTTGATCCAATGGGCACCGGGCCTACCTAAAACGCGCTCAGGTAAAATCATGCGCCGCATCCTGCGCAAAATCGCCGAAGACGATTTTGGTGCGCTGGGCGACACCTCTACTCTGGCTGATCCTTCTGTGGTCGATGACCTGATCGAGAACCGGATGAACAAGGGCTAACAGCCCTGACAGAACGAACAATAACGGCCGCGCGAGATGATCGAGCGGCCGTTATTATTTGGAATGGGTTGTTGTATTGCCTATTAGCTAAACGCCTAAGCAAGTCTGGCCGTTTCAACCAACGCTTTGCTGTTCGACATATGGCGTCGAACGAAGTTCTCTAGGCGCTTGCCCTGAACAACCTGCCGCGCAGTTTTAGCAGCCTCTGCCATGACATCAGGAAAAAGCGCGTTCATTTCAGCAAGTGTATCTTCATCAAGTGCTGCCAATGCGCCTGGGCCGGTCAGGAACGACTCGCTTGGCGTGCCTTCGGCATAGATCACTTCGTGGCGATCAAGCAGAAGATGGTAATAGGTCACTTCTGTTGTGCGTTCGTCCACCTCAACACCAGGCAGGCCTACTAGCTTAATGGCAGGAACAAGAACCTCTGATTGGCCAAACATCTTTTCCGCGATCTTGGAATTCACAAGCATCCTGTGCTGACGCGAGACATACAAATCCCGCGCGGGAAGGTTCTTGCCAAGCGCGCCACGTGCGATTTTGACGGGTGCAAGCTTTCCAGTCCCTTTGACGCGCGCTACGCCAATCCATCTGATCGTCTGAGGGCCATTATCCCGTGTCGTAACAACGTCGCCAACAACCAGGTCTTCGATGTTGGTTTCACCACTGGGGGTGTGAATGCGTGTTCCGTCAAGGTAGCAGGTTACATAGTCCCAAGTTTGACGATCTGCAGCAAGACCGGTCAGATTAGTGTTCCTGTTGAGGCTGTCGAATGTAATCGAGCGTATCGGCCCTGCTTCGAGCGCGGTTTGGTCCGCATTCGGCGAAAACTCTGGTGCCAGATAGGCATTGCCGTTTGTATCTTGAAACACAACGGCAGTGATTTGGGCCGTCGTGCCATCGCTGTAGGTGATGGTCGCGTTGTAAATCGCGGTCCCGTCAAAGGTCTGATTTGCGCCGCCATTGATCCTGAACGTCTCCGCAGGAGAGTTGTCCATATCGTAGGCGTTGTTGGTTCCGCCGCCAAAACCAGTAGAGCCAGGCGAGAAAGTTTGAGCATAATTTAGCAGCGCGTTATTCGTTCCGCCAAACGTTAGGCCGACAAGAGCAGCAGCGTTTTCAGCATTGTTATTGCCTTCTTGCGTATCAATGTCCGCAAGATTCCCTAATGAGAATACCGTGAATGTTGTCGCCATGGTCGGTGGTCGCTTTGTATAAGGTTGCGAAAATTCGCTGTGTTTCAAAATTTCATTTAAGAATGAAAATAGAATTAAACAAGATAGTTTCGCGGCTACCGCCTTGATCTAAAGTCCTTGTTACGTAGGGTTATTGCGCGCGTCGCCTGTATTACCGGTGAGCTTTGCAACGAACCTGTAGGGGGGTGAATATAGCATTCCGTGGGCTACGGCACAGGCGGATATCAGTCCAAGGCAATATCGAAATGCAAGACATCTTCACGGCTACCCAAGCCAGAATACAACGCGATTGCCGGTTCGTCCCCTTGATCTGCCTGCACATAGATGATCCAAGTGTCGCTGTTTCCTGCAATCTCCTTAAGGCGGTCAATCATCGCCGTCGCAATACCGCGGCGGCGGTAGTTTTCAGCAACTGCCAGATCATAGATATAGAACTCCGAGCGTTCTTGCTCAAACTTACGCAACTGATATGCCACAAGCGCCCCAACAACGGACCCTTCCCAAATAGCGACCAAACTGACGAAGCTGTCCTGCGCCAATATCCGTCGCTGATAGGCCACTGAGGGCCTTGCACTGCTGTAGCTAACAGGATCATCAAACGCATCCGCGAACAGATCAAGCATTGCGTTGAAATGCAGGCCGTCGTCCGGAGTTAATCGTATGACAGTTAGATCATCATGTTCGGCCCGTTGTCTCATGGCTGATGCCCCTCGCTGATCCTATCGGAGTATACTCTGCGGACAGTCTCTAATCAAAGAAGGCATCGGGTGGCGGAGAAAACAGTCACTCTTCTCGACGAATCAGCCAATAATAAAACCATTCCGACGCGCCTGCGGCGAATGGCAAGTATGAGCCCAAAGTTACGTTGGTTGACGCGTCGGGCGGTTACCCTCCACCGCTATCAGGTGGGCGATTTTACGACCCTAATTGTCACCGAAATTGTTTATTTACTGGCGCGTCATCGTTTTGATATCGCTTAGGTCAAGCAAAATCAAGTTTGGGAGATGAGGCTTTTGCTTTCTTGATCAACGGTAGTTTCGTCCCGCATAGCGGCCATTGACCACTAATCCAACTTCGTATTCACGGGGTCACTTGCCAACATCTTCACTTCTCTTTGTGGGAATGGGATGCTGATGCCGTTTTGTTGGAATGCGTCCCAGAGAGCGAGGAAGACGTTGCCTCGGATGTTAGTTAGGCCCCCGGTCGGATCGGTGATCCAGAAGCGTAGGATGTAGTCGACGGAACTGTCCCCGAAGCCGACGATGTGACAGACCGTGGGGCGGCTGGTCAGGACACGGTCGACGCTTTGTGCTGCTTCAATTGCGATGCGGCGTACGTCATGAGGGTTGTCACTGTAGGACGTACCGAAATGGATATCGAGCCGGACAAAGTCATTTGAATGCGACCAGTTCACGACTTGCCCGGTGATCAGGTCTTCGTTCGGGATCAGGTATTCTTTGCCGTCACGGGTAACGACGGAAACGTAGCGCGCGCCCAAAGAATTGATCCAGCCAAAGGTATCGCCAAGGCTAATGACGTCGCCGGGTTTAATGGACTTGTCTAACAGGATGATCACGCCGGACACGAGGTTCGACACAACCTTTTGCAGACCAAAACCAAGACCCACACCAATCGCGCCAGAAAGCACGGCAAGACCCGTCAGGTCGATCCCGATTGCTTTAACGCCGAAAAAGAATGCAGCACCATAAACCGCGATTTGCAGGCCTTTGATGATGAGGACTTGCATTGAGGGGCTGATGTCTTGGTTTGTGCGGATTTTGTTCGCGGTCGTTGTCGTAAAGAACCGTGCAAGACTGATCAGAACCCCAAGGATAACCAGAGATTGGACAAGAAGCAAAAGCGAGAACCTAATCTCACCTACTGTAAATCCGGCGCTGTGAAGCAGTTGTTCGACGGGATCAAGCAGGCCAAGGATGCGAAGGCTCACATAGGTCCACGCTCCGTAGCGGACCGTTTTACGCAGAAATGGGCTTTTGATGAGCCGTGTCGCGAAGACAACTGCGAGCCATGCAAAGGCGAGCGTCCCGATGAGGCTAAGTAGGTAGCTACGGCTGTTCCACGTCACTTCGCGCATCACAAAGATCGTCAGCCAAATGAGTATTACAAAGAAGATCGGTCGCAGACGTTGATGAATCACGACCAAGACGCGCATCCGCCATTTTGGCCAATTTTGTCTGGCTGCCATCCATTCCCGGATACGAGGCCCTAGAATGACCCGAAGGATATGCGCAAGAACGAATAACCCAATCGCGATGCCGACCTGATAAATGTTCCACGTACGCACGAAAGTGTCCGCGAATTTGCTGGCATAATCGAATAGTTCGTTGCCAAACGACAGCACCTGATCAAGCTGCGCGTCAACGGAGACGCTATTGGTGGTCTCTGGCGGGATGTTATGTTCGGCCATTGCTGCTCTTACCGTTTCGGTCTGACCAGTGTTGCATGCGCATAACCCAGTCGGCAAGCCGGCCTAGTGTGACTTTCATTGGGGGGCGATGATCTGCTAAGAGGTGGGATTGTTAAGTATTGAAAATTATTTAAAGTGATTTTTTTGAGAGATAGCACTGTGTATTGCTTTGGGATTGGTTTTGACGACATTCGGTTTAGTGTTTTTGAGACATGATGGCGACTAAGATGTAGTCAAAGAAAGCGAAATCCGCGGTTCCCTCGACGACGATGAAATAACCAGCACGGATGGTGACGATACTGTTCTTGCTTGGGCAGGAAACGACACGATCACGGGCGGTGCGAGGGATGACGAAATCCGGCCTAGCGATGGCGAAGCACAAGGTATGGACGGTGCCGATGATTTGATTTTCGTGACAGGCGCCGCAACGTTGGAGGCTGACGCTGGCTTTGGTGACGAATTTTTCGTTCTTGCGAACGTTACGGATGATCAGCTGACCGAAGCAACAATCACTGACTTCGATCCCTCGCGGGACACCCTGACACTGACCGTCGATCATGTTCCTGAGGGCGGGACACTTCCGGACGTTGATGTGACTATGACCGAAACAGAAGTTGATGGCGTAAGTGGCGTTCGGGTCGAAGCGGTATACAGCGGAGCCGGCGATGTCCCTGACGAATCCGAGGGTGCTGTGGCGTTCTTGGAGAGTATGACTGTCGATATGCTTGGTTCCGCGAATATCGCGGTGGTGGCAACGGAGCAGGCTGATTTGTTCGATCCAGAGAGCACAATAGCCGAACTTGTCACGTAATCGCCTTTGTTAAGAGGGGTTCGTGACGAGTTACTCTTGCGAGACTCGCCGACCATGTATATCTGAGCGCTTATGAAACAGGTTTTTGACATGGATGACCGCGCCCGCCTTCCTTGGCGATTTTTTGGCGCGAGCTGCACGATCCTAGCTCGGGGCTAATCCCCTCGCCAAATCCGCACGCCTGAAGACATCTGAAAATTTGACACGGGAGAGGACCATGTCCCCCAAAACGCTCTATGATAAAATCTGGGACGCTCATGTTGCCCATGAAGCCGAAGACGGCACCTGTTTGCTGTATATCGACCGCCATCTGGTTCACGAAGTGACCAGCCCACAGGCGTTCGAAGGTCTGCGCATGGCGGGCCGTAAGGTACGCCAGCCGAGCCAGACAATCGCTGTGCCGGATCACAACGTGCCAACGACGCTGGATCGCGATAACGCTGATAACATGACCGAAGACAGCCGCATTCAGGTTGCCGCTCTTGACAGTAATGCCAAGGAATTCGGTATCAACTACTACCCTGTGACCGACGTACGTCAGGGGATTGTTCACATCGTGGGCCCTGAACAGGGTTGGACCCTGCCGGGGATGACTGTTGTTTGTGGTGACAGCCACACCGCGACGCACGGTGCTTTCGGTGCGTTGGCACATGGTATCGGTACATCTGAAGTAGAGCACGTTCTTGCAACCCAGACGCTGATCCAGAAAAAATCCAAGAACATGAAGGTGGAAGTCACCGGAAAGCTCAGCCCAGGCGTGACTGCTAAGGACATCACTTTGGCGATCATCGGCGAGACCGGCACTGCTGGCGGCACTGGATATGTCATTGAATATTGTGGCGAAGCGATCCGTGATCTGTCTATGGAAGGTCGCATGACCGTCTGTAACATGGCAATCGAAGGCGGTGCTCGCGCTGGCCTCATCGCTCCAGACGAAAAGACATATGAATACTGCAAAGGCCGTCCGCACGCGCCAAAAGGCGAAGACTGGGACAAGGCTGTCGCTTATTGGAAGACGCTCTTCACTGATGAAGATGCGCATTTTGACAAGGTTGTTACGCTGAAAGGCGAAGACATCGCACCAGTTGTCACATGGGGCACGTCGCCCGAAGATGTGTTGCCGATTGATGCGGTTGTGCCTGCACCCGAGGACTTCAAAGGCGGCAAGGTCGGCGCGGCTAAGCGTTCAATCGAATACATGGGCCTCGAAGTTGGTCAAAAACTGACTGATATCCAGATTGACACAGTGTTCATCGGTTCCTGCACCAACGGTCGGATCGAAGACTTGCGTGCTGCTGCCGCCGTGCTGAAAGGCAAAAAGATCAAAGACGGTCTGCGGGCGATGATCGTACCGGGTTCTGGTCTTGTGCGTGCGCAAGCCGAAGAAGAAGGTCTGGCCGACATCTTTAAAGAAGCCGGATTTGAATGGCGTCTAGCGGGATGTTCGATGTGTCTGGCGATGAACCCAGACCAATTGGCACCTGGCGAACGCTGTGCATCTACGTCTAACCGAAATTTTGAAGGTCGCCAGGGTTACCAGGGGCGTACGCACCTGATGTCTCCAGCTATGGCTGCGGCTGCCGCTATTACCGGTCACCTGACCGACATCCGGGAGTTCAACTAATGCAAAAGTTCACGAAACTCAGCGGCATTGCCGCGCCACTGCCATTGGTTAATATCGACACGGATATGATCATTCCAAAGCAGTTTCTGAAAACGATCAAACGTTCGGGCCTTGGTGCGAACCTGTTCGACGAAATGCGTTTTGATCGCCAAGGGAATGAGATTCCGGATTTCGTTCTGAACAAACCGCAATATCGCGAAGCGCAGATTCTTGTTGCGGGTGATAACTTTGGCTGTGGTTCATCGCGTGAACACGCGCCATGGGCGATTGCGGATTTTGGGATCACTTGTGTGATCTCGCCATCCTTCGCTGATATCTTCTACAACAACTGTTTCAAGAACGGCATCTTGCCAATCGCGTTGCCACAAGAGCAGGTCGACGTGCTGATGAAAGACGCCGAGAAGGGTTCAAACGCCCGGATCGAGGTTGACCTTGAAGCGCAGACAATCACGTCATCGGACGGTGAGGTCTTCACGTTTGAAGTCGATGAGTTCAAGAAACACTGCCTGCTGAACGGTCTGGATGACATTGGTTTGTCACTGGAAAAGGTCGCTTCAATCGACAGCTTCGAAGCAAAAGCAGGCGCTGAACGCCCTTGGGTTTAAGCGTTTCAACATGACTATTAAAAGGCCGCGCGTTTGCGCGGCCTTTTTTACGTTTTATGGCGGGTCGCATGAAACCGCCGATGCAATATCTCGACATCGTGACAGTCTAGGCTATGTAACGTATACGTTTACGTGGTTTGGTTGATAAGACTTGGGGTTACTTAACGCGATCTCAATTATTCGACGGAAACAATGCTTCTCATCGCTGGCGACATCGTTTGTTGACCTTCCTAACAATGCGTTGAGATGTTGCGCAAATGGTAAAATTAGCGTTTCATATTTGGAATGCGGAGGAAACCCAGATCACGATGTGATCTGAAATGGGATAAATCTAAATTGTTCAATCGCCTACCTGGAGCGTTGGTACGTGCAGTCATGGTCGTAATCCTTGTGATTATGCCGGCCTTAATTTTACCACGCGGCGCGCAGGACAGTTTCCAGATTGTCGCGCTGTTTGCGATATTTGCTGCGATTTTTACGATCGTCGAATACAGCTCGGCTAGCCCAAGCTTGGTCGAATTCAGGGACGCTCCACCTTTCAACCGGGTTCGGTTTTCGACGCTTTTTGCGACAGTACTGTGCTTGTCGGTGATCTTCCGTGGATATGTAGCACCCTCAGCGATCACGGAAATATTTCAGCGAAGCGGGGCAAGCATTGGTGCTGTGATCGATTTTCCCTATTCGCCTGTGCGGCTAATGGTGTTGATGTTGCCAGAAGATGCCCCAGCTGACCTCGTGCAACGGGTTCGTGACGGGGCAGGACTTAGCTATTTGGTTTCTATTTTTGCAATCGTTTGGTTCATCCTTGTGCTGCGTCTGCGCCAATGGCCACGTCGCGACGGCCCCTTTAACGTGTGGGTAAACTTGCCGACATTTGATCCCGCCGGCGGCGACGTCGTTGAACGGCTCGAACGCGACGGACGAATTAACGTTATATTAGGCTTTCTGCTCCCATTTCTTGTCCCGGCTGCGTTGAAATTGTTCGCAAGCTTTGGTGCGCCCGTCCAGTTGGACGATATGCATACATTACTGTGGATGATCTCGGCATGGGCCTTCTTACCAGCAAGCATATTGATGCGTGGTGTCGCGCTCAGTCGGGTCGCGCAAATGATCCGTCGCCAGCGCAAGATGGCCTACGAGCGCGCTGCATCCGAAGGTTTGTTGGTGGTCTGATCCTCGCCTGCCTGTCGTGGGGCGTGCAGGCTGAAACTATTCGGATCGCTACATTTGCAGCGCCACTTAGCAGGGCAGGTCCCGGATTAATTTTGCGCGATATCCGCAAGGGCGATGACCCTCAAATTGCGGCAATCGTTCAGGTTATTGATCAGATATCGCCGGATATCCTTTTGCTTACTGATATTGACTTTGACCTTGATGGTGCGGCGCTGGCTGCATTTTCGGATGTGTTACAGCAGCCCTATGAACATCAGTTCACGGCACGCCCTAACGCCGGGATACCGACGGGTTTTGACGTTGACGGTAACGGTCGGTTAGGCGAAGCACGCGACGCACAAGGGTACGGAGAGTTTTCCGGTGATGGCAGTTTGGCCGTGCTGTCGCGATTTCGATTTGGTGACGTCGCTGATCTGTCAGCTGTGCTCTGGCGCGATCTTGCGGGGGTGGAGTTGCCCCCCATGAAGGCCGAACATGCTGCAATTCAGCGATTGTCATCCACCGGCCACTGGATCGTTCCAATCGACTTGCCAATCGGTCGGCTCCATCTTTTGGCATTTGCGGCAACGCCGCCAGTATTCGATGGGCCCGAAGACCGGAACGGATTGCGAAATCGCGATGAACTACGGCTTTGGACCGAGGTGCTGGATGGAGCGTTTGGTGAGGTGCCCGATAGTTTTGTCATCGCGGGGAATGCCAACCTCGATCCAACTGCCGGCGATGGTCTACGTGATGCGATGGTCGACTTTCTTGCAGACCGCCGATTACAGGATCCACTGCCGGGTATCCCAACGGCCTATTGGCCCGACAGGCCAGCGCTAGGCGCGTTACGCGTTAGTTATGTTCTGCCGTCGAGAGAATGGGTGGTCAAGGATGCAGGTGTGGTCTGGCATTCCTCTGATCCGATAGAGGGCGTTGGCAATATGGTCGCCGGTCCGCATGCGCTTGTTTGGGTGGATATCAGCAAGTAGATTAGATGCTTACCTTTACACATGAGGCAACGCGCCAAAACCCACGTATTCGTCGCGTTTGGGACCTGCATGAGGTAGGTCTGCCCCCTTGGTATCTTGAACCTTTGGCCTTGGCAGGCTAGGCCGTTGACAACATTTTCAACCAAGGACCAGACATATGGCAAACCCCTCCCTTTTGATCCTCGCCGGTGACGGCATCGGCCCCGAAGTCATGGACGAGGTAAAGCGGATTATTGGCTGGTTCGGCGATAAGCGCGGCGTTTCTTTTGACGTGTCCGAAGACCTTGTTGGTGGTGCGGCTTATGACAAGCACGGCGTTCCATTGCATGACGACACAATGGCAAAAGCCCAAGAAGTAGACGCCGTTCTGTTGGGTGCTGTTGGCGGTCCAAAATACGATGATCTGGATTTCAGCGTAAAGCCAGAGCGTGGCCTGCTGCGTCTGCGTAAAGAAATGGACCTGTTCGCGAACCTGCGTCCTGCACAGTGTTTTGACGCGCTTGCTGATTTCTCGTCGTTGAAAAAAGACATCGTTGCCGGTCTGGACATCATGATCGTCCGCGAGTTGACGTCAGGTGTTTATTTCGGTGAACCGCGCGGCATTCACATGGAAGACAACATGCGCGTCGGCATCAACACCCAGCGTTACACCGAAGCAGAGATCGAACGCGGCGCACGTGCAGCGTTCGAACTGGCGATGAAGCGCGACAAGCGTTTGTGTTCTATGGAAAAAGCAAACGTTATGGAATCTGGTATTCTGTGGCGTGATGTTGTAACCGAAGTGCACGCCGACTACCCAGAGGTGGAACTGTCGCATATGTACGCCGACAACGGTGCGATGCAGCTGGTACGCGCGCCTAAGCAGTTCGACGTGATCTACACAGACAACCTGTTCGGTGACATCCTGTCTGACTGTGCTGCGATGCTGACGGGTTCGCTGGGCATGTTGCCATCGGCAAGCCTTGGCGTTCCAATGGAAAACGGCCGTCCAAAGGCGATGTACGAACCGGTCCACGGTTCAGCACCTGATATCGCAGGTCAAGGCAAAGCAAACCCAATCGCGTGCATTCTGTCGTTCGCAATGGCGCTGCGCTATTCGTTCGACATGGGCGCAGAGGCGGATCGTCTTGAAGCGGCCATCGAAAAAGTACTGGCCGACGGCGCACGTACGGGCGACCTGATGGGGCCAGAAGGCGGCACACCACTGTCTACGACCCAAATGGGTGATGTCATCTTGGCCGCGCTGGACGCGTCACTGTAAGCAAATTTTTGTCGCATCCGGCTTAGGGTGCGATCTAGAAACATCATGATGCCCGCAGGTGTCTGATCGGTCTTCTTAATTAGAGGGTTGATCTTGACACCTGCGGGCTATCGTTTTTTGTCAGTAAGTAGCTAAACCAACGAAAGACCGGATATGTCCCCCAACGCCAAAGGTGCAATGCTTGCGTTGACAGCTTTTGCTGTCTTTGCCACGCATGACGTGATCATCAAGATTTTGGGCGCGACGTATTCGCCGTTTCAGATCGTGTTCTTTAGCGTTCTGCTAAGTTTCCCATTGGCCACTGTTATGCTTATGCGTGATGCAAAGCCGGGTACATTGGTGCCTGTGCACCCTTGGTGGATGGCTTTGCGTACGGCCGCAGCAACAGTGACAGGTGTTGCGGCGTTCTATGCGTTCTCTGTGCTGCCGCTGGCGCAGGTTTATGCGATCTTGTTTGCGACGCCGCTTTTGATCACTGTGCTTGCGATCCCGGTCTTGGGTGAAACCGTGCGATTGCGCCGCTGGATTGCGGTTTTGGTTGGCCTTGTTGGCGTTATGGTCGTGTTGCGACCGGGGCAGACCCCGCTGACTGGTGGTCATCTTGCAGCACTTGCATCTGCGGTGTGCGGTGCGATTGCATCGATTGTCGTGCGTAAAATTGGATCAGAGGAGCGCCCTGTCGTGATGCTGATCTATCCGATGGTTGCTAACTTTGTACTGATGGGCTGCGCGCTACCGTTCGTTTATGAGCCGATGCCGATTACGCATCTGGGAATGCTGGGTGTGATCGCCTTGTTTGCATGGATCGCTAGCTTTCTGGTTATTCTTGCTTATCAGGCGGGCGAGGCGGCAATCATCGCGCCGATGCAGTACAGCCAGATCATTTGGGCCACGATTTTCGGGATGCTGTTCTTTGACGAAACGATGGATTTGTTCACGGGTGTAGGTGCGACGATTATCATCGCAAGCGGCCTTTATATCGTGTTGCGCGAAAGCAAAGGGACGTCACAGAACACACCAGTTCTACGAAATCGGTCCCGCACTGTTACCAGTGCAGAACCGCGTGTCAGCCTGTTTATGCGTGTGCTGGGACAAACCCCGCCACGGCAGGAAGAAACTACCGAGTAAGCCTATGTGCGGGCTTCTGGCGGCGCAAAGCTGTCGGCTGATGCCCGTGCCCAGCGTTCTTTATAGACGATGTGTTCGTCGCCATCTTCAAGCAAGAAGCCAATCGGTAGATAGTTGTAGACATCGTTGGCTTCGGTCATCTGCCCGTCACCACGACGCGTCATAAAGTGATAGGGTAGGAAACCACTGGGGTCGTTCAGCCCTGCAGCGCCGGCGATTTCGCCAAGCGCTTTAAGCGTGTTCGCATGGAACCGCGCGACCCGTTGGCTTTTGTTTTCGACATTGAGTGCCTTTTGACGCAGTGGATCTTGGGTCGCAACGCCCACAGGGCAGTGGTTAGTGTGGCAGGCCTGGGCCTGAATGCAACCAATCGAGAACATGTAGCCACGCGCCGAGTTGCACCAATCTGCGCCTAGCGACAGCGCACGTGCAATATCAAATGCACTGACCAGTTTACCGGCGGCGCCGACTTTTACGTGGTCACGGATGCCAGCGCCCCGCAGCGTATTGTGCACAAATGTCAGACCTTCGATCATTGGCATCCCGACGTGGTTGGCGAATTCCAGCGGCGCTGCACCTGTGCCGCCTTCGGTCCCATCGACCACGATGAAATCGGGGATGATCCCCGTTTCCAGCATTGCTTTGACCATGCACATGAATTCACGGCGGTGGCCGATGCATAGCTTGAAACCAACGGGTTTACCGCCTGACAGGTCACGCAGTTGCGCGATGAAACGCATCAGCTGTCGTGGTGAGGAAAACGCGCTGTGGGCAGCGGGTGAAACGCAATCGACACCCATTGGAATATGCCGCGCCTCTGCAATTTCTTCCGTAATCTTTGACGCAGGTAGCATACCACCATGACCGGGCTTAGCGCCTTGGCTAAGTTTTAGTTCGATCATCTTGACCTGATCGTCTGCGGCTTGCTCTGCGAATTTTTCGGGGCTGAAGGTGCCATCATCATTTCGGCAACCAAAATAACCCGAGCCAATTTCATAGATCAGGTCGCCACCCGGTTCACGGTGATAGCGGCTGATGCCACCTTCGCCCGTGTCTTGAGCAAACCCACCAAGTTTGGCGCCTGTGTTCAGGGCCGTGATCGCATTTGCAGATAACGATCCAAAGCTCATCGCTGATATGTTGTAAAGCGAAGCGCTGTAGGGCTTCTTGCAGTCTGGACCGCCGATCATAACGCGAAAATCGGTGTCTGAAAAATGGACCGGTTGGACCGAGTGCGTGAGCCAAGAATAACCGGCCTCGTACACTTTTTCTTGGGTGCCAAATGGGCGCTTATCTTCGGCACCCTTTGCACGCTGATACACCAACGAACGCTGTTCGCGGCTGAACGGCTGTTCGTCTTGATCGTTCTCAATCAGGTATTGGCGAATTTCGGGGCGGATTGCCTCGAACAGGAATCGTAGATGACCCAAAACCGGGTAGTTGCGCAGAATCGAATGACGGGTTTGCCGCATGTCGCGGATTCCGACAATTGTCAGGATTGCGAATGCAAAGAATGGAAAGATCACCCAAGTATACCAGAAGGATAATAGCAGGGTGACAACCGCCATAACCGTAACAAACAAGAACGTACTGTAACGTTCCAACGACAACAAATCCCGCATGATGGCTCCTCTTAGCTTTCGCGACATGCTTAGGCTGCTAAGCTACGTCGCGAAAGGGGGTCGCATCAACTGGTTAAAAATTAGGTGTCACGCCCGGCAGTTCAAGCGACTTGATCAGCTCGCGTAGTTCTTGGCGGGCGGCAACATTAGAAATGTTCATGCCTTTGACGCCAATGTCACGTAGGTCCAACAGGGTCAGGCCACGTGGGAACAGTTCGCGGAAAATCACACGCTCGTTAAAGCCAGGGGCAGTCCGGAAACCGACGCGCTTGGCCAGTTTCGTGATGGCGCGCTGCATCTTTTCTTTGTTGACCATCGCCTGCGCACCCATACGGTTCCGCACGACAATCCAGTCAATGGGTTTTAAACCAGCCTGCGCCCGCAATTGCCGCGCGTTCCAGACCATTTCTGAATAAACAGATGGGCCGGTGATTTCTTCGCCGTCGCTATCGACATGGGCGAGCAGATCAAAGTCGATGAAGCTATCGTTCAACGGCGTAATCAGCGTGTCAGCAAGGCTATGCGCCACTTGGCTAAGCCGGGTGTGCGAGCCAGGGCAGTCGATCAGGATAAAGTCGTTGTCGGCTTCCATCTCTGACACGGCCATCGAAAGGCGGTGATCAAAGGCGTTTTCGCCGGGCTTTAGGCTTGTCTGATCGATCTCAGGAAGCTCGTGATAGCTGGGCGAGGGCAGGTCGAGCCCTTTTTCCGCAAGAAAATTCGCGCGATTTACGATATAGCGCCCAAGCGTCTTTTGCCGTAGGTCAAGGTCAAGCGTCCCAACCCGATGTCCCATCCGTGCAAGCGCTGTCGCGACATGCATTGATACGGTCGACTTGCCCGCGCCGCCTTTTTCGTTACCCACAACAATGATATGTGCCACGCAATCTATCCCTACAGAATGTGCTTTGGCACACTATATGGTGTGGTGCCCCCAAGGGGAAGTGATCGGCCCGTCGATACTGCGTTTATTTCGCATTTGCGTGCTACTGACGATACACCCGGCAGAGTGACGTAGCTGTCACCTTGACAGTTTGTTCGGAAAGGCGCATGTGCAACCCAACCGATGCAAGCTGCCGCGTGAGCAGAGCGTGACCGAAGGTCAATCGCAAGGCATCGCTTAACTCTCAGGTTCCCACATCACGCAGGGGTCCCGCGCCAAATCGGCGCCCGGACAATGCGGTTCTGGCTGTCAGCATATGGCGCAACCTTGCTTTGGGTTCATGGCGCTGTGCCGTGAGCCTTACCGTATGCGCAGGCCTGATCGCCTGCTAAATAGACAGGATATCCAATAAATGGATTTTGATATGCTGGGGCTCGCGCCTCGCCTTGTGAACGTTCTGAAAGAACAAGGGATCACCGATCCCACCCCAATTCAAACCCAAGCCATCCCGCACGCCATGAATGGCCGCGATGTGATGGGGCTTGCCCAAACTGGTACTGGTAAAACCGCCGCCTTTGGTCTGCCGATGATCAACGCACTGATGAAGGCTGGCGTTAAACCAAGCCCGAAAACAGCACGCGGTTTGATCCTTGCGCCAACACGCGAGTTGGCCAAACAGATTTCTGAAAACCTGACGGCTTATACCAAGGGTAGCCATTTGAAAGTGGCACTTGTGGTTGGTGGTGCTGGGATTTCTGCACAATCGAAACGTCTAGCAGGCGGTGTTGACCTATTGGTTGCGACGCCGGGCCGTTTGATTGATTTGATCGATCGTCGCGCCGTGCGTTTGGACGAAACAATTTATCTGGTATTGGACGAAGCCGACCAAATGCTCGACATGGGCTTTATCCATGCGTTGCGCCAGATCGCGCCGTTGTTGGCTAAAGATCGCCAAACAATGATGTTCTCGGCAACGATGCCAAAGCTGATGGCTGAATTGGCATCCACATACCTTAAGGACGCCGTACGCGTTCAGGTGAACCCTCCAGGGCAGGCTGCGAAAAAGATCGCGCAATCGGTGCACTTTGTGGCCCAAGCTGCCAAGACTGACCTGCTGATCGAACTGCTTGATAAGCACCGCGATGAGCTGGCACTGGTGTTCGGTCGCACGAAACATGGCTGTGAGAAGCTGTATAAAGTGCTGGAAAACAAAGGCTTTGCTGCGGCGTCTATCCACGGCAACAAAAGCCAAGGTCAGCGGGATCGTGCGATCACGGCGTTTAAGGCTGGTAAGGTCCGCGTGTTGGTCGCAACAGATGTGGCCGCGCGCGGGATCGATATTCCCGATGTGCGTCACGTGTACAACTACGATATGCCAAACGTTGCAGACAACTATGTTCACCGGATTGGCCGGACTGCGCGTGCTGGTGCCGAAGGCTGCGCTGTTGCACTGGTTGCTCCTGATGAAATGATCGAATTGCAGGACATTGAAAAGGTGATGAAGGAAACAATTCCTGTCGCCTCTGGTCGTCCGTGGGAAATCAAACCCGGTCAGAAAAAACGCCCCAACGGTGGCGGTGGCGGCGGTCGTCGTGGAGGCGGTGGTGGCCGTCACGCGTCTGGCGGCAAGCCAGGTGGTGGTAAGCCCGGTGGCGGTGGTAAACCCGGCGGAGGACGTCGTCGCGGTGGCGGCGGTGGTCGTTCGCGCGCAGCTGCGTCTGCATAAGTAAGATACGCCGCCTCGGGTATGATCCGGGGCGGTACCTATCCGTATTTACGAAACGCCTCCATCTCAATGGCGAGCTTTGTGTGAAGCTCGGACAACACCAGCATCTCATCCTTACGCGCAGTTTCATCCGTCAGTGATGTGAGTCGTTCTTGCGACGCAAGGATCTGCTGGCGCAAGATCACAACAGGCGACTTTGCATCGGCCTCGGACATGATCCGATTTAGCACGGCATTCTGCGGATCATCCAACCCCGTCAGCGGCTCACCTGCACCAGGTAAATCATCAAAATCACCACGCTTTTCCGCGTTCTGGACAATTTGATCGATCAGGCTGCTAAGTGGATGATGCATTGATTTTCGTTTAACTAACGGGAGAGGGGATTTTACACTGGCGAGCTTCAGCAAAACAAGGGCCATCGGGGCGGTGCGTCGGTTTCCAGCACACGTTTTCGTTCGGCAGTATATGCAACACCCATTCAACTAGATCGCCATTCGGCTGTCGACGATTTTCATGATCTAGCACCATTGTGATCGTCGACTGATCTGATGCCAGAACAGTATAATTTGCTTCATTGGTCCATTGGTCGTCGTAACCCTGAATTTTGTGCCTCCAAAGAAAATGGGCTCTCTGCTCATTTTCTGAAAACGTAATTGTAAATGGGTTAGCTTCGCAACTGGCCTCTGGCTGGCCAATAATACCTCGTGGGCCTGCAGCAGCGCGGTCAAAGGCGGTTTCAGCTACGCACATTGCCGGTGCAAATATCATTCCGACGCTTACTAAAAATTTAATCAAAATGGTTTTCTTCGGAAGCAAAAAAGCCTGCTTCAGTAGAAGCAGGCTTTCAAAACACAATCAAGAATGAGCTTAGAAGCCCAGACCAGCGTATTTGTTTTTGAACTTAGAAACACGACCGCCAGCATCCATCAGACGGGTTGATCCGCCGTTCCATGCTGGGTGTACAGATGGGTCGATGTCCAGCGCCATTTGGTCGCCTTCTTTGCCCCATGTGGATTTCATTTGAACCACAGTGCCATCGGTCATTTTCACGTCGATGAAGTGATAATCTGGGTGGATATCTTTTTTCATGACAGCAATCCTTAAGCTTCGGCGCCCTTAGGCGCTTTGTAGTTGGTGACTTCTGCGATACGTGCGGACTTACCGCGACGGCTGCGCAGGTAGTACAGTTTCGCGCGACGTACGCGACCACGGCGAACCACGGTGATGTTGTCGATGTTTGTTGAGTGCAGTGGGAACACACGTTCCACGCCTTCACCAAAGGAAATCTTGCGAACAGTGAACGAGCCAGCAATGCCTTTGCCGTTCTTACGGGCGATGCATACGCCTTCGTAGTTCTGCACACGAGTACGTGTGCCTTCGGTTACTTTGTAACCAACGCGGATGGTGTCACCCGCTTTAAAATCGGGGATTTCTTTCCCCAGCGCAGCAACCTGCTCCGCTTCGAGTTGTGCAATCAGATCCATCTGACGGCTCCTTAATATGCTTGCGGTTTTCCGCAATGTTTCTGTGCAAACTGAGAGCTCTTGGTCTTCAACCGGGTCCCTATCCAAAGATAAGCCCGCCAGAGGTCAGGTCGTCATTCGTTTATTGGTTTGGCTCCGTCTGCCTTGCACCGAAGAAGGTACCACATATGACATTACCAAACGAATCCGCAGGCCAAAGGCCGCAGACTGCCGTTCTATAGGGGGCATCCCCTTTGTGATCAAGGTTATTGTTGGGTTTTGGCCTGATGGGCCGCCCATAAATCGGGGCGTCGTTCTTGTGTGATCTTTTCCGACATCTCGCGCCGCCATTCTGCGATTTTGGCGTGGTTGCCGGATAGCAGAACATCGGGGATCGCATGACCCTGCCATTCAGCGGGTTTTGTGTATTGCGGATGCTCTAGCAGCCCGTTGGAATGGCTTTCTTCGACCGCGCTATCTGCATTTCCGAGCACGCCTGGCAAAAGGCGCACAGTTGCGTCGATCATGGCTTGGGCTGCGATTTCGCCGCCTGTCATGACGAAATCACCAAGCGACACTTCTTGGATACCAAAGTGCTGCAATATCCGCTCGTCCACGCCTTCAAACCGACCACAGAGCATGGTGACACCATCCGCGCGCGCCCAGTTACGGGCCATGGCCTGATCAAACCGCTGTCCGCGTGGTGACAGATAGACCATTGGCATCATGCCCCGCGCGCCAGCGCGTGCATCTTTGATCGCTGCTTCTAGCACGTCAGCACGTAGAACCATGCCAGCGCCACCACCGGCAGGGGTGTCATCGACGTTTCGGTGTTTGCCGATCCCGTATTCGCGCAGGTCATAAGTCTGCATCTGCCAACGCCCGTCCTGAAGTGCCTTACCCGTCAGGCTCTCACCCAATACGCCGGGAAAGGCTTGGGGAAACAGCGTAAGCACCTGTGCGGTCCACGACCCGGCAAGCTCTGGGGTGTCGGTCATCAGTTCGCGCGGCTTCAATGTCGGGCGAATGGAGATGCGCCCAGCGGCTTTGCCCGCGGGCTTTGGGGGAGTTTTTTCAGACATGCGGTGTTTCTATGGGATGCCACTGCGCGGCGAAAGGGGCAACGTGCCCGGTTGGGGAAACGATCTGGGCTGGTTATTCCGCGTCTTGCGGCAAATCGGATTGTGAAAACAAACCTTCAGGCGGATCAGCGATCACGCGGCCAGACGAAAGATCAACAGTTGGCACGGCGGCCTTAGTGAATGGCAGTAGGACGGTTTCGGATTGGCCGGGCACAATAACCTCAAGCAGATCGCCTGCACCGTGGTCCATGACGTTCTTAACGGTGCCAAGCGTTGCGCCACCAGTATCAAGCACCGTTAGCCCGATCAGATCGGCATAGTAATATTCATCATCAGGCAGGGACGGCATCGCGTCGCGGTCAGCGTAAAGGCTGATGTTGCGTAGCGCGTCGGCTTCTTCTTTGGTGGTGATGCCATCAACACGGGCGGTAAAGCCGTTTTTCAGCTGACCAGTCAAAACCATTTGGCCAAAGGTGCGACCGTCTTCGGTGTAAAGCGGGGTGTAATCGGCAATTGCTGCGGGATCCGCGCAAAACGACTTAAGGCGGACTTCGCCTTTGACGCCAAAAGAGCCGCCAAGCGTTCCAACAATTACGCGGTCAGTCATTTGGGATATCCGATCTTACACACATTTGTTTGGTCCATTGTCCGTTGCTGTCTTCGCAATTTGCCTGCGCATTGCCGCGTTCAGTCAGAATACCTGCAATGAAAGCAAATGCTGTGAAAATCACAAGGCGTAGCAAACGAAACATGGAAGTTCCCTAAAGGGATGGGGTGTTGCCCGGCACAATGACCGGGCAACGGTGAGTAACTTACTCTTCAGAAGCAGCAGCTTCTTCTGCAGGTGCGTTTGCAGCTTCTTCAGCAGCTTTCGCTTTTTCTGCTTTTTCTTCAGCACGTGCCTGAGCAGCTTTGCCAGGTGTACCTTTTTTCGGGTTGCTGCGGTCTTTCTTAGGCAGCTCGCCTGCGGCTTCCAGCATACGGGAAACACGGTCAGTCGGCTGTGCGCCTTCACCCAACCAGTACTTCACGCGCTCGATGTCCATTTTCACGCGGTCTTCGCTGTCTTTTGGCAACATTGGGTTATATGTGCCCAGCTTTTCGATGAAACGGCCATCACGTGGCATGCGGCTGTCAGCAGCAACGATTGCGTAGTGAGGACGTTTTTTAGAACCGCCGCGTGCGAGACGAATTTTCATAGCCATGGTGTATTCTCCTATAAATGGCAGGTGTGTGGTGGATTGAAATCCACCCTACGATTGGTGTTGTTTGTGGTGTTGGATTACTTCCTGAATGATGAAGTTCAGGAATTTCTTGGCAAACTCAGGATCTAGATCGGCCTGACTTGCAAGTTCGGTCAACCGTGCAATCTGCTGCTCTTCGCGCGCAGGATCGGACGGTGGAAGGTCGTGTTCGGCTTTGAGTTTGCCGACGGCTTGGGTGTGCTTGAACCGCTCGCCCAATGTATAAACAAGGATCGCGTCCAATCGGTCAATGCTATCGCGGTGGCCTTTAAGCACCTCGGCGGCGCGGGTAATAGCGTCAGACATGGGACGTTCCTTTGCTGGGGTAATGGTTAAATGTAGTGTTGGCGTCCACCGCATCAGGGGATGGATGCCGCCAGATGTACATTTTGCCTAGCGTTTCGTGATGGTAGGTTTCGCCATCGGTGCAGCCCATGCGTTTGGCAAGGGCGACAGAGCGGCTATTGGTCGGATCGATCAAGCTGATCGCAGTGGTCCAGCCAAGTGTTTGGTAGGCGTAGTTGCGGGCGGCAAGTGCTGCCTCATGGGCGATGCCGCGTCCTTCGCCGTTTTCGAAAAGAGACCATGCAATTTCCGGTTCTGGCCAGCCTTCGGGGTAGTAAAGCCCAACGACACCAAGTGCTAAATCCGTTTCACGATCTGCGACGATCCAACGCCCGAAACCGCGCAAGACCCAATGCCCTGCGATTTCCGCAAGCTGGGTAAAAGCCTGTGCCCGCGTAAACGGCCCGCCAAGCAGTTTTGTGCGGTCAGAGCCCCGAAATTCGGCATAGTCATCAAAGTCGCGCCATTCGGGTGCGCGTAGGGTTAGCCGTTCAGTTTGCAACACAGGGATCATGAAATTGCCCCTGCTGCTTGGGCGGTGGCGCGTGGATTGTCGTGGGCAAGATGCCGCATGACGATCACGTTTTCACCATCGATCACGTCGCGGCGTTCTTCGGTCGCCCCAAGGCGCGTCGCCAAAGAAAGCGAACGTGTGTTGCTGGGCGCGATGAGTGAAATCAGTGGTTCAAGCCCAAGTGTCCGGCCAGCCCATTCGCGCACAACGCAGGCAGCCTCGAACGCGTAGGATTTGCCTTCGAAGCCATCAAACATATGCCACGCCATTTCGGGCTGCGGCCATTCGATGTGGTTCAGGACACCAACGCGGCCAGTTGCAACGCCAGTATCTTTTTCAGTCACGGTAAAGAAACCGTAGCCATGCCAATTCCAGTGCCCAATGCCTGCGATAAAACCACGCCAAGCGTCACGTTCACTTACCGCGCCACCCAACGTTTCCATGCGCGCAGAACGCGTTGCCCAAGCGGTGAATGCCGCTAGGTCGCGCTTTTCTGGGCCGCGAAGGACCAGACGTGCTGTGGAAAGGGTGGGTGCGGGTGTCATTGGTTACTTTTTCTTCCCGAAACCAGATAGACCGGGTGGCAGGCCCATGCCGCCGCCAAGACCGGGCAGACCGCCGGGCATTTTGCCTTGCAGGGCTTTAGCCGCTTCTTCCATGGCTTTTGGGTCGTTCATGTCGGGCATTCCAGCTGGCATACCGCCGCCTTTGCCGAACATGCCTTTCATGGCTTGTTTCAGCATGCCGCCTTTGCCCATCTTCTTCATCATGTCAGCCATCTGACGATGCTGTTTGACCAGCTTGTTCAGTTCAGACACTTCAAGGCCGGCACCTTTGGCGATCCGCTTTTTGCGGGATGCGGCCAGTAGGTCAGGGTTCGCCCGTTCCTTTTTCGTCATGGAATTGATCAGCGCGATTTGGCGTTTCAGGATGCTGTCATCCATGCCAGCAGCGGCCATCTGTTTACCCATTTTGGCAGCGCCCGGCATCATGCCCATCATACCTTCCATACCGCCCATCTTGAGCATCTGCTCGAGCTGCATTTTCAGGTCGTTCATGTTGAAACGGCCCTTTTGGAACCGCTTCATCATGCGTTCGGCTTGTTCAGCCTCGATGGTTTCTTGGGCTTTTTCGACGAGCGCAACGATGTCACCCATGCCAAGGATACGACCGGCGATCCGGTCAGGCTCAAAGGTTTCAATCGCGTCTAGCTTTTCACCGACACCAACAAAACGGATTGGTTTGCCCGTGATCGCACGCATCGAAAGCGCCGCACCACCGCGACCGTCACCGTCCATACGTGTCAGGACGACGCCAGAAACGCCGATTTTGTCGTCAAATTCTTGGGCGACGTTGACCGCGTCTTGACCTGTCAGGCCGTCGACGACCAGCAGTGTCTCGCGTGGGCTAACGGCGTCACGCACCGCGGCAGCTTGCGCAATCAACTCTTGGTCAATGTGCAGCCGGCCCGCAGTATCGAGCATATAGACGTCATAGCCACCAAGGCTGGCTTGTGTCTTGGCGCGTTTTGCAATCGCAACCGGATCTTCGCCTTTGACGATTGGCAGCGTGTCCACGCCAATCTGACCACCAAGGATTTGCAGCTGCTCCATCGCCGCTGGGCGGTTCACGTCGAGTGACGCCATCAACACGCGCTTGCCTTCGCGTTCTTTCAAACGCTTGGCTAGTTTCGCAGTTGTTGTTGTCTTACCGGAACCTTGCAAACCGACCATCAGGATCGGGGCAGGTGGGTTGTCGATTTTCAGCGCGCCCGGGTCTTCGTCACCGGTTAGGATATGCTGCAGTTCGTCATGAACGATCTTAACGACCTGTTGGCCGGGTGTGATCGATTTTGTGACGGCCTGACCTGTTGCTTTATCCTGAACGGCCTTGATGAAGTCCCGCGCCACCGGCAACGAGACGTCAGCCTCAAGCAATGCCACGCGGACTTCGCGTAGCGCGGTTTTGACGTCGTCGTCAGATAGCGCACCCTGTTTGGTGAGCTTGTCAAAGACGCCTGAAAGGCGGTCGGATAGATTCTCAAACATAGGCCTTGGCCCCTCGCGTCGTTTCGGTTGCCTTGCGTATATAGGAACGCGCGGCGTAAAGCAGTAGCGCCCCCGTGGGCGCAACGCGCTGACGGAGGGCGATCCCCTAGATTTCGGGGACCGGAAAGCTGGTGCTATCCGGGTGTTGGGTCGCGTTTACGCCCGCATGGCGTCTGAGTCAACATCCTGCGCTAGCCAGTCGTTGATGGCTTTGGCAACGTCATTTGCTTTACGTTCGGCGATGCGACCGTTTTCGAATGAAGCCGTTAGGGGATGCGTACCTTCGTCCATTCCACCATCCAGTATCACTGCCACGCGGTGAAATTTTTTATTGGGTTCGCGAGGGGAGGAATATGTCTGAACCTCTGCGCGTGCCACATTCGCAAGCTCGTGGCGAACACGCGTGCGCCCAAATACAGTGCTTCGCCTGATTTCAAACAGATTTCGGCTACGGTCAAATAGAACGTCGATCCGCTTTACCGCCACGCAAAAAATGATGCCGACCGCTATCGCTATCAATGTTAGCATCACGCCTGCAAAGGTATCGCCATTGGTGAAGTTATGAAGCGCCCAGCCGACCAAGGCAACAATTGCAGCACAAATCGTGAGGCCGGCTGCCCACGGCACGTTTTGTAAAATTAGCTGCTCTGGCGTGTTAGTCGCGATCTTCATTGGTGTAATATGGGTGCTAATTCCGTTAATTTCCAGAGAATTAGCTTTGCGGCCTTGAACATACCGCCCCATTTTCTATCTTAGCTGTTAATAAACGCACAGGGGCGGCACATGGATAACTGGGACGAAATTCGCACTGCGTATCAAGTGGCCCGTAAAGGAACCGTGAGCGGCGCAGCGGATGCTCTTGGGGTTCATCATGCCACAGTCATTCGCCACATTGATGCGTTAGAGACCCGATTGGGCGTTAAGCTGTTTCAGCGGCATGCACGCGGTTACACCGCGACCGAGGCGGGGCAGGACCTGTTGCAGGTCGCCCAAGCAACAGATGATCAATTCACGCAATTGGCTGGCCGCATCAAAGGGCAGGGCGAAGGCGTGTCCGGCGATCTGGTCGTCACATCGCTTGAGATGGTGTCGGACTTGCTGACCCCGATCTTGACCCGTTTCCAAGCAAATCACCCAGAGGTGCGCGTCCGTTATCGGACCGGCGACCGTGTTTTCCGTCTGGAATATGGTGAGGCACATGTAGCCGTTCGGGCAGGGCGTATGCCCGAAGAACCCGACAATGTCGTTCAGCCGTTTATGTCACAGCGCATGGCGCTTGTTGCTTCGGCTCCTTATGTCGAAAAATACGGTATCCCTAAGGGTATTGAGGAATTCAAAGACCATATCTTTGTCGGACATGACGATGATAATAGTAGGGCACCATTTGCGAAGTGGATGCGCGATAACATTCCAAGCAACCGTATCGTCTATCTGGCCAGTGAAAACCGCCACATGCGCGACGCAGTGTTGACCGGGGCAGGCATTGGTTTTGTTCAAAGCCATTTGCTGAAACGAGATCTTGGACTGACCGAAGTAATCCCCCCACAAGAAGAATGGGAATCGGCCCTATGGTTGGTGACCCATGTTGATCTTCACCGTACGACCAAGGTGCAGGCATTTCTGCGATTCCTGAAAGACGAAGTAAAAGGCATGAGCTGCTAATGAAGCCTTCACATGCCGGGCATCTTGCGATGCTTTCGTTTTCGGTGCTGATTGCCGGGTCTTTTTCGCTTGGTGCGCTGGCCGCAAATGAAATTACCCCATTGGCGCTGAACTCAGTTCGGTTTTGGATTGCCTGTGCAATTATCGGTACCGCAGCAATGGTAACGACTGGTATCCCACGATCTGCTGCGCAGGCACCTTGGCGTTATCTTGTGCTGGCCGGGTTCTTTACCACCTATTTCGTTTTAATGTTTGAAGGGTTGAAAACCGCAGCGCCAGTCAGTGCGGCGGCGGTATTCACATTGACCCCGATCCTAAGTGCAGCGTTCGGCTGGCTGCTTTTGCGGCAGGTGTTGACTGGTCGCATGGCGCTCGCGCTTGGCATCGGTGCAATGGGCGCGATTTGGGTGATTTTCCGTGCGGATATTCCTGCCATTCTGCGGTTTCAGATTGGTGCGGGTGAAGTCATATATTTCTGGGGCTGCGTCGCCCATGCCGCCTATACTCCGCTGGTGCGCAAGCTGAACCGGGGCGAGTCGACCCTGGTGTTTACATTTGGCACCCTGCTTGCCGGGGCGATTATTCTGACTTTTGTCGGTTGGAATGATCTGATGGCGACCGATTGGGGGAATCTGCCTAGCATCGTCTGGATCACGATCATCTATACATCGGTGATCGCAAGCGCGACGACCTTCACACTCTTGCAGTTCGCAGCACTACGTCTGCCCAGCTCAAAGGTAATGGCCTATACTTATCTCACGCCATCGTGGGTGATCGCATGGGATATTGCTTTGGGTGGAACCGCGCCGCCAGCCATGGTGTTGCTTGGCTTAGTATTGACGGTTGTGGCGTTGGTGATGCTGTTGCGCGACTAGCGCTGAAAATACCAACGGCGTGCCGCGACAAAGGCCCATATCCCTTCGGCGACAAAGAACGGATATGACCCGATCAGGAAGGCATAGACCGCCGCAGCAGCACATGCGCAGGCGAAAATCGCGATGTAGACGGACCCGCGCTGTTCTAGCGCATAGCTTGCGACCATCACAGTTACGGCAGCAAGGCCAAAGTATTCGATCGGTTCCATACTACTTTAATTCGACTTTGAGGAATTCTTCGAACGCATCAAGGTCGATCGCGTCCATCTGGCCAAATGCTTGCATCCAAACAGAGGCCTCGCGCATTGCATCGGGTTCCAGCTTGCACCATTTCACCCGCCCGCGCTTTTCTTGGCTGATGAGTCCGGCAGATGTGAGGATGCCTAGGTGTTTCGAAATCGCTGCGAGTGAAACCGCAAAGGGGTCGGCCACATCGGTCACTGCCATGTCATCCTCTAGCAGCATCGCAAGGATCGCGCGGCGTGTCGGGTCAGCGAGGGCCGAGAATATGATATCGAGCTGTTGCGTCATAAGGTGACGTCCTAGCAATGATCTCGCAGGCAGACCAGCGTTTCATAGCGGGGGATCTTCTTTGGGTCATATGAGCCAAGTAATGCGAAGGTGTGTAAGTTCGGCAGGTGCTAAGCCCAAAACATACACGCTGTAACTTCAGTCGAAAGCTTTGCTCTCCTCGGTGTTCGAGGGGTGAGAGTTTGTGCGGTCAAAAAGGTGGGTTGCACCTGATCTTCCGATACTTAACGAAATGGTTGAATGTTGTGTGGGGCTGAATCTGTCGCGTTGATTGTGATTTTCGGGAATCTTGTCTGGCTATTTGTTATATAAAACAGTGCCTTATTGACTCATCACGTTTGCTTGACTCTGAGCGGCGGCACACCTAAACCATGCCCAACCTTCCGAGGGGACCAAATACATGTCTGACCCGCACGACGCTGACCGCCTAAAGGCACTTGAAGCGAAGATCGCAGCGTTAAAAACGCCTGAGCCAGACAAGGACCACTCAGAAGAACATTATTCTCAAGCACAGCTTGCTTGGCGGATGGTGATAGAGCTAGTTGCCGGTCTTGCGATCGGCTTTGGCATCGGATTTGGGCTGGATACCTTGTTTGGGACCAAGCCAATTTTTCTGGTGCTGTTCATATTCTTTGGCCTCGCGGCTGGTGTTTTGACCATGATGCGATCAGCCAAAGAGGTGCAGATGAAGCAGCAAGAAGCTGCGGAAGAAAAGGGTGACGCAAGTGGCGACTGAAACACACTCCGAAGGTGGTCTGGTTTTCCATCCGCTGGATCAGTTTATTCCCAAGCCGTTGTTCGGCCATGGTGAAGTTCACTGGTATACACCATCGAACCTGACCCTTTGGTTGGCAATTTTGGTTCTTTGCGTCGTTGGCGTTTTCGTTCTGGGTAGCCGCGGTCGCGGTATCATCCCATCACGTATCCAATCTGTAGGCGAGCTGATGTACGGCTTTGTTTACAAGATGATCGAAGACGTGACTGGCAAAGATGCTGTCAAATACTTCCCATACATCATGACAATGTTCGTGTTTGTGTTGTTTGCGAACTATCTGGCGCTGCTGCCTATGTCTTATAGCCCGACATCTATGATCGCGATTACTGCGGTTCTTGGTTTCGGTGTCTTTATCGCAATCACTGTTCTGGGCTTTGTTAAGCACGGCGCTGCGTTCCTTGGCCTTTTCTGGATGAAAGACGCGCCCGGCTTCTTGCGCCCAATCATCGCGATCATCGAAGTGATCTCTTACTTCGTTCGTCCGGTCAGCCTGTCCATTCGTTTGGCTGGTAACATCACTGCGGGTCACGTTGTGATCAAGGTTTTCGCAGGCTTCGCCGCGCTGACTTTGGCCAGCCCTGCAGCGATCCTTGGTATCACTGCTATCTACGGTCTTGAGATCTTGGTGGCTGGTATTCAGGCCTATGTTTTCACGATCTTGACGTGTGTCTACCTAAAAGACGCGCTTCACCCCGCACACTAATCACCACAAGGGTGGGCAATTCCACCCTTTACTAAACTTCCAATCGTAAGGAGAATTCTCATGGAAGGCGATATCGCAAGCATCGGTGCCGGTCTGGCAGCAATCGGTTCAGGCATTGCAGCCATCGGCGTTGGTAACGTTGCTGGTAACTACCTGGCAGGCGCACTGCGCAACCCATCAGCTGCTGCTTCGCAGACAGCAACACTGTTCATCGGCCTGGCCTTCGCCGAAGCTCTGGGGATCTTCTCGTTCCTCGTCGCGCTTCTGCTGAAGTTCGCCTAAGAACAAGCCGTTATCCTTACGTCTGGCTGGTGCGGTAACCTGCGCCAGCCAGTAAAATCACAAGGTATTCGGGGGCCATTATGGCGACAGAAACACACGAAACCGTAGCAAGCGCTTGCGTCGATGCGCAAGGTGGTGCCATCGGCATGCCGCAGCTTTGCGCGGACTGGATTCCACACCAGATATTCTGGCTACTCGTTGCGCTAGCCGCGACTTTCTTTGTGATGTCACGCATCGCATTGCCCCGCATCGCTGCGGTTCTGGCAGAGCGTTCCGGCACAATCACAAACGACCTTGCCGCTGCAGAAGAGCTAAAGAACAAAGCATCCGAAGCAGAAGCTGCTTATGACAAGGCGCTTGTTGATGCACGTGCACAGGCCCAGCAGATCGTTGCTGAAGCCAAAGCAGAAATTCAGGCAGAGCTGGATGCGGAGCTTGCAAAAGCTGACGAACAGATCGCTGCTAAGACAGCCGAAAGCGAAGCGGCAATCGCCGAAATTCGCGAAGGTGCTGTTAAATCCGTCACTGACGTTGCCAAAGCAACAGCCAAAGAATTGGTTGCTGCAATGGGCGGCAAGGCTGACGCAAAAACCATCACCGCTGCGGTGACGGCACGGATGAAAGGCTAAGTCATGCGTTTGATTTTCACCGCACTCTTCGCCCTGAGCGCTTCACCTGCATTCGCAGCAAGCGGTCCATTCTTTTCTCTGAAGAACACTGACTTTGTTGTTCTGATCGCGTTCCTGATCCTTGTCGGTATCATGCTTTACCTGAAGGTCCCAAAGGCCATCGGTGACATGCTTGATAAACGTGCAGCCAGCATCAAGTCTGAACTGGACGAAGCCAAGGCACTGCGTGAAGAAGCACAGTCTTTGCTGGCCTCTTACGAGCGCAAGCAAAAAGAAGTTCAAGCGCAAGCTGAACGGATTGTTGCATCTGCGAAGGACGAAGCAACCAAAGCTGCTGCCACAGCTAAGGAAGAAATCGCAACGTCGATCACACGCCGTCTGGCCGCTGCTGAAGAGCAGATCGCTAGTGCACAGGCTGCTGCTGTCAAAGACGTTCGCGACCAAGCTGTCGTCGTCGCTGTCGGCGCTGCGAAAGACGTGATCGCCAAGCAGATGGACGCTAAGTCCGCTGGTTCTTTGATCGACGATTCAATCGCGACGGTTGCTGACAAGCTGCACTAAACGCTTGTGGGAAACCACATGATGAAATTCAAAAGCCCAGATGCAATATCGCATCCGGGCTTTTTTGTTGACAGTTGGATGGGGCGGCGAAACATTAGTTTCATGTCGGCAGAGAACGTCCACAAATGAATAGTCTCTGCCGCGCGCTCTGGGCCTTTGCGATTTACTTTGGCATTCTGGTTGGGGCGACTGCATCTACATTCCTTTCGCCGAACGCTCCGACCGACACGGTTTCAATCATGTGGCGCCTGCTGCCAGTAAAGTTGGTGTTGCTGGCCTTCTGCTACTTTTACGTCACGCGTTATGCCGACTGGCGTAGCATCGGTTTTGGACCTGTCCATTGGCCGGGTCTTATCTGGTTGCTACCCTCGTGTTTGCTGATGTGTGTGATGGGCATCGTGACTGTTTTGGGTACGACAACGGGTGAGGCGGTAACGATCAACTTACCGTCGTTCCTTTTGCTGATAACGATACCTTTGTTCATCGGACTGACCGAAGAAATTATGTTTCGGGGTATTCTGCTGCGTGCGTTTCTGGAACGGCTTCCTGTCTTCTATGCTATGTTGCTCAGCGCGATACTGTTTGGCGCGATGCATTTGGCGAATGGGCTAACCGGGCAACCGATGCTTGCGACCCTTCAGCAGGTTGCCTTTGCATTTCTTGTGGGGGTCTTCCTTGCGCCGATCGCGTTGAAAACGGGTAACCTGTGGGTCGTGATCATTTGGCACGCTGTCTGGGATTTTCTCGTTTACCTAAGCCAATTGGTCGGCGTGCTGCATCACTACGCGTTGATCGGAATTATGGTCCAAACGCTGATCAGCGTTTGGCTTTGGGCGCAACTCGTTCAGGTGAAGGATTAGCGGGAAACTTCTTGGTCCAGCCGTTTTTGGGCGAAGGTTTCGTTTCGGTCCGACTTTTGTTGATCCGACAAAGATGCCTCGACAAAGTTCAAATGTGCTTCGACGGCGGCACGGGCACCGGCAGGGTCACGGGCTTGCAGCGCATCATTGATCGCACGGTGTTGGTCAAGCAACGTATCGCGTGTGGTCCGCTGTTTGAACATGATGGACCGATTATAGAAAACGCCTTCGCGCAGCAGTTCGTACATCGAACGCATCATGTGCAGCATGATGATGTTGTGGCTTGCTTCGATAATCGACAGATGAAAATCCGCGTCGAGATATGCCTCGTCAGCGGGGTTCCGTTTTTCGTGGGCAGCTTCCATTTTCTGAAAAATGGTGTTGATCACCTCTAGGTCGGTGTCGCTTGCTAACCGTGCGGCACGTTCTGCGGCCAGCCCCTCCATATCGCGCCGAAAGGCGATGTAGTCGAACACCGCATCGACATGGGTCGCGAATAGCTTCACGAGGGCAGGGGCAAAGGCAGAACCGAGCACATCAGCGACATAGACACCGGCACCTGCCTTAGAGGTCAGTAAGCCACGCTCCTGAAGGTCGGCAAGCGCCTCTCGTAGTGACGGTCGGGACACCCCCATACGTTCGCTCAGTTCGCGCTCAGAAGGGAGCCGTTCACCAGGGCGTAGAATGCCGCGCAGAATGAGCCCTTCGATCTGGCGTATGACGCCGTGCGATAGTTTTTCTTGTTGAACTGGTTCGAATGGCATTGGGTCCGCCTTGTTGGATTGGTCAATTTATATGACCAGGTTGGCGTGTTCACAACGAAAAAGGGGCCGCATGATGCGACCCCTTTCAATCGTCATACCAATGGGCGTTTAGCCGTTTGGTGTAATGATGATCTCAACCCGGCGGTTCTGGGCGCGGCCAGCTGCGTTCAGGTTAGATGCGATTGGTTGGTTCTCACCCGCACCGATTGCGCGGATACGTGACGATGAAACGCCACCGCTGCGCAGAACAGATGCAACAGCCTGTGCGCGACGCTGTGACAGGTCGAAGTTATAGCTCGCGTCGCCAGTGTTATCAGTGTGGCCAACAACGTTGACTGTCGTGTTCGGGTGGTTGTTTAGCGAACGTGCAACGATCAGCAGTTCGTTCTGGGACACGCTGGAAACAGCGGTGCTGTCAGTCGCGAACAGCAGGTCTTGTGACAGAACAACGCGCAAGTCGGTGCCGTTGTTTGAAACGCCTACATCGCTGCGCAGTTCACGGCGCAGTTCTTCGGCTTGCTTGTCCAGGTTGTTGCCGATGGCCGCACCAGCACCAGCACCAAGTGCTGCACCGATAAGGGCAGCTTGGTTCCGGTCACGGACTGTGCCGTCGTTGTTTGTCAGTGCGCCTACCGCGGCCCCACCAAGTGCACCAATCAGTGCGCCTTGCTGTGTCTTTTGATAGTCGTTCGGTCCACCGGGTTCACAAGCTGCTACAAAGGTGAGCGAAGCAGCTGCGGCAACAAGCGGGAGTTTTGAAAATTTCATCGTTTCGGTTCCATTCGATATGGGTGCGCAAAATGCGCGTTATGGATAACGCAGCTTATGATCCTAATGCTACTGTTATCCAATAACGCATTCGTCATAGGAATGGTTCCGCCTAAAATTAAGGGGTTGCGTCAGCGCGGGCAGATTCCCAAGCGAGAATCGCACGCTTTACCGGAAGCCCCCAATGATAGCCGCCAAGCGCACCGGACTTGCGTAACGCCCGATGGCAGGGGATCAGCAAGCTAACAGGATTCCGCCCGACCGCAGTGCCAACCGCGCGAACTGCCTTTGGGTTGCCGATGGATTGGGCGATTTCAGAATAGGTCGTCACGTGACCTGATGGGATGCTCAGCAACGCCTCCCATACCTTAAGCTGGAATGGTGCGCCGATCATATGAAGTTGGGTTTCACCAGTCATACCCAACGCGGCAGTTGCCCATGGGGTCAGTAGGTCTGGGTCTTCGACATACGTCGCCTTGGGCCAGCGGGATTTCATATCGGCCATTGCTGGCTCCGCTCCAGCCTCGGCCGCAAAAGCCAGCCCGCAAATGCCACGGTCTGTACCCATTACCAAAGCCGGACCAAAGAGGCTGTCGAACCAGCCCCAGCGGATCGTTAAATCCGCACCATCGCGGGCATAGTCGCCGGGGCTCATGGCTTCCCACCTAACGAACAGATCATGCAGCCGCCCACTACCTGACAAACCAACAGAATGTGCGGTTTCCAACGTGGTAAACCGATCGCGCAGGAGCGTTTTAGCATGGCCCAGTGTCAGGTACTGTTGATAGCGTTTGGGCGACACACCCACCCACGTTGAGAACAGGCGCTGAAAGTGCGCAGGGCTCATGTTCATGTCAGCGGCAAGATCAGCAAGGCTAAGCTGTGTATCGCCAGCAGCGTCGATTGCATCAATCGCACGGCGCATGACCTGATAGTGGTAGGGGGCTGTGTGTTCCATAGGTGTAATCTAGGTACAACTGCCCCAACGTGCGACCCGAATATTGCGCATCTGCGGCTTGCCCCCTTTGTCATGAAAAGGCATACCCGCTGAATGGTCAAACAGCTTGATTATCACACGATCCGAGAGATCTTTACGCGTTTCCACGACGCTGAGCCCGAGCCGAAAGGTGAGCTTGAGCATGTGAACGTGTACACATTGGTTGTTGCTGTTGCACTATCTGCGCAGGCGACTGATGTGGGCGTGAACAAAGCAACCCGCGAATTGTTCAAGATCGCGGACACGCCGCAAAAGATGCTCGACCTAGGTTTGGAAGGTCTGACCGAACACATCAAAACCATCGGCCTGTTTCGACAAAAGGCAAAAAACGTCATTAAAATGAGCCAGATACTGGTTGATGAATTTGACGGAGAGGTCCCGAACTCTCGGGCGGCATTACAGTCGCTACCTGGTGTGGGCCGTAAAACAGCGAATGTCGTTCTAAACATGTGGTGGCACCAGCCTGCGCAGGCGGTCGATACGCATATCTTTCGCTTTGGCAATCGCAGTGGCGTTGCCGTTGGAAAAGATGTCGACGCTGTAGAACGTGCGATCGAAGACCATATACCCGCTGACTTCCAGCAGCACGCCCACCACTGGATGATTCTTCATGGGCGCTATACTTGCGTCGCCCGAAAACCCAAATGCGCGGCCTGTCTAATCCGCGATCTCTGTCTATTTGAGGATAAAAACCTATGAAAAAGTTTCAGGTTGTCGGTATCGGCAATGCGATGGTCGACGTTCTGGCCCGTGCCGAAGATGCATTCCTAGAAGAGGCCGGGATCGGCAAAGGTATTATGCAACTGATCGACATGGACCGCGCCGTGTCTCTTTACGCGAGCGTTGGTCCTGCGAAGGAAATCAGTGGCGGGTCAGCTGCGAATACCATCGCGGGTATCGCGCATCTGGGCGGGCGCACTGCCTATGTCGGTAAAGTCAAAGACGATCAGCTTGGCGCGATCTTTGCACACGACCTACGCGCGCAGGGGGCAGTTTACGAAACAGCGCTCGCGCCAAAGTCGGAAGAAGCTGAAACAGGACGCTGCATTGTCATCGTGACGCCAGATGGTGAACGCTCAATGAACACCTACCTCGGGGTGACCGAATTTCTAACACCCGATGACATCGACGAAGTACAGATGGCCGAGGCCGAATGGATCTATCTCGAAGGCTATCGCTTTGACGGGCCAGACAGCCACGCCGCCTTTGCCAAAGCGATCAACGCTTGCAAAGGGGCAGGGGGCAAGGTCTCAATCACGCTTTCCGATCCATTCTGCATCGACCGCCACCGCGAAGCTTTCCGCGATATGATCAAAAATCACATCGACCTGCTGTTCTGCAACCGCGCAGAAATGCTGTCGATGTACCAAACTGATGATTTTGAAGCAGCGCTGACCAAAGCCGCTGCCGAAGTCGCAGTTGTCGCCTGCACGGACAGCGAAAACGGCGTTCACATCCTAGACGGCGACAACCGCTGGCACGTACCTGCCGTACCCACGCAAATCGTCGATGCGACCGGCGCGGGCGACCTATTCGCAGGCGCGTTCCTATGGGCACTGACAAACGGTTATGACCTGCAAACATGCGGCAAGATGGGCAACATCGCAGCATCCGAAGTCATCAGCCACATCGGCGCACGCCCCGAAGCCGACCTAAAGGCTTTGTTTGCGTCGCATGGATTGATCTAGAATTATCGAGTTACGGAAGTGCTGGCGGGGTTATGGAAGGTGTACCAGGCCTGCTAACGCGCTACCGTGTAATCGGCGAAGGCCTTTCTGCAGGAACTGACAACCAACTGGAGGCATGGGAAAGAATGGTAGCTAAATTGACACCGATGGCCCCAGAGTTCTTTGCAGAACATGTTGATTCAGCGCGTGCATATCAACTGCGTTACCTTTGCCGCCGGGCGATCAGTAAGGCTGTCAGTGAAATGAAGTGGAGCGTTTGACCTTATACTGCCCGTAAATGGCTTACCGCGATCTCTCAAAGCCGTATTGCGTTACACCCCTTGATAACGTCTATTTAATGATCATCGCCTCTTGGACTTTAGCGTACTAGCCAGCCTGCAAAGGTTTTTCCGATTGCTTTGCCGCTTTGTTCTTCCACTCTTGCCAACGTGCCTTGGTGATCATAATCCTGTTCATAGCATCGCTGGGTGCGCGTTACTTATTGATTGATATACTAGTAGTGATTTTAGCGAGTTTTCGAATGGCATGAGTTTGGGCACCGATGTTTGGGTTCAGGCATGATTTGGGAACGTCCATATGCATCACAACTTTCGCGTCGATCTCAGGGAGCGCACCAGACATGATCATTCTGACATGGATGAGCTTTTTTCACTGTTCGATGTGGCTGAGCGCACTGACCTTCTGTCATTTATGCGTATTCATCTTGCCTGTTTTGGCGCGTTGGCCGTGGTATCTGCAGCGGGGACGGTCGCGAACCAATTGCTTAGTGATATCATCGCGGGCTTACGAACAGATTTGGAAACCCTGCAAAATGACAAACCCAAGATTTTTTTAAATCCGATTGCAAAACTTGACCCGCTGGCCGTTGACTATGTGCTTGGCGGATCGCGCATGGGAACCAAGTTGCTTCGTGTGCGTTGGTCACAATCATCCGACCCGCGTGTGAAAGAAGCCAATGCCTATTTTAACCTCTCGTCCTATCCGCAGTTTTGGCAAACGACCTGTCAAGAACTGGCTAAGATTCAGATGAATTCTGACCGTGCCGAAAAAATCGTCGCGGATACGACAGAGATATTTAATCTTTTCAAATCGACCTATCACCAAGAAATGCTAAAGCCTGCGAAAGCCTGTTAGATGAATGATGCCCACCACGCGCCTCACACGGGCCAAGACGTTGACCTGACCAATTGCGATCGGGAACAGATTCACCTTTTGGGCACCGTTCAGGCCTATGGATGTTTGATTTCGACATCGAGCGATTTCATGATCAATCACGTTTCTGAAAACATTGCAGATTTGCTTGGCTTGGCCCCATCTGCTGTCGTGGGCGGGCGGCTGACAGAATTTCTGCCTGCGAACACAATTCATGACCTGCGCACCAAACTGCAACTTATCAGGATTGATACGGGTGCTGCGCGCCTGTTTGCCGTCGATGTCATGGGCAACGGGGCGCTATTTGATGTATCGATCCATGTGTCGGGGCATTCATATGTATTTGAATTTGAGCCTAAAATTAGGACCGAAGACCGTGATGAAATGGCGTTGGTACAGCCGCTCTTGTCGCGGGTGAAGCGTGCGAAAGACGTCATCGGTGCCGCCCGCGAAGCAGCGACAGCTATTCAAGTATTGTCGGGCTTTGATCGCGTCATGGTCTATAAATTTGCAGAAGACAGTTCAGGTGAAGTTATCGCCGAACGGTGTGCTGCGCAGATGGAATCGTATCTAGGCCTACGCTACCCGGCCAGTGATATCCCCAAGCAAGCCCGCGAGCTATACAAGCGCAACCTGCTGCGGCTGATCGCTGACGCTGATGGCCACAACGCTCCTATTGTGCCTCCGGCTAACGCTTTGGGAGAACCTCTTGATCTTTCGATGTCAGTGACGCGTTCGGTGTCCCCCATTCATCTTGAGTACCTTCGCAATATGGGTGTCGGCGCGTCGATGTCTGTTTCAATTCTGAAAGACGGAGAGCTTTGGGGGTTATTTGCGTGCCACCACAATTCGCCCCATTACATCGATTACGAAAGACGCACCGCGATCGAGTTATTCGCGCAGTTCTTTTCCTATGAGCTGCTGCAGAAAAGCGAACAGAAAATTCGCCAAGAAGAACGCGAAGCACGACGTATTCACGATCACCTGATGATCAGGCTTTCAAACGGTGAAGACCTGTACGAAGGGTTCGAAGTTGTCGCTGATGAGCTTGCTGAAATCGTTTCGAGTGACGGTATCTTAGTTTATTCAGATGGCAGGTTTATCGCGCGAGGAGCCACTCCAACACGCGAAGAATTCCTAGGTCTTGCTAGGTTCTTAAATACTGCCCCCACAGGACAGATTTATGCGACAGATAATTTGGCTTCGGTTTATCCGGCGGCGTCATCATTTGGCGACCGCGCGGCTGGTTTGCTTGCAGTGCCTATTTCACGGACGCCACGCGATTACATCGTGTTTTTCCGGCGCGAGGTCACCCAATCCGTCAACTGGGCAGGCAACCCCGAAAAACCGGTCGAGCTTGGTCCAAACGGGGCGCGATTGACCCCGCGCAAAAGCTTTGCCGCTTGGCAGGAGATCGTGCACGGCACTTCTTCACCGTGGACCGATACCGACAAGCGCGCAGCCGAAGCGTTGCGCGTATCGCTGATCGAAGTGGTCTTGAAACTGACCGATGACGCGAACCTTGAACGTCGCAAAGGCGCCGAGAAACAAGAGCTGTTAATCGCGGAATTGAATCACCGCGTTAGAAATATTCTTAACCTCATCCGTGGCCTCGTTTCGCAGTCCAAGGATGGCGCGACGGACATCAGCTCTTATACAAAGTTGCTTGACGGACGGATTCAGTCGCTTGCCCGTGCCCATGATCAACTGACCCGAAAAGAGTGGGAGCCGAGCCCGCTTCGAGAATTGATCGACGTCGAAGTGAACGCCTTTTTGAACAATCAAAGTGGACGGATGACTGTCACAGGGGACAGCCCGATGCTGTCGCCTGAAGCGTTCTCAACCATGGCGTTGGTGATCCATGAATTGGTGACCAATTCTGCAAAGTATGGTGCGCTGTCGAATAACGCGGGCACGGTGTCTGTCGGGCTTACGATTGACGAAGATGGGTCGCTTCATGTTGCTTGGAAAGAACAGGGTGGGCCTGCGGTCAAAGCACCAACGCGCCGCGGGTTCGGGACAACTATTATCGAAAAAACAATTCCGCATGAACTGATGGGGAACGTGAAAACGCAATTTCTGCTTACCGGATTTCAGGCAAACATGATGATCCCTTCGCGCCATGTCACCGCTGGTGCAGCGCCTCAGCCAGTCGTCGCGACGGCATCGGTGCATGAAATGAAGGTCGAAACTCATGGGCTATCGGGTGAGGTTCTTGTCGTGGATGACAACTTAATCATCGCGCTCGACGCTTGCGATATGCTTAAAACCTATGGTGCAGAACGTGCCCACATGTCTGGATCAGTAGACGAGGCATTGGCTGTTGTCGAAAAACGCGACATTAGCTTTGCTGTTCTGGATGTGAACTTGGGTTCCCAAACTTCGCTGCCGATTGCCCAGAAATTGGCAGCAAAGAACATCCCGTTTGTGTTGGCGACGGGATACGGTGACACTGAAGCAATTGTCGAAGCATACCCAGCCGCGCAGATCGTGAAGAAACCCTTCACGACTGAATCGCTCTTGCGCGAAGTCGAGGCGACGCTGCAGTCGCGATCTTAACAGGGACGATCAATTCTTGACCCGCGAGATAACGCCTTTCGCCCAACGGTCGGTTGCGGCGCCAAAGCAATCGTGAATGGAGTCCACGGCAATGACACTGCCAAGCGCCTGTCGGCCCAAAAGGCTAAGGCCGAGTTGAACATTGCCGTCTTGATGAACCAATTGCCCGTCGGCTTGGGTCTGTGCACCAAGGCCGTCTTGCAGCGCGCAGATTTTTGCGCTTGATATGAGGCTGATCATCAAACTGTCGGTCGATTGCTCTAGCGAAGGCGGCGGCATTACGGCATCCACCATCGCCGAAACGGTCATGACTGTACCGTCTTCAATCAATTGCCATCCGTCCTCGACCAACGTGATATCGGGGTCATCCGCTGCGCGTAGGTCAACCAAGCGCGCATCGATTAGGGCAAGTAGTTCGTTGGCTGACCGAACGGGTGGGCCGTAGGAATAGCGCTTTAGTCCCTCATCAAAGCCAATAAGTGCCTTTGCTGTTACGGGTGTGATCTGGGCGGAGTTGAATCCGATCCGAAGTGCGTTTTGCCACTTTCGCCAAAGCTGCCCGATCACGTAGCCAATTGACGGCGGAGTATTGCCTTCCGCAATTGAGACACCGGTGCGCAGTGCTTCTGTCGGCGACTGTGTTTCTTGCGATCCCGGCGCATCACGTTCCATGCTGAGCCACCTCTTCACATCACTTGCGTTTAGAGGATTGCCCGCTTCATTCAAAATGCGCAGCACGGGTTCGATCAAGACCTCGCATAGCCTATCCAAGGCCGCCTCGGGCGCTTTGTCGGTTGCCTCTTTCAGAGCTATTTCAAAAGCATTCGTTTCATCCTCAGTGGGATCAAAGCGCTTATCTAAATCTGCATTGTCTGGCTTTGCTACAGGGGCATGACCGTTGAGTGAGAAGGGAAGAATACATGCGGGTTCTTGGCCGGACCGCTGATAATGCCCGTTTTCAAAACGGCCCCCCAATCCGCAGGTCAAAAGACGTAAAACATCCAGCGTCGAAAGCCCAAGCCCGCGGATTGCAACGTTCTTGCCAGCCCAGTTCTTTGCCGCATTCAATAAATCGGTGCCTGGGTAGGCAGGCATCAGGTCGACGCCGTTCTTGCGTGCGTGATCAATCCAGCGGGCAAGCTGATCGTCCGGTTTTGTGGCAGGTTGTCCTTGGGTCAAAAGTACCTCGGAGTATGGGCCAAAACGCTGATGGTCCGTTTCGACCCACCAGCCATCACCATCATTTTGAATGTCCGTCACCGTTTCGGGGCGCTCTGACAAATGCAGCGCCTTGGCGTTGCTCGCCAGATCGCGGTAGCGCGCCTCGAAATATTCGCCAAGTTTGGCGCGTGGCGGAAATTTATCAGGGTCAGCTGCCAATGAGGGCCAGACCGAAAACTGCCCAACCGTTGCGCCGGGGAATTCGGGCGGGGCAACCGAAACCTCACGCACGGGGATATTCAAAAGGCAAAATTCGCTCTCACCGGGGCAAAAGTTGGGGCCCGCGCCAAGGTGCCCAACTGGGTCAAAGATATCGACATAAACGGTCAAATCCGTGCTGCTTAGCTGCGTTGCTAGCGCTTCAAGCGCACCCAAACCGCGTGGCCCCATACCAATGATGGCAATGCGAGGGCGTTTATTATCTGTTGGCATTAAGGCCATCCTCTTACAGGCCCCAAAATTGGGGCTATCACGCCGCTAGTTCTGATCAGCGTTTGGAGAAACCACGTTTACTTAACCGCTTATAGTTCGCGGCAGTTTTGCTCCCGATCGGGGTCAAGGCACGCGCGAGTACCTTTTCAGGGGACTTGCCCTGCAGCGTTGCTTTAGACGCAGCAGTGGCGCTTTGGCGCAGGGCCTTTGTTTTTTCCGTAATCATTCGCGCGTTCTCGCTTGGCGTCACGGACCAAACTCCGGCCATGCCTAATACTCTGAATGCGATCACGGCTTGCGCTTCTGCCATCATTTTGTAGGTCGCAAATCCTAGTGACCACATGGCGACGATGTTGTTGGGGTGTATCATAAGCGGCGTCCTATCTTACTGTTGTGCAATAACTGGGATGCTCCCAATCCTTGCTTTGAAGGCATTTAGTCATGATTAGCCTTCCGCCGCCCGTTTGTGGGACGGAAAGCGCCAGTTCTTTGAAGCCGCGCAGCGCCCGTACAAAGTTTAACCGCTAATACTCTTGGCAGAGGCAAGGCCCGGTGCGTCCGATGCACCGCCCAGTTTTTCACGCACGCCAGCTTCAATTTTGTCGCCAGTTTCGCGGTCAATGTTGCGCCAATATTCAAACGCACGCTGAAGTACATTTTCACTGACGCCGGCAGTCAGGTGGCCGACCACGTTTTCGACCAAACGTTTGCGCGCGCCATCATCCATGACCTTTCGAACAAGGTCACCTGCTTGGGACCAGTCATCATCGTCTTCACGAAGGGAATAGGCCTGACGCACCATTTCACCATCGGCGTGCCAAATACCTGCTTCACCACCTGGCTCGGGTTGGGCCGATGGACCACCGTAAGAGTTCGGCGCATAGACGGGATCCGCAACATTTACGGTTCGGCCCGCACCGTCCTTTGAGTAGCTATGAACAGGCGACTTTGGGCTATTCACTGGTATTTGTTTATAGTTCACGCCAAGACGCGCCCGATGCGCGTCAGCATAAGAAAATCCGCGAGCTAATAGCATCTTATCTGGCGACAACCCAATGCCTGGCACCATGTTGTTCGGCTCGAACGCTACCTGTTCAATTTCAGTGTGAAAATCAGTCGGATTTCGGTTCAATGTCAGCTTGCCAACTTCCATGAGAGGATAGTCCGCATGCGGCCACACTTTCGTTAAGTCAAACGGGTTGATGCGATAGGTCTTGGCATCCTCAAACGGCATCACTTGCCACTTCAGGGTCCAGCTTGGGTGGTCACCTTTGGCAATTGAATCAAACAGATCCCGGCGGTGGAAATCACCATCGGTTCCGGCTAGCTGGTCTGCCTCATCTTGGCTTAGATAAGTGTTCCCGTCACCTTGGTCGGTATGGAAGTGGAACTTGACCCAAAATTTCTCACCCTCAGCGTTTACTAAGGAATATGTATGGCTCGAATAGCCGTTCATCTCGCGCCATGTCTTGGGAATACCGCGATCCCCCATGAGATAGGTAACTTGATGTGCGCTTTCGGGCGACAAGGTCCAGAAATCCCACTGCATGTCGTGATCACGCAGGTTGTTGTCAGCACGTCGTTTCTGGCTGCGAATAAAGTGCTGGAATTTCAAAGGGTCGCGAATGAAGAAGATCGGCGTATTGTTCCCAACCATGTCAAAGTTGCCGTCTTCGGTATACATTTTGACCGAGAAACCACGCGGATCGCGCCAAGTATCAGGGCTGCCGCGCTCACCAGCAACGGTAGAAAACCGCATCACGACATCACATTTCGCGCCGAGCTGAAAAATCTTGGCTTTAGTAAACCGCGATACATCTTCCGTCGTTTCAAAGGTACCAAACGCCCCAGAACCTTTCGCATGCGGTTGCCGTTCAGGGATACGTTCACGGTTGAAATTGGCCATTTGTTCAAGAAGATAATGGTCGTTCAAAACAATCGGTCCGTCTGGCCCCACAGTCAGCGAATGTTCATCGCTCCGTACGCGGATACCCGCATCAGTGGTTGTCGGCGGTGTGGCTTTCTTGCTGGTCATGATCTGCCTTTCCATGATGGCTTTCAGTGCGTCTCATGGTTGCAAACGCATCAAGCGGGAAAAGGTTCCTATCAATGGTTTCGCTCGAAGGTCGTCCTGTGACCTGCTTGGATAGGTGAATGTACTTGGCGCAAACTTTTATTAAACTGGCAGGCCCGTGAGGTTTACCCTTATGACACGGCTCCGCAGTACCAATGCTAGATAATTAAAGGTATTGAAGTGAATTCGCTTGCAGGCACGGGGACCCGGTTCGTCGTGCTATGACTTAGCTGGGAGGACGAAACCGTCCTTCAATTTTGACCACCGGGCGGGATATGCGGGGATGGAAGTCCCTTTTAGGATGAGCGAACCATTTAGCCCTCAAGCAACGCCATGTCCTGACGGCGCATTGCTTGAGTAAAAGCGGTTTGGTGGCGGAGACGAAGGGATTCGAACCCTCGAGACGGTTTCCCGCCTACTCCCTTAGCAGGGGAGCGCCTTCGACCACTCGGCCACGTCTCCGCTGGCGGGTCTATCAGTAATAAAGATCGGATCACAAGCGGAAATTGCGATTTTATGTTCTGTTTTTGGCTGGTGCCACATACACGCGGTTTTTGCGGAAATGCTTGCAATAGGTGTGCGTATTTCGTATATTTCTGTTATGACAGAAATTTCACAAATAAAGCGCCCGGAGGCAGTTGATCAATTCATCCTTTATTGGGGTGATATGGGCAGTCAGTGGGGCGTTAATCGTTCGGTCGCGCAGATCCATGCTTTGTTGTATCTTGCGACCAAGCCGATGAATGCAGAACAAATTTCAGAGGCTCTGGGTATTGCGCGGTCTAACGTCTCGAACTCGCTTAAGGAGTTGGTCGCATGGCGTTTGATCAGGCGCGTTCCAATAGCGGGTGACCGTCGCGAACATTTTGAAGCCGAGGTGGACGTTTGGGAGATGGCTATGCGGATCGCGCAGGGCCGTCGCGAGCGCGAGATTGATCCTGCGGTTTCCGCGATTGATCAATGCGTCGCACGTGCTGAGGTCGACGGGGATGTTGATCCGGTTGCATTGCAGCGATTGCAGGACATGCAGAATTTCCTGTCCACGACGACGCGTTGGTACGACCAGATGCTGGGCGTTCCCAAGGCACAGCTTATCAGGCTGATGGGGCTTGGGGACAAGGTAATTAAGCTGCTCAAATTTGCGGGCGGCAAAGGAAAATAACCCACCGCGGTCAGGTGGGGTGCTGAGTTAGGAACGCGCTATGCAGCTTGTTCAATATGTCGAAAATGTTCCTCCACCACTGATACCGGTTGATCCCCCACTTGCCGATGACCGATTTCGTAACTTACTGGGCCCGCAGGCATGGGCGCTATTGCCCGCTGCCGTTCGTAAACGGTTCGGCAAGCGCCTGAAGGGCGGGGATAGTGTTGCTTACCAAGGTGTCGTGACTGCAATGCGGATGAATTTGGCTGGCTGGGTATTAGCGCAGGCCGCCCGGCTGGTTGGTGCACCATTTCCGTTTGACCGCAGTTCTTTGCACCGGCCTGCCGTTGTGATCGTCACCGAAGACCGCGTGACTGACGGCCAATTCTGGATCAGGCAGTATGGTCGTGGACGTGGCTTTCCACAGGTTGTTCATAGTTCTAAGCGATTTGCCGGCCCGACCGGTCTAGAAGAATACATTGGTTATGGCATCGGTATGGCCTTGCAAGTTGAGGCAACTGCCCAAGCGCTGCTGTTCAAAAGCGACCATTTCTTTGTGCAAGTCGCGGGTCGCAGGTTTCGTTTGCCTCAGGTTCTAAGCCCGGGAAGGGTCGTCGTTGGCCACCACGAATTGGGGGCGGCAAGTTTTCGGTTTTCCCTAGAGGTGACACACCGATTGTTCGGGTGCATGCTTAAGCAAGACGCGATTTTTCGCGACGCTGATTAGCCCTGAAACCGGAGCCTGAAATTGCGCCTGAACCTTAAGCAGCTTGAAGCCTTCGTTTGGGTCGCTGACATGCAAAGCTTTCGCCGCGCGGCAGAGCGACTGAATACAACGCAACCGAACATATCAGCACGTATTGCGAGCCTTGAAAGCGCGCTGAATACACAATTGATGACCCGCGATGCCGGGTCAGTTCGTTTGACACGCAAAGGGCAAGAATTGCTTTCGCATGCACGGCGGGTTTTGGATGCGACTGAGGCGTTGGTTGTTGCGGCTGATCAAAAGGGGCTGTTGTCGGGGACCTTGCGCCTTGGGGTGACAGAAATGATCGTTCACACGTGGTTGCGTGACTATTTGCGTGCTCTGAAAGACGATTATCCAAACTTAGTGGTTGAGCTAACCGTCGATCTGTCGGTGAACCTTGAAAAGGGCTTGGCAGAACGGACGCTTGATCTTGCCCTGCAAAATGGGCCGTTCAGCCGAATGTCGAGCAGCGAGATCACGCTTGGCTCTTATGATATGGTCTGGGTGGCCGCACCTGAGATTGCACCGAGTGGGGTCGCCACTGCCGAAGATTTGGCACAGCATCCAATCCTGACGCACGCGCGAAATACCCGTTTATTCGATGAGGTTTCTGCCCATTTTGCCATGCGACGTGACTTGGATGTGCGGTTGGTGCCGTCCAGCAACCTTGCAGCCTGTTTGCACATGACGCTGGACGGTATGGGGATCGCTACTTTGCCTAGGGCAATGGTTTCGGGTGAACTGGAGCGGGGTGCCTTATGCGAAATCCGGTACGATTGGTCGCCGGCGCCGCTTGATTTTTATGCGCGATACGATGCGGAAAGGGCGGCACATTCTGTTGTGGCTTGTGCTGACGCCGCGGTTCGTGTCGCGCAGCAATATAATCAGAAAAATTTATTATATGTATCCAATTAAACAATTTGTGATGATGGGTGACGCGGCCTAACCTTTCCTTGTGAACAGCTTGGGGACCGCGTTTATGCAAAATCACATCCGACTTGGCGTTGATATTGGCGGGACCTTTACGGATGTCGTACTGGAAGTTGGCAAAGATCAGTTTTCGACCAAGGTTTTGACGACATATGCCGCCCCTGAAAACGCAATCATTGATGGGATGCATCAGGTCTGTGCCAAGGCTGGGATCGCGCCCAATGCAATTTCGCAAATCATTCATGGTACAACGCTTGCCACGAATGCGTTGATCGAAGGGCGTGGCGCGAAAACTGCGCTGATCACGACCCAAGGCTTTCGTGATGTGATCGAAATGCGTACCGAAAGCCGTTTTGAACAATATGATTTAAACCTGACATTGCCAGAACCGCTATTGCCCCGGCAGCATCGCTTTACGCTGTCCGAACGCATGGATGCGCAGGGCAAGGTTTTGGTCCCGCTGGACCGCGCAGATGTAGAGGCGCTTGCTGATCAGCTTGCCCCGATTGGGTTTGAAAGCATCGCGGTTGGGCTGATCCATGCCTACCTGAACGACGCACATGAACAGATGATCCGGGATGTGTTGGCCGAAAAACTGCCCGGCGTGATGGTGTCGATCTCGTCCGAGGTGTCACCGCAGATGCGCGAATACGAACGGTTTAATACGACCGTAGCGAATGCCTATATCAAACCATTGATGAAGTCCTACCTTGGTCGGCTAAAGGGACGCCTTGCCGACGAAGGCGCGGTATGTCCGATCTTTTTGATGCATTCGGGTGGTGGGATTATTAGCCTTGAAAGCGCAGCAGAATTCCCGGTGCGTTTGGTCGAATCTGGCCCTGCTGGTGGTGCTGTCTTCGCGGCCAATATTGCTGCGCGGTATGGCCTCAATAAGGTGCTGTCTTTTGATATGGGCGGTACGACTGCCAAGATTTGCCTGATCAAGGACCAAACCCCGAAAACGGCACGCGTGTTCGAGGTTGCGCGTACCTATCGTTTCAAAAAGGGATCAGGCATGCCGATCTCTATCCCTGTGATCGACATGGTTGAGATCGGGGCGGGCGGTGGCAGCTTGGCCCATGTGGATGCGATGCGCCAAATTCGCGTTGGTCCAGAAAGCGCCGGATCAGAACCGGGGCCAGCGTGTTATGGCCGCGGCGGCACGCGCCCGGCGGTGACTGATGCTGATCTTACACTTGGCAAGCTGGACCCAGATAACTTTGCGGGTGGGTCAATCAAACTGCATTCGGACGCTTCTAATGCTGCATTGAATGAACTGGGCGCGCCACTCGATATGGATGCGCTGACCGCAGCCTATGGGTTGGCCGAGGTCGTTGATGAAAACATGGCGAACGCTGCGCGTGTGCACGCCGTCGAAAATGGCGAAGACCTTGCCGATTATACGATGATTGCCTTTGGCGGTGCAGCCCCGCTGCATGCTGGGCGCTTGTGTGAAAAGCTGGGTGTGAAACGGCTGCTGGTTCCAACTGGGGCAGGGGTGGGGTCGGCGATCGGATTTCTGCGCGCCCCGTTCAGCTTTGAGGCGACGCGCAGCGTGTATATGAAGCTGTCGGATTTCGCGCCTGTGACAGTCAAAACCCTGCTTTCTGACATGGAAGCCGAGGCGACAGGCTTTGTGCGCACATGCGACGCCACTGCACCGATCCATTCTGAGTTTAAGGTCTATATGCGCTACACGGGGCAGGGGTGGGAAATCCCGATTAGCTTGACCGCTGACCAAGCAATGTACCCAGACCCCGCGACGTTCCAAGCCCTGTTTGAGGCTGAATACGAAGCGCTGTTTGGGCGGACCGTAGCAGGGATGGATATCGAAATTACGGTTTGGGCAGTGAACGCCACGACTGACGCAGCCGTTGCCGATGCGTTGATCGCGACGCCGGACGAAAGCAACGCTGCGGCGTTCGGCCACCGGGATCTATTTGATCCTGCATTGGGTAAGGTTGCCAAAGCAGCCGTCGTTTTGCGCGATAACCTCGTGCCGGGGGCGGTCGTTCAGGGACCTGCTTTGATAACCGAAGACGAAACGACCATCGTGGTCCCCACCAGCCGAAGTGCCATCGCGCGTCCTGATGGAACCATCGACATCACAGAGGTGCAGTCATGAGCAATGTCGCCTACCAAGTTATGTGGAACCGCCTGATCTCAATCGTTGAAGAGCAGGCGCAGGCGCTGGTGCGTACCGCGTTTTCTACGTCAGTACGAGAAGCGGGTGATCTTTCAGCGGGTGTGTATAACGCCGATGGTCTGATGTTGGCCCAAGCGGTAACGGGAACACCAGGCCATGTGAACGCAATGGCAGACGCCGTGGCGCATTTTATTCGGCGTGTTGGCCGGGAAAATATCTTTGAAGGTGACGTCTATATCACCAATGATCCGTGGGAAGGAACCGGCCATTTGCACGACATCACGGTCGTGACGCCTTCGTTTCATAACGGCAACCACGTCGGGTTCTTTGCGTGCACGGCGCATGTGGTGGATATCGGCGGACGCGGCTTTGGTGCCGACGCGGCTAGCGTCTATGAGGAAGGGATCTACATCCCGATCATGAAATTCGTGGAACGTGGAACGGTCGATGAAACCTTGATCCGCATCGTGCGCGGCAATGTTCGTGAACCTGATCAGCTGGTTGGCGATATGTATGCGCTTGCTACCTGTAACGAGATCGGGCAGCGCCGCCTTGCTGAGATGATGGATGAATTCGACCTGTCTGATTTGGGCGGTATCGGTGACTTTATCCTCGACAACTCTCGGCGGGCTACGCTTGAAAGGATCGCGGGGCTACCTCAGGCGTCGGCTGACGGTGGGATGACCATTGATGGATTTGATGCGCCGATTGATCTGCGCGTCAAATTGACCATCGAAAAAGATCGGATGATTTGCGATTTTGCGGGTACGTCTGGGCTGGATAAAAAGGGTATCAACGTTCCGCTCGTCTATACCAAGGCCTACGCCTGCTATGCCCTGAAATGTGCGATTGCGCCTGAAATCCCAAACAACGCGGCGTCTCTTGCCCCGTTTGAGGTCACGGCCCCAGTGAACAGCATCGTAAACGCGGTGCATCCGGCACCCGTCGCGTTGCGCCATATCATCGGCCATATGATCCCTGACACAGTCTATGATGCGCTTGATGAAATCTTGCCCGCGACTGTTCCCGCCGAAGGGGCAGGGTGCCTATGTAATTTCCAAGTCAGCTTGCGCCCTGCGCCGGGTCACAACGGAACGCGGTCCGAGGTGCTGACCTTTAATTCTGGTGGCGCAGGCGCACGGCCAACCGTTGATGGGCTAAACGCCACGGCGTTTCCTTCTGGCGTTATGACCATGCCGATTGAAGCGACTGAACACACAGGCCCCGTGATTATCTGGCGCAAAGAATTACGCCCTGACAGCGGTGGCGCTGGGCAATATCGCGGTGGGCTTGGCCAATATATGGAGGTCGGCGCGTCCAGCGGTCACGAGTTTGATTTTTCGGCAATGTTCGACAGGGTGGATCACCCCGCACGTGGTCGGCAAGGCGGCGCGAGCGGTGCGCCAACGACAATTGCGCGTGACGATGGCACCCCAATGCAGGGCAAGGGAAAACAGTTTGTCGCTGATGGCACGCGTGTTGTTCTGGGGCTGCCAGGCGGGGCGGGCTATGGTCCCGCAGCGGGGCGTGATCCGGAACTGGTAAAGCGCGATTTGATCCGGGGATATATTTCAGCCGAGTCCGCAGTCAGAGATTATGGGTTTGACCCGCAAACCGTCACAGACATCTTGGAAACCGTTGCACGGGGAGAAACCGCATGACGCAAACACCTGTGAAGAAATCATATGATGTCGTAATCGTCGGCGGCGCGATGCTGGGTTCGTCGGTGGCCTGGTTCCTTTCGGACAATCCCGATTTCGACGGGTCTGTCCTCGCGGTGGAACGTGATCCGACATACGAATTCACTTCGACCTCCCACACCAATTCATGCATGCGCCAGCAATTCAGCCGTGAGATCAACGTACGCATTTCTCAGTTCGCTGCAGATTTCGTGAAAAACTTCCGCAGCTACATGGGCGGCGATGAACGCGTGCCGAACATCCCGATCCAAAGTTATGGCTATATGTATCTTGCGGATAACACCGAATTCGCGGCGACTTTGCGCGAAAGCCAACAATTGCAGGCCGTATGTGGGGCTGGCACAAAACATATGACCCGGGACGAGATCGCGGCGGCTTATCCGTTCTACAATCTTGATGACATCATCGCGGGCAACCATAATCTGATCGACGAAGGGTATTTCGACGGAAATACGCTGTTTGATTGGTGGAAACGATCCGCACGCGAACGCGGTGTTGAATATGTAACGAACGAAGTGGTGGCGATGACCAAGAACGCCACAGGCACCCGCGTTGAATCAGTGACGCTAAAATCAGGCGAGGTTATCGCCTGTGGGACCGTTGTGAATGCCAGCGGCCCACGTGCTGTGCTGACATCGCGCATGGCTGGTATCGAAATTCCGGTCGAGCCGCGCAAGCGATACACCTATATATTCGAGGCTGAAAAGCCGCTGGACCGTGACTTACCACTGACGATTGATCCGTCTGGCGTTCATATGCGGACGGACGGCACCTATTACCTTGCGGGCTGTCCGCCGGACGAAGACCCAGCCGTCGATTATAACGATTTCACCCAAGACCACAGTCTTTGGGAAAACAAGGTCTGGCCAATTCTCGCTAATCGTATTCCACAGTTCGAGGCGATTAAGTTGCGGAATTCATGGGCTGGGCATTACGCCTATAATACCTTCGATCAGAACGCGATTGTCGGGCCGCATGCGGAAGTCTCGAACTTCCTTTTCGTGAACGGGTTTTCTGGCCACGGCTTTCAACAATCCCCTGCAATGGGGCGCGGCACAGCAGAGTGGATCGCGCATGGTGAATACCGTACGCTTGACCTGACGCCGTTCCATTTCGATCGCATCGTGAACGGCACCAAGTTTGTCGAAAAGGCTGTGATATGAAGATGAAAACCAACCGCTTTCTTGCCGGTCTTAAGGCCGGCGAAAAACAGGTCGGGTTTTGGGTGAGCCTCGCCAGCCCTTATTCTGCCGAAGTCGTCGCTGCCGCTGAATTTGATTGGCTGGTGGTTGATCTGGAACACACGCCCGGCGACATGCAGACGGTGTTAGGTCAGTTGCAGGCTATCGCGCCATACAATTCAACCGCGATTGTAAGGACCCCGGTGAATGACCCAGTCATTGTCAAAAGGCTGCTTGATTTGGGACCAGAAGGAATACTTTTCCCCATGATCCAAAACGCAGATGAGGCGCGTGCCGCGATTGCGGCGACCCGCTATCCGCCGCACGGTATTCGTGGTGTCGCAGGGGCGGCACGTGGAAACCGCTTTGGTCGCGTTACGGATTACTATGAAAAGGTCGAATCCGAGACTTGCGTGTTGATCCAGATCGAAACATCTTCCGCGCTTGATCAGGCAGAGGAAATCGGCGGCGTTGAAGGTGTGGACGGCGTCTTCTTTGGGCCGGCTGACATTTCGGCCGACATGGGAATGATTGGCCAACCGCTCCACCCTGATGTCTGGGCTCGGATCATGCCTGCCGCACGCAAGCTGATGGATATGGGCGTGCCCGTGGGGACTTTGGTCACTGATCCAGCGATGGCTGCAGATTTATTGAATGACGGTTTTTCGTTCGTTGCCTGTGGCACCGATGTGGGGCTTTTGGCAAAAGCGACCGACAGCTTGCTGACGCAGATGCGTCAATCGATTGATAAGGAAAAGACATGAAAAAACTCGTACTAACCGGGGCCGCAGGCAGATTGGGATCATACCTGCGCGAGCCGCTGACAAAGATGTGCGATGAGCTGGTATCTACAGACCGCGCCGAAGCGATTGGCAAAACCTACCCCGGTGAAACATACGTTCAAGCAGACCTAACCGATTTGGCCGCGATGGAAACGATCCTCGAAGGCGCTGATATGGTCGTGCATTTTGGTGCAATCGGGGATGAGGCACCATGGGATGACATCCTGCAATCCAACATTATTGGCGCGTACAATGTTTGGGAAGCAGCATATCGCAAAGGCGTGCGCCGCGTTGTCTACGCGAGTTCTGTTCATGCGGTTGGGATGCACGTAAAAACCGACGTGATTGATCTGGATGCACCGCATAAGCCGGACACCTACTATGGTCTGGCGAAGTGCTTTTGCGAAGATTTGGCAAGTCTGTATTGGGATAAGCGCGGCGTTGAATCGGTTTGCGTGCGGATCTTCTCCTGTGCGCAGGTCAACAATGCGCGGGCGCTGGGGACTTGGCTGTCTTATGATGACCTTATCCATCTAATCGAGCGGTCCATCGACACGCCGGTGGTCGGCTTCACCAAGGTTTGGGGGCTGTCTAACAACGACCGCATTGTGGCCGACAACAGCAAAGCCGCGCATCTCGGGTACCGCCCCAAAGACAATGCCGAAGTCTTTGCCAAAGAGATTTTGGCGGACACGCCACCGCTAGATAACAAAGACCCGGCGAACATGTGTTTGGGCGGGCCGTTTGCCACGGTTGAACTTGGTAATTCCGGTGTTGCCGCACTTGGTGTCGTTGACGACCGCAAGGAAACTTGAATGCAGTTAGGGCGGGGAAACCCGCCCTAGTTCTTTTTCGGTGCGCCGCGTGCGACCCACATGCCAGCAAGGATCAGCGCGACGCCGAACGCGCGCACCCACTGACTGCCGGGCGCACCCATCACGATATCCAGAACGACACCTGATATCATCTGGCCTGCGATGATCAGCATCGCGGTTTGCGCAGCCCCAATGCGTGGGATCAACCAACTGCCAGCCGCGATAAAGATCACGCCGATTGGTCCACCCAGATAGGCCCACCATGGTGATGCCTGTGGCTCTCCTGCGAATAAGCCACCTATAATGAGCGCGACGCAGGTGATAAATACGAATCCGACAAAGTGGTTCCAGAAAGACGATTCCATCGCAGAGGTCGAAAGCGCCAACCGTCCGTTGATCTGGCGACTAAGTCCGACAAGTAACCCTGCAATGACGGCGAGCGCGGCGTAGATAATCATGCCTCGCCTCCGAAAAAGATCAGGACAAGGCTGCCCGCGATGATTAGGGCCAGCGATACATAGTCACGTTGTGTTGGCATCCGCTGCGGGAGGCCGAACAATCCGCGCATATCAGCAAACAGGCTGAACAAGACTTGGCCAGCAAGCCCAAGTGCGATTGTCCCTGATAAGGCGAGCGCCGTGTTCATGGTAGCTGAGGTCAGCATGACCGTTACACCGCCAGAGACACCGCCCAGATAGGCCCAAATCGGTGGACGTGACTTTGCAGCCCTTCGCGGTCGTAGAATCAGTAATAGGATCAGCGCAACTATGCTGCCAGCCAGATGCGGCACCCAAGATGAAAAGAACAGTGATCCATAGGCGGCGAGGGTGCCGTTACACAGCACCATAAGGGTCAATAAACCGCCAGCGCCGAAGGCGGCGATAAAGTGAAATGACTTCGGGGATAATGTCGTGTTTTCCATGCGCTATGCATCACGAATTTTTTGTCGAGGTGCAATGGCCGCCGTGCGAGTATGTGGGACAAATTTGCCGACACATGCTTGCCTTACTGATTAACAGAATACTGGATAGTGGCTGAACAAATTACTCGTTACACACGGCATGCGATCCTCATCACTGCCTTAAAGATACATTACCATTGTGATATGTTTAGAATGGGACACAAAATGTGCTTTCGTGGGACAGTTACGTGCCACATTTAGACGTTGATACTTTGGCGTTGACAGTACCGGAACAGGCTCTATAAGCCGCCCATTCATTGGTGTTGGTGGACCTCGCAAGAGGAACCCTGTCGTTCCGGCAAAATCCGGAAAAAAGGACAACGCCCTTCGTAATACAAAGAAGGAGATCAGCGTATGACTAAACGTACCGCTGCCAAGTACAAAATTGACCGCCGGATGGGCGAAAACATCTGGGGTCGTCCTAAGTCCCCAGTAAACCGTCGTGAATACGGCCCCGGCCAGCACGGTCAGCGTCGTAAGGGCAAACTGTCCGACTTCGGTACACAGCTGCGCGCAAAGCAAAAGCTGAAGGGTTACTATGGCGACCTGACCGAGAAACAGTTCCGTCGCATCTACGGCGAAGCCGAGCGTGTAAAAGGCGACACAGGTGAAAACCTGATCGGTCTGCTTGAGCGCCGCTTGGACGCAGTTGTTTACCGTGCGAAATTCGTACCAACTGTCTTTGCTGCACGTCAGTTCGTGAACCACGGCCACGTGACTGTGAACGGCAAGAAAGTGAACATTCCTTCTTACCGCGTAAAAGAAGGCGACGTGATCGAAGTTCGTCAAAAGTCCAAGCAAATGGAATTGGTTCTGGTTGCTTCACAACTGCCAGAGCGCGACGTTCCTGACTACATGGACGTTGACCACTCCAAAATGACAGCGACATTCGTACGCACGCCAACACTGGGCGACGTGCCATACCCTGTCACAATGGAACCAAACCTGGTCGTCGAATTCTACGCTAAGAACTAATCAGTTCTTGCAATCTAAAACGAAAGGCCGCGCCATTGGGTGCGGCCTTTTGCATTTGTGGTGGTGCTTCAACAGTTCTAGGTGGAAATTTCACGGCGTGCTAAGCTGAGCACGTTAAGGATTGGAGAAAGCGCGATGACTGCTCAGGGGTTAACGGTCCTGATTGGGACGACGAAGGGTGCATTCTTACTATCGGGCGGAGCTGACCGAACGGGTCGGGACGTCAGCGGCCCGTTCTGTGACGGATGGCCGATTAATCACGTTATCGGCGATCCAGATACCGGTACGCTTTGGGCTGGCGGCGGAGGCGAATGGCATGGCGCAGGCATCTGGCGTTCGGATGATGGTGGCGCGACGTGGGCGGTGGCAAAACTGTCCAAGGGCACTATGGATGACTGGGCCGCGAACGATTCTGAATTTGCCGAAATGATTGGATGGACAGATGCGCCACTGCCCTTTGGGGATGAGCTGGCGTCGATCTGGTCGCTGAACTATTCAAATGGCGTGCTTTATGCTGGTGCTAAGCCCGCCAATTTGCTTGCCAGCCACGACATGGGGCAAACTTGGCAAAAGGTCGAGGGGCTGACCGACCATCCTTCGGCAGATAGCTGGAACCCTGGTGCCGCTGGGCTTGTTTTGCATTCAATTGTCGTCGATCCGCAGAGCGCGGACAAAATGTGGGTGGGCATTTCGGCAGCAGGTGTTTTTGGCACCGAAGATGGCGGTAAAACGTGGGAACGTCGCAATCGGCTATCGAATACGCAAAACTGCGGTCATCATGACCATCCTGCCGCCCCAAAAGACGGTGATATTGGTCATTGCGTACATAATATGATGCGCGCACCCGGTGATGGGGATCGCCTTTATCAACAAAATCATCATGGCGTATGGCGTTCCGATGACGGGGGGCGCAGCTGGGATGACATCACCGACGGGCTGCCTTCGACGTTTGGCTTTCCAATTCGTGTGCATCCGCGTGACCCCGATACGATTTGGACGCTGCCGTTGAACGGTGACAGTGCTGGGCGCTTTCCACCGGATGCAGCCGCGGCCGTTTGGCGGTCGCGCGATGGCGGCGAAAGCTGGCAGGCGATGCGCAAAGGCCTGCCGCAAAAGGGCTGCTATTTCACTGTTCTTCGCCAAGCAATGGCTGGTGATGCGCGTGAAAATGCAGGGATCTATTTCGGCACAAACAGCGGCTCTGTTTTCGCAAGCCTAGACGAGGGCGAGACATGGGACGAAATAGCGCGGCATCTGCCGACGATATTAGGTGTGGAGGTTCTGGATAGGGCGTAAGATTATCCATTCCCATCCCTTTCGAGATAAAATATCAGGGCGCGCAACCATCAATTTTTAAAGGCGCTACTGATGACATCGCACCCTACCTACGGTCGTATCGACGGGCACATTGTGATGATCGGCTTCGGCTCGATCGGGAAGGGTACATTGCCCTTGATTCAGCGTCATTTCGACTATGACGAAGACAAGATCAGCGTAATTGATCCCAATCCTGCCAGTGCCGAATTTCTGGCCGATCAGGGGATTACCCATCATCAGCTTGCCTTGACTCCCGAAAATTACCGCGAGGTCCTGACCGGATTATTCCCAGAGGGGCGCGGTTTTTGCGTGAACCTGTCAGTAGATACGTCTTCGCTTGATTTGATGAAGCTCTGCCGCGAGATCGGCGTCTTGTATATCGATACGGTCGTCGAGCCTTGGGCGGGTTTTTACTTTGAGACCAGCGATAACGCAGATCGTACAAACTATGCGTTGCGTCAAAAGGTGCGCGATGAAAAGGCGGCAAACCCCGGCGGCACGACCGCCGTTAGCTGCTGTGGCGCAAACCCCGGCATGGTCAGCTGGTTTGTTAAAGAAGGGTTGATGACCCTGACGCGCGACCTTGGCCGTGATGATCCGGTGCCGACCGACCGTGCTGCTTGGGGTGCCTTGATGCAGTCGCTTGGGGTCAAAGGTGTCCATATTGCTGAACGTGACACGCAAGCCCGTGCAGAGCCGCGTCCACGCGATGTGTTTGTGAACACTTGGTCTGTCGAAGGTTTCATCGCCGAAGGTTTCCAACCAGCCGAGCTTGGCTGGGGAACACATGAAAAATGGATGCCAGAAACTGCACGCACCTACGACACAGGCTGTCAGGCGGGGATTTGGTTTGAACGTCCCGGCGCGATCACGCGCGTCCACACATGGTGCCCAACACCCGGCCCACAGTTTGGTTATTTGGTGACGCACAACGAGGCGATCAGTATTTCTGATTATTTTACGGTCGGCGATAAGGCCGATCCTGAATTTCGCCCAACCTGTCACTACGCTTATCACCCATGCGATGACGCGGTTCTTTCACTTCACGAAATGTTTGGCGCAGGCAGACAGCAAAGGGTTCACGAAATTCTTGATGTGGACGAGATTGTCACGGGTATCGATGAGCTAGGCGTGTTGCTGTATGGCCATGAAAAGAACGCGCTTTGGTTTGGATCCCGCTTGTCAAACGAAGAAACCAAAACGCTCGCGCCATATCAGAACGCGACGGGCCTTCAGGTGACCTCTGCTGTTCTTGCTGGGATGGTTTGGGCGCTTGAAAACCCGAACGCAGGCATCGTGGAAACGGATGAGATGGATCATGCGCGCTGTCTCGAAGTGCAACGCCCTTATCTTGGCCCGGTCGAGGCCCATTATACCGATTGGACGCCACTGCAAGATCGTTGGGAGCATTTCCCAGAGGACATCGACGAAAGCGATCCTTGGCAGTTCCGGAATGTTCTGGCTACTTAGGTTAAATCGCACTTTTCGGGTCACTTGGGCTGACATTATTTCTGGGTTGTACGTGATGGCGTGCCTTGTCTCTGGTCAGGCCGTGATCATGACGCTAGAAACGAGCGACATGACAAGGATAGGGTAAAATGGCTGACGGTATTAAACCGCAACCGGGCATTATGGACATCGCTCTTTATGAGGGCGGCGTTTCGCATCTTGATGGCGTAAGTAATGTTCTAAAGCTTTCATCAAACGAAAACCCACTTGGCCCCAGCGATGCGGCCAAAGAGGCGTTTTCGCGGGCCGTCCACCAGTTGCACCGTTATCCATCCACCGATCACGTTGGTCTACGGACCGCCATTGGCGATGTCTGGGGCGTAGACCCTGATCGCGTCATCTGTGGTGTCGGATCGGACGAAATTCTGCACTTTATGTGCCAATGCTATGTTGGCCCCGGCGACGAGGTGATCCACACTGAACACGGTTTTGCGATCTACCGAATTGCGACGCTGGCCGCTGGCGGTACCCCAGTTGAGGTGCGAGAACGGGAACGCGTGACTGACGTCGATGCGATCTTAGAGGCCTGTAACGAACGGACCAAATTGGTCTTTATCGCGAACCCGAATAACCCGACGGGCACGATGATTGGTCAGTCTGAATTGGCACGCCTTGCCGAAGGGCTGCCTTCGCAGGCGATTTTGGTGCTTGATGGTGCCTATGCTGAATATATTGAAGCGTACGATGCTGGCCTTGCTTTGGTCGAGGCACGCAACAACGTTGTGATGACGCGCACCTTTTCCAAGATTTACGGTCTTGGCGGAATGCGTGTTGGCTGGGGATACGGCCCACGTGAAATCATTGAGGTGATGAACCGCATTCGTGGACCATTTAACATGTCGTCTGCGGCGCTTGCGGCGGCAGAGGCCGCAGTACGGGACACCGACTATACAGAAAAATGCCGCGTCGATAACGCGCGTATGCGTGAATGGATGGCGACAGCTCTTGCTGAACTAGGGGTCCCATCTGATACTTCAACAGCTAACTTTGTTCTGGCCCGTTTCGCGGATGAGGCAGAGGCAGACGCATGTGACGAAGCTTTGCGTAAGGCTGGAATAATCGTGCGCAAGGTTGCCGGGTACAAGTTGCCGCATTGCTTGCGCATTACTGTTGGCGACGAAAGCGCATGTCGCCGGGTAGTTCACGCTGTCGCGCAATTTAAGGGGGCCGTGAAGTGACCCAAGTTTATGGTCGAGTAGCCCTTATCGGATTGGGACTCATTGCGTCGTCTATGTGCCACGCAATGCGCCGCGCTGGACTCGCTGGTGAAATTGTTGGCTACGCACGGTCCGAGGAAACCCGCGAGATCGCCCGCGAGATTAAGCTTTGTGATCGCGTCTGCGATAGTGCGGCAGAGGCCGTAGAAGGCGCCGATCTTGTGGTGCTGTGTGTGCCTGTTGGTGCGATGGGCGCCGTTGCTGCCGAAATTGGCCCGGTATTGAAACCGGGCGCTACTGTCAGTGATGTGGGCTCTGTGAAGCGTACCGTGATTGATGCCGTGGCACCGCATATTCCCGCAGGGGTTCACTTTATTCCTGCACACCCGCTGGCAGGGACGGAGCATTCTGGTCCTCGGTCGGGGTTTGCGGAACTGTTCGACAACCGCTTTTGTATTATCGTGCCTGTCGAAGGTTCTGATCGTGCAGCGGTTGATCGCGTGGCTGATCTGTGGCGTGGTATAGGCAGCAATGTTGATGAGATGGACCCGGATCACCATGATCTGGTCTTGGCCGTGACCAGCCATACCCCGCACCTGATCGCCTATACGATGGTTGGTGTCGCCGATGATCTTAGCCGCGTGACAGACAGCGAAGTGATCAAATACTCGGCCGCTGGTTTCCGGGACTTTACCCGTATTGCGGCGTCGGACCCGACGATGTGGCGCGATGTGTTCTTGAACAACAAAGAAGCGACGCTTGAAATTTTGGGTCGTTTCACCGAGGAATTGTTCGCGCTTCAGCGGGCTATTCGCCAGGGCGACGGTGATCATCTGTTCGATTACTTTACGCACACACGGGCAATCCGGCGTTCGATTATTGAAGCTGGCCAAGATACGGATGCGCCGGATTTTGGCCGCAGCGCGGTAAAGTCAAAGTGATGCGCTTGGCGATAGCGGTGCTAGTCCTTTGGACTGGCGTGGCTGCCGCCCAAGATGACGCGCCTGTATTGCGCCCCGTGGCACGGGGTACCTATGTTCCGCCGCCAATCATGCGTCCGGTTGCGCGACCACATGAGCGGCCAGCTATGGCGCACGGCGCCCACACCAAAGCAGAAGCGCGTGCAGAGCGCGGGATGTTTGCGATCAGCCCCTACGCCGTATTTGGATCGTTGCGCCCCGCAAAACGCCCTGGTTCAATTGAACGGGCCGCCACGGAACGCCGTCTGGCACGATTGCGCGGTCAGGTCTGCAACGATATCGCGATTCAAGGGCAATCACTTGGGCGGGTCGAAGGGCCGGGTGCCTGCGGCGTTTCCAACGCGGTAAGGGTCCGGTCGGTTGCCGGCGTCGCCTTGCGTCCTGCCGCGACAATGGATTGTCGCACGGCCGCAGCATTGAAACGCTGGATTAATCGCGGTGCAATCCCCTCAGTGGGCAACGAAGGTGGCGGTATTGCTAGCCTGCGCGTCGTTTCGCATTATGCGTGTCGCAACCGGAATAATGCCGCGAATGGTCGGCTATCGGAACATGCAAACGGGCGCGCGATCGATATCGCAGGCATTGGTCTACAAGACGGCAGCGAAATTACGGTGCTGTCTGGCTGGGGCAGCAATGCGGATGGCCGCCAACTGCGTCAGATGTGGCGGGCAGCATGTGGTCCCTTCGGGACCGTGCTTGGCCCCGAAGCAAACAGATTTCATCTTGATCATTTCCACTTCGACACCGCACGGTATCGAAGCGGTTCTTACTGTCGCTAGGCGGCAGCTTTGGCGCGCAAAGCCTCGGCGATTTGCACAGCGTTTTGTGCGGCACCCTTTAGCAACTGATCGCCTACAATAAACATGGTTGATGTGCGGCCCGATGGGTCACCCAGATCGTCGCGGATACGACCGACCAACACATCCTGTTCGCCCGATGCCTCGGATGGCATTGGGAAATGGTTCGCCTCGCGATCATCGACGACACGAATACCCGGTGCGCCGTTCAGGGCGTTGCGAATACTGTCTGTGTTTACATGTTCGTCAAAGCGGATCGACAGGGAAATCCCATGCGCACGCAAGATCGGAACGCGAATACAGGTCACGCTAATCGGAAGAGCAGGTTGGCCAAGAATACGGCGTGTCTCGGCGATAACCTTGAGTTCTTCGCCATTATATCCGGTTTCCGGGTCCACATCAGAGTTATGACTAAAGATATTAAATGCATATGAATGGGGAAGAATCTTAGGCTCGAACTCTTCGCCGTTAAGATGCGCGCGGGTGCCTTCGCGTAGTTCTTCCATCATCTCGGCACCACCGCCAGATGCCGCCTGATATGTTGACATGGACAGGCGTGTGATGGACCAACGTTCATGCAGCGGGGCAAGCGCGGTTGTCAGGATCGCCGCGATACAGTTGGGGTTTGCGATAATACGCGGGGCCGCGTCCAGTTCTTTGCCGTTCGTCTCTGGGACAATCAGGGGAACGTCATCTTGCATGCGGAATGCTGAAGAGTTGTCGATCACTAGTGCGCCCGCGTCCACGGCATGTGGCGCGAATTTGCGTGAAATCGAAGCACCGGCTGAAAAGAACGCGATATCGACGCCTGCAAAGCTGTCTTCTGTCAGTTCTTGCACCGGAACCTTGTTCCCGCGAAACGACATGCTTCGCCCCGCTGACCGGGCGGACGCAAGCAGGCGCAGCTCACCAACCGGAAATTTGCGTTGTTCAAGGCTGTGGATCAGCGCAAGGCCAACAGCGCCTGTTGCGCCAACAATTGCAACAACAGGGGCATCGCTTTCGGGGGCGGGGCGATTATGGGCATTCATGGTGTAGTCTTCCTTTAGTGTTTTGGAAGACGGGGCTAACTAAAACAAAACCCCGTCCAGTCCGGCGGGGTTTTTTGTTTGGGTTAGGTTAGCTGAGATGCGCCCATACCAAACATTCCCCCGCGAGAGCGGTGGTCATCTTGGTCATGGTTGTCGTCATCATGTTAGTCATGGCGGAGTGGGTAGCAGCTCAAATCACGGCTGGCAAGGGATGTGTACAAGATGCTTGTCCGCCTGAATTCAAGGTGATCCAATTATTCATCAGGTGTCGTATCACTAGCATCGTTCTCCCATCTACGGAACAGAACCACATCAAGATTATCAAGCCGCCCCAAAGGCTCAGTCGAATACACCAATTCTATATCAAGATGATCGAGGGCATAACTTAGACCTGAGTCAAAGTTTACCGCTATGATTTCGGCTCTTTCACGCGTGAAATCATTGGGTTCGCTGTCAAGATAGTATCTGAACTTGGCGGATAGGCCATCTAGTTGCAACACGACCATTCTCATGTCTCGCGAGATTTCGCCGCTCAGGCACTTCACGGCCCAAATAAACGTCTTGTCATCTAATGGCATTGAGAATTTCCCTAAGAGCCAACGGTGTAACCGTTGCAGGTTTTCGAAGGTGCCACAATGAATTGAAACTTTATAGGTGACACAGACGTCTGCAAACACGACCCTTTACCACCATTGCGACCCTGCCTATAAGCAGCTTCATGAAGTTGAGCATGATGATCATACGCATTATCTGCCCGGCGGTTTGATTGCATCAAACCAGCCGGGAAAATGGTGTCGGCGTATGCGCACCGCTCCTTACCTATATGAATTCCCGATTTTCAGAGGACGCTCCACATGTGCGCCGAGACCACAGACTATAAAGACACATTGAACCTGCCACGCACCGATTTCCCGATGCGGGCTGGATTGCCAAAACGTGAACCCGATTGGCTGGCCCGTTGGGCACAGATCGGGGTATATGAAAAGCTGCGTGCAAAGGCAGGTGGACGCAAACCGTTCACGCTGCACGATGGCCCGCCGTATGCGAACGGTCACCTCCACATTGGTCACGCGCTGAACAAAATCCTGAAGGATATGGTAGTACGTTCGCACCAGATGATGGGCCGCGACGCGCGCTATATCCCGGGGTGGGATTGTCACGGGCTTCCTATCGAATGGAAGATCGAAGAACAGTACCGCAACAAAGGTCAGAATAAAGACGACGTTGATGTTGTCGACTTCCGCCAGGAATGTCGCAAGTTCGCCCAAGGCTGGGTGGATATCCAACGCGAAGAATTCAAACGCCTCGGGATCACTGGCAATTGGGATGAGCCCTATCTGACGATGAATTTCCACGCGGAAAAAGTCATCGCTGAGGAATTCCAAAAATTCTTGATGAACGGCACATTGTATCAGGGCTCTAAGCCTGTGATGTGGTCGCCAGTTGAACAAACCGCATTGGCCGAGGCTGAAGTCGAATACGCAGATAAGGAAAGCTTTGCGATCTGGGTGAAGTTCCCCGTGCGCGAAACGAATAACGCAGCGCTAGAAGGCGCAAGCGTTGTGATCTGGACGACGACGCCTTGGACCATCCCGTCGAACAAAGCGGTCGTCTATTCTGAAACCATTTCTTACGGCGTCTACGAAGTCACTGACGCACCAGAGGATAACTGGGTCCGCAAAGGCGAGCGTTACATCCTTGCCGATAAGCAAGCCGAAGCAGTTTTCGCAAAGGCCCGTATTGAGCAGTTCACCCGCGTGAGCGACGCTGGCGATATGTCTGGTACGTCGTTGTCTCATCCGCTTGCGGGCGCTGAAGGCAGTGAGGGCGAGTGGGATGATGCCCGCGATTTCCGCGCAGCGCCTTTTGTGACCGAAGATGAAGGTACAGGATTCGTGCACTGCGCACCGTCCCACGGTATGGACGAATTCGAGCTGTACCGCGATCTTGGCATGTTGGAACAGGTAATCACCTACAACGTGATGGAAGATGGTTCGCTGCGTGCTGATCTGCCATTCTTTGGCGGTGCGAAAATCCTGCGCGACAAGCCAAACAAAAAGAACAAGAATAACCCTTGGGAAGGCGACGCGAACACTGCCGTCATGTCGAAACTGGCCGAGGTTGATGGGCTATTTGCGCGCGGTGTGATCAAACACAGCTATCCGCATTCTTGGCGTTCCAAAGCACCGGTAATCTATCGCAACACGCCACAGTGGTTTGCTGCCGTGGATAAGGCCGTTGGTGATGGCAAAGACCAATACGGCACCACAATCCGTGAACGTGCGCTGCGTTCCATCGATGAACTGGTCACATGGACTCCGCAGACGGGTCGTAATCGTCTGTATTCGATGATCGAAGCGCGCCCTGATTGGGTGCTGTCACGCCAGCGTGCGTGGGGCGTTCCACTGACTTGCTTCACCAAGAAACGTGCGCTGCCTACTGATCCTGATTTCTTACTTCGCAATGAGGCGGTCAACGCCCGTGTGCTTGAAGCGTTCGAAGCTGACGGCGCCGATGCTTGGTATGCTGATGGTGCTAAGGCGCGGTTCTTGGGTAATGACGTTGATCATGATGCCTATGATCAAGTCTTCGACATTTTGGATGTTTGGTTCGACTCTGGTTCGACCCACGCGTTTGTTCTGCGTGACCGTCCAGATGGGTCCGAAGACGGCATGGCTGATGTTTACCTTGAGGGTACGGATCAGCACCGCGGTTGGTTCCATTCGTCGATGTTGCAGGCATGCGGCACGATCGGCCACGCGCCGTACCGTGCGGTTGTGACCCACGCGTTTACGCTGGATGCCAAGGGCGAAAAGATGTCCAAATCCTTGGGCAACACAATCGTGCCGGAACAAGTCGTGAAGCAATACGGTGCAGACATCCTGCGCCTGTGGGTGGCGACGACCGACTATAAACACGATCACCGCATCGGCGACGAGATCTTGAAAGGTGTGGCAGACAGCTATCGCCGCCTGCGTAACACGCTACGTTTTATGCTGGGTTCTCTTGCGGACTTTACCGAAGCTGACCGTGTTGAGCCTGCCGATATGCCAGAGCTAGAGCGTTGGTTGCTACACCGTTTGTCCGAGCTGGATGAACAGGTGCGGGAAGGCTATGCGAAATACGACTTCCAAGGTGTGTTCCAAGCGGTGTTTACCTTTGCGACGCTTGAGCTGTCCGCGTTCTACTTTGATATCCGCAAGGATGCGCTGTACTGCGACGGCGATACAGCACGACGCCGTGCGTCGCGTACGGTTCTGGATATCTTGTTCCACCGTCTAACGAAATGGTTGGCCCCAATGCTAACCTTCACAATGGAAGAGGTCTGGTTGGAGCGCTTCCCGGGTGATGACAGCTCGATCCACCTCGAAGACTTTGCCGAAACACCAGCCGCATGGCGCGACGACGCATTGGCCGCGAAATGGGCTGTTGTGCGTCAGGTACGCCGCGTGGTTACTGGCGCGCTTGAGGTGGAGCGTACAAACAAGGTTATCGGCGCTTCTCTTGAAGCCGCGCCAACTGTGTTTGTAACTGCCGACGTCGCCAAAGTGCTTGAGACAGTTAGCTTTGACGATCTGTGCATTACCTCTGGCATCAACGTGTCGACAGACGCAGCGCCAGCGGATGCGTTTGCATTGGATGAAGTTGCAGATGTTGCCGTCGTCTTTGCCCGTGCAGAGGGCGACAAATGTCAGCGCTGCTGGAAAATCCTGCCCGACGTTGGCACGCACAAACACGAAGGTGTGTGCGGACGTTGTGACGCAGCATTAAGCTAAGACTTTGATCCCCGCCCCATAGAGGGCGGGGATTTTTCGTTAAGCGGCCTACAGATCGCGTAAAACCTCTGCTGCGATTTCAAATGAACGCAGTCGTTCGCTGTGTTCGTGGATCATACCCGTCACAATCAGCTCGTCTGGTTGAAAGCTATCCAACAGGCTTTGCAGTTGGGTTTTGATTGTCTGCGCTGACCCGGTTGCAGAACACCCAAGCGCTGCATTGACCTGCGTGAGGACTTGGGCAGGCACTTCGGTCGCAATGTCATTCACCGGAAGTGGCAGTTTGCCGGGCTTGCCCATACGCAATCGGGCAAAGGCCAACTGTTGCGACGTGCGCAGATATGCCGCCCGTTCATCGGTGTCTGCGGCGCACACGCCCGCCGCCATCATGACGTATGGCTTTGCCAGCCACTCTGATGGGCGGAATGTGCCGCGATAAACCTCAATTGCCTGTTCCAGCATTGTGGGGGCAAAGTGCGATGCAAATGCATAGGGTAGCCCCAAATGTGCAGCTAGTTGAGCACCGTAAAGGCTTGAACCCAAAATCCAAACCGGCACGTTAGTTCCTGCGCCTGGGATCGCCTGGACAGGCGTCGGATCATCCCCAAGATAGGCGATCAGTTCCTGCACATCTTGTGGAAAGCTGTCTTCGGGCGCCATGTGCCTGCGCAAAGCGCGGGCCGTCTGCATGTCAGTACCGGGCGCACGCCCTAGGCCCAAATCGATACGATCCGGGTAAAGCGTTGCAAGCGTGCCGAATTGTTCTGCGACCATCAGCGGTGCGTGGTTCGGCAGCATGATACCACCAGCACCGATGCGCATGGTCTTGGTCGCCGCTGCCACATGACCGATCACGACGGAAGTCGCTGCTGACGCAATTCCGGGCATGTTGTGGTGCTCTGCCAGCCAAAATCGGTGATAACCCTGCGTTTCGGCAGCGCGGGCAAGGTCCACCGTATTCGCAAGCGCGTCGGCTGCGGTTTTGCCTTCGGGGATGGGGGAAAGATCGAGAAGTGAAAAATGCTGCATCTTGGGCTCCTTAGCTGTGTACCTAGTGTCGCGGGAACAGCAATCCAAGGTGCACATCGTCCTTTGCGTGGTGCGATTAACTGGCGTAGGATTTGTATGATGACAGGATTAATATGTAATTCATCCCCGGTGGGGGCGCTTGGTGCAGATGCCACCGACGGGGCGATCACGCGATTGATTTGGGGGCAGTCAGGGACATTGACTGACGGGCCACTGTTTGAACAGCTTCAGGCCGAGATGACAGCATATTTTGACGGTAGCCTAACGGAGTTCACCGTGCCGCTCGCACCACGCGCCACCGCATTCCAATCAGATTTCTACGGCGCGCTTTGCGCGATTCCTTATGGTGAAACCCGCACCTACGGAGACTTAGCCAAATTACTAGGTGTCTCTGCCCAAGCCATTGGGCAAGCCTGCGGTGCGAACCCCATCGCAATCTTGATCCCATGTCACAGGGTATTAGGCGCAAGCGGGTTAGGCGGGTATTCCGGTGAAGGCGGGGTCGAGGCAAAGGTCGCCTTGCTACGTTTAGAAGGCGCTGCAGGGTTGCTGATTTAAGCGGTCGTTTTTTCAGGAATGATTTGCTGCGCGACACCCGCCAGAAGCAGATAGATCGAGGTAATGACCAGCCCCCAATGCGCCAGGCTTTCGGGATGGAAATTGACCCAAGCGGCCCAGCCAGCAAAGAATGTCCAAGCTAGCGCCATGGGCAACGTTACCCCCCGCCAACGCTCTGTCCGGACAGGGTGTACAAATTTCAGTGGTAAGAACATCGCAACGGCGAGGCTGGCAACCAAGAACAGCGAAACCCAAAAATTGGGCGCGAGCGCGAAGATCACAAGCACCAGCATGTTCCAACAGCCCGGAAAACCGGAAAAGGAATTATCTTTGGTCTTCATCCGCGTGTCTGCAAAGTACATCGCCGATGTGAATGTAATGATGATGATCGCGAACCATCCAGTCCAACCGGGCAATAGCCCTGATTTGAACAGGGCATAGGCGGGCACAAAGACATAGGTCAGGTAGTCGATGATTAGGTCCAGCAGCACGCCATCGAAAATCGGCGCATTTGTTTTGACGTCATAGCGCCGAGCAAGCGGCCCATCGATTCCGTCGACGAAGAACGCAACAACCAACCATAGGAACATCATGTTCCACTGCTCATCAACTGCAGCAAGCATCGCTAGCATGGCGAAAACAGCACCGGTAGCGGTAAGCAGATGAACGGCGAGGGCTTTGGAACGTAGTGTCATGAAGACTTCATGAGGGAAAAAACGGCAGGGGGCAATCGGTTAGTCATGCCTTTGGGTGCGCCTTGTCGTAGACCTCCATCAATCTTGCGGCGTCAACGGCTGTATAGGCTTGGGTTGTCGATAGTGATGCATGCCCAAGCAGTTCTTGGATCGCACGTAGGTCGCCGCCCGCGGCAAGCAGATGGGTCGCAAAGGAATGTCGCATCGCATGTGGGGTCGCCGTCGCGGGCAGGCCTAGCTGCATGCGCGTTTGCGCCATGACCTTCTGGATCACACGCGGGGAAAGCGGGCCGCCGCGGACCGCCCTGAACAGCGGCTCGCCCGGTTCTTTGGGGTAGGGGCACATGCGTAGATAGGCATCCACAGCGTCACGTGCTGCGTCTATCACTGGCACGATCCGTTCTTTGTCGCCCTTACCGGTGATCCGCAGCACGGCGGGCAGGGGGGCATCGGCACCCTTTAGGCCCAATGCCTCTGAAATCCGCAGGCCACATCCGTATAACAGCGTAACGACCGCACTGTCGCGGGCGGCAACCCATGGCTCGCGGGCTTGCAGTTCGACTGTTTCGATCATCGCCGTGGCCGCGTCTTCGGCCAATGGCCGAGGGAGCTTTTTCTGAAACTTTGGCGACCGTGTCGACAGGACGGCGGTAGGTTCAAAGCCTTCGCGTTCAGCCAGCCAACGATAGAAAGATTTTACCGCAGACAATGACCGCGCAAGCGACCGCGCACCAACACCGCGACCGCGTTCATGTGCCATCCAAGACCGCATGTCGCGCACGCCAATCTTTGCGATTGGGGCTAACCCCTGCGCGCCGCCATGATGTTGGGTCATGAATGACAAAAAACCCAATACGTCGGTTTGATAGGCCTTTAGCGTGTTGTCTGCAGCACCTGACAAGGCGCGCTGGTGATCCAGCCATTTGCCCAAAACATCGGTGAGTGCTGGCGAAATCATCGGCTTATCCCAGCCAGCGGCGCATGACCCGTTCAAAAACGCCTGTAAAGAACGTGAGCAAATCGGTGCCTTGCTGCGCTGTGAATTGCTGCGGGTCTTCGGACCCCATGATCAGCATACCGGGGCGGTTGCCTTCGCCAAGATCAAGCTTCAGACAAGCTTCGGACTGGATATAGCCGGCGCGTTCGCCGTACAGGCTGGCGCCTGCGTTATCGAATTTGCGCAGGGTGATCTGACGGACGGGCATGTTACGACCAAGGGTGATGTAATCGTCAATGAATCCTTCGGGGACCACGGCGACGGCAGGGCCCATGTCATTGTCAGCCTCGGGTTCAGCGCTTTCCAGAACCAACCGGATTGCATCGACGCGCAAGGTATTGGCGACATCGCCCGTTAAATCGTCAAGAAACGCAGTGAACGTATCGGCGTCCATCATGCGTAGGATCGCGCGGTGCACCTGATTGGTGCCAGCCAGATTGTCATAGGCGGCGGCGATGACGTTGCGATGGGTGTCTTCAAGGCGATCAAAACGCGCCTCTAGCCGTTCCATCGCGATGCCGCGCAGGTCAACGATATTCCCGCCTTTGTTATCATCATCGCCCCCCACAAGAGCGCGCATGACGTCGTGATCCTCTAGCAAAAGGTTCGGGTTAGCGATGATCTGCTCGCGGGTTTTTTCGTCCATCTCGGGTTTACTCATAAGCCTGCTCTTTTGTTTTGACGAAAGTGTAGCAGACTGCGGCATGGGGTTCTGCAACTATTTTTGCGCGATGATGCAGGGTGACTTTTGGGGCGCAGTTTACTGCTAAGAAGACTACTGAGCGGTGGCTTTCCGGAGCGCGACTTGAAGTGCGCATGAGCGCTCTACTATGTCCTCGTTGAACCTTCAGCGAAGGTCCGCTCTAGCGAAGGTGCTTTGGTATGCAATCAGCAGGAATGATATGTGTCGAGGGAAACGCGCTATTGCTCTCGGTTCTCTTCGAAAATGTCGGGTGTACAAAAAATGCTGTTTCGGGGTCGGTCGGGTTAGAAACGAGTATGCTGTCCGATGCGTCATCTTGCGCAATAAAATGTAGATTTCTAAGGAATGGAAATAGCACATGATTTGAACCTACTTCAATTCTTAGCTGGTTGGAAACCAATGCCACACGCTTATCGCAGGCAGGTGACCATGTAGACCAGTCTATGTAGATCTTATCGTCGAAGTAGTACTCATCCATGGGTCATTGCGGCCTTTGTAACGTCAAGCAGACAATGGAATACAAAACTCGGAACGTGTTGGCACCTGTTAGACATGCCGCAGTTATTCAAATTTCGATATGATTGCCGCCAAGTCACCCACGGGCAACTTGGCGGCAATCGTCGCTTACAGGATTTTGATACCTGCTTTTTCGATGTCAGCCATGAAGCCAGCCAGACCTTTGTCGGTCAGCACGTGGTTGGCCATAGCTTTGATCACTGCGGGTGGTGCGGTCGCAACGTCGGCACCTATTTTTGCGCATTCTGACATGTGGTTGGCAGAGCGGATCGACGCGGCAAGGATCTGTGTGTCGAAGCCGTAGTTGTCATAGATGGTGCGGATGTCTTCGATCAGTTCCAGACCGTCAATGTTGATGTCATCCAAACGACCGATGAATGGGCTAATGAATGTCGCGCCTGCTTTGGCGGCCAACAGTGCTTGGTTCGCTGAGAAGCACAGGGTCACGTTGACCATGGTGCCTTCGTCGGACAGCGCTTTACATGTCTGCAGGCCGGCCCATGTCAGTGGAACTTTTACAGCGATGTTTTTGGCGATTTTGGCCAGTTTGCGGCCTTCGGCCAGCATGCCTTCGGCGTCAAGAGCGACGACTTCGGCAGAAACTGGGCCATCGACCATGTCACAGATTTCTTTGGTGACTTCCAAAATGTCACGGCCAGATTTAGCGATCAGCGATGGGTTGGTTGTGACACCATCGACCATCCCCAGGTCGTTGAGCTCTTTGATCTGGTCGATCTCAGCGGTATCTACGAAAAACTTCATGTCTTCACTCCGAGTATGGGTTGGTGTTTGTTGTGTCAGCGTTTACCTGATGTCAGGCACAGCGTGAACCCGCAAAAGGCTGATATGACAGATAGCTATTTCCACGAGGGCGATTTGGTTGGGGTTTTGACCGCACAACCGCTTGATCGCTTATTGGATTATAAAGCCCCTGAAGGTGGATGTCACTTGGGGGCCTTTGTTGAGGTGCCTTTGGGCCCGCGCAAAGTGTTAGGCGTTGTTTGGGGCCCGGGTAAGGGTGATTACGATCGTAGTAAAATTCGGTCAGTTATCCGTGTGCTGGATGTCGCCCCGATGCGTGATGAAATGCGGGTGTTTCTAACGCGTGCTGCTGATTACACGTTGACCCCGTTGCATGCGATGTTGCGTTTGGCCACCCGTGCGCCCGGTCTTGGTGATGCGCAGTCGATGCGCAAGGTCTATCGCCTTGCCGACCGTGTGCCTGATCGCATGACCGATGCGCGTGAAAAGGTGCTGGCGGTGCTGCGTGACTACGGTGGGCTATCGTTTACTCTTGGCGAGTTGGCAGAAATGGCGGGTGTTGGGACTTCAGTCGTTAAGGGCTTGGTCAAGCACGGTGCCGTCCGCGAGGAAGAAGCCCCGCGCGATACGCCCTATCCGAAGCTGGACCCAGATTACGGTGGCAAAGAATTAAGCGCCGATCAGGCGGCAGGTGCTGACGCATTGCGTGACGCGTTGCGCAGCGACAAATACGGGACGACTTTGCTGAAGGGGGTGACCGGGTCTGGTAAGACCGAGGTTTACCTCGAAGCTGTTGCTGAATGTCTGCGGATGGGCAGGCAGGCACTGGTTTTGCTGCCAGAGATCGCCCTGTCTGGTGAATTCATTAGCAGGGTCGAAGCGCGGTTCGGGATGAAGCCCGCGGAATGGCATTCGGGTGTGACGATGACCGAACGCCGCCGTTGTTGGCGCATGGTTGGGCAGGGTGACGCGCAGATGGTCGTCGGTGCCCGTTCGGCGTTGTTTTTGCCGTTTCAGAACCTTGGGCTGGTGGTCGTCGATGAAGAACATGACACATCCTACAAACAAGAAGATGGCGTGCTGTATAACGCCCGCGATATGACAGTTCTGCGGGCAGCGATTAATGGTGCGCAGGTGGTTTTGGCGTCGGCCACGCCTAGCCTTGAAAGCTGGGCTAATGTTGAGACGGGGAAATATCAGCGCCTTGAGCTGAAATCGCGTTTCGGGGCGTCTGTTTTGCCGAAAATGTCTGCGATCGATATGCGTGCCGAAGATCTACCCGGTGGCAAATGGGTTTCGCCGACGTTGCGCGGTGCCATTGCGCAGCGATTGGAAAAGGGCGAGCAGTCGCTCGTGTTTTTGAACCGCCGTGGTTACGCGCCGGTCACGATTTGTCGTGCTTGTGGTCATCAGATTGCATGTGATCAATGCGACGCACGTATGGTTGAACACCGTTTCCTCAAGCGTTTGATGTGCCACCAATGCGGCGAAACCAAACCGATGCCCACCGTTTGCCCCCATTGCGAGGCCGAGGATCGTCTAAGCGCGGTTGGTCCTGGGGTTGAACGTATGGGCGAAGAAGTGGTCGAACTGTTCCCTGATGCGCGGATCGCGGTGCTTTCGTCCGATCTGTATGGCTCTGCCCGCGCGATGAAGGCACATATCGAAGAAATTGCGCAAGGTGGGACCGATATTATCATCGGGACACAGCTGGTTGCAAAAGGGCACAACTTTCCCAAGCTGACGCTTGTTGGGGTTATTGACGCGGATCTTGGCCTGCAAGGGTCGGATTTGCGCGCGGCGGAGCGGACGTTCCAGTTGATGCGACAGGTTGCAGGGCGGGCAGGTCGGGCAGAGGCCCCGGGCGAGGCGATGCTGCAAACCTACCAACCTGAACATGCGGTGATCCGTTCGATTCTGGCTGGCGACGAAGAGGCGTTCTGGGCTGCTGAGGCGGCAGAGCGAAAAGCCGCGGGTGTTCCGCCCTATGGCCGTATGGCTGGCATCGTTCTGAGTAGTCCGAATGTCCAAGAGGTTTTCGATCTTGGAGCTGAAATGGCGCGTCGGGATGAGCCCTTGCGGCGGATTGGGGCGCAGGTTTTTGGACCCGCTCCAGCGCCGATTGCGCGGGTCCGTGGACGGCACCGGGTGCGGCTATTGGTGAAGGCTGAAAAAACTGCGCCACTACAACAGGCGTTGGCGCAGTGGGCGGGGCAGTTTCGATTGCCAAATAACCTACGGCTCACAATCGATATCGACCCGCAAAGTTTTTATTAGGGCTGCGCAGTGTCGCCCATTTCTTCACGCCAGTGGCGACGGCACAGCGACACATAACGATCATTACCGCCAATGACGATCTGGTCGCCCGATCGTGAAACTTGCCCATTTTCGTCTTTGCGGACAACCATCGTTGCCTTTTTTCCGCAGTGACAAATTGTGCGGACTTCACGCATTTCATCGGCTAATGCCAAAAGTGCGGCGGAACCGGGAAACAGCTCTCCCAGGAAATCGACTCGCAAGCCATAGGTCATGATTGGCACGCGGAGGTCGTCAACAGCACGGGCAAGCTGCCAGACCTGCTCCGGTTCTAGGAACTGGGCCTCGTCCACAAAGACGCAAGCGCATGGGCCAGAATCAAGGCGCGCTTTGATTTTGTCGTACAGGTTTTCTGAAGGGGCGAATGTATCTGCCTCGGCGCCGATGCCAATGCGGCTTCCCACACGGCCTTCGCCAGCGCGGTTATCATGCTGCGCAATCATCAGATAGGTTTTCATCCCACGTTCGATATAGTTGTGAGATGCTTGAAGAAGCACTGTCGACTTGCCAGCGTTCATCGTAGAGTAATTAAAGTACAGTTTTGCCATAGCGCTCATTAACGTTGGCACTATTGTCTTGGCAAGAGCAAGGCGGTGAGGTATCTGCCGGGCCCGGCAGGATAGCCCCAATGGATCGCGATCCGAAAACACAAGATGTCCGTCGGCATCGAAACTGGTTACACTATCCCCCAACACGGGACAATTTATCAATGACACGGCTGCAGTTAACAATTAATGGGAATAGGACGATAGTTTTCCCCCTACGTTGGGACGCACGAGATGGAGTACGGGCATGAGCAATTACCTCAAACGGCACACAGAAGCGTTGGTAAAAGACGTTGGTATCGAAAGTGCTTGCGAGTTAACCGGGAAATCAAAGGCTACACTTGGCCGATATTACTCTGACAACCCAGAGCATGCTGACCGCTTTATGCCTGTTGATGCCGTAGCGCAGCTAGAGGCAGCCGCATCTTATCCGCATATTACATCGGCGCTTGCTGAAATGCGTGGAATCACGCTTTCGTATGATACGGACCGGCCAAACAGCGAAGGTGGCGTAAACAACGACGTTATCAAGCTAAGTCAGCGTTTCGCACAGCTGATGGCAGAATATAACATTTCCATCGAAGATGGGATTATCACGGTCAACGAAGCAAAGCGGCTTTTGCGTGAAACAACGGCACTGCAAAAAGTACTGATCGACATGAAGTTGCACCTAGAAGAAAGCAACTAAGTGCAATGACCGATCTGGATATGCCCAACCTCGTTCCGGATGCTTTGCAGCCGCTGGATTTTGCCGCGCTTGCAGGGCTGGGCGATGATGGGCATGCGCCACGTATTTTGTTGCTTTACGGTTCGCTACGCGATGTCAGCTATTCACGCCGCTGCGCAGAAGAAGGCGCGCGCGTGCTGAATGCGTTGGGTTGTGAGACGCGGTTTTTCGATCCGTCAGGGCTTCCGTTGCCGGGCGATGCCGAAGAAACCCACCCCAAGGTCGCAGAACTGCGTGAATTGGTGATGTGGTGCGAAGGCATGGTTTGGTCCAGTCCAGAACGTCACGGTGCAATGACCGGGATCATGAAGACGATCATTGATTGGATTCCATTGTCGCCAATCGGTGGCATCCGCCCAACACAGGGCAAAACCCTTGCACTGATGCAAGTCTCGGGCGGATCGCAGTCGTTTAATACGGTCAACCAGATGCGTATCCTCGGTCGTTGGATGCGTCTGATCACAATCCCAAACCAATCTTCCGTGCCTATGGCGTGGAAGCAGTTTGAAGACGGACGGATGAAGCCATCATCGCTTTATAATCGCATCGTTGATGTGATGGAGGAGCTTGCACGGTTCACCGTAATGACACGCGGCCGGTCTGCAATGCTAACCGACCGATATTCTGAGCGGGTTGAGACGCTAGAAGACGTGCACAAGCGGGTCAGTTCTTAGACCAGTGGAACAAACGGTACGCCGCATGCTGCAAGGCTGCAAAGTGCGGCGGCAATCATTAGTTTTTTCATTTCTTATTCTTCCTTAGGTTAGCCGCGTTCAACCACGACGGAACCCACGGAATAACCCGCGCCGAACGAACAGATCAACCCTTTGTCGCCTGTCTCAAAATCGTCAGAGTATTTGGTGAAGGCAATGATAGAGCCTGCAGACGACGTGTTGGCATAGTCTTGCAAGACGTTTGGCTGCTCGTGTGGTTCTGGTGGGCGACCTAGGACCTTTTTGCCGATGTAGTCGTTCATCGACTTGTTAGCCTGATGAAGCCATAGGCGGCGTAGCTCTGGTGCTTCGACACCAGTGTCGGTCAGGTGGTCGGCGATATGCTGACTGACCAGCGGTAGCACTTCTTTGAAAACCTTGCGGCCGTTTTGCATGAATTGCATATCGCGGCGGTCATCCATGGCGTCATGGGTGCGACGCAAGAAGCCGCTGTTGTTGCGGATGTTATTGCTGAACTGCGTCGCGCAACGGGTCGAAAGCACCTTAAAATGTGGGCGATCAAGGCCTTCGTCGCGTTCGAGGTATGTGGCGGTTGCCACGTCCCCAAAGATAAAGTGACAATCGCGGTCACGCCATTCGAGGTGGGCGCTGCAGATTTCGGGGTTCACGACAATTGCGGAACGGATAGAGCCGGCGCGGATCATGTCGGCGGCGGTTTGGATGCCGAAAGTCGCGCTGGAACAGGCGACGTTCATATCAAAAGCAAAACCACCGGCACCCAGCAGCTGTTGGATTTCGACGCCAACGGCTGGGTAGGCGCGTTCCATGTTGGAGGCGGCACAGATCACAAGATCAACATCAGCGGCGGTACGGCCCGCGGCCGAGATCGCTTTTTGCGCGGCATCTACGCCGATTTCAGCCATGTATCCGGGTTCGTCATCTGACCGTTGGGCGAGGCGTGGAAACATGCGTGCGGGGTCAAGAGGGCCTTCTTTATCAAGCACATAACGGTTTTCGATGCCGGACGCAGCCACGATAAATTCGGATGAGGAGTGGGGCTTTGCCTTAACGGTGCCTGCTTCAATCGCGGCGGCGTTTTCAGCGTTCCACAGATCGGCGTAGGCGTTAAAAGCTTCGACCAATTCGTCGTTTGTGATGACCTGAGAGGGCGTGAAAAGCCCGGTCCCGGTGATGGCGACTTTATGCATGACAACCCCCATTTTGCGTTGTGCCACCTTATTGTGCAGCGCTAACATTTGTCCACAGCGGCGAGTTTGTGACCTAGGGGAACATCGGCTGCATTGCGTGCAGACCGCGTACACACAGCGTGCGCACGGTCATGCAGCGGCGTTTTTACCTTTGGCGGACAGTGTGACGGCAAAGGAGACCACGATGATCGACCCCAAGAAAATGACCAAGACACAGCGGATCAATTGGAGCTATGCGGTTGATGCGCAGGCGATGATCGAATGGGATTTGCATACGTTTGTCGCCAAGGAAAAGATGCTGCCGCCACGCTGGGATGAAATCTGGAAAGACAATGACAGGCGCGATCCGAAACGGCAGCGGGTGACGATGCGTCTGGATGCTGATGTGGTGAAATTCTTTAAGGCGATGGGGGAAGGGTATCAGCCCCGGATCAACCGTGTGCTGCGGATGTTCATGCACTACCGATTGGCCGGGATCATAGATGGGCCTGACACGACCGACTATGTCCTGCGCCCCGAGACGTTATTGTCTGGGAATCCCCCGCGGCCCAAGTGGGGGGATTTTGAGCGGCTTCAGGAAGAGATTGCTTTGGGCGAGGGGTGATTAACCTAGGGACTCCCAACTGGCTCAACGATACCCGAAGATTTCCCATCCAAAGTCGCGCTGATTTGCTTATATAATCAGAACTACATTATCTGTCAGGGCCATTATTTTCTTCGGAAGCCATTGCTTCTGCCAAGATGCTGCTAGCTGAGCGGCCTCCTCGGGCCGTCCAATCACTTAGCTCACGAAGGTGAGTACGGTATGTAGCGTCGGTATGCTTTTGATTTCTTAGTGTTTTTTCAGCTGATATTTGTTTCATTTCCAGTAACGAAATGCGTCCCACCAATTGAGAAATGATCTCGTCTCTTGAATCCCCGGTGCTATCTAATGCAATTTTGCCGAGTGCCAAACTGACTGGCGTCGAAAAGTGTTCTGGATTTTCGTTAGCCTTAGAGACTTGGTTCTTAATACGTTCAATGCAGGCTACATGCGATGACGGGTCATCGTGAATATATTCGATTGTATTCTGGTGTGAGTTGTCGAACGGAATTTCGCCAATTGCGCTACTCATATGGATGATTGGTTTTTGAAATGCGTGGCGGATGCCGATTTCATAAAAGACATTCGCGTTGTGTCCGCTTAGATCCGCAACACACCAATCCGCTTGATGAATTTTATTGATGATATTCGGCGTTATTTGACCGGCTTCATCTGTTTCATCGATGCGCTCGACTTTTGTGAAGCCGAGTGACTCGAATGCGGGCTTGATGATGTACTGCAAGCAGCAGTCGGAACGACGCCTTATGTCTGATCCGGCGGAACCGATAGGTGAGATTACAAAGCAAGTTTTGGATTTATCATTCATGCTTCATCTTTAGGATGAAAACGGTTCTATCAAAAGAACAATCTCGCCCGGCATCGCCGGGCAGCGCCCGGACCTCCCCCATGGGGAGGGCGCTTTGCACCCACCCCGAGGTCCGGACGATGCCCTGTGTGGGCGATCCGTTTAGCTATTAGGCGCCTTGTAGTGAGCGCACCCCAACATCACCTTCTTCGCGTGCTTGCATGGCAAGTGCTGCTGCGTGGGACGCGGCGGCTGTCGTGAAGTAGGGGATTTTGTCGTAGAGGGCGACGGCGCGGATGTCGCGGCTGTCTTCTACGGCTTGGGCGCCTTCGGTTGTGTTCATGACCAATGCGATGTGCCCGTCTTTGAGGCGGTCAACGATTGTGAGGCCGCCCTCGTAGACTTTGTTCACGACTTCGCAGGCGACGTTGTTTTCGGTCAGCCACGCTGCGGTGCCGCGTGTTGCGACGATGTTCAGCCCAAGGTCCACGATGATTTTGGCGGCCTCTGCCATGTCAGCGGTTTTGTCCATGTCCTTGATCGAGAAGAACACGGTGCCTTCGGTCGGTAGCTGAGTGCCTGCACCCATTTGCGCCTTAAGGAACGCACGTGGGAAGGACCGATCCCAGCCCATGACCTCGCCTGTTGAGCGCATTTCTGGCCCAAGGATCGTATCGACGCCGGGGAAGCGGGCGAAGGGCAAGACGGCCTCTTTCACGGAGAACCACGGTGTGTTCGGGTCGGCCAATGTGAAGGCGTCGCCAAGCGGCAGCACGTCCATTGGGTTTTCTGTCGCAGGGTAAGGTTCGCGCAGTGGGAAGTTTGTCAGCGGCTCGCCTGCCATCAGCCGTGCGGCGATGGATGCGATGGCGCTGTCGGTCGCTTTGGCCACGAATGGCACGGTGCGGGATGCGCGGGGGTTTACCTCGATCAGGTAGACTTCTTCGTCTTTGACGGCGAACTGGATGTTCATCAGGCCGACGACGTTCAGCGCGAGCGCCAAGGCTTCGGTCTGTTTGCGGATTTCAGCGATCATCGCGTCAGAGAGCGAGTAAGGCGGTAGCGAACAGGCGCTATCGCCAGAGTGCACGCCGGCCTCTTCGATGTGCTGCATGATGCCTGCGACGTGGGTGTTTTTGCCGTCGGATAGGCAATCCACGTCAACCTCGACCGCGCCGGACAGGTAGCTGTCGAGAAGCACCGGGCTATCGCCGGACACAACAACAGCGTCAGAGATATAGCGTTCAAGCTGTGCTTGGTCGCGGACGATTTCCATAGCGCGGCCACCCAAGACGTAGGATGGGCGGATCACCAGCGGGAAGCCGATTTCTTTGGCGATTTCAAATGCTTCTTCGTCAGTGGAGGCGATGCCGTTGTGGGGCTGTTTCAGGCCTAGACGGTTGACGAGGTCTTGGAAGCGTTCGCGGTCTTCGGCAAGGTCAATCGCGTCTGGCGTGGTGCCAAGGATTGGGATGCCTTCGTCGTTCAGCGCGTTTGCCAGCTTCAGCGGTGTTTGCCCGCCGAACTGTACGATGACGCCGTGAAGCGTGCCGTTTTCCTGCTCTACCCGCAGGATTTCCATGACGTGTTCGAATGTCAGCGGTTCAAAATACAGCCGGTCAGAGGTGTCATAGTCGGTCGACACTGTCTCTGGGTTGCAGTTGATCATTATCGTTTCATAGCCCTGCTCGGTGAGCGAGAAACACGCGTGGCAGCAGCAGTAATCGAATTCGATCCCTTGGCCGATCCGGTTTGGGCCACCGCCAAGGATGACAACCTTTTTGCGGTCGGATGGGCGCGCTTCGCACTCGACCTCGCCCATGACGGGGGACTCATAGGTGGAGTACATATAGGGCGTCTGCGCTTCGAATTCCGCGGCGCAGGTGTCGATCCGTTTGAACACAGCTTTGACGCCGAGGTTCTTACGTGCACGGCGTACTTGGTCTTCGTCGCGGCCCGTCAGTTTGGCAAGGCGGGCATCGGTGAAGCCCATCATTTTAACTTTGCGCAGGCCATCTTCGGTGACGGGCAGGCCGTTCAGCGTGATTTCAGCCTCGGCTTGGATGATCTCGCGGATGCGGGCAAGGAACCATGGGTCGAATTTGGTGACGGCATGGATGTCGTCGTCGGACAGACCGTGACGCATTGCTTGGGCGATGACGCGGATACGGTCTGGCGTTTGTTTTGCCAGCGCTTTGGTGATTGCAGCGGCGTCAGGTGCACCGGGGATTTCGATTTCGTCGAAACCGGTCAGGCCTGTTTCCATGGATGCCAGCGCTTTTTGCATGGATTCGTGGAAGGTCCGGCCGATGGCCATTGCCTCGCCCACGGATTTCATCGCGGTGGTCAGGTGCGGTTCAGAGCCTGCGAATTTTTCAAAAGCAAAGCGCGGAATTTTGGTGACGACATAGTCGATTGTCGGTTCAAACGACGCAGGTGTGACGCCTGTGATGTCGTTGTCCAACTCGTCAAGCGTATAACCAACGGCCAGTTTTGCCGCGATTTTCGCGATTGGGAAACCTGTCGCCTTTGATGCCAACGCAGATGAACGTGATACGCGTGGGTTCATCTCAATGACGACCATGCGGCCGTCGGCAGGGTTTACGGCCCATTGTACGTTTGATCCGCCTGTTTCAACGCCGATTTCGCGCAGCACGTTGATCGAGTGGGTCCGCATGACCTGATATTCTTTGTCGGTCAGGGTCAGTGCAGGGGCGACGGTGATACTGTCACCTGTGTGCACGCCCATTGGGTCCACGTTTTCAATCGCGCAGACGATGATGGCGTTGTCGGCCTTGTCGCGGACGACTTCCATCTCGAATTCTTTCCAGCCGAGCAGGGATTCATCGACAAGGATTTGACCAACCGGGGACGCTTCCATCCCTGTGCGGCAGTAGTGTTCGTATTCTTCGCGGTTGTAAGCAACACCGCCACCAGTCCCGCCAAGCGTAAAGGCAGGGCGGATGATTGCAGGCAGGCCAACATATTCAATCGCGTCGATGGCCAGTTGTAGGCCAGCTTTGATGTCGTATTTACCGTTAACCTTCGGTGCGGTGATGATCGTCGCCTTTGGGTTTTCGATGCCAAGACGGTCCATTGCTTCGCGGAACAGTTTCCGGTCTTCGGCCATCTCGATGGCTTCGCGGTTTGCACCGATCAGTTGGACGTTGAATTTTTCAAGAACACCCATGTCGGCCAGTGCAAGTGATGTGTTCAGGCCAGTTTGGCCACCCATTGTTGGCAGCAACGCATCGGGGCGTTCTTTTTCGATAATCTTTGCAACAACTTCGGGGGTGATTGGTTCGATGTAGGTCGCGTCAGCAAGACCGGGATCGGTCATGATTGTCGCAGGGTTCGAGTTTACCAGAATGACCCGGTAGCCTTCTTCGCGCAGTGCTTTACAGGCTTGAGCGCCGGAATAATCGAACTCGCAGGCTTGTCCGATAATAATAGGGCCTGCACCGATGATCATGATCGACTTGATGTCAGTACGCTTTGGCATGGCGAGCCCCTCTGAAGGTAAATTTTCGTGGGTTATAGACAACAGCGCCCAAGGCGCAAGGGCCTTTGCGCAAAGGGGTAGGGTTGTCGCAAATGATCTGTAATTTTCGGGCTGGGCCGCGTATCTGAGGCCGTGAATCGGTAAGGAGAAACGGTTTTGCGTCTGCAATTTGATCATGGCCCGGATGGCGCAGGTGTTTTCGACAACTCCAAACGCATGATTCAGGCCGAATCTATTGCCGATGTAGATCATGCACTAGCCGAACTAGATGCGGCGCTTGCAGCTGGCGATTGGGTCGCTGGCTATGCGAGTTATGAATTGGGTTACGCTCTCGAGCCGCGATTGCAGGCATTGATGCCAGCAGATCGTCGCCTGCCGTTGATTTGTTTTGGCGTCTTTGATGCGCCAGTCCGTGGTGGTGCTGCGCCGGGCCCTGCGCAGATTGGCACATTGGATCCAGCATGGGATGACGCCACATACGCCAAAGCGTTTGCAAAGGTGCATGACTGGATCAGCACTGGCGATATATATCAAGCGAACCTGACGTTCCCAATAAATGCAGCGGTGCAGGGTGACGTTCCGGCGATTTATGGGGCGCTAAAGCAAGCGCAGCCCGTGGGATATGGCGTGTTGGTTGAGCAAGATGGCCTGCCCGATCTGTTGTGCCGTTCGCCTGAATTGTTTTTCACATTAGATGGCCGACAGATCACCACCCGCCCGATGAAGGGCACCGTGCCGCGCGGTGAAACGCCGGCCGAGGACGCGGAAAACCGGGAGTTTTTGGTCTCTGATCCAAAGAACCAAGCCGAAAACCTGATGATTGTTGATTTGCTGCGCAATGATATCAGCCGCGTTTCAAAGGTTGGGTCGGTTAAGGTGCCGCAGTTATTTGAGGTCGAAACCTATGCGACCGTGCATCAGATGACGTCGACTGTGACTGCCGAATTGTTGCCAGGTGTCGGTTTGGACGCGGTTTTTCGTGCGCTCTACCCCTGTGGGTCGATCACTGGCGCACCTAAAATCCGCGCTATGGAGATTATACGTGAGCTTGAGCCGTCCCCACGCGAGGCCTATTGCGGGACAATTGGCTGGGCCGCTCCTGATGGGCGTGCATCATTCAATGTCGCGATCCGTACGTTGATGGTTGAGGGAGGGAATGCCACACTCAATGTCGGCGGTGGCGTCGTTTGGGACAGCACTGCCGCATCGGAATACGAGGAAGCACTTTGGAAAGCGCGCTACGCATCCCTTTAGACACCAAGCTAGTCGAGACCTTTGGTTGGGTTCCCGCGCAGGGGTATGTGCGGCTTGACCTACATCTACGCCGGTTAGAACGGAGTGCGCGGGCGCTCGGGTTTGCCTGTGATCGATCCGCGATTGCCGCTGAGTTGGCTGAATATAAGGGTGACGCGGCAATGCGCTGCCGGCTGACGTTGGCGGCTGATGGGACGGTTGAGGTGACCCGTGCGCCGATGCCGCCCGCGAAGGGGCGGTGGGTCGTTCAGGTCGCGGACGTGCGTTTGGATTCGGCGTATCCATGGTTGCGGCACAAGACGACGAACCGTGCATTATATGATGAGGCGCGGGCGGCTATGCCAGAGGGCGTGGATGAGTTTATTTTTCTGAACGAACGCGATGAGGTCTGCGAGGGCACGATCACGAATATCTTTGTGAGAACGCAGGATGGGAAATCGCTGACGCCGCCCCTGTCATCGGGGGTGCTACCGGGTGTTTATCGCGAGCATCAGTTGGAGCAGGGACTTTGCCAAGAAGCTGTTCTGACGCTGGATGATTTGCGGCAGGCAAAAGCGATTACATTGGGGAATTCCCTACGTGGAGAGATCGCGGTAGACTATCAGGGGCCATTGGCCCGCTAAATCCTATCATATTCGGCGACCATCCTTGACATCGGGGCGTCAACCTTGTGTATCGGCTCAACAACTCCGTGAACCCATAGGAACATGATATTATGCACGCTTACCGCAGCCACACCTGTGCCGATCTGACTGCCGCCAATGTTGGCGAAACCGTCCGCCTTTCTGGATGGGTCAATCGGGTGCGCGATCACGGTGGCATCCTGTTTATCGACCTGCGCGACCACTATGGCATTACGCAGGTTCTTTGCGATCCTGACTCGGCTGCTTTTGCTGATGTTGAAAAGGTGCGCTCTGAATGGTGTATCCGCATCGATGGAGAAGTGAAGGCACGTGACCCTGAACTGGTGAACGCGAAACTGCCAACCGGCGAAGTCGAAGTATTCGTGCGCGGCATCGAAGTGCTGGGCGCATCGAAAGAATTGCCGCTGATGGTGTTCGGCGATCAGGAATACCCTGAAGAAACACGTCTGAAGTACCGCTATTTGGACCTGCGCCGCGAGGCGATGCAGGACAACATGAAGCTGCGTTCTGATGTGGTTGCATCTATGCGCCGTCGCATGTGGGATGGCGGTTTCCGCGAATACCAGACGCCGATCATCACAGCATCCAGCCCCGAAGGTGCGCGCGATTTCCTTGTACCGTCACGTTTGCACCCGGGTAAATTCTATGCGCTGCCACAGGCCCCTCAGCAGTTCAAACAGCTGATCATGGTGTCGGGCTATGACAAATACTTCCAAATCGCGCCTTGTTTCCGCGACGAAGACCCGCGTGCTGACCGTTCGCCAACCGATTTCTACCAACTTGATTTGGAGATGTCGTTTGTTGAGCAGCAGGACGTGTTTGACACGATCCAGCCTGTGCTGACTGGTATCTTCGAAGAATTCGGCGGCGGTCGTAAGGTTGACCAGACATGGGAGCAGATTTCCTATCGTGATGCAGCGCTTTGGTATGGGTCGGACAAGCCTGACTTGCGCAACCCAATCAAGATGCAGGTTGTGTCTGAACATTTTGCGGGTTCTGGTTTTGCGATCTTTGCGAAACTGCTTGAGCAAGAAGGCACGGAAGTGCGGGCTATTCCTGCGCCAAAGGGCGGGTCACGTAAGTTCTGTGACCGCATGAACGTGTTCGCGCAAAAAGAAGGTCTGCCTGGTATGGGCTATATCTTCTGGCGCGAAAAAACAGCTGATGCTGTGGCCCAAGAGCTGGGCATCACTGTCAAAGAAGCGCAAGCTAAGCTGAAATCAGGCGAAGTCGAAGGTGGCATGGAAGCTGCGGGACCACTGGCTAAGAACATCGGTCCAGAGCGCACTGAAGCGATCCGTCAGCAACTGGGTCTTGGCCTTGGTGATGCTGCGTTCTTCCTTGGCGGGAAACCAAAGGCGTTCGAAGGCGTTGCTGGTAAAGCCCGAAACGTGATCGGCGAAGAGCTGGGTCTGACGGATATGAACCGTTTTGCTTTTGCTTGGATCGTGGATTTTCCGATTTACGAGCAAGATGAAGAAACTGGTAAGATCGACTTTGAACACAACCCATTCTCAATGCCGCAAGGTGGGATGGAAGCGCTTCAGGGTGATCCGCTGAAAGTGCTGGGTTATCAGTATGATCTGGCCTGTAACGGTTATGAGTTGGTATCCGGTGCGATCCGGAACCACCGTCCAGAAATCATGTTCAAAGCCTTTGAAATTGCTGGTTACGGCGAAGACGAAGTCAACAAGCGTTTCGGCGGCATGGTCAACGCGTTCCAATACGGTGCGCCGCCCCACGGTGGTTGTGCTGCTGGGATCGACCGTATCGTGATGTTGTTGGCTGATGCGTCCAACATCCGCGAAGTCATCATGTTCCCAATGAACCAGCGTGCTGAAGATCTGATGATGGATGCGCCGTCTGAGCCAATGAACGAACAGCTGCGTGAACTGCACCTACGCACGATCCCAGCTGAAAGCTAATACATTGGGCCGCCCCTGTTTGGGGCGGCCTTTTTGTTAGAGCGGTCCACCCGCTGCGATACGTTTTTCGACCATATCCGATAGCGCGTTCACGCCCGGCGTAAGATCGTCGCCTGTCGATTTGAGGGCTGCGAGGTCTTCCACAGCTTTTCCCAACGCATCATCCTGAGCGCTGCGCGCAACGCCATCCAAGAACTGGGTGACGTAACTGATGTTTTTGCTGTTTGGCGGTGTGTTCAGGAATTCCGAAATATGGTGCAGGTCATCGCGGTAGGCGACCAAATCGGGGTTTATCATTTCATCGGTAATTATACGCGGGCCGGGCGGTTGTTTGTCGGCGGGTAGGTGGCGCAGGATCGCGGCCTGAAACGCGGCTAGATTTGCGATTGGTTTAGGGATGAACCCATCTGCGCCAGCGGCCAACACCTGTTCTTCGATATCAGTATCGCCGCTAATGCCGATGATGACTTCGATCCGTGGTGACGCTTGCGATAGCATCTCAATCAAATCCAGACCTGATCCATCAGGAAGGCCGACGTCAATCATCACCACCGATGGCCGGTAAATGGCCAGATGGCGGCGCGCATTTTCAAGGCTATCGGCGCGACGTATCCGTGCGCCAGACCGTTGACACAGCAGGCGCAACGCCTCGCAGGCGAAACGGCTATCTTCGACGACAAGTACGGTAAGCCCAAGCAATGGACGACGCGCGGTCGGCGCTGGTGTGAGCAATAATTCGTCCATCGCGATTCTCCTCTATGGATGTGACTTGTCGCAATCAAAGCAGGACAAGGTGAACGGGACGTTAATTTGGAAACCGCATTGCACTCGGGGCGGGCTTTCGCGATATTGCGCAAAACTGGGAGAATATGAAATGATCGGTCGCCTTAACCATGTCGCAATCGCAGTGCCGGACCTTCAAGCGGCAAGCGCACAATACCGCACCATGCTGGGTGCTGATGTAGGTGCCCCACAGGATGAGCCGGATCACGGCGTGACCGTCGTATTCATCAATCTGCCCAATACAAAGATCGAATTGCTGTACCCGCTGGGTGATGATTCCCCGATTAACGGTTTTCTAGAAAAGAACCCGTCGGGTGGCATTCATCACGTCTGCTATGAGGTTGACGATATTCTGGCCGCGCGTGACCACCTAAAGGCCGAAGGTGCGCGTGTGTTGGGGAATGGAGAGCCGAAGATTGGCGCACATGGTAAACCAGTGCTGTTCCTGCACCCCAAGGACTTTAACGGCTGTTTGGTCGAACTAGAGCAAGTCTAGCCCTGAGACAAATCGCGCAAGCCTAACAACAGTGCTTGCGCGACCCGCAAAGCGGCCTATGTAGCGCAGTAAGTTAGAAAAGGATCACCTATGGGACCGACCTCTGCCATTGTGCTATTCGCTGTTGTTTGGGCGATGGTGTTTTTTATCGTGCTGCCTTTGCGCGTAAAGACCCAAAGCGAGGCGGGCGAGGTTGTGCCCGGTACGCATTCCTCCGCCCCAGCTGATCCGCAGATCAAACGCAAAGCAATCATCACGACCCTATGGGCGGTGCCAATTTGGGCCGTGATTGCAGGAACAATCCTATCTGGCGCGATTTCGGTACGCGACATGGATTGGTTTAACCGGATGGCGACGCCCGATCTGAACGCAGACTGATCGCGTGATAGAGGTGCGTGAATGTTGCCGCACCTAGGATCGGAATAAACAAGTTCACGAGCGGTAAAGACAGCGGTAGCGCCATTAGGCAGCCAGCCGCCCAAATCGTGCCTTGGTGCTGTTTTGCTAGCGCTTTGGCACCCTCGCGCCCTTCCCGGCGCATGGCGGCAAGCTGAAAATATTCCCGCCCTAGCAGATAGCCGTTCATCCCATAAAAGATGAATACGGCTGCGAAGGGTAGGATGAGGTACAGCATAAAGGCTGCGATGTTCGCGCTAATCAATATCCCCAAGAAACCAACCGTATCGCGCAGCCCTTCGAAAAAGCCGATTGCAGGTGTTGGGGGCAGGGCAGGGAAGTGTTTCGCCTCAACTGCGTCAGCGACTTCGTCCAAGAACAGCGATGTAATTGCGGAAGCAACAGGGATCATGAGGAACACTGAGAGCAAGAGCATCAGCAAAAGCGATCCCCAGCCTAGTAGGTCTCTAAACCATGTGATTTCCCCGACGACGGGAAGTGTGATTGGCTCGGACGCGAGCCAATCGATCAATCCAAGTAAACCCCAATAGCAGGCGATCAACAGTCCAATGGTCACGCCAATGCCGCGCCAAAGGACCGACTGAAACCGGCTGTCAGGAAGCTGTGCGATCGCCTTAATAAAGGACGTGAAGATCATGCATTAACCCATGTTGTGATTGCTGACAGGTCTGGGCGTGGGCGTTCGGGTGGTGTGTTGGTCTCAGTCCCAAGGTGGATGAAGCCCGCGACGACTTCGTGATCCGCGAGGCCAAGGCCATCGCGGATAAAGTCGCGGTCATGACTTGCCCAGCCTGATAGCCAATTCGCACCCCAGCCAGCGGCTAGCGCCGCGTTCACAAGCGCCAAACAGACCGCGCCTGCAGAATAAACCTGTTCGATTTCAGGCACTTTCTCAGAAGCAACAGGGGAAGAGACGACGGCAATCGCCAAATCGGCCGTTGCGAACTGAGCATGGCTTTTGGCGATCTTAACAGGATCAATACCAAGCGCAGCACCACGTTCATCAACCAGCCCAGCAAGCCGTGTCAGAGCCGCTTTTTCCAGCACGATAAAACGCCAAGGTTCTAGCTTTCCATGATCCGGCGTCCGCGCTGCTGCGGTCAACAGCGTTTCAATCGTCGCGCGGTCAGGCACCGGAGACGTTAGCGTCTTGGCCGGGCGGGACCGACGGGTCAAAAGAAAATCAAGGGCGGCTTGGTTCGGTGTGGGCATAATAGTTCCTGCAATGTGATGCCTGACAGATATGTGCCGATGAGGGAGCTGACAACCGGGACATCCTGTGGAGTGGTCAAAATGCAATATTTCACATTGGGCCCAAGTTCAGTATTACCATAACCCTACTAGCTCTGAAGGCGTCCTGCAGCGTTGTGTATTGCCTCTAAAGAATATCTGAATGCATTTTAGTCTGTTGGCCTTGTGACGAGCCTTAGCCCTGAAGATCTAACAGAGGTCGTCCGATACGCCCTAGCTGGTGTCTTTGATACCGACACTTCAGTCCAGCAGTCGTGCTAAGAAACTATACGTGGTGACAACCGGATCATTTATAATGCCCCACGACAAAGAACTGACGAGCCATGCTGTCCGTTCGGCTGGCCGAATTGTGCCGACTTCTTGTAGAAGGCCGCGCTGTCCAAGGCCGAGAAGGATAATTGCGCATATTGCGAATTGTACTGCAAACCACCGGCCCCAATCGAGACCAACTGGATAGAGTAGACAAATCGGTGCCAACGCAGCCAGAATCAGCCAGGCTGACCTTGGGCGCAAGGGCAAACTGGTATTCCATATCCTCCAGAGCGGGCCCGTCGCAGCGATCCATGCCAACGGCAAGAGCCATGACGTCCAGCTACGATTTAGAGCTGCCCATACTTTTGCCGTGCCGTTCTGAGGATCCGCTAGCCAAGTGATTGCGCCACGGCATAGCGCATTCTCCGATAAACCTCGTTGGGTAAGCGCTTCACATACCGGGGCGGCGTCAGCAATCCCGATATGGCGTATCGCGTAGTGAAGTTCAATTGTTGCTAAAAAGAACAGTAGCGCAATAAAAAACCAAGTGTAGCGGCGACGCAGTAATGGAGCGTGTAGCAACCACAGTAAAACGAGCCATGCGGGTAGCAGCAAGATTATGATCTCATGGCCTAGGCCACCAATAAGCATCAAGATACCTGTAAGAATGAGGCGCGCCATGCCACCGCCAGGTTGTGCAAGCCAGACAAGTGCGGCAAGACCGATCAACTCCTTGCGTAAAGATGAGCTTGGATCGATTCCCCACAGAATCGCGAAAAATCCTGGAGAAAAGACGACAAGTGCCATAACGCTACGTTGTTGTCGTAGTAAGAGCCGAGCGAAGCCAAAGAAAACAAAGGTAACTAGTGCTGTCTGTATGGCGATTACCATAAAAAGTGGAGAAACCTTGAGTGCATCAGAGAGAGTCAATAGCAGCTCTCCGAAAGCACCACGTCTTACCGGGCCTGACGCTAGTGAGATTAGCCAATCACCCTGTTGCCAGATGTGACCGCCTGCGTGCCAATTGTCGTGCAGTAACTCTAGCTGAAAGCCAAACCCAACCAGTAGGATCCCTAGCGCGCTCAATATCCATGGATCGCGGAGGATGGTGGGCATGGTCAGTCCTAAAATTGGTTCGCCTACAGATACGTTCTCTGGGATGTCCTGACAACCGCGTGGTTATAAACCGTTGAGGTGAAATCTCACGACAGCAGGGAGTGCACGATTGCAGCTAAGGGCCGTCTCAGAGTAGGTGCAGTGACAGGTCGCGATAGTAGACTAGGAATGGACCAGCTATCAGTCTATTGATTGGAAAACGAATGGGGTCAGGTCATGCATCGCACTGCAATTTCAGCTATTTTGACGATTATGCTTGTTGTTGGCTGCAGCGAGATATCTGGTGAACGCGTTGTGGTCGAACGCGCTGGGCCGGATGACTTGCTTAAGCTGCGGTCAGGTCCGGGGCTTGGCTATAATGTGGTTTTGGGCCTGCCTGACGGAACCTCGCTTATTCGTCGTGATTGCGTGACCGAAGTTGGGCAGCTTTGGTGTCGGGTTTCGCTTGCTGAGGCGCCGGGAGTCACGGGTTACGTTTCTGCCGATTATCTCGCGGAGCGTTCGTTTTAAGCGCAAAGTTGGCTTTCTAGGTTTGACGATGCTGACAGTTTTTGTGTCGTGCGCCTGTCATGTGACTTCTCACAAGCTCTGTTCCATCACCCCAAGCACCCCGTCTAGATAGGCGTCGAAACCAGCGTCGGGTTGTCGTAGTGGGAAGACCTCGGCGAAGGGGTCGGGGGCTGTGATGTTGCTGCCGGACAGTGTTTGCAGGACCGCGTGGCCGCAGAAGGGCACGTAGGTTTTCGAATAGCCGCCTTCGTGGACCATCAGTAGTTTGCCGTCACATATTTCATTCGTGAGTGTCATCACCTGTTTGGTCATTTGTGCGAATGTGTCTGCGGTGGCGAGCATGCGCCCCAGTGGGTCGTTGGCAGCGGCGTCATAGCCACAGGCGATGATCAGCACATCGGGCGCAAAATCTCGGATCGCGGGCAGGGCGAGCCTGTCCATCGCGGCAAGATATCCTTTGTGCCCCGTGCCGGGCGGTAGGGGGATGTTGAGGTTGTAGCCCGTTCCTGCGCCGGTGCCGCGGTCGGCAAAGGCGCCTGTGTCCATCGGATAGTTGCGGTCTTGGTGGATTGAAACGGTGAGCACATCGTGCCGGTCATAGAATACGGCCTCGGTTCCGTTGCCGTGATGTACGTCCCAGTCTAGCACGGCAAAGCGTTTGGCGAGCCCGGCAGTGCGGGCCGCCTCGATCGCGATGCCGATGTTGTTAAGCAGGCAGAACCCGTTCGGAAAGTCAGGCAGGCAGTGGTGCCCCGGTGGGCGCGATAGGGCGTAGGCGTTGGTGAGTTCGCCTTTTAGAACGGCTGCTAACCCGGCCTTGGCTAGCCCTGCCGATAGTGCCGCGAGTTCGTACCCGCCAGGGCCAAAGGGCGTGCGGCGTCCCAGTTCCCCGCCACCAGCGTCTGACAATGCTTTGAATTCATCAAGATAGTGGGCTGGGTGAACCCGAAGTAGGTCTTTGCGCGTTGCCATTTCGGCGCCGCGTATGTCGAGTTCGCGGGCTAGACCGGTGACTTCGATCAGGTTTTTCAGGCGCCGTTTGGTTTCGGGGCTTTCAGGGAGGCCACCATCTAACGGTTGCACCAAACCGCCAACGGGCAGCATCCCTGCGTAGTTTCCGCCACTGTGCCAAAAGCTGCGTTCGTCCCAGAAGAAACCTGTTGTCATTGGTGAGCCCCCTTTGTTTGGGGTACCCTCGCCGAAGCAGCGTTAGGAATGCAAGAGGCGTCTAAGCCTCCTTTGGCTTGCGTAACTGATAGACGCCCTCTGGCAAATCAAGCGCGGCTTGCAGGTCGCGTAATTGGCTAAATGATATGGTGATTTGCATCACCTCATCGGTGCGCGGATCAAGCTGTGTGACCGTGACGCAATCATCGAACGCGTTAACCGTTACGTCTTCTAACAAGGGGGCTTTGCCCTCGTCCACGAGGGTCACAACGGTCGCGTCATATTCGTGTTCTATCGTAAACATGATTTCAGCGTAGCCCGGGGTTGCAAGTTGCGCAATCGGTACTGGTCATAGGTTGCGACCGTGTTAATGTGCATGCTGTTAACGAGAGGAAGACCCGATGCGTTTGACCCCAATTGCGCTTGTCTTAGCGATGGCCGCTTGTACGCCCGTTGTTGTGGATGAAGGCCCCGCAGTAGCACCCCTACAGCAAACGGCGAATGTACCCAAAGTTTCGCGGGCACAAGCAATGAACAATTATCGTCGTGCCGTTGCACGAGTTGAACCGGTTGCAGAGGCGTTGTGTCGCCAACGTGCCCCATCATTGAACTGCGATTTCCGGATCGTCGTTGATGATCGAAACGGGGAGGCGGTGAACGCCTATCAGACGCTTGATAACAATGGCCGCCCGATATTGGGGTTCACGACCGGGTTGATCGCAGAGGCGCGCAACGAAGATGAAATCGCCTTTGTCATGGCGCATGAAACAGCGCATCACATCGAAGGGCATATTGCGCGACAGCAGCAGAATGCGATGATGGGTGCGGTTTTGCTGGGCGGTTTGGCCGGTGCGTTGGGGTCGACCAGTGCCGATGCGATCAATAGTGCGCAGCGGATTGGCGCGACGGTTGGCGCGCGGTCCTATTCAAAGAACTTTGAGCTGGAGGCAGATGCCCTAGGAACCCGGATTGCACATTCTGCGGGGTATAACCCGCTTCGTGGCGCGCAGTTCTTTTTCCGTATTCCTGATCCGGGCGATCGGTTCTTGGGAACACACCCGGCCAATGGGGATCGGTTGAAAACCGTACAGCGCGTCGCAGCTGGCCTGTAAAAATGAAAAGGGTGCCGCCAAAAATTTGCGACACCCTTTAATTACAAAACTCAAGATCACCTCAGGACACGCGACTTAAGCTCGAAACATTTAACTTGTTACATGTACTGCAATAACGGCGGGCTTACGCCTCGTCAGGTCATGAATTCCATACCTTTGGCAATATGTGCTAACCCTATTGCTATCGCGACGAAAAAACAGGCTGAGGCGACGACCACGAATCCGTGCCAGATCGCGTTTGAGAACTTCATATTTTCGGCTGCGTAAAAGATCACACCAAAGGTATAGAGTAACCCTCCGATGGCGATCAGCGCCATGGCCGTGCCGGGGATGATTTCCCATAGTGACCAGATAAGCAGTACACTCAGCCAGCCCATGATGAGGTAAAGCGCAGGACCAAACCGCCCGGGTGTGCGCCAGAAAAACAGCTTGAGCGCCATGCCGATCAACGCCAGTCCCCACACGACGGCCAAGACCAGATAGGAAAATCCGGTACCGATCATCACGACAAGCGGCGTATAGGTGCCAGCGATTTTTAGATAGATCGCAGCATGGTCGAAGCGGCGTAGGGTGGGGCGGATGCTTTCCCAAGGGGTCATGTGATACATCGCAGAGGCGGTGAAATTCGCAATCAGCGTCGCGCCATAGATCGAGATTGCAGCAATATGGCCGGCTGATGCGACGCCAAGCGCCCAGACGATCAGCACGGTTGTACCGGATAGTGCGCCGATTACGCCAAGCGCATGCATTGCGCCATCTGCGATCCGCTCTGCACAGGAATAGATCGGATACATGGGGACTCCTTATTATTGCCACTAGCCTATGGCACGCGTAGGTTTGGTCAATTGTTCCGTCAGGTCATAGCAACGGCGATGGCGGTAAAGAAACGGTGAGGCAAGGAAAACTGATATGTGGCAACAGGTTATGCGGGTGCGGCAGCGTGCGATTTGGTCTTGGGAAGGGTTCGCCCACGTCTGGAAAACCGAAGGGTCGCTGGCCCAGTGGATCGTTGCGAATATCGTGTTTGGCATTCTTGCGCTGGTGCTGCCTTTGACGGCTGGCGAACGTGGGATGCTGCTGATGGGCGGGATCATCGTGCTGGCTGCGGAATGTATGAATACGGCGATCGAACGTATTGTCGATGATATCAGCACTGAAAAGCGCGATGCGGCGAAGCAGGCTAAGGATTGCGGGTCTGCTGCGGTGGCTGTGACGGCCATTGGTGTGGGCGTTGCTTGGGTCTGTGTGATCGCGCGCTTACTTTGAAAATCATCACGAATGTTGTCAGTGATCGCGGATCGAAATACGCGGTTTCAGGTGGGCCAGTAGGGTCCGCTGACGAGGCGCGTGATTTCATTAAGGCGCTGTGCAAGAACAAAAAATTCGCGAAGGCCACACATAATACTTGGGCCGTTCTGCTGCCTGACGCGCCGCTAAAGAACGACGACGGCGAAAGCGGTGCGGGCATGGTGATCTTGCGGATGTTAGAGCGCGAAGAACTGCACGGTCACATCATCGTGGTGACGCGGTGGTACGGCGGCAAGCACCTTGGCGGAGATCGGTTCCGGCATGTGCAGGACTGCGTGCGGACGTATATTGAGGCGCTTTAAAGCTGTCGGAACTGCGTCGGATTATTGTCGGACACACGTATGGCAAAGGGGTGTTTGCCCGATTGTTTTGCCCAACAGTAAGGCGGCGCTTGGACCGAGGGGGTGAGCGCCGTCTTGCAAACGATCCGGGGGATCGTTTGAGGCGCGAACGCGCGGAGCGCAGGGGGTGCGTTGCGTTTGTATTCTATCCCATCATCTGGGCGCTGCCCGGCGGGAAGTTTGTAAAATTCAGGCGCGTTAAGGAGAAGTGGCACTTTCACTGACTTTTAGCTTGCCACGTCTCGGTTATGAACGTGGCCATAGTAACTGCAAGGTTTACTGCCAACGCAGCGTGACGAGGTTTTGGTTTGACTGGTTTAGGTTGATCGACATGAGCATCACCGAGCTTGTTCCTTAGCGATGAAATATTGGCGACGATTGAAGTGCAGTTTCCAAGAATGGTTTTAAATACAGTTTCGTGATGCTGACTAGGACTTAGGTTTAACGCTTCACTACATTTTGCCCACAGTTTGGGTATATCGTCCTTATTTGAGTGATCTATTTCTAGATCATTCAAGATAGCTTTGCATGTGGCTTCAAGTAGTGTTCTTGCCATTGTTATCGCACCTTCAGGGTCATTCTCGACCCTGTTTGTTGCTTTATCCCAGTAAGCATGGACGTCTGCTTCGCCGTGAATTCGTAATTTTTCGTTAGTGATTTTAGCAATTGGGCTAGTTTCGCTAAACTCAATTCGTTCTATTCGTGGGGCAAATGCATCCCAAATCAGTGTCCTGCGTTCTGCATACGTTGGCTTTTCATATTTAATCCAACCCCAAAACTGTTCCAGTCCACTACACCTTCTTAGAAAGCTTGGTGCTACATCTTTTAATGTTGAAGAACTCGCAATTTCTTTCCGGAGTTTAATGTATTCGGCGTCGCCGCCTTCAAAGCTTTCACCGGTCGCTTCGGCGACAAGGCCTCTCTGTAACCGATGAACCCTATCGAGAAGGGTTTCTTCAAACATTTTATTACCTAACAGTTTTTCCCCACAAATCGTACTCCCCGGCTTCCTCAACTTCAACTTGTAAAACATCACCCGCGGCCAACCCTTTGGTTCCTTCGTCGATAAACAGGTTCCCGTCGATCTCGGGGGCGTCGGCCCATGTGCGGCAGGTGGCGATGCCGTCTTCGTCGATGTCGTCGACGATGACCTCTAGGGTTTTGCCGACCTTGGCTTCGAGTTTGGCTTCGGAAATCGCTTGGGCTTTGGCCATGAAGCGGTCCCATCGGTCTTGTTTGACCTCTGGCGCGACGTGGTCGGGCAGGGCGTTGGAGCGCGCGCCTTCGACGTTTTCGTACTGAAAACAGCCAACGCGGTCGAGTTGGGCTTCGTCCAGCCAATCAAGCATGTGCTGGAATTCTTCTTCGGTCTCGCCGGGGTAGCCCACGATGAATGTGGAACGCAGCGTGATGTCGGGGCAGATTTCGCGCCATGCCCGGATTTCATCAAGCGTCTTTGCGCCCGCCGCTGGCCGCGCCATCCGCCGCAGCACATCGGGGTGCGAATGTTGGAACGGGATATCGAGATAGGGCAGGATGCCGTTGTTTGGGTCCGCCATCAGCGGGATCAGGTCGCGCACGTGCGGGTAGGGGTAGACGTAGTGCAGCCGCACCCACGCGCCCAGTTGACCCAATTCGCGCGTGAGGTCGAGTATATGGCTGCGGACTTCGCCGTCTTTCCACGGATTAACGTCATATTTACGGTCCAGCCCATAGGCTGAGGTATCTTGAGAGATGACGAGGAGTTCTTTGACGCCAGCCTGCACCAGCTTTTCCGCCTCGCGCAGGACAGCGTGCGCTGGCCGTGACGCCAGTTTGCCGCGCATATCGGGGATGATGCAGAATTTACACTTGTGGTTACAGCCCTCGGATATCTTGAGGTAGCTGTAGTGCCGCGGTGTTAGGGATACCCCTGTCGCGGGCAGCAGGTCGATAAACGGATCAGGGTTCGCGGGCACGGCTCTGTGCACTGCATCAAGCACCTGTTCGTATTGGTGTGGCCCGGTGACCGCCAGAATATTGGGGTGATGTTCCCGGATGTAGTCGGGTTCTGCACCGAGGCAGCCTGTCACGATGACTTTGCCGTTTTCGGTCAGCGCCTCGCCAATCGCATCAAGGGATTCTGCCTTAGCGGAATCAAGGAAACCGCAGGTGTTCACGATGACCGCTTCGGCACCGGAATAGTCGGGCGAGATCGCGTAACCTTCGGCGCGTAGCCGGGTCAGGATGCGTTCTGAATCCACCAACGCCTTGGGGCACCCGAGGCTGACCATACCGATGGTCGGCTGGCCGGGGCGGCTGGCGTCAGTAATCTTGGCCGCAGGGGCAAGGTCGGGGCGGAGTGAAGGTGGGTTCTGGGTCATAGCCGCCATATAGCGAAGGGCGGAGGCGTTGGGAATGGGGAGATGTGCACGCCTGTGCGTCGTTTTCGCGGAAGGTAGCAACAAACTGAACGTGTGTTGCCCCAATTGATCGACATCAAAGGTTGTTCGCTGCGGTCTGGCAGAATGCCGTTGTGTTTCTAAGCCAGATGAAAGGACGAACAGATGGAAGACGTCGAACGCCTGCTGAAAGGCACTGTGGAAGAATTAGATCGACTTTTGAACGCGAAGAACGTGCTTGGTGACCCGATTGAGAAGGGGGCTGCCACGGTCATACCTATTGTAAGCTATGGATTTGCCTTTGGCGCGGGTGGCGGTGCGAGCCCCAAAAACGGTGATGGTGCCGTGACTGGTGGCGGCGGTGGGATCAAGCCACTGGGTGCGATCATTATTGATGAAAAGGGTGCTCGGGTGGAATCAGTGCAAGGGCCGATGACGACGCTGGCCGAAGTGTTGGGTTCAACTGCAGGCAAGGCCATTGAACAGGCCGCCGATAGCACGAAATCAAAGAAGTAAAACGCTGAGTAGAAGCTATGGCTTTGGCGCTTCTCATCATTCTCTATTTGCTGCTCGCAATTGTTGCTGTGCTGATCTTGGCGCTGGTTATGCCGCTTCGGATCGAGCTGGTGGTGACAAAGAACGATGCTTGGCATTTATCGGGGGCTTTGCGTCCGTTTGGCCGTTTTGGCCCCCGAATTGCGATGTCGAAGGATGTGGATGTTGTCGAAGCTACGCCAAAGGCAAAGCCCGAAAAACGCAAAAAACGTGGCGGCTGGAAGCGTAGGCCGCAAAGGATTGTGAGTTCTGCTGTGCAACTCGTTAGGGATATCATTCACTGTATCCGCTTAAACGCGGCGACTTGCGATCTGACGTTTGGGCTTGGTGATCCATGTGACACCGGACAGGCGTTTGGTTTTATGACGCCGCTGATTTACGGCACCTCCGCCAGTGATCGGGTGCGTTTAAATGTGGTGCCGGACTTTGATCGGGCCGTGTTTACGGGGCGAATGGCAGTTGATTTTTCATTTGTACCGGTCGCGTTGTTGGCGCCTGTCGCCCGCTTTGGCTGGTCAACCATGGGACCGAGACGATGAGCTGGACAATAGATACTCCCGTTCGTGTTGGGGCAATCACCGTTGCTGCGATTGTCGAGACAGAGCTATCCATTCGCACTGCTGATCCTGGATCAATGGGCGTTGGTACGAAGCGTCCGCTCTTGCTGTTGTTGGCACGTGGGAACGAGATTAGCGCCATTGATATGAATGCGCATCCTTACGAAGCCGAAGAGATAGAGTATCTCTATCCAGAGGCTATTGCGCGCATGAGATTGTTGTTGCGCGATCTTGTACCAGAGCAGAGCGAGGTGCGGTCCGACTAAAGGTACCGTTTTGATCGTATTTTCAGGCACTTCCATTTGGTCGCGTAAGGACAAATGTGCCCGCGCCAATCATGCAAGCGGCTTGGATCATGATCACCATTGGCGGCATCCTGAAAAAGATGCTTGCCGTTAGGGCCGCGCCCATCATGAGGATTGCCATCGCCTTGTATCGTGGCGCGATGGCGCCTGTGGCTTTCCAATCTGCGATCATCGGGCCAAACGTCGCGTGGTCTTCTAGTCGTTTTTGCAGTCTTGGCGATCCATTCCCAAATGCAAACGCGGCGAGGATTACGAATGGAGTTGTCGGCAATACCGGCAAAACAACCCCAATCGCGCCCAGCCCAAGCGACACCCAACCGGCGAGCAACCACAAGCCTTGGAATAGGGTTTTCCTAGAAGAGCCGAAAATTCGCGCCACGGGGTAATCCTTTGGTTGGGTTATCTTACCCTGATGTTGGACAATCCGATACAGATTCGAAATGCAGCTTGTTAGTTAGTTGTTGCAAGAACCTATTCAAGGCTCGTCTACTTTTCCTGCATTTTGCGGATGTTTTTCAGAATTACGCGGCGTGGCAAGAACGGGAATACCCAATTAAGCAGGAACGACAGTTTTGCTTCGTTGATCACGCGCAGCTTGCCTGCCTGCATGGCTTCATATCCGCATAGTGCGACTTGAGCCGGTGTTGCGCCTTTTTGTCTGGTAAGCCCGGTCCCTTCGAGCGCTGCTACCTCGGCAAATTCTGTGTGCACGTAGCCCGGTTCAAGCACTGTGACTGTCACGCCTTTTTCACGCAGTTCTTCGTCCATTGCTTGGCTAAAGCTGGACACATAGGCCTTGGTCGCGAAATAGGTCGCTTGCAGTGGGCCGGGCATATAGGCGGCGGTTGAACTGACGTTCAGGATTTTGCCGCCGCCATTCGTTGCCATCCTGTTTCCGACATGGTGGCACAGGGTTACCAAGGCTTTGACGTTCAGATCGATCATCGCAAGGTCGCTGGTCAATGTCCTGTCGGTAAATACGCCGTGCCCGCCAAAACCTGCATTGTTGATGAGGATTTCGATTGGGTGATCTTTGACCGCTTCAAACAGCGCGTCAGCACCGCCGTCGGCCCCAAGATCAAGAGCAACTGTTGTAACGCTGACCTTATGCGCGGTTTCAAGTTCAGATTTCAGCGCATCCAGTTCCGCACCGCGCCGCGCCGTGATGATCAGGTCACCGCCTTTGCTTGCGTGCAGGCGGGCGAATTCTCGGCCGATCCCAGATGATGCGCCGGTGATGAGTGCGGTATTTGGCATGGTAGATCCCTTTGTAAGCGGCATTGGTAAGCGACCCGTCCTAACGACGTTAGTCGGCTGCGCCTGTTGTTCAGTTCAATGTAGTTGCAGCTAAAGCAATTAGAAGAGGCGGCCGTACATGCTAACGAGGACACGTTATGCAACGTTGAGAATGAGTGCTGTTCTCCAAACATGCTTGGGTTGTAAAATGGGCGACATTTTCATCACGGCCCCAAAAATATGAAAAGCGAGTAGAGACAACTGTCCAATAGATGCGTACGCTAAACTTCTGATTTTAAACATTGAACCTACATATGATAATTCTTTCTCGAGCTAGATTTTTGCTATCTAGCATTGCTAGTACGTTCCCTGCGCCAGTAAAAAGTATTTTACGTGATGAGCCGCAACGGACCAAACATCTTGTTGTTGTTCGGCGAGAGGAAACTGTCGTCGGCAAATGGGTTGGATGCGTCGCACAGTTTTTTCTTTTTGCAGGACTTATTGGATTAGGTGTCGCGCTAAATAGTGACGCAATGCAATGGGTTGGGGCTGCGATCGGATGCCTTGTCGTCATTAGTCGAGCTGCAGGGGCTTATACGCAGGACACCTATGATCTTGAGGGGGCGCAAAAGCAGTTGGACAGGATTAAAAAACTTGAAACTGACCCAACTAATGGAAGGCCGTATGCTCGGTGACTGTTCACTTGCCGGAGCGATGCGGCACGTGTGAGTGATCAATAGATATATGAAAACGAGTTGCCTTGGATAGCCACCATGTAAGGGAGGTTAAGGCCAGCCCCAAGCAAGTTTGTTTTACCGCCGACCGTTGAAATTGGCTGGCATCCGATGCCTCTTGTTGAGGCCGAAAGCCATATTCCCAAGAAGCGCTGGCGGCCTGTAAAAAACCTATGGTGCGCAGACCTGAATTTTGAATTGCGCAGTGTAGGGGCGGGATCACGAACATGTGTGGTCGAGGAATGCGGCGGTCAAGCTGTTGATCGCTTTGACTAAGTCGGAATATGGGGCTGGGTTGAGTGGGTGATGTTGGAACAATCAGTGCATGTGCGCCTTGATATTCATCTTTTTGAATATAACTTCGTCCGATCTATAACTCAGAGCAAAGGACGACACTATGAACAGACAACTGACTGTTACGGCGGTTCTCGCCATTCTGGCGACGCCTGTACTTGCCGACCATGGAAATCCTTGGGCAACCGAAGGTGACACGGTTCTCAGCCAGTATCACGATGCCAACCAAGCTAAGAGCATCGACACGCCTGGTGAGGCCGAAATGCGGGGCGCTTTGGTGCGCAATGCGCGCGGCAAATTGGGCGAAACTGGTTCTTCCGCTGCTGGCAGCCAGTCGGGACAGCAGGGCGGCCGCAAATCCGGGCGCAACTGACCCTAAGCTACTGCGCGGGCCACTTTGCGTGTGGCCCGTGATCTACTGAGCAAGATTTTGAAACCGTTGATGGCGGTGCTTGTCGCTTAACAGGCTTTTCAGAAGTTGTATTTATCAGCCCGGCATCTGGTGTAGTTCACTTACTTGCATTGCAGAGTTTTCCATTTCGAGGAATGGGCAAGCCTGTGCTGTTGTACGTGCGGCGTCCATGTCTGCGGCTTCGATGATTGTGTAGCCCATCATGGGTGTGATTTGCATGTCGCCCAGCGTTTCAGTGCCTTTAAGGGGCTGTTGCGGGACGACCGCGTTTAACCCGCCGATCCACTGCATGTAGCGATCCATGTGGGCTTTGCCCTCTTCCGGGGTCTTGGGTTGGCTTCCGCCATGATAAGTTAGGATGAATTGTGGCATTTGGCTCTCCTACGTTGTTAGTGAGAGCCTGCCTTGTGAGCATGTGAGCTGTCAAATTGGCGACATGAACGCAAAAGGCCGCCTTGAAAGGCGGCCTTGTTTGGTGGATCAAGATCCACCCTACGTTATTTCGTTTTACCTCCGACGGTCGCGGCGTGACGACATTGGCTGGAATGCGACGCCGACGTGGGCTTCGCAGTATGGTTTGCCAGCTTGCACACCAAGGCCACAGAACCAAAAGTCATCAGTTGCTGGGTCGCCGACAGGCCATTTGCAGGTCTTCTCTGTCAGTTCCATCAAGCTAATACGCTTAGCGGTTTTTTCGACTTCGCTGACTTTTGCCAGTGCTTCGGGGCTGATTTCATTTGCCGAAGGCTGTGGTGGCAAAGGCTGGCCGGCGGGAATAATCGCGCGGCGTGCAGCTGAAATCGGAATACCGTTTTCGTCGAGTTCGACTTCTTCTTTGACAGCAGGCACGGATGCCGCTGCTGCGGGCGCAGGTGTTGGCTTGGCCTTTGGCGCCGGTTTCGGCGCTGCTGGCTTGGCCGCTGCTGCGGGTTTTTCTTTGGGGGCAGCTTTGGCTGCAGACGCACCGCCAGAACCGGCACGGTTTGAAAGGCCCAAGCGATGGACCTTACCAATCACAGCGTTACGGGTCACGCCGCCCAGTTCCTTGGCGATTTGGCTAGCGGACTGGCCTTCGCCCCACATCTTTTTGAGCGTCTCGACGCGCTCGTCTGTCCAGGACATATGGATTCCTTTGGTTCAGCGGACCGGACAAAGTAATTTGTCGGGCCTGAATATCTGTTCAAGCCTTATAATAGTCATTGTGGGCAGGGATGTGAAGCCGACGATCAAGCTTTTCGCCCGGTATGGCAGAATGGACCCAGCAGATGGTGCTGTCGGCAAGTGTTTTCAGTCCCTGCACTGGTCAATTCCGCCCGATAGGTTATGTCACAGCCCTAAGGATAAGGACATTGAGCATGACCACAAAGACTGCAATGGGTGTTCGCCGTTTTGGGCGCGTGAACTGGCTGGGAACTTGGACATTGGTGCGCCGCGAAATTCGTAGGTTTATGAATGTCTGGTCACAGACGGTGATGGCTCCTTTGATCAACGCTGGTCTCTTCTTGATGATTTTTACCATAGCGATTGGACCGCAGCGCGGTGATGTAATGGGCGTTCCTTTCATTAGTTTTCTTGCTCCGGGCATTCTGACAATGACTGTTATTCAGAACGCGTTTGCGAATACGTCCTCGAGCCTCGCATCCGCGAAAGTGCAGGGGAATATCGTGGATACGTTGATGCCGCCTTTGTCTGCGGGTGAATTGGTCTTTGGCTATATCGGTGGCGCGGTCGCACGGGGCGCTTTGGTTGCCGTTGTTATCGCAATTGGGTCGATGCTGTTCTTGGGTGTTGGGATGCAGAACCCGGCTTGGGTTGTGCTGTTTGTCCTGATGGGATCTGTCTTGATGGGTGGCTTGGGCATGATTGCCGGCATCTTCGCGAACAAGTTTGATCAGCTTTCGGCGATTTCAAACTTTTTGGTGACCCCTTTGGCGTTTTTGTCAGGGACCTTCTATTCAATCGACGCGTTGCCCGGGTTTCTTCAGGTGCTTAGCCACGCGAACCCATTCTTTTATATTATCGACGGTGTCCGCTTTGGGATGATTGGTGTCAGCGACAGCAGCCCTTGGGTCGGTGTCGTTGTTGTCGGTATCGCCTGTGTTGCCGTGCTAAGCGTTTGCTTGCGCTGGATGCACACCGGGTACCGTCTAAAGGCCTAAGCCTTGGTGCGTGTTTCACGCCAAGCAAGGAGAACCGCACCGCCAACAATAAGAAGCGCGCCGATCATGCTGATGTGGTCGGGGCGTTCGCCGAATATGATCGCGTCATAGAGCGTTGCGAAGATCAGCGTGATGTAGCTGAATGGGGTGATAAAGCTGGCGTCGGCCCGCGCGACGGCGTTCACAAAACAGGTTTGTGCCGTTGCCATTAACACCCCAATCCCGGCAAGGGCGGCCCACTGCGGTGCCGTTGGCATGACCCATACCGGCAAAACCGCCGCTGTTGCGATGGCAAGCCCGATCCCGTTGTTGATCAGCAGGACTTGGAAGGCGGGTTCACTATCTGCCAGTTTCTTCAGAAAGATGAGCTCCATGCCCATCATCAATGCTGCACCAAGCGCGAGTAGTCCTGCCAATTGAAATGAACTTGCGCCGGGGCGCAGTAGCACAATCGCCCCTATCATCGCCGCGAAGGCTGCAAACCAACGCCAAGGGCCGACACGTTCGCCCAAAAGGGGGATGGCAAGGATCATTGCGAAGACAGGGTTTAGAAAACTGATCGCGGTGGCATCTGACAGGCGCATGTTGGCAGCGGCTGCAAACATCAGGCTGACCCCGGCCCATCCAAACACGGTACGTCCGATATGGAGCCGCAGTCGGGGCTGTTTGATTTTTGGTCGTAGAATGCTCGCCGCTGTGCCGATCGCAATAAACGCAAAAAGGAACCGCCCATGGCTGACCTGAAGCGGGTGTAACGGCGGCCCCAAGACATCAGTGCCGAGCGTTTTCGCGAGCAGCATAGTGCCCGCGATGAATGCCGTTGCTGTGACGATCAGTGTCACCGCAAGGCGTGGATTTTGTGCCCGCAATGTCATGGCCGCATCTGGACCGGGTTTGGCGAATTTTGCAACGTCAGAATGCCGCTTGCGTTTTTTATCTTCACGGCTTCAATGATTTAGGCTATCGGGGGCACATGAAGATGCGCACAACATACGTAAGCCGACGCCGACGCTAATTTAGCGCCGCTGTTTGTCACGTCTTCTACTATCCCTAAAACATTGACACTTTGCCCTTGGTCCTGCACCAATCGGGCTTATTGATAAGGATGATCGCCATGATCGCATCTATTTTGCCAACCTATTCACGTGCCCCGCTGACATTTGTGTCCGGCGAGGGGTCATGGTTGACGGAAGCAGATGGCCGCCGATTTTTGGATTTGGGCGCTGGGATTGCGGTGAACGCACTTGGCCATGCTAACCCGGATTTGCTTGACGCATTGACGACCCAAGCGCAGTCGGTTTGGCACTTGTCTAACCTTTACAACATTCCTGCCCAACAAAAGCTGGCGGATGCATTGGTTGATAAGACCTTTGCAGACACGGTGTTTTTCACTAATTCGGGTACCGAGGCCTGCGAACTGGCCGTGAAAATGGCCCGTAAGTATTGGTTTGATAAAGGCCAGCCTGAGCGGACTGATATCATCACGTTCTCTGGTTCTTTCCATGGCCGGTCAAGCGCGGGTATCGCGGCTGCTGGGTCTGAGAAAATGACGAAAGGCTTTGGCCCGTTGTTGCCCGGCTTTGTTCATCTGGAATTCGGTGACCTGATGGGCCTGACCGATGCGCTGGGCGATACGACCGCTGCTGTGATGATCGAACCGGTACAGGGCGAGGGCGGTATTCGTCCAGTGCCAGACGCGGATCTAAAAGCGATGCGCGAATTGTGCGATGCGAATGGTGCCCTGCTGATCTTTGACGAAGTCCAATGCGGTATGGGTCGTACAGGCAAGCTATTTGCGCATGAGTGGGCGGGCGTCACCCCTGACATCATGATGGTTGCGAAAGGGATTGGCGGCGGCTTTCCTTTGGGCGCGGTTCTCGCGACAGAAGAGGCCGCATCTGGTATGACTGCGGGTACGCATGGGTCGACTTACGGTGGTAACCCATTGGCCTGTGCCGTCGGTGCAAAGGTGATGGAGATCATCGCCGATGATGCGTTTCTTGCAGAGGTGAACCGCAAGGCGGGGCTATTGCGCCAAAAGTTGGAAGGGCTGGTTTCATCCCACCCCGATGTATTTGAAAGCGTGCGTGGGTCGGGCCTTATGTTGGGTCTGAAATGCAAAGCGGTGAACACTGATGTAGTTCAGGCGGGCTATGGGCAGGGTGTATTGACCGTGCCTGCCGCCGATAATGTGATCCGATTGCTGCCCGCGCTGAATATTACAGATGAGGACATTACTGTCGCGGTCGATCTGCTGGATGCAGCGGCCTCGCAGTTGTAGGAGCATATGCGCAATTACGATTTCCGTCGGTTAACTCGGGATGATCTTCCTTTACTGCGTCGCTGGTTCAATGTGGCGCACGTAAAGGCGTGGTGGCCCGATCCGGAAATGCAGATTGCGCAAATAACCCAACATATGGATGATCAAAATTACGATCTACGCTTGGTGCAACTGGCACAAATGCCATTTGCTTTTTGCAGTGATTTTGACACGCGCGCGTCAGGAAAAGCCGAGTTCTCTGACCTGCCTATGGGATCAAGAGGGATGTCCACCTTTGTGGGTAACCCTGATTTTATGGGGCCGGGTCACTCGACTGGTTACATCGAAGCGCGCGTCCGGGAATTGCGCCGCAGCCACGCCTTGGTTGCGGTAGGTCCGAATACGACCGATACACGGACCATATCCATTTACAGGCAGGCGGGGTTTCATGCCCGACGTCTGGCTGGCACAAACGAAGGCAAACTCGTGCAGGTGATGACTCACCTTTGATTTACTGGCCAAAGGGCCCAACAACAAAGCGAACTCTATGACGCATTTTCTTGATATTCACACAACTCCCGCCGACGATCTGCATGAAATTATCCGTAATGGGCGCGCGATGAAGGATGCACGCAATGGTTTGCCAAAAGGTACACCTGATGCGGATCAACCATTGGCCAACCACATGGTCGCGCTGATCTTTGAAAAACCATCGACCCGTACCCGCGTTTCGTTCGATGTTGGCGTGCGCCAAATGGGTGGTCAGACCATGGTGCTATCCGGCAGCGATATGCAGCTTGGCCATGGCGAAACCATCGCCGACACCGCCCGCGTGCTGTCGCGCTATGTTGATATGATCATGATCCGTACGTTCGAAGAGCAGACGTTGCTGGAAATGGCGGAATATGCGTCTGTTCCGGTGATCAACGGTTTGACGGATCGTACGCACCCTTGCCAAATCATGGCTGATATCATGACGTTCGAAGAACATCGCGGTCCGATCAAAGGCAAAAAGGTTGTCTGGTCAGGCGACGGTAATAACGTCTTTGCCAGCTTTGCCCATGCAGCCAAGCAGTTTGATTTTGAACTTGTGTTCACGGGCCCAGAGACACTCGACCCTGAACCAGCGCTTGCGGGTTTGTACACGACTGTTCGCGACCCGAACGAAGCCGTGCAGGGTGCTGATCTGGTCGTGACCGATACTTGGGTGTCGATGCACGACCCACAGTCTGCTCGTGAGCGCCGGCATAACCAACTACGCGGTTACCAAGTCAACGACGCGCTGATGGCGAAGGCAAAACACGACTCTCTGTTTATGCACTGCTTGCCTGCGCACCGCGACGACGAGGCGACAAGCAGCGTTATGGACGGAAAGCATTCGGTGATCTTTGACGAGGCTGAAAACCGTCTGCATGCTCAAAAGGCCATTATGCGCTATTGCTTGGGCAAGTAAGTCAAAGCGACCAACAACAAGGGCCAATTCCTGATCAGGAATTGGCCCTTCTTTTTTCGTAGGGTGGATTTTAATCCACCGCACCTTAGACAAACGTTGCTTGCAGCCCCAAGAAGATGACAGCGGAAATCAGCGCTGCTGCAGGCACTGTGATCACCCATGCTGCAATGATCGTCATGAAGTGCGAACGACGTACCAGCTTGCGACGACGGCGTTCTTCTGGGGCGATGCGCTTGGCTTCTGGGCGCTTGGCTGACGAATTGCGCACACGGCGCTCTGCATGCCATTCGCGGAAGAAACCAACGCCAAAGACGCCACCTACCGCGATGTGTGTTGATGATACCGGCAGGCCCAGCCAGCTTGCGATGATGACTGTGATCGCGGCTGATAGGGCGACGCAATAGGCGCGCATCGGGTTGAGTTTAGTGATCTGGCTGCCGACCATACGGATCAGTTTTGGTCCGAATAGGATCAGACCAAAGGAAATCCCGAACGCGCCAATCACCATAACCCATGTTGGAATATCTACTTTGCCCGCGAATGTGCCAAAGCTTTCGGCGTGCACGATTGCGGCCAGCGGGCCAACAGCGTTGGCAACGTCGTTAGCGCCATGTGCAAACGACAACAGCGCTGCGGATAGGATCAACGGAATGTTGAATAGTACCTTCAAAGACTTGTTGCGGTTCTCAAGCCCCTCGGACTGACGGCGCACAAGCGGAGCAGACACGGCGTAGATGATCGCACCCAAGACCAGACCAATCAGGCAAGCTGTGAATAGATCGATCTTTACGATCTTCTTAAGCCCCTTCATCGTGAGGTACATCGAGAAAACGCCGCCCATGATCCCGATCAGCACAGGCACCCAACGGCGCGCGGCTGCGATTTTATCGTCTTGGTAGATGATCGCGGTTTTGATGAAGGCAAGGAACGCAGCCGCAATAACGCCACCCAGAAGCGGTGAGATAACCCAGCTTGCGGCGATTGCGCCCATGGTTGGCCAGTTCACGGCAGCAAAACCAGCGGCGGCGATACCGGCGCCCATCACGCCCCCAACAACCGAATGGGTCGTGGACACGGGGGCGCCGATCCAAGTCGCAAGGTTCACCCATAGTGCGGATGAAATCAGAGCGGCCATCATTGCCCAGATAAAGATTTCGCTGCTGGCGACGCTTTCGGGATCAATGATCCCTTTTGAGATGGTGGAAACCACATCACCGCCGGCAAGCAATGCGCCTGCGCTTTCGCAAAGGGCCGCGATGACAATCGCGCCACCCATGGTCAGCGCATTCGCCCCTACGGCAGGTCCCATGTTGTTGGCAACGTCGTTTGCCCCGATGTTGACGGCCATATAGGCGCCAAAGGCAGCCGCAGCGATGACGACATAAGACACTGAATCGCCGCCGAAAAACAGTGTGCTTGTAAGTGCGGCCACGATAATAAAGGCGAGCGAAATGCCCAAGCCAACCAATGGTTTGCTTACGTATTGCGTTGCGTATTCGACTGCGCCAATACGGCCAAGATCGCGATCAAGCGTCTTCCATTGGTTCGATGGTTTTGAATCAGGCATTGTGTCCCTCGGTTTTGAATTGGACCGGGGGTAACGCTATTGGGGCGATGTCACAATATATTTATAGAGTTATGCCTTAGACCGCAAAGTCACTGAGAACCTGCTGCAAGCCAGGTTCATCAACCAATTCCGCCGCCCGAGAAGGTGACGCCCACATGCGCTCGCGCCGCTCTGCTTCGGGGTAGGTTTTCGACAGCTTTTTGACCTTAAACGGAAAGACTTTTACTTCGCAGGGGATGACCGTACCGTTGTCAAACCGCTTTTGACCGATGAACGATTGCACGGCGGTTTCGTCGGGTGACGCTTTTTTCACACCGCCTTCTTCCCATGCTTCTTGCTTGGCGGCTTCGACCGCGGTCAGCCCGTCGATTGGCCAGCCTTTTGGCAAGATCCAACGCCCACTTGAACTGCTGACAAGCAACACCTCTGTCCCAGCGTCACCTTCGCGGTGGCACAGGGCTGCGACCTGCAAAGCAGGCGGTCGTTTAAAGAGCGGACGCAACGCGCCCTGCCACAGGGTGTTCAACATGGAAGTCATCGTCTGCCTGCCAATAGTCTTGTTTTATTGACATTTTATTAACACGTGCTGATTCGGAATGCAAATCACGCTCATGTGCCGCGCGGTTTTGCGCGCAAAGTGGGGTCCGCTTGGGTCGGGTCTTCGGGCCACGGGTGGCGTGGATAGCGGCCGCGCATGTCGCGCCGGACGTCGGCATATGATGACGCCCAAAAGCCAACGATGTCTTGGGTGACTTGGACCGGTTTTTGACCCGGAGAGAGAAGCGTCACACGAAGCGGGGTTTTCCCAACGGTTGGGTGTTTGGTGACACCGAACATTTCTTGCAGCCGAAGCGTAATGCCGGGTGCTTCACCGTCGTAGTCGATAGGTATTTTGCGCCCAAGTGGCGTTTCGAAATGCGCAGGCACCGCTTGGTCAAGCCGCTGCATCTGGTTCCAATCTAGCATGCCGCGAAGGGCGGGCAGCAGATCAAATGACTTCCAATCGGAGGTGCTGCGCACCCCGCTTAGATGCGGCAAAAGCCATGTTTCTAAGCTGTTCATCAGCGCGTCGTCATCCATCGCTGGCAGATCATCTAGTAAGGCGACCCTCGCACGGAACCGGTTCGCTGCTGCATTCGGACGCAGGCCCAGTTGCCGTATGCCATCTAGCATTGCGATGGCTACTGCATCGTCGGGTGCATCCGACCAATTACGATCATCTAGCACCAATGCGCCAAGCCGTTCCTGTTTACGCGTCAGCACCCGGCCTTCGCGGCGGGACCACGTGCAAACATCAGTCCATTTGATTTGGTCGCCAAAGGTTTCGCGCAGTTCGCTGTCAGTAATGGCAACGGCTTGTCTGATGCGCGCCTCGCGGTTGTCGCCATCCAGATCGGTCGCAACAATCAGGCGCTGCCCGGCGAGCGGATCACTTGCGTCCAACACAGCACCTTTGCCACCGGACAAGACGTAACGCGGGTCATCGCCCTTGCGGCGCAGTCCGATGCGGTCGGGGTAGGCCAGTGCGGCCATGCAGGCCAGCGACATTGGTGCAGCGTTAGGCAGTCCTTTGGATAGGCGTGGTATTTCGGATTTAATCTGTGCGAGGGCCGCATGGTTCACTTGGCCCGGCCCATCATAGCGGCGGTTAAGCGCGGTGATGCGCAACGACAGATCACCGGATGCACCGCGCAAAGGATCGCGAGCAGCAAGGAGAGCAGCCAGCGGTGCCGCCTGTGCGCCAGCGATTTGCAGCATATGTGCAAGGCGAGGGTGGAGCGGTAGTGCCGCCAGCGCACGCCCATGCGCGGTGATCCGTAGGTCAGAATTCAATGCACCAAGCCCCTGAAGAAGGGCGCGTGCCTCGGCCAAGGCGCCTTCGGGTGGGGGTGTTAGGAAGAGCAGATCGTCACTGCCCCATGTCGCGATTTCAAGTGCGAGGCTGGAAAGGTCGGCGGCTTCGATTTCGGCCGGGGCGAAAGCGGGCAGGGCGCCTTCTTCGCCTTTGGTCCATAGGCAATATGCGTCACCAGGGGCAACGCGGCCTGCTCGGCCCGCCCGTTGGGTGGCCTCGGCGCGGCTGACGCGCTCGGTGACAAGGCGGGACATGCCTGAACCGGGGTCAAATCGCGCACGACGGGATTTGCCTGCATCCACGACCACGCGTATGTCTTCGATGGTGAGCGAGGTTTCGGCGATGGACGTCGATAGCACGATTTTACGTCCCGATTTCACGGGGGCAATGGCTGCGCGTTGGTCTTTGAACGGTAAGGCACCGTAAAGGGGGCGGATCTGGCAATCCTCGGGCAAACGGCCTGACAGGTTTTGCGCGACGCGGCGAATTTCACCTTCGCCGGGCAGGAACACCAGCATCCCGCCGCTGGTCTCATGCGCGGCTTTGACGATCAGGTCTGCTGTCGCAGCCTCAAGCCGGATGCCCTTGGGTAGGGATTTGTCGAGGTGGTGGGTGGTGACCGGGAATGACCGACCTTCAGAGGTCACGATAGGCGCGTTGTCGAGCAGGGCCGCAACTGGTGCTGCGTCTAGGGTTGCGGACATGACCACAACGATGAGGTCGGGTCGCAAAACCTGACGCGATTCCCATGCAAGCGCGAGGCCTAGGTCGGCGTTTAAGGACCGTTCGTGAAATTCGTCAAAGATGATCGCGCCGATCCCGGTCAGATCAGGGTCAGATTGGATCATGCGGGTCAGGATGCCTTCGGTCACGACCTCGATTTTGCTACCCGATTTGCTGTCGCCACGCATACGGTAACCGACCGTCTGGCCCGGTTTTTCGTCCAACCCTTCTGCCAAGCGTTCGGCTGCTGCACGCGCGGCCAGACGACGCGGTTCTAGCATGATGATCTTGCCGTTCGTGAGATCAGCCTTGAGCATAGCCAGCGGGACACGTGTGGTCTTACCGGCACCCGGCGGGGCTTGCAGTACTGCACAGCCTTGGGCGCGGATCGCGGCAATTAATTCGGGTAAGATGGGATCAATAGGAAGGGTAGTCATGGCCAGTGTCTGGGCCATTCAGGCGGGGTGGGTCAAGACCCACCCTACGGGCGTCGCGTTTGCCGAGGTGTCGTAGGGTGGATTTTAATCCACCCCTGCAAACAGAAAAACCCGGCGACCAAAAGGCAACCGGGTTTCATAAACTCTAAAAAGAGAATCGCTTAAGCAGCAGTTGCTTTAGAGATTTCTTTTTTCACTTTCAGCGCTTCTGCAGAAAGCTCAGCATCTTTGGCTTTCGCCATGAATGCGTCCAGACCACCGCGGTGATCAACGGTGCGCAGAGCAGCGTTAGAGATTTTGAATTTGAACGAACGGCCAAGCACGTCAGACTGCAGTGTAACGTCTTGCAGGTTTGGCAGGAACCGACGGCGTGTGCGGTTCTTAGCGTGGCTTACGTTGTTGCCCGACATCGGGCCTTTTCCGGTCAATTCGCAACGGCGCGACATGAGCTGTTCCTTGTACTGTGGACATCACCAAACCAGATGTTTGGGCGTCCTGTCATAGGGGTGATGGCCCCACCAAGGCAGGGTCGTGAATAAGATTAGCGCCAGATAGGCGGATTCCTTAGACCCGTCAACCCGATTTGCCATCGCGGGCCGATCAATTCGCCCATCTGGGTGCCATTTATTGTGCCTGCGAATAGTTAGTCAAAGGTTTGTTGGCCTGCCTAGCTTCTACGAAAACGTGAAAGCACGGTTTCAGCGGCCATAGCTGGCGTTGCTTTGCCAGCGGCGACCTCGCTCTGGGCAATTTGCATTTGCTCTTTGGTTTGCTGATCATCAAGCAAGAGTTGAAGCATCCCTTGGTGGACGTCTTCTTTGAACCAATAGCTGGCTTGGTCTTTGCGCGTTTGGTCCCAAATGCCGGTTTCGCGCCGCCAGTCGCGCAGGGTCTTCATTTCGTCCCATGCGGTCTCGAGCCCGACAGTTTCAAGTGCGGATACGGTCAGAGCTTTGGGGAAGCCTTCTGGGTCTTGGGGACGTTTACGCAGTAGCCGCAATGCCCCAGCATAATCGGCACAGGTCCGGGTTGCTTGGGCCTTTAGGTCTCCGTCTGCTTTGTTCACGAGGATCACGTCAGCCATTTCCATGATGCCGCGTTTGACGCCCTGTAATTCGTCCCCGCCTGCTGGTGCCAAAAGCAAAAGGAAGAGGTCAGACATCTGCGCCACAACCGTTTCGGATTGCCCAACACCGACAGTTTCGATCAGCACCACGTCGTATCCCGCAGCCTCGCAAAGCGCGACGGCTTCTCGGGTGCGGCGGGCCACGCCACCCAGTTGGGTCTGGCTGGGGGAGGGGCGGATAAACGCATTGGGATCGCGGGCAAGATGATCCATCCGGGTTTTGTCACCCAAGATCGAACCGCCGGACCGGGCAGAGGATGGGTCTACGGCAAGAACCGCCACCCGCAGCCCTTGGCCCGTTAACATCAACCCAAAGCTTTCGATGAATGTCGATTTCCCGACACCGGGGGTACCCGACAGACCGATGCGCATGGCTTGGCGGTCGCTGCCAAGCAGCGTGAGAAGTTCAAGCGCTTGGGTCCGATGGTCAGCGCGTCCGCTTTCGACCAAGGTAATCGCGCGGGCCAATGCGCGGCGGTCGCCAGCGCGAACGCCCTCGGCGAGGGCAGTGATATCAATTTGCTTGCTCATGCTTGCATTCATATCGGGCAAGGGGCGGCTGTCTAGTGGCTTAGGGTCGCAAGCCAGAGTGGGTCAATAAGTGTTGCGATATGTGGGGCTTTGATATTGAACCATATGAAAGCGGAATTGGCTTAAGGGCAGGATTACATGTTTGGTAACGATACGGTGGTGTTCCAGTTCACTGGGCCTTTTGGCGTGCGGGTGGATGTGGGGCAGTCTTTGGCGATGCTCGTTCTATTCATCGTCGTGCTGTCGGGTGGCAATTTGGTGGGCAGCCTGATTTTCGCGACGATGTTGGTGCTTGCGATCTTTCTGCACGAATTCGGCCATGCATGGGCCTGTATCGTCCAAGGCATACCTGTACGACGCGTTATGCTGTACGGCGGTGGCGGCTTTTGCGAGCCTGCCCGGTCAACGACGCGCTATCAAAGCGAGCTGATCATCGCTATGGGGCCAATTGTGAACCTTGCGCTTTGGGCGCTGTGTTCGATTGCGGTCAAGACGATTTGGAACGCAGAAGCTTTGCCATCTGAGGCGATGAGGCAGTTTGCGTCTTATCTGTATATGTTTGGCTTCCTGAACTTGTCGCTATTCATATTTAACCTGATCCCAGTGCAGCCTTTGGATGGTGGCAAGCTGCTCCATCTGCTTTTGCTACGGTTCCTAAAGCCCGGCGTAGCGCATAGGACAGCTGGCGTGATCGGGCTGGCGATGGCTATCGCGTGGATACCTGCGATGATCTTTGTTTATGCCACTTATGGCTGGGTGCTGTTCTTTATGCCCTCGATCCCGGCGCATTACCGTATGGCGCGGGGGCAGTTGGCCTGATGCGCATTTTGTTCGTATGTTTGGGGAATATCTGTCGGTCGCCTGCGGCCGAGGGCGTTGTGCGTGCGATGGCGCCGCATTTAACGCTTGATAGTGCGGGAACCGGTGGTTGGCATGTTGGTGATCCGCCTTATGGGGCGATGCAAGAGGCGGCAGGACAGCGTGGGTATGACCTAAGTCCGCTGCGGGCGCGTCAGTTTACGGCGGAAGATTTCGATGCGTTTGATCTGATCGTCGCAATGGATCGGCAGAACCGCGCAGACATCGAACGGCTTCGGCCCCGCGGAAACGACACGCCTGTGCGCCTAATGGCGGCCCAAGACGTGCCTGATCCGTATTACACCCGCGATTTTGACGGGTGCCTTGATATTATCGAAGATGCCGCGCGGATTATGCTACGGGAACACAGACTTGAGACGCCATCTCGGTGAAGCCCTTATAGCGTTTCCAGAATGCTTCTGAGTTTGGGTTGTCTGATTGACGGGTGTCTTGGGCAAGTTGCGGTTCTGTAAAGAACGCCACCGCGCGGGATTGGTCACGGCCAGATAGGGTCTGGTTCGCAACGCCCTGCACGCAGCCACATAGTGCAGGCGACGCCGCCTTGCGATCGGCGGCCATACAAGCCTGACTGATAGGGCCGCTCGCATTAGGTACGCCACTCGGGCGGCTACCGCCGCCACACGCCGCCAAGCTCACCAAAGCCCCAATTAAAACTAAATACCGCATATTGCCTCTCTCTGGCCGCTGTCTGCGCAGACGGTCCGACTGATGATGCCCTCAGGCGGGATTATGGCGAGGGAAGGGGCGTGATGCAATTGGGGAATGTGATAGGGGCATATGACATGCACGAGTTTTTGTGAGACGCATGGCGTATTTGACGGAGTGCAGAAAACAATAATGGTCAAACTAGTGAATATCAGGAATGAGCCCAAATTGACTAATGCTGCAAGTTGAACCAAAGTCCGCTTTACTTAGGATACACAGATAACGTTGTCGGAGCAGTCGATGGAAACGGATGCCATGCTCATCGAATATCGAGACGAGACGACGCCACGTGTCAGGCTGTTCATTGCGGTCGTGGTGATCCCGTTCATGGTCATCTTGGCAATGAATTTTATTTTGGCTTTTGGATTGTTCGGACGTGACGCACTGGATTTAGTCGGGTCCATGTTGCGAGGCGACTTCACGCGCTTGGGCGATTTTGTGGGCTATTTGGCTCTGCTGCTGCTCTGTGTCGGAATACCTTGCGTCTTTATCTATGCTTCAATCAGCAAGGGCGTTTTCGCTCCCAACGTTGTTGTGACAATTGACCCAAGCAGACAAATTGTTTCGATCTGTCGCGGTGTAACGTGGCAAAGCTCACACCACGCAGAATATGCATTTAGTGATGTTGCGGCCATTGAACTGGCAAACAGTTCGCTGACAGCGAGTGAACAGAACGAAATTTCGCTTCGTATTCGCAGCTTGAAGCGGCCACTGGTCTTAGCGGCCACTTTTGATGCGCAGGCCGCAGCACAGGAGTTTCAAAAGCTGAAGGAGATGGGCCTACCAAGTCGGTAGGACGTCTTGGTGAATGTGCAAAGCTACTCTGTGTTTCTCGCCAAGAAATCTAAGAGCCTCTTGTATGCCTGAAGCGGCCTTCTAAGACTTGGGCATGAATAGCGGCTTCGTCCCGCACACCCGTCGTTGAGAAGGCGGTGTGATGTTTGGTGTTGTGGTGCTCCACGTTGGCTGGGGGAGCGTAGGTGTTTTACACCCGTGCGATATCGTTTCTTTGCGGTATCCTCATCTCAATCCACTTGCAAAACCCGTGTTCTTTGGCCATTGACGGTTCAAACTTTGCATAGGGCTTCCCCTTCATGACTGACCTCGATCACATCCGTAACTTCTCTATCGTCGCGCATATTGACCACGGTAAGTCCACGCTTGCCGATCGGTTGATCCAAGAGACCAACACGGTGGCCGCGCGTGATATGAAGGCGCAGTTGCTGGACAGCATGGATATCGAACGTGAACGCGGCATCACGATCAAGGCCAACACGGTGCGTATCGACTATACTGCGCAAAACGGTGAATCTTATGTGTTGAACCTGATCGACACTCCCGGTCACGTGGATTTCGCCTATGAGGTGTCGCGGTCCATGCGTGCGGTCGAAGGGTCGCTCTTGGTTGTGGACAGCACCCAAGGGGTCGAAGCCCAGACGCTGGCTAACGTGTATCACGCGATTGATGCGGACCATGAAATCGTGCCTGTGCTGAACAAGATCGATCTGCCTGCGTCCGAATGCGATCAGGTCGCTGCGCAGATTGAAGACGTGATCGGGATCGACGCGTCTGAAGCGATCCGCGTGTCAGCAAAAACCGGTGTTGGTATCGTGGAAACGCTTGAGGCTATCGTGCACAAGCTGCCTGCGCCCAAAGGCGACCGCGATGCGCCGCTGAAGGCGATGCTGGTAGATAGTTGGTACGACAGCTATCTGGGCGTGATCGTTCTGGTGCGGATCATCGACGGCACCATGAAGAAAAACGACCGGATCAAATTCATGTCCAACGGGACCGTGCATGGGATCGATAAGATCGGTGTGTTCCGTCCGCAGATGCAGGACGTCACTGATCTTGGGCCGGGCGAGATTGGGTTTATCACCGCATCCATCAAGCAGGTGCGCGATACACGGGTGGGTGACACCATCACATCCGAGAAAAAGGGAACCGAAGTCGCGCTGCCGGGCTTTAAGCCTGCGCAACCGGTTGTGTTCTGTGGCTTGTTCCCCGTGGATAGCGCCGAATTCGAAGACCTGCGCGATGCGATTGATAAACTGGCGCTGAACGACGCGTCATTCAGCCACGAGATGGAAACATCTGCCGCGCTGGGCTTTGGGTTCCGTTGTGGTTTCCTTGGGCTGCTGCACCTAGAGGTCATTCGTGACCGGATTGAACGCGAATACAACATTGAGCTGATCACGACCGCGCCGTCGGTGGTTTACCACGTCTATATGCGTGACGAGACGATGATCGACCTGCACAACCCTGCTGACATGCCCGACATGACCCATGTGGACCATATCGAGGAACCGCGGATCAAGGCGACGATCCTTGTGCCGGATGATTATCTGGGTGACGTGCTGAAACTGTGCCAAGACCGTCGTGGCGTGCAGCTGGACCTGACCTATGCGGGTAGCCGCGCGATGGTGGTTTATGACCTGCCATTGAACGAAGTTGTGTTTGATTTCTACGACCGCCTGAAATCCGTGACCAAGGGCTATGCGTCGTTTGATTACCAAATGACGGGCTATCAGCAGGATAACCTTGTGAAAATGTCGGTTCTGGTGAACGACGAACCTGTGGATGCGCTGTCGATGATGGTGCACCGTGATCGCGCCGAACAGCGGGGCCGGGCGATGGTTGAAAAGCTCAAAGACCTGATCCCGCGTCACATGTTCAAAATCCCGATCCAAGCGGCCATAGGCGGCAAAGTCATCGCCCGCGAAACCCTATCTGCCCTGCGCAAAGACGTGACCGCCAAATGCTACGGCGGCGACGCCACACGGAAACGCAAACTGCTGGATAAGCAGAAGGCGGGTAAGAAAAAGATGCGGCAGTTCGGTAAAGTGGATATCCCACAAGAGGCGTTTATTTCAGCGCTTAAGATGGATAGTTAGAGGCATTTTACGGCTGCGCTTTTTGAATGGTAACCTAGTCTAATTGGATTAGGGTGATCAAGGAGGGCGCAATTTCGCGCCAAAAAGAGTAGATGACAGATAAGAAATCTAAGGAACTTACTCAGCAACCGCTTCGAAGCAAATACCAGGCAAGTGCGATCCACTTCGTTGGTAAATATCGTGTTGAACTGTCTATTCTTTGCGCGGTGTTTTCGTCCTTCCAGGTGGTTTTTTGGTCTTTCGTCTTATCGTTCGGAGGTTATTTAATCCGAATTGTCGATCTTAGCTTTTTCTTGTCGTTCTCCATATTCTTAACGTTTTCTATTGCGATGGCGAGCGCTGCCACTGCAGTTATTTATGGCGGTCTATCGCTGCTGTTAAATTTTACCCCGCTCAGTTGGTTTTCAAAATCAAGCGTCAGAAAAGCCTATAAATATATTGTTGTTTCTTGGCGGTTTAGAATGACAGTTTTTGTGTGTGTGATGTTCTTAATTATTGCACCGAGCGCAGTTTGGTACCTTTGGGTTGCTTTGCTAATAGTTAGTGTAGTTTTATCTTTGGGTTCGAAAATTTATTTACGTCGTTCAGTGATGGCCTTTAAGCAATATGAGGGAGTTAAACGCTATTTCAGTAGCCTTGTTTCCGGCAATGTCGCTAATATTGAGCATTTGCGCCCGGTGCTTACTCACGATGAGATATCGTCGATTGATGGCTTAGAGCGTGACGATCAGCTCCAGAAGGTGTCCGTTATGCTTAAAAGACGCTCGCTCGCTTTGAGGAGAAGCCGGTTAAAGCGAAATACTGCTCGCGGAAAATCCATTAAGCAAGGTGGAGGAATTCTTGTTATCGCGGTGCTCAGCGGACTCTTGGGTCACTCTGCCGCGTTGAACATTAAGCGAGGAGAAGAGATTTCATTAAGCGCTGACGGGTTGCATCATGGCGTTATTATTGGAGTCACGAAGGACTTCCTTCTCTATTATGATCAAGGTGATGGTACAGCTAAGGGGCTGCCGTTAAGTTTTACCTTCTTGAATCAAGAGCCTTCGTTCAAGCCTCTCGAATGAGTTTGTGACAAACGTCATTTATCAATCATCTGTGTCTAGGTACATTGGGGTGACCTTTGAGTTGATAGGTAAAGGCTCTAACTCCATTTTGTACATGCCAAATCTCCGATTTGGCAGCGCCCGGACCTCCCCCATGGGGAGGGCGCTTCGCACCCGCCCCGAGGTCCAAGCGCCCGACTACTGAGGCGCGGCGCGTAAACGATGCGTGCATCGGGGCTCCGCCCGTTCGCTCCACGCATGGTGTACTTAAAAAACGCGACGTTTAAAGATCGTTCTGCACGTCTTGGCTTTCTTCGGTAATCGCATCGCCTGCGTTGGAAATGTCTTGGCCAGCGCCTTTGACTGTCTCGCAGGCGCTTAGGGTAAAGGCGGCTACGATCAGGGCAATCATGGGTGACTTACGCATTGGGTCGTCCTTTCATTTGTAAATATCTGTGGGACCAACGCGTGATTGTCGCCTCGGTTCCATAATTGCGCAGATTGTCTTGACCCAAATCAAAGCGTCACAGGCGCAACCGGGGCATTGTCGTCAAAACTTTAGGAGGCACGACATGGATATTGATACCTATGAAAAGACGCTTATCGCGCGCCGCGCAGAGCTGGTGGGTGATATGGTTGAGATAGAAGATCAGCTGGACGATCCGCCGTCCAAGGACTGGGATGACCGATCAACCGAGCGTCAAGGTGATGAGGTGCTAGAGGCGCTTGGCAATAGCGACTTGGCCGAGATTAAGCGGATTGATGCGGCGCTTGCACGCATCAAAGCGGGTACATACGGCTATTGCCAGAAATGCGGTGAGCAAATTTCTGAGGCGCGGTTGGCGCTGTTGCCTGACACGCCATTCTGCAAGACATGTGCCTGAACAACCGCTGGCCCTTGGACCGTAAACCGGGTATCGCGGGGGCATGATTTGCCCCCTTTGCCAAACCCCCGATACGCCGCTTTCAAGCTTTCCTGTGACGGGTGGCCCCGAAGGGGCAACTGTTGAGATTTGCGGGGCCTGTGTCGCGCAGCTTGATACCCCGTCCGAGGATCATTTCCGCGCGCTTGCCAGCACAATGTGGTCCGAAGATCCCGGTATCGCCGTGCTTGCCGCGCGGGTGCTGGTGAAGATCGGCACGCCCTGGGCGCTTGACCTCGCGGATCAGCAATATCTCGATGATGAGACTCGCGCATGGGCCGACAACGTGGTCGCCGCAAGCGAACACAAAGATGCCCATGGTGCGACCCTGAATGCGGGTGACACTGTGGTCTTGATCAAAGACCTGCCGGTCAAGGGCGCGGGCTTTACCGCGAAGCGTGGCACGGCTGTCCGGGGTATTTCATTGGTCGCGGAAAACGCAGGCCACATCGAAGGCCGCGTCGAAGGACAGCGCATCGTCATCCTGACCGAGTTCGTTAAGAAAAAATAACGACGGAAATTTCAGGCGGCTGCGTATTAGCTTTGTCTAACGATGGAGCCGCCCGATGTACTATTACCTTCCCCATGCTTTTGTTGTCCTGATGGGCGGTCTGAGTGTCGCGACCTTTGTGACATCCTGCGTGATTTAGGGCTGCTGCGTTAGCTGTGTCCATGCGGCGTGATCTGCGCGCTTTAGCCGTGCCAGCGCGTTTTCAGCGTCGGCACGCAATGCACCCTTGGTATCGGACTTTACCTCTTCGATCTCGGTGATCAGCGTGTCGATTTCCGGCAGGGCGACCCCGGTTTTGTCGGACAGCAATTTTAGCGCCTCAAGCACTTTGCCCAGCTGCTTGCCATAGCTGGCAACCTCGGTCTGGATCTTATGTTCGATCAGCGGGTTGCCTTTGATGTCAGGCGAAAACAGGCGTGGCGTGATTTCTTGGGTGACGTCACCCGAAAACGGTGCCCGGAAAATTGGGGACCAAATGTCAAATGGGGTGATCATAGCAATCTCCTTATTGATGAATAAGAGAATGCGACCAGTTCGAGGCTGGTTGAGTCAAGAGGCCCTGACAATGTTGCGTGATTTATCCCCGGCTGCCCAATAAATGGGCGCGCGGTCAGAGCGCGTCGCTGACTGCTTCGCCTGCGTTGGTGATGTCGCGACCGACGCCTTTGACAGTTTCGCAGGCTGACAGCCCAAAGACGGATAGAATAAGAAGTGCGCGGATCAGCATTGATAGACCTCTGTATTGCAGTTTCGTCAAAAGCCTAGCCGCTGATTTTTCACCGATCAACCCGGGGAGGGCATGTTTAGAAAAGCTGTTGCAGCGGCTTCAAATTCGCGTGGTTTTTCCGCGTGAAGCCAGTGGCCCGCGCCCGGAATTTTGGCGAATTTTGCGTTGGGAAATAGCGGTTTGATGATGGGGCGATGTTCAGGCAGAACATAGGTCGAATTGGCACCGGACAAGAAAAGCGTTGGCCTATCAAAGACGCCTGTGACATCTGGGAAGCCGACGATTTGGGGCATGTCCGCTTCGAGTACGTCCAAATTCAGCCGCCAGCGTTTTTCTTTCATATCAAGACTTTGCAAAAGAAAATCCGCGACGCCCGGTTCAAGGTCGCCAAGCTGTTCTTTCGCATCGTTGCGGTTACTGACCTTGGCGGGATCAACCCGCCGCATAGCACTTAGCGGTCCCATTTGGGTGTGCTGATAGGGAACGGGTGCAATGTCAGCGACGATCAAACGCCGTAGTTTTTCGGGGTGTTTTAGCGCCAGTACCATGGCTGCTTTGCCACCCATCGAATGGCCCAAGACATCCATCGGCTGATCAATGATTTCGGCCAGATCAGCGGCCATATCTGCATAGCTTTGGCTATCAAACCATGGGCTGTTGCCGTGGTTGCGCATGTCTACAACGATCACCGGGCGGTCCGCTGAAAGCCGTTTGGCGATCACCCCCCAGTTTCGTGCAGATCCAAACAAACCATGTGCAATTAAAAGGGGTGTGCCCGCAGGCCCATCATATCGTACCGTGTTCAACATGCATCTGTTTTAACCCTTTGTGCGGCCCGAGTGCCAGAGGCATTGAGCGACGCATCGTTTACAATTACCCGGTGCAATATGGTGCATACGATTGAACAACAGGTTGCTGAGATTCGCGGGTTGCTTGAAACCAAACTGCGCGTACGTGGTCCATCGCTTGCAGCGCAGGTGCGCAAGGCAGGGCGGGCATTGCCACGTGCAGTACGTCGTGATTTGGCGTTTATGGTTCAGTCTGCCGATTTGGTCAAAAATCCCAAGCTAGCCCGGATGGTTGATCCGCAACGGGCGGAACGCGCACATCGCAACACGGTTGCCTATCTGAACACAGTAGATGCCCGCGAACAGCGTATCACTGCGGTGATCAATGTGGCTGCGTCAATTGCCCTTGCGGTGTTGGTGACAGCGGCTGTGGTGCTTTACGTGCTGGTACAAAGGGGCTTTGTCTAAGCGGGTCTTTGACGACCAGCGTGACTGTGGCGAAGGCCACGTAAAGCAACAGATACCACGAGCCTATTTTTGCAAAGCTAACCAGATCTAACGGGTTTTGTCCGCTGTAAATCCATGTGCCCGTCAGCGTGCCGATGTTTTCTGCGATCCAAAGGAACAAACTGCTAAGGAACGCAGCGAGGGGCAGGGGCATCCAGTACCAGTTCGCGCCGATGCGGAACCAAATGCGCGTGCGGATGTAAAATAGGACCGTCGCCGCGAACAGCAGATTGCGGAAATCCCAGATGTAGTGATGGCTGAAAAAGTTGACGTAAACCGCAACGGCCAGCCCAAAGTGCAGCAGCATCGGTGGGAAGGGCGCGAACTGCATGTCAAACAAGCGGATCACTCGCGCCATGTAGCTGCCGACGGCGGCATACATGAAACCAGAAAACAGCGGGACACCGTATAGCTTGAACAAAGCAGGTTCGGGATAGCCCCATGACCCGGCGCTGACCTTGAACCACTCCATCGCGGTGCCAGTGATGTGAAACAACAAAATCACGCGCGCCTCGGCCCATGTTTCTAGCTTGTACCACAAAAATAACGCCTGCAGGCCAAGGGCGATTAGAAAAAGCACGTCATAACGGGCAAGGGGCCAGTGATCCTGCCAGATCACCTTGGTCCCAATGATCGCCGCCAGCAAGCACGCGCCAAACAGACAGGCCCAGCCTTGTTTGAAGACAAACATAATCAGCTCGCTGACTGACGCAGGAAGATGACGGCGCATGGCATCGCCGAGGCGGCGTTCATTGAGGCGGGTTTTGTTCATGGGAGTTTTGTTAGCTACCGTGTTGTGAAAGGATCACGATGGTTTGTGCAGCTTTTGCTTAAAACGGGAAATTAGTTAACACGGCACCGAACGAGCTTAAACGCATTTTTCATACGCGCCTTAATGAGCGCTTGACCCAATCGATCACTCATAAAAAACACGTTTTTTATCTTTGGATCGGCCCAGAGATCAGGGCCTTCCAAACATGAACGATCAACCAAGATGTTATCGTCTTCGACCCATAGTTCAGGCGAGAAAAAGTCATGCCGAGGCCACAGCCGCTT
>NZ_JBHZRX010000003.1:0-585701 GCF_043641945.1 Yoonia maritima | reverse complement strand
GCGCCGCCGGTGAAGGGGGTTCTAAGGTTATCACCCAACACCCGCAACCCCTTTTTCAAAAAATCATAAAGTTTTTGAGACATTCATTTTTAATCAAACAAATTCAAAAACTTACAAACCACATCACAAGCCAATCCCAACACCAATCGCCCAATCCTTACGCAAATCATAAACGCAAAACACCATATCTAGACTTATCTACACAAACACCCACAACAATCACTGGAATCGGCGAGTTCAATAAGCCTGCAAGTATCCCCAGTCGCGACTTTCGAGGTTACTCTGGCTCAATCTCTTCGGTGGGATAGCTTGCCATCGTCCACACATCGGTGCCGTCTGGGAACCAGTAGACTTGGTTGTAGCCGAATTCGTCTACTGCGCGCTTTGCAGCGTTCCATGACATCCAGCATTCACTGAGACAGAAGAAAACGACTGGGGCTTCTTTGTTCCCGTCTGTGGCTTTGGCCAGTCCTTCTTCGAAATAGGTGACAGTCTCTTGGGCCAGTTGTCCGTAACCCACATTGGGTAGCCATGTCGCGCCTGGGATTGAGAGTCGTGGCTGTTCGCGCCAGACCGTTCCTTCAGGTAGATCCTTGGGTTTTGGCGCCCGAGGCAGGACATCTATGAAGGTGACATCGCCAGCCATCCATAATGCGTATGCTTCGTCGACATCAACAACGGTCCCGCCCGCCAATGTCGCGGGCACAGGCGCGCGGTATTGTTCCGTCCTGTATCCGTCAGGTTCAGCGACTGATTGCGCAAAACAAGGAAGCGGCATCATCAGCACAAGAGCCAATGTTGCCGCCCGTATCATTGTGAGACGTCCAGCAGGCCCGTACCCATGTCGTTTATCAAAGGGACGCCCGCATCAGTCAGGATCGCGTTAATTTCGTTTTGATTTCGTCGGATCAAAGAATTCAACTGGCGCTGCCATACTTTTTCACCCTGCCGGACACCCATGGTGATCCGAAAGAATAGCCTTGGGGGCAGTGTTTCCTTAAGCAATGGGGTGACCTGTAGTTCGGGAAAGTCGGCTTTGACCAATGGCCCTGATATCGGCCCCCAAATTAACGCACCGTCGATTTCGTCGGCCATCAAGTCTTGTAACATGTCAGGGATCGGAGATTCATGACGTCGGTCGACGACCAAATTGTAAGCACGCGCATCAGCGATCAGCCCATTACGCGCCAGATGTGTCGCAGGGGGCGAACCGGCAACAACGCCCAGATGCAGCCCCTGAAGTCGCGCATCTGACAAAGTGTCGACATCAGCAATCGCGCCATCTCGTTTTGTGACCAGTGTATATGCGGAGGTAAAATAGTGGTTGGTGTTCAGCACCATTTCGTGCCCCTGTGCATATCCGATCACAACGTCGCATTTGTTCGCACGCAAGGTATTGCGAATAAAACCCGTGGACATCGGATACCATTCATATTGAACCGGAAGCTCGAGCTGGGCCGCGAAGAGTTCCGCCAGCCTGTTTTCGAACCCATTTTCATCGCGATCAGACATGGGTGCGTTTGCCGGGTCAGCGCAAACCCGAAAGGCCGTCTTGGACACAAGATCAGAGGTTTGCGCCTGAGCAGTTAGACCGCACAGCGCAAAACCTATGACCAAAAGGCTTTTAGCCCAAACACGCATTCTCATCCTCGCGAATTACGTCGGACTTTGCTTCTTTGGCTCCGGGGCGTCCGCGTGGAACGGCCTCGACTCCGCGCGCCTTGAGATAGACGTAGATATCATCAAGGTAGCACATGACATTGGGGTTATCACCAAACGCTGGCATGACCGAGTTTTCGGCAGCGTTGATGCGCTGGCGTCCGTTCACCACGACATCAACAAAATCGTAATAGTCCATTTCGATCGCCGAGTTCTTAAGCGCGGGTGCATAGCTGGACCCTTCGCCTTCTGGCCCGTGACATACGTGGCATTCCGAATGATACCGACGGAAGCCTGAATAGGTCAGCCAGTCAATGGTACCATCCTCAGCAATGTTGAAGGTCGGGATATCTTCTTCGGTATAGTAGCGCCCGTCTTCACTATAGGCGGCGTCGATGTTTGTCATATCGTCTTGGGCGAATGTCGCCTGACCGACTGACATAAGGGCTGCAGTTCCCAGCGTGAGTGCGAAGTTGCGCATTAGTTTCTGACCTCTAAATCTGAGCAAGCGGACCGGCGCAGGCCGTGTGGTTGCGCCGGTCCATGTTCAACTTTGCGTACCTTTAGTCAGGCAGCGCAAAGACTGTCATTTGACCACCAAGAGCGGTGTAGTCGCTAAGTGCGGCATAACCACCAACAGCACCTAGACCATCGTTCGGGTTGGTCAGACCAGCCGCTAGACCGATACCAGCCCAGCCCCCAATACCTGACAGGATCGCAACGTATTGCTTTCCGCCTTGGGTATAGGTCATCACGTTACCGATGATGCCTGATGGTGTTTTGAACTTATAAAGCTCTTCACCAGTCGCAGCATCGACAGCTTTCAGGTAGCCTTCGAGTGTACCGTAGAACACCACGTCACCAGCTGTTGCCAGCGCACCAGACCAAACAGAGAACTGCTCTGGTACTGACCAGACGATTTCACCTGCTTTGTTGTCCCAAGCGATAAAGTTACCCATACCACCGTGGCTGTCAGGAGCAGGATACATCGCAAGCGTCGCACCTACATATGGTTGACCGGCAGTATAGCTTACCCGGAATGGTTCGTAGTCCATGCAAACGTGGTTTGTTGGAACATAGAACAGTTCGGTTTCAGGTGAATAGGCCGCTGGTTGTTGGTCTTTTGAACCAAGAGCCGCAGGACAGATGCCAGTAGAGTTCACATCTTCGCCGTTTTGTTCAGTGGAGTATTCGGCCACAACTGCTGGACGCCCGTAGGTGTCAGAGTTGGGATCCATATCCACGCCTGTTGTCCAGTTGACAGCAGGATCGAACTTTTCAGCGACCAGCAGTTCGCCAGTGATACGATCAAGCGTATAACCTAGACCGTTACGGTCGAAGTGTGTCAGTAGCTTGCGCTCAACACCATCGATCTCTTGGTCGGTCAGGATCATCTCGTTGATACCGTCATAATCCCACTCATCGTGTGGAGTCATCTGGTAGAACCACTTGGCCATACCTGTGTCGGCATCGCGGGCCATGATTGTCATAGACCAACGGTTGTCACCCGGACGCTGCGCAGGGTTCCATGTCGATGGGTTACCTGTACCATAGTAGACAAGGTTTTCATCCGGATCATACGAATACCAGCCCCATGTGGTGCCGCCACCGATTTTCCACTGATCGCCTTCCCAAGTGTTGATACCTGAATCGACGCCAACTGGTTCACCTAGGTGAGTTGTTGTCTCAGGATCGACAAGGATGTCGCTGTCAGGACCCATTGAATAGGCGCGCCACGCTTGGCTGCCGTCCGCAATGTTATACGCTGTCACAGAACCGCGCACACCAAATTCACCACCGGAAATACCAACGATGACTTTGTCACCAACTGGCAGAACTGTCGCTGTGTTGGTTTCACCAACGGCTGCATCACCGTTCATAACGCTCCACTCAACGGCACCTGTGTCTGCATTCAATGCAACAACAGTGGTATCCGCCTGGTGCAAGAAGATTTTGCCATCCGCATATGCCACACCACGGTTAACCGTGTCACAGCACATGACTGGAATAACATCTGGGTCTTGCTTGGGTTCGTATTTCCAGATGATCTTGCCTTCATCGGTCAGATCAAGCGCATAGACGATGTTCGGGAAAGGCGTGTGAACATACATCACATCCCCGATCACCAATGGTGAACCTTCGTGGCCGCGCAGAACACCTGTCGAGAATGTCCATGCGACCTGTAGATCACCAACGTTGTCTTTGTTGATCTGATCCAGTTCCGAATAGCGCTGGTTCGCGTAATCGCCAGTCTGGATAGCCCATTGATTAGGATCATCCATCAAGCTCATCAGCTCATCATTTGCTGACGCCATGACCGTCGAGCTTAGAAGTAAAGCCGCGACTAAATATTTTGTCTTCCTCATAGTAACCTCCCTAAAGGTATCATTGCTGGATCCGACCATCCCTGCCGTCCAGCGCCCGGATTTCACGGGCCGTTCCCATGGGCATTAATACCGATGGGTATCTCGCATTCAGTCGTCCCTCCTACTCTGAAAATGTCGCCAGATAGGCGATTAGGTTTGCGCGGTCCTCCTCTTTGCGCAAACCGGCGTAAGTCATTTTTGTGCCTTCGATGTAGTCGCGTGGCTTGGTCAAAAACGCATCAAGCGTCTCTGGCACCCACACCAGTTCTTCAGCGGCAGCAAATTCGATCATTGCGGGCGAATAGTCGAAATCTTCAGCAATAGCGGCCGCACGACCAACGATCCCGTTCAACACAGGTCCGGCTTTTGCCTCGGCACCCTCACCAACGGCATGGCAGGCAGCACAGCGACGAAAGACGCGTTCACCCGCAGCAGCGTCACCAGTTATTTCAAAGGCCACTTCTTCAGCGTGGCTTTCGGCGGATGCACCGCCGGCCATCGCAACACCTGCGACAATCGCTAGCCCTATCAGTGATCTTGTTTTCATGGTTTATCTATTCCTCGTCCCTTTGAAACTAGTAGTCGTGAAGCCGTTCCGCGTGCCAAGTCACGTGATCTTCGGCAAAGCTGGAAACAAAAAAGTAACTGTGGTCGTGCCCGTCATGCGTACGCAAAACACAAGGCTGACGGCGACGTGACGCGGCATCTGCAAATGCCTGTGGCCGTAACAAGTCGATGAACTGGTCGTCAGCACCTTGGTCGATCAGAATGTCGCCATGCCAACCAAGCTCAGACATCAATATTGTAGCATCATATTGGGCCCATGTGGATTCATCGTCGCCCAGATAGGCGCTAAATTGTTTGCGACCCCAGTCAGATTGGCTTGGGTTCACGATGGGCGAAAACGCGGAAAGCGACGTAAACAGCTTTGGATTTCTCATTGCGATGGTAAGCGCGCCGTGCCCGCCCATTGAATGCCCCGTGATCCCATGCCGGTCGTTGATCGGCAAAGCGCCCTGCAGCAGGCTCCGCAGCTCGCTCACGACATAGTCGTACATCTGAAAATGTGGCTTCCACGGGCCTTGCGTTGCGTTCACATAGAACCCGGCGCCCATTCCCAAATCATAGGCTTCGTCATCCGCAACACCTTCGCCACGCGGCGACGTATCTGGAAAGACCAAAGCAATGCCATGTTCAGCGGCATGTTTCTGAAACCCGCCTTTGGTCATTGCATTATCATGGGTGCAGGTCAGTCCAGACAGATACCAAAGCACCGGAACAGACTGCGTCCGCGCTTGCGGCGGCAGATAGACCGCAAAGGTCATCTCTGTCCCGCACACCGATGACTGGTGTTTGTAGACTGACTGCTGCCCATCAAAGCATTTGTTGCGAGAAACGAGTTCCACGACCTAGTATTCCACGACAGCGCGAATTGATTTTCCTTCGTGCATCAGGTCGAAGCCTTTGTTGATGTCTTCGAGCTTGAGCTTATGGGTGATCATCGGGTCGATTTCGATTTTGCCGTTCATGTACCAGTCGACGATCTTGGGCACGTCGGTCCGGCCGCGTGCGCCGCCGAACGCGGTGCCGCGCCAGCTGCGGCCTGTGACCAGTTGGAATGGGCGGGTTGAAATCTCGGCCCCGGCAGGCGCCACGCCGATGATAATGCTTTCGCCCCAACCTTTGTGCGCAGCCTCAAGCGCCGTCCGCATCACGCCCACGTTACCCGTTGCGTCGAACGTGTAATCCGCACCGCCGCCAGTCAGTTCGACCAGGTGCGCGACCAGATCGCCTTCGACTTTTGATGGGTTCACGAAATCAGTCATGCCAAAGTGGCGACCCATTTCTGCCTTGCCGTCGTTCATGTCGACGCCAACAATCTGATCCGCCCCAGCAAGGCGCAGGCCTTGCAGCACGTTCAAGCCAATGCCGCCCAGACCGAACACAATCGCGCGGCTGCCGATCTCGACTTTCGCCGTATTGATCACTGCGCCGATGCCGGTGGTGACGCCGCAACCGATGTAGCAAATCTTATCAAACGGCGCGTCCTTGCGGACCTTCGCCAGCGCGATTTCGGGCACAACCGTGTGGTTCGCGAAGGTCGAACAGCCCATGTAGTGGTGGATCGGCGTGCCATCGAGCATCGAAAACCGGGTCGATCCATCAGGCAACAGACCCGCACCTTGGGTGCTGCGGATCTTTTGGCATAGGTTCGTTTTCGGGTTCAGACAATATTCGCATTCGCGACATTCCGGCGTGTAAAGCGGGATCACGTGATCGCCAACCTCAAGCGTTGTGACGCCTTCGCCGACCTCAATCACGACGCCCGCCCCTTCGTGGCCCAGGATCGCTGGAAAGATACCTTCGGGATCGTCGCCAGAGCGGGTAAATTCGTCGGTGTGACACAGGCCAGTCGCCTTCACCTCGATCAAAACCTCACCGGCACGTGGCCCTTCGAGGTTCACTTCCATCACTTCAAGTGGCTTGCCAGCTGCAACAGCGACCGCGGCACGTGTACGCATTATCTATCCCCCAAAGGCAATTCTTCTTCAGGGAAAGTTAGTCAATACGGGTCTCATCCGACAATTACGACTTTGGTCACTGTTACAGCGCTAACGAAACGCCGCTCTAAATAAGGTAAGGTAGATTCGCGCGTGTTTTCAATTGCGCGCGCGGACGAAGGAGGAACGAATGTCAAAAATGCGAATGCTAATCACCGCAGCCCTATTACTCGCGCAACCGACGTTCGTTCATGCCGAAGACTATTCTGATCCGACTTGGCCTTGTGTTCAGCGCAAAGTCGAACATCTGTCGCTTGGTATTATGTGGCCATATCCAGTACCCGACCATGAACTGTCCGAAGACTTAGCCCCGGCAGCCGAAAGGTTTGTGGATACGCTGATATTGCGGCGCGTACCTTTGGAAGAGGTCGAAATCATCACCGCTGAGTTTGCACAAACAAATAGCCAACTGACCCAAGATGATTACACACTAATTTTCCAAGCCATTTTCGACAAGATCGACCGCCATCGTAAAAAGCTGATCGATGGTATCGGGCGTTATTCACTGTCGCAGATTGATCTTGCTGCGCGCATTGATTCTGCAAGGGTCGATATGGATACCGAAATGGCCAAGCAGGACCCGGACTTTGACAAGGTCGACGCGCTGGAAGAACAGCTAGACTGGGACCAGCGCATTTACCGTGATCGGGCCCAATCGCTGCTGTACGTCTGTGAAACGCCCGTCATTTTAGAAAAACGCGCTTATGCGATTGCGCAAACGCTTTCGCATCATGTCCCTGAATAGCGCTATTCCCATTCAAGTTCAGTAAACGCCACTGTCGCATTGCGCGGATTGAATAGGTCGAACAGCTGCCATTCTGTAGACTGGCTTTGACCGATCACCTGAACCGCATCGCCAAGGCTGTCACCCCGCGCCACTGCGGCACGTGTATCTGCAATCAGCAATTCGAGATATGCCTGTAATGGTTCGGCGCTATCAGGCCAGTCGAGTACCGGGCCGCCATGCCCGGGCATAATCGTTTCATAGGGCAGCGCCTGCAATTCTGTTAGCACCTGCTGCCACCCCAACACGCTGCCGTCCAATGCCGGCGCGTGTTCATGAAACATCAGATCACCGGTGAACAAAATGCCGCTTGTTGGGTCGCCGACGGTCAGATCGGTTCCAGTATGGGCATTCGGCCAAGTCCGCAGATCAAGAACCCGACCACCAAGATCAATTTCCAACGCCCCATCAACCACGACGTCCGGCGTCACAACCTGCGTTCCCAGAAAGCCATCATCGCCAATTAATCGACCAAAGTTCGTCAGGTAAGTTTCGCGCCGGTCCAGCAGCGCGCGTTCTAGGCCCACATGGCCCACCACCTGTGCACCCGCCTGCGCAAATAGCGACGCACCCAGCACATGGTCTGGGTGCATATGGGTCAAAATAAGATATCGAATCGGAAGCTGCGTTTCTGACCGGATGGACCGATATATCTGTTCAGCAACCTTGCGCGAGCCGCCGCTATCAATGACTGCAACAGCTGTTTCGCCAACGATGAATGCAACATTCGCAACATCGCCTTCGTTATCAGGCGCCGCGTCACTGATGATACCGCGGTGCACAAAAACTCCGCTGGCGGCCTGTTGAAATGGCATGGGGTCCGGCGCGTCGGTGCAAGCTAAACCATCTGACGCAAAGTCGGCGAAATATGTGTCCAAATCCGGTGGGTTGCGGACAAGCATAGCCTCGCAATCTGCGACGCTTGTGGCTTCGTATCCCGGGATCAACACGTCGCGGCAAACCGATGGATCAGACAACAGACAAAGGCTTAGAACGGCTTCAAACATCGCACTGTCCCCTTGCGGCTCATGCGAAATGACTAGCAGCAGATCACGAGTTCGCGAACCGACACTAAGGATTACTCACGGTTTATCGCGGTTTATGATACAAAACGCGCAACTAAAGAGGAGGAAAGCCATGAGACGTCTTCTTGCCGCATCTGTATTTGCCCTACTTTCGCACGGCGCATTCGCGCAGGATAATCCGCTGACGGATAGCGTCAGCTGGAACGATCTGAGGTCCGAATTCGTGGGCGATGCAGTCCTGCAAGACGGAACGATATTGTTCGAAGTCGAAGCACCACACCGCGCCCATGACGCGGCGACTGTACCTATTGGCATTTCTCAGCAACTCGGCGCGGTACCGATCCAAAGCGCGATGCTGATCATTGACGAGAACCCCGCCCCTCTAGCGGCTACCCTCACATTTAGCGAAGCGATGGTTCCCTTGGACTTTGAATTGCGCGTGCGCGTGAACCAATATTCTAATGTGCGGGTCATTGCAGAAACCGATGACGGCATGTTTATGGCTGGCCGCTACGTGAAGGCATCAGGCGGGTGTTCAGCGCCTGCAACCCGCGTTCCCGAAGAAGCGCTGGCTTCGATGGGCGAAATGCGACTGCGCAGTTTCAACCCAACGCAACAAATGTCAGGGCAGCGGCGCGAAGCCCAAGTCATGATCCGACACCCAAACTATTCGGGCTTACAACGAGATCAGATTACACAGCTATTCGTTGGGGCGCATTTCATCGACATGATCGAAGTCTATCAAGGTGATGAGATGCTTTTTAAATTGGAAGGCGGTATTTCGGTTAGCGAGAACCCTGTGTTCCGGTTCGGTTATCGTGACAACGGTGCCTCTGTCATCCGCGTACGGGCGCATGACACCGAAGGGAATGTTTTCGAACAGATGCTAGCGAAAGACGAAGGCGCTTAGAAACAGAGTATCTCTGCCTCTGCCTGTGCACGCCGCAGGTCTGCGACGATGGCTTGGGTCATTGATGATGTGCGAAATATCGACATCCGTTCGCCACCGGCCAACTGCAACGAAAGCACGGTTTCGGCCTCTACGTACCGTTCATACGGCAAAATAGAGGCGATGTGGTCGATAGAGCACGCGCATTTCAACAGTTCATCTTGGCCCTGCCCGTTCACAGCCATACAGCCAAAAACATAGTCGGCACGCGCTGCAGTCGGATAGTCGTTCAACTGTTCACTGACTGATTGGGCAAAGGCGGTGCTGCCAGCCAAGACCAAAGCGAGAGCAAGAAGCTTTCTCATTCCGTTGCCTCGGGCATCAAATTTAGCACATTGCTATACCCCGCATCGCCATTGCCATCGGGGGCAACCGCAGCAAGCGACACATACCAGCCCGGCACTTCTTCTGACATCACAAAGGTCATTTCTAGGTTGCCATAGACGCCCATACGATCCCTGTTTTCGTCGTCTTCAAACGGACGAAAGGTGATTTGACGCGCAGCGACTTCGCCGTCTCCGAATGACACAGTCGTGTCTTCGACCGGCGCTGGGGTAATCAACGCCTCTTTAATGCGGTTACGAATGTAGAACGGGCTTCCGCCGGCTTCGTGGGCGACATCACGCAGGACAGTTTCAACGAAATACATGATGATCGGATTGCCAACGGTCGCCGGGAACTGCCCCAGATTGCGGTGCTGTTCGCCTTGCACAAACCGAAGGACAGCCATCTCCTCTGGCGCGAACCCGAGTTCAACATCACCAGTGTGGCGCTGCCCGTATTCTGGATTGCTCGCGACTATCGTTTCGCGGTCGTAGACCAACCCTTCACTGACATCCGAAAGCGTGCCCTGCTTAAAAATCAGGTCATAGATTTCTTCTGCATGCACCGGAGTCGCAAGAAGCAGCGTTAAAAATACGTATCTTAGCAACTTCATATGCACCTCATTAGTTAACTGCAGCCTATCCAAATTTCTTCCTGCGTCATTGCAGACTTTGGTCGTATCCTTGGCCGCGTTGCTGTGGCACATGACGCGTTTTCCAATCGATCAGCGACCGCAAACGCGACAGGTTCACAGGCTTCGTCAGAACAGAAATTCGCAGCTGCGCACATAGATCTTTGATCGAACCCTCTTGGTTCGCTGTGATCAGAATGGCGGGTAGTTCAACACCAGCTTGTCGGCGTAACCCGATGATGCTTTGAACACCCGTATCGTCGCGATCCAGCTGATAATCGGCAAGGATCACGTCAGGGTTCATCCCCAGTTCTTCAACCATCTGCATGGCTTGCGCTGTCGAAGTACATGCCAAAACGCTCGCGCCCCAGCTTTCCAATCTGCGCGTCATCGCGAACAGAACACCCGGGTCGTTTTCGATCATCACAACGATCAGATCCAGCGATTCCGAGGTTTGCACTGATGAGCTTGGCGTGTCTGCTTGCGCGCATTCGCCGGGTGTTACCATTGGTAGCGTGATCGAAAACACCGAACCGACACCGGGCTTTGAACGTACAGAAACCTTATGCCCCAGATGGGCGCAGGCCCGTTGCACAATGGACAGCCCAAGCCCCATTCCCATCCCAGCACCGGCATCAACACGGGTGAATTCTTGGAACACCCGTTCTTGGTCCGCTTTTGTAATCCCAACCCCGGTATCCCAAACCTCAACGACAACCTGATCCCCCCGGCGCCGACACCCAAGCAAGACGCGCCCCGAGTTGGTATACTGAATAGCGTTATTCACGAGGTTCTGGATGGATCGGGATAGATACCGCTGATCACTGCGAACCCATGCGCAGCTAGGCACGACTTCAAACCGCAGCCCCTTTTCGACGGCCAAAGGCCCCATGTCATTCGCGATATTGCGCATCAGCCCATCAATCGCAAAATCGGTAACCGCCAACTTCATATCCACAGATTCTAGGCGAGAAATATCTAGCAACGCGTGAAGCAAAGATTCCATCGACTGAAACGATTGATCGATGCGCTGAACCGTATCCCGCACCCCATTTTCCAACGCCATATCCGACAGCGATGAAATCAACAGTTTGGCCGCGTTGATCGGCTGTAGCAGGTCATGGGAAGCCGCAGCAAAAAACCGCGTCTTGGAATTCATCGCGGCTTCGACTTCGGCCTTGGCCTGTCTCAGATCGTCTTCGATGCTTGCAAGGGCAGTATATTGTTCGCGCAGTTCTTTGTTCAGGTCCGTCAGTTCCTGAGTCCGTTCCTGCACTCTGTTTTCAAGCTCTTCAGTCGTTTGCGATTGGACTGTCACATCCATGACGTTGACGATGCATCCGCCATCCGGCAGCGGATTCACTACAAACTCTAAAACCGTTCCATTTGTCTGGCGACGACGGATATGTAGACTTTGGTCTCGGCTTAGGTAACGCAGCAAGCTGGCAAAGTTTTCGTGGCGAAGTTCACCTATGATCGAGTGGGCATTCAGGTGTTCGACAATTTGCGCATATGACGTTCCGACACAGGCGATCCGGCTAGGCAGTGACAGCAGACTGGTGAACCGCGCATTCCAGAAAAGAAGCGTGCCATCGGATGAAAACGTGCACACCCCTTGCGGCATATTATCAAACGCAGCGCTTAGAAAATGTTCTTGTGCATCAATAAGTTGATCTTTTTCTAACCGATTGGAACGCACGACCGACGTGATCTCGGTCTGGAAAACTACGATGTTGTTGTGGCTCGTGTGGCGGTAGTTGATGACAAACCAACGGTCGTTCTTGATTTCAAAAACAAACGGCGCGGTCGCCTCTATGGCGTTGGTTGCATTACCAGCCAGTTTCTCCGCGTCGCTATCACGGGCAAGGTAGCTGCTTTTGGTGAGGTTTTCAAAATATGCATCAAGCGCAAGCCCCGGCACAATAACATCATGAACATCCGGAATGAGCTTTTTAAAGTAGCCATTGTAAACCCGAAGCCGCCCCCCCGTAAAAAGTGCAAAACCACCTTCCATGGATTCCAACGCATCGGTCAGGCTTTGCTCTGTTCGGTTGCGGGCTTGCTCTGATGTCTCTAAGTCGGTGCTTGTCTGGCCCAGCGTATTTAACGCGGCTTCAAGATCACGGGTCTTTTCAGATACCTTGCTTTGCAGCGTGATCGCCGACTGGAACAATGAATATGCAGAACGGCCCAATTCGTGCCGCTGATTAGCCCGCTGAACGAGCGCTTTGATGATCTTGTCTTGTTGCGCGACTTGAACATCAAGTGGGAGATCACGATCAATCATAGGTCTATCTTGTGGCCCGATGAAAAGAACGCAATCCCGACGAAAGTCTGGTTTACATGAACCCCGCCATGCTGTTCGCCATATGTGTTGAACCCCAATACCTTACGTTTTCGCAGCACTTCGGATGCTTCAACACCAAGTTGCTTTTGTTCGATCTCTAGGCGCCGCAACACGCAATCAAAGCCCAGAACGAAATGCGGTGCCTCGCCTCTGGGTCCGGTAACGGTAAGTTCTGCGTCCATGGTTTCGATAATCTCTTTGCCGCGCGCGAGTGTCAGAACCAACCCGTTTTCAATCGCTGACAAAAAGGTCAAAGCGCCGTCATCAAGGACCTCTTGGATTGCGCGAACGTGCCAATTATCAAGGTTTCGGACCAACACCGGGTTTTCAGCAAAAACGCGCGGCGAAAGATCCGCGACCTCATATCCAATCAGCCGAGCGTATTCTTCCGCGGCAACCGCGCCATTGATTTCGCTGACAATTCTATCCTCTGGCCGCGCGGCGGTGACGACCAACTGGCGGTCTGTTGGCATGAAATGATCGAATTCCACCCCTTCAAACAACAAGTCAGTTTCGACAATCAACAAAAGCGCTGCATCTTCGTGGAACGCGCCACCGTGCAACACATAGGTCACATCAAACGCTAGCCCGTGTCCGGCGGACCCCCCAAAAACCGGGATATCGCCTAACCCGGCCTCAAGAGCTGCAACCAGCGTATCCTCTTGTTTCGAAAGGCCATCTGCGATCGTAATTGCAAAACGCCGCCAACCGGCAGTGGTTTGAAAACGCTGTGCCAGCGTCTGCGCCGCCAGCGCGGTTTGCTCAATGGAAACAGGCTTTAGGGGCTCAAATAGTGTCGACGAACATCGGAAATGATCCCGTGGAAATGACACGAGCATAAGCGCGTTATCGGCATAGCCTTGCGGTGTTATCTGCCCTCCAGTCGTGCAGCCAAAGGCAAGCGTCTGCGGCAAATGCTTTTCCAATGCCGCAGCAACACCAGTGGTATCCAAACACTCTGGAACAAAGACTAAGATAAAACAGATACCTTGATCAGGTAGCTGCGAAACTGCTTCTGACACAGCCGTATCGGGGTCGGCGGACATTGAAACGCCCACCGACACAATACTTGCGCCAGCTGCCTCACGGTCGACAATATTCATGGCGAACCTAGCTTAGCTGTGCGCGTGCGTCTGTGTCCGACAATGATTGTGGCCGCCCCAAGATCGCGCTGTTTACCAAAACTGCTGCTTGCGTGCGATTGCTCACGCCAAGCCGCCGCAATAACGCGGTGATATGCGCCTTTACGGTGCCTTCGGCCACAGACAGTTCATACGCGATCAGCTTGTTCGGTTTCCCGGCCGAAATAAGCTCCATGATCCTGCGCTGCTGCGGGGTTAGGCGGGCGATACGCTTTGATGCTTCTTGCACGCTTACGGGGTCTTGGGTCGCTTCGCGTGGCTTTGGAGAGTAGCAAGGCGGCAGATACCGCGATCCTTCTTGTACTTGTTCCAATGCCTCAGCGATTACTGTGCGCGGCGCGTCTTTTGGCACAAAGCCCATCGCGCCCGCATCCATTGCGGCCTGGATGGTTTCATCAGACGAATCCGCCGAAATCACCACAATTGGCATATCCTGGCAGTGTTCCTTTAGCTGAAAAAAGCCGCTGAGCCCTGTTGCATCGGGCAAACCCAGATCAAGCAAAACAAGATCGGGAATTGGTCCCGTGGCCAGCGCTTTCATAGCGCCTTCTAACGAATTAACTGAGTTTACTTGTTTAATTTTAAAGGCCGACGAAAGCGACGCGACCATAGCGTCACAATACAGCGGATGATCATCCACCACTAATATATGGCTGGCAGAGAAAGACTTCTCTGCCCTCGCAAAATCCGACATTTTAGTTCCTCCCAATAAAAGCGTAGCGGAACATCTTATTTCCACAAAGCACCTTTTGGGTGAGTCAGCATATTTCAGTGCACATTAGTGCACATTTGCGTGCGTAGCCCCTGAACCAAGGGATTTTCGAAACTGAAAACCGAAATTTAAAGGCACTGAGTCGCCCGCAGAACGGCCAAAAAGCTGATTATCCAATTCCAAAAGTAGCTTCCTACGCGCAACTGAAGGTTCATAAAGGCGGTCAATTTGGTGCGCCAATGACCGAATTGCAGCCTTATCATTTCGCCATACTGCCAGCCTGAATTGCCAGAGTAACTTCCAGCGATTTACTTGGCCGTAAAACGACGTCATCGAAATCGCCTTTCCACGCATCACCGACAACATTCCAATTACAAATGAGAATACGCCAGCAATTACCAAAAGAATGGGGTGCGGCAGATTTTGGCCCGATGGTGCCGCGTTTTCTGGCGCGGGCGCCCCAACCACATCGCCATAGGCAATCCGTTGTGGGGAAATCGACACCTCGCGCATTTCGCGTGCGACCGTATCGAAATAGCTAAACGTGATCGGTTCAAGGATCGCAGAATGACCATTCGTCGGGGTGACTGTCCAACGCCAAAACGCAATCGCTTCTGGTCCTCGCGAGGTTAAATCAACCAGTCGCTTTTCGGGATGCGCAAAGATGAGCGCGGAAGGCGACGTCATTTCCGGCATCGGTGGGATCATATCGGGGCTCGCACCCAGCGCAGATATGCGGATCACGCGCAGGACACCTTCGCCTTCGGATAGTTGATCAGGTGCATTTGACCAGTCGTCGGAGACACGCAAACCCCGAACCGGAAACCACCAATCATCGCTCTGAGGTTCTGGCGTTACATTAATAGTGACCGGCTCTGACGTGATCGTATGTTCGAACCATTTGTTGTTTTCATCTAACAACGTCAGATGGTGCTTGAACGGCCCGATTTCCAATGTCCCGGTTTCATCAGGAAAAACGGCCATCCGCCGTCGCATGTTCTTGACCGGGCGACCATCCAACAGACTTTCGAACCAATGGTCCTGCCCCAATTGCATCCAATTAAAGCCCTCAAAATCCGGCTGTTCCAAACTTTCTAATGTAATGTGGCGTTTGTAGATGCCGTGGATCGTTATCAGCACCATTTCTTGGCGCATCAACGGATCGGGTAACGGTTCGACCGTCACTGAAAGCGTAAGATCGTCAGGATCAACCGTCGAGGTTTGCGCCCAAACGGGCACCGCCCACCACGCTGCCAGCAAGATCGCATAGAATGCTCTTACCATTCGGTGTCCTCCTGCTCTTGGCCGGTTCCAGCATCGCGGCGCGCCTTATGTTCGTGGTAAATACGTTCTGCCAAAAATGCGCCGGGTACGTCCTCTAACGTGGCAAGCCAGCGGGCATTCGCGGTGATGGATTGAGCATCAAAAACCTGTCGCACCCGCTGTTCGCCACGGCTCACAATCTCAGCAAGTGCTGGCGTCGCGGATGTATTAGTGACCTCATCCCCCGTTCCAGAGGCACGCGCATCACCCCGCGCAATTGGCGCGTCTGCGGTTGCACCTTCGCGATCCTCGGTCAAGAATACCCCATCTACGTCAAGCGTCGTGGATGCGTAGAACGCCCGCAGCAGATCAAAGTTCTGCTGCGCTTGGGGGTCTTGCCGGATAGAAGCCGCCAGATCATAGGCTTCCAGCGCCGCCGCATATTGGCCTAGCTGAGCATGAGCATTGCCAAGGTTATAGAACGCATCTGCGCCTGCTTGTTCCATGGCATCTGCCGCACCTTGGAAATCACTTGCGCGGTAGAGTGCAACCCCCACCCAGCCCGGATCTGTAAACAAGCTCGCAGCAGTGCGTGGCATCCCGAGCGACAATGCGACCCGCCCAAATGGTGCGGCGCCACCCAACAACGCAGCAAGGGCAATGCATATAGCAGCTAGTAGAGGGAGCATCCGTTTCATCAGGCGCGGCTCCTTCGGAACAGCAACAGCGCAGGAAGCAGTGCAAGGAACAGAAGATACCTCCCGATGTCCGCCCGCAAGACAAGCTGTAGGTCCTGCAATTCAGTACGCGACGTGGCTGCATCGCCAATATCTTCCATGAACCGAACGAGGTCGGTTGTTTCATAGATTTGGCCACCACCGACGCTTACCAAGCTTTCAAAGGTTGCCGGGCTTATCGGCGAGTTGCCGGATACGGTTGTTTTGGCCAGCACCACAGACAGCCGTGCGCCCAACTCTGTTATCCGCATAGCAGCGGCAATCGCGTCGTCGTTAAGCCCCTCTCCGTCCGTCAGCAGAATAACGTCACCCGACAGCACCGACGCATTCTGCAAAACATCGGCTGCACGTTCCAAAGCAAGCTGCGGCCTGTTGCCCTGATCGGGCATAAAATCTTCGTCGATCAGCGAAATGCTTTGCGCCAACTGCCTGTGGTCGGCGGTCAATGGCGACGCCAGATAGCTATCCCCACCATAGACAATCAACGCAGCGGGTTTACTGCCCAAGGCGCTCAGGCCCGCATGCGCCATATTTACGACCGATGGCCAGCTTTCGTCGCGCACCATTGATCCCGACACATCGATAACAAACACAACCCCATCCAAATTGCGGAAGGTCTGCGCGCCGCGTTTCTCAATGGATGGCCCTGTCAGCGCCACCGTAACAAACATCGCAATGACAAATGGGACAGCGGCAAAAAACCGGCTGCCTGCAGGTTCGATCCGCCCCATCGCGGTCATTGCGGCCAGCAGATGCGGCTGGATGCTGGCCTGCCAATCACCCGGCTGACCGGATCGGCGATAACGCCAAATCATAAGCGTTGCGAGCACGGGAATCGCAGCGAACCAAAAGGGACGCAGAAAGGTGATATCGGCGATAACGCTCATTCTTTTGACCGCACCCCAAGTCCGATCCCCAGAAGGCCCGCCAATAGTGCTGGCCAAATCCAAAACGCGCGGTAGGTCTGCGCCGATAGACCCGCACGGGCTGTTGGTTCTAACGCATCTAATCCAGACGCCGCGGTACGCAGATCATCTGTCGTGCGGACCCGGAACATCTGGCCGCCGCTGATCTTGGCAATGGCATCCAACGTCCGCACATCGACCACCCCACGCTGATCGGGTGCTTCCTCTAACGCAATCGGTCCCAGCCCAATCGTGTGGATACGCACCCCCATATCGGCCGCCAGCGCAGCAACATCACGTGGCATCGCGGCACCTGCGTTATTCGCTCCGTCCGACAAAAGAATGATGACTTTGGTGTCTGCGTCTGACGCCTCTAGCCGTTTTAGCGCAATCCCAATGCCGTCACCGATATTGGTTGCCCGCCCAGAAATGCCGATCACCATGTCTTCGATTTTCTGGGCGACAGCATCTGTATCAAACGAAGGCGCTGCCGCAACATATGCGTCGGACCCAAACACGACCAACCCCACGCGGTCACCTGCCCGTGCGCGCGCAAAGTCTGCCCCGACGGCTTTGACGACCTCAAGTCGCGTCGCAGTTTGCCCATCCAGCGCAAAGTCATCGCGCACCATCGACCCCGACAAATCTAATGCTAGGATCAGATCACGCCCCGACATTGGTAAGGCTTGATGTGGGGCAACGACACGCGGCCCGGCCAAGGCAACGACTAACAGAATCCAAATGCAAATAGGCGTCAGCATATCAATATGACGGAGCGGGTTTTGACCACCTGCGCCGCCACTTAGCATTCGGCGTTCGATACCTTCGGGCACGACCAGCACGGCACCACTGGGTGTCTGCGGCGGTGCCAAAAAATAGACAATGACCGGCAGCGGCAGCAGTACGAAAAACCATGGGTTTGCGAACTCAAGCATTCTGCGTCTCGCTCTTAAGAAGCATGGCTTCAAGCTCGTCGATCGGTGGGATACCTGCGCGAGCATACAGTTCAGTAGGTACGGCGGCAGGTGCGTGAATCTGGATCAAGTGCAATAGCGCAACTGCACGGTCATCGTGAGGCAAGCCAGCTAATGCCGCGATCTGGTCGGTCAAAGAACCAACGTCTTTTGCTGGGCCACGCAGAAAATACCCCAGTACCAATGACGTCAAATATGCCAACAACAGCCCAAAAGCAACGGCGACCAATATCTCTGAAATTATCCCGCCGGGCGCGACCTCTGGCAATCGGATGTCGTGCAAACCCGACAACATCGCATCAACTGTGGTGATGCCCTCTGCCATTCACGATACTCCTGCCTGCGTCATGGCTTGCCGCGTTGGCAGGCTGGTATCCAGATGCATAACCGCGCAACCCGGAATTTCTGGTAACGCATGATCGCGCGGCGGTGTTTGTCGCAGTTTGATTGAACGGCGGTATCCGTCTGGCGACCGAATTGGGTAATGCCCCGGCGGTAGTGATTGTAGCCCGCTGTCTTCGACCATGACAAATGACGGTGCCCGATGCTGGGCTAGCCGTTTCATGGTGCCATCGAAATTGTCGCCGCGTTGATCAAAAGCGCTTGCGATGATGATTGACGCACCTTTGGGTACGATCCGATGTAGACCTTCGACGGCCATATCTAGCGGTGGATCAGTAAACTGATCGGGGCCAACGACAGAGGTCGCAAATTCATGGGCGCGGACCAGCCCGCCGATCACCGACAGCATCCCACGGGTACCCGAACGCGTCCGCACGATGATGGGTTCACCCGTCGTGATTGCCAGCAGACCGACCCGCCCACCAGCTGCAACAGCTTGCCAACCAATCCATGCAAGCGCCTCGGCTGCGGCAACCGAACGAAACGCGCGACGCATGCCCCACAGCATCGATGGACGGAAATCAGCCACCAAAAAGGTCACCCTGTCGCGTTCTTCGTGAAAGGTCCGCACATGCAGATCGCCAGTCCGGGCGGTCGCACCTTTGTCGATGTACCGCAATTCATCGCCATGAATGTAGAGGCGGCTATCGGCGTTCACCTGACCTTGGCCACGCTTTTTGATTGGAAACCCACCGGGCAGGCCGCTTGTTGGCGCCTCGCGACGCGCGTTTTCCACGACGGCACCTTGCAAGGCAATTAACGCCTGTGCTGTCACCTGCGTGCACGACACATCCGTCATAACGCTTGGGTTTGTTGCATGATGTCAGCGACGACGGCCCTAGGTGTCACGCCTTCGGCGGCGGTCGCCCAATTCAGAACCATCCGATGAGCAAGCGCATCGGGCAGTACCGCTTCGACATCTTCGGGGATCGCGTGATCGCGTCCGTTTAGATAGGCACGCGCACGCGCCGATGCCGCCAGCGCAATTGAACCTCTCGGGGACACAGAATGTTCAATCTGCGTATCAAACGGGGCAACTCGGGTCGCCACGACCAGCCTGACAATGTAATCCCGCAAGGCAGGCGACAGAAACACGTTGTCCACATCACGGCGGGCGACCTGCACAACATCTAGCCCCAATTCCGGCGGGGTTGCGTCGCCCTTAACCCGTTCATTTTCGACCAAATCCAGAATGCGCCGCTCGGTCTCTAGATTGGGTTGTGTCAGAACGATGTGAAGCAAGAAACGATCTAGCTGCGCCTCTGGCAGGGGAAACGTGCCTTCGTGTTCGATGGAATTCTGGGTGGCGACAACAAAAAACGGTTCCGGCAAGGTGTGGGTTGTGCCGCCGCTGGTGACTTGGGTTTCGGCCATTGCCTCTAGCAGGGCAGACTGTGTTTTGGGCGGTGCCCGGTTGATTTCATCGACCAGCACAAGGTTGTGAAATACGGGGCCCTGCGCGAACGCAAACTTACCCGTTTCGGGGTTGAACACATCCGTGCCAGTCAAATCCGCTGGCAACAAATCAGGCGTACATTGTACCCGTGCAAACGATCCACCAAGAGCACGCGACAGCAGTTTTACTGCACGGGTTTTCGCCAACCCCGGCGGCCCTTCAATCAGAAGATGCCCCCCTGTCAGAACGCCAATCAGCAGTCGTTCAATTAACTGGTCGCTACCGATCAGCCCCGTTTCAAGCCATTCTTTAAGCGCCGAAATTTGTTCAAAACACTCGCGTGACTTACCATCAAGCACGGCCAGTCCCCCCAGATTAATGGCCAAACCCTGACCGGGAAAACGCACCAAATCTAGTTACACAAAGGTAGTAGATCAGTCGGGCAACGCCAAACAGCTGTTATCAAGCAGCATTTCATAAGCTGGATTAGCGACCGTCTTTTCAGCAGCGGCTTTCAGCACATCGAAATTCGTCTCGATAAACATAATCAGCTCTGCCGAATTCACAGTTTCTAGCCCTGATCCAGCAAGCGCGTGCAGCATAAAAACATCAAACCCACACAAACCGTTCGGATTGCTCGATAGCAACCCGGTCATGAACTGGTCAGATTGCCACGACACACGTCGCAAATTGACGGGATGTTCCTGCAGCTTGGATCTGAATGGGGCGTCGCGATCAAACTTAAGAATATCCGCCCCAAAACTGACCACCTGAAACAATTCTTCGGTCAAAATAGATGTATAAAAATCCCGCTGCAACGGGGTTAGGTTCGTATGTGGTGCCTGCCGGACTAACAAATGCGCGATTGCGCCCTCATGCCCGAAAAAGCCGTTTGCTTGCGCTGGGGAATAGACGGGTTCGCGCCACTGTGGCGGAAAGCGAATATCGAAATCCCGGTCCATCTGTCGCAAATCAGCATTAAACAAGGCAGACGGCGGACGGCCAGAATACAGCCTGACATAGACACGGGGGCGCGTTGGGCAGCTTGAAATACTGCGGTTCGCGTAAGTGACCGACAACCGACGCCCGTAGATATCACCTAGCAGGCCGACAAAGCTCGAAATGACACGTTCTGATAGCCGGTTTGCCGGTTCGCCAATGACGCAGATTTCGCCCATGGCGACTTCGCTGCTGTTGAACTGGACAGGTGGAAAATCTGGGTCGCGGCGATGGCGGGATGAGTGAAGATCAAAGACCCAGCCTTGCTTTGCAAGCGCTAGAAATTCACCCCGCGTAGGGTGCGTATTATCCGCGCGCGCACCAAAGGGAACGGCTGCCAGAAGTGCCATTAGAAGGCATTTGATCAGTCTTTCACGAATACGCACTATGCTCATTACCCAAACGCTGGTCTGCATGACCATAGCATATTGGATCATATATTGCCGCCCTCAATTAAGCTGGTGGCTGCTGACGATAGGTCAATTCGGCGTTATCATGATGCGAGAACGCGACGGCGCGCTTTTGAAGTTCTGCATGTAGCGGTGATTTCACGCAGACTGGATCGGTCGCATTTGGATCGCCTGCCAATGCCATCGCCTGACAACGACATCCGCCAAAATCCAGTTTTTTGCGGTCGCAAGAACGGCACGGTTCCTGCATCCAATCATCACCGCGATAGGCGTTGAATGCTGACCCACGATACCAAATCTCGGACAGGCTTTTGGTGCGTACATTATCAAACTTCAGCGATTTGATGGTTTGGGCTGCGTGACACGGAAGCACCTCTCCGTCGGGGGCGACATTTAGGCCCGTTGTGCCCCAGCCACCCATGCAGCGCTTGGGGTAATCAGCGTGATAATCAGCAGGAACGTAATCTAGCACCAGTTGGCCATTTAGCCGATCACGGGCTTCGGCCACGACGCGGCTGGCCTCCTCTGCCTGTTCCTTTGTCGGCATCAACGCATCACGGTTTGACATTGCCCAACCGTGGAACTGGACAATGGCGACCTCAATACGCCTTGCATTCATTTCCAAAGCCATCTCAATCGCGCGCGGAAGCTGGTGAAGGTTCTGGCGGTGGACGACGGCGTTCAACGTCAGGGGAAAGCCGATATCCTTGATCCATTCGGCGACCTGCATCTTGCGTTGAAAGCCACCTTTGTAGCCGCCAATGCGGTCCGCCATGTCAGCATCCGTGCCCTGCAGCGAAAGCTGAATATGATCGAGGCCAGCCATATCCAATTCCTGCAAGCGCCGTTCCGTCAGCCCAATCCCAGACGTAATCAGGTTCGTATAAAGCCCCGCATCACGCGCGGCCTTTACAAGATCAACCAGATCACGACGAGCTGCGGGTTCACCCCCTGAAAGATGAAGCTGAAGCACGCCCAGTTCTGCGGCTTGCTGAAACACCCGAACCCAGTCAGATGTATCAAGTTCAAGCGACTTTTGCGCCAATTCGACAGGGTTGGAACAATACGGACATGATAGCGGACAGCGATGTGTCAGTTCAGCCAGCATGGCGATTGGCGCAGGAATACCGTTCGCCTTGCCCTCTGCACGCCAGTCCCGGACTTCTGAACCGTCCATTATGCGACCTCCAAAATACGGCGGTTCATCAGACCGCGCAGAAATTCACCCGCATCCGCCGCGACCTGTTCATGCGGTGCACCATATTTTTCTGACAGAGCGGTCGTAATTGCACCAAAACTACGCGCACCATCAATTTCCGTCATGATTGCATGACCAATCGGATCCAGCGCGACCGCCCGTTCTGGCGCAAGCAAGACCCATTTTTCGCGGACATGATCCCAGTGCAACCGCACGCCACGCGGGATTACGGGAATTACATCTGGGGACAGCCCGTCGGTCATGATGCGGCCGCCACGTTTTGCGCAAGAAACGTACCGGGTTGCCATGCACCCGGCGGAATTCTTGCAGGATCAACATATGCGGCATGCAATGCATCTAGCTGCGACCACAGCACATCGGTTTTAAAGATCAATGCCTTCGCCGCCGCGTCTTGTTTTTCTTGTGTGTCAGCTTTGTCCAACACCCAAGCCAGACCAAAGGCCACGTCTTTGGGGGCTTCTTTCAATCGGTTCTTGAAATAGGCCAGACTAGAATCATCCGCGAAGGCATAATTGGCAAGCAAGCCTTCAATTCGCTGGGCGTGAATCTTTGGTGCGAACAATTCCGTGAGTGACGCCGCAACGGCCTCTAGCAGTGTTTCATCCCGAACAAATCGCACATAAGCGTCGACCGCAAATTTGGTCGCGGGCATGACGCCTTCGGCGCTGGCAACATAATCACGGTCAAGCCCGACAGCATCGGCAAGCCGCAGCCACCGCTCAATACCGCCCTCGTTTTCAGCGGTCCCATCGTGATCCTCGATCCGGGAACGCCATGCGCGACGCAGAGCAGGATCATCGACCCTGCTCATGAATGCGGCGTCTTTCATGGGGATACGCGACTGATAATAGAACCGGTTAATGACCCATGCACGAACTTGACCGGGCGTGCATCCTCCTGAGTGCAGAAGGTGATGAAACGGGTGTTTGTCGTGATACCGTTCTGCACCAATCTGGCGCAACCGTGCTTCGAACTGTTCTTTGCTTGGGGTCATAATTCAAACTCCATCCCGTCTTCGGCAATAGTCCAACCAGATGCTTCGGCGGTGGCATGTTGGTCGGATGAGGGGCGCAAAACAGGGTTCGTATTGTTCATATGGACATAGACCTTTTTACCTACCTCAAGATCGGCAAAGGCAGCCATTGACCCATCAGGGCCAGACATCGACATATGTCCCATGCGGTTGCCCGTCTTTTGGCTTAACCCGCCAGTGACCATTTCATCATCTTGCCACAGCGTACCGTCAAACATGACCATATCGGCACCTGATAGTCGCTCACGTAGGTCCGGTTTTAGGGTCGAACAACCGGGAATATAGAATACATTTCGCTGGTCCGTTTTCAGGTGAACGCCAACCGTTTGTTCGCCTTCAAGGTCTGTCTGTACGTGATCACCCTCGAGATAGAGAGGTACCTTACCTGGCACAGAGAAAAGAGTGGCCTGAACCCCGGTCACAAGCTCAAATGGTGTGCCCAGCGCGATGGTGCGGCGAATTACGAGATCAGGCTTTAGGGCGCCAAAAATCGGGTTCGCGTCGATAACATCGTGAATGTCTTGGGTTGCGAACAGGTTGAACGGTTGCTGTTCACGCAGGATGAGCAGTCCCGCAACGTGATCAATGTCACCATTTGTCAAAAGAACGGATTTCAACGGGCTGACGCGCAAATCTGTGGGATGTAGTGCAGGCGTACGCGCCATTTGATCACGAATGTCGGGAGACGCATTCAGGATTGCCCAGTCAAAACCATTCGCGCTGACCGCTACCGAAGACTGTGATTGTGAGGGTATTTTACCGCTGCGTGCCAAATTGCAGTTTTCGCAACCGCAATTCCATTGGGGCAGGCCACCACCGGCAGCTGCCCCTAGAATACAAGCGCGAAATACCATGTGAGTGCTCCGCGCTTATATGTTTAGAACAGGTCGTCGTTGTTGCGTTCGTCGTTCTCAGGACCGTACATGTTGATTTCCATGCCGCATTCGATTTCGCGGATCACTGGTTTCGTCCAAGCCATAATAGTTCCTCCTCTATGTCTGATAAATGTGCGCCCTGCTGGGCATTTCGGTCAAATCTTATGTTCTAAGAAAAAATAAGAACGGGCACTTAATCGAGGTGCTGAAAAACGAAACCACGGTTTCTTATTGTATTGATCCTAAAGTAAAAATCATCCATCGGCGCCAGTTTTTTGCGCAAATATCCGATGTAAACATCAACGACATTTTCGGATGAAGACCCTTCATTCGCCCACAGCGTATCAAAGATTTCGCCGCGCGAAATGACGGTACCCGCCTTGTCATGAAGCATCGCCAATAAGTCAAATTCTCTTTCAGTCAGAATCGCCTCGCGGGTTTGGCCACGCACTGTGCGCGACGCCGGATCAAGCACACAATGCGCAGTGACCGAGCGCTGCAATTGAACCTGCAGTCGGGCTACGAGTTCGTCAAACGCGAATGGCTTTACGACATAATCATCGGCCCCCGCCTCTAACCCGGCCATCCTATCGGTGACTTCCGTTAGCGCGGATAGCATCAGTATCGGCTTCGCATGTCCGGCCGCCCTAAGGGCTCGCACCAAATCAATGCCGCTATCGCGTCCGATCATCACATCGATGATTGCGGCAGCCACCTGTCCGTCTGGAAACCGCTTAGCCGCCGCCTCGACCGTGCTTTCGGCCAGCGTGGCATATCCGTGCATCTGCAGACCACGCGCCAGCGCATCTGTGATCTCGGGGTCGTCATCAACAATAAGGATCGTCGTATCAGCCATCACATCACGCTAACCGCTTGCTCGCAAAAGCGAAACCGTCACCATTGTCCCGGCATTCGGACCGATCTTGAAAGCCGCTGGAACCGGGCTTTGGATCGTCAGTTTGCCTTTTTGTTCGGTCATCACCCAATGCGCCAGTGACAGGCCAATTCCAAAGCCGTTCGACGCTGCCTTCCCAGTAGAGGCCTGTGCAAATCGGTTCGTCACGACTTTCAAATCCTCCTCAGATATTCCAGGCCCGTTGTCGATCACCCGCAGGTTTGCTTCTCTTGCCGTGGCGTTGATGTTTAAAGCGATAGAACCGCCATCTTTAGCATGACGTAACGCGTTTTCGATTAGCCCAGTCACCACTTGCCGCGTCCAGTTTTCGTCGCCTTCGACGTTGGTCCCAAAAACGCCACCTAGCGTGATCGTTACCCCCGCATTATCAGCAAGGCTTTGCATATCGGCGACGGCAGCTTGTGCTGCGCGGTATAAGTCAAATGTCGCGCGCTCAAGGCTCAGCAGCCCGCCATCAGATCGGGCGATACGTAGCAAATCATCGATACGTTGGTTCAATCGCCGTGCACGACCGTGGATCACCCCATATGGACCATCTTGTGGCGCGCCGGATTTCAGGGCCAGCTCCGCCTCCATCAAGATGACTGTCAGCGGTGTGCGCAATTCGTGACTGACATCAGCAAAAAACCTGCGCCGGTCTTCGTCTGTCTTGGCCAGTGCTTCGTTGGCGTGACGTAGCGCCTCTGTCCGGTCCGCGATGGTTTGGTTAAGCTGTCCCCATTCGCTTTCGACCGCGGATTTGCGCGCAGCCAATGACGCCGCCATTTCGTTGGTCGCTTTGAACAAAAGGCCGATTTCGTCGCCTTGTTCATCCGGCAGGCTGACTTTGAAGTTTTCATTCCCGATGGACCGGGAAGCAACGCGCAGTTGATCTAAACGCGACAACTGCGGGCGAACCAAGAAATAGTAAAACCCAGCTACAAGCAGCAGTGCCAAAACGCCAACAGCAAAGGCTGCCCGCGTAAGGCGGTCACGCAAAGCGTCAACTTGCGCGATTGCGGCTTCACGCGCGCGGCGGTCTTCGGTCACAGCCGCGTTTAACAGCGGATCAAATCCAATCGAAAACGCGTTGATCAGCCCCTGCAATTGCGCCGCGCGTTGATCAGGTGCTGTTATTTCAGAGGCTTCGTCAAATTGTTCTAATGTGCCCTCGAACAAAGCTTCCATCCGCGCAACGCCAATACTGCGGGTCGCGCGACGTGACTGTTCGTCCAGATCAGATTGGGCAACATCCCCGACGTTTTGATCAAGGTCCGCACGAATGGCCGCAAAGTTCCGACGTATACCTGCGGTCAGCCCTTCTAACCGCGCATTCCTTGTATCCGCATCGACGCCGGATTGCGCCGCTTCGTAAAGAATGACGATCAGTGAACCGACTTGGGTCGCAAGATCTGACAATCGCTGTATCCGCTTTTCGGCCGTCACCGCGACTTGCACCTGCGCGGACATTAAGGCCATCCCGCGAATAGTCAGTGCGCTCGACAGTACCGCGACCAGACCAATGATCGCTGCGCCAATTGCCAGTCTAGCACGTAAACTGCGCACCTATTCTTCGCCCCCCTCAACGATAAAGCGACCAAAGGCTCTTGGGCCATCGCCCGTATCGATTTCCGCGACAACACTTAGGCTGTGCACATCAATGACGCTGACTGTATTCGAAAACCAATTTGCGACAATCACTTGATTATCGTCAGTCGTTGTGTCGATCCCTTCGGGATATTCACCAACGTCAATTGTTGCCTTTACTGTCAGGTCATTCAGGTCAAACACGCTGACACTGTCGGCATATTGGTTGGTCACAAAACCAGCACCTTGGGCGAATGTCACCGCATAGGGGCGTTCACCGACTGGGATGGATCCCACGACCTTACCTGCAACCGGATCAACAACCGTTACCGAATTTGACCCGACATCAGCCGTGAACAACCGCCCCCGCGGACCCACCGTAACCCCAAAGGGCCGCACGCCGACCGGAACCCGGTAGGCAACCGTATTCGTCCGCAGATCAAATATCGAAACCTGACTGGCCTCTTTATCTGCAGAGACAAGCCAAGCGCCATCTGGCGTCACAGCAACCCCGGCAGGGGCTGCGCCAGTTTCCAGCGTATTGATGACGGCTAGATCAACTGCGCTTAGCACCCAAATACGGGCATTGAACCAGTCGGTCACATAAATGGTCCTACCATCTGGGTGAATGGCGACGCCTATTGGTCCACCATCAAGGGACACTTCGTTCAGCAATTCCAATGTATTACTGTCAAATTTGCGAATCGCCTTGCTGTCAGCACTCACCGTCACGAAAAAACTGCCCGCAGGATCAACGGCGACACCGGCCGGTGAACCATCCACATCGATACGTCTGACTTCGCGGTGATCATCTAGATCAATAACACTAAGCGTGCTGTCGTTTTGATTGGTCACAAAAGCCAAATCCCCCGCTGCGACCTGCGTCACAGCGAGGGCAAAAAACATCGACAGGAAAATTGTCCTATTAGCTACCAAATCGGGCAACAAGCGCGTCCAAACCAGACTGATAAACCCCTGATACAGCAGCGACTGCAGCTTCGTCGTTTAGTTCGGGTGGCGGGTCATTGTTCGGGTAACCACGGTAAAACGCGCCGCGCCATTCAACCAGTGACCCACCACCCTCCGTCTCCGTAACCGTTATGTGAGAGGAATAATTTGTAACTGGTAACACGTCGACGGATACCTCAGTGATCCGGTACGAATAGCTCATCTTTTCGTCAGAGTATTTGTACAAGATTTCGTCAATCGTCGGACCACCTTCTTCGCCCAACACCAGCAAGCGCGTGGCGTCTATTTCGTTACCCCCAGTTCCGGTACTGGAATAAACCGCTGGGTGCCAACTCATGTCCTGAAAGTTGCCAACGACGGCCCAAACCTCTTCTGGTGTGGCGCTTACCTCAGCGGAAAGGGTCACTTTCTGGCGGGTTGGACCATGTGCGTGGGCCGCCATCGGTAGACAGGCGGCAAGCAGGATAAGAGTTCTTCGGTGTATTTTCATTGACTGGCTCGTGTATTGGAAAATGGCAAATTAACATCACAGCAAACGTGGCTCGTGCTGAATTACCTTGACCGTAGCGGAGCTTATGTGAAGCTGACAATAAGCCTAAAGTATCGGTTTTTTTCCAAGTTGAATCGTTGCAGCATTCGAAAAGGGAACGAATTGAGCCAATTTCTTGGTTAAATTCAAAGGGGGAGGTCATCTAGGATGATGGTAATTGCACGCTTGGTTGCAGCGTTTGCGTGCCTGTTTTGTACTGCCTTTGGTGCCTACGCCCTAGATATCAATGCCGCTGTTCTGCGCGTCGACTACCCCCAGCTTTTGCCGATTTCCCGCTACGATCTGATCCCCGATGATCTGGGCTTTGCCGGGGGCGCTTTAGCTGACGAAGACAACCAAACCACTGGCAATTTCATGGGCATGACGTTCAACACAAATTACGTCGCGACCACCCCCGAAGAAATTGACGCCTTATTAGAAGAACTGCTTGCGAACGGAACAACGTTGCTCGTGGTTATGGCCAACGCCGAAGATCTGCTAAAGATCACAGACCGCGCAGGCCCCGATGTATTGGTGATCAACGCAACGACCCGAGATATGTCGGTCCGTGACGATCAGTGCCGCGCAAACCTGCTACATGTCGCGCCCAGTGAAATGATGCTTGCTGACGCGGTCGTGCAATTCGCCATGTGGAAGCAGTGGCGCGAGATCTTCCTCATTCAAGGATCAAACCCAGCTGACCGCACATTGGGTGATGCCTACCGTCGCGCGGCCAACAAATTTGGTGCACAAATCGTTGAAGAACGCGAATTTGAAGACACTGGTGGATCACGCAGGACCGACACTGGTCACGTACTGGTCCAACGCCAGATTCCGATCTTTACCCAGAACGCAGAAGACCACGACGTTGTCATCGCCGCAGACAACTCTGATCTTTTCGCGCTTTATCTGCCGTTTCACCTTTGGACGCCCCGCCCGGTCATGGGCTCTGGTGGATTGCGCCCCGTAACAATGCACGCCGCACACGAAGCATGGGGCGCGACCCAATTTCAACGCCGGTTCGAAGAGGCCTCTGGTCGGTTCGTTCAAGAAGCCGACTACGAAGTCTGGCTATCCCTGCGCGTCATCGGCGAAGCTGTCATTCGGATCAACGCCGCCGATCCGGCCGCGCTGCGCGACTACATCCTAAGCGACGAATTTGAACTGGCCGCATTCAAGGGCAGGAAGGTCAATTTCCGTCCGTGGAATGGCCAGTTGCGCCAGCCAGTCCTGCTGACAGATAGCAAAATCACCGTAAGCGTTTCACCCCAAGATGGTTATCTGCATCAGGTTTCGACGCTCGACACGCTTGGATTGGACCAACCTGAAAGTGCCTGCAATGCCTTTGCTGAATAAGGAAAAACCCATGCAACGACCGATCCAGTTTATTGCAAGTATTTGTGTCGCCACCCTAGGGTTCGCTGCCCCAGCCGCAGCCAACAAGGTTTTCGTCAGCAACGAACGCGGCAATACGATCACGGTCATCGACAGCGATAGCTGGGAAGCGATCGCAGAATTCCCCGGTGGCAACCGCCCGCGCGGAATTGGCGTTAGCCCTGATGGCAAGTACCTATACGTCTGCGCCTCCGACGACGATACGATCCGCGTTTTTGATACTGAAACCTACGAAGAAGTCTGGACGCTACCATCTGGCCCAGACCCCGAACTGTTCACAATTCATCCAACCGGAGAGCTGCTGTATATCGCCAACGAAGACGACAATCTGGTCACCGTCGTCGACACGCAAAGCCGTACAGTTGTTGCTGAAATCCCGGTGGGTGTCGAACCCGAAGGCATGGCGATCAGCCCCGATGCGGCGTTTGTGATTAACACGTCTGAAACGACTAATATGGCGCATTTCATTGATACGTCTGACTATCAGATCAAACATAATATCCTTGTCGATCAACGCCCACGCTATGCCGTTTATACGGATGACGGGACGAAGCTGTTTGTCAGTTCTGAAATCGGCGGCACGGTCAGTGTGATTGATCCGCTTGCCGCAAACGGCCCTGAATTGACTACCAAAATCGGATTTGAGGTGGCCGGTGTGCAGCCAGAGTGGCTTCAGCCTGTTGGCATGAAAGTCACGGCCGACAACAAGTGGCTGTTCGTTGCCCTTGGCCCTGCAAACCGGGTCGCTGTGATTGATGTCGAAAGCCTTGACGTCGTTGATTACATCCTTGTTGGTCAACGCGTCTGGCAGATGGAATTTACGCCTGGCCAAGAATTTCTGATCACCACAAACGGCAATTCAAATGATGTGACCGTGATTGACGTGGCCCGGCAAAAAGCAGTCAAATCGATACAGGTCGGACAGCAGCCTTGGGGCGTCGCCGTGACGCCTGAATAAATATCCTGGGGAGGAAAACTAAATGATTTCAAATATGCGGCGCCGCGTTTTCTCGGCACTTACCCTGTCGGCCCTATTGTGCGCGCCTGTGGTCGCAACGGCCCAATCCGACCTGCCCGTTATTCGTGCTGCTGTTCTTAAGATTGGTACTGTGAATTGGGAACTCGACACGATTACCCGCAATGGTTTCGACTCCGCGAACGGTTTTACTCTTGATGTCCAACCCTACGCCGACAACGGCGCGACCCGCGTCGCGTTAGAAGGCGGCGAAGCCGACGTCGCGGTTGCCGACTGGATCTGGGTCGCTCGGCAACGCGCTGCGGGCAAAGACTATGTCTTTATCCCTTATTCTAAAGCGGTCGGGGGCCTTGTGGTGCCCGCCGACAGCACCGCCGAAACTTTGGCGGATCTTGCAGGTGGCAGCATTGGTATCGCGGGTGGTCCAGTCGACAAAAGCTGGCTAATTCTTCGCGCATATGCGCAGCAAGAATACGGCATGGACCTTGCTACAGAAACCGAACAGGTCTTTGGCGCACCCCCTTTGATATTCCAAAGCGGTCTTTCGGGTGAAACCGACGGGGCGATCAACTTTTGGCATTTCCTAGCCAAGATGAAATCGGCCGGAATGCGTCAGTTGATTTCGGTCAAGGAAGCATCAGTCGCGCTTGGCCTTGATCCAGAGGTTCCACTGCTGGGCTACGTGATGAAAGAAAGCTTTATCGCTGAAAATCCCGGCATTGCTGCCGCGCTATACGGTGCGTCGCGTGATGCAAAAGACCTTCTTGCCAGTGACGATTCCGCATGGGATGCGATCCGCCCGATGATGAACGCGAATAACGATGCCCAGTTCGAGGCCTTACGCACCGATTTCCGCGCAGGTATCCCAAAGCCCGGCCCAGTAGACCCATCAAGCGCAGATAAGATGCTCCATTTGATGGCAGAGCTTGGCGGTGAGCGGCTTGTTGGAGAGGCGACAACATTACCAGATGGTCTGTTTGCCGCGATCCAGTAATGTCCGTTCGCGCCTTTTCGCTTTTGGGCCTTTTGGGGTTTTGGTTCTTGGTCGCTTGGATCGCTGCCGACCCTATGGTGCTGCCAATGCCCCAAGAACTGTTCAGCCCACTTTGGGCTGAACTGAAATCTGGTGAATTGCTGTTCCACCTTAGCAGAACCCTGATCCGCGTGATCTGGGCCTTTACACTCGCGATGAGCCTTGGCTTGGCCTTGGGGTTGGTGATGGGCCTATTTCCACGCGTGGATCGCTGGCTAGACCCTTGGCTGGTTGTGTTTCTTAACCTGCCGGCCTTAGTGCTGATCGTGCTGTGCTATCTGTGGATCGGGTTGAACGAAACCGCTGCAATTATCGCCGTGACCCTGAATAAAATCCCAAATGTCACAACGATCATTCGCGAAGGTGCGCGGTCACTTGATCCAAACCTAAAGGCGATGGCGCAAGTGTTCCGCGTGCGCAAACAAAGCGTCCTGCAACATGTGATCTTACCGCAGCTTGCCCCGTTCATCGCGGGTGCAGCGCGTTCGGGCATCGCGGTCATCTGGAAGATTGTTCTAGTGGTCGAATTCTTGGGGCGCTCAAACGGTATTGGATTTCAGATCCACCTCTATTTCCAACTGTTCGATGTGCGGCTGGTGCTGGTCTATGCGCTGTCATTCATCACAGTCATGTTGCTTGTCGAATGGCTGATCTTACAGCCATGGGAAAAGCGCGTTCGGCGCTGGAGGACAGCATGATTAGCGTCGATGTGCGGTCCAAATCCTATGGCGATGTTCCCGTTCTACAGGATATTCAGTTCAACGTCGAAAAGGGACAAACAGTTGCCATCTTGGGGCCTTCAGGCATCGGTAAATCGACCCTATTGCGGCTGATTGCCGGGATTGACCCCAAGTTCGAAGGCACCGTCAGCAGGCCTAAGAACATGGCAATCGTCTTTCAAGAACCGACGCTGCTTTTGTGGCGTTCAGTCTTTGACAACATCCAATTGATACATCCAGAACTGAGCGAGAGCGCCGTACGCGAGGCCCTAGCCGAAGTCGGGTTGGCAGACAAAGCCGAGCTATTCCCAGGCCAGCTATCGCTCGGCCAGCAGCGTCGGCTATCGCTTGCACGCGGTTTTACCGGGAACCCGGATTTACTGATTATGGACGAACCATTCGTATCACTGGACGAAAAAACAGCCGATGAAATGCTAACCCTGACGGAACGTCTGATCAGCAAAACGCAACCAGCGACAATATTCGTTACGCACGACACGACAGAGGCAGCCAGATTAGCCACCCAAATTCTGACCCTAGATGGTCAACCAGCAACATTGAAAACGAAGGAGACACTCAAATGAAGATTTTATCCATCCTTGCCGCGCTCACTTTGGCAACACCCCTTGTTGCACATGATTTGGGCTTTGCCGGGCTATTGTCCAACAACAACAAAGAAGACCTCGAACCGCTAACCCTTTCCGTTGGGCAGCCAATCGCGGATGCCCCGCTGATGCTCAAATCCGGCACCGCCTATGAAATCGAGATTGAGGCAGACGGAACAGGCGAACTTGCCCTTGAAGGTGCGGGTTTCTTTCGCGCGATCTGGATCAATGAGATCGTTATCAATGGGATCGAAATTCGCCCACTGGGTGTCGACAGCATCGAATTTGACGAGGCAGGCACAGTAGAAATCGAATTCATCGCAATTAAACCGGGCCGCTATGAATTGCGCCAACCCGGATCGACAGGCGATGGTCAACGCGTCGAGATTGTGATCCAGTAACCTATGAGCACCCTAAGCGTACAAAATGTGACCTACAGCTACGGTTCAAAAACGGCGTTGGATGACGTTAGTTTTGAGCTAGAAAAAGGCCGATTTTGTGCGCTATTGGGGCCGAATGGCGCGGGCAAATCAACGCTATTTTCCCTTTTAACACGGCTATTTGTGACAAAACAGGGAACCATAAGCGTCGCCGGACATGACCTCGCGCGTGAACCCCGTGCCGCACTGGCCAAGATCGGCGTCGTGTTTCAACAACAGACGCTCGATTTGGATATGTCAGTTGTCCAAAACTTAAGGTATTTTGCCGCGTTGCAGGGCCTTTCGGGACGTGCGGCCCAGCGCAACATCGACGCCGCGCTTGATCGTCTGTCGATGCGTGAACGGGCCAAAGAAAAGGCGCGCAGCCTAAACGGCGGTCACCGTCGCCGCATGGAAATCGCCCGCGCCCTTATCCATGAACCAGAGGTATTGCTACTGGATGAGGCCACCGTCGGCTTAGACACCGCAACGCGGCAAGCAATCACCCAACATGTGCATGACCTCGCAGATGACGGGCTCTTGGTGTTCTGGGCGACGCATCTTGTTGACGAAATTCAAGACAATGACGACGTGGTGGTTCTGCACAAGGGGCGCATCCTTGCCCACGACAATGCCCGTAAAATCGCCAAAGATGGCACCTTGATCGATGCATTCATGCACATGACCGACATCACACCAGAGCCAAGCCTATGATGCCGTATCTTGTTTCACTATGGGCCATCACCCTGCGCGAGGCGATGCGCTTTGTGAACCAGCGGTCAAGGTTTTTGGCAGCACTGGTTAGGCCACTTGTTTGGCTGATGGTCTTCGCCGCAGGTTTCCGCGCGGCATTGGGGTTATCGATCATTCCCCCCTACCAAACCTACATCACATACGAGGTATACATCGTGCCCGGCCTTTGCGGCATGATCCAGCTTTTTAACGGGATGCAGTCATCGCTTAGCCTCGTTTACGACCGCGAAATGGGGTCAATGCGGCTACTCCTGACCAGCCCGCTTCCTCGTTGGTGGCTATTATTTAGCAAACTTATGGCCGGAGTCGCAGTGTCCATTTTACAGGTCTACGCATTCCTCGCCATCGCAGCGATGTTCGGGATCACCCTTCCGGCGATGGGCTATGTTTACGTTTTTCCAACTCTCATTCTCAGCGGGCTCATGTTGGGTGCACTCGGGCTATTAATTTCCTCTACCATCAAACAGCTTGAAAATTTTGCAGGCGTCATGAACTTCGTCATCTTCCCAATGTTCTTTATGTCGAGCGCGCTTTACCCGCTTTGGAAAATGGCGGAAAGTTCACCACTGCTACGCGACATCTGCGCCCTGAACCCGTTCACCCATGCGGTCGAACTGATACGTTTTGCGATGTACGAACAGTTCAACGGAACCGCCCTGATTTGGGTGGTCTTATCCTTCACACTATTCCTAAGCGGAAGCATCATCGGCTATGATCCCGCGTTTGGCACGGGACGCAAAGGATCGGGCAGGGGATAGTGAATATGAAAACTCAAATGTCCCGATTGGCGACTAACGGCGTGCTGCGCGCTGCGCGCTGCGCGCTGCGATTAATAATGGCAACCGTGCGCTTGTGCAGGTCATTGATGGTGTGCCTCTTGGTGTATCATCAGCACTTGCGCGGCGCTTGGCTGACAAGATTTAGCGCTGGAAGTCCGCTTTGGGAAAGCTGCATCGCGGCATTTGATTTCGCTGTGAACGGCCTCAACGGCGTTTTCGCTAGGGGCGTGTTTCCGAGAACTTCAAAAGCGCATGTTAGGCGACCCAGCGCCTGAAAATTTGCAGAAAATGCTGAAAGTTGCTTTCTTGCCTGACATCAGTTGGGTTTGGCTGCGTTCTAGCGCGTCCTCCAAGGTAAACTGTTCCCCAACATACCTATGGTCTGTTGGGGACATTTCACGGCGGTAACGAAGACGTACAATTTTGTCCGTTGGATGTTTGTATAATGGAGGGAGCTAAGTTGTGAGAATTGCATCCCAGCGGTGCGGTAGGATTCGATAAGTATGGGGTCGCAAACGTCATTAAATTCGCCACAGCTTCCGCAGGTATCGGTATCAAAGAGCATCGAATCCGATGAAGGCACATATCGGACTCTCGCCGTGCCGTTTTCAGCAACTAAGCAAGACATACAGCAGTTCGGGTTATGGGGAAGATTCGGCTCAACTCTGACGCCGCGTTCTGGCGTCGAAGCAGAGTTAGCTCCCACAAAAGGAAAAATGCGTGTCAAAAAAGAAGGGTTATCTGTCATTCTTCATAAGGATAAAGTGGTGAGCCGTGATGGGTTCGAACCATCGACCTACTGATTAAAAGTCAGTTGCTCTACCAACTGAGCTAACGGCCCACTGGGCGCTAATTAGAAAGGTGGCACGCTAGGGTCAACCCCCAAATGTCATCTCGACTAGAATAGTATAAAAGACTCCACTATATGGCCGCTATGACCGCAAAAACTCAATCATATCTGCCTTTCATGAAGATGCATGGCCTTGGAAACGACTTTGTTGTCGTCGACGAACGGGGAATCACCCCGCAAATTGACGCAACGTTAGCCATCGCAATCGCTGATCGGCACCGTGGAGTGGGTTTTGATCAGCTTGCTGTTCTGTCCAATTCGCCGGATTCGGGCGTGCATTTGACGTTTTGGAACAGCGATGGATCGACAGCGGGTGCTTGCGGGAACGCGACACGCTGTATTGCGCGGTTTTTGATGGATGAAACGGGACGCGATTCGCTGACACTGACGACAGACCGCGGCGCCCTTTACGCCAAAGACGCTGGAAATGGCCTGACCTCTGTAAATATGGGGCAACCTCAGTTGAACTGGGATGAGGTTCCTTTGGCACGTGACGTCGACACGCTGCATCTACCGATTGACGGAGAACCCACCGCAACTGGTATGGGTAACCCGCACTGCACGTTCTTTGTGGACGATGCTGAAGCGATTGATCTAGCCGCGTGTGGCGCTGAGATTGAACACCATCCGCTATACCCAGAGCGCACGAACGTGCAGTTCGCGAGCCTTGCAGGGCCGGATCACCTGCGCATGCGGGTCTGGGAACGCGGTGTAGGGGTTACGATGGCATCTGGATCGTCCTCTTGTGCGACAGCCGTGGCGGCTGCGCGTCGTGGGATCACTGGGCGATCCGTGCGCATTGATCTGGACGGCGGCACGTTGAATATCGAATGGCGCGATGACGGTGTATGGATGACGGGTCCGACGGCACATGTCTTTGACGGGCAATGGCGGCTGTAATGGATATCAAAGCACCTAAATTCTCAAACCACGGTTGCCGGCTAAATGCTTACGAGGCTGAGGCGATGAAAGAGCTCGCGACTTCGGCAGGGGTCGAAAACGCGGTGATCGTGAATACCTGCGCCGTCACGGCCGAGGCCGTGCGCAAAGCCCGCCAAGACATTCGCAAATTGCGCCGCGAAAATCCCGGTGCAAAACTAATTGTGACGGGCTGCGCCGCGCAGACCGAACCCGACACATTCGCTAAGATGTCCGAGGTCGATGTCGTTATCGGCAATACCGAAAAGATGAACCCGGCGACTTGGGCCAACATGGCGCCCAATCTGATTGGGCAAACAGAGCCAGTACAGGTCGACGACATCATGTCGGTCACTGAAACGGCGGGCCACTTGATTGACGGCTTTGGCACACGTAGCCGCGCCTATGTTCAGGTGCAAAACGGTTGTGACCACCGGTGTACCTTCTGCATCATTCCATATGGTCGCGGCAATTCCCGGTCGGTGCCTGCTGGCGTCGTCGTTGATCAAATCAAACGGCTTGTCGATCGTGGATATAATGAAGTCGTTCTAACGGGTGTTGACCTGACCAGCTGGGGCGCAGATTTACCTGCAGCGCCCAAGTTGGGCGATCTTGTCATGCGTATTCTGAAACTCGTGCCTGACCTGCGCCGCCTGCGGATCAGTTCGATCGACAGCATCGAAGTTGATGAAAACCTGATGCAAGCGATCGCGACCGAACCCCGCCTGATGCCGCATCTACACCTGTCGTTGCAGCATGGCGATGACATGATCCTAAAACGGATGAAACGCCGCCACCTGCGCGACGACGCCATTCAGTTCTGTGAAGATGCGCGAAAGCTTCGGCCTGATATGACCTTTGGCGCCGATATCATCGCGGGCTTCCCGACAGAGACCGAAGCACATTTCGAAAACTCGCTGAATTTGGTGAAAGATTGCGACCTGACTTGGCTGCACGTCTTTCCTTATTCCAAGCGGGAAGGGACACCGGCCGCCAAAATCCCAACGCAGGTCAACGGAAAACTGATCAAAGATCGCGCCGCGCGTCTACGGGCAGCAGGTCAGGTGCAAGTTGATTTGCATTTGAACGCACAGATCGGCGCGATGCATCACATCTTGATGGAAAACCCCCGGATGGGTCGGACGGAACAGTTCACCGAAGTGAAGTTCGAAACGGACCAACCCGAAAGCCAGATCGTTACAACACAGATCACTGGACGCGATGGTGTTCAGCTGACCGCGTAACGCTGATGCAAAGCCTTCCAATCCTCTGGTCATTTCGGCGGTGCCCCTATGCGATGCGCGCACGCCTTGCGATCCAGTCAAGCGGGCAGGCGGTCGAACTGCGCGAGATCGTTTTGCGCAACAAACCAACCCCGTTTTTGGAAGCCTCTGCAAAGGGCACCGTACCGGTGTTGCAGCTACCTGACCGCGTGATCGACGAAAGCCGCGACATTATGATGTGGGCCTTGGGCCAATGCGACCCCGAAGGATGGCTTGATATGCCCGCCGAAGGGTTCGATTTGATCGCGACCTGTGAAGGGCCGTTTAAGAAGGCACTAGATCACACGAAATACGCAGTGCGCTATCCCGAGTTGGACGAATCTGAACAACGCGAAAAGGCGATGGCGTTTCTAAGGGTGTTGAATGATCGGCTGACAAAGCATCCGTTCCTTATGGGCGACAAACGGACCCTCGCTGATATGGCAATTTTGCCATTTGTCCGCCAATTCGCCAATACAGATCGCGCTTGGTTTGATGCACAGGATCTGGGGCCACTTACCCAATGGCTTGATGATTTCCTGATGTCGGACCGTTTTTCCAGCATCATGACAAAATATTCGCCTTGGCAAGACGGCCAGGATCAGGTCTTGTTCCCCTGAATTAACAAGGGGGTTAGCTATGCAACTATTGATGTCAGGTGCTTCGCCATTTGTTCGTAAGGCGCGCGTTGTTGTCCGCGAACTTGGGCTAACCGACCAAATCACCGAAGTCCCGATTAGCACAACCGCCCTTTCATCTGACCCGACCATCGTTGCAGCAAACCCTATCGGAAAAATCCCGGCGCTCTTACGCGATGACGGGCCTGCGATCTATGATAGCCGCGTCATTACCCGTTTTCTGAACGATCACGCTGGCGGATCATTGTATCCCGAAACCCGAATTTGGGAAATCCTGACACTAGAGGCGACAGCAGACGCCATCATGGAGGCAGCGGTTGCTATGGCCTATGAGGTGCGTCTACGCCCAGAAAACGAACGGTCATCAGATTGGATCGAAGCGCAGTGGGCAAAGGCCAATCGCGGTATCATTGCAGTGAATAACAAGTGGATGAGCCATCTAAACGGTCCACTCAACATCGGGCAAATCGCTGTGGCCTGCGCACTATCATATGTGGATTTACGTCATGATGCGCGCGGCTGGCGAACCGGTAACAAAGCACTGGCCGATTGGCACGCAGCGTTTAGTCAGCGCGACAGCATGGTTGCTACCGCGCCAGTCTAATCAAAAGTTAAAGCTAACACCCATATTCACCGCATTGGTGAACACGTCTGTTTCAACCGTGCCACCAGTATCAAGATCAGCTTTATTTGTAGAATACGTACCTTTGTATTCACCAAAGACCGACCACTGGTCGTTAATGGGGTAAGTCGCACCAGCAATCCAAGTCGCGGCAGGGCCAGTGACCTGATAGCCAAATGTCTCTGACGTACCATTGGTGACTTCGACATGTGGGATGGCGAGGCCAAGACCACCGCCAACATAGGGTGTCACATCACCGAATGCATGACTCCAACGGCGATAGGCATTCACTGTCAAAGTGTTCAGACCGTCTGTGAACTCAAGCACATCGTAACCTGCAGGCAATTCACCTTCTTTGGGGTAAACTTTGTTATGTGCGAAATCGAGGCCATAACCGAATTCATCATTCTGCCAACGCGTGGCGCGAATGCCATAGTAGATCGGCGCCGAAGAAGACTTACCTTCCCACGCAATAGAAAAATCATCGTTGCCGATCTGAGGATCGCGCACCGAAACGTCGGACGCAGGCGCAGATTGCGCACCCCCATAAAAGCTAAGTTCTATCTCAGCTGAGGCGGCAAAAGGGGCCACAAATAGCAGGGCAGAAAGTGCAATCGCACGTGACATTAGTATTTCCTAGAACGTGAGTGGTGAGTGACCGCCCTAGACGGACGGAGTTGAGCGTTCCCGTATGTTTGTCATCTCACACTAACAAGGTACCATTAAGGCGAACTTAAAATTTTCGAATTGAAATGTGTCTAACTCGTCACAAAGTTGTCCGATAACTTAAGAAAATCGGCGGAAAACCGATCATATCACGCAAAACTGCGATCAATTTGCTGTTAGATCGCACTAAAACCCAATGGCAAAGGTGGCCACCGAATCCGCGATTCTCGTTTACGAAGTCTTGGTTGTTTCACAACAATAACGACTTCAATGAACCCTGCGCCCTATTGTCCGCTGGACGGATCATGTTTTCATGGCTAAACAGCGCCAGAATGGACTGATGGAAACATCCGTCCGTCTTTCCCGTGGGCGATCGGCCCAACCAAAGAATCGGAGATGCAAGCCGTGTCACATGCAGACGATCATCAGGGCACACGCCGCGACTTTATATACTACGCAACCGCCGGGGCTGGTGTTGTTGCTACAGGTGCAGCGGTGTGGCCACTGGTCAACCAAATGAACCCTTCAGCTGACGTTTTGGCGCTTGCGTCGATCCGCGTCGATATTAGCGCTGTAGCGCCAGGCACGCAGTTGACTGTGCTGTGGCAAGGTAAACCCGTTTTCATTCGGTCACGCACTGAAGATGAAATCGCAGCAGCACGCGCAGTTGATGTTGCCGATCTGCCTGACCGAGGCGCAGAAAACGCGAACCTTGTTGCAGATGCAGATGCGACCGACGAAAACCGCGCACTGTCCGAAGATGGTACTTGGTTGGTTCAAATGGGCGTTTGTACGCACCTTGGCTGTGTGCCTTTGGGCGAAGCAGGTGACTTTGGCGGCTGGTTCTGCCCATGCCACGGTTCACACTACGACACTGCCGGTCGTATCCGCAAAGGTCCTGCACCGCGCAACCTTCCCATCCCTGTTGCGTCTTTCGTAGACGAAACAACAATTCAACTCGGTTAAGGAGCGCGCACCATGTCTGGTATCCCCCACGACCATTACGAACCCAAGACTGGCATCGAAAAGTGGCTGCACACGCGCCTGCCCATCGTTGGCCTTGTCTATGACACTCTGATGCTTCCGACGCCAAAGAACCTGAACTGGATGTGGATCTGGGGCATCGTTCTGGCGTTTACGCTAGTTCTGCAAATCGCCACCGGTATCGTTCTGGTGATGCACTATACGCCTCACGTTGATCTGGCGTTCGCTTCGGTTGAACACATTATGCGTGACGTAAACGGCGGTCATATGATCCGCTACTTCCACGCAAACGGCGCTTCACTGTTCTTTGTTGCTGTTTACCTGCACATCTTCCGCGGCCTGTACTACGGTTCTTACAAAGCACCACGCGAGGTCACTTGGATCATCGGTATGTTGATGTACCTGATGATGATGGGCACCGCGTTTATGGGCTACGTTTTGCCTTGGGGCCAAATGTCGTTCCACGGTACAGCGGTTATTACTGGCCTGTTCGGTGCGATCCCATTCATCGGTGAATCAATCCAGACATGGCTTCTTGGTGCATCTGCCGTTGGTCAGCCTGCGCTGAACCGCTTCTTCTCGCTGCACTACCTGCTGCCATTTGTTCTGCTGGGCCTGACAATTGTTCACGTTTGGGCATTCCACACTACAGGCAACAACAACCCAACTGGTGTTGAAGTTCGCCGCACAAGCAAAGAAGATGCAGCAAAAGATACGCTACCATTCTGGCCATACTTCGTGATCAAAGACCTGTTCGCGCTGGCTGTTGTTCTGGCAGTATTCATGGCGATCGTTGGCTTTATGCCAAACTACCTTGGCCACCCGGATAACTACATCCCTGCGAACCCGCTGGCGACACCGTCGCACATCGTTCCAGAATGGTACTTCCTGCCATTCTACGCGATCCTGCGTGCGTTCACTGCGGACGTGTGGCTGGTGCAACTTGTCAACTTTGTCAGCTTCGGCATCATCGACGCGAAATTCTTTGGTGTTCTGGCCATGTTCGGCGCGATCGCTGTGATGGCACTGGCACCTTGGCTGGATACATCATCGGTTCGTTCGGGCCGTTACCGCCCAATGTTCAAATGGTGGTTTGCACTGCTGGCATTCGACTTCTTGGTTCTGATGTGGGTCGGCGCAATGCCAACTGACGGCATCTACCCATACATCTCGTTGATCGCAGCGACTTACTGGTTCGGTTACTTCCTCGTTCTTCTGCCACTTCTTGGCGTGATCGAGAAACCGCTACCACAGCCTGCAACCATCGAAGACGACTTTAACGCGCACTACGCGCCGAAAGCTGGGGCGTCTGCCTCTGCGAAATCGGCCGAGTGAGAAAGGACCAATGAATATGTTCCGTAAACTCACACTTACTGCTGCAACACTTCTTGCCCTGACAACAGGGCAAGTAATCGCCGCCGAAGTAGAAACCGAGATCGAAGACTTTGCGTTTTCGTTCGAGGGCCCATTCGGTAGCTATGATCAAATGCAGCTTCAGCGCGGTCTTCAGGTCTACACTGAAATCTGTTCTGCATGTCACGGTCTAGAATTCGTCGCATTCCGCACACTGCATGACGAAGGTGGCCCTGCGCTGCCCGAAGATCAGATGCGTGCCTACGCTGAATTCTACGAAGTCTATGATGAATCCATCGAAGACTACCGTGCAGCGACACCAGCGGATAAATTCCCTGCGGTCACTGGCGCTGGCGCACCTGATCTTTCTTTGATGGCAAAATCACGTGCTGGTTTCCACGGCCCTCTGGGTTCCGGGATCAACCAACTGGTCAAAGGTATGGGTGGCGCTGAATATGTCGCGTCTATCCTTGCTGGCTACCATGACGCACCTGAATGTGCGCCAGAAGACTTTGACGGCTACTACAACGTTGCGTTCGCTGCGGGCGGTTTCCCTGAAGAGTGTATTGATGACCACGGTCACCATATGGTTCCAGGTAGCTGGATCGGCATGGCGCCACCACTTTGGGGCGATGACGTTGAATACGCTGACGGACACTCAGCCGACATTCACCACGAAGCACAAGACGTTGCCGCATTCCTGATGTGGACAGCCGAGCCTAAGATGATGGCGCGTAAGCAAGCTGGCCTGTCCGGTGTAATCCTGCTGATCATGCTGTCAGTACTGCTGTACCTCACAAACAAACGTCTGTGGGCACCACACAAGCACAAAGACTGATCAAGCCAGTCACCGAATTAGAAAAGGCCCGCCAAATTGGCGGGCCTTTTTCGTGACCAAAGGTGAACTCTAGTTCACCCATGTTATCCAAGATATGCAACCAATGCCGGGGGCGGATCATCAAACAAAACGTTAGTCGCAACAGGTATTGAAACGCTTCCATCCGCAACAATCGCGACCACATCGGCGATGCGTTTCGCGTCGTTCGGATCGTGGGTCACCATAATCACGGTGCGGCCCTGATCTGCCAGCGTCGTTTTCACCAAATCCAGCATCTCATCTTTCAAACGCGGACCAAGCGCCGCAAAGGGTTCATCCAATAAGACAACAGGCCGATCAGCCAGTAACACACGGGCAAGCGCCGCGCGGCTTTGCTGACCACCAGATAGCGCCGCTGGCTTGCGCGCACCAAGACCAGCCAGTCCAACACTTTCCAAGACGTCTTCGACTCGACCCGCCTCCGTCGATGACAACCGCAGACTAGGGCGCAGCCCCAACCCAACATTTTGCGCGACGGTTAGGTGGGGAAACAGGTTGTTATCCTGAAACAACATACTGACAGGCCGATCAGAAGGGGACAGTCGCGTCAATTCCATATCGTCCCAAAAAACCCGACCAGCCGCTGGTTCAAAGAATCCAGCAATCGCAGAAAGAAACGTCGACTTGCCTGCCCCCGATGGGCCAATCAGCCCTGTGACTTTGCCAACTGCGAACTGTAAATCCGCGCGTAATTCAAAGTCATCCTGCCGCAGTTCTAGCCCGTCACAAATCAGCATCGCTGCGGCCTCCTTGGTCACAAATCCAAAATATCAGCAGGCTTAACGCCAGCAATAGAAGTGCAGCACCCGCAGCTGCGTCCACGCGATATGCCCCCATCAAACGATACATCGCGAGGGGCAGGGTTTCTTCGGACTTGCCCGCGAACAATGTGATTACGCCTAAATCACCCATCGACAAAGCCGCTGATAGACCGGCACCGAAACCCAACGGGCGGCGAATGCGCGGTAAGACAACGATACGTAGCCACGACCAACCAGACAGGCCGACAGATGCCCCCAAGCGCCCGAAATCTTCTTGGACCGCTGCAATCGCAGGGCCAATTGCGCGTAACACAAAGGGCAGGGCGAGCGTCGCATTCACCAGCATCGTTACAATCAAGGCAACATCGCTGGGGCTAACAAATGGATAGACGATCAGGAACGCCCCCGTCCCCACAACCAACCCCGACGCGGCCAAGGGCAGCACCCCGATCACTGCGACAGCGCGTCCACCCCAAAGGCCGAGCGCGACAGACATCGCACAACACAAAGTCGCCGAGCCAATTGCAACAAGGATAGATCGTAGGGCAGCGATCCAAACCGTACCCGGCATCAACATCAGCCCGGGTAACCCGCGAAGAACGACCATCCCCAATGGAACCAACAAGAGCAAAGCTGCGGCACCGATAACGACATAGTCCAACAGAGGGCGGTTCAAATCCCAACGCGCAACCACGCGGTCAAAACCTGCGCCCATCGCATCGGTACCAGTGACGCGCCACGCAAAGACCGCAGCGACAACGCACAGCCCAAATTGGATGCACGCCAACAACGCCGCACGCCCGAGGTCGAAATCAAAACGCAACGCCTGATAAATCGCCAATTCAACTGTGGTGCTTTTCGGACCACCACCTAGCGTTAGCGCGACCGCAAAGCTGGTCAGGCAAATTAAGAAGATCACCAAGAACGTGCTTGGGACGATTGCCCCCAGCATTGGTATCTCGAGCAAGCGGCCCACTGGTGCACCCAGACTCGCGGCTAGGCGGAACCGTTCCGCCGGGATCGCAAGCCAGCCCTGCAAGATGAACCGCACGGCGAGCGGCAGATTAAAGAAAACATGCGCAAGAACGACGCCATGAAATCCGTAAATGGATATGGGGTCGAAACCTAGAACCCCTAGAAAGACGTTCACAATGCCTCCACGACCGAAGACGGCAAGCAACCCGACGATCGCGACGATAACGGGCAACAAGAACGGTGCGCCCAACAGCGTGATTAACGCCTGACGACCGCGAAACCGTCGCCGCGCTAGGGCGCGCGCAACCGGGATGGCGCATAGAACGCTAATAAATGCGGATACAAAGGCTTGGGTCACCGTAAACCGGATCGCCGCCCAATCAGCAGGGCTAAGCCCGCTTGCCCAGTCCGCCCGCAGCGCAACCGCTGCAAGCGTCCCAAGCGTCAACACCAGTACCAGCGCCCCAGATAGGGCGCCGGGCCAGCGTGGACTTATTGTGAAAGCGCGTTGCGCCATTCTTCCAATGCTTCATCCCGGATCGCTGCTGCATCCTCGGGTGATTTCAACAATGAAGCCGTGGGGGTCATCAGCGTTTCAAACCCTTCGGGCAATCCTGCTTCTGGGGTCACAGCCGGGTACATCCAGTTCGTTGTCGGAATGACAGATTGGAACCCTTCAGAAACGATGAATGCCATGAATTGGTCCGCCAAGTCTGACTGATCAGTGCCAGCGACTTTGCCAGCGACCTCGACCTGCATGTAGTGACCTTCGTCAAACGACCAAGCAACTTTGCTGGCGTCTTCTTCGGCGATCAAGTGGTATGCAGGCGACGTTGTGTAAGACAGAACCGCATCAGCTTCGCCATCTAGGAACATGCCATAGGCTTCGGACCAACCCGGGGTGACCGTGACAATGTTGTCAGATAGTGCCGCCCACAAATCAGCCGCTTCGTCCGGGTAGGCATCTTTGACCCACATCAGCAGACCCAAGCCGGGCGTTGATGAACGCGGGTCTTGGATAACGATCTTTAGGTCACTGTCAGCCAGATCACGGATCGACGTCGCTGCGGTATCATCCGCATTCCCAACAAAGGCAAAATAGCCCCAGTCAAATGGCAAGAAATCAGGATCAGTCCACGCAATCGGCAAATCCAGATCAGCGGTCACACCGTGCGGTGCAAACAGGCCAGTTTCACGGGCGGCTGCGGTCAGGTTGGTATCCAATCCCAACACCACATCAAATTCGGTACGTGGGCCTTCTAACTGAAGACGGGCCAGCAAGGCAGCACCATCGCTGCTGCCGACAAATTCCAGATCGCAGGCACACTCGGCTTCGAACGCTGCTTCGATTGCGGGGCCGGGGCCCCATTCGCTGACAAAGCTATCGTATGTCAAAACTTGCAGTACCGGGGTCTCGGCCATTGCGCCTGTGGCACAAAGGGCAAGTCCCGCGACAACTGGCAGATAGATCGGTTTTTGCATCGTATCCTCCAAATGCGACGGGCGGATTGGGGGATAGCGCGATTGCCATACCTTCCCTCCGCCGGTCTTAACCGGTTCAGGTTCAACGGGTCCGCTTGCGCATCTCAGCCATTTCTGGCCCCCCGAGGTACGTGTTGAATACGCGCTGGCGGGGCAAATGAAAAGGGCCGCAGATTTTGCTGCGGCCCTTGTCCTAAAATGATTATCAATCAGGCCGCGTGGCCATGTGGCATTTCAACTTCATCGTCATCAACGATACCCGCATCTGGGTCGTTAAAGACATCAAGGTCGATTTTGCCTTCACCTTTGGCAACGATAGACGTGACCACCGCATCGCCAGTGATATTCACGGCAGTGCGGATCATATCCATCAGACGATCGACACCTAGGATGATCGCAATACCTTCGATAGGCAGGCCAACTTGGCTAAGCACCATCGTCAGCATAACCAACCCAACACCGGGCACGCCTGCTGTACCGATAGATGCTAAAACCGCCATGCCGATCACGGTCAGGTAACCACCTAGGCCCAGATCAATGGCATAGACATTTGCCAAGAACACGGTCGCGACACCCTGCATGATCGCGGTGCCGTCCATATTGATCGTTGCGCCAAACGGGATACAAAACGACGCGATAGATTTATCCACCCCCACACGTTCGGTAACGGAACGGTAGGTCACTGGGATAGTCGCGTTCGAGCTCGCGGTTGAAAACGCAAAAATCTGCGCCGGACGCATCTTGCGCATAAACGTTAACGGGTTCAGCCCGGCTAACACTTTCAGCATCGTTGGTAGCGTGATGAACAGGTGAATGAACAGTGCAGCAACCAGCGTGATGACATAGGCCATAACGGGCAGGAAAAGCCCGATGCCTTGTTCTGCGAATGTCTTGGCGATCAGACAGAACACACCATACGGCGCAAAGTGCATAACAATCGCGACCACCTTCATCATTAGGTCATTCATGTAGTCGCATGCGGCAATGAACCCTTCGGACTTTGCGCCAAGCATCAGAACAGCAATACCCAGAACAACGGTATAAAAAATTACCTGAAGCATCTCGCCATTGGCAAAGGCCGCAATCGGGTTCGTCGGTACGATATTGGCAAAGACCTCCCAAACGGTAGGTGCCTCTCTTCCAGTCACGCCATTGGTGTCGATACCCTGCATATCAAAGCCCTTGCCGGGGCCAATAATTGACGCCAAAACAATCGCCAAAGTGATCGCAAGTGCGGTCGTGGCAAGATACAAAAAGAACGACTTTGTACCGACGCGCCCCAGAACACGGACGTCACCGATGCCCGTCACCCCACCCAAAAGCGAAAAGAAAACCAGCGGGACCACCAGCATTTTTAGGGCATTCACAAACATCTTGCCGACCATGCCAAACAGGCCCGCCACGATCTGACTATTGATGACGTCAATGTTGATTTGGTTAAAGATTACACCAACCACGATCCCTGCGCCCATCGCGATCATGATCTTCATGGTTAGCGACATACCGTGGCCGCCATGCGTATCAGTTGTCATTTTTAGCTCCCCATTATTCCTAGGGTTGAGATTGGCACAGTTTTACAATTTCTCAAAATTCAGCGGCGACGCTGACCAAGATTGAACAAACGCGGGCCTTCCTGTAACCGGGTTGCAATCAAAGAGGCGCGCATATGTCGATCAACAGTTTCGGTCATCTATTTCGGTTCACAACTTGGGGCGAAAGCCACGGGCCCGCATTGGGTGCAACGGTCGATGGATGCCCCCCCGGCGTTCCAATTGACGCGGCAATGCTTCAGCAATGGCTGGATAAACGCCGCCCAGGTCTCAACAAAAACACGACCCAGCGGAACGAACCCGACGCGGTCGAAATCCTATCTGGCGTGTTCGAAGGCAAATCAACTGGCACGCCAATTCAGCTCATGATCCGCAACACCGACCAGCGTTCGAAAGACTACGGCGACATCGCCAACACCTTCCGTCCCGGTCACGCTGACATCACCTATCACCAGAAATACGGCATCCGTGATTATCGCGGTGGTGGCCGGTCTTCTGCTCGCGAAACTGCTGCCCGCGTTGCGGCTGGCGGGGTTGCGCGCGAAGCGATCAAAACAATTGCGCCCAATGTGCAGATCAAAGGCTACATGACCCAAATGGGTGCTAAACAGATCAACCGATCCAAGGTCGATTGGTATCAAATTGATCAAAACGATTTCTTCTGCCCAGACGCAGATGCCGCAGCCGAATGGAACGACTATCTGGCGTGGCTACGCAAAGACGATCACAACTCTGTCGGTGCGATTATCGAAGTCGTGGCACGTGGCGTCCCCGCAGGCATCGGCGCACCTGTTTATGCTAAGTTAGACACTGATTTGTCAGCTGCGATGATGTCGATCAACGCTGTTAAAGGCGTCGAAATTGGTGAAGGAATGGCCGCAGCCGCGCTTACTGGTCGCGAAAATGCAGACGAAATCTTCATGGGGCCAAACGGCCCTGAATATAGCTCAAACCACGCGGGTGGTATCCTTGGCGGTATCAGCACAGGGCAAGATATCGTCGTGCGCTTTGCTGTAAAACCGACCTCGTCCATCCTATCGCCGCGCAAATCAATCCGCATGGATGGATCACCGATGGAAGTCATCACCAAAGGCCGCCACGACCCATGTGTCGGCATCCGCGCTGTTCCAGTCGGCGAGGCGATGATGGCATGCGTAATCCTTGACCACCTATTGCTAGACCGCGGCCAAACCGGCGGCGTCCGCGGCAAAATCGGCTAAGCATCTATTGCTTTGACAACTGCACCGCTAAAATACCGCCTGCAATAATCGCGACGCCGATGACGTCCAGCCAACCAATGGTTTCGCCCAACAGGGCGGCCGCGATAGCCACGCCTAAAAACGGGTTCAGGAAGTGGAAGGTCGATGCTTTTACCGCGCCGATACGCCCGACCAATGTGAACCAGACCCATGTCGCGGCTAGGCCGGGGACTAACGTTGTATAGACGAAGGCCACGACCAATTGCCAATTCCACGTGACGACCCATTCTTCGAAGGCAACCGCCGGAACAGAAAGGATCGTCGCGCCAACCAGCATTTGCAGGCCAACAATCATCAATACGTTGCCACCCGAAGATGCCCCTAAAACAGCCAGTGTTGCGATAGTCAGTGACACGACACCAACCACACACAGGATCAAGCCAAACGGGTCAACGCCGCCTTGCAGCCTTGCGCCCATGATCAACGCAACGCCAATCACACCGGCGATCAAACCCATTAGGCCAAGCGGTTTCACCTTGGTGCCGAAGACAATCCAACCAACAAGCGCGACTAGCAACGGCATTGTTGACGCGATAATGGCGGCCAGTGATGCAGGCACTGTCTGCATCGCGACGAAATTCAAACCCAGATATAGCGCGTTTTGACATAACCCAAAGACAAGCACGCCAGTCCATTGGCGGCGGCTAAGCCGCGCAGATTGCCCCAAAGCAAATGCGATCAAAACACCCAGCAAGCCTGACACGAAAAACCGTAGCGCCAGCGCCGTCAACGGCGGTGCATATTCGACAATGACGCGTGCGGAAGTAAACGCAGAAGACCACATCGCCGCAAAGGCGAGCCCCATGAGAATTGCTTTGATATCCATAGTTCCTCAACGAAAAAGGGCCGCCAATTAAGGCGACCCTTTCCTAACTTTTCATCCGGCACAAGGCCAAATGACTTAGCCGTTCACGCTGTCTTTCAGCGCTTTTGCGATTGTCATTTTGACAACCTTGTCGGCTTCTTTTTTGATTTGCTCACCTGTGGCAGGGTTGCGAACCATACGCTCTGGGCGTTCACGGCAATAGATTTTGCCAACACCTGGAAGAGTAACAGCGCCGCCGCCAGCTACTTCTTTGGTGATGATGCCAGTCACGGCGTCCAGTGCAGCGCCTGCTGCTTTTTTATCCATGCCAGTTTCATCGGCAAGTGCAGCAACGAGTTGCGCTTTAGTTAGTGGTTTAGTCGCCATTTTCTGGTCTCCCTTATTTGCCCGAACTATAGGGCCTCTACCCGCGCATTTAACGTTATGTTGTAGGACACCACAACGATTAGTGTTCGATTTTCAGTGAAAATAGCGACTTTTCGCGCGTTTTTTAGCGTTTTATAGGAATGCAGTCTCCTCAAAGCTGCGCAATTTGCGGCTGTGGATGCGTTCAAGGGGCATTTCACGCAATCTTTCCATGGCACGGATTCCGATCATAAGGTGCGCAGCGACCTGTGTTTTATAGAATTCTGACGCCATTCCGGGCAACTTCAGCTCGCCATGAAGCGGTTTATCACTGACGCATAGCAAGGTCCCATAGGGTACACGGAATCGGAAACCATTCGCGGCAATCGTCGCGCTTTCCATATCTAGTGCAACCGCACGCGATTGGGATAACCGCTGAACCGGCCCAGATTGATCACGCAATTCCCAGTTCCGGTTATCGATGGTCGCGACAGTACCCGTCCGCATGATCCGCTTTAGCTCATAACCTTCAAGCTTGGTCACGTCGGCCACAGCTGTTTCAAGCGCAATCTGAATTTCGGCCAGCGCAGGAATCGGCACCCAAACAGGAAGATCATCGTCCAGCACGTGATCTTCACGTAGGTACGCGTGCGCCAGAACGAAATCGCCCAAACGTTGCGAATTGCGTAGCCCAGCGCAGTGACCAACCATCAACCACGCATGTGGGCGCAGAACCGCAATGTGGTCGGTGGCCGTTTTAGCGTTCGAAGGCCCGACACCGATGTTCACCAAAGTGATCCCGCTGCCGTTTGCCCGCTTTAAGTGATAGGTCGGCATCTGAGGAAGCTTTGCAGGAACGGGCAGGGGTGCATCTGATTCCGTGATCTCAACATTCCCGGTGCTTACAAAGCTTGTATAGCCACTGTCCGGGTCCGCCAGCATCTGGCGCGCAAAGCTTTCGAACTCTTCGACGTAGAACTGGTAGTTCGTGAATAAGATGTGGTTTTGGAAATGCTCAGCAGCGGTCGCGGTATAGTGCGAAAGACGCGCCAATGAATAATCAATCCGCTGCGCTGTAAACGGCGCAAGTGGACGTGCACCGTCAGGATATGAAAAACCTTCACCGTTCACGATCGCATCGTGGGTCGTGCTAAGGTCAGGCACATCGAAATTGTCACGCAGGTTAAAATCCATCGACCCATCATGGGGAACAGTCAGCTTTGGATCATTGGCCGCAGCAAAATGCACAGGCATCACTGTGTCGGATGCACCGATAACCACAGGCACGCCGTGGCTGTTTAGCAGCAGTTGGATTTGCTGCTCTAAGTATGCAGCAAATAGATCAGGGCGTGTAACTGTTGTCGAATATGTACCCGGTTCAGCCACATGACCAAATGACAGACGGCTATCCATCTTTGCGTGGGTTGTCGTTGTCAGACGAATTTCTGGATAAAACGCACGCACGCGCGCCTCGGGCTGGCCGTGTTCCAATGCGTCTTGAAAGCTTTTTGATAGAAACGAAACCGCAGTTTCATAAATCTCTTGTAGCCGCTTTACTGCGGCTTTTGCGTCGGTAAACGCTTCATGTCCGGGCACATCGGGTGTCCAGATAATGACCTGTTGTTCATCATTCATAGGTCGTCCTCAAACAGTTCTGTTAACTCAAATTTCTCTACATCCACCAATCCCAGATCAGAGATCCGCAACGAGGGGATGACAACAAGCGCCAAAAGCGAATGCTGCATATAGGCATTATTTAGGGTGCAACCGCACGCCTCCATTGCGGCGACCATTTCGTCGGCTTTTGAGGCAACGTCAACTGCGGGGCTATCTGACATCAATCCGGCGATAGGCAATTCCACCAACGCCAGTTCTTTGCCGTCTTTCCAAACAGTCACGCCTCCGCCGACTTCACCCAAACGGTTTGCAGCGGCGGCCATGTTTTCACGGTCTGTACCCACAACGATCATGTGGTGGCTGTCGTGCGCCACGGTCGAGGCCATCGCAATTTTTCCGGTGTATCCAAAGCCCGAAACAAAGCCATTCACGACTTTGCCCGTACCCTGATGCCGCTCAACCAGCGCAATCTGATAGGTATCACCTTCGCCTTCGACCAATCCATCAACGACAGGAAGTTCAGCAGTCAGCGCTTCGGTCGGGGCTTGATTTTCGACAACGCCGATCACCTTCACCTTAACGCTATTCGCACCCTCAGGCGCGTGGATCGCGAAATCAGCATCGCCCAGCGCCTTGCCCATATTCACGGTTTGGCGTGCATCAGCGGGCCAATCGTAATGCGGGCAATCCACGGTAATCTTGCCATCCATCGCGACGGTCTGACCACGGGCAATCACATGCTCGATTGGCAAGGTTTTCAAATCAGACGTCAAAATCACATCAGCCCGCCGACCGGGCGCGATCGATCCCAACTCACGCTCTAACCCGAAATGAGTGGCTGTGTTGATCGTCGCCATTTGCAGCGCAATCAACGGATCACATCCGCAATCAATCGCGTGACGGACAACACGGTTCATATGACCATCGTTCACCAACGTCCCCGAATGGCAGTCATCCGTGCAAAGAATAAAGTTGCGCGGATCAAGCCCCTTTTCAGTGATCGCTGTAATCTGGCTTTCGACATCATACCAAGCAGAGCCAAGACGCATCATCGACTTCATGCCCAAACGGACACGTGCGATCGCGTCAGCCTCGGCTGTGCCTTCGTGATCATCGGCCGCACCGCCCGCAACATAGGCGGCAAATGCATTGCCCTTGTCAGGGCTGGCATAGTGGCCGCCTACCGTTTTGCCCGCATTCATAGTTGCTGCCATCTCTGCCAACATCTGCGGATCGCCGTTGATCACACCGGGGAAATTCATCATCTCACCCAGACCAATAATGCCGGGCCACGACATGGCCTCGGCCACATCATCGGCAGAAATCTCAAACCCTGTGGTTTCCAGACCGGGGGCAGAGGGCGCACAAGACGGCATCTGCGTGTAGATATTCACTGGCTGCATCAATGCTTCGTCATGCATCATACGAACACCGCGCAAACCAAGCACGTTCGCGATCTCATGCGGATCGGTGAACATGGTCGTTGTGCCATGCGGAATAACTGCTGCTGCAAATTCGGCAGGGGTTAGCATCCCGCTTTCGATATGCATGTGACCGTCACAAAGACCGGGGATCAAATATCGGCCCTCAGACTCGATGATTTCCGTATCCGGACCAATGCAATGGCTGGCGTCTGGCCCAACATAGGCAAAGCGCCCATCGGCCACAGCAACCTGCCAGCCATCTAGAATTTCGCGGGATTGGACATTCACCAATTTACCGCCACGAATGACTAGATCAGCATGCGCACGCCCTGCGGCGACAGCGACCAAACGGGGGGCAACTTCGGCCCAAGATTTGATGTGATGTTCCATCCCCAATGGTTTCACCGTTTGCAGGCGGGTTCAAGAGGGGATGATTGCTGTGTTCAAAGAAGTCATGGACCGCCCGCATTCCAGCAAGCGCCCATTAACATTGCTTATCTACTCGGCACTAACCGCAACCAAATAGGCATAGATGTCTGCGGCCTGCTGCTCGTCGCGCACTTGATACGCCATCTTGCCGCGTGCACGATTATTATCAAGCGCCTCGCGCAGATAACCCGTTGGGTTTTGAACGTAAGCAACAAATGTTTCTTCTGACCACGTTGTTCCGGCTTCACCAAGGGTCACGATCGCATCGCCGTAACGGAATCCATCAACAGACCCAAGCGCACGACCCTCGATCCCAAACAAGTTTGGACCAGTCCGCGCAGTGCGACCAGCTAGAACTTCACCTTCATCGTTCCGAACGACGTGGCATGCGACGCACTGGCGGTTAAATTGCTCTTCGCCTGCCGCTACATCGCCCTCAGCAAATGCAGAAGTTGCGAGTGCAGCCAACGTCGCTGCAACACTAATACTCTTCATGATCGCTATCCTTCTCGATCTGATCAAATGACCGTTCGCCCCAGTCAACGCTGATGTAATGTACACGACGGTCCAGACCAAGGGTAGCTAGCGAACTTTCTTTTGGGATGCATCATAATATCGCAGGAGACGCCTTCTTTTTAAGGCATCTCCTCTATTTCTGGTAGGCCTATCACTTTGATCCACCACCTGTAGAACCCATACGACGCGCTGCCTCTTTCCGTTCGATTTCATATCCTTTCAGCGGTCGCCCGTCGTGCATCCAGTGATCTGGTGCTTTCCAACGTTTATTCAGCGTTGCCGTCAAAAAACTGTCTGCAAATATTGTAAGCATGGCTTTTCCTTTCCTTGTGTTAATGATCAACAAATAAAAGGATTGCTTAGCCTAAGCGACTCTGTAAGATTTTCATTATGTTAGTTGAGCTTTCATATGGATTGGCGTGAAGTCCCATCACTTTCTGCGCTGCGCGCATTTGAATGCGCCGCACGCGCTGGGTCGTTTTCAAAGGCTGCACGCGAATTGAACGTGACACATGCTGCAATCGCGCAACACGTTCGTGCGATTGAGGCCGAATTGGGTACTGCCTTGCTTGTCCGGCAAGGGCGCGGCGTCGCCTTAACCGAAGCAGGCGCACGTTTGGCGGGCACCCTTTCTGACGGGTTCGGCCAAATCATATCAGGCGTGAAATCGGTTCGTGGCGATGCAGAAACGCGTCCACTTTCTATCACCGTGACGCACAATTTCGCAGAAAACTGGCTCATGCCGCGCATATCGCAATTCTGGGCAAAGTACCCTGAAATTGCGCTGTCCATTGTCCCCAGCAATAAGCTCGTTGATCTGCGCCGCGATGGGTTTGACTTGGGTATTCGATACGGTGACGGAAACTGGGCCGGATTAGAAACCACACATTTGTTGGCGGCCGATTACACGGTTGTTGCGGCGCCGGGTGTCGTCGATCCCGACACACTACCGTCAACAGATGTCCCATGGTTTTTCGAAGATGATCACCAAGAAGCCCGTAGATGGGTGACCGAGGCCGGAATGGTCTCAGAAAGCCAAAAGACGTTCAATGTCACGACGCTTGGCATGGCGCTATCTGCCGTCAGATCGGGCGGCGGTATTACTGTCGCCTCTAGCGCGTTGGTGGCAGACGACATCGAAGCTGGCCGTCTCGTTCCGCTGTCGCAAACGCAGCCAGAGGGCTTAGGCTATTACATCACGCACTATCCCGGCGTCCTGTCCAACAGAGTCAAAACGCTGAAATCTTGGTTGCTTAAGATGATCTAGCGCGGGCTACGCTTTGCCAAGATACGTTGCAAAGTCCGACGATGCATCGACAAACGCCGCGCCGTTTCTGACACGTTGCGATCACACAGCTCATAAACCCGCTGAATATGTTCCCAACGTACACGATCTGCGCTCATTGGGTTTTCCGGGGGCGGGGGCAATGTATCATTGCGGGCAAGCAACGCATTTGTGACATCAGTCGCATCCGCAGGTTTGGCCAAGTAATCGGTCGCGCCAATCTTTACCGCGGCAACAGCAGTCGCAATCGCGCCATAGCCCGTCAAAACGACGATCCGGCTTTCTGGCCGTTTCGCACGAAGCGTTTCCACGACGTCCAAACCATTACCGTCTTCTAACCGCAGATCGACAACCGCATAGGCCGGGGGGCGTGCTGTCGCAATTGCCTTACCAGCCGCAACAGATTCCGCTGTCTCTACCGCGAACCCGCGTTTTTCCATTGCCTTTGCAAGCCGCCGCAAAAACGCTTCATCATCGTCAACAAGAAGCAGGCTCTTGTCGTCGCCTAGGTCCAACGGCTCGGTCATCTTAGTTCATTCCTCGCATGTTCGCCGACAAAGTGTAAGTTTATGCTGGCAATCGTCAACCTGCTGCAAAACAAGCAGTGACATTCGCAACATGTTCGGGGCTGTCGGCCCGACCAAAATATGTCGCGAAACCCGTATCGGGCAGCATCAGATAAGTCGATGTCGAATGCTGAACGAGATAATATTCAGGATCGCCATGTTCCTTCTTATAAAACGTCCGGTAGGCCTTTGACGCCGCCGCGACTTGTTCTTCTGTACCAGTTAGCCCGATCATCTTTGGATGAAAGTTGTCGGCGTAATCACGGACGACGTCGACAGTGTCCCGCGCTGGATCAATCGAAATGAATACTGGCGTGGCGCTGACGCCTTGATCGGCGAGAATATCAATGGCTGCCGCATTGCGCGCGCTATCCAGCGGGCAAACATCGGGGCAAAACGTGTAGCCAAAATAAACCAGCGTTGGCTCGGTAATGATATCAACGTCGGTCACGGTCGCGCCAGTTTCGCTTAGCAAAGTGAACGGCCCACCGATGTCATCACCCGCAGCAACGCCACAATCAGGTGGGGAAGCAAGCTGAGTAACGGCAAACATACCACCGACAACGGCAACCACTGTCACCCCGGAAATGATCGCTATCGCTTTTGACATCTTCTGTCCCTTCTCAATCGGCCGCATTGATCCCCTATGAATGCCTGCGTATCAATGGTCTACCTTGCCGCAGTGGATAACCGATCACATGTCTGTTTCAGAATTCAACATGTTTCAAGAACAGCAACGCAGCAATTGGGTGCGATTGCGGACGCTGACCACGCTTCGGTGGTTCGCTATTGCAGGGCAGGCGGGCGCATTTTTGGTCGCCTCTTTGATCTATCGGCTTCACATCGAACTTGGTCTTGCGTTCGCGTTGGTCGGGGTATCCGTTGTTGCAAACCTTATTGCCAGCTTTGCCTACCCAGAAAACAAGCGCCTTTCTGAACGCGAAGCATCACTGTGGCTTGTGTTTGACCTGATCCAGCTGACGCTGCTGCTGTTTATCACGGGCGGGCTCAACAACCCGTTTGCGATGCTTGTCCTTGCGCCTGTTACAATCGCGGCAACTGTCCTGCATCGCGCAAGCACGATCTTTGTCGGCGTCACGGCGATTGGGCTGATCACAACAGTCAGCCAGTTTCACCTTCCTATCATCATGGCTGATGGCACGACGCTAGTACTGCCCACTATCTTTCAATTTGGGTTCTGGGCATCGCTTGTGATCGGGATTGTGTTTCTGTCCACCTACGCCCGCCAAGTCACAACCGAGATGCATGCCATGCGCGAAGCATTGGTCGCCACGCAATTGGCCTTAGCCCGCGAACAAAAACTGACTGATCTTGGTGGGGTGGTCGCCGCTGCTGCGCATGAACTGGGAACCCCGCTTGCCACGATCAAACTGGTCAGCAGCGAATTGATGGAAGAACTCGGCGATCAACCAGACCTGTTCGAAGACGCAAGCCTGATCCGTCAACAGGCCGACAGATGCCGCGATATTCTGCATTCCATGGGTAGGGCAGGCAAGGATGACCTGCATTTGCGCCACGCCCCGTTAGAAGCAATCGTCCGTGAAGCCGCGGAACCCCACATGGATCGCGGCAAGTCAGTCGTGTTCCGCCTTTCCGCAGCCGAAGACGCCGATCAAACTCAACCTACAATCGCGCGCCGACCCGAGATCGTCCACGGGTTACGCAACCTGATACAAAACGCCGTTGATTTCGCACAGACCGAAGTCTGCGTCGAACTTTCCTGGAGCGACAGCGATATCAAGGTCCGCATTTCAGACGATGGACCGGGGTTTCCTGGTTCTGTAATCGGACGCATTGGTGATCCCTATGTGCGCGAACGGCGGCAATCGGACGACACAGGCGGGCGCCCCGGCTATAAAGGCATGGGGCTGGGCCTATTCATCGCAAAAACACTCCTCGAACGATCCGGTGCAGAGCTAACTTTTGCCAATAGCCGTCGCGCTGGGTTGGGCGAAGGCGGTGCCGTCATCGATGTGGTCTGGAACCGCGATATCCTGCCAAATAGCGGTGACCGCGTCAGCGAACCGCTGGGTGAAAACCAACAGCACAGCGCAGAAATCTGAGTCAGGCGGCATACTTAACTCGACATTAACCTTAGGAGCGGATGCTCAACCTCGGTTTTACTGAGGACGCTCACAGATGCTATTGAGTCTACTGGACCTCGCGGTCATTGGTGTTAGCTGCGCAACCTGTCTTGGGGTCGTTTACAAATCGCGACGCGATGTCGCCACCTTGCGCGCCGCAAACGACCAAAAATCAAAGCAGCATAATTTGCTGCCCGTCTTTTTGTTTCAGGGCAACGAGTTGGTTGATGCGACACCTCAAGCATTGGCATTAATTGAAGATCGCGACGACAACCTCTCAGAATTCGACGCACTGATGCAGGTATTGGGGCCTCATTTTCCCAAATTGCGCGGCGCATTGGAAAATCCACCCACAACAAAGACGCGGATCGATGGTGTGGAAACGACCTCGCTCTGGATAGAAATCAGCGAAACAGACGGGCGATTACGAATAGCCATGAACGGGACCCAGGGTTCCGAACAGATTGGCCAGTCTACGACCATAGCGCAGGACGTACGCCTTTCAGAGCTCGCTATGATGCGCGACCTTACACAAAATACGCCGCAACTCATCTGGCAAGAAGCAAACGACGGAAAGCTACTATGGGCCAATCAAACCTACTTAGAATTCGTTGACCAAATGCAATCGCCGGATGGGAACAATCTGGCAATTTGGCCCAGCGTTTCGATCTTTCCTGAACTGCACGAAATCCCTAGCGCAAAAGGAACGTCGCTGCGCCGCCTTTCAGTTCAGTCGCTTGATCAAGCCGCCGATCACTGGTTCGACGTGACAAGCGTGCCCTACGCAAACGGCTTTATGCATTTTGCAACTGACGCCAACGGTATAGTCCGCGCCGAACAAGAACGACGGAGCTTTAAACAAACGCTTGGCCGCACCTTTGCCGAACTATCTATCGGCCTCGCAATTTTCGACAAACAGCGTCAACTGACGACATTCAATCCTGCTGTGCTGGATCTGACTGGCCTAAAGTTCGATTTTCTGAGCAGCCGACCCACGCTCGAGGCAGTGTTGGATAAACTGCGGGAATCCCGCATGTTACCAGAACCCAAAAACTACACTTCTTGGCGCGATCAGTTCAGCGCACTCGAAGCGGAAGCCAAAAAAGGGACCTACAGCGAAACATGGGCCTTACCAGATGGGCAGACATACCGCGTTACCGGGCGCCCCCATCCTGATGGCGCATTCGCGTTTATGTTCGAAGATATCAGCGCCGAAGTATCATTAACCCGCAGGTTTCGCGCTGACATCGAAACCAGTCAGGCTGTGCTGGACACCATTCCAGACGCTATCGCTGTATTCTCTAGCGCTGGAACCCTCGTTATCTCGAACCAAGCCTATGCTGATCTGTGGCAAACAAATCCGGCTTTGTACCACGAGCAACGCGCGCTTCAGACCGAAACAAAGGTCTGGCAACAACGGTGTACGGCTACCCCGATCTGGTCAAAGATCCAGAAATTTACGCATCAAATCGGCCCGCGCGAAGCGTGGTCCGATAGTACGCTACTTGATGACGGTCGCCAGCTGTCATGCCACGCGAACCCAATCGCCGGGGGTAAGACGCTAGTGCGATTTACAACCGCAGCGAAAATGCACCCCGTTATCCAAAAACTAACCATGCACGATCCAGCGATCCGCGTTCGCAAACGCTGATTTGACCTTGCAGGTAGCGACCCAAGCAATAGTGTTTCGGCATGAACAATATGCCGATCACAATCGCCCTGCCGAACGAAACTGACACCGTTGAACTGGCCAGCCGCATCGCGCTGTTGCTGGCCCCCGGCGATACGCTTTTGCTGGAAGGGTCCATCGGCGCAGGTAAATCCGCCTTTGCCCGCGCATTAATCCGCGCCCGGCTTGGCCGTATGGAGGACGTTCCATCCCCAACCTTCACCCTTGTCCAAACATACGAAGACCCAGAAGGCGACATCTGGCACTGTGACCTTTACCGGCTGACACACCCTGACGAAGTATTCGAACTCGGGCTAGACGAAGCATTCACAACCGCCATCTGCCTGATCGAATGGCCTGATCGGCTCGGTACTGATGCCCCAAAGAACGCTCTTAGACTGGCGTTCGCGGCAGGAGATACAGAACACAGCGTTCAAATCACGACAACACCGGAATGGCACGACCGGCTAAAGGCGGTTTTGTGATGGAACGCAAAACTATCATTGATAACTTTATCGCCTCGTCTGATTGGGCTGCTTGGGACCGACATGCACTTGCTGGTGATGCGTCTGCCCGGCGGTACGAACGCCTGACCGATGGCACGTCAAATGTGATTTTGATGGATGCGCCACCTGAAAATGGTGAAACAACCCACGCCTTTGCCAGCATCACTAGTCTGCTCCAAAATGCGGGGTTAGCACCTCCTGAAATCTTAGCGCATGACGTGTCAGCTGGTATCATGATCTTGTCCGACCTAGGCCAAGACGACTTTGCAAGGTGGTTAACTCAGAACCCTTCCGACAACTTGACGCTTTATCGCGCGGCCACCGACGTTTTGGTCCATCTCGCCAATTACCCAGCGCCTTCAGACCTGAACCAAATGACACCCGAAATCGGCGCTCAAATGGTCGAGATCACAGGTGAATTCTACGCCAACGCCCCTACACCGGACCTCACTAACGAAGTGCACCGCGCGCTGATCACACTCGCACCAAATGCGAACACGCTCGCGCTCCGCGATTACCACGCTGAAAATCTGATTTGGCGACCCGAACAACAAGGGCTGAACCGCGTTGGTTTGCTAGATTACCAAGACGCATTTATCGCGCCAGCAGGTTACGACCTCGCATCACTGTTGCGGGACGTACGACGGGAAATAGACCCAGCATTAGCGCAAGAAATAACAACGTATTACATGGCAAAGACAGGTGCGGGCAGCGAGTTCCCCGCGCAGTTGGCCTGCCTTGGTGCCCAGCGCAACTTGCGAATATTGGGGGTGTTTGCACGGCTTTCCCTCGTCATGGGTAAAAAGCGATACATTGATTTGATCCCACGGGTATGGGCCAATCTAATGGCCGATCTACGCCATCCAGAACTGAAAATGCTGGAACAGGCGGTGCGCGATACGCTACCAGCACCGGACACAGAAACACTTGCAAGGCTTCGCGCATGACCACGCCCATTCTATTGTTTGCCGCCGGGCTTGGAACCCGCATGGGCGCACTGACCAAGGATCGGCCAAAACCTCTTGTTCAAGTGGCGGGCAAACCGTTGATCGACCATGCGCTGTCATTCACTGACATCGCAAACGTCGGGCAAAAGGTTGTGAACGTGCACTATCATGCGGACCAAATGCGCAGCCATCTGGCTGGGCAAGACATCGCAATTTCTGATGAAACCGACGCATTGCTAGAAACCGGAGGTGGGCTACGGCAGGCACGGGCGCTACTTGGGTCTGGTCCGACGATCACCATGAATACCGATGCAGTGTGGCGGGGGCCCAACCCGATTGAGACGGTTTTGTCAGCATGGCGCGATGAAATGGAAGCACTGCTTCTGGTGATCGAAAAGCCAAACGTACATGGGCATCTGGGCAAAGGCGATTTTCTTGTCGATAGCGATGATCGCCTGCACCGTGGGCCTGACGTGATCTATACCGGCGTGCAGATCATCCGGCCCGAAACGCTCGACCACATACAAGAAACCGCATTTTCGCTGAACGTCGCATGGAATGATATTGCCACGCGTGGCGGGCTTTACGGTGTAAAATACGATGGGGCTTGGTGTGATGTCGGACAGCCATCCAGCATCCCAATTGCCGAGGCGATGTTGAATGTTTGAACCATCAGACAGCCCTCGCATTTTCGGCAGCGCACTGGGCGTCGATTTCGCACAGTCACTGGTGGATGGCCTAACCGCTCGTGGTCAGAACATGACTCCGGAAGACTGGGCGCGTACCGAAATATACGTCAACACAACACGTATGCAGCGCCGCATCCGCGAAGTATTCGATGCTGGCCCAGCGCGCCTATTGCCACGGATCAAACTGGTAACTGACCTTGCGAATGACCCGGTATCGCTGATCGTTCCGCCTGCTATTGCACCTTTGCGTCGGCGGTTTGAGCTTCTACAATTCGTATCGAAATTGCTAGAACAAGAACCCGACCTTGCGCCGCGTGCCGCGCTTTATGATCTGTCAGATAGCCTTGCGAAACTGATGGACGAAATGCAGGGCGAGGGCGTAAGCCCAGAAACCATTGCCAGCCTAGATGTGTCCGATCAATCTGGCCATTGGCAGCGGGCGCTCAAGTTCCTCAACATTATCACACCGTTTTTTGGTGCGACCAACGACACCCCCGACAAAGAAGCGCGCCAACGGCTTGTCATCGAAACGCTGTCACAGCGCTGGGCGGAAACGCCACCAACCCATCCAATCATCGTCGCCGGTTCAACCGGTTCACGCGGCGCGACCGCGATGTTTATGCAAGCGGTCGCAAAACTACCCCAAGGTGCGATTGTCCTTCCCGGTTACGATTTCGATCTTCCCGATCCCGTTTGGCAAGCGATGGACGATGAAATGACCGCCGAGGATCATCCGCAATTTCGGTTCCGTCGTCTCATGGACCTCATGGAATTTGGCCCCAATGACGTAAAGTCTTGGTGTGATTTGCAGCCCATTCATCCAGCGCGAAACAAATTGGTATCACTGTCGCTACGCCCTGCACCCGTCACCAGCCAATGGCTGGAAGAAGGACCAAAGCTGGGCGACCTGTCCGCTGCAACCGAAGGGCTGACATTAGTCGAGGCCGTATCCCCCCGCGCCGAAGCCGAAACCATCGCGTTACGCCTGCGCCAAGCTGTCCAAGACGGGATCACTGCCGCGCTTATTTCTCCCGATCGGATGCTAACGCGGCAGGTTACCGCCGCGCTGGACCGTTGGGATATTAAACCGGACGACAGTGCCGGTGTTCCGTTGCAGTTGTCGCCTCCGGGCCGGATGCTGCGCCATGTTGCTGACATGCTGGGCAAACCGCTGACCGGGGAAATGTTGCTCGTGTTGCTGAAGCATCCGCTGTGCAACTCGACAGATTCTGAGCGCGGCCCGCATTTGCGTCATTCCCGCGAACTTGAGATCTATCTGCGCCGCAACGGGCCGCCATTCCCAACGCCTGATACGCTACGTGACTGGGCGTCCCGTGCTGAAGGGCGCGATGAATGGGCGAATTGGCTTTCCGAAACGGTATTTGGCTATGCCGATCCGCTTACCATACCTTTGTCCGACCATTTGCAGACGCATCTCCGACTGGCCGAAAAGCTGTGCGCCGGGCCATCAGGAACAGACGCAGGCGAGCTGTGGAAAGAAGCAGCAGGCCGCGAGGCACGCAAAACCTGCGATACGATTGCCGAGAACGCCGACTTTGCTGGCGAAATGGATACCAAGGATTACGCCGCGCTTTTCGGCGCGATCCTGTCCGAAGGCGTCGTGCGCGAACGTGACAAAGGCCACCCACAAATCCTGATCTGGGGTACGCTAGAGGCCCGTGTTCAAGGCGTTGACCTGACGATCCTTGGCGGGATGAACGATGGGGTTTGGCCCGAGGCACCAGCACCAGACCCTTGGCTAAACCGCGTCATGCGGGCCAAGGCCGGATTGCTTTTGCCCGAACGGCGCATCGGTCTTTCCGCGCACGATTATCAACAAGCAATTGCCGGCAAAGAGGTCTGGATCACGCGCGCTAAACGGTCCTCTGACGCGGAAACCGTACCTTCGCGTTGGGTGAACCGGCTTACCAACCTGCTACGTGGATTGCCCGAACAAAACGGCGTTGTCGCGCTGGACGCGATGCTGGAACGTGGCCGCAACTGGGCTGACATGGCCGCCCAGCTATCAAGCGCCGATCACCGGAACGATCCTGCGCCACGTCCATCACCTTGCCCACCAGTTGATGCGCGTCCCAAGCAATTGTCCGTCACACAAATCAAGACGCTGATCCGCGATCCATTCGCGATTTACGCACGCAAGGTGCTGCGCCTCGACCCGCTTGATCCGTTGGCACCAACAGCTGATGCACCTTTGCGCGGTACAATCGTGCACGAAGTCTTGGAAAAATTCATCGCTGGCGGCTTTGCACCCGATGATCGCGAAGCACTGATGCAAATCGCCAACGAATGTTTCCTTGAACACTGCCCATGGCCCACCATCCGCGCCCAGTGGATCGCCCGGATGGAAAAATCAGCCGATCCGTTCCTAGCAGATGAGGTCAAACGCCAAGCCCTGTCCGATCAGCGTGTGATCGAAAAGAACGGTGAAATCGTAGTTCCAAACGTAGGTGTAAAACTGACCTGCCTTGCCGACCGGATCGACATCACCCCTGACGGTCAGGCGCTGATCTACGACTATAAAACCGGCGTTGTTCCCAGCGAAAAACAGCAAGAAAACTTTGACAAGCAACTGTTGCTAGAGGCTGCGATGGTCGAACGCGGTGCGTTCAATGACCTTGGACAGAAACCCGTTCAAGCTGCCACATTCATCGGCGTAAACACGACGATGAAAAACAGCAACGCGCCACTTGAAAAGAACCCGCCAGATCAGGTTTGGGCCGAGTTAGAGACGCTTTTTGAAAATTGGCAACGTGTTGATCGCGGCTATACCGCGCGGATCGCGCTATTCTCAAAGACCGATTACAGCCCCTATGATCACCTGTCTCGGTTCGGGGAATGGGACACCAGTGACGATCCAAAACCAGAGGTGCTGACATGATCCGCGACGCAGCATCCCAACGGCAGGTCGACGCCGCTGATCCACGCACATCCACTTGGCTTTCTGCCAACGCCGGATCTGGCAAAACCCGCGTGCTGACCGACCGCGTAGCGCGGCTATTGTTGGAAAAGGTGTCCCCGCAAAACATCCTTTGCCTAACCTACACCAAAGCCGCCGCAGCCGAGATGCAGAACCGCCTGTTCAAGCGGCTTGGTACTTGGGCGATGATGGAGGACGACGCGCTGCGTGCTGACCTTCAATCGCTTGGTGTGGATCGTGTGATCGATGACCAACAACTGCGCGAAGCAAGGACGCTTTTTGCACGCGCCATCGAAACGCCCGGCGGTTTAAAAATCCAAACCATCCACTCGTTTTGTGCAGGTGTCCTGCGGCGTTTTCCGCTCGAGGCGCAAGTCAGCCCGCAGTTCCGCGAAATGGAAGACCGCGCCGCAGAGCTGCTACGCGCCGAGGTCATGGATGAACTGATCGCCGGTCCAGATGCACCCGCTGTCGAACAGGTTTTGGGATACTTCACCGGCGCGGAGCTATCCAAACTGACGGCCGAAGTCGCGAACAAACGTGATGCCTTTGCAAACGGCATCCCACGTGAAGCGCTATGTGAAACACTTGGGATTGATCCGGCGCTTTCGGCTGATGTGCTTGTTTCACAGGTCCTAAGCCAATCAAGCCTTGATACGATCCACGCACTGGCCAAGATTTGCGCCAAAGGCAGTTCGACCGAAGCCAAGGCTGCAGCAACACTTGATAAAGTCTGCACAACCGCACCCGGGACTCTGCAAGACCTAGAATTATTAGAAAGCGTGTTTCTTTTCGGGGCATCGGCCAAATCCCCGTTTGGGGCGAAGGTCGGTAGTTTTCCGACCAAAGGCACCCGCGAAGCCCATGCCGAACTGATGGACGATCTGGAACCCATCATGCTGGGCGTTCAAGACGCTCGCGAAGATCGGCTGGCGCTAAATGCGTTGCACCGTACGCTTGCGATCTATCGGTTCGGCGCCGTTTTTGTGCCGGCCTATGAACAGCGCAAGTTGATGATGGGTGCGTTGGATTTTGACGATCTGATCCGCAAAGCCAAGGCACTGCTAACTGATCGGGACGTGGCGCAATGGGTATTGTTCCGTTTGGACGGCGGCATTGACCACGTATTGGTTGATGAAGCCCAAGACACAAGCCCCACCCAGTGGGCCGTGATCGAACAACTGACCCAAGAATTCGCGAGTGGCGAGGGCGCACATCCAGACCGCGAACGCACTGTGTTTGTTGTGGGCGATAAAAAGCAGTCGATCTATTCATTCCAAGGCGCTGATCCTGCCGCCTTTGACGAAATGAAGGTCCATTTCCGCGATGCCCACCACGCCGTTGAAAAGCCGTTCGAGGTCACATCGCTAGACCATTCGTTCCGGTCTTCGCAAGCGATCCTGTCCGTCGTGGATGCCACGTTTACGGGTGACCGCGCCGCCGGGATGGACGACACGCTCACCCACATAGCATTCAAAGAGAACATGCCGGGGCGCGTTGATTTATGGCCTGTCGTCGAAAAATCGGTGGTTGATGAACCCCGCAACTGGTTCGACCCCATCGATCTGCCCAGCGAAACGGACCACACTGTGCTGATGGCAAACCGTGTGGCGGAACAGATCAAACGCATGATCACGCACGAAACCTTGCCAGAGGAAATCGGGCATTCGGGCGAGTATCACCGTCGTCCGATCACCGAAGGCGACTTTTTGATCCTAGTGCAGCGACGTTCGGAACTGTTCTCTGAAGTGATCCGCGCGTGTAAGGCGGCAGGTCTAAAGATCGCGGGTGCTGACCGTCTACGCGTTGGTGCAGAACTGGCGGTCAAAGACCTTGCGGCGCTTTTGAACTTTCTTGCCTTGCCAGAGGATGATCTTTCGTTGGCTTCCGCCTTGCGGTCCCCATTATTTGGCTGGTCAGAACAGGATCTCTTCACACTGGCACACCACCGCCCAGAAAAAGGATATCTATGGCCTGCCTTACGGGATTCAGACCATTCCCAGACTTTGGCTATCCTGCGTGATTTACGCAAAGAAGCTGACTTTTTACGCCCCTATGACCTGATTGAACGTATCCTGACGCGTCACGATGGGCGGCGCAAACTTTTGGCGCGGTTGGGGCCAGAGGCAGAAGATGGCATTGATGCGCTGCTTTCCCAAGCACTCGCCTACGAAAGCACAGGGGTGCCTAGTCTGACCGGTTTCCTGACGTGGATGGAAACTGATGATCTAGAAGTTAAACGCCAGATGGATGCCCAAGGTGACCGGATCAGGGTGATGACTGTGCACGGGTCCAAGGGGCTTGAAGCGCCGATTGTTATTTTGCCAGACACTGCAAAACGCCGTGTTGACGTGAAAGACGAATTGCTACCGGTCCGTGATCACGTGATCTGGAAAACTGCAGCGCAGGCTTCGGGTTCTGCAATGCAGGAAATCCGAGATGATTTCGTCGCCAAGCAAACCCGCGAACGGATGCGTCTTCTTTATGTTGCGATGACGCGTGCGGAAAAGTGGCTGATCGTCGGGGCCGCTGGTGATGTGGGGGACGGTGACGACAGTTGGTATAACATCGTTGCAGACGGCATGGCGGCCCGCGGCGATACCGAAATACAAATCGACGACATGGAAGCGCGGCGCGTGGCGCACCTTGATTGGGACGCAGGCGAATTGCTGCAGCCCGAACCAATCGCAGAAACGAAAGTTGAGGCACCAACCTTTGGCCCAGTGCCAAAGCTAACCATTCGCAAAACGTTGTCTCCGTCAGAGTTTGATGGCGCGAAAATCATGCCCGGTGATCCGGCGCGGGTGGATATCGAAGACGCAATGGAACGCGGGACAGCGATCCACAGTCTGTTAGAATACCTACCGCAAGCCGACCCAAAAGAGCGCAAAGCGCTTGGCCAGCGTGTATTGAAACACAACGATCCCGAACTTGTGGACGAAGTTGTCCGGCTTTTGGATCAACCTGATCTAGCCCAACTTTGGGATCCAGCCGCCTTGACCGAAATTGATGTCACCGCCGACATCGATGGTATCGGCCGTATTCATGGCACGATTGACCGATTGATCATCCGCGAAGACAGCGTTCTGGCGATTGATTATAAATCGAACCAAATCGTGCCTGATCATGCCACCCAAACGCCGTTGGGAATTTTGCGGCAGATGGCAGCCTACGATGCTGCCTTGCGCCAAATTTATCCAGATCGCGATGTTTGTGTCGGCATTTTATGGACGGCCACGGGGACATTGATGCAACTGCCCAAAGAACTGCTTCACGAAACCCTGAACGGCCTTTCGATCCCTTGACCAATCCACGATGGGTACATAGGTTCAGCGTCCAATGACATTCGCCAAGGAGTGACCCAATGGCAACCGTAGCAGTAACAGACGCAACCTTTGACGCCGAAGTACGCCAGTCAGATATTCCTGTTGTCGTAGACTTCTGGGCTGAATGGTGTGGACCATGTAAACAAATCGGCCCAGCTCTTGAGGAGCTATCTGCCGAGTATGATGGCAAAGTAAAAATCGTCAAAGTAAACGTTGACGAAAACCCGAATTCGCCTTCACAGCTTGGCGTTCGCGGCATCCCAGCACTGTTCATGTTCAAAGGCGGCGAAGTCGTTTCGAACAAAACAGGTGCTGCACCAAAAGCTGCTTTGCAGGGCTGGATCGACGAGTCGATCTAAGCAGTCTGACATTATGAATTATGGGCGCCCATTGTGGCGCCCTTTTTCATTTCAGACGGGCCACCCGTGCCCCTGCAAAACTTTGCGTATGGTTTCTTCTGTTTCTGGTCGCCCTGCGTTGATCGCCTGTTGTTGCAGAAACCAAAATAGATAGGCAGCGTAGTCTGGATTGTGATCTGTGCGCGCAGCAAATGCTTCGGCAACGCCCATTGTTTGCACATTCAACCCGATGTGATGGAAATCAGTTTTTCCAAACAGGATCACAGGTTTTTCTAAGAAATATCCGTGAAACCCAAGACTGGAATTCTGCGTCACGATGTAATCGCAATTATGCAAGAATTCGTCAGTGCCGCGATGCCGAACGGTCAATTGATCATATGCGTCGATCAGCGCCTTTAGCTCTGCTAGTTCTACGTCGGTGTAGTCCTCTGAAGGGTGAAGCGTCGCGATGATTTCTCGCTGTGGTTCGTATTGCAGGGTTGCTTCGATCATCTCGATCGGGCTGCAATGCTGAAACGAACGGCGCACCGTTAGTCGGCCCTGCAATGGCATAAAGACAAAGCCATCTTGGCGCGTGTCACCGGCGAATAACTTGTTACGCCAGCGCTGATGGAACTTCTTTGCTTTGACAGCGTCCTTTTTGCTCGGCTCGAACTGGCTTTGCGCAACGGGCCATTCCCAACGCTTGCTTTGCTTTTCAATGTGCCAAAATGGGAAAATATACGTCTTACGAAATGTCAGCCCACGGTCGTCGACAGGATCATCCATTAAAAACAGACTACGGCCCGGACGCGAAAGCGCCTGCAAACGGCCAAGCTCATCGTTGATGTCATAAGCGACATTCAATCCTGCGGCCTCTAGAACGCTGCAAACACGGCGAATGAAATTGTGATTGCCCCGTTCGGCTTTGCGGCGCATTTGGGCATTCAGATAGAATGTGACTGTATTCGCATCGCTCATGCGGCGGAAGCTAGCGTTGTGTTGGGCGGGCGGCAAGCCATCGGGGTTGTTTGCCCGCGCTCACGCCGCCATATAGTGTCCAACCCGCAAGGAGCAGATGATGAGTAAAGAAGAATTCCCAGGCTGGCACGGCACAACGATCATCGGTGTGCGCAAGGATGGTAAAGTTGTAATTGCTGGCGATGGGCAGGTTAGCCTTGGCCAGACTGTGATCAAAGGCACAGCACGAAAAGTGCGTCGTCTGTCACCCGGCGGCCAAGATGTAATCGCTGGTTTTGCGGGTTCGACCGCCGACGCGTTTACACTGCTTGAACGGCTTGAGAAAAAGCTAGAAGCAACTCCCGGTCAGCTGGCTCGCGCAAGTGTTGATCTTGCCAAGGACTGGCGCACAGACAAATACCTGCAAAAGCTAGAAGCGATGCTGATCGTCACCGATGGCAAAGACCTGTTTGTGATTACGGGGGCAGGCGATGTTCTGGAACCTGAACATGATATCGCAGCAATCGGGTCCGGCGGAAATTTTGCGCTGGCTGCTGGTCGCGCCATGATGGACAGCGACATGGACGCCGAAGCAGTTGCGCGTAAGGCGATGGCAATTGCCGCTGATATTTGTGTTTATACCAACGGCAAATTGACAGTCGAAAGCATCGGTTAAGTGATTGGTGCAACGGCAAGACCGACGTTGAATTCCTCGCACCAAATCCAGACCTCGTTATAGGCCGACGTATCGATACCCTCTGGAGCCATATATTGGGATGCACCGGCATCACTGGCAAGCGGTCCCATAATGGTGGCGGGGTCATAAACCCCGTCTTTGCCCAGCGCGACCTTAGGGTCAGGGGCACCATCAAACACAAAATCATCAAGCAAGTTGATCTCGCTTCCCGCGATTTCGGCGGTACCTGTCACCGTATGGCCATTGATGCCACCCCATGTACCTAAACGGCCATGGCCACCTGCAAATGCTGGCAATGCTGCTGTACTTAGCAACGCCGCGATAAAAGAACGTCTATCCATCGGAAACCTCCTGTTTCTGTTGCTGCCAATCGTACAGCGCATTGGTTTTCAAACAATCATCCCCACGCGTTTGTGAAGCGCTGCAATTTACGGCAAAAGGAAGGTGTCACCCTTGGAGTTGCATGCCACAACACTTAGGTGTGACGAACGCAAAGGAATGCCGATGATTGACACAGATGACCTACGCGCTGCGATCAACAGCGGCCTATTGTCCGAACGACAAGCCGCTGATCTGGCGCAGCTTGCGCAACAGCGGAAAACATCCGGGTCTGATCTATCCCCAGGCGATGAACCGTTCGAACTGTTTCGTGGTTTCAACGAAGTCTTCATAATCATCGGATTATTTATTCTTGGTATCGGTTGGTATTCCGTTGCTACGCTCGCCCTAGGCGATGAAATTGTTGACCTTAAACGGTATGCGATCGGCATTACGTTAGCTGGCGCTGTCGCGATCTGGCTATTGTCAGAATACTTTATTCGACGCCGCCGCATGATCGGTCCGGCATCAACGCTTGCGATTATGTTCATCGCCAACGCAACCTTTGGTTTTCTAAGCTATTTCGCCGAACCGTTTATGGTTGGTCAGGGCAATTTTGAAAGCATTCCACTTCCGCTTTTTCTCGGTTTGATTTCACTGCTTATCTATTGGTGGCGCTTTCGCGTGCCTTTCGCGATGGCAATCTTGGCTATCGGGTTTTTCGTTGTCGCAATGGTGTTCACCGCCAGCAAGGGTGGTGAGATCAATGAATTCAAAGACCTGTTCCTGCTATCTGCTGGCGGACCATTTGCGTGGATCACGCTGGTTCTTGGACTTATCGTTTTCGCCGTCGCCATGCTTTTCGATATGAGCGACCCACATCGCGTCACTCGACGTTCAACCAACGGGTTTTGGCTGCATGTCGTTGCTGCGCCTGCTTTGATTAACACCATAGGCCTGACGCTCTTGAACCAAGGGACGTCGGCCGCAAACTTTGGACTATTTGTTGTGCTTGGTATCTTCGCTGTTATTGCGATCATCATCGACCGGCGGTCATTTTTGATTACGGCAATTGGCTATATCGTGACCGTTGCGATCACAGTTCTGGATGGCGATGGCGTCGCCCTGACGGTTCTGCTACTTGGCGCAATCATGCTGTTTTTGGGTGCTTTCTGGGAAAAAATTCGTGCGCGGACCTTGCGTCTGCTGCCGACAGGTTTTCCATTGCACCGCTTGCCTCCATCCCATGTGTAAGGATTTACATGACTGACCTCACTCCCCGCGAAATCGTATCGGAACTTGATCGATTTATCATTGGACAGAACGACGCAAAACGCGCCGTGGCTGTGGCCCTGCGTAACCGCTGGCGCCGTAAGCAATTGGGCGACGATCTACGCGATGAAGTTTACCCAAAGAACATTTTGATGATCGGGCCCACTGGTGTTGGTAAAACCGAAATCAGCCGCCGCTTGGCGAAACTTGCCCGTGCGCCATTTATCAAGGTCGAAGCAACAAAGTTCACCGAAGTCGGCTACGTCGGCCGTGACGTTGAACAGATCATCCGTGATCTGGTTGATACTGCAATCTTGGACACGCGTGAGCACATGCGCGAAGACGTCAAAGCCAAAGCACAACAAGCCGCCGAAGACCGCGTTATCACAGCTGTTGCTGGCACCGATGCCCGCGATGGAACCCGCGAAATGTTCCGCCGCAAGCTGAAGGCTGGCGAACTGGACAACACCGTGATCGAGCTGGAGCTGGCAGACACATCCAACCCGTTGGGTGGTTTTGAAATACCCGGCCAGCCCGGCGGCATGGGCGGCATGATGAACATTGGCGAATTGTTCGGCAAAATGGGCGGCGGGCGCACGGTTAAGAAGAAGATGACCGTCGCAGAAAGCTATGACGCGCTAATCGCCGACGAAGCCGACAAACTGCTTGATGATGAGACAGTGACCAAAGCCGCGCTAGAAGCAGTCGAGCAAAATGGCATCGTCTTCTTGGACGAGATCGACAAAGTCTGCGCACGCTCTGACGCACGTGGTGCTGATGTTTCCCGCGAAGGTGTTCAGCGCGATCTACTGCCATTGATTGAAGGTACAACCGTTTCAACAAAACACGGCCCAATCAAAACAGACCACATCCTGTTTATCGCCTCTGGTGCATTCCATGTCGCCAAGCCATCAGACTTGCTGCCTGAATTGCAGGGCCGTTTGCCGATCCGCGTTGAACTGCAAGCCCTGACCGAAGACGACTTTGTCCGCATCCTGACGGAAACCGACAACGCATTGACGCTGCAATACACAGCCTTGATGAAAACTGAAGAAGTCGCTGTGACCTTTGACCAAGAAGGGATCAAAGCACTGGCGAAAATCGCGGCGGAGGTCAATGAATCCGTAGAAAACATCGGGGCACGCCGGCTGTACACCGTGATGGAACGCGTATTCGAAGACCTGTCTTTCAACGCGCCTGATCGCGGTGGTGAAGCTATCACCGTAGATGCCGCATTCGTTGAAAAGCACCTTGGCGAATTGTCCCGTTCTCTGGACGTCAGCCGCTATGTGTTGTGATTTAGCTGCACCGCTGCATTAGGGCTTTCCTTTTGGGCGGTGCAGGATCACCAAAGGCGTATGAATTCATTCGCCTCTTATTTCCGTTTTATTCGCGAAAACGCGCCATTCCTTGCGGTTGGCGCGCTTCTTTCTGCATTATCCAGCTTTGGACAGACCTTTCTGATCGCCGTCTTTGCGGGCGAAATCCGCGATGAATACGGGCTTTCAAACGGCGATTGGGGGCTGATCTACATGGTCGCCACAATGGCATCTGCTGGAGTCATGATCTACGCAGGCGGTTTGACAGACAGGTTCCGCGTCCGCAGCTTGGGTGTTGTCGTTCTGACATTGTTGGCGCTGTCCTGCCTTGGCATGGCGTTCAATACAAATGTGCTTGGGCTGGTTTTTGTCGTCTTTTGCCTGCGCCTGTTCGGCCAAGGTATGAGCAGCACAATTTCAGTCGTCGCGATTTCACGCTGGTTCATCGCCACACGCGGTCGCGCCCTCGCTGTTTCAACTCTTGGGTTTATCTTTGCCGAAGCAGCGCTACCGTTATCAAGCGTTTGGCTAAAGTCTCATGCGGAATGGCGGACGATTTGGTTCGGCTTCGCGATATTCATTCTACTTATGATCCCACTCTTGTGGCGCTTGCTCAAACTCGAACGCACTCCACAGTCATCGGCAAAGTCCGACACCGCCGTTGGGATGGACGGCAAACATTGGACCCGCGCCGAGGCATTGCGCCATCCGCTATTCTGGACGCTGGCCCCCGCAATGGCATTGTTCCCCATGCTCGCCACTGCGTTCTGGTTTCATCAGGTGCACTTTGCTGAAATCAAAGGATGGGAGCACCTGAAATTCGTGGCCGTGTTTCCACTGGGGACATTCACATTCATGGGATCCACATTCCTGTTTGGCTGGGCCGTGGATAAATTCGGGGTAGGGCGGTTATTGCCGATCTACCTGCTGCCTTATTCATTCGCGTTCATCGTTCACGCCTTCGCCCCCACGATCGCGTGGTCTGCGCTAGGTGTGATCCTGATGGGATTAGCTGGCGGCGGTCAATCAACGTTACCTGGTTCAGTATGGAGCACATATTTCGGCACCGCACACATTGGATCCATCAAATCAGCGGCAGTTGCTTTGATGGTACTTGGTTCCGCGATTGGCCCGGGACTATCTGGTTGGTTGATTGATCTCGGCATTGAATTCGATACGCAGCTTTTGTTTTACTCAGCAACTTTCGTGATCGCATCACTTGCAATGGTTCCTGCAATCAAACAGGCGCAAACCCGTCTATCGGCTTCGGCGTAAATACACATAATACGCGCCGTGGCCGCCATGCTTCAAATGCGCTGGCGTCACTTGAAGGATCGCGTGGTTTAGCGGTGGAAGCGCAAGCCATTGTGGGACCTGGTGTCGTAAAACGCCCTGCCGAGTTGGGATGGGGCCGCCATCATCGCGGTCTTTGCCTTTACCTGTGATGACCAAAACCAACCGACGCCCGATCGAGTGCGACCCAAGGATAAACGCGACCAGCTCTGGATGCGCCTCGCTCATAGTCATTCCATGCAGGTCGATCCGCGCCTCTGGCACCAGTTTACCACGCTTCATTTTGCCGAACGACTTGTGGTCCATATGCACAGGTGCACGGCTTAGCCGTTCTGCGATGCTGGGCAAAATATCATGGGGGCGGTGCGCATTTGCTTTTTGCCCAACCTTAAAGTTTGGCATCGGTGTACCGCCAACGTCACGGGGTTTTGGTTTGGGCTTGATCGGTGCCTTTTCAGCAGCGTGCGATTTCGGATCAAGCGGTTTTGCCCGTTCGACAACTTTATCCCACAGCGCACGTTCTTCTTCAGAAAGGTTTCTTGGCCGCCGCATCAGGTTGTCTTTCCGCAAATTCGCTTCGCCATATCATTTGGCAACAAGACAACCATACGTCCGCCATCATTCACCTGACCAGCCAGACGCCCAGCCTCATTACCAGTGCCAAAGAATATGTCGGCACGTTGAGCACCTTTGATCGCTGATCCCGTATCTTGGGCAGTCATAAGATGGTGCGTCCCAGCTTTTTCAATCCAAACCGGCGCACCAAGCGGCGTGAGTTCTGGATCAACGGCGATTGATCTACCGGCAGTAATCGAAGCACCTAGTGCGCCCAAAGGGCCGTGATCTGCGGGAACCTCGGTTATTTCTTTGAAGAATACATAGCTTTCGTTTTCCCACAAAAGCGCCTGACCCTTCGTCCCGTTTTGGGCAACCCATTCACGGATGGATTCCGGGGTCACATCGCTTTCAGCCAGTTCGCGCCGCGCAATAAGAACCTTTCCGATGGATGTATATTCCCGACCATTCTTACCTGCGAAGCCAACGCGCATCATCGTACCATCGGGTAGCTGAATGCGGCCCGATCCTTGGACCTGCAGAAAGAACAAATCGACGGGGTCAGAAAGCCAAGCAATTTCCAAACCGCGACCTGCAAGAGGTTGGTCTTCGTCAATCTGCCGACGTGTGTATTTGGTCGGGTCGTCGGGCAAGGCATAGATGGGAATGGAAAATGCTTCAGACTTTGTGCGCGATCCAGCAAGCTGGGGTTCGAAATAGCCGGTGAACACCATCGGTGCACCGTCTTCGATCAAAACGGGTTGAAAGTAGGTTTCAAAAAACTGACGGGGTGATTGCGCGGCATTCGCCATATCGCCCCAGTTATCATTGGTTAGATGCGCGCTGGTGTTCAGAAAAACATCAAGGGCGGCCTGATGATCATCAGCCGCCCAATCGTTCAAATCGTCAAAGGACAATTGCCTATATGTCAGTCCGGCCATCGCCTTGCCTGCACCTTATTCGCCAGTCGCAACCAGTTTCCAGTTTGGATCACCGGCATCCATCCGACGCGAGAATGTCCAAGTATCTTTCTGGCGTTTCACTTCTTTGTCGCTGCCTTCGACGATGTCACCACCGTTATCGCGGACGACCGAAGTCATCTCGGACTTAAAGCGGACAGAAATATCTGCTTCGTTGTTTGATGAATCGAATTCGGCCGCAGCTAAGGTCATGTCGCTGACACCGATGAATGTAGCGTCAACAGTCAGCCCCTTGCGTTTGCGATCTTCGACAACGAAAGCAAAAGCTTCGTAAACGTCATCAGAGATAAACGGTTTGATTTCGTCCAGATCGCCTTTTTCAAACGCCATCAGGATCATTTCATAGGCGGCACGTGCGCCGCCCAAGAATTCCGAAACATTAAACGTTGGATCAACGCGCTTCATCGCGGCAAGCGCTGTCGCTGCGGCGCTACCTTCTGTGACGTGATCGGTGATATCCAGATCAGGACCGTCTTTCACAAGCTCTAGATCAGGCCTTTTTCCACGCCGATCATCTTGTGACGGGCGTACGACAGGTTTTTCAAAACCTTCGCGCGTGCCCAAAACCCCCCGCAAGCGCAGGATCAAAAAGACGGCAATGCCAGCCAATACCAAAAGTTCAATAACAGAGTTCATTCGGACCTCAATTAGGGTGGGGCATGGAAACATACCCATTCCAACCCTATGTAGGGGCTGTATAGGGCCAAGTCCACCTTGCCCGGAACAAGTTAAGAAAGGCGCCCTCTATGTGGCTATTGCTTGCATTCATCGCGGTCCCAATGATCGAAATCACACTATTTATCCAAGTAGGAGGAATTATCGGTGTTTGGTGGACCCTTCTGATTGTCCTCGTGACAGCGATTGCCGGGTCATATTTGGTGCGGCAACAGGGTTTGCGTGAACTTGGAAAACTGCAGCAGTCTTTTTCTGAACTTCAAGACCCCACCGAACCATTGGCGAACGGTGCGATGATTTTGTTCGCTGGTGCGCTGTTGCTGACGCCTGGTTTCTTCACAGATATTGTCGGTCTTTCGCTTTTGGTCCCGCAGGTTCGCCAAGCGGCATATGTTTGGGGGCGCTCAAAAGTGAAAGTCGCCAGCTTTACCGCTGGCCCTGCGCAGCAGCGACCGCATCAACCCAATGACCAAGTCATTGATGGTGAATTTCAAGATGTAACTGGGGATAAAAAACCAACACATCCACCGTCAGGTTGGACCCGCCATTGAGCCTTACGACATTGACTGCTAGGAAAACGCCAACAGAATTTAACCGGAGCAGTTTATAATGTCTGATACCCCTGAGAACGGTGCCGCAGCGGCACAGCCAGCACAAGTCAACAGCCGCGTCATGGCGCAGTACATCCGTGACATGTCTTTTGAAAACATCCTTGCACAAAAAGGTGTTTCCGGTGACGCGCAGCCAGAAATCCAGGTTCAGGTAAACCTTGATGCGCGCAAGCGTACCGCAGACAACCAGTACGAAGTCATCACAAAGCTGAACATCACCAGCAAAACCAAAGAAAAAGGCGAACCACTGTTCGTTTTGGAAATTGAATACGCTGGCGTTTTCCACGTCGAAGGTGTCCCAGAAGAGCAGATGCACCCATATCTGCTGATCGAATGTCCACGCATTACGTTCCCATTCTTGCGCCGCATCGTGAGCGACATCACACGCGACGGTGGATTCCCTGCGTTGAACCTAGAAACTATCGATTTCCTTGCGCTGTACCGTACCGAACTGGCACGCCGCGCTGAGGCAGAAAAAGCAAAAGCTAACTAAGCTTTTTCCACAAAGCATCGTCGCCCAATTTGTCGATAAAGGCATTATGGGCGGCGGTTTCTTCCGCAGTTAGCCGCGATGGCAACGGCTGGGGCCGCGCCGATGGGCGCCAATCTTCTGACGCATTGCTATTCGATTTTGAACGCGTGTCCGATGCGAGCGCGAAATCCGGCTGCCGTCCACCGATCAGTTCTAGATACACTTCGGCAAGGATTTCACTATCCAACAACGCGCCGTGCAACGTCCGTGAAGAGTTGTCGATGCCAAACCGACGGCAAAGCGCATCCAATGACGCCGGCGAACCGGGAAACTTGCGGCGTGCAATTGCCAACGTATCAAGTGATTGATCCATAGGCAGCAACGGGCGACCAAGCCAACCCAGTTCCGCATTCAAAAACTTCATATCAAATGCAGCGTTGTGGATGACCATTTTTGAATCGCCGACAAAATCAACGAAGTCCTGAGCGATATCTTTGAACACTGGCTTATCACGCAGCGTTTCTTGGCCCGGCTTTGGATCTTGGGGCGGTTGCAACAAATCTGGGCCAATACCGTGAACGCCGAACGCCTCGGCTGGCATTGAACGTTCTGGGTTGATGTACTGATGATATGTACGGCCCGTTGGCATATGGCCAATCAGTTCAATCGCACCAATTTCTACAATCCGGTCGCCTTCGTTGGGTTCAAACCCGGTGGTTTCCGTATCAAGTACGATTTCGCGCATCAGATTGCCCCTTAAGTTCCACAATCAGGTTTCGCACAGCAGTGCGGGTATCGTCCAGCGTCAGCGTTTCAATAATATGGTCAGCACGTTCACGTTTTTCTGCATCGGGCGTTTGGCGGGAAAGGATGGTTTGAAATTGTTGTTCGGTCATGCCCGGACGGTCCATCACCCGCGATTTTTGTACATCGGTAGGGGCGGTTACAACCAAGACAGCATCTAACCATTCGTCCGCGCCAGTTTCAAAAAGCAGCGGTATGTCAAATACCACAAGCTGTTCCTTATGATCCGCCAAGAATTTCTGGCGACTGTCAGCAACAAGCGGATGCACGATTTTCTCAAGCTGCGCGATGACTGATGGATCAGCGGCGATCAGCTCTTTCAACACATCTCGGGAAACTGAATTCTCTACGACTGCATTTGGAAAGACCGCTGAGATCGGCGCTACAGCCAATCCACCAATTGCATATAATTCGTGAACCGTTGCGTCGGCATCCCAGACCGGAACACCTTCATCGCGGAACATCTGCGCCGTCGTGGATTTTCCCATCCCAATCGATCCGGTCAATCCAAGCAGAATTGTCATGCGAGCACTGCCTGACGCGTTTCTTCGTCGACTTCTGGGCGTTTACCAAACCAACGTTCAAACCCAGGTACACCCTGATGAAGCAGCATTCCCAAACCATCAACCGTCGTACAACCAACCTGTTCGGCCGCCTTTAAGAACGGCGTACGCAGCGGGTTATACACAATATCTGTGACGACAGTTTCAGGGCGCAGCGCATCAAGCGAGACTTTGAACTCAGCAGCACCTTTCATCCCAAGCGAAGTCGTATTGATCACGACATTCGCTTCCTCAAGAACACTGCCAGCCTGAACCCAATCGACCACACGAATACGCGCACCGAAATCAGCGCGCAAAGCTTCTGCTTTGGCACGGGTCCGGTTGGTAAGGATAATTTCCGGCACACCAGCGTCTGCCAATGCCACGATAACAGCGCGCGCAGCACCACCAGCACCAAAGATTACGGCTGGCCCAGATTTAGGATCCCAATCCGGGGCGCCTTGGCGAAGATTGGAAATGAAACCATAGCCATCGGTGTTGTCCGCAAAAATACGTCCGTCTTCTTTGAATGTCAGCGTATTCGCCGCACCAATCAAGGTCGCACGATCTGTAATTTGATCCGCGTATTGCAGTACTTCTACCTTATGCGGAAGCGTGACGTTCACTCCTACGAAGCCCTGATTAGGCAAAGACCGTAGTGTTTCTTCCAGATCACCTTCTGTGACCTGTAGGGCAGTGTATTCACCTGGCAACCCATAACGCTTGAGCCAATAACCGTGCAGTTTTGGCGACAAAGAATGAGAGATAGGGTTACCAATGACACAAGCTTTTGGTGATTGGGTCATGACGGAAGTGTCCCACGCAATGTCAGATAAGATAGTAGCTCTAATAGCGGCAGTCCCAGCACGTTGAAATAATCCCCCTCGATGCGCGTGAAAAGTCGCACACCTTCTTCCTCAAGCTTATAGGCTCCGACAGAGTGACGAATGCTTTCCCAGTTGCGATCAACATAATCAGTTAAATATGTGTCGCTCGCGTCACGCATTTGCAGCCGCACAACGCCAACATGACGCCATAGCGGTTTGCCTTCGCCGTATATCACAGCTGCTGACAACAACTGATGCTTTTGACCGCGCAAAGACTGTAACTGTGAAAGCGCCTGCTCGGGTGTTTCTGGCTTACTATATATAGTGCGCCCAAGCCCCAAAACCTGATCACAGCCAATGACAAGCGCATCTGGATGTTTTGCGGCAACCCTTTGTGCTTTGAGTTCGGCCAAAGTGTCGGCAATATCCCGAGGCGCAGCATCTTCAGCCTCGAGAGACTGGCGGATCGCATCTTCGTCAATACGAGCCTTAGAAACTGTAAAGTTGACCCCCGCGTTTTTGAGCAATGTTGCGCGAATTTCAGAGCCAGAGGCCAAGATGATCGTATCGGTCATGTGGATAACCTTTTGGAAAAACCGTGTGTCAGCCTGCGGGCGACCTGTGGGATGAGTCAGAGGATTTCTGAACCTGTGCGAAAGTCGAAACTTATGCCCGCTGTTATGCCGATTTTTCCACGGTGGGAAAGGATAACTAGGCCCTGTGGAGGAATCGCGCGAAAGTGCAGAGTCAATGTCACATCAGGTACTGTTGGCAGAAATATTCCTATATGTAAGTAATTGTTTTTATAAAATAATCACAAGAAATCATCAAGCGTTTAACTATTTTTTTTCTTCGTCCTGCCTTGGGATAAGTCTGCGGATGAAAAAACAAACCACAGAAATTGGGCTTACTATCATCATCATCATCTTTTCTTTATATATATATTTATTAAGAGGTAACTGACGGAAGAGAGTGAAACACATGCTGGAATTTCTGAGCGGTTATTACGATTGGATCAAAGCGATCCATATTATGGCTGTCATCTCGTGGATGGCCGGTATGTTCTACTTACCCCGTCTGTTTGTTTATCATGCTGAACGGGCAGTGGTCGGATCAGAGCTTGATCAGACATTCCAGGTAATGGAAGAAAAACTGCTTCGTGTGATTATTAATCCCGCTATGGCCGTAACCTGGATCGCAGGATTGACCATGCTCGCCATGGGGGCATTCGATTGGGGATCGGTCTGGGCATGGGCAAAGATCGTATCTGTGATCTTAATGAGCGGTTTTCACGGCTGGCTAAGTAAACGCCGGAAAGAGTTCGCTGCGGGGACCAACACGCGCTCTGGGCGGGTCTACAGGCTCGCTAACGAGGTTCCGACAGTTCTGATGGTGATAATCGTCGTAGCGGTCATTGTACGGCCGTTTTAGGGCGTCGTTGACTCGCGGTGCATGTTTGCTTATGAGTGTCGCAGCTTCCCGTCCGGGAAAGTGGTTTTCCATTTCTATATGCAAAGACACCGGCCATTGGGCTGGTGATGGATTTTATGATGTCCCAACACCGTCTGAACCTTGCTGATCTCAAGGCACAAAGCCCAAAAGATCTGTTGTCGCTGGCTGAAGAGCTCGAAATCGAAAACGCTTCGACAATGCGGAAAGGCGATATGATGTTCGCCATTCTGAAAGAGCGGGCAGACGAAGAATGGATCATCGGCGGTGATGGCGTTTTGGAAGTCCTGCAAGATGGCTTTGGCTTCTTGCGTTCACCCGAGGCAAACTACCTTCCGGGCCCAGATGATATTTACGTTTCACCAGACATGATCCGTCAGCATTCATTGCGGACTGGCGATACCGTCGAAGGTGTGATGAAAGAGCCGAACGACACAGAGCGTTACTTTGCGCTGACTTCGGTTGAACAAATCAACTTTGAAGAGCCAGAGAAGGCCAAGCACAAGGTTGCGTTCGACAACTTGACGCCGCTGTACCCCGAAGAACGGCTCAAGATGGAAGTCGAAGATCCAACGATCAAAGATCGTTCAGCACGAATTATCGATCTTGTAGCGCCAATCGGTAAGGGGCAGCGTTCACTGATCGTCGCGCCGCCGCGGACTGGTAAAACGGTTCTGTTGCAAAACATCGCCAACTCGATCGAAAAGAACCACCCAGAATGCTATCTGATCGTTCTGCTGATTGACGAACGTCCCGAAGAAGTAACCGACATGCAACGTTCGGTGAAAGGCGAGGTTGTTTCTTCGACATTCGACGAACCCGCGACACGTCACGTTGCTGTGTCTGAGATGGTTATCGAAAAAGCAAAACGTCTTGTTGAACATAAGCGCGACGTCGTGATCTTGCTGGATTCGATCACACGCCTCGGCCGCGCATTTAACACAACCGTTCCATCGTCCGGTAAAGTTCTAACCGGTGGTGTGGATGCGAATGCATTGCAGCGTCCAAAACGTTTCTTTGGTGCTGCGCGCAACATCGAAGAAGGCGGCTCTCTGACAATCATCGCAACCGCGTTGATCGATACAGGTTCGCGTATGGACGAAGTTATCTTTGAAGAATTCAAAGGTACCGGTAACTCTGAGATCGTTCTGGATCGCAAAGTTGCTGATAAGCGCGTGTTCCCTGCGATGGATATTCTGAAATCCGGTACACGGAAAGAAGAGCTGTTGGTCGATAAAGGCGATTTGGCGAAGACTTACGTCCTACGTCGGATTCTCAACCCGATGGGTACGACAGATGCGATCGAGTTCTTGATTGGGAAACTGAAGCAGACGAAAACCAACGCGGATTTCTTCGATTCAATGAACACGTAACTTATTGTTATAATACAATGGGTTAATTTATGGATACGATTTTTGCATTAGCAACTGCAAAGGGCCGGGCCGGTGTGGCTGTGGTCCGTTTGTCAGGTTCAGACGCGGTGAGAGCTGCTGAAAGGCTGATGGGGAATGTACCTGTCAGCCGCGGTGTTCGTGTGCTTTCCGATCCTGACGGGCAATTGTTGGACGAAGCTTTGGTCCTGAGGTTTGAAGACGGCAAAAGTTTCACAGGCGAAGAGGTTGTTGAGCTTCATTTGCACGGTAGCCCGGCCGTCGTTAGTGCAGTGCTAACCGCGCTTGGAAACGATCCTGAGCTTCGTCAAGCAGAACCAGGGGAATTTACACGCCGCGCGCTTGATAACGGCCGATTAGATTTGGCGCAGGTCGAAGGCCTAGCCGATTTGATTGATGCTGAAACTGAAGGTCAGAGAAAGCAAGCGGTCAGAGTTTTCTCTGGTGCGTTGGGTGATCTGGCAGAAGGGTGGCGGAAAAAGCTGATCCGGGCGGCGGCACTGCTAGAGGCAACAATCGATTTTGCGGACGAAGAAGTACCAGTCGATGTCGCACCAGAAGTTTTAGAATTGATCGGCGAAGTCAAAGCGCAGATGCGGCGGGAAGCAGAAGGAGTGCGTATCGCCGAACGCCTGCGGGACGGTTTCGAAGTCGCGATTATTGGCGCGCCGAACGTGGGAAAATCAACACTGCTTAATCGGCTTGCTGGCAGAGAAGTAGCAATTACATCAGAAATTGCCGGCACGACCCGTGACGTAATCGAAGTTCGACTTGATCTTGATGGTCTAGCTGTAACCATGCTGGATACGGCAGGATTACGTGACACAGATGATGTGGTTGAAGGCATAGGTGTCCAGCGTGCCAAAGAACGAGCAGCACAAGCAGATATACGGGTCCATATGTTGTTGCCTGGTGACCCTGAACCACGTGATGTTGATCGAAATGATATTATAGTTCGCGCAAAGGCTGATCTAGACCGTGGTGAAGGCCTAGCTATTTCGGGTAAAACTGGTGACGGTGTTGATGCGCTCGTTGAAAAAATTGCGGATATGCTGAAGGAACGCGTGGGTTCTGTTGGGATTGCGATGCGCGAACGGCATCGGATCGCGATGGTAAATGCGATATGCTATCTGGATGCGGCTGAGGCGGATCTTGATGTGCAGCACGGGATGACTGACCTTACTGCCGAGGAACTTCGTTCCGCTATTCGCGCAGTGGATAGCCTTGTTGGCCGAGTTGATGTAGAACAAGTCCTTGATGAAATTTTTTCCAGCTTTTGCATCGGGAAATAGGAGTGTTTCACGTGAAACATCATGACTTCGACGTAATTGTTATTGGCGGTGGTCACGCAGGCGCTGAAGCCGCACATGCATCTGCAAGGATGGGTGCGCGCACTGCGCTTATCACGCTGACAAAGCAGTCAATTGGGGTGATGTCCTGCAATCCGGCCATTGGCGGGCTTGGAAAAGGGCACCTAGTCCGAGAAATTGACGCATTAGATGGCGTTATGGCACGTGTTGCAGACCGGGCCGGTATTCAATTTCGGTTGTTAAATCGTAAAAAGGGACCAGCTGTACAGGGACCGCGTGCACAAGCGGACCGCGAAATATACCGCACGACAATGCAGGCAGAGCTAGATCTGGTAGAAAACCTTCAGATTATCGAAGGTGAAGCAACTGATCTTATCATGCAGGGTGATCGAGTCGGTGGCGTTGTCATGGGCGACGATACGCGTTTGACTGCTGCTAACGTAATTCTGACAACCGGCACCTTCTTAAGGGGTGTTATTCACATCGGTGACGTGTCGCGACCCGGTGGGCGGATGGGTGATAAACCTTCTGTAAAAATGGCAGAGCGTCTGGATAGTTTCCAACTACCGCTAGGACGATTAAAAACGGGTACGCCCCCACGGCTAGACGGACGAACAATTCGGTGGGATTTGCTAGAAGCACAGCCAACAGACGAAGACCCGACAATGTTTTCGTTTATGTCGTCGGGCGTTTTTGCGAAGCAGATCGACTGCGGCATTACGCATACGAATGAGAAAACCCATGAGATTATCCGCGCTAACTTAGATCGTTCTGCGATGTATGGCGGACATATTGATGGTGTTGGGCCGCGTTATTGCCCATCAATAGAAGATAAAGTTGTCCGGTTCGCGGATAAGACTTCGCATCAGATATTCTTAGAGCCGGAAGGGATCAACGATCATACCGTTTACCCCAATGGCATTTCGACATCACTGCCTGAAGATGTTCAAGAAGCATACGTTCATTCTATCTATGGCCTTGAAAATACTACGATTCTGCAGCCTGGATATGCGATCGAATATGACTATGTTGACCCGCGTTCGCTTAAACCGACTTTAGAACTGCGTGATGTTGCAGGTCTTTATTTAGCTGGCCAAATCAACGGAACGACAGGCTATGAAGAGGCCGCAGCCCAAGGATTGGTCGCTGGGCTGAACGCAGCCGCACAGGCGCAAGGCCGCGATCCCATTACCTTTAGCCGACGGCAATCATATATCGGCGTCATGATTGATGATCTTATCACGCGCGGCGTATCTGAGCCTTATCGGATGTTTACATCGCGGGCAGAGTTTCGTTTGTCATTGCGTGCGGACAACGCCGATCAACGCTTAACAGCTTTGGGACATTCACTCGGTTGCGTTGGAGAAGAACGCTGGGCAGCATTCTCTGAAAAAATGGATAAGATTCAGAAAGCTCAGGCATCTTTATCTGATATTTCCCTTTCAGCCCGAGAAATAGCGGGCCAGGGTGTGAATTTGAATGCGGATGGTCCGCGGCGTTCTGCTCTTGATGCCTTAGCGCTGACAGACTTTGATTTTACGCATCTAACGGTGCTTGCACCGGAAATTGGCGTGATTGAACCAGATATTAAGAATCAAATCAAAAAAGATGCCCTTTATGCACACTATGTAGCGCGGCAAGAACGCGATATTGCGGCCTTAGAGCGCGATGAAATGCAGGTTATACCAGAAAACTTCGATTATTCACTGGTTAGCGGGCTCTCTAACGAGCTAGCTGGTAAACTGAAAGCAGCGCGACCTGTTACTATTGCTCAAGCTGGGCGTATTGAAGGTATGACACCAGCCGCGCTTATGTTGATCGTAAGCATGATCAAGCGGACCCAACAAGCAGATACAGGAAGTTAAGGAATGAGTATCGAAGTTGGCGGGGTCAATGTTTCACGTGAAACATTTGAAGAGTTGCAGCAGTTCGCAGATTTAGTTCGCAAGTGGACGCCAAAGATAAATTTAATCTCTCCGGCGACAATCCCGGAACTGTGGGAAAGACATATCGTAGATTCGGCCCAAATTTACCGATTTACACCAGAATCATACAAAAAATGGGTCGATATCGGTAGCGGTGGGGGCTTTCCTGGTATCATAATGGCTATTATCGCGAAAACTCAGCAGCCAGATGCTTCATTTGTTCTTATCGAAAGCGATCAGCGTAAGGCTACATTCCTAAGAACTGCCGCACGAGAGTTGAACCTTCGCGTTACTGTGCTTGCAGAACGAATAGAAAATGCTGCGGCACAAGGGGCAGATGTTGTGTCAGCCCGTGCACTTAGTACCCTATCTACGTTGCTGCCATTGATTGAAAGACATATAAATTTGGATGGACAGGCTATTCTTCACAAAGGCAAAAAAGCTGGGGAAGAAATCGCCGATGCACGCCAGAACTGGCGCTTTGACCTTGAAGAGTTCACCAGTTTAACCGATCTTGGGGGTCAAATTCTTATCGTAAAAGGGATATCCCGTGTCGGCGAATGACTGCAAAATTATCGCTATTGCGAACCAAAAGGGTGGGGTTGGTAAAACGACCACAACGATCAATCTGGGCGCTGCATTGGCCGAACAGAAAAAAAAGGTGTTGTTGATCGACCTTGATCCGCAAGGAAACGCCTCAACTGGGCTGGGTATAGAGCAAGACCAGCGCGATATCACAACATATGACCTTCTTTCGGGCGACGCGAGCCTCGAAGAAGCGGCGTTGCCGACCTCTGTAAAGAACTTGTCGATCATTCCTGCGACGACTGATCTGAGTTCGGCAGATCTAGAGCTGATTGATAATGACAAACGCAGCTTTTTGCTGCGTTATGTGCTGCAGGAAGCAGGTAAATCTGTTTCTCAGTACGACTATATATTGATTGATTGCCCTCCATCACTCAATATCTTGACCGTCAACGCAATGGTTGCCGCTCATTCGATCCTAGTACCACTACAAAGTGAGTTTTTCGCGCTTGAGGGCCTTTCGCAGCTTATTTTGACTGTCCGTGATGTTCGCCAAACTGCGAATCCGGATCTTCGGATCGAAGGAATCGTTTTGACGATGTATGATCGCCGTAACAACCTATCGATTCAGGTCGAAGATGACGCGAGAGAGAACATGGGCGATATGGTGTTTAAAACGGTAATTCCACGCAATGTACGCCTAAGTGAGGCACCATCATTTGCGTTGCCGGTAATCGAATACGATAGTGCGTCGAAGGGTGCGATTGCATATCGCGCATTAGCAAAAGAAGTCATTAATAAAGCTAAGAAAAAAAGGGCTTAGAGCATGGCAAGTAACGCAAAAAAATCTCGTGGTTTGGGCCGTGGTTTGTCGGCTTTAATGTCGGATGTGGCACCTGAGGATTCTTCCATCGATACGCCGCGCCGCCCAGATTTGTTGGTTCCGGTCGAGCATATCGTTCCTAACCCTGATCAACCCCGTCGTACCTTTGGTGAAGACGCGCTTAATGATTTGGCATCCTCGATCGCTGAAAAGGGCATTATTCAGCCTTTGATCGTTCGTAAATCGCCAAAAGGCGATGATACCTACGAAATAGTTGCTGGTGAGCGCCGCTGGCGTGCCGCTCAAATCGCCAAACTGCACGAAATTCCCGTTCTTCTGCGTGAATACACCGACACTGAAGTTCTTGAAGTCGCAATTATCGAGAATATTCAGCGCGCAGACCTGAATGCCGTTGATGAAGCGGCTGGCTATCGTCAGCTTATGGACCGTTTCGGCCATACGCAGGAACAGCTCGCGACTGCCCTTGGCAAAAGCCGTAGCCATATCGCGAACTTTTTGCGTTTGTTGAACCTACCAGACGAGGTGTTGGACTATCTCGTTCAGGGCCAAATTTCTGCAGGTCACGCGCGTGCATTGGTTGGGCATGAACGGGCCGTTGAAATTGCCCGCGAAGTTATCCACCGCAATCTTTCTGTTCGCGAAACCGAGAAACTTGCCAAGCAGGGGCCGACTTTAAAGACAAAGCCCAAGTCTTCGGGAAAGTCTCAGAAGGACGCCGATACAGTTCAAATTGAAAAAGAGCTGACAGCGACACTTCGGATGAAAGTCACAATCGATCATAAAGAAGGTGACGACGGCGGTAAAATGACGATTGGTTATAAGTCGTTGGACGAATTGGACGATCTTTTGCGCGCATTGTCGGGCGGCTAAGCGCCCAATAGCTCGCGTAATACGGCATTAAGAACAGGGCGGCCTTCTGGCGTTAGCAGAAGTCTGCCCTCGGCCACATCAACCATTCCTATTTCACGCAAATTATTGATTTTATTTTGAAATAAGTCAGTATTGGCTGCAGAAACGCGTTTCAGATCAACACCTTCGCGTAATCGCATGCCCATCAACAGCATTTCTGACTGCTGATCTTCCGATGACAGCGCGGCACGTTCGGAATCGCCATTCCCCGTTCGATTAACTTGCGATAGCCAATTCATCGGTGCTGATGGTGCTTCGGTCGCGAAACGTGTTCCGCCCAAGGTTAGTCGACCGTGCGCGCCAGGACCAATTCCTGCGTAGTCGCCGTAGCTCCAATAGATTTTATTGTGAATGCTTTCACATCCGGGCCGCGCGTGGTTGGAAACTTCGTAGCCTTCAAAATTTGCAGCACCGCAAACATCTTGGGTTAGGGCGTACATATCAGCGGCAACATCATCATCCGGCAATCCGCGAAGTTTTCCGGCGGCATATCGGTCGCCAAATGCAGTGCCGTCTTCGATTGTCAGTTGATATAGCGATAGGTGATCAATCGCCAAACCCAATGCTTGGGTTAATTCGTCGCGCCAATCCGTCAAAGTTTGCCCCTGACGGGCATAAATTAGGTCAAAACTGACCCGATCGAACGTCTCTCTGGCCGTGCTGAAGGCCGTCAGAGCCTCCTGAGCGGTGTGAAGGCGCCCTAGGGCACGCAGATCTTTGTCATTTAGGGCCTGAATTCCCATCGAAACACGGTTAACGCCAGCCTGACGGTATCCGACAAAGCGTCCAGCCTCGACTGAAGTTGGGTTCGCCTCAAGCGTAATTTCAATATCGTTGGCCATGGACCACGTCGCGCGTACCTTTGTCAGGATCGCGTCAACCAAATCTGGGTCCATCATGCTAGGTGTGCCGCCACCAAAAAAAACGGAACGCAAAATGCGCCCTTGGGTTTCGGCACCGACGCGTTCGATTTCGCTTAGGTATGCAGTTTGCCAAGCCTTCTGATCAATCTTGGAAACGACATGACTGTTGAAATCACAATAGGGGCATTTAGCCTGACAGAACGGCCAATGGATATATAGGCCAAAGCCCCCGTATTCCCAATCCTCAGGCAAAGCAACCTGCGACGAGTTTTTGGAAAGCATCAGCCCGGTGGCTGATCTTGTTTTTTTCTTGGCTGTCCATTTCACCAAACGTGATGTCATAACCGTCCGGTTGGAAAATAGGGTCGTACCCGTGGCCTTGATCGCCACGCATGGGCCAAACCACCTGTCCTGGCATTACCCCAGGAAAGACCTCATCATGGCCATCTGGCCAGGCTAAAACAAGCGTACAGCAGAACCGCGCGGTACGTGGGTATGGGGCAGAAACAGACTCTAACTCTGCCCAACTCCGCTCCATTGCCATTTTGAAATCGCGCCCATTGGGTGTTTCGGCCCAGTCCGCAGTATATACACCGGGGGCTCCATTCAGCCCGTCAATTTCGATCCCGCTGTCATCGGCAAGCGCCGGAAGGCCGGTCGCCTTTGCAGCGGCATGTGCTTTGATGCGCGCGTTACCAACAAAGGTAGTTTCGGTTTCTTCAGGCTCTGGCAGACCGTGGTCATCGTTTGACGTCAAAGTCACGCCAAACGGCGAGAGAAGCTCGACCATTTCGGCGAGCTTACCTTTGTTGTGGGTCGCGATGACCAGTTCTTTGCCATCAAACTTGCGCATTAGCTTACCGCCGCCAATTGTGCTGCTGTCAGTTCCGACACGCCTTTTTCAGCAAGATCTAAAAGCGCGTCCATTTGTGGACGGCTGTATGTCGAACCTTCGGCAGACATCTGTACTTCGATCAATTTTCCGCCAGTCATGACAAAGTTGCCATCGACGCCGGCTTCGCTGTCTTCGGGGTAATCCAGATCAAGAACCTCTTGGCCAGCGTAAATACCGCAAGAAATCGCAGCAACTGGATCGACTAGCGGATCAGATATGACATCACCAGCTTTCATCAGTTTTTGAACGGCCAGTTTCAGAGCAACCCAACCACCTGTAATTGACGCACAGCGTGTTCCGCCGTCAGCTTGGATAACATCGCAATCAACAACGATCTGACGTTCTCCCAGAGCAACACGATCAACGCCAGCGCGTAGTGAACGACCGATAAGCCGTTGAATTTCTTGGGTACGGCCAGACTGACCGTTCTTGGACTCACGACGCATTCGTGTGTTTGTTGCACGTGGCAGCATACCATATTCGGCAGTCACCCAGCCAAGGCCAGAGTTTTTCAAGAATGGGGGAACGCGTTCATCGATTGTCGCTGTGCACAAGACGTGAGTGTTACCGCATTTGATAAGGCAGGACCCTTCCGCATGCATGGTCACATCGGTTTCAATGGAAACTTCACGCATTTCGTTCGTTTGACGGCCTGATGGGCGCATGGGGTCACTCCTTTTGATTGTAACGCTCAGATACGCTGCCCACATATGAAATCCAACCCCGATTGACGCCCGGGCATACTTCGTTTTAATTGCCCAGCCTTTATTCGAGAACCAAATGCCTGATCAGACGCCTAATATTTCAGATATGAACGATCGTTCGCGCGAAGTTTTTCGTCGTGTCGTCGAAGGCTATCTGGAAAGCGGCGCGCCGGTTGGGTCTCGGACTTTGACGCGCGACTTTTCGGAACAGGTCAGCGCTGCGACTATCCGCAACGTGATGCAGGATCTTGAATACCTTGGATTGCTGGATAGCCCCCATGTGAGTGCAGGGCGTATTCCAACGCAGTTGGGGCTGCGTATGTTTGTCGACGGTCTGCTAGAGGTCGGTGACCTAGATGGTAAAGATCGCCAAACCATTGATCGCACCCTTGGCGATAATGATCGGGATGTTGCGTCTGTTTTGGATCAGGTCGGTCAGGCGCTATCTGGCGTGACGCAAGGCGCAAGCCTTGTTTTGACGCCGAAACATGAAGCGCCGATCAAGCACATTGATTTCGTCAGCCTCTCGCGGGAACGGGCGCTTGTTGTCTTGGTGTTTGCTGATGGCCACGTTGAAAACCGTATCTTTACGCCGCCCGCAGGACAAACGCCGTCATCCATGCGCGAGGCTGCAAATTTCCTGAATGCAATTGCCGAAGGGCATACGCTTTCCGAACTGGGCAAAGTCATATCGCGAGAGATTGCAGCGCGTCGCCAAGAGATCGACAGCCTTGCCGCTGATCTTGTCGAAAACGGGTACGCGCTTTGGGAAAACGAAGGCGAATCCACCGAGCGTTTGATCGTTCGTGGGCGGGGAAATCTGCTGACTGATGGCGAAAACGAAATTGATTTGGCGCGTATTCGAACGCTGTTTGATGACCTAGAACGCAAGCGTGACATCGCACAATTCCTCGATTTGGCCGAAGAAGGCGACGGTGTGCGCATTTTTATTGGGTCTGAGAACAAATTGTTCTCACTTTCGGGTTCCTCTCTGGTGGTTTCTCCTTATATGAACGCCGACCGTAAGATAATTGGCGCCGTGGGCGTCATTGGGCCGACACGTCTGAACTATGGGCGGATCGTACCAATCGTGAACTATACTGCACAGCTGGTGGGCAAATTGATTGCTGACCGCTCCTAAAGGGAAAAATTGATGGCTGACAACGAAGACCAACTGCAAAGCCTTGATGAACTCGCTGCTGAAGGCGATGAAATGGATCTCGCTGCTGAAGCTGGCTTTGAAGAGATCGAGGCGCTACGTGCAGAGCGGGATGAACTTAAAGACAAGTTCATGCGCGCCTTGGCTGATGCTGAAAACATGCGCAAGCGTTCAGATCGCGACCGTCGCGAGGCTGAAAACTATGGTGGTTCAAAACTAGCCCGCGACATGCTGCCAGTTTACGACAACATGCGCCGCGCACTGCAGTCAGTCGAAGATTCAGACAAAGAAGCAAACGCCGCTTTGCTAGAAGGCGTTGAGCTAACGATGCGCGAACTGATCAGCGTGTTTAAGAAACACGGCATTGATCCAATCGTTCCAGAAGTTGGCGATAAATTCGATCCAAAGCTGCACCAGGCGATGTTTGAGGCCCCAGTGCCCGGCACCAAAGCTGGTGAGATTATTCAGGTCGCTGCCGAAGGATTTATGCTTCATGATCGCTTGTTGCGCGCAGCCCAAGTGGGCGTGTCTTCGACACCGGCATGATCGCTAAGCTAATAAAAGCAGGACTGTTGGTCCTGCTTTTTTCTTCTGTGCAGGCTGCTGCGCAAAGCTACCCGGCGAGCCAAGATCAATTTGTTAACGATTACGCTGATCTGCTGAGCCCTGAGCAAGAAGACAGAGTACGTTCGAAACTACTCAGTTTGTTTGCCACTGAGGGGATCGAATTTACCGTTCTTACAATCCAATCGATGACGGATTATGGGCACGGTGGAAAAATCGAACCGTTTGCGACAGGACTATTTAACGCATGGGGTATCGGGAACGCACAGCGTAACGACGGCTTGTTGTTGCTTGTCTCTAAAGATGATCGCGTTTTACGAATAGAGGTCGGGGCAGGTTACGAACAAAACCTAGATCCCACCATGAAGACCGTTATTGATGAGACAATCGTTCCTCATTTTAGACAGGATAACTATGGGCGCGGCATAGAGGCTGGCGTTACAGAAACGATTTTGCAGGTAACTGGTCGATATCCCGGAGAACAGAATAGCTCTTGGTTTGGGCGTGCCTATGGGGCCGTTAAGCGAACGCTACAATGGATAGGCGGATGGATTTGGCTGCTTCTCGTTCCAGCAATTCCATTGGGTGGAAAGGCAATACGTCGTTGGCGACGCTATCGACCGCGCCAGTGCCCCGTAGATGGCTCTCAGATGCGGATGTTTCTAGAAGAAACCGAGGATGAAGAACTCAGTGCCGGCCAAATAACCGAAGAACGTCTGAATAGCGTCGACCACGACGTTTGGTTTTGCCCAACTTGCGATCACATTACTATAGAATCCTATAAGTTCTGGTTCAGTTCGTATGGAGCGTGCCGCGAATGTGGGTTCAGAACTGTAGAAGGCCAAAGCCGCATTATTCAGCCCGCCACCTATTCGTCCTCAGGCCAACGGGAAACAGATTATTCATGCCATCACTGTAAAGCAGAATATTCAGTGATAAGCACAATCCCACGGAAAACACGGTCTAGCAGCTCGTCTTCTCGCTCAGGGGGCGGAGGCCGTTCAAGCGGCGGCGGTGCAAGCGGTAGCTGGTAATCTATGTTTCACGTGAAGCAGTCGGGATGCAGGTAACGACAATCAGGCCAAGTAGTACAAGCAGCGCGCCAATAGTGCTTTGAACTGTTACTTCTTCTCCGATTAGGAACGTGGCAAGAAGCCACGCGGTAACAGGTTCGGCTAACGCTAGGGTCACGGCTGTAGACGCAGCTATGCGCATTAGCCCCCATGTATAAAGCGCATAGGCCAATCCAGTGGCGACAAAGCCCAAGAAAACCAGCCCAAACCACGCTGTTGGATCTGCCAGCCAACTTAGGGGCACGAAAATAAGCGCGGGAAGTGTGACCAGCGTCGCAATGCAAAAGGTAGCGGCAGCAATTGTTGTCGTGGGTGCATGTTGCGTCATACGGCTAGTCGCAAGCGAATAGCACGCGTAACAAGCCCCGGCACCTAGCGCGAGTATGATGCCAAACATCGACCCATCAGAGCTTGCCCCAACCAATCCCAACATCCCAACGCCGATGATGGACAAGCATTGGCCAAGAATGCGTATCCTGTCCGGCAACTGACGGCCCACGACGATTTCCCAAAGCGTGGTCCAAAGTGGCGCACTGCCAATCGTTACGGCCGTTCCTATGCCGACGCCCGCCACGGAAACGGCGTAGAAGAACAAAAGATTGTAGCAACCGATAGCAACACCAGCGGTCAACAGCGCGCGTAGTGGCAGTTTGTGAAATGCGTTGCGGCTTTCACGCTTTGAGAAAGCCAACCCCAGCAAAAACAATGCGCCGAATGCCAACCGCAATGCACCCACGGCAAGCGGCTCGCGGTTGCTAGGCAATAGGGTTTGAACTGTCCCGGTCGTTCCCCATAGGCAGGCGGCTAGTAAAACCGCGCCCACACTTGCAAACCGGGCGCTGTTCATCAGATCAAATCACGCAGTTGGTAAATCAGCGAAAGCGCCTCTTTCGGGGTAAGCTCATCCGGCAGGATGCTTTTCAACCGCGTTTCGACTTCAGAATCCTTCGGTTTTTGGGGACTAGGTGCTGGTGTCGCGGAAAACAGTGGCAAATCGTCGATGATAGCCTTTTGTGCACTTCCGCCCTCGCGTTCGCCCTTTTCCAACGCCTCCAACACGACCTTGGCGCGTTCGACCACAACGGGAGGCAGGCCGGCGAGTCGTGCGACCTGTACCCCATAGCTGCGGTCCGCAGTCCCGCGTTTGACCTCGTGAAGGAAAATCACGTCGCCTTCCCATTCCTTGACGGTCACCGTGGCGTTTTCCACACCGACGAGCTTGTTCGAAAGCGCCGACATTTCGTGGTAGTGGGTGGCGAACAGGGCACGACAGCGGTTTACGTCATGTAGGTGCTCTAGGGTGGCCCACGCGATGGACAAGCCGTCATAGGTCGCCGTTCCGCGTCCGATTTCATCCAAAATCACCAGCGCACGGTCGTCCGCTTGGTTTAGGATCGCGGCAGTTTCGACCATTTCAACCATAAACGTTGATCGGCCGCGGGCCAGATCGTCGGATGCACCAACGCGGCTGAATATTTGGCTGACGATGCCGATATGCGCCTTTGCAGCCGGAACGTAACCGCCCATCTGCGCCAAGATTGCCAGCAACGCGTTTTGGCGAAGGAAGGTCGATTTACCAGCCATGTTCGGACCGGTCAGCAACCAAATAGGCGCGCCAGTTAGCCCGCAATCGTTGGCAATGAATGGCTCACCAGCCTTTTGAAGTGCGGCCTCGACCACCGGGTGGCGGCCACCGGCTATTTCAAACGCGCGACTGTCGTCCACCAACGGACGGGTCCAGTTTTCAGCCACAGACAGATGTGCAAGTGACGTCGCCAAATCGAATTCTGCAAGCGCCCGTGCCAATGCACCTAGTTGTCCAGAGAGCGCAACAATTGACTGAGTTAGGCTGGAATAGAGCCTTTTTTCAATCTCAAGCGCTCGACCGCCAGCATTCAGAATGCGTGTTTCAATCTCGGACAGTTCGACGGTCGTAAAGCGCACCTGATTTGCGGTCGTCTGGCGGTGAATGAAGTTTTCATTCAGTGGCGCGGCCATCATCTTGTCGGCGTGGGTTGCCGTTGTTTCGATGAAATAGCCCAGCACGTTGTTGTGCTTAATCTTAAGCGACGGAATACCTGATAGTTCGATGAACTCGGCTTGCATTGCTGCGATAACTGAACGGCCTTCGTCGCGCAGTTTGCGTACTTCATCCAGTTCTTCGTCATAACCCGGTGCGATAAACCCGCCATCGCGGGATAACAGTGGGGGTTCAGCGACCAGCGCATCATCGAGAAGCGCGAGCAGTTCATCATGCCCGGTTAGGTCTTTTGCTGCATCAGCCAAAAGCGATGGCAGATCACCGGTGACGCATTCCGCAAGTGCTTGGGCTTGACCGAGCGTGTTGCGAATGGCTGCCATATCGCGTGGGCCGCCACGGTCCAGCGCCAAACGCGAAAGCGCGCGATCAAGGTCATGAACGCCACGTAGCTGATCACGGATATCTTCGGTCAGTCGCGTGTTGTTTACCAGATGCTCAACACAGTCCTGACGCGCATGAATGACGGGCAGGGTACACGATGGCGATGATAACCGCCGTTCCAGCATCCGTGCACCACCAGCAGTGATGGTGCGGTCAATGCAATGCAAAAGCGACCCTTGCTTACCGCCATTCATTGCGTGGGTCAGTTCCAGTGAACGACGGGTCGCAGCGTCGATTTGCATCGCTGCGGACTGGCCTTCCTGAACGGGGGGGCGCAGCAGGGGCAAGTTACCTTTTTGCGTGATGTCGAGGTATTCGGCCACGGCAGACATGGCTGAAATCTCGACCCGTGAAAAACCACCAAAGGCATCTAGCGACCCGACTTTGTACAGGGCGCACAGACGCTTTTCACCTGCCGTGCTGTCAAAGGCAGCGGCACCCAAAGTTGTCAGGGTCGCGCCATTATCAGACACTATTCCAGCCCAATCCGCCTCTGATCCATCTGCGACGATCACCTCGCGTGGGGTCAGGCGGGCAAGTTCGGGGCCCAAATTCACACCGCTACATGGCATCACATGAAACGCGCCGGTTGAAATATCGACCCATGCAAGGGCGGCCTCATCACGGATCACGGCATATGCAGCAAGAAAGTTGTGGCGACGGGCATCAAGCAAGGAATCTTCTGTCAGCGTACCGGGGGTCACAAGGCGCACGACCTCGCGTTTGACCACCGCCTTATATCCGCGCTTTTTCGCTTCGGCGGGGCTTTCCATTTGTTCGCAAACTGCGACACGAAACCCCTTGCGGATTAGCGTCAGAAAATATCCTTCGGCTGCATGGTGGGGTACGCCGCACATGGGGATATCTTGATCATCGTGTTTACCACGCTTTGTTAACGCGATGTCCAATGCTTCGGCTGCTGCAATGGCGTCATCAAAGAACATCTCGTAGAAATCACCCATACGGTAAAACAGCAGCGCATCAGGGTACGCCGCTTTGATTTCTAGAAACTGTGCCATCATTGGCGTGACAGTGGATTTCTTCGTGCTCATTCATGCCCCCGGATCATCGGGCCGACATTACCTAGCCAATGTTAGCGACGAAACCCCGAAATCAACCCGTTGCGGCTCCAATCGGTAAACAGCTATGACTGTCGGACCAACGAGGGGGACGATAATGGCCAAAACGAAGATGACCCGCGAAGACGCGCTGCAATTCCACATGCAGCCAAACCCGGGCAAATGGGAAATTCAGGCGACTGTGCCAATGACGACGCAACGCGATCTTTCGCTGGCGTATTCCCCCGGTGTCGCCATCCCCTGCGAGGAAATCGCCGCTGACCCTTCGACTGCGTATGACTATACAAACAAGGGCAATTTGGTTGCCGTGATTTCAAACGGTACTGCTGTTTTGGGCCTTGGTAACCTTGGCGCACTGGGCAGTAAGCCAGTGATGGAAGGTAAATCCGTTCTATTTAAACGGTTCGCCGATGTGAACTCGATCGACATCGAACTTGATACCGAAGACCCCGATGCGTTTTGCAATGCGGTGCGGCTAATGGGGCCGACGTTTGGTGGAATTAACCTTGAAGATATCAAAGCGCCTGAATGTTTTATCATCGAACAGCGCCTCAAAGAGGAAATGGATATCCCCGTTTTCCACGATGATCAGCACGGGACGGCGGTGATTTGTGCGGCCGGTCTTTTGAACGCGCTGCATTTGTCGGGTAAAAAGATCGAAGACGTTAAAATCGTGCTGAATGGGGCAGGTGCCGCCGGCATCGCATGTCTTGAGCTGCTCAAGGCGATGGGTGCCCAGCACGATAACTGCATTATGTGCGATACCAAAGGCGTGATTTACCAGGGCCGGACTGAAGGGATGAACCAGTGGAAGTCGGCACATGCCGCGAACACTGATGCTCGTAGCCTAGATGACGCGATGAAGGGCTGTGATGTGTTTCTTGGGGTTAGCGCCAAGGGCGCCGTTACCCAAGATATGGTCGCCAGCATGGCACCAAACCCCGTAATCTTCGCGATGGCAAACCCTGATCCAGAAATTACACCAGAAGACGCGCATGCCGTCCGCGAGGATGCCATCGTTGCGACTGGCCGTTCGGATTACCCGAACCAGGTGAACAACGTCCTTGGATTTCCTTACCTGTTCCGTGGTGCGCTTGATATTCATGCCCGTGCGATCAACGATGAAATGAAAATCGCCTGCGCTGAAGCGCTTGCTGCACTTGCCCGCGAAGACGTTCCTGACGAAGTGGCAATGGCATATGGCAAAAAGCTGACTTTTGGGCGTGACTACATCATTCCAACGCCTTTCGATCCACGTTTAATCCACCGTATTCCAACCGCCGTTGCGCGTGCAGGTATGCGGACGGGTGTCGCGCGGCGTCCGATTGTCGATATGGATGCTTACGAGGCCACCTTGATGGGGCGGATGGATCCTACAGCTTCGATCTTGCGCAGCCTGAACGCACGTGCGCGGTCAAACCAGTCAACTGTGGTATTTGCCGAAGGTGATGACCCACGCGTTTTGCGGGCCGCTGTTCTGTATCAGCGTTCTGGGCTTGGCAAAGCGCTGGTTGTTGGACGCGCAAGCGACGTCGCAGAAAAGCTGACCGCCGAAGGGTTGGGCGATGCAGTGGCTGAACTGACCGTGGTGAACGCAGCGAACACCGAACATCTTGAAACTTACAAAGAATTCTTGAACCATCGCCTTCAGCGCAAAGGGTTTGATAGACAAGATATCCACCGTTTGGCGGCGCGCGACCGCCATGTGTTCGCATCTTTGATGGTTGCTCATGGGCATGCCGACGGGATGATCACGGGCGCGACGCGGAAATCTGCGCATGTGCTTGAACTGATCAACCACGTTTTTGACGCACAGCCGCATGATGGGGCGGTTGGCGTCACGGCAGTGCTGCATAAAGGCCGGATCGTCTTGATCACCGATACGTTGGTGCATGAATGGCCAGACGAGCAAGACTTGGGCGATATCGCAGAGCGTGGTGCATCCGTTGCCCGCGACCTTGGCCTTGATCCACGTGTGGCTTTCGTTTCGTTTTCGACTTTTGGCTATCCTGTTTCAGAACGAGCCGAAAAAATGCATGTGGCGGCAAGTGTTCTTGACGGGCGCAACGTCGATTTCGAATACGAAGGCGAAATGACGGTCGACGTCGCGTTGAATGTCCAAGCGCAAGAAAACTATCCGTTTTCACGGCTGACAGGTCCGGCTAACGTGTTGGTCGTACCGGCGCGACACTCGGCGTCGATTTCTGTTAAGCTGATGCAAGAGATGGCTGGCGCAACGGTAATCGGGCCGATTTTGTCAGGTGTCGGTAAGCCTGTTCAAATCTGCTCGACAGTGTCGACGGTAAACGACATCTTGAACATGGCAGTTATCGCGGCATGTAGGATCGATTAATGGCAATTTGGAATCTTGGCTCAATCAACGTAGATATCGTTTTCTCTGTTCCACACATTTTGGAGCCGGGCGAGACGCTTTCTTCCACGGGCCGAGAGATCTTTTTGGGCGGCAAAGGGGCCAACATGTCGGTCGCCGCCGCCCGTGCTGCCGCGCGTGTAAACCATATTGGTGCCGTCGGAAAAGACGGTGAATGGGCGGCTGATCGGCTACTTGAATATGGTGTGGATACACGAAATATCGCTGTGTTAGAAACTGATACTGCGCAAGCGATCATTATGGTCGATCCGCATGGCGAAAACGCGATCGTGCTTCATCCGGGCGCGAACGTGGAAATTCCGCAGACTGTTTTGCAAACGGCAATGGCTGAGGCACAAACTGGCGATTGGTTGGTTCTGCAGAACGAAACAAACCTACAACGCACCGCAGCAAGCATGGGTAAGCAGATGGGCTTGAACGTCGCCTATGCCGCGGCTCCCTTTGATGCGGATCGCGTGATGGCGGTTTTGCCTTATCTTGATTTTCTGATCCTGAACGCTGTCGAGGCCGAGCAACTGCGCGAGGCAACCGGTCAGTCGCCCGACGACCTGCCCGTGCGTGATGTCATCGTGACATTGGGTGCAGATGGCGCAGACTGGTATGGTACAAGCGGCAAGCAGCATTTTGACGCGATAAAGGTTGAACCCGTGGATACGACCGGGGCGGGCGACACGTTCACTGGTTATGTGCTTGCTGGGCTTGATCGTGGAATGACGATGGAACAATCAATTGAGCAGGCGACCAAAGCAAGCGCGCTAATGGTCACCCGTCACGGCACTGCCGACGTAATCCCGGATCTTTCCGAGGTTCTTGCTTTCCAGTCCTAGTGCACAAACGGCGCAGCATCGCCCCATAGCTCTGACACACGTTGATCACGCCCGCATGCATCGCGGTAAAACGCATACGCTTCGCTTTGGCGTTTTGGGCCACGCCGGGTCAAAACAATTGAGCTACCTTTGTAATAATCTTGGTGGACGGCTTCGGCTTCGTAGAACCGGGCAGCTTGTAGAATTGGGGTAACAACTCGTTGTCCCAAATCGCGTTGGGCAGCAGCCTTGGCAGCCTCAGCTGATGCATTTTGGGCAGTGTTAGACACGAAAATTGCCGTGCGATAGCTTTCACCTCGGTCGCAGAATTGACCGCCCGCATCAGTTGGGTCGACTGATCGAAAAAACAAATGCAGCAACTGATCATAGCTGACAACGTCCGCGTCATACGTGATTTGGACCGCCTCATAGTGCCCTGATCCTTTGATGGTTTCATAGGTCGGGTTTGCGGTGGTCCCACCGGTATAGCCGGACACCGCACCGATCACGCCGTTGACCTTTTCAAAGTCGCTTTCGACGCACCAAAAACAGCCCCCAGCTACTGTGGCGGTTTGAATATCTTCTGCGGCAACCACTTGCGCGGTTGGTGCAATTAAAACAGCGGCAATCATTGCTCTGAACATGGGCGTCTCCTCTTTGCTCTATCCTGTTTTGTTGGCGGTTTTGGTGCAATGCACGGCGACGTGATCTCACGCGGTGTTTATCGCTTGGAACATTTGGCGGCCTGTCCTAGCGTCCAAACAAAGGAGCCCGCTATGACCGAAGTGACCACCCACCAAGCCGAAGAAGATGCCCGGAACGAAGACATCCTAATCTATCTGAATGGGCAAATCGTGCCCAAGGCGCAGGCCACGGTTAGCGTATACGATAGTGGTTTCATGTTGGGCGACGGTGTGTGGGAAGGGCTACGTCTGTACGATGGAAAATGGGCGTTTCTAGACGAGCATATGGACCGCTTGTTCGAAGCCGCAAAAGCGGTTGATCTGGATATCGGTTTGGACAGAAAAGGCGTCATTTTAGCCTTGTTAGAGACACAAAATGCGAATGGTATGACCACAGACGCCCATGCGCGTCTGATGATCACACGCGGCACAAAGGTGCGTCCATTCCAACACCCAAGCCTGTCGCAAACCGGCCCTACGTTCGTGATAATCATGGAGCATTCAAAGCCAAAGATCCCGCGTCCAATCACGCTTTCGACGGTTCCACATTTGCGCGGTTTGCCAATGACGCAAGACCCCAAATTGAACAGCCATTCCAAACTGAATTGCATCCTAGCTTGCATCGCAGCCCAAAAGGCCGGCGCGGACGAGGCGCTGATGCTCGACTTGCATGGTTTTGTGAATACGACGAACGCCTGTAACTTTTTCATTGTGAAAAAGGGCGCTGTTTGGACAAGCACGGGCGATTATTGCATGAACGGCATCACCCGGCAAAAGGTGATCGACCTATGTCGCGCGAACGATATCCCCGTATTTGAACGCAATTTTAGTCTGGTCGATACCTATTCCGCCGACGAGGCGTTTTTGACGGGGACGTTCGGTGCACAAACCCCAGTCAGCAGCATTGATGGTCGTACCATTGGTACGGGTGAACTTGGCCCAATGACGGTGCGCTTGCGCGAGCTTTACAAGGAATTGGTTGATCGATCATGAGAATAGCAATGTGGTCCGGCCCTCGAAATCTTTCGACGGCGATGATGTATAGCTTTGGAAACCGCGCGGAGTTTGCCGTTTGGGATGAACCTTTCTATGCGCCCTATCTGGCAGCGACTGGTTTGGATCATCCGATGCGCGACGAAATCTTGGCGGCGCATGAGGCGGATCCAGAAAAGGTAGCGGCGCGTTGCATAGACTCTATTCCCGCTCAAAAGGCACATTTTTATATGAAGCACATGCCGCATCATATGATTGACGGGATGCCTTTGGATTGGACGAATGACTGTGTGAACGTACATCTGATCCGGCATCCGGCGCGTGTTATTGCGTCCTACGGTGAGAAACGTTCCGAGATGACTTTCGACGATATTGGGTACGCGCACCAGGCAGCCTTGTTCGACAAAATTGGCGGACATGTCATCGATAGCGCCGACATCCGTACGAACCCGGAAAAGATGTTGCGCAAGCTGTGCGAAGCAATTGACCTGCCATTTGAACCCGCAATGCTGAACTGGAGAGCGGGGCCTCGCGCCGAAGATGGCGTATGGGCGGCGCATTGGTACAACGCTGTGCATCAAAGCACGGGGTTTGCCGGGGCCGAAGGGCCGCTACCAGAACTAGAGGGTGAGGCGGCTGAATTATGCGCGCAAGCCTTACCGTATTACGAAAGGCTTGCGGCGCGAAAGCTATGACTTCAGCAACTCGCCTAGTTTCATTGCGATACGCGCATCGCCTGAGACCTTAAGCTTGCCGGTCATCACGCCAGTCATTGGGTTCAGCTTGCCTTTGACAAGTTTCGCCATGTTGGGCAGCGTGATTTTGATCGTGCAATCAGCCGCGCGATCAGTGTTGTTGGCTGTTTTGTCTTCGAGAACAACAACACCGTCGTCCCCGCAGTCAAATTTTAGGCTGCCCTTCAAAGGCGCATGATCGACCCCGCGTTGCAGCAGGGCCGTGATTTCATCAAGCGTCATTTTGTGCGGCGATCCCGTGCTGCAAGCAGTTTCAAGCGCAACGCGTTCAGCTGGATAAAGCCTTGGGCGTCTGTTTGATCATATGCGCCTGCGTCTTCTTCAAAGGTCACGTGGGCCTCTGAATACAGGGAATGATCGGACCAGCGCGCAACGGTTGTCGCAGAACCTTTGTAAAGTTTCACGCGAACGGTACCGCTGACGTGCTCTTGGGATTTGTCGATCAAGGCTTGCAGCATTTCACGCTCTGGTGAGAACCAGAAGCCGTTGTAGATCAGCTCTGCGTAGCGGGGCATGATGCTGTCCTTGAGGTGACCTGCACCGGAATCCAACGTGATCTGTTCGATCCCACGGTGGGCTTCGAGAAGGACAGTGCCGCCAGGCGTTTCGTAGATGCCGCGTGACTTCATACCGACGAAACGGTTTTCAACGAGGTCAAGGCGACCGACGCCGTGCTTGCCACCAAGTTCGTTCAGCTTGGTCAGGATAGTCGCAGGCGACATTGCTTCGCCGTTGATCGCAACCGCGTCACCTTTTTCAAAAGTGATTTCGACCATTTCTGGTGTATCGGGCGCGTCTTCTGGGTTCACTGTGCGCTGATAGACGTATTCTGGTGCTTCTTCGGCCGGATCTTCCAGCACTTTGCCTTCGGAAGACGTGTGCAGCAGGTTTGCGTCAACACTGAACGGCGCTTCGCCGCGTTTGTCTTTGGCAACTGGGATTTGGTTCTTTTCAGCGAACTCAAGCAGTTTGGTCCGGCTGGACAGATCCCATTCGCGCCAAGGTGCGATCACTTGGATATCTGGGTTCAGCGCGTAAGCCGCCAGTTCGAAACGAACCTGATCGTTGCCCTTACCTGTCGCGCCGTGGGCAACCGCGTCTGCACCTTCGGCAGCGGCGATTTCAACCAAACGCTTGGAAATCAGTGGGCGGGCAATGGATGTACCCAGCAGGTAAACGCCTTCGTAAACGGCGTTTGCGCGGAACATCGGGAACACAAAGTCACGAACGAATTCTTCGCGCAGATCTTCGATGTAGATGGCGCTTGCGCCCATCATTTCAGCCTTAGCGCGGGCTGGTTCCAGCTCTTCGCCTTGGCCAAGATCAGCAGTAAAGGTAACAACCTCGCACCCGTATTCCGTCTGAAGCCACTTCAGAATGATCGATGTATCGAGGCCACCGGAATAGGCGAGAACAACTTTTTTAGGGGCAGTCATACGAGGGGCCTTTATGTCAGATGTAATTAGCTTCGCGCGATAACGGTTTTCCGCCGATAGAGCAAGGATTGCACCGTTGACGCATGCTTTGCCGCATGTAACGAAGTCCCCATTCGCCAAAAAAGGGAATTTGTTGATGGCTTTTCAAATAATACGGCATGCGTTTGCTATGATTTTCGGCAATTTGGGGCAGGCACTTCGGGTGTCGGTTGGGCCCTATCTGATATTAATCCTTGTAATAGTTGGCGCGGGCGCTGCGTTGGTGGGGAATAATGGTCAGCTGCTTCGTGTTATGACAGGTGAAGTGCCACCAGAGCATTTTATGGGGCAAGGCGGAGGTGGCATTCTTCTGTTCGCATTAGTCGTGTTGGTGTTTATCGTATTTGTGGCTGCGTGGGTCGCTGTATCATGGCATCGGTTTATCTTGCTTGAAGAATACAGCGGCATGCTTCCTGCCGTGTCTGGCCGTCCAATCTGGCCATATGTGGGACGCAGCCTTCTTTATGGTCTTTTGATTGCACTGGTCGCTTTCGCTGTAGGCATGGTGTCATCGGCGTTCATGATGCAGTTTGCGGCTGCAGGTGAGGGTTCTTTGTTCATTGGAATCGCGATCTTCGGCATCGTTATGGTTGCCGTGGTATCTTATGTCTGGTTTCGGATTGGGGTGGCGTTGCCAGCAGTCGCGGTAGGAAAGCCAATCAGTATGGGTGATGCATGGCGTGCCACCTCAGAAATGAGTAGCACGATTTTCGGTATCGTCTTTATCATTGCCTTTGCCAGCGCGATTGCGGGTGTCGCAACACAAGGTCTATACGGTCTTAGCCCAATCCTTGGCATGGTTGTGGACATCTTTGTTCAATGGGTGACTTTAATGGTCGGCGTCAGTGTTCTGACAACGCTATATGGCCACCTAATCGAAGGCCGCCCGCTAATCGATTAAACCAGCGATAAACGCGGCATCGCCATCGTTTGCGATTTCTTGAACGGCGTCGCGTGGGTTCATCCACACGGCTTCATGGCCTGCCTCTGATGGGGGGCCATGGGGCCGTACGGGGCGGGCTAGATAAATGTGGCAGATCTTTTCGGCGTTAATCCCGTATTCGGGCATGTAGGTGAACCGACGGAAAACGCCTAGGCGCATGGGTTTGCCAATGCGCCAGCCAGTTTCTTCGAATACTTCGCGGTGTAGCGCCTGAATGGGGCTTTCTCCGGGGTCGATACCGCCACCGGGAAGCTGAAATTCAAAGTGTGGATCGCCTTGGTAAGTTAGCAGCAATTGCCCTTCGCGCGGCAAAATCGCATAGGCTCCGGAGCGCAAAACATAGTTTTGACCCGGTTTTGGGCTGTTTCCATAGCGTTTGATCATCACTTACCCCTTGGACCGTGGCTTGTCCTGACTATATAGGCGCGGTATGCCAATTCCTGACATGTAAGGAAACCCTATGAGCCTCAGCGCCAAAATCGCTTGGGACGATACCGTCCTGCCTTTTCAACTTGATGCATCCGACATCCGTGGGCGGGTGGCGCGGCTTGATGGCGTGCTGGAACAAGTGCTTTCGCAGCATGACTATCCAGCGTCGATCGAAGCGCTTGTCGCTGAGATGTCCCTGCTGACCGCCTTGATCGGTCAGACGATGAAATTACGCTGGAAGCTATCTTTGCAGGTTCGTGGTTCGGGTGCTGCGCGCCTGATCGCGACTGATTACTATGCGCCGACTGCGGATGGTAAGCCTGCGCGCATCCGTGCGTATGCATCCTATGATGACGAACGTCTGGATCATAATGCAGAACCATTTTCACAGATCGGTAACGGCTATTTCGCAATCTTGATCGACCAAGGCGAAGGTATGACACCCTATCAGGGGATTACACCCATTGCTGGTGGGTCGCTTTCAAAATGCGCTGAGACATATTTCGCACAATCAGAGCAACTGCCAACTCGGTTCTCTCTGACGCATGGCCAGTCGCAGTTGCCCGGCGAAGCAGCGCACTGGCGCGCGGGCGGTGTAATGCTACAGCATATGCCAAAAGCATCCCCCTCTGTGTCCGGCGAAGGCGGGTCAGGCGAGGAAGGTTTGCTGGATGCGGCCGATATTCTGGACGAAAATGAAGGTGAGAACTGGAACCGCGCAAACGCGTTGCTGGATACTGTGGACGAGATCGAACTGATCGGGCCGACAGTGACACCAACCGATCTATTGGTGCGTTTGTTCCACGAAGAACAGCCACGCGTCTTCGATGCACAGCCTGTTGCGTTTGGCTGTACATGTTCGGATGACCGTGTTCGTCAAAGCCTGTCCATCTATTCGGCCAAAGACATCGCGACGATGACGACTGAAGAAGGCACAGTGACCGCTGACTGCCAGTTCTGCGGTGCGCATTATGTTTTTGATCCAGCCACACTGGGTTTTGAGGCCAAGGATGGCGGTGCCTGATCTACGCACACGTATTGTTGACGCGCTGTCCAATTCGGGCAGTGCGTCGTCTGACTTTGACCTGAACAAATCTATTATGCCGGCAAAACTGACGCAGACCCCTGCGGCGGTTTTATTGGCAATTCACCCTGTGTTAGAGAGTGTAATTCTGACTAAACGGTCTGCAAGGCTAAAGCATCATCCGGGCCAGATTGCGTTTCCCGGCGGCAAACAAGACCCAACCGATGCAACGCTAACCGATGCAGCGCTACGCGAAGCACACGAAGAAATTGGCCTGCCATATGGTATTGTCGATGTTCTTGGGGCTTTACCAACGCATCAAACGGTGACGGGCTATCAGATGACGCCCATCGTTGGCGTGCTGACTGCAGACTACGATCCTGTTCCTGAAGAGGGCGAAGTCAGCGAAGTTTTTGAAATTCCACTGTCACATCTGGCCAATCCCGCGAATTATCGGATTGAAGGCCGTTATTGGCGAGGTCAAAGGCGTGAATATTATGCGGTTCCATACGGCCCGTATTACGTCTGGGGCGCTACAGCCCGCATTTTGCGTGGCTTTGCTGATCGGTTGTCATGACAAGAATTGATGCACCTTGGCTAGACGATAAAGCGGCCCAACAAGTCTGTGGCTTGCTGACCGACGCTGGCTATCAGGCTTGGTTCGTGGGTGGCTGCGTGCGTAACGCGCTTTTGGGTGCGCCCGTCGCCGATTTGGACCTGTCGACAGACGCGCATCCGAATGTTGTAACGACCTTGGCCAAGGCTGCCGGGCTCAGCGTAATTCCAACTGGAATCGAGCATGGAACAGTCACTATTCTTGCTGAAAGTGTCCCTTTTGAGGTGACAACCTTTCGCCGGGATGTTGCGACGGATGGGCGTCGGGCGACCGTGGCTTTCGCTGACAATATGGTTGATGACGCAAGGCGTCGCGATTTCACGATGAACGCTCTGTATGTCGGCCCTGACGGTGTTGTCGCCGATCCACTAGGCGGTTTGCCTGACCTCTACGCCCGCCGGATCCGGTTTATCGAAGATGCCGATCAGCGGATCAAAGAGGATTACCTACGTATCTTGCGGTATTTCCGGTTCCACGCGTGGTATGGTGCAACAGATGAAGGACCCGACCCTGATGCGCTGGCGGCCTGCGCCGAAAATATTGAAGGTTTACAAACGCTTTCAGCTGAACGGGTCACAAGCGAGCTGTTGAAATTGTTAGCCGCACCTGACCCCGCGCCATCAGTTGCTTCTATGGCTTCGACGGGTGCATTGGCGCAGGTGCTTCCCGGTGCGAATGCGGGGATGCTTGCCGTTTTGGTGCATGTCGAAGGGCAGGCGGGAATGTCGCCTGACCCAATCCGCCGATTGGCGATTTTGGGTGGTGATACCGGCGGCCTGCGGTTGTCGAAAGATGAAAGCAAGCGGCTAAAACAGATGCGCAGCGATCTTGATCCCAGTGAACTTGGGTATTGGTTTGGCGCGCAGGCCGCGTTGGATAATATGGCTGTTAGGGCGGCAAGCCTTGGTCAAGAAATAGACTCTAACTTAGCACAAAAAGCAAAAAACGGCGCGGCGCAAGTGTTCCCCCTTAAGGCTGCTGATTTAATGCCAAAGCTCCAAGGCCCTGCCCTTGGCATGGCGTTGAAAGACGCAGAGGCGCGGTGGATTGCATCGGGTTTTACACTGACAAAGGCTGACTTACTTGACTGACTTACTTCCGCTGTTTGGGTTTGTGTTCTTTGGTCTGTTTTCACCGGGCCCGAATGTCATTTTGCTGACAGCATCTGGCGCGCGCTTTGGGTTTCGGCGCACCGTCCCGCATATTCTGGGTGTGGCGCTGGGCGTTGGGATTACCGCTGGCGTTACAGGGTTCGGTATTGGCGCACTGCTTAAGGCGCACCCAACGCTTGAGATCGTCCTAAAAATAGCCGCCAGTGCGTGGATACTATGGATGGCTTTCAACCTATGGCGCGCTGATCCGGCGAAAAACCAGGGTGGGGATCGACCGTTTACATTCCTTGAGGCTGTTTTGTTTCAATGGGTAAATCCAAAGGTTTGGGCCGTGGCACTGAGCGCAACCGCATATGTCGCTGGCGCATCGCCGACGGATCAAGCGGTGACGCTTGGCTTAACGTTTTCGGGTTTGAACCTTGGGGTTTGTTTGTTTTGGGCGACTGCGGGCAGCTTGCTTGCCTATCTTCTGACCAATCAGGCCGCTTGGCGCATATTTATGCGGATTATGGCTGTGGCGCTGGTCGGTTTTTCGGTGCTGGTTTTCCTCTGATTGAAACCTTGCTATGTCTTTCGCGTATCCGAAAGGCAGGTCCATGTTTCGTTATTTCGAAGGTCTGGTCGATCCTTATACCACCTATCAAGAGACCGATGCGCCGCCCACGCGGCTCTATCCATTTTTGCGGCAATACGCAGAGCCATTCATTGGCGTTTTTGCCATTACGGCAATCGCGTCTGTGGTCATTGCTGCGGTCGAGATTTGGTTGCTTGGTTATCTTGGCCGGCTTGTCGACATCTTGTCGGGCGGCACCCCAGAACAGGTCTGGATGCAAAGCGGGCTAGAGCTCATCCTGGTTGCGGTGTTCATATTAACATTGCGACCGGCCATCCATATTTTCCAAGTTTTACTGCTAAATAACACGATCCTACCCAACTTTGGGACATTGGTGCGATGGCGAGCACATAAGCACGTGCTGCGGCAATCCGTCGGATGGTTCGAGGATGACTTTGCCGGCCGTATTGCCAACCGGATCATGCAAACACCCCCAGCTGCGGGCGAGGTCGTGTTTCAGTTATTCGACGCGATAACATTTGCGATTGCCTATGTTATCGGTGCTGCCATTTTGCTCGGGCAGGCTGACGCGTGGCTTATTTTGCCGCTTGCGCTTTGGTTCATACCCTACGCGTTTCTTCTGCGCTGGGTCGTGAAACGGATTGGCCCCGCGTCAGAGGCTTCATCAAACGCGCGCAGTGCGATTACCGGACGCGTTGTCGATAGCTATACCAACATTCACTCGGTCAAGATGTTCGCGCATCACGACCGCGAAGTTGCCTATGCCAAAGACGCAATTGAAAAGGCGCGCAGTACCTTCCAAGCAGAGATGCGCCTGTACACGATTATGGACGTGGCATTGATGATCTTGAACGGTCTGCTCATCGTTGGGGTCGTTGGTTGGGCGATCTATCTGTGGATGCAGGGCGTTGCCTCGGTTGGGGTTGTTGCTGTTGCGACGTCGTTGGCGCTGCGTCTGAATGCGATGTCCGGCTGGATCATGTGGGCAATCAGCAACTTTTTCCGTGAACTGGGTGTCGTTGCTGAAGGGATGAAAACCATCGCGCAGCCTATTCGGCTGTTGGACGACGATGCCGCGGGCGCACTTAAAATGGGTGCAGGCAAGGTCGAGGTTTCCGGCCTGTCCCATCACTATGGCAAAGAAAGCGGCGGTTTAGATAATATCAATCTGACGATTGCACCGGGTGAAAAGGTGGGCCTTGTTGGGCAATCGGGTGCGGGCAAGTCGACGCTGGTTAAGTTATTGCTGCGCTTTTACGACGCGGAAGAGGGGCGGATTGTCATTGACGGACAGGATATTGCGTCTGTTAGCCAAGAAAGCCTGCGGCGCGTTATCGGTATGGTACAGCAGGATTCATCGCTGTTGCATCGATCGGTACGTGAAAACATCTTGTATGGACGTCCAGATGCCACCGGAGAGCAGATGATCGCTGCCGCGCAAAAGGCCGAAGCCCACGAATTCATTCAGGGGCTTGAGGACGCTGAAGGTAACAAGGGTTATGATGCACGCGTTGGTGAACGCGGTGTTAAGCTTTCGGGTGGTCAACGGCAGCGTATCGCGCTCGCGCGGGTTATTCTGAAAGACGCGCCGATCTTGTTACTGGACGAAGCGACAAGCGCGCTAGATAGTGAGGTCGAAGCCGCGATCCAGCAGACCCTTTACGGGATGATGCAAGGTAAAACGGTTATTGCCATCGCTCACCGACTTTCGACCATCGCGCAGATGGATCGCATAATCGTTATGGACCAGGGCCGTATCATCGAGGACGGCAGTCACCACGATTTGTTAGCAGCGAATGGGCAATACATGCGGTTCTGGGCCCGTCAATCTGGTGGGTTTCTAGGATAATTTGAGCAGGACATAGAATGAAACCAGAGAACTGGATCGACCCGTTCGAACGCGCCGATGGGCCGCCCCCGCAGACCTTGTTGGCGTTCCTAAAATGGTGCGTGCAAGGCAGCATAAAAGTAGTATTTTTGGCTGGAATAGTGTCTGCTTTGGCGGGAACACTAGAAGTCGCCACCGCCCTGATGCTGGGGTGGGTTATCGACGCGGCGCTAGCGTCCGATGCTGGTTCTTATTTCTCGCAAAACATGATGTTGTTGCTTGGCGTAACCCTATTTTTCGTAGTCGTACGCCCGATTTTCCTAGGTGTGTCTGGGCTTCTTCAAAACGTGGTCATTGCACCGTCTTTAAGCAACCTCATCTTGTCGCGATTGCATCGGCATTCGATTGGGCAGTCGGTTACATTCTTTGACGATGATTTTGCTGGCCGTATTGCGCAAAAGCAGATGCAAGCGGCCAGAGCGGCAACAGATTTGGTGGTCGATATGATCCACACTGTGGCCTTTGCGTTAGCTTCGCTTGTTGGGTCGATCATTTTGTTGCTGACGATGGATCTGCGGTCTGCTGCGCTGCTGACGCTATGGGTGGTCGCCTATATCGGTATGATTAAATACTTCATGCCTCGTATCCGTAAACGCGCAAAGGCACGTGCTGCAACACGTGCGATGGTCACAGGGCAGGTGGTTGATACCATCACGAATATTAAGACCGTAAAGCTGTTCGCCCACGATGATTTCGAAGACCGTGCCGCGATCGAATCCATGGAAAACTATCGCGATAGGGCGATAAATTATGGCTGGTTGTCTGCGGCGTTTCGGTTCTGGCTAATGGCGCTGGGCGGGTTACTTCCAATCATTTTGGTCGGCGCGACGCTCTATTTCTGGAGTTTGGGTTCAGCAACGGCGGGTGACATTGCAGCAGCAGGTGCGATTTCCTTGCGGCTGTCGCAAATGACGGGCTGGGTCAGCTTTACGTTGATGGGCATGTACGCCAACGTGGGCGAGCTTGAAGATGCGATGCATACCCTTAGCCCTGCGCATTCTTTGACCGATGCTTCTGACGCTGCGGAGCTGAATGCGGATCAAGGTGCGATTGCCTTGCAAGACGTCAGTTTTCGGTATGGTGGCGGTCCCGGTGGGCTAGATGGTGTGAACCTCTCCGTTGAACCGGGCGAAAAGCTGGGTTTGGTTGGCGCGTCTGGCGCTGGGAAATCGACATTGGTGGCTTTGCTACTGCGTCTTTACGACACCGAAGAAGGCGTTGTTTCGATTGACGGCCAAGATATCCGGGACGTCACCCAAGAAAGCCTGCGTCGCCAGATCGCGATGGTCACCCAGGAAACCGCAATGTTTAACCGGTCAGCGATTGATAACATTCGCTATGGCAAACCAGACGCGACCCAAGACGAAATCGAAGCAGCAGCCAAACAGGCAGAGGCGCATGATTTTATTCTTCAGTTGGTCGATCACAAGGGGCGCAAAGGCTATGACGCGCATCTGGGTGAACGTGGGGTAAAGCTGTCTGGTGGCCAACGGCAACGGATCGCGATAGCCCGTGCCATTCTAAAAGACGCCCCGATTTTGGTGCTGGATGAGGCTACAAGTGCTCTCGATTCCGAAGTGGAAGCATCGATTCAAGGTGCATTAGATTCTATTATGGACGGAAAGACAGTGATCGCCATTGCCCATCGCTTGTCTACTTTGGCGCAAATGGATCGCATCATCGTGCTTGACGCGGGCCGCGTTGTTGAACAAGGAACGCACGACGACTTGCTGGCCAAAGGTGGGCTTTATGCCCGTTACTGGAATAGGCAGTCTGGTGGTTTCATAGATGCGAAAGATGCGGCGGAATAATGTTAACGATTGAAAGCCTGACTCACCTTGGCATGGGGCGCGCATCTGATGGGCGGTCTTTGCTACCCCGTGTTCTTCCCGGTGAAGAAGTTGAAGTTGCCCAAGACGGCACAGTGCGGATCGTTACACCGTCGACCGACCGCGTTGCGGCATCTTGTCGGCATTACAAATCTTGCGGTGGATGCGCGATGCAACACGCCACAGATGAATTCGTCGCCGACTGGAAGCTGGGCATCGTTCAAAAGGCGGTGCAGGCGCACGGGCTCGCCCCTGATTTTCGCGCAGTGGCGACTTCGCCAGCGCGGTCTCGTCGTCGTGCAAAGCTTTCTGGGCGCCGTACCAAAAAGGGCGCGATGGTCGGGTTTCACGGTCGCGCGTCCCACACGTTGGTCGCTGTGCCTGACTGCCAACTACTTACACCAGCGTTGTTGGCCATTCAGCCCGCGCTAGAGGCGTTGACCGTCTTGGCATGTTCGCGCAAAGGCGAAATCGACCTGACCGTAACCGATGCCGCACTTGGTCCGGATGTATTTGTTGCCACAGACAAAGAACTGACACCGCAGTTGCGTGTAGAATTGGCGGCATTTGCAAACCAGCACGGTTTGTCGCGTCTGGTCTGGAACGACGAACCCGTCGTTACCATCAATCCTCCAACGCAAGATTTTGGCGGCACAAAGGTGACGCCTCCTCCGGGCGCGTTTTTGCAGGCAACAAAGCACGGTGAAACCACGCTGCTGCAAGCCGTCGAAGAAATTACGGCCAAGGCGAACCGCGTCGTTGATCTATTTGCAGGATGCGGCACGTTCACATTGCCCATCGCTAAACGAGCCGAGGTTCACTCCGTTGAGGGCGAGGCTGAAATGCTGAACGCGCTTGATCGTGGTTGGCGCGAAGGTCATCAGCTGCGCAAAGTGACAACTGAAACGCGCGATCTATTCCGCCGTCCGTTAGAACCAGACGAGCTGCGCCACTTTGATGCTGCCGTGATTGATCCCCCGCGTGCCGGTGCTGAAGCCCAAATCGAGGCATTGGCCCGTTCCGAGATCAAAACAATTGCGATGGTGTCGTGTAACCCGATCACATTTGCCCGCGATGCAAATATGCTGACAGATGTTGGGTTTAGCATGCCTTGGGTGCAAACAGTCGATCAGTTCCGCTGGTCCCCCCACGTAGAGGTCGTCGCCCCATTCACACGAAAATGAGGGTAAACTGCTAGAATTTCCTACCTTTTGCCACAATGTAGGGTTAAATTGCTTAAAAACGGCGAAGACCGGTACAAGTAGGCAGTGATATGATTTCAAGACGATCTATGATGGTCGGTGCGGCAGCTGGGTTGGCTGGCTGTGCGGCAGCACCACAAGTTTACACAGGGCCGGAAGTGACCCGTATTCAGGTATTTAAAGGTCAGCGTAGGATGCAGTTGCTGCATCACAACAAGCTGTTGAATGAATACCAATTCCAGCTGGGTTTTACTCCAGAAGGGCACAAAGTTCACGAAGGTGACGGACGTACGCCAGAAGGTGCGTATTTGATCGATCGTCGTAACCCTAACAGCAAATATCACCTATCGTTGGGTATCTCGTATCCTAATGCGAATGACGTTGCGAATGCGCGTAGCCAGGGCCTTGATCCGGGCGGCGACATTTTTATCCACGGCACACCTGATCCGTGGGTTGGCAAAGCTGATTGGACATGGGGCTGCATCGCCATTTCGAACAAGGAAATGGACGACGTATACGCCATGGTCAACACTGGAACTTTGGTGACGATCTACGCTTAAAAGGCGACCGAAGCGATGGGTTGCGATACCATTGGGTCGCTACCCATATTCATGCACCACCACAGTTTTCCTGCTGGTTCTTGATACCAGGCAAAACCCATAGAGCGCGCGTTCGGATCAAGGATCACGGCGCGCGTGTCGGGTTGGCTCATCCATGCGGCAAGCGTCTGCAATTCGGTTTCGTAAGATTCCGAAATGTTTTCACCTAGCAGGCGGCCAGGGAAACCTGCGCGCCGGGCGCGGTCTAGCGGGCTAGAACCATCTGATCCGAATAACCAAGGCCGGTTTTGGATCGACATGTCACGGGCATGCGTTGCTGCGGCAGCGTTCAATTGTGCGTTTAATTGAACAGGTGCAACGCCGGCTTTGCTACGGAGTGCATTCACACTGTCGAGCATCCGGAACTGGACAGCCGCTTTGTCGTTATCCGTAATCCGGTAAACTGAAGCGACCGGCAATCCGTCGGGGCCAAGTTGGCGCTGCGGTTCACATGCGGCCAATGCAGTAGCGGCAAGCCCCAAGATCATTTCACGTCGGTACATCGGTCACCTAATTCGTTTGTGTTTTCTATCTTTATCGACATCAGAACGACACTTCAAACCCGCATCGCGATAGATATGTCATTCTGACATTTGTTTGAATTGCAGTGACAGACCAGACACATTAGATTGCAAATCTGAAAGATGTTCAGACTGGACCGGAGACTGCAATGAAGAATGACCTGTCACGCCGCGGATTTTTGGCCGCGACGGCTGCTATGATTGGTACTGGCGCCGCTGCGCAGACTGCGAACTCGACTGAGATGGAAAGCGATATTTCAAGTCGTGTTCAGCGCAATATTTCTAGCTTCCGATCACTTGATTGGCAGCCGTATTTCAGCAACCTGAATAACGGCGCTATCTTGGTCGATATTCAGTCGCGTGCGCTGCACTATTGGTCCGAGGATCAAGCGATTTACAAACTGTTTCCGACCAGTGTGCCGCTGACAGATGACCTGACGCGCACAGGCCGCACAGAGGTGACGCGCAAGGTCGAAGGTCCCAGCTGGGCACCGACGCCAGCTATGCGTATTCGCAACCCAGAATGGCCCGAGTTCATTGGCCCCGGTCCCGATAACCCATTGGGTTCACACGCACTTTACCTGTCTTGGCAGTACTACCGGATTCACGGAACCCACGACACGCGCAAGATTGGCCGCCGTTCTTCAAATGGATGTATTGGTCTGTACAACGAACAAATCGCAGAACTGTTCGGCTATGCCAAAGTGGGCACGCAGGTCCTGCTGATTTAAGTTACGAACTAAAGCGACGGGTGAGCCAACCAAAGATCCACGATCTGTTTGGCTCGCGCGTCGGTTTCGGCGAAATGTACCTTGGTACTTCGCTTGTCCGCCTTCTGATCGGCGATTTGCTGCGCTCGATTGATTTGGATGTTTCTTCGTTAAACTCGCGCACCCATGCCGGAATTTGCTTTTTCGGCGCTTCGACAGGGCGCTCCTTAGCCTTGTTTTCACGCGGCTGAGAGTTCAGCACATATTCGTTGGTTTCAGAGACCAACCGGGTCAACGTCTGCCCAAGGTTATCACTTGGTTTCAGCAGTAGCGGTTTAATCCGATTCCGTTTGTCCCCGTCGATAATGTCAGACCATTCGCGTGCGGACTGAATCCGGTCTTTGGGCAAGATGGCCATTGCCTTATCGATCGCCTCAAGGAAGGCTGGTTCATATTCATCAAAGCGCCCGGCAAGCGGTTTGCAAGGGTCTGGATTCTGGCCTGCGAACTCTGCCATGCGGGTTTGGCTGTTCGGTGGGGCCTCGCCTGAAATCAGGTGATAGAATGATGCACCAAGCGCGTATAGGTCGCTGCTGGGCCCTTGTTTGCCACCAGCAAAGTAGAATTCTTGGGGCGAGTATCCGTCTTTCACCACGAGTACCGCAGACAATTCACGTGTTTCGCGGCTTGCTTCTTCGCGGGCGGCGCCAAAGTCGATCAGAACCGGGCTACCCCATTTATCCAACAGGATATTGTCGGGTGAAATATCGCGGTGAAGCAGATCCTGGCGGTGTACTAGGTCAACAGCATCCAAAAGCTTGATCAGAATGTTCTTGATCTGCTTGGGCTTCAGTTCCTGCTCTTCATCTTTGATGATGTCTAACAGGTCGCGCCCGTCGATCAGGTCAAGAACCATGTATGCGGTTTCGTTGTCTTCAAAAATCCGGTGAACGCCGACCACATTAGGGTGCCGCATTTTTGCGATTGTGCGTGCTTCGCGCATGAACATAGAAACGATCGAACGATATTTTTCGTAATGCCCATCAGAGCGGACAAAGACGTTTTTGCCGTCACGGCGACAGAATACCTCTGGGTAGCATTCTTTGATAACTACGCTGCGTTCTAAGTAATTGTCTTGTGCAAGGTAGGTAATGCCAAAGCCGCCATTCCCGAGGCGTCTTTTGATCGTGAACTGATCGCCTAATAGCGGGGTCCCGTTCGGGAGCGCCTCGCCCTTTTGCGAAGTGTTCGTCGTTTGCTTTGATGGCGCCGTTGTTGTCATGTCTCACCAAATACGCGCGCCAAAAAACAGGCGCTGTCCTAAAAAATACAAGTCAATAACTGCCGTATAAATGTGGTCGTAATACGGCCAACAAGCAAAAAATCGCTTATCGTCAACAGCTTAAGAAAACAATTTATCCAATTGGATAGCTTTTGTATCCATTTGCGCTACAAAAATCGTGGTGTTCGTCGAATTTGGCAAAAATTGGCGTGAACGATTCTATTCCAGCCAACCCTGCAAATTGCGTTCGATTACGCCTGACAATGCGTCGATATGTGCTGGGCTGTCATTTAGGCAGGGTACATAGGTAAAGTCTTCGCCGCCTGCATGTTCAAAGCTCTCTTTGATCTCTTCGTTGATCTCTTCAAGCGTTTCGATGCAATCAGCCGAGAATGCGGGCGCACAAACGGCGATGTTTTTGGCCCCTTCTTCGCTCGCGAGGCGGGCGACTTCTTCGACCGTGTACGGCTTTAGCCATTCCTCTGGGCCAAATTTGGATTGGAATGTTGTGACGATTTGCGTGTCGTCCCAACCCAGCCGTTCCTTCAACAGGCGTGTCGTTTTCTGGCACTGGCAGTGATAGGGGTCGCCTTCGTGCAGATAGCGTTCAGGAACACCGTGATAGGAACAGATTAGCTTTTCTGGCTTTTTGTCCGCATCGGCATAGGCCTTTTCAACAGATTGCGCGAGCGCATCAATATATGCAGGGTCTTCAAAGTAAGGTTCGACCACCCGCGCGATTGGCTGCCACTTTTCATCCATCAATGCGCGAAAGAACTGATCGTTCGCCGTAGCTGACGTTGCGCCCGCATAGTGAGGGTAGAGCGGGAAGAACAGGATTTTGGTGCAGCCTGCCTCGGTCATCTCACGGACCTTGGATTTGGTCGAAGGGTTGCCGTAACGCATACAGAAATCGACCATAACGTTGTCGCCATAGCGTTCCTGCATTTTTGCCTTGATGGCAGAGGTCTGCTGTTTAGTGATCGTCAGCAGCGGGCTTTCGTTTGCTTCATTGTTCCAGATGGATTTATACGCAGCACCTGATTTAAACGGCCGGCTGGTTAAAATGATCAGCTGGAGGATTGGCTGCCATTTCCAGGACGGATAATCGACCACCCGCTTGTCGGACAGGAATTCGCTAAGGTAGCGCCGCATCGGCCAATAATCAGTCGAGTCAGGTGTTCCAAGGTTCGCTAGAAGGATCCCAACCTTTGCTGGTTTGATCTTTGGGTGATCAGCTGGAGCATGGGCAGGGCAGGTTGCAGGCTGCGATTTATCAGACATTTGCGTGGCCTTTTGGAACGAATGTTTAGAACGGAGTTAAATAGTTTACGTCCGAGGTCAATCTTTGGATTGATCTAAGGGCGTTTCTGTCGCGCCTAACGCATCGGCAAGTCGGGTCGTCGCGCTGCCGGGACGTAGTGGTTGTTGTTGCCCTTCGCCGGGTGACCAGCCGGTTAGCGTGATCAGTTCAAAGGTCGCATCAACCCGGCCATCGTCATTGCCAAAGTGTTCAGCATAAATACTTGCGGTTTCGGTCATCACGTTGCGACGCGTCATGTGCTTGATCCGCGCATCAAGCGCATTGGCTTCGCCCATTTTGCGAAGGTCATGCATTAAATGGAACGCGTTGGCATAACTTGCGGTCAACGGCGTCGCGTCTGCAACCGGTAACGCAAAGCCCGCCCGCTGAAGTAGCGCGCCAAGATCACGTATTTCGCCCATAGGCGCAATGCGCGGCGATAGCCCGCCAGCGACGATCGCTTCTGCTTCTGCCAAAGATGCACGCAATTCATGAAGGGTTTGACCACCCAAGAAACCACACAACAACAGACCATCGGGTTTGAGCGCGTGCCGGCATTGAACAAGTTGCCCAACCGGATCGTTTGCCCAGTGCAGCGCCATAACATGCAGCACCAGATCGTGCGCTTCAGGTTCAAGCGCGAGCATATCATCGTCAGCGACAATTGTTGCGTCAGGAAACGCTTGCGCCCAAAAATCCGGAAATCCCGTCACCACGGCAACTGACGTAAAGGTTCTGTTAACCTCGTTCAGTCTTTCTTGCAGCTCAGCGGCTAATGTTTCGTGCAGAAACAGCGCATCCGCTTCAGCGCGGGCGCGATTACGTTGCAGGGCGAGGCGGTCAACAAGTACGGGCATATTTTCCATGCCCCCCATCTAGGGTGCAAACATGCGAATGCAAAGCGTGATCAGAGCAATCTACCCTGCACAATGTGTTGCATGTGATGCGCAGACAGAATCTGAATTCGGCCTTTGCGGTGCTTGTTGGCGCGAAACAAAGTTTATTGGGGGGCTGATTTGCGACACCTGTGGCGCGCCGCTCCCGGGCGAAGATACAGGCACAGTCGAACAATGTGATGACTGTATGACCATCGCCCGGCCATGGGATCATGGGCGGGCAGGGCTGATATACACAGGGATTGGTCGCAAGTTGGTGCTGGGTTTCAAGCACGGGGATCGTACAGATTTGGCGCGACCCGCCGCGATATGGCTTGCGCGGATGGCTCGCCCGCTTTTGCTTGATGATACAGTTTTAGTACCGGTACCGCTCCATTGGGTGCGTCGCGTTCAGCGCCGTTACAATCAGGCCGCTTTGCTGGCGCATGCCTTAGGCCGGGAATTGGGTGTGCCTGTTTGTGCTGATGCTTTGTTACGGTCGAAAAAGACAAAACCGCTTGAAGGGCATAGCCGTGACGCGCGATTTGCCGCGCTTGCTGGGGCGATTGTTCCAAACCCAAAGCGGATAAATGTAATCGCAGGAAAGTCAGTATTGCTTGTGGACGATGTGATGACGTCAGGCGCAACCTTGGCCGCCAGCGCAGAGGCTGCAAAGACCGGGGGTGCCACACATGTGTCAATTGTTACACTGGCACGGGTGGTCAAAGACGCTTAGATGCAGGGTAACTAATCTAAGGAAGAAACGATGAAAACTGTTGAGATCTACACAAAATCCACCTGCGGATTTTGCCACATGGCCAAACGGCTGCTGAAGGCCAAAGGCGTTAGCTTTTCTGAGGTCGATATTTTGGTTCAACCTGATCGCCGTGCGGAAATGATCCAGCGTGCGAATGGCGGTAGCACGGTTCCGCAGATTTTTATCGAAGGAAATCATATAGGTGGCTGTGATGATCTGATGGGACTTGATCGAAGTGGTAAGTTGGATGCTATGTTGGCCTGATGAAGGCTGCACTCTTACAACTCAACGTCAGCGATTCTCCGGAATCGAACCTGCCCGGAACGGTTGATCAGATCGCACGCGCCGCTGCGCTGGGCGCGGGATTTGTGTTGACCCCGGAAGTCACAAACTGCGTTTCGCAAAATCGCAAGCATCAGCAGAATGTATTGCAGCATCAAGAAGACGACATAACGCTCGCCGGGCTTCGCGCGGCGGCAAAAGATAATGGCGTGTGGCTATCCATCGGGTCTTTGGCGTTGAAAACTGATGATCCGGATGGGCGATTTACAAACCGATCGTTCCTAATTGATCCTAACGGCGAAATCGTAGCCCATTACGACAAGATTCACATGTTCGACGTCGCCGTCTCCGAAACAGAGACATATAATGAATCTGCTGGTTATCGGCCTGGGTCGCGGGCGGTGGTCGCTGAAACGCCGTTTGGAAAACTTGGGCTTAGCATCTGTTTTGATGTGCGGTTCCCATATCTTTACCGTGCGTTGGCCCAAGGCGGGGCTGAAATTATCCTAGTGCCTTCGGCCTTTTCTCCCGTGACGGGGGCTGTTCATTGGGAATCTTTGCTGCGTGCACGCGCGATTGAAACAGGGTCATATGTCTTAGCAGCTGCACAAACCGGTGAACACGCATCATCAAACGGAAAGCCGCGCAGAACCTATGGTCATTCGCTCGCGATTTCGCCTTGGGGAGAGGTCTTGGCGGATTCAGGCTCAGCACCCGGCATCGCAATGGTTGATATTGACCTAGCAGAAGTGGCAGAAAGCCGGAAACGTATTGCGGCCCTTTCACAGGATCGCGCTTTCGAAGGCCCTTAATGTCCGAAACAACGAACAATCTTGCTGTTTCACTGTTTAGTGAGATTCTTGTTGTCGACCAATTGGCGCGGGCAAGTGTTGCACGTGTGCTGCCCAAAGGGATGGAGCTGTCGCATTTTTCGGTTTTGAACCAGCTTGGTCATGCCGGGATGGAGAGAACCCCTGCGCAATTGGCAAAGACGTTCCATCTGACGCGCGGTGCCATGACGAATACCGTCAATAAGCTCGAGCGCGCCGGTTGGGTCCACATTCGTCCTGATTGGGACGACGCCCGCCGCAAGATGGTATCAATTAGCCCGGCAGGCCAAGCGGCCCGCGACGCAGCGCTAGCCGCGATTGCCCCCGTGATCGCCGAGGTCGTGAAGGAAGTCGGCGCAGACAAGGTACGCATAGCGCTGCCAGTTTTGCGTGAATTACGGCTAAAGCTAAGCGAGCTAGAATAGCCTAGCGTTATGCCACAGGCTTTGTCGCTGCCGTGACATAGTTCACTGACAAATCTCGGTCAGAGATCGACCAAGTGAATTTCGCAAAATTAAACACAAAACCCTTGCGATCAACAGGTGTCATCCCGGCCTTTTCAATCAGCGTGAAAAGCTCATCAGGTGTAATGAATTTCGCCCATTCGTGGGTGCCTTTGGGTAGCCAACGCATGACCCACTCTGCCCCGACAATCGCCATAGCAAACGATTTTGGGTTTCGATTGATGGTTGAACAGATGTGGATACCGCCGGGTTTGAGCAGTTGTTGACAGGCGGTTAGATAGCCAAGCGGATCTGCAACATGTTCGACCACTTCCATATTTAGTACTGCATCAAATTGTTCACCGGCATCTGCCAACGCTTCGGCGGTCACGTGACGATAATCGATATCCAGCCCAGATTGTTCGGCGTGCACCATAGCGACCGGAATGTTTCCCGCAGCTGCGTCAGCGCCTACGACAGTTGCGCCCAACCGTGCCATCGGTTCGCAAAGTAACCCACCACCACAGCCGATATCCAGAATGCGCAAGCCTTCGAATGGCTTTGGTTCAGTTAGATCACGCCCGAATTCAGCGGCGATTTGGCGCGTGATATAGTCCAGTCGCACCGGATTCATCATATGTAATGGCTTGAACTTTCCGTTCAGGTCCCACCATTCTGCTGCCATGGCTTCGAACTTGGCGATTTCAGATGGGTCGACGGTGTTAGTGGCAGACATGCGCTTGCTCCGGATGGTCAGTGCTTATTAGACGCGATATAGGATGATTATGGACAAAGTCGTAGGACAAAAGAGCGCATACGCATATCTTTACCCACCCATCGACCCATTTGATCGGCGGATGCTGGACGTGGGTGACGGGCATCAGATCTATGTTGAACAATGCGGCAACCCGAATGGTATACCTGTTGTCGTGCTTCACGGTGGTCCAGGCGGCGGCTGTAGCCCAGCAATGCGTCGCTATTTTGATCCAGAGATTTACCGCATTGTGTTGTTCGATCAGCGCGGCTGTGGTCGTTCACGCCCGCATGCAAGTGTCATTGCCAACACGACGTGGCATCTGGTTGCTGATATTGAGCAAATCCGAGATGTTCTTGAAATTGAATCATGGGTGGTTTTCGGCGGAAGCTGGGGCGCGACGCTATCTTTGATTTATGCCCAAGCGCATCCTGACCATGTCTTGGGTTTGGCCCTGCGTGGTGTTTTCTTGATGACACAGCCAGAGCTAGACTGGTTCTATGGCGGCGGGGCTGGCAAGTTCTGGCCAGATCTATGGGACCGCTTCACATCTTTGATCCCCGAAGATGAACACGACGATCTTATTGCCGCATATCACCGTCGTCTATTTGGTGGTGATCGTTCTGAAGAAGTCAAACATGCCCGTGCTTGGGCGGCTTGGGAAAATGCGTTGGCTGCGATTGATAGTGATGGCGCGACTGGCGAAGCGCCAGCTGAATATGCTCGGGCGTTTGCACGACTAGAGAACCATTATTTCGTCAACGGCGGATTTTTGGCGGAAAACCAACAAATTTTGCACCCCGATCAGATGGCGAAAATTGCGCATATTCCGGGGGTCATTGTGCAGGGTCGTTACGACATGATTTGTCCACCGACATCTGCGCATAAGTTATCGAAACTATGGCAGAATTCCCGGTTGACCATGGTGGGTCGTGCGGGTCACGCATTGTCCGAACCAGGTATCAGCGCAGAGCTCGTCCGCAGCATGGATGTGTTCAGCACTCAGCGGGACTTCTTGGGTCTTTAGGGTTTACAGCCCAATTCTAGCCGTTACTGTTACGTCTAACTAACTGGGAACACGTTATTTTGGACAATGTCCTAAAGATTATCATGCAGCGTCTTGCGCTGGGCTTGCTTACTTTGCTTATCGTATCAGTGGTGATCTTTGTCGCAGTGAACATGCTGCCCGGCGATTTCGCGCAAGCGATTTTAGGGCAAGGCGCCACCGAAGAATCTGTCGCAGCTATTCGCCGTGATCTTGGTTTAGATCAGCCGATGATTACGCGGTATTTTGATTGGCTCGGTGGTGTTGTTCAGGGTGATTTTGGTGCGAGTTTTGCTAGCGCAAATGCCGCCAGCTTTAGTGGAACAACATCTGGCGTAAAAACCGTAGCGCAACAGATCGGGCCACGTTTCGCCAATACGATGTTCCTTGCGGCGGTAACCGCGGTCATTGCCGTCCCGTTGTCAGTGACGTTGGGTATTCTGGCCGCGCTTTATCGCAATTCGGTGTTTGATCGTGCTGCTAACATTTTCACGCTTACGTCGATCTCTAGCCCTGAATTCTTTCTGGCCTATGTCTTGATCCTGTTTCTTGCGGTGCTGAACCCAATCTTTCCGTCTTTGTCGAATATCTATGACGGGATGGCGTTTAGCGAACGGCTGAACAAATCCATGTTGCCCGCGCTGGTGCTGACCCTTGTTGTGACGGCGCACATGATGCGTATGACGCGCGCGGCGATCATCAACCTGCTGGCTAGCCCATATATCGAAATGGCGCGCCTTAAGGGCCTGTCGCCGATGCGGGTGATTGTCAAACATGCGCTGCCGAATGCGCTCGCGCCGATTATCAACGTGGTCGCATTGAACTTGGCCTATCTGATCACCGGCGTTGTCGTGGTCGAGGTGGTGTTTGTTTACCCCGGTATCGGTCAGCTGTTCGTTGATAGCGTTAAGACCCGCGATATCCCAGTTGTTCAGGCCTGCTGCCTGATCTTTGCCGCCGCTTATATTTTGCTGAACCTGACGGCAGACATTATGTCGATCCTGTCCAATCCACGTCTGAGGCATCCGAAATGATACTATGGATCGCAGCAGTGTTGATTGGCATGGGCGCTTTGGCGTGGGTGTTTCGTTTTGCCGGGCAGGCCGCGACAGGGAATGCGCCCAAGTTTCGCGATATGCCGTTTGGTGTCGCCTATGGCTATATTTTGGCGGTGTTGGTCGTTGGCTGGCTGATCTGGGCCTATTTTCAGGGCCGCAGCAGTGACACTGCCATCGCCAACAAATTCTTCTTTCTGCGCATAGGCATCGAAGGTTTCATTATCTTTGCGATCGCTGCATGGCTGTTCCGCCTTGCTGGCCGTCGGGTCGGCACCGCGTGGAGCCGCAAGATGTTCCGCGCCATGCCTTTGACCGCGGCCTTTGGCGTCATGATCATTTTGATATACGCGATCTTGGCAATCTTTGCGGGCCTGCTGGCACCATATGGCCAAGAACAAATCATTCCGGGCGTAGCCGCCAACATCACCCCAGGTGGGGACCCTGCGTTGGGTGGTAACCCTGATTTCCCATTGGGCACAGACCAGATTGGTCGCGATATTCTGAGCCGCTTGATTTACGGTGCGCAGAACACTGTTGGGATTGCTTTTGCGACGACGCTTCTGGCGTTCTTCTTGGGCGGCACGTTCGGGTTCTTGGCCGCGACATTCGGCGGTTGGTTGGATCAAGTGCTATCGCGCATGGTCGATGTGCTGATGGCGATCCCCTCACTGATCTTTGCGTTGTTGTTGATGACAATCGCAAGCGTTTGGGCGCCGCGTCTGGGTATCCCTCTCACGGTATTCATGGTGATTATCATCGCGGTAATCGACAGTACGCGTGTTTTCCGCCTTTCGCGTGCAGTTGGGCAAAATATCGTTGTGATGGACTATATCGAGGCTGCAAAGCTGCGCGGCGAGGGCTTTGGCTACATCATTTTCAAAGAAATTCTGCCTAACGCGACTGCACCTCTTCTTGCTGAATTTGGCTTGCGCTTTTGCTTTGTGTTTTTGACCATTGCCGCGCTGTCGTTCCTTGGTGTGGGTATCCAGCCGCCATTGGCCGACTGGGGCACGATGGTTCGCGATCTAAGTGGTTTTGTGAACTACGCACAATTTGCGCCAATGGCTGCGACTGCGCCATTGTTGGCGGCGGGTGCGATTGCGCTGCTTACAGTCGCTGTGAACTTTGTTGTCGACTGGATGCTGCATAAATCATCGGGGCTAAAAGAATGACCGAACCGCTATTGAAAATGCGCGGCGTCAAGATCGAAGGCCGCAGTGACGAAACGTGGAACCCGATCATCAATGGTGTCGATCTAACGCTAGCTCGTGGAGAGGTCCTCGGTCTGATCGGTGAATCCGGTGCGGGGAAATCCACGCTGGGTCTGGCCGCGATGGGTTATACCCGAGACGGCGTTCGGATTAGCGACGGTACGATTGAATTCGACGGGATTGATTTGCTGACGGCCTCTGCTGCGGTCAAACGTGAATTGCTAGGTAAGCGGATTGCCTATGTTGCGCAGTCCGCCGCCGCCAGCTTTAACCCCGCACACCGTCTGATCGACCAGCATGTCGAAGGCCCTTCGCAACATGGCGTGATGAGCCGCGCCGAAAGCGAAGCAGACGGGATGGAGTTGTACCGCAAGCTGCGGTTGCCAAACCCGGACGAGATTGGTTTTCGTTATCCGCATCAGGTGTCTGGTGGGCAGTTGCAGCGCGCGATGACCGCGATGGCGATGTCATGCCGTCCTGATCTGATCGTTTTCGACGAACCCACAACTGCGCTGGATGTGACCACCCAGATCGAAGTGTTATCGGCGATCCGCGATATCGTAGATCAGTTTGGCACCGCTGCGATCTATATCACGCATGATCTGGCCGTTGTGGCGCAAATGGCTGACCGGATTAAGGTGCTGCTCAAGGGTGATGAGGTCGAAACCGCCGATACTCGCACCATGCTCGACGCGCCAACGCAAGAATACACGAAATCGCTTTGGGCTGTGCGCAGCTTTGAACGCCCCGCCAAACCTGCAATTGCGACTGGCGCTGTGCCTGTTGTCAGTGTGCAGAATGTCGATGCCGCATATGGGACGACTCCTGTTCTGCACGACGTTAGCTTTGACATGCACGAAGGCCGCACCGTCGCTGTGGTTGGTGAATCTGGGTCAGGTAAATCCACGACTGCACGGTGCATCACTGGGTTGTTGCCACCGAAGTCAGGGCAGATTTTGCTAGACGGAGAGGCCCTGCCAGCGAGTTACAAAAAGCGTAGTAAGGACCAGTTGCGTCAGGTGCAGATGATCTATCAGATGGCTGACACCGCGCTAAACCCGCGTATGTCGATCGGTCAGATCATTGCGCGCCCGGTCCAGTTTTATCTGGGGCTGACGGGTGCTGCGAAACGCAAACGCGTTGATCAGTTACTTGAACAGATCGAGCTAGAGCCATCAGAATACTATAACCGCCTGCCATCAGAACTGTCGGGTGGTCAAAAACAACGGGTTGGAATCGCGCGTGCCTTAGCGGCCGAGCCAAAGTTCATCATCTGTGATGAGGTCACATCGGCGTTGGATCAACTCGTTGCCGAAGGCATCCTGCGTTTGTTGGCGAAATTGCAGGATGACTTGTCACTTTCTTATATGTTCATCACACATGACCTCGCGACTGTGCGCGCAATTGCGGATGAGGTCGTCGTGATGAAGGATGGTCGCGTGGTAGAGCAGGGGCCGAAGGTGGACATGTTTACGCCGCCACATCACGCCTACACAGATCTATTGCTGAGCTCCGTGCCCGAAATGGATCCGGATTGGCTAACTAATCTGTTGAAAGAACGCGGAGTTGATAACGTCGGCGATGCAGCAGTTGATAAGATGTAACACGAATCACTCATTTTAAGATGGGATAAGCGGGCAAAATATCGCTCGAATAAGATAACTGGGAGTACGATCAATGAATGGAATTAGTAGACGCGGTCTGTTGAAAACGGGTGTTGCCGCTGGCGTATTGGGTCTGTCCGGTATGCCGCTGCGCGCGCAAACACGTGGCGGTAAATTCACCGCTGGCCTAAACGGTGCAAACACATCCGATAGCTGGGACGGGCGTACACACGCCGATATGTTTATGATCGGTGCCGGTATGGGCGCTGTCTTTGACTGTCTGACCGAAAACGGTGCTGACGGTTCGCTCAAAGGCGAATTGGCAGAAAGCTGGGAAGCAAGCCCAGACGCCAAAGTCTGGACATTCAACCTGCGTCAGGGCGTGACATTCCACAACGGCAAATCTTTTGGCGCTGACGACGTGATTGAATCCCTTCAGCTACACGTGGCCGAAGGTTCGAAATCTGGCGCGCAGCCAATCGTGTCTGCGATCACCGAGATGAAGAAAATCACTGAGCATCAGGTTCAGTTCACGCTTGCCTCTGGCAACGCGGATTTCCCATATTTGATGTCTGACTATCACCTGTTGATCTACCCTGCAGGTCAGATCGAAGAGGCGATTGCAAAAGGTATCGGTACGGGGCTCTACGAAGTCGTCGCATTTGATCCCGGCGTACGTTTTGTCGGCAAGCGTTATGAAAACCACTACAAAGGTGACAGCGCTGGTTTCTTCGATGAAATCGAATACATCGCGATCAACGACAACACTGCACGTATGAACGCACTGCTGACTGGTCAGGTAGATGCGATCAACCGGATCGACTTTAAGGGCGAAGCTCTGCTGAACGCGAACCCAGCTGTGCGCGTACAAGAAGTGACTGGCAACCAGCACTATACGTTCCCAATGCACACGAACACCGCGCCATTTGATGATGTGCACGTGCGTCAGGCGCTGAAGTACGGCATCAACCGTCAGGAAATGGTCGACAAGATCCTTCTTGGTCACGGTCAGGTTGGTAACGACAGCCCAATTGGTCCAGCAAACCAGTATTACAACGCTGATATGGAGCAGTTGGCTTACGATCCAGACAAAGCAAAATTCCACCTGCAGCAAGCTGGGCTTGATAGCCTTAGCGTTGATTTGTCTGCATCCAACGCAGCGTTTGAAGGTGCGGTTGACGCCGCACAGTTGTTCCAAGCGTCTGCAGCTGCTGGCGGCATCAATATTAACGTGGTGCAGGAACCTGCTGACGGTTACTGGTCCAACGTTTGGCTGAAGAAACCATTCTGTGCATGTTACTGGTCCGGTCGCGCGACCGAAGATTGGATGTTCTCATCCGCTTACGAGGCTGGCGCACCTTGGAACGACACCAAGTGGGAAAACGCACGCTTCCAAGAACTGTTGATCACAGCTCGCGCTGAACTTGATAGCGACAAACGTCGTGATCAGTACGGCGAAATGCAGCAAATCCTAAGCACAGAAGGCGGCGCACTGGTGCCAATGTTTGCGAACTACGTACAAGCTGTGAACAACCGGATCGCATCGCCTGACGTTGTTGGTAATCTGTGGCAAATGGATAACTGCCGCATGGCAGAGCGTTGGTGGGCTGTGTAAATTAGTCTTGGCCAAACAACAATTTATTACGCCCCACCGAAAGGTGGGGCGTGCAATTCTTTCCGCTTAGACAGACGCACTAGCTAATCGCCTAGCTTTGGGTTGGATCAAAGCCAATTCGTGCGCAAAAATCCAGTATCGCGCGATCCTCGACTGTGTCGCGTTCAATTTCTTCGGTGCGTCGAGTGAGGATCGCTGCGCGATCATCAAGGTTCTTGAAGTGCTTTGTAAATTCAGAAAGTCCAATCGAACCTTTTCCAATTTTAGCGGCAAGTTGTTCGTCTGACTTGACGAAGTAGTGGTTAAGCTGCAGGTGATGATCGCGATGAAACGTGTCTTTCTTGTGCGCTCCAAATCGAAATTTTTGGCCGATCGAGTTCCAAATTGTTTTGTTTCCACTAGTTTCGAAGCCGTGGACATATGCTTTTGTCGTTCTTGACGGATTCACAATGCACTTGAAGTTTAAGATGCCCGTAACGTTGGACGCATAAGGATCGCGATAGCGTTGCGTGTAGTTTGGAAGAACGCGTTCTGGTGTGTGTGCAAAGCCCTGACGTCCGAACATGTGCCATGGCAAAAGGATATTGTCAGTGTGCTCTAGTTTGGCCAATGCATCTGGAATGCTGTTGGCTTCGGTTGGAAACAAAAACTCATCAATGTCGATAAAGCCCATCCAGCGAAACCGATGACGAAAATTTGCAATCGCATGTGCAAAAGCTAGGCCTTGGCTGTGCAGAGCTCTGCCTTGGTGGGCGTCTTGCAGCCGTTGGCACCATGGAATGACATCAAGCGATTCAGGTGTAAGAAGCTGTCTTGCGATAGTAATTGTTTTATCGGTACAGCCATCATCGTATATTATAAAGTTGTCAACTCCGGCCGCCCTATGAAATTCAATCCACTCGCGGATTGATGAGGCTTCGTTTTTGACAATGACGGCAAGGGCTAGTGCTGTTCCGGTACTCTGCATCTCAGCTTTTTCAATATAGAACTGCGTTGCTTCTATCTTTTTTGATTGAGATCGAAAGATGCGCATTCTGCGTCTCCTGGATAGTAGTTTTTTGCGGCAGCACCGTTTCGTCTACAGTGATTACAGTTGCTAGCGGTGACAACAATAGGTGTTATTACCTTCTGACGACACAGATTTCGAGGAGTCGAACATTGGTACCTTGCAGACTCGGACTTCTCGGCGTATATGATCGGCAATAGCGGCGCCTTGGCTTCCAAACCCAACGGCTCCACCGGGAAACATCAACGGGCCGCGCGCCCGTTTTTTTGTGCTTGAGAGAGATATGAACGACCTGATCGCTAAAGCGGCCATCGACCGCCGTATCGCTGAAATTATCACGCCTGTTGTCGAAGACATGGGGTTTGAAGTTGTGCGCGTTCGGCTGATGTCGGGCAAGGAAACGATCTTGCAAGTCATGGTGCAAAAACCTGATGGCACGATGGAAGTTGACGATTGCGGACACGTGTCCACAGCGCTGAGCGCTGTGTTGGATGTCGAAGACCCGATTGTTGACGTCTATAACCTTGAGGTTTCCAGCCCGGGCATCGACCGCCCGCTGACCCGCCTGAAAGACTTTGACCAGTGGGAAGGCTTTGAAGCCAAGATCGAAACAGATGAGCTGATCGACGGTCGTCGCCGGTTCAAAGGTGCGTTGGCCGGTACTGAAGGCGACGAAATCCTGATCACGATCCCTGAGGGAACGATTGGTCTGAAATTTGAATGGCTGTCAGATGCCAAGCTGGTGCTGACAGATGAATTGATCCGTGACGTACTGCGCGGGCGCAAAGATGCGGGCCAGATTGATGAGGCCCAATTTGATGAGATTGAAACCATAATCGACGGTGAGGAGAACACCTGATGGCATATACTTCCGCGAACCAGCTGGAACTTTTGCAAACGGCTGAAGCCGTCGCGCGCGAAAAGAACATCGAGCCTGGCTTGGTTGTCGAAGCGATGGAAGAGTCGCTCGCTCGGGCTGCAAAGTCCCGTTACGGCGCTGAAATGGACATTCGTGTTTCCATCGACCGCAAGACAGGTAAGGCAACGTTTACACGCGTGCGTACTGTCGTCGAAGACGAAGAACTGGAAAACTATCAGGCTGAGTTCACTGTAGAGCAAGCCAAGCAGTACATGGCAGATCCAGAAGTTGGCCAAGAGTACGTCGAAGAAGTCCCGCCAGTTGAGTTGGGTCGTATCGCTGCGCAATCTGCAAAGCAGGTTATCTTGCAGAAAGTCCGCGAAGCAGAGCGTGACAAGCAGTACGAAGAATTCAAAGACAAGGCCGGTACAATTATCAACGCGCTGGTTAAGCGCGAAGAATACGGCAATGTCATCGTTGATGTGGGTGCTGGCGAAGCTGTCCTGCGCCGCAACGAAAAAATCGGTCGCGAGGCATACCGCCCGAACGATCGTATTCGTTGCTACATCAAAGAAGTGCGTCGCGAACAGCGCGGTCCGCAGATCTTCCTTTCACGTACAGCACCAGAATTCATGGCCGAACTGTTCAAGATGGAAGTTCCAGAAATCTATGAAGGCGTGATTGAGATCAAAGCAGTGGCCCGTGATCCGGGTTCACGTGCGAAGATTGCAGTGATCTCTTATGACGGTTCCATTGATCCAGTGGGTGCATGTGTTGGTATGCGCGGTAGCCGTGTTCAGGCTGTTGTGAACGAACTGCAGGGCGAAAAGATCGACATCATTCCTTGGAATGAAGATATGCCAACGTTCCTTGTAAACGCGCTTCAGCCTGCTGAAGTTTCCAAGGTTGTTCTGGACGAAGAAGCTGGCAAAATCGAAGTTGTTGTTCCAGATGAGCAATTGTCGCTGGCAATTGGCCGCCGTGGTCAGAACGTACGTCTTGCTTCGCAACTGACTGGTCTGGATATCGATATCCTGACCGAAGAAGAAGAATCTAAGCGTCGTCAGGCAGAATTCGAACTGCGTACTAAATTGTTCATGGATACTCTTGATCTGGACGAGTTCTTTGCCCAACTACTAGTATCTGAAGGGTTCACGAACCTTGAAGAAGTTGCATACGTTGAAGTTGACGAACTGCTTGTCATCGAAGGCGTAGACGAAGGCACAGCAAGCGAACTGCAAGCCCGTGCACGTGACTACCTAGAAGCGAAAGCCAAGAAAGCCATGGACGCGGCCCGTGAGTTGGGCGTGGAAGACAGCCTTGTGAACTTTGAAGGCCTGACACCACAGATGCTCGAAGCGTTGGGTAAAGACGGCGTTAAGACGCTTGAAGACTTTGCAACATGCGCTGACTGGGAACTTGCAGGCGGCTGGACCATCGTTGATGGCGAACGCACCAAAGACGAAGGCGTACTCGAGCCATTCGACGTGTCCTTGGAAGAGGCACAGAACATGGTGATGACTGCACGTGTGATGTTGGGTTGGGTTGATCCAGCTGAACTTGAAGCAGACGCTGAAGACGAAGACGAACTGACAGAGGAAGAAGAGGCCTAAGTTTAGGCCTTTTAAGGGGATAAATTTATGGCGCGTGGTGGCCACAACAAAGTAAAAGACGACGAGGCGACACGGAAGTGCATCGTCACCGGAGAGGCGCAGCCAAAAGCTGGGCTCATCCGCTTTGTTGTTGGTCCCGACAACCAAGTTTATCCCGATGTGTTGGGTAAACTGCCCGGCCGCGGCATGTATGTGTCGTCAACGCGTGAAGCGTTGGAAGCGGCCACTAAGGGGCAGTTTTCTCGCGCCGCGAAAAAGCCAGTGACCGTGCCTGACGGTTTGGCGGACGAAGTCGAGCGTCAGCTTGCGCGTCATGCGGTAGATATGATCGCAATGGCCCGTAAGGCCGGGCGTGCGGTTTGTGGATTTGAAAAGGTAAAGGGTTGGCTCGCCGGTGGCGAGCGGGTCCGCGTTTTGGTTCAGGCCTCTGATGGGTCCGAACGTGGCAAGACGAAATTGTGGACGCCCGAAGGTGCCCGATATTTTGGCTGTTTTACTGCTGAAGAATTGGGTTTGGCTTTTGGGCGGCAAAGTGTGATACATGGCGCGCTTGCGACTGGCGGACTCAGCAATCGTGTTGTAGACGAAGCCACAAAGCTACGTGGCTTGCGCGAAGTGGACGGTGGCGATACGGCCTCCGGGAAGGATAAAGAAGCTAAATGAGCGATAACGACGGTAAAAAGACACTCGGTCTCGGTGGTTCGCGTCCAAGCAACGTGAAGCAAAGCTTTAGCCATGGGCGGACCAAGAACGTCGTGGTGGAAACCAAACGTAAACGTGTTGTGGTTCCAAAGCCCGGCGCAGCCAAGCCAACTGGTGGTTCTGGCCCGATTGGTGGCGACCCTTCAAAGCGGCCCGCAGGCATTTCTGATGTCGAGCTAGAGCGCCGGATGAAGGCACTTGCGATGGCGAAAGCCCGCGAAGCCGAAGAACAAGCAAAGCGCGAAGCCGAAGAAAAGGCCCGCGCAGCAGAGCGTGAAGCACGCCGTGCAGAGATCGAAGCGAAAGAAGCTGAAGATCGCGCCCGTGAAGAACGCGCAAAGGCAAAAGCCGAAGAAGAAGAGCGTAAACGCGCCGAAGCTGCAAAAGCTAAGGCAAAAGCTGCAGCTGCGCCTGCGGCACCTGCTGATGCGCCTCCGGGTGAAACAGCAGTGTCACGTCCATCTTCTGCCCCGCGCAAAGCAGAGCGTGAAACTCGCGAGAAGGCTTCGAAGGCGAAGCCGGGTCGTGGTGATGATGGTCGTCGTTCCGGTAAGTTGACACTGAATGATGCGATGGCTGGCCGCGAAGGTGGTCGTCAGCGTTCAATGGCCGCAATGAAGCGTAAACAAGACCGTGCCCGTGCAAAGGCAATGGGCGGTTCTGTAGAGCGTGAAAAGGTATTCCGCGAAGTAGCCCTGCCAGAAGCGATCACCGTTTCTGAACTGGCGAACCGTATGTCCGAACGTGTGGCAGATGTGGTTAAGGCACTGATGACAAACGGCATCATGGCAACCCAGAACCAGACAATCGACGCTGATACCGCTGAACTGATCATCGAAGAATTCGGCCACACAGTGGTCCGTGTTTCTGACGCTGACGTTGAAGACGTGATCACCAAAGTTGAAGACGATCCTAAGGATCTGAAATCGCGTCCTCCGATCATCACGATCATGGGCCACGTCGACCACGGTAAAACATCGCTTCTTGATGCGATCCGTAACGCGAAAGTTGTTGCTGGCGAAGCTGGCGGGATCACTCAGCACATCGGTGCTTATCAGGTCACTACTGACAGCGGCGCTGTTCTGTCGTTCCTAGATACACCAGGTCACGCTGCCTTTACATCGATGCGTTCGCGCGGTGCACAGGTCACGGACATTGTTGTTCTGGTTGTTGCTGCGGATGATGCGGTTATGCCGCAAACAATCGAAGCGATTAACCACGCTAAGGCTGCTAAGGTTCCAATGATCGTAGCGATTAACAAGATCGATAAGCCAGAAGCGAACCCAGACAAAGTTCGTACCGATCTGCTGCAGCACGAAGTTATCGTTGAAAAGATGTCCGGTGATGTTCAGGACGTTGAAGTATCTGCAATGACAGGCAAAGGTCTGGACGAACTGCTTGAAGCTATCGCGCTTCAGGCGGAAATTCTGGAACTGAAAGCGAACCCTGATCGCGCTGCCGAAGGTGCTGTGATCGAAGCCCAGCTTGACGTAGGCCGTGGTCCGGTTGCGACTGTTCTGGTTCAGAACGGTACGCTGCGCCAAGGTGATATCTTTGTTGTGGGTGAGCAGTACGGTAAAGTTCGTGCGCTGATCAACGACAAAGGCGAACGTGTAAGCGAAGCTGGTCCTGCGGTTCCTGTTGAGGTGCTTGGCCTGAACGGCACACCAGAAGCCGGTGACGTTTTGAACGTTGTCGATACTGATGCGCAGGCACGTGAAATTGCGGAATACCGTGAAAAAGCGGCCAAAGAAAAACGTGCAGCAGCTGGTGCAGCAACAACGCTTGAGCAACTGATGGCAAACGCCAAAGCCGACGAAAACGTCAGCGAACTGCCGATTGTTGTGAAGGCCGACGTTCAAGGTTCTGCCGAAGCGATCGTTCAGGCGATGGAAAAAATCGGTAACGATGAAGTCCGCGTCCGCGTTCTGCATTCCGGTGTTGGTGCGATTACTGAAACAGATATCGGTCTTGCCGAGGCATCTGGCGCACCAGTGTTTGGCTTTAACGTACGTGCCAATACATCGGCGCGTAACACTGCCAACCAGAAGGGTATCGAAATTCGCTACTATTCAGTCATCTACGATCTTGTAGACGACGTGAAGAAAGCGGCATCTGGCCTGCTGTCCGCCGAAATTCGCGAGAAATTCATCGGTTACGCTGCAATCAAAGAAGTCTTCAAGGTGTCTAACGTCGGCAAGGTTGCCGGTTGTATCGTCACCGAAGGTGTGGCCCGTCGTTCTGCAGGCGTACGTCTGCTACGCGACAACGTGGTTATCCACGAAGGCACGCTGAAGACGCTGAAGCGCTTTAAAGACGAAGTCGCAGAAGTTCAGTCTGGTCAAGAATGCGGTATGGCGTTCGAAAACTACGACGATATCCGTCCTGATGACGTGATCGAGATCTTCGAGCGTGAAGAAGTCGAACGTAACCTGTAACGGCTACGCATTTGAAAAACTAGTAAGAAAGGCCGTCCAATTGGGCGGCCTTTTTTGTAATGAGTAATAGTTGCCTTAAGGGTAAATATTATGAATTTCTCTTAATTTCATTTGTGAAGTACGTCTCTGCAAATCCAAACAAGGCCATTTTGTTTGGGTCATGGAAATACATCAATGCAGAGGGTAGCCATGATGGAACATTTTTTACCGCGGCAGGATGCGCAAGATTTGGCGCATTTGGTCGATGTAGTAGCGTCAAAGAGTGGAGCCGAACCTGCGGGTTATCGGCTTGGTGGCCATTTTAGTGGGCCGTCAATTGTTGCGTTAGGTCATGATCCAGTCGCCGGAGCAGTTTTTGAACGTTTGTTAAGTGTGCCAACACTTGCGTGGATGAGAGGGCGCCTGTCGCTTGTCTTTTCTGATCGGATTTGTTCACGCGGCTGGACCGAAATTGCACAAGATGGTCACGTAAACCAAACTGTACTGCTGCCGATTTCAGGTTCACCCAAAAGGCTGACCACGAACATCGATGCGGGCTATTGGGCTGTATTGCGAACATGCGCATATTTGGGAATGATTGAAGGACGCGGTATACAGATGCGACCTCGTCAATTTGGTGGGAACTAAAATGCGTAGCTTGAAATGGACAGTTCTTGGCCTTTGGGCCGCTATGATCATAGTCTTTATGATTCAGAACGCCGCTTTGGTTGAGTTCAAGTTCTTGAACGCGGACTTTGAGATGCGCCGTTCAGTCGTCGTGGTGATCTGTATTTTGTTTGGTTTTATGATTGGTTGGGTCGTTGGCACATCGCGCCAACGACGTTCATAACCAGTCGCGCAGGATCGGTATCAGCGGGACATCTGCCGCAGGCATAGGGTAGTCGCGTAGTTCATTTGCGCGTGCCCATTTTAGCGTCTGCCCTTCACGTGCTTGTGGTGTGCCCTCCCATTTCCGACATGCAAACAACGGCATGAGAAGATGGAAATCTTCATAGCTGTGGCTCGCGAAAGTGAGCGGCGCTAGGCATGACGCCCAAGTGTCGATGCCCAACTCCTCTTGAAGTTCACGGATAAGCGCAGCTTCTGGGGTTTCACCAACCTCGATTTTGCCGCCCGGGAATTCCCATAGGCCTGCCATAGATTTACCTTCGGGGCGCTGTGCAAGCAGCACGCGCCCGTCGGGGTCAATCAGTGCGACAGCGGAAACAAGAACAGTCTTCAAGACCGGTAATCCGCGTTGATGTCGATGTAACCATGGGTCAAATCACAGGTCCAAACGGTCGATTTGCCGGAACCTAGCCCTAGATCAACACTGATCGTTAGCTCTTGATTCTTCATATAGGCGCTAGCGACCTCTTCGGAATAGTCGGGTGAACGCCAGCCTTTTTCCGCTAGAAGGATGTCACCAAACCGAATGCTCAGTAGATCACGATCTGCCGCTGCACCAGATTTACCAACAGCCATGACAATTCTGCCCCAGTTGGCATCTTCGCCAGCAATCGCCGTTTTCACCAGCGGTGAGTTGGCAATCGCCATAGCAACTTTGCGTGCATCCGTATCATCGGCCGCACCTGTTACATCAACTGTAACGAATTTGGTTGCGCCTTCGCCGTCACGGACGACTTGGTGTGCAAGATCCAACATAACGCCATGCATGGCATCAACGAATGCATCGTTTCCGGTGACATCAACACCCGATGCACCAGTGGCAGCAGCGACAAGACTGTCTGACGTTGATGTATCGCTATCAACAGTGATGCAGTTGAAGGTCTTGTCGTTTTGCGTGCTGATGATCTTTTGCAGGTCTGGTTGACTGATCTTGGCATCCGTAAAGATGTAGACAAGCATCGTCGCCATGTCCGGTGCAATCATGCCAGACCCTTTTGCGATACCTGCGATCTTTACGGGTTTCCCATCGACCATCACTGTCGCTGTGGCACCTTTGGGGAAGGTATCCGTGGTCATGATCGCGCGGGCGGCCTCTTCGATCTTGGAAGGGCTTTGGTTGGCGACCAGTTCGCTTACTTTCGCTGTGATCCGTTCGTGAGGAAGCCGTTCACCAATTACACCTGTCGACGCGGTAAAGACGCGACTTGGGTCGATCTTTAGCTCATCCGCGACGGCAGTACAGATCGCAGCAACGCTGCCATCACCATGCTTGCCCGTGAACGCGTTTGAGTTTCCCGAATTGACGATGATCGCTGCGGCGCCAGTTGGGTCGCTGCCTAGCTTTGATTGGCAATCAAGCACGTTTGCTGACCGCGTAGCAGATCGTGTGAACACGCCTGCAACGGCGGAACCTGCAGTCAAACACGCAAGCATTACATCTGTGCGGCCCGCATAGCGAACGCCAGCGGCAACAGATGCGAAAGTAACGCCTTCGATTTCCGGAAGCTCCGGAAACCTTTCAGGTGCAAGTGGTGAAACAGCCATGTGTTTAGTCCAGCAATTCGAAGCGACCGATGATCTCTGGGTCGAATTGGTCAGCTTCAGGTTTTACAACATCCTGACCAGCGGCCAGTTCTTCCAGATAAGCTGTAATCGCTGCTTCTTGCAATTCAGCAGTGATTTGCTGTGACATTTCTTCGAGCGTTGGCAGAGCTTGAGCGCGCTGTTCCAACAATGTTGCAACGTGCCAACCGAACTGTGTTTCAAATGGCTCTGAAACGCCGCCGACCTCAAGTTCTGTAATTGCAGTCTCAAATTCAGGAACCATTGCGCCTGGGCCAAACCAACCCAGATCTCCGCCATTTGGGCCAGTTGGGCCTGTCGATACATCGCGTGCAACGTCGGCAAATTCTTCACCTTCGTCGATGCGTGCTTTTGCAGCAGCAGCTTCTTTTTGAGTTTCAGTCAGCAAGTGTGCTGCGTGAAATTCAGGTACTTCTTCCGCATCCGCAAAGCGTTCGTCGTAAGCGGCTTGGATCATCTCGGGCGTGACAGAGTTTTCTGCAACTTCGGTGATCACAGCACCTGCCAACAATGTGCGCTCTTCGTTTTGCAGCGAATAAGTGACGCGGGCAGGAACTTCTTTGATGGCATCTGCAAGAAGCTGTTGTTGGATCAGTTGATCTACCAAGCCTTCGAACAGCATTTCATTTGGCAGGGTCGCGTACTGCTCTGGCAGCTGGGTGCGTGCGATGAGCAGTTCACCCAGTGTGATGTTGGTTTCACCGACGGTCGCGATGACTGTGTCGGCTGTTACGTCGTCTTGGGCGAACGCGGCGCTAGACAAAGACAAGGCCAGTGCAGATGCACCCAAAAATGTAACATGTTTCAGCATAAATTGATCCCTTAATGACCCACGCAGGCGCGTGGCGTTGACACTGCATATCCGGCCCCTTACATCCCTAAGATGCCTCGACGGGGCTGGTCTTGGCCCTTTGTATGTGGCCAATCACGGGCCTACAAGCGACCTCGTCTCAAATTGATGTCAGACAGGCGCGGATGCGCCGCCGGAGTGAATATGCTGGGTATCGGAACGATTGCCAAAAAGGTGTTTGGCACACCGAACGACCGCAAAGTAAAAGCTGTCCGTCCACTGGTCGAAAAGATCAACGCGCTAGAGCCCGAGTTCGAGGCGCTTTCTGACGAAGGCATCAAGACAAAGACCGAGGCACTTGCCACGCGTGCAAAGGGTGGCGAAAGCCTTGATAAACTGCTGCCAGAGGCATTCGCGAACTGTCGCGAAGCTGCCAAGCGCTCATTGGGGCTGCGGGCATTCGATACGCAGCTAATGGGTGGGATTTTCCTGCACCAAGGTAACATTTCTGAGATGAAAACCGGCGAGGGTAAAACCCTTGTTGCGACGTTCCCGGCCTATCTGAATGCACTGACAGGCAAAGGCGTTCATATCGTTACCGTGAACGATTACCTTGCCAGCCGTGACGCCGAATGGATGAGCCGCGTTTACAGTGCTTTAGGCCTAACTACAGGTGTTGTGGTCCCAAACCAGCCCGACGCCGAAAAGAAGGAAGCCTACGCTTGTGACGTGACCTATGCCACGAACAATGAGCTGGGCTTTGATTATCTGCGCGACAACATGAAGTCCGAGCTGGATCAGATGTACCAGCGCCCTCACAACTTCGCGATTGTGGATGAGGTCGACAGTATTCTGATCGATGAAGCACGGACACCGCTTATTATCTCTGGCCCTGCCGAAGATCGCAGCGAAATGTACGCGACCATCGATAAAGTGATCCCTGAAGTTCAGGACGAGCACTTTACGCTGGATGAAAAATCTAAACAGGCAACCTTCACCGAGGAAGGCAATGATTTCCTCGAGGCACGGCTAACAGAACTGGGCCTGCTGCCTGAAGGTCAGACGCTGTACGATCCGGAAAGCGCGACATTGGTTCACCACGTGAACCAAGCCCTGAAAGCGCACAAGCTGTTCGTCAAAGATGACAACTATATCGTGCGCAATGATCAGGTCGTTCTGATTGATGAATTCACGGGCCGTATGATGGACGGTCGCCGTCTGTCTGATGGTCTGCATCAGGCGATCGAGGCCAAAGAAGGCGTCGCAATTAAACCCGAGAACGTGACGCTCGCGTCGGTTACTTTCCAGAACTACTTCCGTCTTTACGAAAAACTGGGCGGCATGACGGGTACAGCAACCACTGAAGCTGAAGAGTTCATGGAGATATATGGCCTAGGCGTGGTCGAGGTTCCGACGAACCGGCCAATCGCCCGTGTTGATGAGCATGATCAAGTTTACCGTACCGCCAAAGAAAAATTCGAAGGTGTCGTCAAAGAGATCAAAGAAGCCCACGAGACAGGCCAGCCGATTCTCGTCGGCACGACCTCAATCGAGAAATCAGAGCATTTGGCCCGCCTTCTTCAGGCGGAGGGAATCAAATTTAACGTTCTGAACGCTCGTCAGCACGAGCAAGAAGCGCAGATTGTTGCCGATGCAGGCCGTTTGAATGCAGTGACGATTGCCACCAATATGGCAGGCCGCGGGACAGATATTAAGCTGGGCGGCAACGTCGAATTCAAAATCATGGAGGCCATTGAGGCCAACCCTGATGGCGATCACGCTGCGATCCGCGCAGAGATCGAAGCCGCACATGATGCCGATGAACAGGCTGTAAAAGACGCTGGTGGCCTCTTCGTTTTGGCGACTGAACGTCACGAAAGCCGCCGCATTGATAACCAATTGCGCGGTCGTTCTGGCCGACAGGGTGACCCTGGCCGTTCATCATTCTTCCTGTCATTGGAAGACGATCTGATGCGTATTTTCGGGTCAGAGCGGCTTGATAAAGTACTGTCCGGATTGGGCATGAAAGAAGGTGAAGCGATTGTTCACCCATGGGTCAACAAGTCGCTAGAACGTGCGCAGGCAAAGGTCGAAGCACGCAACTTTGACATTCGTAAGCAGCTGTTGAAATACGATGACGTCATGAATGAGCAGCGCAAAGTGATCTTTTCACAGCGCCGCGAAATCATGGAAGCGTCTGATCTATCTGAGATCGTCAAAGATATGCGTGATCAGGTGATTGACGATCTGGTCACAGATTACATTCCACCAAAAAGCTATGCAGATCAGTGGGATACTGATGGATTGTCCGAAGCTGTGAAAGAACAGCTTGGGCTGGATCTACCTGTTGCTGACTGGGCCGCCGAAGAGGGTGTTGATGATGGCGACATCGTCGAGCGCTTGGAAGAGGCATGTGACAAATTCATGAGTGAAAAGGCCGAGGCATTTGGCCCCGAAACCATGCGCCGTGTCGAAAAGCAGTTGCTGCTTCAGACCATCGACGGCAAATGGCGTGAACACCTTTTGACGCTGAACCACTTGCGGTCAGTCGTTGGTTTCCGTGGGTACGCGCAGCGCGATCCGCTAAACGAATATAAGACCGAAGGCTTCCAACTTTTCGAAAGCTTGCTGGATGGGTTGCGTTCTGACGTGACTAAGCAGCTCGCGCGCATCCGCCCGATGTCCAAAGAAGAGCAAGAAGAAATGATTGCTCAAGCTTTGAAGCAACAGCAGGCAGCTGCCGCGGCTGGGCAACAAGCAACTGGGGCGATCGCAGGAAACGCGCGCGAAGGGTTTGACGAGAAAGATCCAGCGACTTGGGGAAATCCATCGCGCAATGACGACTGCCCATGCGGTTCAGGTAAGAAGTTCAAGCACTGCCATGGTCGGCTTGCGTGAATTATTGCTTAATCACTCTGCCCGGTACTGCTATCGTCTAGGCAGAGTGATTAGTTAACGGAACCCCACATGTCGCGTATGAGAACGATCAAGACGGTCTTGGCGACGTTTTCGGTGGCCTTGGGCCTAGGTTTTCTTGTCCAATACGATTCTGGCGGCGCGGCATCTGGCGAAGCCGCACCGACAACGGTCCCGCGTGCGGTGACGGTTGTGACTAGTAGACAATCGCAATCCGTATTTGGGGTGGCAGAGAATACCCATACACTTGCTGACCATTTGGCGAATGTTCAGGCGGTCGTACATGTTGCCGAAAACTATACCGAAGAACCTGCGCCAGAACTTGGGACGATTTCGGCAACATCAGTGATAGATGATCGCTGCAAAGTGACATTGTCAGCGGCCGCCGTTCCTGCGGCTATGGCTGGGCTGTCGATTAACGCGCCCTGCAACAAGCGGACCGAGTTTGTTATTTCGCATGACGGTTTGCGGTTTTCCGGTCGTACCGACCGCGACGGGATTGGCAGTGTTTCAATCCCAGTATTATCGCAGGATGGTGAGATTTCCGTCTTGATCAACAATGTGGAACAGGCGCGGACATCCATCGCTATGCGCGACGCGCTGCAATATGATCGTACTATTCTTCAATGGCGTGGCGAAGAAAACCTACAGCTTCACGTGCTCGAAGGTGATGCAAGCTTTGGTGAAAACGGCCATATTTGGTCAGGGTCGGCGCATACGCCAAACCTCGCTATTTTGGGGCAACACGGCTTTGTCGCACACTATGGCACCCGCTACGCGGCTATCCCTTATCAGGCAGAGGTCTATACCTATCCCGCCCGTTCCGTGCGCGCTGACATGGTTGTGAAAATGCCTGTTGGTGTGATGGTGACCGACGAAAACTGTGATCGTTCTTTCAATGTTCAGGTCATTCAAGTGGTCGCGGGCCAAGTGTCCATTCCCACTAATGTGTCAATCGATACACCGTCTTGCGACAATGCGAGCCAATTCATTGTCTTGGTCGACGCATTAGCACCCTATACCGCGCTAATCCGCTAGCGAAACTGCTCGAAAATTCCTTCAGCGCGAAAGCTGACCTCGCATGACTTACCGATGATCAAGTGATCATGAACGGTAATTCCGAGCGCTTGTGCCGCGCGGTTGATCTGTCCAGTCATGCCGATGTCAGCCGCGGAAGGGGTTGGATCACCAGATGGGTGGTTGTGTACCAGAATGAGCGCCGCCGCATTCAGTTCTAAAGCGCGTTTAACGACCTCTCGCGGGTAGACTGGTACGTGATCTAGGGTGCCCTTGGCCTGTTCTTCGTCTGCTATTACGGTGTTTTTGGTATCTAGAAATAGGATTCGGAACTGTTCCGTGTCTCTGTGTGCCATCGTGGTATGGCAATAATTTAGCAGGGCATCCCAGCTAGAAACCACGTGGCGCTGCATAACTTTTGCACGAGCTAATCGATGTGACGCAGCTTCCACTATTTTGATCTCGAGCGCGACTGCGTCTCCAACACCTTTGACTTGTTGTAATTGATGAAGCGGAGCAGAAAGCACCCGATTAAAGTCACCGAAGGTGTTGATCAGCTCATGGGCAAGTGGTTTTACGTCTTGCCTTGGGATCGCACGAAATAGGATGAGCTCAAGTAGCTCATAGTCCGGAACCGCCGTTGCGCCGCCGGTCAAAAACCGTTCGCGCAATCGCTTACGGTGATCGCGCATATAGGACGGCGTTCGCCCGGAAGGCAGCGGTCGGATTTCGACCACTTCATCAGCATCAGAGAATAAGGAACGAGATTCGGCAAAATGGGACATGTCCCTAGTGTCTGCCAAGATCAGTTAATGAACGGTGAATTTGGCCCCGGTGACAAACATCGGGGCCAAATACTTAGCCTTTCATCGAATCCCAAAAGTTTTTGACTGACTTAAAGAAGGTCGAACCCTGAGGGTTGTTGTCTTCGCTAAGTTCGTCGAATTCCTTTAGAATTTCACGCTGGCGCGCAGTGAGCTTCACAGGTGTTTCAACGGCAAGTTCGATGAACATGTCGCCACTGCCGCCGCCGCGAAGCGCAGGCATACCCTTGCCACGCAAACGCATCTGACGACCCGATTGCGAACCTTCTGGAACCTTGACGCGGCTACGGCCACCGTCGATGGTCGGTACTTCGATTTCACCACCAAGCGCTGCAGTCGCCATCGAAACAGGAACCCGACAGAACAGGTTGCTTGCTTCGCGTTCGAACAGCGCGTGGTCGTTGACCTCGATAAAGATGTACAGATCACCTGTCGGGCCACCACGCATGCCGGCCTCGCCTTCGCCAGCAAGGCGAATACGTGTGCCGGTTTCAACGCCAGCTGGGATGTTGACCGAAAGCGATTTCTCTTTCTCGGTGCGACCTTGGCCATGACAGGATTTGCATGGGTTTTTGATCGTTTGACCCATACCTGAACATGTCGGGCAAGTGCGTTCGACAGTAAAGAAACCCTGCTGCGCGCGGACCTTGCCCATGCCAGCACATGTCGGACACGTCTGGGGTTCAGAACCACCTTCGGCACCGGTGCCGTTACAGGAGTCACATCCAACAGCAGTTGGAACAGTGATCGTCTTTTTCAGACCAGCATAGGCGTCTTCGAGGTTGATCCGAAGGTTATAGCGCAGGTCATTACCGCGTTGCGCACCGCCACGACGGCCACCGCCACCGCGGCCACCACCCATGAAGTCGCCAAATAGATCGTCGAACACGTCTGAGAATGCGCTGCCAAAATCACCGTGGCCGCCACCTGGGCGTTGTCCGCCGCCACCCATGCCGTTTTCAAACGCAGCATGACCATAGCGGTCATAAGCGGCTTTCTTGTTCTCGTCTTTGAGGACTTCGTAAGCTTCATTAGCTTCTTTGAACTTTGCTTCGGCGGTTGGGTCGTCAGCGTTGCGGTCAGGGTGCAGCTCTTTCGCCTTTTGGCGATAGGCTTTCTTGATGGCAGCAGCGTCGGCACCTTTAGCGATGCCAAGCACTTCATAATAGTCACGTTTTGCCATGATAAATTTTCCCCCTTGGGAATGGAAAAGACCGACCCGGATTTGGGCCGGTCCATTTTCCTAAACGCGCGCTGGCTTATTCGCTGCGCTTGTTGTCGTCCAGATCTTCGAAGTCGGCATCAAGGATGTCGTCATCGGCTGCTGGTGCTTCGGGCTCTGCCTCACCGGCCTCTTCTTGAGAGGATTTGTAGATAGCTTCGCCCAGTTTCATGGCGGATTCAGTAACGTTCTGGATGCCAGATTTGATCTTGTCGGCGGTGCCGTCTTCAAGGTCATCCTTAAGTGCAGCGATTGCCAGTTCGATCGCTTCGATCGTTGTTGGGTCAACCTTGTCAGAATGCTCTTCCATAGACTTTTCAGTCGAGTGGATCAGGCTCTCAGCTTGGTTTTTCGCTTCGATCAATTCGCGACGATCTTTATCTGCCTCGGCGTTATCCTCAGCGTCTTTGACCATTGCTTCGATGTCTTCATCGGACAGACCGCCAGATGCTTGGATCGTGATCTTTTGCTCTTTACCAGTGCCTTTGTCTTTCGCGCCAACTTCAACGATACCGTTGGCATCAATGTCGAAGGTGACTTCGATCTGTGGCAGGCCGCGTGGTGCTGGTGGGATCTCTTCGAGGTTGAACTGACCCAACATTTTGTTGTCGGCAGCCATCTCACGCTCACCTTGGAACACGCGCAGTGTCACAGCGTTCTGGTTGTCTTCGGCAGTCGAGAAAACCTGAGACTTTTTCGTCGGGATTGTTGTGTTGCGGTCGATCAAACGAGTGAACACGCCACCCAGTGTTTCGATACCCAGCGACAGTGGTGTCACGTCCAAAAGAACAACGTCTTTCACGTCACCCTGCAGAACGCCGGCCTGAATAGCAGCACCCATGGCAACAACTTCATCTGGGTTCACGCCCTGATGTGGTTCTTTACCAAAGAACTTGCCGACTTCCTCTTTTACGCGTGGCATGCGGGTCATACCACCAACAAGAACAACCTCGTCGATGTCACCAACAGATAGGCCAGCATCTTTGATCGCGTCTTTACATGGTTTGATCGAGTTTTTGATCAGGTCAAGTACAAGCGATTCCAGCTTTGCGCGGGTCAGTTTCATGACCATGTGCAGTGGCTGACCGTTTGAACCCATAGAGATAAACGGCTGGTTGATTTCTGTGCTGGAAGAAGAGGACAGTTCGATCTTCGCTTTTTCAGCAGCTTCTTTCAGACGCTGTAGCGCCATCTTGTCTTTGGTCAGGTCGACAGAGTGTTCTTTTTTGAACTCGTCTGCGAGGTAGTTAACGATGCGCATGTCAAAGTCTTCACCACCAAGGAACGTGTCACCGTTGGTAGATTTCACCTCGAACAGGCCGTCGTCGATTTCCAAGATGGTTACATCGAATGTACCACCACCAAGGTCATAGACTGCGATTGTCTGTGTGTCTTTTTTATCAAGGCCATATGCCAGCGCAGCCGCTGTTGGCTCGTTGATGATGCGTAGTACTTCGAGGCCAGCGATCTTACCGGCGTCTTTCGTCGCCTGACGCTGAGCATCGTTAAAGTATGCAGGAACCGTGATAACGGCTTGGGAAACTTCTTCGCCAAGGTAGCTTTCGGCGGTTTCTTTCATCTTACCAAGGATGAACGCAGAGATTTGGCTAGGGGAGTACTTCTCACCCTTGGATTCCACCCATGCGTCGCCGTTGCCGCCGTTTACGATAGCAAACGGCATGTTTTTCTTTTCTTTTGCCAAATCAGCATCGTCGAACCGGCGGCCGATCAGACGCTTAACAGCGAAGATTGTGTTTTCTGGGTTTGTGACTGCTTGACGCTTGGCAGGCTGACCGACAAGACGTTCTTCGTCGGTGAACGCGACGATAGATGGCGTAGTGCGCGCACCTTCGGCGTTTTCAATCACACGTGGTTTAGAGCCATCCATGATGGCAATACAGGAGTTGGTTGTTCCGAGGTCGATACCAATTACTTTGGCCATGTTTCAAATCCCTTTACTTTAGGCGGTTTGAGTAGCGCGAACCCGTTTCGGCACCCGCGCCAGTTACGTTCTGATGATCAGGGGAAGACCCCTAAACAAATGATCTAGGCGTATATAGGGATGCGGAAACTGGGCTGCAAGCGCTCTAAGGCGACTCAATTTGCAAAAAACCCGTAATTTTGTGCATAAAAAGTTAATGCGGGTCGTTCACGGGATTAACGTCCAGCGCTCCAACTGGCTGATACGTGTTGCCGCGTAAAGAACATACCCATCATACCAATGACGAGTAAGACCAACGAAACATACAAGGGGTAAGAAATGGTAGTAAAATGTGGATTGTAGTGCAGGAAAACGAACCCTTTGTTTTGGTCAATAATGTGGAAGAGTGGGTTCCAGTCAAAAGTGGCGATCATACTCGCCGGAAGAGAGTTCACTAGGAACATTTTGCCAGACGCAATCATATTCAAACGTCGATACATTTGGCCAACAATAGCCATCGTGCGTGGAAACCAAGGCGTGATGGCCAAGAAAATGATGCCCACGCCAATGCCAGAGAACCATGCAAGCAGTAGCATACCCATCGCACCAACCGGATCGTTGATGGAAATGGGCGTCACAGCACAGTGGTAGATTGTAAGAACAATCGCGATCGCGAGGATCTGTTGGTACAGTGTCGACAGCGCGGCCGAGCACATCGTAACGATTGGGTTCATTGGCGCGTAAAGCATCATTGGCGCGAGGGCGCCGCCAGCTTTTTCGACGGATTTTACCGTTTGGATGTGCGCGCGAAACAACAACACGCCTGACATAATATAAAGTAGAAAATCGCCACGTATTGGAGATGTACGAATACCGATAACGAGATACATCGCGAAAAACACCGCGACCAACACGAGGCTTTGCAGGATCGTTATGATCATGCCAACCACAGCGTTGCGATGCCCGCCGCGAACAGATCTTACAGTGACGTAGTAGATAAGCTCTAGATTGCTAAAGAAGCTTCCGGTCGTGGTTGCATTTTGGCGCGTCTGGAACATGTTACGTTTTCACTGCATCCTAAAAATACCAGCACAGGTTGTGATGGGATCGGCTTGCTCATATTAGAATGAACATCCATAACGAGTATAGCTTAACTATTCAATAAATAGGATCCGCCTCATGGATTTCGATAAACTAACTAAAGTGATGCGAGAGCTGGCGCTCTTGGCAGGTGACAAGATTATGGAAATCTATGCGGCCGATGATTTTGAGATTCGGTCCAAGAGTGATGAAAGCCCGGTGACAGTAGCTGATGAGGCTGCGGATGCGATTATTAGCGCTGGTTTGCGTGAAGCATTCCCCGATGTTCCGCTTGTTACTGAAGAGCAATCAAATTCACATAGCCAATCGGTCAGCACATTTTTGATTGTTGACCCACTGGACGGAACGAAAGAATTCATTAAGCGTCGCGGTGATTTTACAGTGAACATCGCCTATGTCGTTGATGGTGTACCCGTTCGCGGCATCGTTTATGCGCCAGCAAAAGAACGGCTGTTTTATACTGACGCTGAAGGTGCATCCGTTGAAGAAACTGGCCCCTTCGCGAAAGATGTAGTTGGACAGACAGAGCCGATGCATGTCTCAAAACCAGACAACAATGCGTTGCTGGTTGTGGCTTCGAAGTCTCACAGGGATGAAGCTACGGACGACTACATCAACAAATATAGTGTTCGTGATATGAAAAGCGCGGGTTCGTCGCTCAAGTTTTGTCTTGTCGCAACAGGTGAGGCCGATCTTTATCCACGCCTTGGTCGCACAATGGAATGGGACACAGCAGCTGGGCATGCCGTCCTGAACGGTGCTGGCGGTCGCGTGGTACGCTTTGACGATCATACGCCACTGAAATACGGCAAGTCAGGGTTTGCGAACCCCTTCTTCATTGCACTCTCACCTGATGTGATTTTGGAAAAAGCCTAATGTCAGTCTTAATCGTCGTTCCAGCACGCTACGCGTCAACGCGATATCCCGGCAAGCCGCTTGTGGAACTGCGCGGGGCAGACGGAGATGCGAAGAGCCTGATCCGTCGGTCGTGGGATGCTGCAATGCAGGTCAAAGGCGTTGATCGAGTTGTCGTGGCAACTGATGACGAAAGGATTGCGGATGCGGCCCGTGCATTTGGTGCGGATGTCGTGATGACTTCGGTTGAATGCCAAAACGGAACCGAGCGTTGTGCAGAGGCGGTGGGTAAGGTTGAGGGCGACTACGATATCGTTGTGAACCTGCAGGGGGATGCGCCACTCACGCCTGCTTGGTTCGTTGAAGATCTAGTTGCAGGATTGCGCGCGCAACCTAATGCAGATGTTGCGACTCCAGTATTGCGGACCGAGGGGCGTGCACTGAACGGATTTTTGTCTGATCGGCGCGCTGGACGCGTGGGTGGAACGACAGCCGTGTTTGGTGCAGATAACAATGCGCTGTATTTTTCGAAAGAGGTCATCCCCTATACAGGTAAAACCTATGCCGACGATGATGAGACACCTGTCTTTCATCATGTCGGTGTTTATGCCTACCGACCAGCCGCACTTGCGGCCTATTCGGGTTGGTCTTCTGGTCCGCTAGAACAACTCGAGGGGCTCGAACAGCTTCGGTTTCTTGAGCGCGGTGTCCCCATGCTCTGTGTTGAAGTTGAGGGCAAAGGACGACAGTTTTGGGAGTTGAACAACCCTGAAGATGTGCCTCTTATTGAGGCAATGCTGCAGGAAATGGGGCAGGCATAAACGCTGTCATGCTGTGGTGAGGTTCTTGAGATGTTTCCCCTTTTGACTAAAGGCTTTCGACAATACGTTAACTAGAATGCAGTAAAGAGGCGTGGTCATGAAAAGAAGAGTAACGAAAGCGATTTTTCCAGTAGCAGGGCTTGGGACACGATTTCTTCCGGCGACAAAATCGGTACCCAAAGAGATCATGACGCTGGTTGATCGCCCGTTGATTCAATATGCAATTGATGAAGCGCGCGCTGCAGGGATCGAGGATTTTATCTTTGTGACGTCTCGAGGAAAATCTGCCCTTGAGGATTACTTTGATCATTCGCCAGAATTGGAAACGGCTCTTCGTGATTCTGATAAAACAGCGCTTTTAGATACGCTTCAAGCTACAAACATGGACAGTGGCGCCATTGCTTATATCCGTCAGCACAAGGCGCTTGGTTTGGGGCATGCGGTGTCTTGCGCGCGCAAACTAGTCGGTGATGAACCCTTCGCTGTTATTCTACCGGACGATGTGATCGCCGCTGAAAAGCCATGTCTTCAGCAAATGATTGAAGCATACCAAGAGACAGGCGGCGCTATGGTCGCTGCGATGGAAGTGGCGCCTGAAAAGACGTCATCTTACGGTATTCTTGATGTCCTGAGTGAAGACGGCCCAGTTGTTTCAGTAAAAGGAATGGTTGAAAAGCCGCCTGCAGGTACATCGCCTTCAAACCTCGCAGTGATTGGGCGTTACATCTTGACGCCACGTGTTATGCAAAACTTGGATAATATCGAACGTGGTGCAGGTGGAGAAATTCAGCTTACTGACGCCATTGCATATGAATTGACCACCGGACGCGACATCTTTGGTTTCAAGTTCGAAGGACAGCGTTTTGATTGCGGCTCTAAGGACGGTTTCCTTCAAGCTACCGTTTCATTTGCGCTGAATCGCCCAGAGTTACGCGGCGAGCTTACCTCGTTCTTGAAGGGTCTCGATCTAAACAGCGCGGCGGCCGGATAAGGGCTGACTTGGGCGCTGTGATCAATGATGCTTGGCTAGATTATCGAATGCGCTGGAAGCGGAGGCGGTTTTTGTTCCGCATCTGGCGCAAGCGGCACCAAATCGCGAGTACAGTGAACAGAACCGATGTGATTAAGCCAGGTGCAATTCTGGCGTTTTCAACGGTACGCAATGAGATGCTGCGGCTACCCCATTTTCTAAAATACTATCGCAAGTTGGGTGTCGCACATTTTCTATTTGTCGATAACGCAAGCGATGATGGCACCGCAGAATTCTTAGCCACGCAACCTGATGTGTCGCTTTGGACCACCAGCCACAGTTATAAGCTGTCCCGGTTTGGAATGGATTGGTTAGGTTGGCTACAGTGGCAACATGGTCATGGCCACTGGTGCTTAACTGTCGATGCGGACGAGCTTCTGGTCTACCCGCATTGCGATAGTCGCGATTTGTACGCCTTGACGGGGTACTTGGACGGTGAGGAGCGGACGACCTTTGGCGCGCTCATGCTTGATATGTACCCAAAGGGTCCGGTTTCCGATCAGCATTATCGCCCGGGCGAAGACCCACTATCCGTGCTTTCATGGTTTGATGGCAGTGGATACCGACACAAGATACATCCGATTTTCGGCAATTATTGGATACAGGGCGGCGTACGTGAACGTGTGTTTTTCGCGAGCGAACCTGAACGCGCACCAACGTTAAACAAGACGCCGTTGGTGAAATGGAATTGGCGTAATGTTTATGTCACTTCGACCCATCATATGCTGCCGCGTCGACTGAACCAGGTTTTTGATTGGCCGCGCCGTGACATGCTCACGGGTGCCCTGTTGCACACTAAGTTTCTGCAAGATATTGGCGACCGATCTACCGAAGAGTTAAGCCGTGGTCAGCACTTTGAGAATAGTAAGCTGTACAAGCAATACTATCAGGATTTGGTTGACGGTCCTGACTTATGGGATGAAACGTCAATAGAGTATATGGGATGGCAACAGCTTGAGAAGCTAGGCCTGATGTCCCAAGGTGATTGGAACTAGTACCCGCAATTGCGGAGGGAGCGAAGTATTGGGAGCTTGGACGTCATATCGTCTACGGTTGCGTCGGAAGCGCTGGAAATACCGGGCGCGCCGAAAGGGACGTGAGCTGTCATTAGTTCAAGACCGTACGCATGACATCAAGCCGAACGATGTTTTGTTGTTTTGCACCTTCCGCAACGAAGATATCCGATTGCCGTTCTTTCTTCAGTACTATCGTGATCTGGGGGTGAACCATTTTATCCTTGTCGATAACGATAGCAGCGACGGCGGAGCAGAATACGCGGCAGACCAACCAGACGTGTCGCTCTGGACAACAAAAGGCCCATATGGCCGGTCGCGTTTTGGCATTGATTGGCTGACCTACCTGCAAGACGAATACGCGCATGGGCATTGGGCGCTGACAGTCGATGTCGATGAATTCTTTGTGTATCCATTCTGTGACACGCGACCAATCCGGGCGCTGGCCGATTGGCTAGAAGCATCCGACGTTCGGTCATTCGGAACGATGATGTTGGATATGTATCCCAAGGGTCCGGTTTCTGCTGCGGTGTACGAACGTGGTGCGGATCCGTTCAAATTGGCAAACTGGTTTGATCCTGGGAACTACATCCTCGAACGAAATGACCTCTATCGCAATTTGTGGATCCAAGGTGGGCCGCGTGCGCGGACGTTCTTTGCGGAAAACCCAAAGCAGGCCCCGGCGCTGAACAAGATACCGTTTGTGAAATGGGATAGGGATTACGCCTATGTCAGCTCGACCCATATGTTGCTGCCACGCGGTCTGAATTTGGTCTACGGACAAAATGGTGGCGAGAAATCTTCAGGTGTGTTGTTGCACGCGAAATTCCTAAATCTCTTTAGTGACCGGGCCTCGGAAGAGGCAGAACGTGCCGAGCACTATGGCAAAGGCCGCGAATACAAATCGTACATATCCGAAGATGACGGTGACCATGAAATCTGGTGTCAGTGGAGCGAGCAATACATCAATTGGCGCCAACTAGAAGCTCTTGGACTTATGTCAAAGGGGAACTGGGCATGACATTCGGCGTCGTCATGTTGGTGCACACAGCGTTCAATCGCGCCGAGGAAGTTATCCGGCACTGGGTGGCTGGGGGCTGTCCGGTTGTTGTGCATGTCGACAGTGACGTCGATCAGGAAACCTATGACGCCTTCGTTCATTCATTGGCCGACCTTGATACCGTTCGCTTTAGCGAACGATTCCAATGTGAATGGGGGATGTGGGGTCTGGTAGAAGCGACCCAAGAAGCGTCCCAGTTGATGCTTCAGGAATTCCCAGAGGTAGGTCACGTGTTTCTGGCGTCCGGAGCATGTCTTCCGCTGCGTCCAGTGTCGGAGCTAGGTGCGTTTCTAGCGGAACGCCCAGAAACCGATTTCATCGAAAGCGCGACAACCGCGGATGTACCGTGGACGGTTGGTGGACTGGACCGAGAAAGGTTCACGTTGCGGTTTCCATTCTCGTGGAAAAGGCGCCGCAGGCTGTTTGATGGATATGTCCGTCTACAACAGTTCTTGGGTGTAAAGCGCCGAATTCCTGCGGGCCTCGTGCCGCACATGGGGTCGCAGTGGTGGTGTTTGACGCGTAAGACGCTGAGCGCGATTTTGAATGACCCCAAGCGACCAAAATACGACAGGTATTTTCGGCGTGTTTGGATCCCGGATGAAAGTTACTTTCAGACGCTGGTTCGCCTGCATGCAACGCGCATCCAAAGCCGATCACTGACGCTTTCCAAATTCGATTTCCAAGGAAAGCCGCATATCTTTTACAATGACCACGCAGAGATACTGCGGCGATCAGAGTGTTTCGTTGCGCGCAAGATTTGGCCAAATGCTGGTCTGCTCTACAGGGTCTTTCCTAGGGGCTCTGATCCGAAAACAGCGAATGCAGAGCCTAGCACCGGGACGGTCGACCGGATTTTTGCGCGCGCGCTTGAACGCCGGACACGCGGGCGGCAGGGCCTATACATGCACAGCCGTTTTCCTAATCTATTGAACGCAAATGGGATTGCTGCAGTGCCGTTTTCCGTCTTGCAAGGTTTCGATGATGTGTTCACCAACTTTCAGGATTGGCTATCCAAGCAGACTGGCGCACAGGTTCATGGTCACCTTTATGCAAAGGACAAAGCGCATTTCGCGAATGAGGTATCAGTTTTTCGTGGTGCCTTATCCGACAGCGCGCGTTTGCGCGACTACAACGCCCAAGGGTTTTTGACGAACCTTGTATGGAACGCTCGGGATACGCATCAGTGTCTTATGTTTGGACCTGCCGACACGCAAAGCATTAGCTGGCTACTTGCGCATGATACAAACGCGCGTGTTTGGGTGATCTCGGGTGCTTGGTCCATTCCGTTGTTCCTGTCACGCAAACCAGCAAGCGAAGTACGCGCAGAGGCCGCTAGGCTGCAACGTACAGAGCATCAGTTGCTGAAGGCGCTGCGCGCGCCTGATGCCCACGCGCGCATCCATATCGCCACGCTTGCTGATTTTCTCGAAAATCCGCGTGACGTTATGCAGATGGTTGTGGACGAAATCGCGGGTCACCGCGCTGATGAACTTTCCGACTTGCCAGAGATGGTTGACCTCACTGGTCTGCCCGCGTTCCTGCAAGAACTGAAAAACCAAGGGATGCATCCGTTTTTGACGGGGGATTTGTCCGATGAGATACAAAAAAGAGCAAAGACCGCCGCGCAGCCCAGATCATATGTGATTGACCATAGATGAGTAAATTTGACTACTTTATCGTATTGGCCGAAATGCGGACCGGTTCCAATTTTCTAGAGGCCAACCTGAACGCCTTAGATGGCGTTAGCTGTCATGGTGAAGCATTCAATCCAGCGTTCATTGGGTACCCCAAGACCGAAACATTGCTTGGCCTTTCGCACGAACAACGCGAACATGATCCGCTAAGTCTTATCGAACAGGTGAAATCTCACGAGGGGCTCTCTGGGTTTCGGTTCTTTCACGACCACGACACACGGGCGTTAACGATATGTTTGGATGATCCACGATGCGCCAAGATTATCCTGACCCGCAACCCCGTCGACAGCTACGTTAGTTGGAAGGCAGCGCAGGCCACCGGTCAATGGAAGCTAACCAACGCGACCCATTCAAAATCGCTCCAAGTGACTTTTGACCCTGACGAATTCGAGGCACAGCTTGAGGCGACGCAGGCGTTCCAGATGAAGGTACAAAACGTCCTGCAGCGTACCGGGCAAACTGCGTTCTATATTGGTTATGATGATCTGCGCGATGTCGATGTTATGAACGGTTTGGCCGCTTTCCTCGGTGTCGATGCGCGGCTCGAAAATCTGGACAAAAAGCTTAAAAAGCAAAACCCCGAACCGCTTGAAGATCGGGTGAGCAATTTTTCAGACATGCAAGATGCGCTTCGGCAGCTTGACCGGTTTGACCTTTCGCGCACGCCCAGTTTTGAGCCACGCCGCGGACCGGCAATTCCGACATATGTAGCAGCTGACAAGGCGGGGCTGTTGTACATGCCGCTGCGTTCAGGTCCGGATTGGGCGGTTGTGCGTTGGTTGGGCGATCTCGAAGATATGAGGCCGCGTGAACTGCAGCGCAAATTTACGCAAAAGACACTGCGGCAGTGGCAAGAGGCACATGTTGGCCATCGTGGCTTTGCTGTATTGCGGCATCCGGTGGCGCGTGCGCATGCTGCGTTTTGTGATTGTATCCTAGGCGACGGTCCTGGCAGTTTTCCGGGTATTCGGGCAAACCTGCGCAAAGTGCATCGCTTGCCAATCTCAGAAGATGCAACTGATCTGTCAGATCGGTCCGGCTATGACGATGCGCTCCATCAAGACGCGTTTCTTGGGTTCTTGCGCTTTTTGCGGAACAATTTGGCGGGGCAAACGTCGATCCGGGTTGATCCGGCATGGGCCAGCCAATTGACACTGTTGCAAGGCATGGCCGAATTCGCCGTGCCAGACATGATCCTACGCGAGGACCGATTGGCAGCTGATTTGCAGATGTTAGCAGAACAGGTCGGCATTACTGAAACACCGCAGCTCATTCCGACAGAACATGCGCATCACGACCGTCTGGTGTCGATTTACGATGCCACAATAGAAGAAGCCGCGCGCGAAGCATACGGGCGCGACTACGAAGCATTTGGATTTGAAAACTGGTCCTAGGCAGCCTGTGATGCCTGCGCTTCTGTCAAAATAGTATGAAGCGTTGATGCGTCGCTATTCGCACGCAATTTTGCACAAGTCGCAGCATCGCGCATTGTCCGGGATACCAACGCCAAGGCTTTTAGGTGATCAACGCCTGCATCTTCAGGTGCAATCAGACAAAAGACCAAGTCTACGGGCTGGCGATCAACGGAATCAAAATTTAGCGGCTTTTCAAGACGCAAAAAGATACCTTGCACAGCCTTCGCCCCGGCGAGCCGGGCGTGCGGAAGCGCAATACCATGTCCAACACCAGTTGGACCAAGGCCTTCACGCTCAATAAGCGCTTCGATCACTTCAGAAGATTTCAGGCCATAGCTTGCTTCTGCTAGCTCGCCCAAGTCATGAAACAGCCGCTTCTTGCTGGTGCAAGATGCGATCGTTTTGACCGCATCTGGCTTTAGAATATCTGCAACTTGCATCCGTCGCTTCTCTCACCAATTTTGCCGGGCTTAACCCTGCGTCTTTGGGTCAATCCAGCCAATATTTCCGTCGTCACGTCGATAGACGACATTAATTCCGTTGTGTTTCTCATTGCGGAAAACCAGCACTGGGCTGTTTGCGATTTCCATTTGCATCACCGCTTCACCAACCGACAGCGACGGAATTTTCGTTTCCATCTCTGCCACGATCATTGCGTTTACAGTGTCCGGCTCAGCCTCATCTGACTCATCACTTGGTGCGAGGATATAGGACCCAGCATCAGAAAGTTCAACCGGTTGCGACCTATCAGCATGGTGATCCTTCAACCGACGCTTGTAACGCCGTAGCTGTTTGTCCATTTTCTCAGCACTGCTATCCAATGCTGCGTATATTTCTGTCGCTTTGCCAGTGGCTTGTGCAGTAAGCCCGGTCGATAGATGTACAACGGATTCGCAGACATATTCATGGCCTGATTTGGAGAAAACGACATAAGCTTCTGTTGGGCGTCCAGCATATTTACTTAGAATTTCTGAAAGCTCGGCTTTAACATGCGTTTGTAGTGCCTCGCCAATGTCGATTTGCTTACCGCTGATTTGATACCGCATCGTTTCTCCTATCTTGTGGTTGCAGACGCGCAATACACCGCCGTACGGGCGGTGCAGCATCGCACGTCTAGTCGTTGGAAAACGATAACACCCCAAATTTGTTAATCTTATTCCCAACCACCAGCGCGAGAGCCGGCGAAGTTGCGGGAAAAGAAGTTTGGTCAGTCATCTCCTACAGTTGGCGATGAAAATGGGATTTTGTCAATATTGCAGTGACCAATGTCGACAAAGAATCAGTTCACGCGAAAGCTGTCACCCAGATACACGCGACGGACGTTTTCGTCGGCAATCACTTCGGCAGTTGTGCCATTCATCAAGACGGTTCCATCATGAAGAATGTAGGCACGATCCACAATTTGAAGCGTTTCTTGAACATTGTGATCCGTGATCAATACACCAATGCCGCGGTTCTTGAGGTCGGCCACCAGATGTCTGATTTCGCCAACGGCGATAGGGTCGACACCAGCAAAAGGCTCATCCAACAACACGTATTTCGGCCCGGCAGCCAGACAGCGGGCGATTTCAACGCGGCGGCGTTCACCACCGGAAAGCGCCATAGCAGATGCGCGACGAAGGTGTTCAATCGAGAATTCGGATAACAGTTCTTCCAGCCGCTCACGCCGCCGGTGTCTGTCTTTAACTGCGATTTCGAGGATAGACATAATGTTGTCTTCGACGTTCATACCACGGAAAATCGACATTTCTTGTGGTAGATATCCGATCCCAAGCTGCGCGCGGCGATACATCGGTAGCGTCGTCACCTCGCGACCATCGATGATGACTTTACCACCTTCGGGCGTAACCAGTCCGGCGATAGAATAAAAGCAGGTCGTCTTGCCTGAACCATTTGGCCCCAGTAACGCGACGACTTCACCGCGCCCAAGATCAATGGTTACATCGCGAATGACAGGACGCTTGTTATAGCTTTTGCGCAAGTTAACGATGTGCAACCCGACATCGGTGTTGAGCGTCGAACCATCCATCAGTTTCCGCCTTGTTGCAGAACGGTACGCACGCGTCCTTCCATAGAAGCGGTCCCAGTGGACACATTTATAATCATGCTTTGCGCTGAAATCGCACTTGCGCCTTGGGTCAACAATACGTCACCCGTAAGCGTCAACAGGCCAGAGGTGATATCGTATTCAGCGCTTTGTGCCTCGGCGGCTTCGTCGGCGGTGACAAACGTGACCCCGCCGGTCGCGAGCAGCTGGGCGATGTCGTTAGTCTCTGCTGTATATATTATCTCAACTTGACCAGCTGAAAGGCGCAAATCACCTTGGCCAATAATGACGTTGCCAACAAAGACTGCTTTGCCACTATCCTGATCGACTGAAAGACTGTCCGAGATGACCTCTATCGCGGCACTGGTGTCGACTGTCATTCCGCCAAGATCGATATTGGTTTGGGCGTAAGAAGGCCCGCCGAAGCTAAATGCGATGGCAGTCAGGATAGCGATATATTTGAACACTTGGCTGAGTTCCTTTGTTGAAGGGCCATCACTCTTGAGGGTTGTATATCAGTTTCACGCCATTGGTGAATAGCATCTGCTGGCCGGTATTATCCGCTGAGACTTGAAACGTTACCTGACCAGCTGTCAATTCGCCAAAGGGTGCGTGGATTTCCAATAGCCCGTCTGACGTAACCGTTCCTGTTTCCAGTTCTGCGATCAGGCCGTTGGTTTCCATCTCGTAACCGATGGAGGTCTCTAGGCGTACCAACCCTGAAAATTGGGCAATCTTGGCAGGGCCGTCGAGTTTACCAGTGGTCGCGGTTACGGATAATATGCCGCCACTCGGGTTCTCCATACGCATTCGTATGTCCTCAATATCTACTGTATCTGGGTCACCGTCCCTCGGGTGGGCGCTTGCCGCGGAGATGGCTAGCACTGCCCCGTCATCTGTCACACCAGAATACTTGGGTGCAGACAGCCGTTGTTCGCGCGCAATTTCGGTTACTTCCGCCAGATCAATGGCGGTGGGATCGTTCTTGCCGCGTGCAAACAGAAACAAAGTGGACAGCAAAGCAAGAGCACCAATAGGCAGGATAATCTTTGCGAGGCCGACGACCTGTGAATAAAGATTGTCCTTGCCACCCACGACTAAACCACACCCGCGCGGAGACAGTCATGAATGTGCAAAATTCCCAGTACTTTTCCTGAATCGTTTGAATCAGTGGCAAACAGGCAGGTGATTTTTCGGTTATTCATGATCGCCAATGCCTCGGCCGCGAGCATCTGAGATGACACGGTCGTTGGGTTTTGGGTCATGACTTCACCGGCGGAATGCGTAAGCAAACCGTCCATGTGGCGCCGTAAATCCCCATCAGTCACGATGCCGACAAGAGACTGGTTTGCATCGACAACCCCAACCACGCCAAATCCTTTCTGGCTGATGGTCAGAAGTGTCTCTGTCATTGGTGTGTCGGTTGAAACGACTGGAATAGTATCGCCGTCATGCATCAGGTCAGCCACTTTGGCGAGCTGCGCACCGAGTTTACCACCTGGATGAAATTCGCGGAAGTTTTCGGGGGTGAATTGATGGTACTCCATCAGCGCGACAGCGAGCGCGTCACCGAGCGCGAGTGTCATCGTCGTGGAAGACGTCGGGACGACACCATAACCGCAGGCTTCGCCAACTTGTGGCAAAACGATACTCACATCGGCCCGCTGCAAAAGCGTGCTGTTGGCGCGGCTGGCGACGCCAATCATCGGAATCCCAAAGCGACGGGTGTAAGTCACCAGATCGACAAGTTCAGGAGTCTCGCCTGAATTCGAAAGCACGAGCACAACATCCCCAGATGTCATCATGCCCAAATCGCCATGGCTTGCTTCGGCTGGGTGGACGAAATGTGCTGGCGTCCCAGTGCTGGCAAAGGTCGCAGCGATCTTGCGTGCGATATGGCCGGACTTGCCCATGCCAGAAACGATGACGCGGCCTTTTACGTTTAGCAAAAGATCAATCGCGCTGGCAAAGCCATCGCCCAAACCATCTGCAAGCTGCTGCAATGCGGCAGCTTCTTCGGTGATGACCCGGCGACCGGTGTCCAAGAATTTATCTGCGTCTGACATCAGTGCGAAAAGATGTCGGTTTCGGGCCAGCCTGCAACGTCCAGCTTGGCACGAGTTGGTAGGAAATCAAAACAGGATTGAGCAATTTCGGTTCGGTCTTCGCGTTCCAGCACGACATCGAACGCAGACTTGAGTTTATGAAGGTGCAACACATCGGATGCAGCATAGTTAAGTTGGGCGTCGGTCAATGTCACGGCTCCCCAATCGCTTTGCTGTTGATGCTTGGAAATATCGACCCCAACCATATCTTGCAGTAGCGTCTTAAGCCCGTGACGATCTGTATATGTCCGCACCAGTTTCGACGCGATCTTAGTGCAGTAGACCGGCGCGGTCAGTGCGCCAAACGCATTGTAGAGCGCCGCGATGTCAAAGCGCCCAAAGTGGAATAGTTTTAATACGTCGGGGTTTTCAAGCATCGCGCACAGGTTTGGCGCGTCTGTATGACCCTTTGCAACTTGAACAAGGTGGCAATCACCGTCGCCGGACGACATTTGAACGAGGCATAGGCGGTCGCGATGCGGGTTAAGTCCCATCGTCTCGCAATCAATTGCAACAATCGGCCCAAGGTCCAGCCCGTCCGGCAAGTCGTTCTGGTATAAATGGTTGGCCATTCGCTGTTCCTTTGGGTGTCTTCCCTATCAGATACGGTGTGGGCATCAATTCCTCAAGGCTACTGGATAAAATGCGTCGTAGGGGCGGCAATCCGCAAGGGGTTTTTCGCGTTCGTTTCTAACCACGTTCTAAATTCCGCGGCAGGCATAGGTTTTGCATAACCGTATCCTTGGCCAACGGCGCAGCCTCGATCATTTAGATGCTGCGCTTGTGCGTCTTCTTCTATGCCCTCTGCAACGACGTGAAGTCCAAGTTCACCTGCGAGTGCGAGGATCGCCCTGACGATGCTATCCGCTGCCGCGTCCGGTAGGGGCGCTACAAGGGAACGATCAAGCTTGATCCCACTTAGTGGCAATTGCGTCAGTTTGGATAAAGATGCGTAGCCGGTGCCAAAATCGTCAAGTTCAAGCCCAATGCCGCATTCGGAAAGGCTGTCGATGTTAATGGCGGCCATATCGTCGGCCCCGTTAATTAACGTGGTTTCCAGCACTTCAATGTTGACTTGGTCCACCCCTAGGCCCGACCGTTGCAGTTCAAGCAAAAAACGTTCGATCAGATATGGGTCGGAAATGGTGTCGGGTGCAGCGTTTAGCGAAATGCAGGGATGCCAAAGGCTTTCTTTTTGCCAAAGCTCGGCATGCGCCATCGCGCTGCGCCAAATCGTGTGGTCCATTTCAATGATTAGCCCAGCCCTTTCTGCGGCCGGGATAAACCTGTCAGGCGTCAACAGGCCGCGCGTGGGATGACGCCAGCGGGCCAAGACTTCAGCACCGTGAAGGCACCCATCAGATAATCTGATTTGGGGCTGAAACCACGGTTCTATCTCTCCGCGTTTGATCGCGTCGCTTAGTTCCATCTGGAGCATGCGAAAGCTGTCGACTTCGTCCCGAAGCGATTGCGTAAACTGTTGTGTGCTGTTCTCGCCCGCGTTCTTGGCGGTTTGTAGCGCGATCGCTGCATTCGCGATGACGCTCATTGGGTCGCTCGTCTTTGTCTCGAATTCGACATATCCGATGCTGACATTCATTGGCAGGCGGCGACCTTTCACTTCGAACGGTTCGGTAAACGATGCACGTATCCGCGCAACCAGTTCCTCGGCAGGCTCATCAGTGACAAGAACGAATTCATCGCCGCCCACGCGCGCCGCCATATGGTCTTCGTCGATGCAGCTTTGCAGGGTTTTGCCCACCGCTATCAACAACCCGTCACCGTAGTCGTGCCCAGCCGTATCATTCACAGACTTAAAGTTATCCAAACCGACGAATAGCACGGACAACGCCTTGTTTCTGTCATGTTTAGATAACCGTTCAAGGTAGTCAGCCAGACTTGCCCGATTGGGCAATCCCGTCAGCGGATCCCGATGCGCGAGCAGTTCGAGTTTACGGTTCATTTGCTGAAGCTGCGATCGTGAGTCGCGCAGTTTTTTCGCCTGCTGTTGCAGTTGCCCAATTGTGGATTGGACGGCCAAATGGGTGGGAAGGAAAACAAATGCGGCCTCGGCAAGAAGCGTGACTGCAGAAAAAATCAAAATCGTCCGTTCCCACCATGATAGTCGGGCAGCGTCTGCATGTGCCTGCTGTTCCATCGACATGGCCGCGGCCCTTAGCCCGTCCCGCAACCCTTGTTCTGTGTATATTTCCTTTAGCTGCTGCACTAAAACGATACGCTGGTTCTTTGGTGCGTCCTCTAGCTGCGACGCCAAGTTGATAAAGTTCCGAACAAGGGAATCGAGCGAATTCGACGCATTGAAATAGTGCAGCCATTGTTTTTCGGACCGAAGTTCGCCGGAAATTGACATGGCGTAGTCTTTTTCAAAAAGTCCAATTGCTTTGTTCATCGGAGCAAAGTCTACGTCGTCAATAATGATGAACTGTTCTGCGATCAGAATGATTTCATGCGCATGCATGATCTGCGATTGGGATACTCTTATCCCGGTTGCGGCAATTATTTGACGTTCGACGATGGTGCGGTTGATGAACTGCGTAGCGGCAAGCAAGCAAAGGATCGTTAACAACGCCAAGCACGAATGCACCCACAACCGTTCCGGACGGCGGAGTTTGATCATGTTTTTGGCGCGCGATGCGATAAGTCGTATGAGCTGCATTGACGAATCCTAGAGGGTAACCGTCTGCAAGATGGACTTGATTGTTTAAGGTAACGTTAGGTGCGATTGCATTTGATTTGTTAATTAAACGTTCGTTAACCAGTATTCGGACATTCTGACGCCGGTGGTTTCGGTGAGAATGATAAAAATCCAGATGTTAAGATTAATGAAGCGCGGGTGTCGTTTGATGGCTGCGGCTGTGGTGCTTCAGGGCTGTGGCGTTGCCTATGTATCCCCAGGTGTTGTGCCGATTGATGACACTGTGATCGTGCATCAACTAACCAATGATACGTTGGAAATCGCCAACCAAACTCGCTACGTACCAAGGTCGATACCCGCTGCGTTTTCACAAACTGCCGCTAGCCGCCCATTGACCGAACCGCGTTTACCAACCTTGGGCGCCGCCCCACAGCCGACACAGGTCCCGGCGCGTATTCCCCCCAATGTGGATCCTGGCCCATATGTGATTGGGGTTGGAGATGTCGTACAGCTCGGAACCAAGTTTCCAAGTGGCGGAGCGGACCACTTGACTGGTTTGTTAGCGGCACAAAGTAACCGACAGGGATATACGGTGCAGGATGATGGCACGATCTCTGTCCCGGACGTTGGTCACGTGTCTTTGGCGGGTTCAACTCTCGAACAGGCCGAGGCCCAGTTGTTCCAAAGCTTTGTTGCCGCAGGTATTGACCCGACATTCAATTTGGAAATCGCAGAATTCAACGCTGCGCGCGTGGTGCTTGGGGGCGCGGTCGCAACGCCTGTCGTGATCCCGATTACGCTGACGCCTCTGTATTTGAACGAGGCATTGACACGGGCAGGGGGGATTGGCGCGGCCGATCCGAATTATACGTCGATCCGGATGTATCGGGATGAAGCGCTGTATCAGATACCACTGACCCAGTATTTGGCCGATCCGTCGCTGCAGAAGCTGCGGCTTTTGCCTGGGGACAGCATTTATGTGGATGTTTCTTATTCGCTTGATGACGCACAGGCGTTTTTTGAAAAGCAGATCGCGATGACACAGTTACGGCACCAAAGTCGGGCACACGCCTTGTCAGCGCTGGCGTCGGAAATTGATTTACAGCGGGCGGCATTGTCGGAACGGCGCTCTACGTTTCAGGACAGGCTAAGTCTGGACGCCGTTGCGCGCGACTATGTCTACCTAACGGGCGAGGTCAGCGTTCCGGGGCGGTTTGCGCTTCCGTTTGAACAACATGCAACCCTTGCAGATGCATTATTCGCAGAGGGTGGGTTTGCTAATATGACGGCAAATCCGTCACAAATATATGTACTCCGGGGTGACGAAAGCGGGACGGTCACGGCTTGGCACTTGGATGGAAGTAATGTCGCCAACATGGTGCTTGCGACGCGGATGGTTATGCAGCCCAATGATATCATCTTTGTCGCGGAACAACCTGTGACGCGTTGGCATCGCGTGGTTCAGCAAATTGTACCGTCATTGATCACCAGCGGTGCTGGGCTGGCCGCGAATTAGAGGTCAAAGCGCTTTCGAATGCGATCAACCTTTGTTCCGTCCAGCAACGGAATACCGTGCAGGCGATCATAGTCTTGAAACCCAAGTCCTGAATAGTAACGCAACCCAGCGACGTTATCCGCACGGATTGTCGCATCAATGACCGTTGTTCCGGCCGACAGTGCGGCTGCTTTGGTGGCGCTGAATAGGTGTTGACCTACGCCCTTTCCGGCTGCGCTGGGCGCGACGAAGCTCGCGATAATCCCCCACCCATTTGACATCGGGCCGTCAGGCTCGGTCGCCCAGCCGAGCCATTGAAACCCGATGACTTGGCCGGCGTCCTCGGCGACTTGGCAGCTAATGAGTTCCGAACCTGCGATATAGTGCGATTGCATTCTCTCTGTATCGAATGGACGTTCATGGGCAGTAGATCCACCAAGCGCGATGATTTCATTCAGCAGTGTTTTCATGCTGTCAGCGTCGGCGTTTGTCGCGGGACGAATAATCATAATTGATCCATTAATTGTTGATGTAGGGCAGTGAATTCATCACGAACCTCCATCGGCGGACGCAGCCGAATGCTCAGCTTTTCAGTCAGTGCTGTGTCTTGCTTGCCAAAGAACTTGTTCGCCTCTGCCTCGGTAAAGCCAGCGATTTGCACAGCCTCTAACCAAGCGGAAAGTTTATCTGCCTTCTTGATCTGACGCTTGATCGTTGCAGGTATCTGGGCGGGTAGCCCAAACCTGATGTGGATTGCGGTGGTAAGCCGAACGTCAAGGGCCTCATAATCTGGGCCGACGGCAGCTTTGACCGGGCTAATCATGTCGCCAATTACATATTCGGGGGCATCGTGCAGCAACGCGGCCAGTTGCCATTTTACGGGTGCGCTGGGCTGTTGCTGTTTGAAGATTTCGGTTACGAGCAGGGAATGTTCTGCTACCGAATAGGCAAAGTCACCGCGTGTCTGGCCATTCCAGCGCGCAACAAAGGCCAAGCCATGCGCGATGTCTTCGATCTCGATGTCAACTGGGGTGGGGTCCAACAGGTCGAGCCTGCGCCCCGACAACATCCTTTGCCAAGCTCGTGGTTGTTTCATAATGTTTCTGCTTCAATTAACGACTGAAACAAATGGATAGTACGTGGCTTTGGATTGTAGCAAGGCCCTTGGGGTGCTATGCGGCATCAACCTTCCTAGGAGTATGAATGATGTCGCATGATTATGTTGTAAAAGATATCGACCTCGCCGCGTTTGGTCGTAAGGAACTGGATATTGCTGAAACTGAAATGCCGGGCCTGATGGCGCTGCGTGCAGAATACGGTGATAGCAAGCCGCTTGCGGGTTCACGGATCGTTGGTTCGCTGCACATGACGATCCAGACCGCGGTTTTGATCGAAACGCTGGTCGCACTGGGCGCTGATGTGCGCTGGGCGTCTTGCAACATCTTTTCAACTCAAGACCACGCTGCTGCGGCAATCGCTGCGGGTGGTACGCCTGTCTTTGCGATCAAAGGTCAGTCACTGGTTGAGCACTGGGATTATCTTGACCGTTCCTTCCAGTTCCCAGAAGGCGCGAACATGATCCTTGATGATGGCGGCGACGCAACGCTTTACATCCTTTTGGGTGCGCGCGCTGAAGCGGGCGAAGACGTTTTGTCAGTGCCGACATCTGAAGAAGAAGAAGCGATCTTTAACCAGATCAAAAAACGGATGGCGGAATCGCCCGGTTGGTTCACGAAAACACGTGAAGCCATCAAAGGCGTTTCTGAAGAAACAACAACAGGTGTTCATCGCCTTTATGATCTGCACAAGAAGGGCCAGCTGCCTTTCCCTGCGATCAACGTGAACGACTCTGTCACCAAATCTAAGTTCGACAACAAATACGGCTGTAAGGAATCGCTGGTCGACGGTATCCGTCGCGCAACTGACACCATGTTGGCTGGTAAAGTCGCTGTCGTTTGTGGTTATGGCGATGTTGGTAAAGGCTCTGCAGCGTCATTGGCCGGTGCTGGTGCCCGCGTCAAAGTAACCGAAGTCGACCCAATCTGCGCGCTTCAGGCGGCAATGGACGGTTTCGAAGTTGTTGTGCTTGAGGATGTTGTCGACAGCGCTGACGTCTTTATCACAACAACCGGCAACAAAGACGTCATCCGCATCGAGCATATGCGTGAGATGAAGGATATGGCGATCGTTGGTAACATCGGTCACTTTGACAACGAAATTCAGGTTGCGGCGCTCAAGAACCACAAGTGGACGAACATCAAAGAACAGGTCGATATGATTGAGATGCCTTCTGGCAGCCGTCTTATCCTGCTTTCTGAAGGCCGTTTGCTGAACCTTGGTAACGCGACTGGTCACCCATCCTTTGTGATGTCGGCTTCGTTCACGAACCAAGTACTGGCGCAGATCGAGATTTGGACCAAAGGCGACGAATATGCGCCCGGCGTGTTTATCCTGCCCAAGCATCTGGACGAAAAAGTTGCGCGCCTTCACCTTGATCGGATCGGTGTGAAACTGACTGAGCTGAAGAAAGAGCAGGCCGACTATATCGGCGTCACCGTCGAAGGCCCGTTCAAGCCAGAACACTACCGCTACTAACCGGTCATGCGACACAGCATACGTCAAGCAAAGGCGCAGCAGGTCGCAAAAGAAACAAAAAAGCGCGGTCGTCCCTTATTGCAAGGGGCGGCCGCGTTGCTGTTTTTGGGGATGTTGGGGTTTGGCAGTTATCAATTACTGATGCACCCGGCGACGCCTTTGCCCCGCGAATGGAACCCGGTGCAGCCTTTGCGTATCACTGATCCGGTGACGCCGCTAACCCAGTGGAAGCTTGCGCGAGCCACCGCCACGCCTGAGTCCTGCATTGCCACCCTTGGTGATCACGGGGCGGTCACGACAATGGATGACCTTGAGATCACCGCGCAGTGCCATATTCGCAATCGGGTGACGTTATCGGGCGTGGGCCAATCACGCCTAGCTGAGATTGAAACACGCTGCCCAATCGCACTTCGCCTTGCCATGTGGGAACAGCATAGCCTTCAGCCCGTAGCGCAAGAACTATTTGGCGCAAACGTCAGCGAAATTACGCATATTGGCAGCTACAATTGCCGGGCCATGCGCACCGGAAGAGGTGACACGACCCGAATGAGCACGCATGCCACAGCGGATGCCATCGATATTAGCGGTTTTCAGTTTTCCGATGGGCGTAACCTGCGTTTGATCGACGACTGGGGTGGCGAAAGCGATGAGGCAAAATTCTTGCGGGCTGCGCGTGATGGGGCCTGTCGGTTTTTCAAACTGACCTTATCGCCCGACTACAATGCGCTGCACGCGGACCATTTCCACCTGCAATCACGCGGCTGGGGGTTATGTCGGTAAGGCGAAACATCGCCGCCTTTAGGCTTTTTTCTTTACGAAATGTAACTTGCCCCTTTAACGTGCACCCAACGCTGCGCAAACATGCGGCGTCGACTAGATAATAACACCAACACTGGGGACAATCTCATGGGTAAAAGAGACGATTTGATCGCAAAGTACGCGGACGACCTGAAAAACAAGTGCGGCATGACACCAGACATGGATCTGCTGACAAAAGTGACCATCGGTTGTGGGCCCGCGATCTATAACGCTGACGCTTCAACTGTCGCATCCAGCCAACCTGACGAGATTGCGACTGTAAAAAACAACTTCCTGATCAAGAAGCTTGGCCTCAAAGATAGCGCCGACCTTGATTCCGCAATCGACTCTGTTCTGGAAACATATGGCAAATCAGAGCGTAACAAATACCGCGCTGTCGTTTACTACATGCTGACAAAGCACTTCAAAAAAGAATCCATCTACGGCTAAAGCTGTGATGTATTGAAGGTAAAACGCCCGCAGTCTTCGCGGGCGTTTCGCGTTTTAATTAAATGCAAAATTCTATTCATTTGTCCTAGATGAACGAATGACGCTAGATATCGATCAGGACCAGTAGGTCCGGACCTACAGATTCATATGCGTGTGGTGGCTTAGGAGCACGCGGGGTGAAAAGAGGGTTCGGATTGTGTCTGAACCCTCTTTTTCAGAATAGCGTCAGGACAAGCCCAATTATGCCACACCCAAAGGTCGCGTAGCCGCCGTCAATTAGCGTCAGTTTAAAAGGGCGACCTGCGTAGGCATTGTTAATCATGATCCAAGGGCTGATAAAAAATAGCCCAACGCCCAACCCGGATGTCAGCCCTTTACCAAGCGTTTCGATGTCAGAAAGCGCAAAGATATGCCGCATCATGCCCGCTACAAGAACCATAGCAATTGCCGAAAGCACAAACGGTAGCGGGCTTCCGTCGCCATCTGGTTTGCCGTCAGCGGTCATTTTGATGCCAGCGGCCTGCATCCAAGGTTTTGCAAGTGTCATGTACCAAGCCGCGCCAAACGCAAACCCCGCTGCCGCGGCGACCAAAACAGAAATGTAGCCCATGATTTCCTCCCATTTTTGCTAATTATGGGTGGGAATTACATTTCGGGCTAGGGTTTTGTTTCGCCCATTGCGCAGACGATTTCCCATTCTTCATCAGTGACTGGCTGTACCGATAAGCGCGAGCTTTTCACGAGGGCCATCTCGGTAAGGCGATCATCTGCTTTGATTTGTTCCAGCGTGACGGGTTTGATGAAGGGGCGCACTGCCTTGATATCAACGCAATCCCAGCGTTCGTCATCGGTGGTGCTGTCTTGATGTGCTTCGGCACAGACTTCGACGATGCCGACAATCTCAAGCCCGGTGCGTGAATGGTAAAAGAACCCGCGGTCACCCAGCTTCATTGCACGCATGTTGTTGCGTGCCTGATAGTTGCGCACACCGTCCCATTCTTCGCCTGCGTCGCCTTTAGCGACCTGTTTGTCCCAACCCCAAACGTCAGGTTCGGATTTGAACAACCAATGTGCCATTAGCCCACCACCTTTTTCCAAGCTTGAATACGAACGTCGCTAAATAGGCCCGCCTTTGCATATGGGTCGTTATCGGCCCAAGCCTGCGCTGCTGCCATATCGGCAACCTCTAGTACGATCATCGATCCGCACATCTGATCGTTGTCGTCCAAGAACGGCCCCGCCATTTCGACCACACCGGTTTCCGCAATATATGCTAAATGGGCATCGCGGTTGTCTTTGCGGGTTTGCAGCGCGCCGGGTTTGTCGGTGGTGATCAGGGTAAAGCGCATTTATTCTTCCTTTAATGGGCGCGAAAGTAACGCGTTTAGCGCGCTCATCACGTCAGTTTTGTTTTCTGTTAAATCTGCCACGACTGTGCAGATTGGCATATCAATGTCTAGATCAGTCGCAAGCTGACGCACGGCGCGGGCTGTTGCCGCCCCTTCGACGGTGGTGTCGCTGTCAAAGCTTTCACCACGCCCAAGCGCTAGACCATATCGGAAGTTTCGCGACTGTTCAGACGTGCAGGTCAGCACGAGGTCACCAAAGCCGGAAAGCCCTGACAGTGTTTCAGCCTGACCGCCAAGTTCAGTCGCCAACCGCTGCATTTCAGGAAAGCCGCGCGTAATCAGCGCAGCGCGTGCGCTTTCGCCAAGGCCTGCGCCAATGGCGACGCCTGACGCGATCGCCATCACGTTCTTCAATGCACCGCCCAGCTCTGCGCCTATTGTATCGGTCGTTCGATAGATACGAAGCGATGTCGTCGAAAGAGCTGTCTGAAGGATCGCGCCATCAGTATCGTCGGCACAGGCAAGCGTAAGTGCAGTGGGCAGGCCGCGTGCAATATCTGCGGCAAAGCTGGGGCCAGTCAACATTGCAGCAATCGCATCAGGCACCAAATCCCTGATCGTGCTTGCTGGACCCGTCATCCGCTTAAGGTCGATGCCCTTGCAACAAGCAACAAGATATTTCCCTTTCAGTCGCTCAACATGTGCGTTCAAGAACGCTGGCAATGTTTGCGCAGGGATCGCCAAAAGGATGGTGTCGCAAGCAAGAATAGACTCTAATTCATCTGAAAACGTAATATTCTTAGGCAGCGTCACACCGGGTAGTTTAGGGTTAGTGCGGTCATTTTGCATTGTGGCAACCGCGTCCGGATTGCGTGCCCATAGTGAGATTTCGTTGCCGTCAAGCGCCAGTGCCACCCCCAGCGCGGTTCCAAATGCCCCGCCGCCTGCGATCCCGATCTTCATGCTTTTGCTCCCTTTTTTCCTGATCCGAGCATGGGAGCAGCCCGTTGGTCAAGCGGCCATCTTGGTCTTGCGGACAAGGTAAGATCATCGCGGTGCCCTGCTTGCATCATTTCGATCCCAGCATAGGCAATCATCGCGGCGTTATCGGTACACAAGCGTAGTGGTGGAGCGACAAAATCAGTCTCTAATCCAGCACAAAGCTGCATTAAACCGCCGCGGATCGCACCGTTGGCAGCAACGCCTCCTGCAATCGCAAAACTGCGTTTTGTAGGGTTCAGGTCAAGATAAAGCTGCATCGCACGGCGTGTCTTTTCGATCAGGACATCGGTGACTGCTGCCTGAAAGCCAGCGCATAGATCGGATTGATCTTGGACAGTTAGCCCGCCCTTTTCTGCGACCACGCTATCTCGGGCACGCAGAATAGCAGTTTTAAGGCCAGAGAACGACATATCGCAGCCGGGCTGGTTCAATAGGGGCCGAGGCAGATTAAACCGTTTCGGATCACCTGATTTCGCCGCTTGTTCGACGGATGGGCCACCGGGCTGTGGAAGTCCAAGGATACGCGCGGTTTTATCAAACGCTTCGCCGGGGGCGTCGTCGATAGTCCCGCCGATCCGCTGATATCTATCATGCGCTTCGACAATCAAAAATTGGCAATGACCGCCTGAAACCAGCAGCATCAAATAAGGGTAGGGTATTTGATCGGTCAGGCGGGGCGTCAGTGCGTGCCCCGCTAGGTGATTTACACCGATCAAGGGCAGGCCAGTCGCGGCAGAAATACCTTTTGCACACATCACCCCGGACAGAACTCCGCCGATCAGGCCGGGGCCTGCTGTGACAGCGATTCCATCCAAATCTTCTAATGTTAGACCCGCATTTTGCAATGCTTCTTCGATGCAGTGGTCCAGCTTTTCGGCATGTGCGCGTGCTGCAATCTCGGGGACGACCCCGCCAAAGTCAGCGTGCAAATCGGTTTGGCCATAGACCACGGACGACAGCACTTCGTTGTCGCGTACGACGGCGGCGGCCGTATCATCGCAGCTGCTTTCGATTCCTAGAATGGTCAGTGTCATGGCGTAACTCGGTTGCGTGTGTGTTCTAGGCAGGTAACATTGCACAACCGTCCAAACAATGGTGAGCAGATGACGCCGACCCTGATCGTGACAAGACCCGCGCAGCAGGGAGAAGAGTTCGCGCGTGTTGTACGTGAACGATACGCAGATCAGGTGCGAATAATCCTGTCTCCGTTGATTGAGATTTCGACCTTGCCGGTGGCCGATGATTTTCCGGATCTGGAAGGGGTCATATTCACGTCCGCTCATGCTGTGGGCGCCGTGAATTTGCCCGCAGGCATTACGGCTTGGTGCGTGGGGCCGCGAACGGCTGAGTGCGCAAAAGACGCGGGGTTTGACGTCGTGGTTGGTCCCGGGGATGCAAAGGGGCTTGTTGAACTGATCGTAGATCGCGCGCCCTGCGGCCGATTGGCGCATATTCGTGGGCAACATGCGCGTGGAAACGTGGCGGGGACCCTGCAAGCCCACGGGCTGCAGTGTGACGATATTGTTGCCTACGAACAGCGTGCGCTGGCGCTGACTGCAGAAGCCAAACAGGCGCTCAAGGGGGAATTTCCTGTCGTATTGCCCCTGTTTTCGCCACGCACCGCTACCATATTAAGTGAACAGAGGCAGTTTGTTGCGCCTCTACACTTAGTGGTAATGAGTGACGTGGTTAAGAAGGCAGCCGGCACGGTTGGTGCGCAAACCATCACCGTTGCCGCGCAGCCAAATGGTCAGGCGATGGTTGGGGCAACGTTTGCGCGTCTTGATGCCTTAATTAATAATGCGTCATAGTTAAGCCGATGGTTGAGCGTTCGACTCGGGCGCGCTAGTGTATTTGGATCACCCGCAAAAACGGTGGGTGAATCTGCGGAAAGGGTGAAAACGTGGCAAAACAGCCTGCCAAGGGCCGCAAGGCACCAGCGAAAGCAAAGACAACTGTCGAATCGACCGGCGCTGCTTCCCCTTTAATTGATTCAATTCCCGCTGAAGTTTATCCCAGCCAACCCGATGCAGAGCCCGAAATCATTCTGGAGCCCGTCGAAGTGGTTGAAAAAGAAGTCGCCCCTAAGCCGGAACCGGTCATTTCCGCACCGACGCCAGAGCCTGCACCTGAACGTCAGGGCAGCGGGTTTTTCCCGTTATTGATTGGTGGCGTTATCGCAGGCGCGATTGGCTTTGGTGTCGCATCACTCACTGCACCTTCGGCAGATTCTACGCTTTCAAACCAAGTTGCTACACAAGCGAGCGCTATCGAAGGGCTTAAACGCCAGGTCGCAAATATTAACGATGAAGGTTTGACCGCACTTCAAGACGCGCAGGGTGAATTATCGAACCACATTGGCACGCTAGAAACAGAATTCCGCTCGACAGCCGATGCTTTGGCAGGTCGTGTTGATGCATTGGAAGATATGCCGCGTGTTGTTGGCGACGGAACTGCGCCATCGACAAGCGCGTATCAAGCCGAGCTGGACTCTTTGCGTGCGCAAATTGCTGATATGGCCGACATCGCAGAAACGCGTCTTGAAACAGCACGTGCTGAGGCCGCTGCAATCGAAGAAAACGCCGCCGCCGCTGCACGAAGCGCGGCTGGCCGTGCGGCATTGGCGCGTATTCAAAGCGGATTGGAAAGCGGCGCACCGATCGGTGCAGCGCTTGGCGATCTCGAAGATGCTTTGGGCGCAAGCGCACCTGACGCTCTGCTTGCTGTGCAAGACGGCGTTCCGACGATGCAAAGCTTGCGCGAAGGTTACCCTGAAGTTGCGCGCGAGGCACTCGCGACTGCCCGAAGCGAGGGCGTTTCCGGAGAAGCAGAAGGCGGCTTTGGCGCGTTCTTGCGCGATCAGTTGGACGTGCGATCAACGGCGCCGCGCGAAGGTAACGATGCTGATGCGATCTTGTCGCGGGCTGAGTCCGCGCTAAATGCTGGTCGTCTTTCCGAAGCTTTGGCTGAAGTTGGCGGCTTGCCCGAAGTCGCACGCGCCGAAATGTCTGACTGGCTATCCCGTGCCGAGGCACGCGCGAATGCGCAGGCCGCAATCGATATGCTATCCACCTCACTTAGTGACAACTAAAGGCGATTTGTATGCTCTGGTCCTTGATTAAAATTATTGCGTTTGTTGTTGCCGTCACTGCGCTGACGTATGGCGCAATGATGCTGATGGACGTCGAAGGTGGCGCAACAATCGGCGTCGCTGGCAAAGAAATCACGCTAAGCACGCTGGAAATGGTGTTTGCACTGGCGGCGTTGGCCGTGACAGTTTGGCTTGGGCTGAAGCTGATGGCATTTCTTGTCGCGACATTCAAATTCCTGAATGGAGATGAAACCGCGATTTCCCGTTACTTCGACCGCAACCGTGAACGCAAAGGTTATGAAGCCTTGTCAGAAGGCATGATGGCGCTCGCCTCTGGCGAAGGTCACCTTGCCATGACAAAGGCCGCACGTGCGGACAAATACCTTAAGCAGCCTGAGCTGACGAATTTGCTAACCGCGCAAGCTGCGGAAATGACTGGCGATCGTCGCAAAGCAGAAGAAACATACAAAAAACTGCTTCAGGATGATCGGACCCGGTTTGTCGGTGTGCGTGGCATCATGAAACAAAAGCTATCAGAAGGTGACACCGCGACTGCACTGGCGTTGGCGCAAAAGGCATTCGCGCTAAAACCAAAGCACGAAGAAACCCAGGATGTTTTGTTGCGCCTCCAGGCGGAAAAGGCCGATTGGGCAGGTGCACGTCAAACATTGGGCGCAAAGCTAAAGTCGGGTTATCTGCCACGCGACGTCCACAAACGCCGTGATGCGGTACTCGCGTTGTCCGAGGCAGTCGAAATCCTCGACGAAGGCAAAACCATTGAGGCGCGCGAAGCTGCTGTTGAGGCTAACCGCCTTTCACCCGATTTGATTCCTGCCGCGATTATGGCCGCGCGTAGCTATATCGCCGATGGTAACGCCCGCTATGCCAGCCGCGTGTTGACGAAAACGTGGAATGCGCAACCGCACCCCGATATTGCCACAGCATTTGCGGAAATCGTTCCAGATGAAACACCTGAACAACGTATTAAACGGTTCCGCACGCTAACAAAGTCAACGGTGGATCATCCGGAAACCAAGATGCTGTTGGCCGAACTCAACATCGCCGCTGAGGATTTTCCTGCTGCGAAGCGCGCATTGGGTGATCTTGTCGAAAAAGAACCGACTGCGCGTAGCCTGACCCTGATGGCCGCGATTGAGCGTGGCGAAGGCGCTGACGATTCCGTCGTCCGTGGATGGTTGACCCGTGCCCTGACTGCACCACGTGGTCCGCAGTGGATTTGTGACAATTGTCAGCACATCCATCCAAAATGGGCGCCGACATGTAGCAACTGTGGTTCCTTCGATACGCTGTCTTGGAAAAATGCCCCGGCAGAGGAAGTCGCGATGCCATCCGGCACCGAAATGCTTCCGCTAATTGTCGGGCAAAATAGCAAGACGGACCTGCCAGCCGAGGTGGCTGTAGCAGAGGCCGAAATCGTCGACCCCGAACCATCAAAATAGCTTTTCGAGAGAAAATCGGGGTGCCATGAGCACCCCGAAAAGCCGCTGTAGCTCAGCTGGTAGAGCACGTCATTCGTAATGATGGGGTCGTAGGTTCGAGTCCTATCAGCGGCACCAGTTATCGTAGATTAACCGCTTCGGCTGCCTGCGGCAGTACGTAACGCATGCCAGACAGTGGTGGTGTGTTGGTTTTTAGGCGGCAATCGTATGCTGCTGAGAGCGCCTGATCGTTTAGCACGTCTTGGACGCCGCCTTGGGCCACAACCTGTCCGCGCGCAACGATTGTTACCGCGTCGGCGACCATTGCGGTCAGGTTCAGGTCGTGCATCACGGCGATGACGCCGCCACCTTGCTTTGCGTATTCTTGTAGGCACCGCATGATTAACAGCTGATGGCCGATATCGAGACTTGCGACAGGTTCGTCGAGTAACAGCCAACGGGGTTGCCCGTCTAATACGGGTTCCCAGACTTGGCATAACACCCGTGCGAGATGTGCGCGCTGTTGTTCGCCACCAGAGAGTTCTTGGAAAAACCGGTCTTCGTAACCGGACAACCCAACGCGGGCTAGTGCTTGCGATGCAAGCGCATCTTTGTTGCCATGCACACCCGACGTCAGCCCCATGCGTACAACTTCGATCACGGTGAATGGGAAAGCCAGAGTTGCTGCTTGTGGAAGCACGCCGCGGACGGCGGCCAGTTCCCAAGCCTTATAATCACCGATTGACTTGCCGTTGATTGTAATCTGCCCAGTCCAAGGGATTTCATCGGTTATCGCCCGTAATAGGGTCGTTTTTCCTGATCCGTTTGGTCCGACGATTGCGGTCACTTTGCCCGGTTCTGCGGTGAAATTGACGCCATGTAGGATTGCGGCTTTGCCGATTTTGACTTTGATGTTTGTCGCTTCAATCATTGATCAGAACTCCACCAATCCGCGTCGCCGCAAGAGAATCCATAGGAATACGGGTGATCCCAATACTGCCGTTACGATCCCAATGGGGAGTTCGGCTGGGGCGATGATCAGGCGACTGATGATGTCGGCCCCCAATAATAAAGTCGCGCCAAGCAATGCCGCATTCGGCAAAAGCGTGTCATGGTCTGGCCCGGTGGCCAACCGCAGCAGATGTGGTACCACAATCCCAATAAAGCCGATCCCACCAGAGACAGCGACCGCAGCGCCGGTTGCGCCGGCGACAATCATGATCGCCGCAGATTTCAACCGCTGAACTGGAATGCCAAGGTGGGCAGCTGTGGCTTCGCCCAAGGCTAAACCGTTCAGCCCTTGCCCCAAGAAGAACGATGCGACGACGGCAATCCCGATCAATGGAACGGCGACGACCACTTTGGCCCATGTTGCCCCAGCCAGTGATCCCATGCCCCAAAAGGTGAGGTCACGTAGCTGTTGATCATCGGCCATATAGACCAAGATCCCAGAAACCGCCCCTGCCAGTGCACCAAGTGCGATCCCTGCCAGCAGCATCGTTGCGACAGACGTTTGCCCGCGTCGCGTCGATACGCGGTACAAGATAATGGTGGATAACCAGCCGCCAAAGAAGGCCGAGAATGACACGAGGTAGTTGCCAACTACATCGCGTAGCCAAATCGGTAGCAACGCACCAAGAACAATCGCGACAATCGCGCCTAGCCCGGCACCAGCGCCAACGCCCACAAGGCCGGGATCGGCCAAAGGGTTGCGGAATAGGCCCTGCATCACAGCGCCCGACACGGCCAGCGATGCCCCCACGACCATACCAAGAATCAACCGTGGAAGCCGAATATCCCATAGGACAACACGTTCCATTGTGGTCAATTCGTCGCCCGTGATCAGCTTACCCAACGCACCCCACAGGGACGTGCCCGTGGGGCCAGTCGCGAGGCTAAGGATTGCAGTGACGGCCAGTAGTGCGGCCAGCCAAATATGCGCGCGGCGGGCTTTGGCCCGCCGATCCTCGCGCTGAATTGGGACCGTTAGATTGTCTGCGACGGTCATTGTTACTCTCCGTAGAGCGCGGCGCTTAGTTCAAGGACCGCATCTGCGGTGCGTGGACCAAAGCCAAGCAAATAGAGGCCGTTCATACGCAGGACAGATTCCGTTTCAGCGGCTGGCGTCGTGACAATGGCAGGCATCGATAGCAGTTCAGAATTGTCCGCGCCGTGATCGCCGCCTCGGTCCATCATCAAGATGACATCGGGCGCGGCAACGCTGATGGCTTCGTCGCTGAGTTGCTTGTACCCTTCGAATTCAGCGATGGCATTCACGGCACCGGCCATTGAAATGATGCTGTCCGCTGCTGTGTTCCGACCTGATGCCATGATGCGGCCACCTTGGGTGCTTAGGATGAACAGGACGCGTTTGGGCGTTTCACCAGCGCGGGCAGTTGCGGTTTCTTCGGCAGACTGCAGCTTTGTGTCGATTTCAATAGCGAGCGCTTCGGCCTCATCCGTTGCGCCGACAGCTTCACCCACTGCACGGATCTTGGCGACGATCCCAGCGCGTGAGAATTCGTCGGTGATCATGACAAGCGGAATGTCCGCAGCCTTTAGCACGTCAATTGTCTCGGGCGGTCCCGCGCCGTCTTCAGAAACGATGAGGCCGGGCGACACCGAAAGAACGCCTTCGGGGGACAGGGCGCGCATGTAGCCGACGTCAGGCAGATCATTAGCCGCTGCCGGGAAGCTAGAGGTCGTATCGCGCGCGATCAGTTGGTCGCCCTTTCCAAGCGCGTAAATGATCTCGGTGATAGAACCACCAATGGACACGATGCCTTGGGTTTCTTCGGCTTGCACTAAGTTTGGCACAACTGCTGTGAGCGCGGCAAATGCAGCCGCTTTGATTTGCATCCGCATTATACTGTCTCCGCCTGCTTAAGACCGGGTAGGCCGTTGACCACATCATCCCATGCCGGGCGGTGGTTGTTGTCTGGTTTGCCTACTCCGAAAATCTGGAAGATGTTGCCGCCATCTGCATCGAACGCCTCGAGCGAGATCGCAGGACCGCGTTGGGTCGGTTTCTCGACCGCCCAGACCTCTGCGATGTGGTCGGCGCGTAGATGCATGTTAAAACGTGGATCCATGACGTTTTGCCAAGGCCCCATTGGACGCAGCGTTTTGATCGGGCCACTGTGAATTTGGATGCAGCCACGGTTGCCGGTAAAGACCATGATCTCGATCTCTTGGGCGACAGCTGCTTCCAATGCTTGATTGACAGCTTCGATAGCAAGCGGACGCACGAAAGGGGCGCCAACAATCCGATAAGCGCCAAGACGGTTCATCTTTAGTTTGCTGGTCAGGCGCATAAACTGATGCGTATCCGTCATGCGCGTCCATTCTTTGCGCAATATGTCCAGTTTTTCTGGCTCCGCCTTTGGGGCCTCTGTCGGGACGCGCGGTGTCGTGGCGATTGTCTGGCTCTGATCTTCGCTCGCACCAGTGTCACGGGCATTTTCCCAGACGGCATGGCTGGTCGGATCGCGCAAAAAAATCTTGTGAACCGCATCGCCGGCCGTGTCAAATACCTGAATGCTGCGGCGCATGGATTCATCTGTGCGCTTTTCAAACAAGAACGCGTGTTTCCAATGTGCCGGGAAAATCCGTAGGTCGATGTCATCTGCTAGTACCATCGACGCATGCGGACCAGAGCGGTAGTTTTCGTAAACGCCAACCTTTTCGTTTACGCAGCTTTCGTTGCGGGTCAGGGCCATGACTTCCCCCAGCTGCTGCGCAATTCCCATGATGTTGTCGGGGTGAGCGTCGATACGTGTCGCGCCCTCTCCACAGTAGGCGGCAACGATCTCGCCTTCGCTGATACCTAGCTTGTGAGCAAGGTCGCGTTCGCGGGTTTTGGGGTTCTCAGCGTGTTGAGTCCGAATGTCTTCGGGTGTCATCAGGGTTGTATTGGCCATGGGTCACCTTGCTTGCATGCAATTTCAGTGGGTTATGGCTGGGCCGGGAATGCAAAAACCGCCTGGCTAGGGCGACATGAAAATGTCGCGGGTTTATTCTTGACAGAATTAGTATGGTTTAATAGCGAAGCCACAGCAGATGCAAATATAATTCGCACCTCAGGACAAAAAACACGCGCCGCCAGCCCAAAAAGCAAGCCTAGCAACAGTCAGCTTCAAGGGAAATGAAATGGCAAAAGTACAAGTAAAAACAACGTTGTTAAGCACGGCCAGTATCGTATTAGGGATGCTGGTCGCGCAGGCTGCAGTGGCGCAAGACGGTACATTTTTGGGCACGATTCAGTTGTCAGAAAGTAAGCGCGACGTGCAAACGGATACAGCGGTATCGGTGACGGAGGTTGATCAAGATGAAATCAACGACCGTCAAGCGGGTACGATCGCAGAATTAATTGATTCTGTACCCGGCGTTTCACTGATTAATGGATCAACACCGCAAAGCTCTGGCATCAATATTCGCGGCTATGGTGCGAACGGCACATACGGGTCTGACCAAAAGGTTGCGATCATCGTGGATGGCGCATCGGTTGGATCAGAAGAACTGTATCGCATCGGTACTCAGCTTTACACAGATCCAGAACTATACAAATCGGTCAGCGTCATCCGTGGAACCGTCGGCAGCTTTGCGTATGGTTCCGGCATTGTTGGTGGCGTCGTGCAGCTTGATACCAAAGATGCGTCCGACTTTACGAATGGTGAGATCGGGTTCAAGGTTCGTGAAACGCTCCAGTTTTCTAGCAACGGCGATGGGGTGACTAGCTCTACAATTCTAGCTTGGCAGCCCACCGAGAATGTGGAATTTCTTGCCAACTACACTCAACGCTATCTTGATGTTCAAACTGATGGTCGCGGTGACGATATTACCGAACAAGGCATCGAGCTACCATCTGGCTTGATCAAAGGTCGGTACGTGTTTGGCGAAAACAACGAACAGGCGATTACGCTATCTTATACTGATACCCGAACGGATGAACGTGCAGTCCCATACGATTCATTCAGCGGCAATCCGATGTTTGGCTATGTGAACCGTGAAACGCACAATGTCACTACTGCATTGAATTATGCTTATAATCCGGTCGGCAACGATCTTATCGATTTAGACGTTACCCTTTCGTATTCAGATCAAGATATTCGGAGCGAGGATGCTTCTGGCGTAGGTAGCAATTTGTTGGATGCCGATAACCGCTACCAAACAACCAAACTGCGTGCTGCCAATACGAGCCTATTTGACACGGGTGGCGTTGGCCATACGCTGCAGGCTGGATTAGAACTGATACACAAAGATCGCCTCAACGCGTATGCCGCTCCGGGCGGTACAGATGAACGGGTTGCAGTGTTCTTGATCGACGAAATGCAGTTCGGCGACAACTTTACTCTAACGCCTGCTCTGCGTGCGGAAGTCTCGCATCTTGAAGGTGATACTGCACCCAACGATGGAACTTATGACAATGACGCGGTAATGGGTGGGCTGTCGGCGCGCTATGCATTTGACAGCGGCTTTGCTGTGTTTGGTAGCGCCGCATATACAGAAAATCTGCCAATTATCGATGACTTGGGTAATGTCCCGTACATGACACAAAGCGAGAAGGCTGAAACCTTTGAACTGGGTGCGTCATTCGACAATCTGGATGTGTTCACATCCGGCGATAGCCTCGCCGTAAAAGCGAACGTCTATCAAACGACACTCTGGGATGTGACCTCTTACTCGCGCGTTTCTAAGGTCGAGACCGAAGGCGTTGAAATCGAAGCATCGTATTCAATGGAAAACGGAATTTATGCCGATGTGAACGCCAATATCGTTGATGGTACATCGTACGATCTAGCGGATGTCGCAGGCGACTGGGATAACACCCCGGCAAATAGCCTTCAGTTTGCGCTTGGGAAAAAGTTTGGTGAAGAACTCGACCTAAGTTTTGAAACAGTTGTGGATGCAGACATCACCCGCGATGGAACCAAATATGAAGGGTTTGTCGTCAATAACCTTCGCGCAACATATGTACCGCAATCTGGCATTCTGGAAGGTACGCAAATGCGTCTCGGTGTCGAAAACGCATTCGACGCTGAATACACCCCCAGCCTGGCACTTAACGCGGCTCCTGGCCGTAACGTAAAACTCACCCTAGCAAGGACCTTCTGATCATGCGCATCAGCACACTTTGGCATTTTGCCATCGTCCTCTCTGTCGCGGCACCCGCCGCGGCAGAGGAAGTGGCGGTAGAACCGAAACTCAGCGTTGAACTGAACACCGCACAAACCACCGACACAGCGTGTCGGTTGTCGTTTTTAATACAGAACGATCACCCTGCGGATATCGAAAAGGCGGCGTATGAGGCCGTTTTGTTCAATGCTGAGGGCGGCGTCCAGCAGTTGACACTTCTGGATTTCGGAAGCCTTCCGTCTGGGCGCGCACGCGTTCGTCAGTTTGAATTCGCGGGCATGGCATGCACCGACCTTAGCCGTATCCTCATCAATGGTGCGAGCACCTGTGAAGCCGCCGAACTGGGCGCAGACGTTTGTGCAACCACGCTGGAATTGACCAGCCGCACCGAGATTGGATTGTTGGGCTAATGGATTTTGAAACGCTTATCGCGCCCCTTATGGGCATCATTGAAACAGGTGGTCCTGTTGTCGCCATTTTGATCGGATGCTCGGTTCTGGCTGCGGCTGTCACCCTGTATAAGATCTGGCAGTTCTACCGCGCTGGTGTCGGGCGTCACGTCGTGCTGCGCCAATCCGTGAGCCTTTGGGATCAGAACCAGCCAGCCCCCGCGATCGAAGCGTTGAACCGTAGCAATAGCTATCTCGCGCCAGTTATTCGTACTGGCTACTATGTGCGCGATACCGCCCCATCTGATCTATCCGCCCGCCTAGAGGCTGAGGCAGAAGCACAGTTCTTGAAGCTCGAGCGCGGTTTCCGTTTCTTGGATAACGTCGCGCAGCTTGCGCCATTGCTGGGCCTGTTCGGCACGGTACTTGGCATGATTTCTGCGTTCCAATCGCTGCAGGATGCGGGCAACCAAGTTGATCCATCAATCCTTGCTGGTGGTATCTGGGTCGCATTGATGACCACAGCTGTTGGTCTTGCCGTTGCGATGCCGACATCCCTGATTCTGTCGTGGTTCGAGCAACGCATGGATGCAGAACGTGTTTTTGCAGGGCAATTGATCCAAGCCGTCGTCGCACCAAGCGAAAGCTGGAGCGAAAAGCAGCTAAGCACCAATGCAGCGTAAGAAACGTAAAAACCGGCTCTCGATGACATCATTGATTGATGTCATCTTTTTGCTGCTTCTGTTTTTCATGCTGTCGTCGACTTTTTCAAAGTTCGCCGAAGTCCCGCTTCCTGTTGGGACTGCTGGGTCCGTGTCGTCGCAATCAACACCATTGTTCTTACGTGTCACGGCAGAGGACATCAGCTTGAACGGTGAAACGATTGCGCTTGACGCTTTGGCCGCCGCGCTTGCTGGCGATGCCGGCACGCCAAAAGCGGCGATTGTCGGCTTGGGGCCAGAGGTAACGGCTCAGCGTTTGACCGATGTGCTCGCGGTCGTGAAATCGATCCCTTATCTCACCCTCAACGTATTGGTGCCCGCATGAAACCGAAACGCCGTAAGGCCAAGGGCGAGCCGACGATTGCGTTGATTAACGTGGTCTTTTTGATGCTCATCTTCTTTTTGATCGCAGGGACACTTGCGCCACCGTTAGACCCCGATCTTACGCTGGTGAATACGCGCGACCTAGATAGCACGGCGCCACCCGAAGGCTTGGTGATTAATGCCGATGGCACGTTGCAGGCGGATGGCAATCCGATTGCGAGCGCCCAAGATTATTTTGCCACCCATAGTGCAGAGACTGTTCGGGTAATCCCTGATCAGGCGCTTCCTGCGAAGACACTGCTACAAATCGGCGCGGCGCTGCGCGAAGCGGGAGCTGAAACGATCCTCATTGCAACCGAGCGGTCCATCCAATGATTGCGCATTCTCATATCGTCAAAGTAGTCGCTCTGGTCGCGGCGATGGCGCTGCATGTTGTGATCTTCTGGCGTCCCGCGACGCCACCGCCGCCGGTTTTGATTGCCGCTGCGGGTGCGCAGGTCGAAACCAAGATGGGATCATCATTCGCAGACATGGCGGTTGGCGTTATGACTCCTACAGTTGCAGCACCCGCGCGTGTTGCGCCCACAACGCCGTCACCGGTGATGCCAGCGACGATGATAGGGGTTAATCCCGTCGTCGCGGAGCAAATTGAACCCACTCCAGTTGCCAAGGCACCAGAGGCCGTTCAGCCAAGCGCTGCGCCCATTGTACCTCCAGCTGCGCCTGTTGCCCCCGCTGAGCCAGCAGAGGCGCAAATCGTCGACAATGCACCAACGTCATCAATTCGACCAACGGCTCGTCCTAGAAATCTAGGCCAAAGGCCGACGCCAGTTCGCGAACGCGGCAACGCAAACCAGCAAGCGACCGCCGGCTCCAACAACCGTCAGACCGCATCGGCGCAAATATCGTCTGGATCACAAGCATCATCTGGCGCCGCAACGGCGGCAAGCAATGCGGCTGTCACAAACTATCCGGGACAAGTCATGCGACGTATTAGCCGGGTTCGGAGACCGCGAAGCCGGGAAAATGGTGCTGCCAAGGTAGCATTTAGCATTGGCGCAAACGGGAGCTTAGCATCGGTGCAGATCGCACGCAGTTCTGGAAGTGCTTCGCTGGACCAAATGGCGATGCAGGTCGTCCAGCGCGCGGCCCCGTTCACACCGCCACCACCCGGCGCGCGCACGCGCTTTCAGGTCGAGATAACGACGCGTTAGTGAAGTTAAAAACGATAGTCAAAAAATGGTGACCCCGACTGGATTCGATCCAGTAACCTGCCCCTTAGGAGGGAACCGTTCATAGCGCTATTCCTTCTTTGATTTCTGTTGTTTGGGTGTTTGTACAGTGTCCTGCTGTACATGGTTTGTACGAAAACGGGCCCTGACATCGGCCTCATCCGTCTCAGCATGAGCATAAATGCGCATAGGCAAATTGGGGTCGGACCAACGACCAGCTTTGGCCGCTGTGACCGGATCGACTCCTTGACGGACAACCAACTCAGTAAAGAACCCATGCCGCCCTGCTGGGTGGGCCGACAGGTAAGGAATGCCCGCACGCTTGCAGATTGTCTTCCAGCGCGTGTTGTAACCTGTCGAGCTGCCATAGCCGAAGACTCGCGGTTTCATGAACTTGCCGGTCTTTCGGTTCTTGGGTCGCTTCGCTGGCAATGCCAGCAGCTCGTCCATCATCTGTGGCGAAACGGTGATCCAGCTCTCCGGATGCCCTTTCTGGGCCTTCACCCTGACTTTGTTCTCAGTTGGCCTCAGATCGTCAGGCTCCAATGATACGGCCTGATCTATCCGCGCCGCTGTCTCGAACATGAACCGCACCAACGCCGCGTTGTACGGATCAGCAGCGCGGCAGAACGCCTCGATCCAATTCTTGTCGGCTGGTTTCCGTTCTATTCTGCTCTGCTTCCCGCGCCGTCTGTCCTGTGCGATCCGTTCGAATTTATCATAGGGCTTCACCCGAATGAGCGGCGTACCTTCCAGTTCGTGCGCGTTATTTATGACCGCGCTGGCAGGCGTCACAATCTCGCGCCACCACGTATCGGTAGACGCCTTCGGCTTCAACTTCGGCCCCAACCCTTTTAGCAGCGCACCGGATATCGCTCTTAATGGCGTATCGCCAATTTCCTTAACAATATCGATCAACTGCTTGGCCGCTTTTGGAGAGGCATTGTAGAGCATGATCGCATCTGAAAACGTTTTGCTTGGTTCATCCCCGAGCAAATATTGACGGATTTGATACTCGGTCTCATGCGCTAGCCAGTCCCGTGCGCCTGCTTCTGTAGTCGACCCAGTGCTGTCGCGGTATTTACGTGAGATCGGTCTGCCGTTGTATTCGATCGTCCCGTAGACATAGAAGTATCGGCCCCGCTTATAGATTTTGGTCGGCATGACGGGCCTCTCTCAAAAATGGTGTCGATCTGTGCAGGAGTGATAAGCATGGTCCGTCCCAACCGATAATACGCTCCCGTATCATTCGCCCGCTCGCGAAGCGTGCGCTCGGAAATCTCGATGCCTAAGCCCGCCATGACTTCGACCCATTGAGCGGGTGTCTTTCCAAGCCCAAGGATTTGCGAGCTGTCAGCGTGTTCTACATTTTGCATTACCTTCATCCCTTCCTGCCACTGCTTGCGCATTTGGGCTCGGCCTTGACGGTGAAGAGGGCAACATACTTTTCCCACGCTCCACTCGGAATCTTGGGGTTACGTTTTCCTGGTGCCGTGTAGATGTGGTCCAACATGTCTTCGCGGATCAGATAACGAACGTTGGTCACCGGAATGCCAACTCGCTCTGCTAGCTCTTTGGGTGTTTCGAGAAGTTTGGTCATAGATCGCCTCTCAATCGGTTGCTCACAATTCGAGGCGAGGGATTTAGTTTTGCGTTCAGAAAGAAACAAAACTACGCTGATCGTGCATGAATCAGGCGTATCGCCATCGTTCGTAACACATATTGTTAGATATGCTCACGAATGAGGTCAATACGATTACAAACGAAAGTTCAGAATGTCTATTCAAGGGATGGGGGAACGCCTTGCGGCGGTGAGAAACATGTCAAAGCTCTCCCAGGAGGATATGTGCCGCCGCTTGGGTATTAGTCGAAGTGCGTTCCAAAACTACGAACGTGGCCAGCGAGTCCTTCCCGCCGAACTCTTGCTCAAAGTTTATGAAGAGTTCGACGTTGATCCGTTGTGGATGCTGGAAGGCGACACCGAGACTGGCAAAAGCAGACGCCACGACGAGGTGACACAAGCCTACCGAAAGATCGGCCTCGCGGTCGAGAATCGCATCAGTGAACGAAGACTTACAGTAACGCCCGAAAAGAAGTGGGACGCTATCGACTTCCTGTTTGCTGAATTTCTTAACACCGACGCTTTGGGCGGCGAAGATCATGAGCCAGACTCCAAGCGGATCGATAGCATTTTAGGGTTGGTAGCATAATGTCTGATACTGATTTTCCTGCCAGCGTCCATGTTCTTAGGCCACGTAAGGTTTCTGTGTCGCGGAAGCTCGATAAGTTCTTGGACGCAACAGGCCTAGCTCATTCTAGCGGCACCACGGTTAGCGATAGTACACGGCCTGAAGCTGGCAGCATGAACGCAATGTTTTGCGCGGATTGTGACCAAGTCGAATACCTCACACGCGAATATTGTCGATGTGGTCATTATCTTGCTGGTCAGCTGCAAGATGAATACCTCATTTGGGAACGTAACATCCATGCTGAGCACCTGGAATTGTCGGCAGAGGTTGAAAGAAAACTGAGGCCTCTGCGCGTCTACTACTTGCTGGCCATAACATTTATGCTCGCACCAGCGCTATCTGTAGTGTTTTGGTCAGATAGCTTCGCTCTGAGCACACTTCTCTGGTGGATGCCCGTAATGCTGATTGCTGGCGCGGGCATGTTTGCAGAAAAATACATCGTCCGCCCCCTCAAAGAGAGCGCTTCGCTTGTTGAGAATTACACATTCGATACTTTTCTCGGACAAAGATGCGGCAAAACCACTGGTAGTTGAATGTCCCAGATTATCATAGGTCTCGTAGGTGCTTCTGGCGCAGGAAAGACAACTGTCGCAAACGTTTTGGTCGAAAGTTTTGGCTTCACTAAACTACATATCGGTACGCCTCTAAAGGGGATGGTCCAAGCGCTTGGCCTGTCTGACTACGACCTAACTGGGCCGCCCGAGCACAGATCCAAGCCACACGAAATGCTTGCTGAAAAATCTGTACGTTTCGCACTAAGCACGTTGGGAACAGAGTGGGGGCGTGAAATGATCAGCGAAGACTTGTGGTCAAAGCACCTCGAGCGCCGCTTGGTTCGATTTTTCGAAGAAAATGATGGGGTCGGCGCCGTGGTCGTGGATGACTTACGCTTCCCCAATGACTGGAAGGCGATCACAAATCTTGGGGGGCAGTTGGTCTCTGTGCGGAGGCCTGAAGTGGAAATCCGACGTTCAGCGTTGGACATTTTATACTACCAACATGGCTTGAAGAAACTAGTTCCTGCAAGTTTCCTTTCAGGCCTCCTCACACATGAGACTGAATTTCATTGGCGTGACGCACCTTACTCACTGGAACTGTTTAATACGTCAGATCCTGGTGAAGTTGTAGAGACTCTTGTTGAAAGCCTGGGTTCCATCGGCGAAGAGCAAAGCGATTAGAGCGGTTTAGGTGTCTTTTTACCGTGGGATTGAAGAGCGCCGTAGTAGTCCGTCGGCCATGAAATCCCCATTTCAGAGTAGCTTTTTAGCAAGCTTTCTACGTCTACTTCAGCTGGTACTTCTGTAAGAAGGCCAAGTTCAATTTTCGAAAGCTCCCAATGGAGAGATTCAAGCGGGTGTCGTCTGCCCTCTTCTGAAAAGAATGGGGCGAGCTTGTCTAAACCCTCTTGTGCAGTTGCAGCGTTTCCAGCCAACAGCTCCGCATCAACCTTGCCTAGCGTTGACCAAAGTAAGGAATCCACATTGCCCAATGCTAAGGCGCACTTAATTGCATGATCGTAAGCTGCAACTGCCTTGCCCAGCTTGTTGTTGTGTCGACGCGCCTCTCCTAGCGCGAGGTAGGCGTTTCCGACATCTCGAAGCTGACCACTTTGCTTCGCAAATCTTAATGCTTTCTTGGCGGCTTTCTCCGCCTTTTTTGGCTGAAGAGTCGCGTAGGTCCGGGCCAGATTTCTCCATATCCTAGACTTAACTCGTTCATCTATCTCGTTGTTTTTGTATATTTTTCTTAGGGTTTTTGCGGTGCTAAGGGCATTATCGCTGTCCCCAACATCTCTGTAAATTGTGTTTAGTATCCGAAGTGTTTCGATTGACGCGACCGATTCTTTTTTCGGCAGCAAGCTCAAGACATGCTCTGCAACTGTCAGGGCATCTGGATATTGATTTAGACGCATAAGGGCTTTCAAGCGTACCTGAGCTGAACTCAAAACGAGATTTCGCGCTGACATCCCATCTTCCGCCCTGTCAATGAACTCGAGCGCGGCGGGATACCTGCCAGTCCCAATCATGGCTCTGGCTTGGTTCAACAGTATTTCTGAACGTTTCTCTCCCGTCATGACGTCTAAATTCTTTTCCATACTTAACTCGAATGCCTGATCGGCAGCTTCGGGACTGTATTCTATCAGTCGTGCCGCAACACTTGGACCGATCTCGATAACCTGATCGGCTCGCCCAGCATCTGATCGCAATCTAAGGAGTTCAACGTCTCGTGTTCCCACGTCTAGGTCAAGGGCGTCAAACTCGTTCAATATCTCTTCGGCAACCGTTCGCTTTATGTCGTTACCTAAGATGCTCAGGACTTGCTGACGTGTTTCATCGTGAGGAAGTAGACGATCATTGTGAAGGTTTTCCAAAAATCTGGAGGTCTTGAGCTCGTTCATTACCGAAACACTGTTGAAGTCCGGAATTCCATTGGGCAATGCGTCGAAAAATGGCTTTTGATCCGTCAAGCCAAGTGGCAGTACACACAAACGAGACAGGTATGCCTGTGACGCGGGGCTTAGCTTGTTGAAACGTGCTTGATAGGCTGGTGCAATCTTTCTTCCCATCTCAAGCGTAATCTCTTCCAACTCAGTGCCGTCCAGCCATTCCCGTAGATAAAAGGGGCGGCCCTGGGTCACATCTAACGCTGCTTCTAAGTCGTCCTCGCTCCGCCGCGCTGGATTAGATGAAGCCATCCATTCCAACATTCCATCTCTCGTTAACCCGCGCAGCGGCAGCGTGTCGCCACCACTGTAAACCAAGAGTTCAGATACTTCTGCGAAAATTGGTGGGCCATCCGAACGCTCTGTGTTGACGGCCAATGCGATGGACCAAGTGCGTGGTAAATCTGCGACAAACGCCAAGGTTGCCTCGACAACAGATGTAGATGCATTCTCTAAGCCGTCGATTACCAACGTTCCAGTTTGCCCGCCATCTGCGATTGTTTGCATCAATTCGCGGAATGCTAAAACGAGATCGTCCTTTGCTGCCTCACTCAAAGCTTGCGCTTGAGCATCTGTTGATGCCGCATCATCAGTTTCTGCTATAATCGATGCGACTTCGTTAACCACACCTTCGGCGCTAGATAGCTTAGCCTTTGCGATGTCACCAATCAGCGCCAGCCCCAATCTGTAGCAGTTTTTGATCGGACGCTTACCCAACTCAGCAAAATACTGTTTCAACGTCGCTTCTTGAACTGAGTCGCTGCCTGCCAGTTGAGTTGCGAGTGATTGGACGACTTCAGCTGGCTGTTGCGCCTTTGACGTGATGCTAACATTCAACTGTAGCGGGATATCTGCACTCAGTTGACTTTGAAGTTCGGCCAAAAGATGAGTTTTCCCAACCCCTGAAACGCCACCAAGCAGGATCATACGCTTACGCGGGTCGAGCAATATTTCTTTCATCTGCTCTAGCTCAATTCCCCGCCCATGGAGGTTAGGGGCCCCTACTGCTTCAGGTTGAACTACGGGAACAGACACTTAGAAATCTCTTTCTGGATCATCAGTTGTTGCGAGGCTAAGGTGTTCAAAACCAAACGTTCGGAGCATCCTTTTGTTATCATCAAGTATTAAACTTACGACAGAACATGGCAACCTCCGGATCCAGCACTTTTGGTGCCAGGACGGCGAATGTCTAATAGCATCGAACGCAGATATGATCGACAATCCACCCTCGGTTCGAATCCATTCTTCATGCGTATTCAGCGAGAGCTTTGGCTCGAAGGACTGCGATTGCTCACTTCAGCTTCAACGGACGCTTGAGCAAGTCTGCAAAGAAGGCGGCTACGTATTGTATCGCTTTGAAGAAGGCCGAGGTTCAGGACTAAAGAACAAAATTGAAGCAATCAGTATTCAACAAACAAAGGGCGTTGATACGAAAACCGCGTTCGAAGAATTGGGATTCCATCCCGATCCGCGCACCTATTCAGTGGCTGTAAGAGCACTACAGGCTCTTCAGGTTGGCAAGAAAGTTTGGCTGAAAACCAATAACCCGCGTAAGATCAAAGCACTAGAAGATGCAGGATTTGAAGTCGAGCGGCTGGGGTTGGGCATCGATCGTGATGAAAGAGTTCAGGCCTATTTTGACCAAAAGAAGGCCTGCCTAGGCCACATGGATGACTAAATCCGTAGAAAATAGCTTGGCAGGCGAGCCGTTTTCGGTTGATCCGATTGCGTGCTCCCACTCTGCCCAAATTCTAAAAGGATACAAAGCTCCCATAGAAGAATTTCCCTGGACCAAATTGCCAGCTTCTTCTCAGCTGGCGTTTAAAATTGCTTTCGTATCGGTATGCCATTCATTCAACTGGGACTTCTTACAAGGTCGTATGGCGGACGAACTCCTAAACGCACCAGATGAAATCGTCGAACGCCTATCTGGGCTTTCTGCCAAAGAATTCGCGTCTTGGCTTGTTGAATACCCAAAACAGGAACGAGTACGGGCCCGCGAAAGAACTAAACTACTGCGCAACGTTGGCAAGGTGATCCTGAGCGAGTGGGATGGCGATGCGAAACAAATACTCGATAGATGCGGAAACCGTCTGACGGGTGACGGTGGTTTTCTTTCTCTACTTGATAAGTTTGATGCTTACTCGGCGGACCCGCTCCGGAAAAAGAGCCAGGTTCTGGCGCACGATCTTTTGAGAGAAGGTACGATAGACTTCGAAGATAAGGACAAGATTGCCCCAGCGATCGACTATCATATTATGCGTTCTTACCTACGTACTGGACGCGTCGTTCCACGGAACCCTGCGCTAAATCCCTATCTCGGAGGTCGACCCAACCCTAGACCTCGACTAGTCAAAAAGTTGAGGGAAACCGTGGCGGATGCTGCTGAACTCACTGCATTTTATGCTGGAATTTCGGTGCCGGATCTTAATTACATCGAATGGCAAATTGGTAGAGCAGTCTGTACCGCTGACTCACCTTCGTGTGATCAAGTGCAACTTGAAAAATTGCCTTCAGATGTTGGCCGACTCATTGAATTCGCATGCCCCTATTCGTCGTTCTGTGCTGCACGATTGATCGAAGATTATCAGATGTACCAAGAGCCTATTTTCGATAAAGGCTACTACTGATCCTCTAACTACATGAAAATATTATAACATATTCGTAGAGGGTTTTCTCGTCCGCATAGCTCAGCTGGGTCGGGCTCATGCGGCCCATATGGCCCTTCACGGTTTCACGTCGAGCGATCTCGCAAGTGAAGCCCTGTGCGAGCAATGACTCCATTATGATTTGATGCGTAAGAACTCGGATATCCTTGTAGAAAGAATCCTGAACTACAATTGCTCCTCGCCCACCTGACTTCATCACTCTTCGAAGCTCTTCAGACACCTCGTAAGTTGAGGTGATGTACTCTACAAAGTTCCAATAATAGTAAGTCCTAGACGCCTTGCTTGCATGGTTCCAAATGTCGTTCAGGAGGGACCGGCAGTATTCTCCGACAGGGTAGGGAGACGAGCCCTTGCGGTTAATTTTTGTTGATCCAATCATCTCGCGTCTTATGCTTTCAGCATCACGTCCAGCTATGTCGCAAAAGACCATATTCGCAGGGAAATTACTTACAAAATAGTCAAGGCGGTTGAGGTACGGTGGAGAGAATAGAGCGATGTCGATCGAACCACTTTCAATCGGCATTACACGTGCATCTGCGAGTTGCACTCTTGGAACTGGTGCGCCGCTATTCAGTTTTATTGAGCGAAGTCTTTGAGAGAACTCCTTTGCAAGAACTTCTAGTTTAGATTGAGCTAGTGGTTCGCCCTCCAAGAGCTTTCGTACCCAGACAGGATTCGATCCAGTAGCAACGTTCGCTGCCTTGTTGGCTGCAATGACCGTACAAAAGAACACGTATTCTTGCTCACTAAGAGTAACATCGGGGTCTTCGAATATCGTCCGAAGCCAATCGTGAGCAGCGTCTTTTTCGTTTCTTGGCACCAAAGACGCCATCAAAACCAAGTCATTGCTTGAAAACAATTTCGTTGTTTCTCCAGAGTAAAGATCGACCATCGGTAGATCTGCTCCACGATCAATGTACTCAAGAAAAACTCTTTCTGGGATAGCCTTGGAGAATCTCAGCTTACTCAATGCTACTGAAAAAGGGCTCAGATCGAATCCATTCGAATCCATACCAAGTTCGTTCGCAGCTGCGAGCGTAGTTCCCACACCCGAAAAAGGATCCAATACTACTTCATTCGATCCACGGGTTAGGTTCTTCAATGCTTCGATTGCGAAGGTATGGGAGAATGACGCATATATAGAGGCAAAGTTTCCAAAAAGCTGCTTGTCCTTAGCTGTTGGTTTAGGTGACGGCGTCAGCTCCCAGTTTCGGTCCTGATCGTTGCCGAGGGTAAGCTGAAACAAGTCGGTCGGACTATTTTGTTTTTGCCCTTTCATGACTCGTTCTAACTCCTAGAATTTTGGTTACTTGTATTGGCCACGCTTACGCTTGGCCATAGCACAGCTTTCGGCCCCAATGTGGCTAAGGGCATGACTAACCTGTAGGCTTAATGCCGGAACGCGAGCAAGTGGTCTATAAGCATATTCTATGTGATGTATCAAGCATTGACACGTGTATCTTGAAGTGATACATACCCTCATGATCCAAAGCGCCAAAGGCAAACTCGCAACCAGTGCACTTAAAGGTAAGTACGGCAAAGGCTTTCCCGGTGACTTGGTGAAGCGCACGCGGGCGATGCTCACGGCGCTTGATGCTGCGGTTGTTGTGGAGGATTTACGCTTTCCACCCGGCAACCACTTAGAAGAATTGAAAGGTGATCGGGCTGGGCAACATTCCGTGCGGATCAACGGGCAATGGCGCATTTGCTTTGTCTGGACGCCGAACGGCCCTGCCAATGTCGAGATTGTCGATTACCATTGAAAGGATAAGCTGATGAGCCTGTTTGAAGAACCAATGCACCCCGGTGAAGTCCTGAAGGAGCTTTACCTTGATCCCTTGGACATGGGGGCAATCGCGTTTGCGCGGCGGCTGGGTGTGCCTCGGACACGGATCGAGCGGTTGATCAAAGGAACCACGGGGATCACGCCCGACACGGCCTTGCGCCTCGCGCGGGTGTTCAAAACGACCCCAGCCTACTGGGTGAACCTGCAGACGAATTATGACATGGCTTTGGCAGCCAAGGAAATCGACGTTTCTGACATTGAACCACTTGTTACAGCTTGATTTGGGGTTTGAAGTGGAGCCAAACGAATAACGTGATTTCGCAGCCAGAAAAAGGTGGGCATGAGCCGATAGTCATCAATGCTGCGAGTCGAATGAGTGGCTACTCTTGGACAAAACATGTTCCCATATCTTGATTTTTTCAAAACAAAATCAATGATTTACTTTGACTAAAGAGTTCTATCAGCCCCATTGTTTTTGGGGCAATTTCCGAATTATTCAAACTTAGGGAGTAAGTGGTGATGAGCGCCTTCAAGAAATTCCGTCGGTATGCAATCATCTCTATTGAAATTATCGCCGGCATAGGTGCCTGCTTTGCATTCTATGAGATTTTCTTTGCAAGAAAGACTGTTGACTATGCTTCGCTCAGCTTTGACCTGTGCGCGCCGTTGTCTGATCAGCACACTGATTTTTCTGAGTTTCTGGCTCGCAATGCTGAGAAATTTGTTGTTCTGGACTTGGAATTTACTCAAAGGCCTTTGCAGTGTGTGATTCCGGGCACAAATGGTTGGAGCGCATATCTAAGCCCTGATCAAGCCTCCGTCACTTTGGAAGTGCAGAGCGATAAATACGGTTACCAAAGAGTGCCGGATTTTGGCCTTCAAGGCTATAGTACAATTCTCACATTTCAAGCCAACGAACTGCGAGACCATGTTCTAAATGACGTTTATGGAGAATGGGCGGAAGACCCAGGTTACATCAGTATCTCGGGGGCATTTTTTGTAAAACCATCAGTGGGCGAAGGCGACTTGTATTTCAACCTTATCCCCGCACCCTTTGACGTACAAACAGACTTGATCAGTCGTTGCACGAGGGTCGCAAACACACAATCCGGCTGGAACAGAATTCAGAAATACATCTCTGAATGCATTCTCTAGTTCCTTGAGCTAAAGTCTGTCTGGCCCGCTAAAACACGCGAAAAATCCCGCATTGGGGGGCTATGGCCCTCAATGCGTCATCCCTCGATCCATCTCAATCTCCCGCGTCTCTAATTCTGCTTCAACTGCTTCTCGGCGGCCTTCACTAATTTCAAGCTCGTCTCGAGTTGCGTGCGCAGCCTCCCGTAGCTCTGCCCCTCGCTCAATAAGCCGTGCAACGCAGCCACGGACGCCGTTTGCGATTGAATGAGCACCGACACGCAGGCGGCCAATCCATCCATCTGGCTCTGCATCTTGGTTGTCGAGCGTGCCTCTAACCCGCTCAATTCCTTTGCTGAGACCTCGCAGGCCGTCACCAACCGCTCGACGCAGGCGAGCAAGTCGCGTTCCAAGGCTGTCAGGGGTGTCGTCATCTAATCCTCCTCCATCTTGATGCAAGTCACTGACCTGCCGCCCAGCGTGCAGGTCCTCAGGCGCGTCTTGGTCGGGTCCAGCACCAGCCAAGTCCCGTCCTCCCTGTCGATCCGCGTCAGGCCCAAGTCCGTCAGTTCCGAGCTCGCCAGCATCAATGTCCAAAGCAAGCTCGCGGCCATCATCGAGACGATCCCCACCAAGAACGTTCCCGTGATCAGCCAAGGTGAGATCGTCAGCCAGCTCTTGTTCTGTTGCAGAAAGGTGCGGGTATCGATCTCGATTGTACGCTGCGCGTTGGTCGCAATGCTGCTCAAATCGGCCCTGAAGCTCTCGAGCTGGGATGCCATCGAGGCGGCGTAGTCCTGCCGGATCGTGTCCAGTTCCGCGTTCAACTTCTCGCTCAGCCGTGTCGGCTTGCCAGTCTTCATGGAAAATCTCTCCTTTCAAACGCCAGCGCTCGCCGGTGTCGGGGTCTTGGGCTGTGAGGTAGGCTTTGCCCGCGCGTGGGATGTCAAAGCCCGCATCGGTCAGGCCGTCGAGCATGGTGGCGCGGTCAGTGATCAGACCGACGCTAACCTGATCCAAAATCCACGCATGCAGCTCCTCGCGGCCCTGAGCGCGCGTTGGCGTCTCAATGGTGTCCCGCACCTCTTGGACTCGTTCCAGCTCCATTGGATCGGCCCAACCGTGGCGCTGGTTCATCACATCGCGCAGGCTGTCGAAGGCCTTCTCATAGCCGGGCGGTGCAATGTTCAGGCTGCGCCCCGAGATCAGCTCCAAGCGCGGCGTGCAGAAGTGAAGCTCGACACGGTCTTCGTGGGTATGTCGGACCCAGAGCACCTCATATTGCGTCGGGTCCAGCCCCGCGAAGGCCAGACGCTCGAAGTTGTCCATGACCTCGGCCTGCTGTTCTTCGGTGGGGTCATCCTCGGCTGCAAAGCTGATTACGCCCGCGCGGTACGTCCACTGGTGACGGCTGGCATCGATCAGGGCTTCCGTGCGGTCGGGATTGCCGCGTAGAACCTCCGGCAAGGGTTCGCGCGTGACTGTCATCGGCTGGCCGTCTGCATCGCGGATCAGGTCGCGGTTATCGTCGTAGGCCAGCACCTTGTCCGCGACGAGGTAGCCGACCGGACCAGCGCCCGCGCCTTTGCCGTTGCGGAAGAACTTGATCAGCATCAGCGTGCGGCCTCGACGATCTGGGCAAGCTGGCGCTCGATGGTCAGCAGGCGGCGGGCCACGGTCAGCGCGTCGAGGTCCACGCGGCCCGCCAGCATAGCGCGGTTCAGCCAACGGGCGATCTGGTTGAGGTTGCCGCCAATCCGGCCAACGGCCAACACCAGCGCCGGATCAACGCGGGGGATGGGCTTGCGTCGGCGGGCTTCCGTCAGGCCAAGCGCCTCGCGCATCAGGGTCGCGGCGGGTAGGCCAGCGGCCTCGGCCTTGGCGCGCAACTGGGCCTTCTCTGCGGCGGTGCACCGAAAGACGAAAGTCTCGGTCAGCGGCTCTTTGGTGCGGGGTTTGTCCGTGCTAATGGGGTTCGAAGGGGAGGCTTGCCGCCCCTCGCAAGGTCCCGTGTCAGCAGCGCCAGCGTATGACATGGGTCGCCTTGCTGTTTGCTCTTCGGTGGGATCGGTAGCAGTCATAATCTCAGCCCTGCAGCGTGAATTTGGACCTCTGTCACCAGCTTTGAGGCAAGCAAAGCCCTCACTTGGCTGCCAGTGATGTGTTTGCACATGGGGCTGCGATCACTGATCCAGCAGGCCAGCCGCGCATGGTGGTCCGCCTGCAGCGTTGCTGTCTTTTCTCGGTCTTCCGCTTGCTTCTCGACATAGGCCTGCCAGCGCCGCGACTGGAACCAGTTGTCGGAAAAGCAGACCTTGGAGCGAGTGAACCCTGCGCTCTCGGTTGCGTAGACTTGGACGGCTTGCCGCAAGTCCTCGGGTTCGATCCCTTCCTTCATGGCCTCTTCGATCTGGGCAATGCAGACCGCTTTGCCCCGCAAACGGTCGGGCGGATAGGCCGCTAAAATCTTCCCAGCATCTTCATCCACGGCCACCTCGCGCCTGCGCGTAGGTGGTTTATGGATGGTTTTAGGATGGTTTGGGGGCCGTGGTGGCCCCGGTACCCCGGCCACAGTGGCCCCCGTACCGGGGCCAGACTGGACGGGGGCCGCTGTGGACCCCGTCTCAATCTCGGGTTCAAGCGTGGGTTCCAGCGTCTCAACCTTGGTCAGATCAATGCGGTAAACGACGGTGAAACCGTTCTTGCAGGTGCGCGCGCCGGTCTCAACTAGGATGCCTTCTTTGAGGAACTCGCGCACGGTTCGCTTGACGGTGGTCTCGCCCAGCTCGGTGTGCCGCTGAATCGTTCCCTTGGAACACCAGATACCTGAACCATCATCGCTCGCCTTATCCGCCAAGAACATGATGATCTGCTTGCGCGTTGCGCTGCCGAACTTGCGTTCCGCGCATGTGTTCGCAACCCGCCAGCTCATTGGAAGACGTCAAAAGGCGCAAGGACGTGCGAATTTTGTACAGGATTTGTACGAGATTTCCACCGTTTCAGCAGAATTCGGCGCGAAAGCTCTCGGGACTTTCTGCAAGCTTCTGCACAAAGCCCTGTAAATAAGCCATATTTTAAAGGTGTTTTTGGTGACCCCGGCAGGATTCGAACCTGCAACCTGCCCCTTAGGAGGGGGCTGCTCTATCCAGTTGAGCCACGGGGCCGCCGTGTCTGATCAATGCCTTCCTTTGTTCATCTGGTCAACGGGCCAAAGGGCCGTTAACAATGACGGACGCAATGACAGGATTAATCCGTGACCAGCCGAAATAAACGACCATTGACCCTGCGTGATGTTTCCGAAGCTTCGGGCGTCAGCGAAATGACAGTTAGCCGCGTTTTACGCAACAAAGGCGACGTGAGCACCGCGACCCGCCAAAAGGTGCAGGATGCCGCGAAACGTCTGGGCTACGTCCCAAACAAGATCGCGGGCGCTCTTGCGTCGCAGCGTGTGAACCTTGTGGCGGTCATTATTCCATCGCTGGGCAACATGGTCTTTCCTGAGGTTCTATCTGGAATTTCTGAGGTTCTAGAGGATACCGAGCTCCAACCGGTTGTCGGTGTGACTGACTATCTTCCTGAAAAAGAAGAAAAAGTTCTGTTTGAGATGCTGTCGTGGCGTCCGTCTGGTGTGATTATCGCTGGGCTAGAACATTCCGAGGCGTCGCGTGCTATGCTGAAACAAGCGGGCATTCCGGTTGTTGAAATCATGGATGTGGATGGCGATCCCGTCGATGCTTGCGTAGGTATTTCACACCGTCGTGCAGGCAGAATAATGGCCGAAGAGATCATTGCGGCCGGCTATAAACGTATCGGTTTCATGGGTACGAAGATGCCGCTTGATCACCGTGCCCGTAAACGGTTCGAGGGTTTCACACGGACGCTTGCGCAGTCTGGTGTCGAGATCGCTGACCAGGAATTCTATTCGGGCGGTTCTGCGCTTGCCAAAGGCCGCGAGATGACCGCGAAAATGATCGAGCGGACGCCCGACCTCGATTTCTTGTATTTCTCAAACGATATGATTGGGGCCGGTGGCCTGTTGTATCTGCTTGAGAAGGGGATCGACGTTCCGGGGCAAATTGGGCTTGCGGCGTTTAACGGTGTCGAATTGCTGGACGGTTTGCCGATCCAGTTGGCGACCATGGATGCCTGCCGTCGGGAAATTGGTGCAAAGGCCGCGCAGATCATTGCTGATTACCACAGCGGTGTTGATCAAGAGGACGGCCAGCGTGTGACGCTTAGTCCCAAGCTAGCGTTTGGGGATACTCTGCGTCGTCGCTGATCTGTCGTGCTTGAAAGCACAGAAGTTCACGGTTCAATTGGGGCCAAACTGCGCTATTTGAAAATATAGCGCACGTGGTTGCGTCTGTTTGACAGATAGGATTGCCATGACACCCGAACTTGCACTCGCAAATCGCAAGGCCTTGCCCGATCCGCTTCGGGTTTTGGTCAAAGAATTCCCATGCGATGAATGGAAAACAAATCCGAATTATTCGCAGCTGATTGCCTTTTGGTTGGACCGCCATCTGATGTTTCGTCGGTTGCTGACCCAATTAAACGGCGATTTAGAGAGCGTGATCGACGGTCAAATGGATCCCGAAAACTATAAGCGTGGCCTTTCGCGGTTTGGTGGGATGTTGATCAACCAACTTCATGGGCATCACCAGATCGAAGATGCGCAGTATTTCCCAGTAATGGCTAATCTGGACAAACGGGTTTCGCGCGGCTTTGATTTGCTGGATTCTGATCACCACGCGATGGACGGATTGCTATCCGGGCTTGCTGGCGGGGCAAATGACGTTCTGCAGTTTGATCCTGCACGAAAGGCAAAGTTCAAGGATCGCTTGGGTGACTTGCACGGCATTTTGGATGGGTTCGGTACGATGCTGAACAGGCATTTGATCGACGAAGAAGAATTGGTTGTACCGGTTCTTTTGAAATACGCGCCCGAACAACTGCGCTAATAAAAAAGGGCGCCACGATGGGCGCCCAATTAAATCGAACTGGCTTTTCTTAGAGGCCCAGTTTCGAGTTCTTATCGTAAAGCACGGTAACGTTGTTCATGCGTGCCTCGATACCCAAGAAGGCAAAGAAGACGCGCTGACGTGTTGGTGTGTCCAGCTCGGCACCGCTTTGCGCTTGGGTAAGGAGAGGCTGAAGCGCATCCCATTCCTCAACAGCGTACTGAAGACCTTCTTCAATGCGTGCTGTGGGTGGAGGACGTACGCCGACGCTTTCCAGACCATTGCGCAATGCTGACAGCGTGTCGCTGAACAGCTTTGAGTTCCGGGCTAGATCTTCTTGGGCTTGCTCAACGTTGATGCCGGATGAGATCAGGCAAACGTCCTTGGACATCTGTGCTGCAAGTGTACGTTGACGACCAGACAGATCGATCAACAAAGCATCAGCATGCAGAAGCGCAACCGGATCAGCGTATTGACCTGTGATTTCACTCACCAGGATGTTGGCTGTTTCCAGTAGTGGGTCGCTCTTGTCGGCAAGCTCTTTGATCTGCGCGTTGTCGTCTGCTGCGACGGCTGTTGCTGTTGCTTGATCAAGCAGCGGGCCCCATTCGTCGTTGAGCGAGCCGATAACTTGCAATGTGCGTGCGCGGGTTTCTTCGCCCAACACGCCCATACGGCGGTTACCGTGAAGCAATGCATCGCTGATCACTGTGAACTGATCTGCAGAGATTTTCAGAACCGCTTGGCTTTCGCGTACGGTAATCCCCGAGTTCAGGTTACAAGCCGAAGCAATGATGCGTTGGCTGAGGGTTGATAGTTGGCCGGCGATGTTAATCCGTTCGCTTGCGCCGACATCGGTTGCGATGCTTTGGGCATTTACGCCCGTCGCTCCGCAGAGGCCGATAGAGGCGACCGAGACAACTCTGGCCAGTCCGGAGAGGGTGAACCGCCGAGATGCTGCCAACTTAGTCTTTAGATTGGTTTTGTGTGACATATCGTTTCCTTTGTCGTTCCCGTCTCAAGCGCTGGCTATGACAATCGTTTACTCTTGCGTGTGTCGCTAGATGAACTTTGGTCGGTTGCTTGTGCTTGATGTGGGTCCGTTGGTCATTGGCTGGACAAGTTACGCAGGTGACTTGATCCAAACCTCGACACGGCGGTTGATGCGGCGGCCTTCTTGGTTCGCGTTACAGCCAGAAGGGGCGATTTCGCCATACCCAACCGAAGAAACTGTGATACCATTCAACCGATTACCAGCGAAAGAAACGAGATCTTGCGCTACTTGTTGTGCACGCTGCTCAGAAAGAGAGCGGTTGCCGTCAAACTGACCTACGTCATCTGTGAAACCGACCATCAGCACTTCTGTGCCTGCAGGCTGTGTTTCAAGATATTCAACCAAGCGGTCACGGTCGATCCGACCACGTTCGTCCAACTGCGCTGAACCTGTGCGGAAACGGAACGTTGTGGATAGGCGGTCATAGTCAACCATCTGGCCTAGCATTTGACGCATGAAGCCAGCTTCATAAGCGTCAGCCGATGGGTCAAGCAAGCTGCGTGCACGACCGCTTTCTAGCGATTGCTCACGACGATCAACTGCGAAACCGATAAAGCCCGCTTTGCCGATTAGGCTATCTGCGTCGTTAGATTCTGCAAAGTCGACAAGCGCTTGAGTTTGCTCAGATATAGTGTCTTCACGGGTGTACAGGTATAGACGACGCTGAAGCGCGTATTCTTCTGTACGTGCCGAGAACGCATCTGGGGTCATTGTGATCCCACATTCGTTGACAAGGCTAACTGGGTTCGCGCCACGCTGGAACGAATAACCTACAACGCCGATAGCGCCTTCAGTTGCGTTAACCATTTGCGATGCTTCACTGCCGGATGTTGCGATCTGTGCGCCAGAAGCAAGTGATGCTTGAGTTTCACCAAAGATACGATCTTCAAAGACGGCACGTGTACCTGAATCTTCGGATTGTGTAACAACGGTGATTGGCAAATCTGGGCCGCCGACCTGTGACCAGTTATTAACCTGACCGGAATAGATTGCGCGGACTTCTTCGGTTGTCAGCGTATCAATTGGGTTACCGGAGTTTGTAATAATGACAAGACTATCGATTGCGACGATGTGTTCTTGGGCTGGATCGACCATGTTACCGGCACCTGCGTCACGCAGGCTGCGGGCTTCGTCTGGTACGATGCGGCGCGAAGACATTGCGATTTCAGCGTCGCCAGAAAGAAGCTGCTGGAAACCATCGCTAGAACCGGTTGAGGCAACAAGGAACGATACCAGATCGTCACCAAAACCCTGATCAGCGGTCAATGTCGCGATCAGTTCACCGTTTTGACCAGTGTTACCAAGCGAGGCCGCCGCGTTCAGGGCACCAGCGTAACCTTCAAGCAGCAATGGCATCAGGCCAGAACCAACAACGTCCGATCCCCCAATCGTGATGTCAGTTTCGACCGTGTCGAATGTTGGGCAGGATGCGCCAGAACAGCTAACCCGGCTTGCGGCAACCCGCAGTTCGCCTAGGGCAGTTGCGATGATGTAGGCGTTGTCCTGAAAGTCGATAAACTCACCGGTCATATTCACCGTGCCATCGCCTGATGACAGGGTGACTTCGCCTGCATGTGCCATTCCTGCGATGGTCAGGCTGCTTGCAAGGGTCATGATGCCCAGTGCAGCGCTCTTTCGCTTATTTAACATTAATTACTCTCCTCCCTAGGGTGGATGATCAACTTCGCGGCAAAAGAAATACCGCTTCCGAAGATAGCCCTAGGATTATGTGTCTACGTAAGGAGGTATTTACTGGTTGAATTGTGCGCAAAATGCGGCGAATCTTTTCCAAATTAGAGGAAATGGGCTTGAAACGCATAAAAACGTCAACTTTCTGGATCAAATATTGAACCAGTGCGGTATTGTTTCGACAGGCATGCGCGAAATTTCGCTGATATGAAATTTTGATTCGTGCGACCTAACGCCGCGTCACCTTAGACCATTCGGATCACGTCTTTGTCGATCGCTAACATGTATCCTTTGCGTGCAATATTCTTAACCAACAGCTCGCTGACCATCTGATTGCCCAACGTATCGCGAAGACGTTTGATACGTGTTGCACCGGCAGCTTCTTCGCAGTCAGTACTATTCCGACCTGAAATTACGCCTTCGATTTCCGCGCCTGATAGCACTTCGTCGTCCATACGTGCTTCGGCCAAGACAGATAGGGTCTCGATCGCCGCCTCGGTTAACTTGAATTCAAAGTTGTTCAGATACACGGCCTTTTGGTCGCGACTAATGATGAGAGAGTTCACTTCGATACCCTGACGTTCTATTTTACCCATCCGGCGGTTCAACGCGACCAGCATGACAAGGAACGCAACAGCGGCAATTAACAGCGCAGTCGCGAACACGAGTAATACAAAAATGACAAAACGGTAGGATGATAGCGTATCAGAAAACGCCGTGCCAGACTGGGCAAGAATTTCCAGTAGCTTTATCTCGGCGTTGCCCGTCAGCGTATCGTTTTCTACAAACAGCCGTTCCACGCGCATGTTGAATGCGTTGGCGTCAGGCAGGTTGATAAACAGAAGTACGGCCGCAATCGCCAAGATCAAAACAATCGCAGCAATCCCTGCAACGACGATCTTATTACCGATTTCACGTGCCTCAGTAGCGGAGGAAGTAGTCACCAGCGCTTTCCCTTCTTTCTTCCAGCCCGGCATCATCAAAGACGCCAAGTACATTCAATAGTTGCCAGCCGTCGCGTTGCAGCGCCGGGCGCAGCTGATCTTCGGCGGACTGTATACTACAGTCATCGCGGACCTCTGTCACACCATAGTGAAGGCGCAGCGGGTCGTCTTGCTTGGCCTTATAGTCGGCATAGCATGCGGCCTGTGCGGTGCCTGCGGTCATGCAGAAGATCATGAATGTATAAGAAAGATGTTTCATGGTTCTAACTGACCTCGAAGCGCGCTGATATTCAATAACGCCTCATGTTATCGCGCACGCCATCGCATAACCATCCCTCGTTATTGTCTGGCGGCGAAGGTCCGCTCCAATTTCGTTTCATCAGCGTCACCCGATCATTTTTGGCGCAACAGATGAAAGGAAAACACATGTTTAAATCACTGGTCGCAGGTGTCACCGCTGTCTCTTTGACCTTTGCTAGTGCAATGCCTGCGCAAGCGAATGGATTTGATCGCGAAGATGCGGGCAAGCTGATAATCGGCCTTGCCGCAATCGCAGCGTTGAACGCAGCGCTAGAAAATAGAAACCGTAACGACCGCCAGCCAGAGCAAGTGCAAGATCGTCGTCAGCGTCACCCACAGGGTTGGAATGGCCATCCACGACGGCAGGATAACCGCAAGGTTCTACCCTCTGCCTGTGTAAGAGAGATTCAAACGCCATACGGTGATCACCGGATGTTTATGCGCCGTTGTCTGGAACGCAATGCAATCCGTGTGAGCCAACTACCAGACCGTTGCGAAGTGCGCCTGTTCACAAACGACGGTCCTCGCAATGGGTTCGACCCAGCCTGCATGCGCCAAGAAGGCTACCGTTCTGATCGGCGTCGCTAAGACGCTGACACCTAGCGCGACTTCAAGCCCCAGTCGTCGTGCCACCTTGGGGCAAGGGTTGGATATGGCCCTTGCCCCTTTTTATTCTTGAACCGCGGCCCGTGTTCTGGTCACTGATCACATGACAAATCCTGATTACACATTCGAACAAGCCGCCCTAGATCGCGGTTTCACCTATATCGCTGGCGTGGATGAGGTTGGGCGCGGCCCGCTTGCTGGTCCCGTCGTTGCAGCCGCTGTCGTGCTGGATGCAAACAACATCCCCGACGGATTGAATGACAGTAAAAAGCTGACAGCCAAGAAACGTGATGCGCTTTATGACGCGATAATGGAGCAAGCCGACGTATCGCTCGCGCAGGCGACAGTAGCCGAGATCGACGAACACAACATATTGCGCGCATCCCATATTGCGATGGTGCGGGCGATTGCCGGGCTTCGTCAGCCGACAGACTACGCATTGATCGACGGCAACATGGTGCCGCGCGGTCTGACCATTTCAACCGAGACAGTCGTCAAAGGTGACGGGCGTAGCCTTTCGATTGCGGCCGCTTCAATCGTCGCAAAAGTGTGGCGTGACCGACACATGGTGGATTTGGCGCAACAGTACCCCGGCTACGGTTGGGAAAAGAACGCGGGTTACCCGACAGCGGTGCACAAATCAGGGTTGGAAAACCTTGGTGTGACCCCACACCATAGACGTTCGTTCAAGCCGGTGCACAATATCTTGTATCAAGAGTAAAACGTAACCCATTGATTCAATAAAACTTTTGACAGTGAATCCAGTCTGACTCACACTAGGGACAACCAAAGAGCGGAATAACCGCCGGGTGTATGAGGCAGAAAATGACGATTAAAACCAAAGCAAAAGGGGCTTCCAAGCTCCCTCTGAACACGATTCTTGATGGTGACTGCATCGAGCGTATGAACAGCATGCCTGCGGGTTCTGTTGATCTAATCTTTGCGGACCCACCCTATAACTTGCAGCTAAAAGGCGATTTGCATCGCCCGGACAATTCCAAAGTCGACGCAGTTGATGACGCATGGGACCAGTTCGACAGCTTCAAAGCATATGACCGGTTTACGCACGAATGGCTCAAGGCGGCGCGCCGTCTTCTAAAGCCAAACGGTGCTATCTGGATTATTGGCAGCTACCACAATGTATTCCGCATGGGTGCAGAGCTGCAAAACCAAGGTTTCTGGATCCTGAACGATGTTGTTTGGCGCAAATCCAACCCGATGCCGAACTTCCGTGGTAAACGCCTGACCAACGCGCATGAGACGCTGATTTGGGCATCTAAGGAAGAAGCCAGCAAATACACCTTTAACTACGAAGCGCTGAAAGCGCTGAATGAGGGCGTGCAAATGCGGTCAGACTGGGTTCTGCCCATTTGTACCGGCCACGAGCGCCTGAAAAACGACGCGGGTGAAAAAGCTCACCCAACACAAAAGCCGCAGTCTCTGCTGCACCGTGTGTTGGTTGCGACAACGAACCCCGGTGATGTTGTTCTTGACCCATTCTTTGGCACTGGCACGACAGGCGCCGTTTCCAAGATGCTTGGCCGTAACTTCATCGGCATCGAGCGCGAAGAAGCATACCGCAAGGTCGCCGAAAAACGTATCGCCAACACGCGCAAATTCGATAGTGAAGCGCTTGAGGTTTCCACATCGAAACGTGCTGAGCCACGTGTGGCGTTTGGTGTGCTGGTCGAACGCGGCCTGCTGCGCCCTGGTGAAGAACTGTGGTCACAAAACGGTCGTCACAAAGCTAAAGTACGTGCAGACGGCACGCTGGTTGGTGATGACATCAAAGGATCGATCCATCAGGTCGGCGCCCATCTTGAAGGCGCACCAAGCTGTAACGGCTGGACTTATTGGCAATTTAAACGCGACGGACAGAAAGTTCCGATTGATCTGCTACGCCAGCAGATCCGCTCAGAGATGGCGAAGCACTGACCCAGGCTTAACTGCGTCACATTCCCCAACGTTGATACCGCCGGTGATCGCGGAGAACCCTTCCATGGTGGCAGGGACCGCGATTACTAACTCTGCCCGCCGTCTTCGTACGGCGGGTTTTTTTGTTTAACGAGGCAAGGGATTGGTCGCTGATTTATACGGCGTCCAGTCTTCGATCTCTGGGTAGTACAGGTTGCGCCAGGTGTGGACGCGCGGGTGCATGACCTTTCGCCAGATTGATGGGACTAGGGCTGCCATCGTCATGACAGGGTACCCAAACGGAAGCTGCGGCGCCTCGTCGTCGGTGTAGTTCTGAAGCAGCGGGAAGCGCCGGTCGGGTTTGTAGTGGTGGTCTGAATGGCGTTGTAGGTTGATCAGCAACCAGTTCGACGCTTTGTGCGCCGCGTTCCATGAATGGCGCGGTTTTACATGTTCATATTTGCCATCGCCCAGATGTTTGCGTGTCAGCGCGTAATGTTCGACGTAGTTCACCAGCTCTAGCTGGAATACCGCCCAAAAGGCTTGGGTGGCGAAAAGAAACACACCCCACCATCCAGCGATAGCGAATGACAAAATCGCAAATCCTGCCTCAAGCGCCCAATAACGCCAAAAGGGGTTGGACTTGTGATGCCAAGGTAGATTTTTACGCGCGAGCATCGCCTTTTCCGCAAGAAACGATGACTTTAGGCTTTGCCAAAGGACACGAGGGAAGAAGTGGTAAAAGCTTTCTCCGTACCGCGCCGTGACAGGGTCACGCGGTGTGCCGACATAGCGGTGATGCACCAACAAATGTTCGGACCGAAAGTGCCCGTAAAGGACAGAAGTCAGCAGAATATCACCCAACCAGCGTTCAATCTTTGGCTTTTGGTGCATCAGTTCATGGCTGTAGTTGATTCCGATAGTACCGGATAATATCCCCAGCGCGGCGAATAGCGCCCATTCTTCACCCCAGTGCAAATGCCCGGAACGCGTCACATAGATCATCAGACCGAAAATAGTGATCAATTGAACCGGCACCCAGATCAGCGTGATAAGCCGATACCAGAACAGGTCTTTGTCTTCGGTGTCTGGGTCGTAGTTTTCGAGGTTCAGGCCCAGCAAGAAATCCAAGAATGTGAACAGATACCAAGTCGCCAGCGGTAGCAGCGCGATGGCCCAGCCACCATAAATTGCAGCGACAACAGCGATTGGGATTAGCGCAAGCGACAGCCAGAACGGAAGCGCGGCTCTGATGCTTTTGATCGACATGGGGTACCTCTTAGTTGCGATAACCCTACGCTTGGGTCTGTGAACGCTCAAGAGTCGCGTAGCGTCGGACCTGCCAGATCGAATACTTTGCGCATCGCTGTGGGTAGGGCGGTGGGCCTGAAATCAGCCTTATTGACGAATTCGCCGCGTGCTGGTGACGCGTCCATCCCAACCGCTGCTGTCATGATGGTTAGGCGCAAATGGAAATGTGTAAAGGTATGCCGCGCCTCTTCGTTTAGGGTTTGCCAGTCCGCATCAATAGGTGGTGCAGGGTCAGGTGCATCGCCCCATTCAGACCCGGGCCAGCCTAACATACCACCCAAAAGCCCGCTTTCAGGCCGCGTTTCGAGCAACCAGGCCCCGTCACTGCGCCGGACGACATAGGCAATCCCAAACCGAGTCGGCGTTTTCTTTTTAGGTGTTTTCTTTGGCAGCTCTGCCGCGGTTCCCGCAATCCGTGCATCGCAAGGATCACGCCAAGGGCAAATCCCACAAGCCGGGCTTTTGGGTGTGCAAATGGTTGCGCCTAGGTCCATCACTGCTTGGGCATAATCGCCGGGGCGTTTGGCGGGGGTCAGCGCGCGTGCTTTTTCGGTCAAGGCAGGCTTTGATCCCGGCAATGGGTGATGAATGTCATACAGTCGCGCCATGACTCGTTCCACGTTACCGTCCACAACCGTTTCAGGCAGATCAAACGCGATGGATGAAATCGCTGCCGCTGTGTAAGGGCCGATGCCGGGCAGCGTCAGAAGTGTTTCATAGTTTTGCGGAAAAATACCATCGTGGTTATCGACAACCGCACGGGCGCATTTCAGCAGATTTCGGGCACGCGCATAATATCCTAACCCCGCCCAAGCCGCCATGACATCGGCGTCTTCGGCTGCTGCCAATTCCTGCACGGTTGGCCATAACGACATGAATTTGTTATGGTATTCACGAACGGCGGCAACAGTTGTTTGTTGCAACATGACCTCTGACATCCACACCGCATAAGGATTCGGAAGCGTCCCTGCCTTGCGTGCATCAGGGGGCACGCGCCACGGCATTGCCCGCGCATGGACGTCGTACCAGTCCAAAAGCTGTAAACTGAGGTCACGCAATGGTTATTTACCTTTCAGATCGCAGGCGCTGACTTGGCGCAACCGCTCACATACAGTAGAGCTTAGTTATGAAACAACCACGCCATAAGGGCACCACGCGCGGATTTTCTCGTGCGGCGACGTTGATGCAAACCCGCATTCGCACTGCAAGTGAAGAGCGTGGCTTTGCCGTGACTCGTCTATTGACCCATTGGCCAGAGGTTGTTGGTGAAGCAACCGCAAGCGTCGCGACCCCTGTGAACGTGAGTTACGGCAAAGGCGGCATGGGCGCGACCCTAACGTTGCTGACGACTGGCGCGCAGGCCCCGATGCTTGAAATGCAAAAAGAGCAAATTCGCGAAAAGGTGAATGCCTGTTATGGCTATCGCGCGATTGCGCGTGTGCGTATCACGCAGACAGCGCCTACAGGATTTGCTGAGGGGCGCGTGGCTTTTACCCCAGCCCCGAAAACCCGAAAAACGCCAAGCCCCGCCGCGCAATCCGAAGCGCAGGCGTTGGCAGGCACAGTCGAAAGCGACGATTTGCGTGCAGCCCTTGCGGCGCTGGGCGCGAACGTCTTATCAAAACAAAAACCCTGAGCAGAGGTGAATATGAAACGTAGAACTTTGTTAGCTACTGGCGGCGCCGCCATTTTGACCGTTGGGGCTGGCCTTGGGCTTTTGCCACGTAATCAGCAGACAGGTCTTTTGCCTGGCGCTGCAAACGCACAAGAAGCAACAGGTGAACTGCCCGAGGTCATGGAAATGGTCGTCGGGAACCCGATGGCGAATGTCGAAGTGATCGAATATGCGTCATTCACTTGCCCGCATTGCGCCAGCTTTAACGCGAACCAGCACAAGCTGCTGAAAGAGAACTACATTGATACAAACAAAATCCGTTTCGTTTATCGCGAAGTGTATTTTGACCGTCCCGGCCTTTGGGCGTCGATGATTGCGCGTTGCACCGACAACCCTGACTTCTTCTTTGCGTTCTCGGACGTGTTGTACGAACAGCAGCGTGAATGGTTGGCAAGCGGTGACCCTGCAACAATCATCGAAGAATTACGTCGCCTAGGTAAGACAGCAGGCCTTGATGATGCAGCGCTTGATGCCTGCCTTAGTGACGCCGCCAAAGCCGAAGCGCTGTACACTTGGTACCAAGACAACGCCGAGCGCGACGACATCAGCTCTACTCCGAGCTTCCTGATTGACGGCGAAAAGTATTCGAACATGAACTACGATGAATTCGCTGCAATTCTGGACGAAAAGCTAAGCTAAGTTCGGCGGAACATTAATAAGAAGGCGGGCCATTTGGTCCGCCTTTTTGCGTTATAGCCCTAGCCGATCAAACGCTTGGTCAATGGGTGCCCAATCTGCGATCTGCAGTCGTACTGGCAAGGTTATGACCTTCATCCGAAAACTGTCAGGCAGACGCACTGCGTCTTTTTCGGTGGTAACCAGCTGTGCGTTTCGTGTTTGCGCCTCGATCTCAAGCCGTTTCATCAACGCATCGGTTAGTGGTTGATGGTCAGCGAGTGCTTCTGCACGCACAACGTCAGCACCCATTTCGCGCAGCGTAAGAAAGAATTTCTCGGGGTGGCCGATACCTGCGAAGGCCAGCAGCTTCAGGCTTTGCCACGGCATGCCAGTTGGAAGTGGTGCAAGGTGTCCGGTCAAATGCGGTACATCGAATGACCAATCGGTGGCGAATTGCTGTTGCGCCTTGGCTGGCCCAATCGACAGTACAAGATCAGCACGCCGAAGTCCGACATCGACTGGTTCACGCAATGGTCCAGCCGGAATCACCCGCCCATTACCGAACCCGCGCATGGTATCAACGACAACGATAGACAGGTCTTTGGCGACGCTAGGGTTTTGAAATCCGTCGTCTAGCAGAATGACATCGGCGCCGGCGTTTTGCGCTGCCTTCACGCCAGCGGCGCGATCACGCGCGACCCATGTCGGCGCAAATGCAGCAAGCAACAAGGGTTCGTCGCCCGTTTGGTCGGCTTTATGGTTGCGTTCATCTACCTGAATGGGACCTTCGAGGCTGCCACCATAACCGCGCGACACAACATGGGGTGTGTGTCCCCGTTCTTTTAGCCGCTCAATCAACGCAATCGTCGTGGGCGTTTTGCCGGTGCCGCCAGCGTTAATGTTGCCAAGGCAGATGACAGGGATATCGACCCGGATTGCGGGTGGTTGTCGTAAACGGCGGGCGGTAAGGCCAGCATAAATTGCCGCCAAAGGCGCAAGCAGCCGGGCCAAAACAGCGGGCTGATCTGGCGCCGTGAACCAAAACAAGGGCGCGCGCATTTAGTACCCCAATTCTTCGAGCCTGAGCCGAATATAGTCAGCAATCCGGTTGCTAACAGTTGCGCCGCGCGATGTGACATCCCATGCGGCGTGGGCAAGTTCGGCAGTCTTATCGACGGCAAGCAGGATTTCGATGATCGCGCCCAAATCACTGCTTGAACGGATCAACCGTGATGCGCTTGCTGCGTTCAGGCGCGCCGCATGGCGTTGGAACGGCGCGACAAGAGGGCCATAAAGAACGGCGGAACCCAACGCTGTTGCCTCGAACGGATCACGGCAGCCGCCGCCGCGAAGCGTGCCACCGATAAAGGTAATCGGGGCAATCCGGTACCACAGGCCAAGATCATCGTCTGTGTCGATAATATAAACTTGGGTCAATTCGGTCGGTGTTGGTTCTTCTGATCGCAGAGTGACGTAAAACCCTTTTTCACGCATCGTTTCGGCGAATGCCGTCGCATCGTTTTTGTTCCGTGGGATCATGATGAACAAAAGTCGGTGCGCACGGCGGCTTGCCTGCTGATGGGCGCGGCTAAGGTCATTGAGTTCGGCCAAATGTGCCGCCGCGGCAAGCCAGGTTGGCCGCGTGCCAATCGCATTGGCCAGCGTTTGTCGTTCTTCTTCGTCGCAGGGCAAGGGCGGGGGACAATCTTCCATCGCACCCGATACGATAATGGCATCAGATGGTGCGCCAGCGCGTATTAAGCGGTCAGCCGCGTTTTTATCAAGCGCGAGGATAGCTTCGAACTGCGACAAGAGTGAACGCATCGCGCCCGGCACCCAGCCGCCTGTCGTTTGTTCAAGTCCGTCACCGTTCGCATCAACTAAGATGCTGCGCATATTTGCCGCGCGCATTTCGTCCATGAGCAACGGGTCAAGATCGCCACGAACCCAGATGCCAAGCGTTGGTTGCCAATGCGCGATGAATTCGCGAATGGCCTCTTTACTACGGGGTTCTTGGACTGCGCGACGGCCAATCTCATGAGTCCAATCGCGCAAGGTGGGTATGATCGTGATGGGGTCACCATCAACCGTAACTTTTCGGCCCAGTGTTTCGATGGCCGTCAATTGGTCGGGGTGGGTGCAGCGCGCCCAAATTACGACGCCCTCTGGTCGGGCAGGATATTCGAGAATGCGCGTAGGTTGGTCGGCCGATCCCCGGCTTGCCAGATAGGCTGCAATGGATAGGGATCGGGCCATTTTTAACTGTCCAAACGGGCTTTAGTTGCCCAGCTCTTCGGTCGAAGATGCTGCTGTTTCTTCGTCACGAAGACGGTGAATGTGCGCGATAAAGTAACGCATGTGCGCGTTATCAACAGTGCGCTGAGCAGCACCTTTCCACGCGTTATATGCCGTTTCATAGTTTGGAAACATGCCAACAATGTCGATTGCGTCGACATCTTTGAACGCATTCTTCGTTGGGTCGATCAGTTCGCCACCGAAGACAAGGTGTAGGCGCTGGGTCATAGGGAAACCTTTGTGAGTGTTACGATTGCAGCCATTCTACGGGTTTGCGTTCTGCGGCTCAAGGAGCGCGGCCAGATTGGTATGCAAATTGGGGCCAGCGGCCAAAACACCGGGCACCTTTGGAAAGATGTTGTTGAACTGAAGCGGGCGGTCATGTTGGTCAGTTACGCGCGCGCCGGCCTCTGTCGCGATCAACGCACCCGCAGCAATGTCCCATTCCCAACTGGGCCGCAGGGTCATCATGCCGTCAAAGCGGCCTTGCCCGACCAAGCACAGCCGGTAAGCCAGCGAAGACCGAAAGGCTCGTTTGATCGGAGGCGCCACGCCACCACGCCAAAACCGGCCGTCAAAGTTGGGTATAGCACCTAAAACAGTAGCGCCTTCGATTTGGACTTCAGAGGCACGGATAGGAACGCCATTCATTGTCGCCCCGCCGCCAAGCGTGGCCGCAAACATGACGTCGCGGACGGGTAAATAGACAGCTGCAGCAACGACTTGGCTGTCCTTTACAATGGCAAGGGCATGCGACCAGTCTTTACCGCCTTCGATGAACGCACGGGTTCCGTCGATGGGGTCCACCACGAATTGGCGTTCCGTCGACATCCGGGCGTCAGAGTCCTCGGTTTCTTCGGACAACCAGCCATAGTCGGGGCGCGCATCGCCTAGCGTTTCTTCCAGCATGTTGTTCACGGCCAAATCGGCCTCGGTCACGGGGCCTGCACCGTCGGGTTTGTCGGTGACGTTTGGGTTTTTCTGGAAAAACCGCATGGCGATGTCGCCCGATTGGCGGGCGGCATCAATCAAAAGCGAAAGATCAGTCTCCGGCAAGGGTTAGCCCTTCGACCAGAAGCGATGGAACCACGCGCGACAGATGTGTACGGGCATCGTTTGCTGGGATGATCGACATCAACATATCGCGCAGGTTCCCAGCGACTGTGCATTCGTTCACGGGATAAGTGATTTCACCGTTCTCGACCCAAAACCCAGAGGCACCGCGTGAATAGTCGCCAGTGTTGGGGTTAATCGTTGACCCAATCATTGAGGTCACGAGTAGGCCAGTCCCCATCTGCTTGATGAGTTCATCATGGGTTTGGTCGCCCTGAGTAAGTGCCACGTTGGTCAGGCTTGGGTTTGGCGGTGCACCGGTGCCACGTGCAGCGTTCGCTGTGCTTTCCAGCCCCAGCTTGCGCGCAGTCGCAAGGTCAAGTGTCCAGCCCGTTAGCACGCCATGATCAACAATCGCGCGTTGCGACGTTTGCAGTCCCTCGGCGTCAAACAGTTTTGACCCAGGAACGCGTGCGCGGTGTGGATTTTCAACGATCGAAAGACCCTTGGGCAATACCTGCTGGCCCAGTGCATCACGTAACCAGCTAGATCCGCGTGCAATCATAAGACCGTTTGTCGCCTGTAGCAGGTGACCGATCAGACCGTTGGCAATCCGTTCGTCGAACAGGACGGGGTACGCGCCGGTTTTAGGCTTGCGGGCACCTGTGCGTTCAACGGCACGGGCCGCTGCGATAGTACCGATTTCATCAGCATCGCGCAGGTCAGCCTGAAACACGCGGTTGTCGTAATCATAGTCGCGTTCCATCTCGGCGCCCGTGCCGCTGATCGCGACGCAAGACAAGCCGCGATCGGTGCGTGCATAGCCTGCAGAAAACCCGTTGGTCGCGGACATATGGATGTGGCGACGGCTATAGCCGGAGGATGCAGACTGCACCTGACTGATGCCGGGATTACGCAGGGCAGCGGCTTCGGCGCGGGCGGCTGCGTCTTGCAGCGCGGCGGGATCGGGTTCTTCGCTTGGATCGAATAGTTCAAGAATATCTGTGTCGAGGTTCGTCGCCAGCTGCGATGGGTCTGCCAACCCGGCATAGGGGTCTTCTGGCGCTTCTTTGGCCATCGCGACAGCGCGTTCAGCAACTTGGATCAGCGTATCCGGCTTGGTGTCGGATGATGACACACAGGCCTGACGCTGGCCAACCAGAACACGCAATCCGATATCCACCCCTTCGGACCGTTCCGCATGCTCAAGCGCACCGGCGCGGACGTCGATAGAAATAGAAGTGCCATCCACGGCAATCGCATCGGCGCTATCAGCACCAGCACGGCGGGCAGCATCCAATAGCTGCTGGGTCAGATCAGAAAGAGGCTGTGTCATCAGGTATCCTTTGTTCCCTCAGACGTAGTGCGCCGGGCCGATACTCGCAAGACTACTTGACGCGTTCTCCGTTCATTCTGATTTCGCCATCGTCATTGATTTCTACCGATGTGGTCAAAGTTCCGTTCCCATCATCCCGAGTGAACATACCGATCATCATCCGTGGCATAGTGACATCCTGACTGGCTACAACACCTATAGAAACAAGGTTATCCAGCAGCTCATGCACGCCCGTCAGTAATATTTCTGCTGCCCCTGCCGGTCGTGGCATGCCATCAAATGTATCCAAATCGTTCATGTCAAAGGTGAACGCGCCTTTGCTCTCTATCGATGCGCCAGCAGCACTAAGATCAAACGCATTAATCGTCAGGTTGTGCAATTCGACAGGGTTCTGGTTTATCAAAAGCCCGTTCTCGATATTTAGAAAATCCAACCATTCGACATTGTGCATGATGTCGGCTGAGAGATCGATATTCATGTCCATCTTGTCGCGTGACAGGATACCGCCAGGATCAAATCGATCCCAGATATTGTCGCTGATGTTCGCCCCGCCAATGCCCATCTGGTACTTTGCATTCGTAGGTGTGTCCGTGCTCAATACCGGAATGTTCAAAGACATCGACAGACTGGCAGCCTGCGCCTTGATCGCAGAATTCAATCCAGCAAGGTCCATCCAAGAACTTGTTACAAAATCGCCCGAGCAATCATCCACGAGACTATCAATAAGTACGCCGTCCGCTGAGATGTTTACCGTAGAGCTAGAAGTGCCGCAGGTATGATCCACCGAAACAACTGCGTCATTGTTGATATAGTCGGTTTGCTCGCCTGAACTTGAAGCCATTGATTGTGATGTCTGAATGAACATCCCATCACGCAACGCTGTACTGAGGTTCAGAACATCTAAGCCGCGAGCCGGAAAGGCGGCGCGGGCCTGGGCCTCTAACGCGCCGTAACGGCCTTTATCTACTGAGCGCGTTCCAAAGCCTTCGTTGGCTTCTAACTCGTATCCTTGCGGGCCATAGGAAATTGATGAGACAATTTCGATCAACTCGCCTTCGTTCACAGTTGTTGTGTGTGAATAACTCTCGCCGCTGAAGATCATCGACATTCTCACACCGTTGTCGATGGCATCGTCGCCTAAATCGACGTTGAATTTGCCGCTATAAGCGCCCGCAGATTGTTGATAAGTTAGTGCGCCTGCGACCCCGCTTGCGCTGGTTTTCAATTCAGCTTGTTCCACCTGAATTTCACCCGAAAATTTCTCATCTGTGAGTGAAGGATAGTCGAGTTCAAATCTGTACGTGATCTTTTTAGGGTAAATGATTGAAACTGTGCCGTCGTCCTGTTCGATCATGGTCATCGGGGGCAGCGTAGAACGGATGGTTCCGGCTTCGAAGGGAAGGGCATAGCTGAACAGTATATCGTTCACGAATAGCATGTTGCCGTCACGTTCTAATGTTGCGTCTATCGTGCCGCCAAAAGCCTGCACCAAAGCGATACGGTTGTTCCACACATCATCCGCCGTAATATCGGCAAAGGTCGGTGAGGCAGCTAAGGTAAGCGCTGTGGCAAGAAAAGAACGATTGGGCATCTGTAAATTCCAGTTAGATAATAAAAAAGGCGCGTCGGTTGCCCGCCGCGCCGATTTTTTCATTTATGCAGATTACTTAACCCGCTGTCCATTGACGAGAACATGACCTTCGCTGTTCACCTCTAGGGTGGATTCGAGCTGGTCGTCGCCGGTGGTGCGGGCGAACATACCCATCATCATGCGTGGACCCATGGCTTGCTCTTCTGGGATCAGACCCATTGCGATCAGGTTGTCGATCAGTTGGTTCAGGCCATTCACCTTGATCGCGACTTCGCCTTCGGGACGTGGCATTGGCGCGAATGTCTGTGTGTCGGTTGGGTCGAACGTAAAGTCGCCTGCACCCGTGACCAAAGCACCCGCAAGCGCGATCTTCAGATTTTCGAGCGACAGCGTGTTGAGTTCAAACGGCAGTTCGTTGCCTTTGACCATCTCTTGCTGCTCTTGATCCATCATGTTGATCATAGGCGTTCCTGTGCCTGCAAGCGCGAACTGGAAAGTCGCAGGGTCGCGTGGCAGTACGTTACCCGGATCGATCATACCCCAAATCATTTCATTGATCGTCAGGTCGATGAAATCAAGGCTAAGGCGGAAATCTTGGGCCTCTTCAGACTGAGTGATAGGCATCTCAAGGCCAACGCCGTATTCGGCAATTGATAGTTCAATCGGGAACGGGATTTCGGAACCTGTGATGTTAAGGGACACATCATTCGCGGTCGTGTCATAAGAGATAACATCGCTGTTGATCTGGCCTCTTAGCTCTGCGGAACCCATGCTGATGGAACCGGCCGCTTGGTCGCCTTCGGCGTTAACATCAAAGATATAGCTAGCGCCAGCAAGAGAGTACCCACCTTCGATGGCAAATCCGTTCTCGAACATATCCTCTGGCGTCTCAAAGTCGCCCTCAAGCGGCATCATGATAGACCCGTCCATCTGGATGTCTTCGATTTTGCCGCCACCGGTTACGTATTCACCTTTGCCGCCGGGCACGACAATGTCGAGCAGGATATCAATTGTGGCGACGTCCATTTCGTACGCAATGTTGCGTATTTCAGTTTCGCTGGTGCTGTAGCTGCCGCTCACGTCATTCATGACCAGTTTTGCGTCGCCAGTAAAAGTAATGTCGCCATCAACGACGTCTACGAGTGCGATTCCAATGCTGTCTGCCTCAACGGCATACTCCATCGCGTCAGCATCGCCTGATACAACCATTTCAAGCCCAGCTTGCGTCGTTTCAAGAGTAACAACGGCATCGGAGTTTGGCTTGAACGTGATAGGGTAGCTTTCGCTCATCGTGATGACGACGCTACCATTGCGCTGCTCTTCAAAGCGAATTTCTTCGATGGAATAGTTGGCCGTCATTTCCGGCGAAGTGTTCGTGACAGACAGGTTGCTGATGACCAGCGTATCGCCGGACATTTCTTCTGACCCGACTTCAATTTCTGTCTGCTGGTAGAGCGACATTTGCTCTTTCCAGTCGTCCCAGACCTGCTGCGCAGATACGTCTGCATGTGCTGTGCTGCCTGCGACCAGCGCGGCAATGCAGACAGCGCTGCGCATTTTCATTGAGTAGGTCATTCGAATTCCTTTTCGTTATAATCTGTCCCGGTCGTTGTCGACGTTAACAAGTCGTGCCAAGATCGGGTGTGTCGTTTGATAAACTAATCATCAAAATAGCTTACCGAAAGGGACAAGCGTGAAAAACATTAATATGGTTGGAAAAACCGTACTTATTACAGGTGCTAGCCGTGGCATCGGTGCCGCAGCCGCACGCGAATTTGCAGCGGTTGGCGCCAATGTTGCATTGCTCGCGCGTAGCACCGATGACATCGCGGACATCGCTGGTGAGATCGGCGAAAAGGCGCTCGCAATTCCTTGTGATGTATCGCGTCATTCAGAGGTAGAAGCCGCTGTCGCCGCAACAGCCCGCACATTTGGTGGGTTGGATGTGCTGATCAATAACGCCGGGGTCATCGACCCGATTGGCGATCTATCTGATGCCGACCCGGATGCATGGGGGCGCGCGATTGATATCAACCTAAAAGGCGTGATGTACGGTATGCATGCCGCGCTTCCGGGTATGATCGCACAGGGGCACGGTACAATTATCACTGTATCATCGGGTGCCGCGCATGGTCCCGTCGAAGGCTGGACCGCATACTGTAGCTCAAAGGCGGGCGCGTATATGCTGACGCGTGGCGCTGATCTGGAAAACCGCTCCAAGGGTGTACGTATTATGGGGCTGTCACCGGGAACTGTCGCGACAGAAATGCAGCGCGAGATTAAGGCGTCAGGGATTAACGCTGTCAGTCAGCTAGATTGGTCCGATCACGTGCCGCCGGAATGGCCAGCCAAGACCCTTGTTTGGATGTGCACGCCAGAGGCCGACGCCTACATGGGCCTAGATGTGAGCCTGCGTGAACAGACCATTCGCGAACAGGTAGGTCTTGTATGATCCACTGTGAAGTGATGGATGATCTGTGGCGGATCACGATTGATCGGCGTGATAAAGCGGGTGCATTGACCCGCGACATGTTGGTCGAACTTGCCGAAATTGCAGAGCGCGCAACAAATGCAAAAGTTGTCGTTTTTGCTGGAACAGGGTCTGTTTTTAGCGCGGGCGCTGATCTGGATGAGGCCCGTGCAGGTCTTGCCGTTGATCCGGTCTGGGAAAGGCTTTCATCGGCTGTTGCTGCTTTGCCGGGGCTAACGATTGCCGCGCTGAACGGAACCGTCGCAGGCGGGGCCTTTGGGTTGGTGCTTGCCTGTGATCTGCGTGTCGCTGTGCCAAAAGCAAAGTTCTTTTATCCAGTTATGAAGCTAGGATTTCTGCCACAGCCGTCGGACCCTGTTCGCATGGCCGCATTGATCGGCCCATCGCGTGCGAAAATGATCCTGATGGCAGGTCAAAAAATCCTTGCGGATGAGGCTCTGCAATGGGGGCTGATCGACCGCATCGTGCCTGAAGAAGAACTTGATGCCCATGTCGCCATGTTGGGCCAAGACGCGCTTGGCGCTGAGCATAGACATGTTAAGGGCATCAAAGGGCTGATCCCGGCGGGGTAATCCATACTTGCTCTGCTGGATTAGTGACTGCAAAAGAAGCGTAAAGTGACCGGGGGTTTTATGGAACAAGACAACGCATTGATTGATCAAGCGCGTGCAGCAATTGATCAAGGTATCGCACTAGCGCAGGATTGGTTGCTTTCGCCCGCCGCTTGGTCGCAGTTTGGATTGCTTATCGTAGCCTATCTTCTTGCGCGTGTTGTGAACGCAAAGCTCACGCCGCGGCTTGAACGTTTTTTGAAACCGGACGCAGAAAGTAACTCGATCCTGTCGCAGGCGCGCAGATTTATTCTGCAATTCTTGCCGTTGATTCTGCCGCTGTTGGCCTATGGTTTCACCGCTGTGGGCGAGATTGTCACCCGGTCGATCTTTGGTTCTGGCGCTGTCATCGCGTTCGGTAAGCGCGTGTTCTTGTTCCTCGCTGCGCGTGCGTTGGCGCGTGACATTATCAAAGATCCATTCCTACGGACGCTGGCAAAGTTCGTGCTTGTCCCGGCGACTGCGCTTTATGCGCTGGGCTTTTTCGATCAGGTAATCGAAACGCTTGGAAATACGTCCGTTAGCTTGGGTAACATCAGCTTTTCGGCGCTTGCGATCCTACGCGGGATCGTTGCGGGTAGTTTGCTGTTCTGGTTGGGGCAGTGGTCCAATTCGCAGTCGGCTGCCTATATCGAACAGCAGCCCATGCGTCCCGCAATCCGGCAACTTGTTGTTAAGGTAACCGAGTTCTCAATCTTCGGGATCGCCTTCCTGCTATTGATGAACATTATGGGCATCAGCCTGAGTTCGCTTGCCATCATCGGTGGTGCCGTTGGTGTCGGCCTTGGTTTTGGTCTGCAAAAGATCGCGTCCAACTTTATCTCTGGCGTGATCCTGTTGGTCGAAGGCCAAGCGACTGTTGGCGATTATGTCGAACTTGACGGCGGCGAGGCCGGGACGATCATCAAGATGACAGCGCGTGCGACGTTCCTTGAAACCTTTGATGGTCGCTGGATTGTTGTCCCCAACGAAGACTTTATCACGACCCGTGTTGTAAACTATTCCGACAGCGGGTCCGCCAACCGTTACGAGGTGGATTTTTCTGTTAGCTACGATACCGATATCAACAAAATCCCCGCGATTATCGAAGCGGCTGTTGCCAAGCATCCAGAAGTGCTGACCGAGCCCGAAGCCCCAGATTGTGAACTGCGTGGGTTTGGCGATAGCGGGATCGATTTCGCGGTCGAGTTTTGGGTTAACGGCATTGATGACGGAAAGAACAAATATACCTCTGATGTGTTGTTCTTAGTTTGGAATGCTCTCAAAGATAACGGTATCGAAATTCCATATCCGCACCGCGTTGTGGAAATCAAAGGCAACATGCCAACGTGACCGATGCCTTGGTCATTGGGGCTGGCCCTGCTGGGTTAATGGCCGCCGAGGTATTGGGAAAGGTTGGCCTATCGGTGTTGGTCGCGGATGCGATGCCATCGGTTGGCCGCAAATTCTTGATGGCCGGAAAGTCGGGTCTAAACCTGACAAAAATGGAGCCTATTGAGCAGTTTCTGGATGCTTACGGCGATGCGCCAAAGGTCATGCGTAATGCTGTTGCCGCCTTTGGTCCGCAGGACGTTTCGGATTGGGCCGAAGGTCTGGGTCAGCCCGTTTTCACAGGTTCGACCGGGCGTCTATTTCCGACGGTTATGAAGGCATCGCCGCTGTTGCGTGCTTGGATTGGTCGACTGACTGATCTGGGGGTTGATCTGAAAACCCGCTGGCGCTGGACTGGTTGGGAAGGTCAGGCCGCGCGGTTTGACACGCCGGACGGTCCACAGGAAATCACCCCAAAAGTCACCATTCTTGCATTGGGGGGCGCCAGTTGGGCACGGCTTGGGTCCGATGGTTCTTGGGCGCAGTTTTTGCCGGATGCAGTCGCACCGTTTGCCCCCGCGAATATGGGGTTCGTGGTGGATTGGTCCGAACATATGGCCCGGCATTTTGGGACGCCGGTTAAGTCCGCGATGCTATCCGCTGGCAACAAAAAATCACGGGGCGAGTTCGTGATTTCGGAACGCGGTATCGAAGGCGGCGGTATCTACAGCCTGTCCAAGCCTTTGCGCGAAGGTGCACCGCTGACCATCGATCTGTTGCCGGACTGGTCCGAAGATCGCGTTCGCGCGGCGCTCGCGAAACCTCGCGGTAAGGCGAGCCTTTCAAACCATCTGCGCAAGGTTTTGCGGCTTGATCCGGTGCGCATTGCGTTGCTGTCCGAATTCGGGCGCCCTTTTCCCGATGATCTTGCGCCACTGATCAAGGCGCTACCCATTCGGCACGCTGGCCCGCGTCCCATGGACGAGGCGATTTCGACCGCGGGTGGTGTTCGTTTTGATGCCCTGACAGATGGATTGATGTTACGTGACCGCCCCGGCGTATTTTGCGCGGGCGAAATGCTGGATTGGGAGGCGCCGACAGGCGGCTACCTGATAACCGGATGTCTTGCGACCGGTGTATTGGCTGGCGCGTCGGCTGCTGACTACGTCGTCGGCAAGAATACCCACTGACCAGTAGCAATCCTTAATGCTGCGCGGTAGACATTTGTAACCAGAGTGATGGAGTGACGTTTATGCTAAGAAGAGCTTTCCTTGCGACCACAGCTTTGACAGCCGTGATTGGGCATCAGGCAAACGCGCAGGACGTTGATCTAAGCTATGGCTTTTTCGGAATGCCGGGTCTTGTCGATATGCCCATCGCGCAAAGTGCTGACGAAGGTGCGATTGCAGGTACCGTCGTTGCCCGTGATGGCATGTATCGCCTGAATATCGGTGCGCAGGTGACTGATCGGCTTTCGGGAAGTGTCAGCTACACGCTGACTGATCTGTATGACGAGACAGCGACTGGCATTGTAGAGGGTGAGTTGGAGCGGTCATTCAGTCTTCAGTATCGGCTGGTCAATGAATCGACATATGTCCCTGCGGTGGCAATCGGGATGCGTGATTTCCTGACACCTGGGCGTTTTCAGTCGGAATACGTCGTTGCGTCTAAATCTATCGGCGACAGTCTTAAGGTGACTGCCGGTTTGGGTTGGGGCGCGATGGGCACGCACGAAGGGTTCGATAATCCATTCGGCAGCCGTGCAGACCGTCCAGCATTTGATGAGGGTACCCCCGAAGGTCAGTTGGCCACTGATCAGTGGTTTGCAGGTGATGCCGCGCTGTTTGGCGGTGCATCTTACCAGATCAACGACAAATGGGGCGTGATGGCAGAGTATTCGTCAATCGCCAATCCGCAGCAGGCATTTGCGCCCGTCGCCGAAGTAGAGAGCCCTTATAACTTTGGGGTGACGTACCGCCCGATTGATGGCGTTCAGTTGGCGCTTGCATCATTGTACGGCACTGATGTCGCGCTGTCGGGTACCTTTGTTTTGAACGCGAATAACCGTCCGGGAATGGGCGGCACGGAAAGTGCCCCGGTTCCTGTTAAGGTGCGTAGCCAAGACGCTCGTGCAGCACGCACATGGGATCGCGCTAAAGTCCTAGAGACGGGGCTTCGCGCAGCGATGCAGGCGTTGTTAGAGATCGAAGGTCTTGAGCTAACCGGGTTGGAAATTACGGATACAACTGCGCGGGTGCGCTATGAAAACAACAGATACCGTTCCCAAGCCCAAGCAATGGGGCGTGTCGCGCGGATGATGACTCAAGTCATGCCGGGTTCGATCGAAACGTTCATCCTTGAACCTGAAACGCGCGGTATTCCGTTGTCGTCGACAGCTATTTCGCGAAGCGACCTTGAAAACCTTGAAAACCGCGCTGGCGCAACTGATGCGATGTTACAGCGCGCGCAATTCACTGACGCACGTAGTGGTGAGGGGCTGACCCAGGTTGCCAGTAAAAAGCCCGCGTTTACATGGGGTGTCAGCCCGTATTTTGCGGTCAGTTCGCTGGGGTCAGAGGGGGATAGTGTTGTCGATCTTGGTGTGAAGCTGAAGGCGCAATATCAGATCACACCTCAGCTGGTTCTGTCGGGTGCAATCGCGCAAAGCTTGATAAACAACGATTCCAAAGACCCCGTTGTCGATTCAACACCGGATTTGCAAAACGTCCGCACAGACGGTGGTTTTTACGGGGATGACGGTGTGCCTGTCTTGGATAGCCTAATGCTGACCCATTACGGGCGACCGGGCGAAAATCTGTATAGCCGCATTAGCGGTGGCTACCTTGAACGTATGTATGGCGGTATTTCAGCCGAACTGCTGTGGAAACCTGTCGAAAGCGATTTGGGTTTCGGTGCAGAGCTAAACTATGTCGCGCAGCGTGACACGGATATGGCGTTTGGCTTTGATGAATACGACTATGATGTCGTTACGGGCCAAGTTTCAGCCTATTACGACCTTGGCGATGGTTACCATACACAGGTCGATCTTGGGCGCTATTTGGCCGGGGATTGGGGGGGTAAGGTGACGCTGTCCCGCGAATACAATAACGGCGTATTGGTTAGCGCTTATGTCAGCCAGACCGACGTCAGCTACGAAGATTACGGCGACGGTTCCTACAACAAGGGCGTTCGGGTTTCGATCCCGCTCGATTTCTTGACCGGGTCACCAAGCCGCAAGGAATACGGCGCGACGTTCCGCACGCGCGTAGGCGATGGTGGGGCAATGTTGAATGTGGATGGCCGGCTGTATGACGTTGTCCGTGACGCCCATAGCAACGATCTATCAGACACATGGGGACGGTTTTGGCGATGAAACAGATGATTCGTATCGGGTTCGGGTTTGTTGCGCTGACATTGCTAGTGTCATGCGGTTCGCTTAACCAAGGCGGCATTGGATCGCGCTTAACTGGTCTTGTCACAGGGCAGAGTGCAGCGGTCGCAAAGCCCGCGCCGAGCCTAGTTCCAGCAGAGGAAATGCACGCTAACCCGGGCAAGTATTTGCGTGTTAATACGCGCAACCTAAACGCGTGGTCGTCCTTGGTGCAGGCCGCACAAAATAACGGGCGTGTTACTTGGGTCGACCAGACCAACACGAGCATGACATTCGAGAATGGGCTGCTTGTCGCAACTCGGGGTTTAGTGCGTGATTTGATGGGAGCAGACGTGTCAGGTTCGTGGAATGCGATCCGAAATGGGGGTGGGACAGCCCAAAGACGGCATGATTTCCTGTCAGATCAGGATGAAATTTCGACGGAACTGTTGCAATGTAGCATCGTTTCCGAAGGAACTGAAGTTATCACGCGAGCCGAAAAAAAGATCTCAACACGTCGATTTAGGGAGAAATGTGAGGGTGAACGCCTTACTTTCACCAATATTTACTGGGTAAATCAACGTGGTGCCATGGTTCGCAGTCTTCAGGCTGTGTCTCCAGATGCGGGATATCTTCAGATTGATGTTTTCTGAAGGTACGCAAACCCCTTGGATTTCGCTTTAGGCCCTGATTTAATAGGGCAATGTGGATCGCCAGGTTTTTGGCAGACCACCCGTGCATTAATTGGAGTACCGACATGCGCTTTACAACTACTCTTGCCGCCGCAGCCGCTCTGGCTGTTTCCGCTGTTGCAGCCAACGCTGGCGGCATGTCCGCACCAGTAATGGATGCGCCTGTTGTTGTGGTTGAAGAACCAGCACCAGCTGGCTCCTCTATCAGCAGCACATACGTAATCATCGGTGTTGTTGCAGCTCTGCTTATCGCAGCTGCTGTAAACGCTGAAGACTAAATCCAGATCTTACGATCTTGATGAAAGGCAGGCCTTCGGGCCTGCCTTTTACGTTTAGCGGCGGGCCATCATTGCAAGCCGCATGAGCGTGCGTTCCATTAGCGGGCCTTGCGGTGCTGTACTTGCCGAACGCAGCTGCAAATCCACATCAGTCAATGCAGTCAAAGCACGTTCCAAACGGGGGCGACCCCAGTGGCTGGCTTGGCGTACGATTTTGTCACGGCGCGGGCCAAAGACAGGTGGGCGCAGCCGACCAACACCAGCGGCCGGACCACCGGGATCAGACGCAGCTGTGTGCAAGCGTCGGAAGTGTCGCATCGCGCCAATGCACAGGGTCACAGGGGTAACACCCTGTGCGTATAGATTACTTAGGACCGGACCCAGTTTATCGGCCTGCCCAAGCGCCACGACCTCTAGCACATCATCGACGTCGACTTCTGCTGATTGTGGGGCGTTTAGCATTACCTCGGTCACCGACAGCGGGGTGTCGTCACCACGCTTGTACAGGCTTATTTTTTCGAGCGTCTGTCTAAAATCACCGGGTTCAAGCGAAGAGGCCAGCGCAACAAGTGCATCCATCACGTCCCGCTCTGGCTGGTCTATTCCTGCCTGTGTCAGGCTTTGTTCGATATCCGCGACCGATGGCGGGTCGTCATAGATACCGATGGCCATTGCATTGCGGTGGTTTTCGAACAGCTTGCGTAGCGCAGATTTCGCAGTCAGCTGGCCAGCGGTCACGATGATTTGGGCATCGCCCGGTTTCCAATCGACCAGCGCGTTGGTGATGGCCTTCGCTGCCGTATCTGTCGCGTCTTCGACAAAGGCAACGCGGTGGCCGGGAAAGAACCCTTGCGCCTTTACCGCGTCATCCAGCAGTGCCGGGTCTTTACGTAGGTCGGCTGCCGCCATGCGTGTCAGGCGCATTTCTTCTTCGCCGTTGGGGCCCACAAGAGCAGCAATAGCTTGCTGCCGCTTTTCGGCAACGCGCATCGGGTCAGCCCCAAAGATAAGCAGGCCCGTATGGGTCGGATCGGGCTTACGAAAATATGCTGTTGCCGCGGACCCTGATAGCTTCATTGCGTCAACTTTGGGCTAAGGATCAGCAAACGGCTGACGATCATGTCCGCAAGGATGACCGACAGACGCGCGGTTGCGTCTGTTGCGGCTGTTTGGGTCGCAGTGGTCGAACCAGTGGCAGAATAGCTGGTGAAGGCGTCGACCTTCCCCTTTTCAACTTGCTGCCCTGTGGCATCAGTAAGCGTCCACTTCGCAATGCCCGTCACATTATAGCGGGTCGTGTCGCCGTCGTCTGTAATGGCGGCGCTACGGCTTCCTCTGGTCATGGTTACGTCCAGCGTATAGCGGGGCGCTGTCGCCCGCCCTAGCCGCTGTTCTAGCCGCTCTTGCAGTCGATATCCCGCGATCGTTTCATCCGCCTTAAATGCAATCGCGCCGCGCAGGGTGTTACTGTCACTGTAGACAGGTGCAAAACCACAGCCGCCTAGGGCAAGAAGCCCGAGAATGGCAAAGCGACGCGATGGCAATTTAGACGACAATGTTAACAATCCGTCCCGGTACGATGATCAGTTTCTTTGGCGCATTGCCATCCAAGGCTTTTTGCACGACCTCAAGACCCATTACGATTTCTTCGATGGCGTCCTTGCTGGCGTCGGCTGCGACTTTGATTTCGTCACGGCGTTTGCCGTTGATTTGGATCGGCATCGTGATGGTATCTTCAACCAACATCGCCTCGTCTGCAACAGGCCATGGGGCATTAGTGATCAAGCCTTCGCCGCCCAGCAGGCTCCAGATTTCTTCGGACAGGTGAGGTGTCATAGGTGACATCAGCTGAGCCAGAACCTTGGCAGCTTCACGTTTGGCTGCACCGCCTGCCTTGGATTTCGCCAAGACGTTGGTAAAGCCATATAGCTTCGCGATTGCCGCGTTAAAGCCAAAGGTTTCGACGCCCATGGTCACGTCATGGATCGCCTTGTGCGTGGCGCGCAGCAGATCTTCGTCACCTGCGCCGGGTGCGGTGTCCATTGTTGCGATGTCGTTGGCAACACGGAACACGCGCGACAGGTGCTTATGCGTGGCTTCTGCGCCAGATGCCGTCCATTCTACGTCGCGTTCCGGAGGGCTGTCGGACAGCACGAACCAACGTGCAGTATCCGCACCGTATTTCGCCAGAATGTCATCTGGATCGACGACGTTCTTCTTTGATTTCGACATTTTAGCCGAAGGTACGATTTCTACCTCGGTGCCGTCGGCCAGTTTGCCGTCTGTGACTTCTTCGGGGAAGTGGTAAACCGCGCGACCTTCAGCATTACGCGTTTGATAAATCTCGTGTGTCACCATGCCTTGGGTGAACAGCGCGTTGAACGGCTCTTTGGCGCTATCAGGCAGGTGTCCAGTGATGTTCATCGCACGGGCGAAGAAGCGGCTATACAGCAGATGCAAGATCGCGTGTTCGATCCCGCCGATATACTGGTCAACGTTCATCCAATATGCCGCATCTTCAGCATTGGTCGGCGTTTCAGCGTGCGGCGATGTAAAGCGGGCATAGTACCAGCTGGAATCCACAAAGGTATCCATCGTGTCAGTTTCACGCTGGGCAGGTTTACCGCATGATGGGCATGTGCAATCGCGCCATGTTGGGTGACGATCCAGCGGGTTACCGGGGATGTCGAATGTCACATCATATGGCAATTCAATTGGCAGGTTTTCTTTCTTTTCAGGAACCGCGCCACAATCATCACAATGGATAATCGGGATTGGGCAACCCCAATAGCGCTGACGAGATAGGCCCCAGTCGCGCAGGCGGTACTTCGTCACGCCTTCGCCGATACCTTTGCCTTCACAATAGGCAATAGCGGTGTCGACTGCATCGTCGCCAGTTTGGACGGTCTCACCGGCAAAGCCTTTGACGTAGGTAACAGTGTCGGTTTTGGCTGGTGTATAGGCCTCGGTCAGGTTGGCGTCCGCGTCGGCGGATGGCAGGAATACCGCATTGATGGGTAGGCCGTATTTTGTCGCAAAGTCAAAATCGCGCTGATCGTGGGCAGGGCAACCAAAGATCGCACCCGTGCCGTAATCCATCAGGATAAAGTTTGCGATATAGACAGGCAGTTCCCAGCTGTCATCCAGCGGATGCTTGACGGTCAGGCCGGTATCATAGCCCAGCTTTTCAGCCTTTTCGATTGCTTCGGCCGTTGTTCCACCTTTGCGGCATTCAGCGCAGAAGGCGGCGACTTTTTCGTCTTTGGCTTCCAATTCTTTGGCCAGCGGATGGTCAGGTGAAATACCGACGAAGGACGCTCCCATCAATGTGTCAGGGCGGGTCGTGTAAACTTCGATCTGGCCGCCATCAGTGCGATCAAATGCGAATTGCAGACCGCGCGATTTGCCGATCCAGTTCGCCTGCATCAGTTTGACCTTGGCAGGCCAGTTGTCGAGGCTATCGATTGCTGTCAGCAATTCTTCGGAATGGTCGCTGATCTTAAAGAACCACTGCACCAACTCGCGGCGTTCGACTTCTGCGCCGGAACGCCAGCCTTTGCCATCGATGACCTGTTCATTGGCCAGAACGGTCATGTCGACGGGGTCCCAGTTCACAACGGCCTTTTTACGGTAAATCAGACCCTTTGACAGGAAGTCGATGAACAGCGCCTGCTGCTGGCCGTAATACTCGGGATCGCAGGTCGCGAATTCGCGGGACCAATCGATGGACAGGCCAAGAGGCTTCATCTGCGCCTTCATGTCGGCGATGTTGTTGTAGGTCCAATCCTTGGGGTGGCCGCCGGAAGCCATCGCAGCGTTTTCTGCGGGCATCCCAAAGGCGTCCCAACCCATTGGGTGTAGGATGTTATGACCTGTCGCCAGTTTGTACCGCGCGATCACGTCACCCATGGTATAGTTGCGAACGTGCCCCATGTGGATACGGCCCGATGGATATGGGAACATCTCAAGCACATAGTACTTTGGCTTGTCAGCGCTGCGGACGGCTTTGAATGTCTCGGCATCGGCCCAAGAAGATTGCCATTTCGCTTCGATATCGGCGGGTGTGTAAGTGGTCATCAGAGCGGTCTTTCAAGAATGCAAACGCCGGGCAACAGGGGCCCGGCGGATTTGATAATCGGGCGATATGCCGAAGGCTATAGGATGCCGTCAGCAATGCGAAGCTGTCGGGCGCGTGATAGGATCGCGTCTTCTACGGCAGTTTGGGTTTCGATTGAAACGGGGCCACTGCGGGATTGGAGGGCGACTTGTAGTGACCGGGCGTCTAAGGCCGGATCAATGACGCGTACCGTTGCGCGATATGCGTTACCACTGCCGGGGGGCGTACCGTAGCCGGTCGAGATGACACCCGTAAACGGATCAGCAGATTGCACAGGAAGGAAGTCCAGTACATCAAGTGTCGCGGCCCAAATATAGCGGTTTACCGCAACGTTTTCTGCACCGCGTGGTGTCGGGGTTTGGCCACCGCCACATGAAGCGAGCGAGCCGATCAACAAAGCGACAAGCCCTGTGCGAACAAATTTCAACATTGACGTCAAACCACTTCCCCTTTGCCGGGATACTTTGCCATTGGCGAAATATGTAGCGAAGGGTCGGGCAGGTCACAAGCGGTTATGCAACAAAGCAGTCCCCACAAAAGCAAAGAGCGACCCCAAAGGGCCGCTCTCGCTAGATCAGATGTTAGCTTCGCTTAGAATGAGAAGTTAACTTCTACAGTTGTACCGCGCTTGTAGTCGCCAGCGCCGATTTCGTCATCGTTGTTGTCAGCACCACCAGCGTATGAAGCGAGGAGGGATGCGCCGCCGCCAAGATCGTATGTACCAGCAACGTAGAATTCGTCATCGTAGTCGGTGCCGTCTTCGTTGTCTTGAACATAGTAGCCAGCCAGCGCTGTAAAGCCGTTACCGATGTCATAGGACGCATCGATTGCAGTCTTAGTTGTGCCCTGATCGTCTTGGAAGTCCAGAGTAGCAGAGATGTCGCCTGCAGCGTATGCAACTTTAACACCGTAGTTTGGATCTGTGTCAGTACCGCCAGCTTCATCTACGTAGTAAGCTGTTGCAGTCACTGCAGAGCCGAATGGGTAAGATACTTTGATGCCAGTCGAGCTTGTTCCCGCTGTTTCATTAGATGCATAAGCAACGCGGATATCTGCGCCGGATACAGTTGTACCTACAGACAGACCCCAAATTTCACTTACGTTGTAGTCGCCGTTTCCAGTTGTGCCCAGTGTGGACTCTTCTTGATAAGCTGCAGCAACAGAGAACTGGCCTACGTCAGCAGCAGCACCAAATGATAGTTGGTCATAGTCTTCTGAGCTTACTGAAGATGCTGTGTTGCCGTTTGTATCAGCAAGCACCATAGAGATCGAAGCTGCGACCATTGCGACTTCTACGTCAGCGCGAAGTGCTGTTTCGCCGTCAGCTTCTGAGAAACCGTCAGCTTCCATGTCGCCTGCAGAAACCCAACGTGTTTCAGCGGCAAATGCTGTGTCGCCAACATAGAGGCCAGCTGAATCAGATGTCAGAGACAGAACGAAGTCTGAGCCTGAAAGGCCTTGACCGTTGTTCAGGTCAGCCGCTTCGAAGTTGAATGCAACACCAGCTGTGATGCCGTTGTCCAACTCTTCGGTCATAGTCACTGCAACGTCTGCGTCCCAGTAGAAGCCGACTTCATCGTCGATTGTGTCAGCGCCAGAAGCTGTGCCAGATGCTGTGCCAGCCCAGTCAGTGTCAATAACAGTAGCTGTTGCGATGTTTTGTGCATCGAAATCGTTGTAGCCCAGTGTTGCGTCACCGGAGAAAGATACTTCAGCAGCTGCGGCGCCAGCGAAGGCGACAAGCGCAGATGTTGTAAGAAGGATGCTTTTCATGGATTTATTCCCTCGTGTTTTGCATTCCCAAGAATGCCAGTTTTCCTAGCATTAGCGATTAACTGCGCCCATTGGTCCTGACACTCAAGTAAATTAGACTAAATTTAGGCGGGTTCGCTGGATATGATGCATCAAGGACACACAGTGTTTTGCCCGGTGACATCGTTACGAATTGCCTTTATTTCGGCCTGAAACGTGATGTGACCCTTATTTTTCGGAGCCTTACATGCCCTTAGCCGATATTCAGGACCGAATCCGTGCTGCTTGTGAGGCATCGGACCGCAAAAAAGATGATGTGACGCTTATTGCAGTCTCGAAAGTACAACCTAATGACCGGGTTCTTGAAGTCTTGGAGCAAGGTCACCGAGTCTTTGGTGAGAATAAGGTTCAAGAGGCCGCAGGAAAGTGGCCAGCGTTCAGAGAGAAGTATGACGATATTCAGCTTCACCTGATTGGGCCGTTGCAGACGAACAAGGCACGTCAAGCTATGGAGTTGGCGCAAGCGATCCATACGGTCGACCGCCCAAAGCTTGCCACGACCATTGCGCGGCTTGCGCAAGAGATCGGATCTTGCCCCGATTTGTTCGTGCAGGTGAATACAGGTGAAGAGCCGCAGAAGGCCGGTGTCCTGCCCGCAGAAGCGGATGCCTTTGTTGCCGAAGTACGCGCGCTTGATCTGCCATTGAAGGGTCTGATGTGTATACCGCCCGTTGACGAAGAAGCGTCGTTGCATTTCGCACTGCTTGCTAAGATCGCTGCTCGCAATGGGCTGGCTGGTTTGTCTATGGGGATGAGCGGTGACTTCGAACGTGCCATTGCATTGGGCGCTACGCATATTCGTGTGGGTTCAGCCATCTTTGGCGACCGTGTTCCTGTGTGATGAGCGATTACAACCCGCCGCAGGACCCCCTTGTTATTCTACATGACGACCACGAAGTCGTTTTGGTCGATAAGCCGAGTGGCCTGTTGTCTGTTCCCGGTAAAGGTGAGCATCTCGCAGATTGCCTGATGGCACGTGTAAAAGCGGTGTTTCCGACAGCGCTGCTTGTTCATCGGTTAGATAGAGACACATCCGGCGTCATGATCTTTGCGCTTACTCCACATGCTCAGCGCCACCTTGGATTGCAGTTTGAAAAGCGGCAAACCAAAAAGACATATGTCGCCCGCGTTTGGGGCGAGATGCAGGAAAAGACGGGCACGGTTGATTTGCCGCTGATCGTTGATTGGCCAAACCGGCCCAAGCAGATGGTCGACCATGAAAACGGCAAACAGGCCGTGACCGACTGGCGGGTTGTGCGCAAGGGTGACGGAGAAACCCGCGTTCGCCTAACGCCGAAAACGGGGCGGTCTCATCAGTTGCGTGTTCATATGCTCACGTTGGGCCACCCCATTCTGGGTGACCCATTCTATGCAGAGGGTCCGGCAGGTGATCACCCGCGCCTTATGCTGCATTCCGAAACTTTGCAGTTTAGGCATCCTGACGGTGGGCAAGGAATGCGGATCACTGCAAAGTGCCCATTCTAGCTCGCGACGAAATTTGCAATTTGCTGGATTTCGGATTGGCTAATTTCATGCCCTCCGTCGTGCCAATGCAACATTACATCTGCGCCTTGTTCGGAAAAGTAATCCGCTAGTGCCTGTGTCTGATCGGCAGGGCAGATCGGATCCCGCTTGCCCACGGTGATCAATACCCGACGACCGGCTAGACCGGGTTGTGGTTTCGGGGTCCAAGGGATCAGCGGATGCATCAGGATCAAATCATCAACGAGGTCCGGCGTTTCAAGCGCAACAGATGCAAGAATGTTGGCCCCATTAGAATAGCCGAGGCCGATTGTCCTTGGGGCACCGGATATTTCGATCTCTGACCGAATAAAGCGCGCCATTTCAACGCTACGACGTGCAAGATCCGGCATGTCGTATACGCCTTCACCTGTCCGCCGGAAAAAGCGCAGCGCGCCGTATTCAGATACGTCGCCTCTGGGTGACGTGATGTGGGCGTTGGGAGTCAACTGTTCTGCCAATCCGTGGAACTGGTCTTCGTTGCCGCCGGTTCCGTGGAAGGTCAGGAACAAAGGCTGGCCTGCGGCCCCTTTTGTGCGTTTGGCATGATACGACATATTAGTTCTCAATCGGCTGGAGATAGCTTTCAAGGCGGGCACGCAAGTGTTCGTGCTGACTTGGTAGTTTCAATGCCTCGCCAAGGTGCGCTGTGTCTTCGTCGCGGTCAAAGCCGGGTTCATTTGTGGCAACTTCAAACAGGACGCCACCGGGCGTACGGAAGTAGATCGCATAGAAATAGTCACGATCAATGACTGGCGTGACCTGATACCCAGTGTCTAACAATGCCTCGCGGACCTCTAGTTGGCGGGCGCGGTTTTCAACGGCAAAAGCAATGTGGTGAACCGATCCGGCACCTTGTGCCGCGCGGCGCGCGCTTGGGGTCAGTTCGATATCAATTGCATTGGCTTCGTTGCCACCGGGAACAATGAAACGGGTTACGTTTTCTTCGGCGTCTAGTTTTTCGTAGCCCATGAACTTTAGCAGTTCTGCGCTTTGGGCGTCATCGACCAGCTGCATGTCTGTGGAATGAAAGCCACGGATGCCCATTTCGGCGCTGACGCCATTGCCTGTCCAGGGCGCGCGATCATCATCGCTTTCGACCAGCGCGAACCTGTCACCATCTGGGCCATTGAACAAAATACGGTTCTGACCAAAGCGTACGTCTTGGGCCAGTTCTGGTGTCTCAAAGGTACTAAGCCTATCGATCCATGCCTGTGCAGTGCCCGTCGGGATGCTGAACGACGTGCGCCCAACCTCACCAGCGCCTGCAATGCCGCGACCGGCATTAGGAAAAGGGAAGTAGGTCATGACTGTGCCGGGGGTCCCAGCTTCGTCGCCATAATAAAGGTGATAGACGTCAGGCGCGTCGAAGTTCACGGTTTTCTTAACACGGCGCAGGCCAAGCACGTTGGTAAAGAATGCATTGTTCGCACGGGCATCACTGGCCAGCGAAGTGACGTGATGAAGACCTTTGATCTGTGTCAGCATTGGAATTCTCCTATTCTGTTGACGACAAAATAGCGATTTTCTGATCGCACTAAACACCGCTAAGTGCACTGTGATGGTGTGAAATTGCACATGAGAATTTTATGAGGGTGCGACAAAGCGTATGAGGCCCGTAGCGCAATCAATGTCGCGGCCATATATATCCATCAACGTATTACAACAAAGGAGAGTTCCAATGGGCTTACGCATTAACGATACAATTCCTGACCTAACGGTTGAAACTGACCACGGCACGATTTCACTGCACGACTGGATTGGCGATAGCTGGGCGGTTCTGTTTTCGCACCCCAAGGATTTCACCCCGGTCTGCACGACGGAATTCGGTGCCGTTGCTCAGCTTGCCGACGAATGGGAAAAGCGCGGAACCAAGGTTCTGGGTATCAGCATCGATGGTGTCGAAGACCACAAAAAGTGGAAAGGTGACATTGAGACAGTCGCTGGCACCAAAGCGGGTTTCCCGATCGTAGCTGACGAAGGTCTAGAAATGGCTAAAGCCTTCGACATGCTTCCTGCCGAGGCCTACATGCCTGATGGTCGTACACCTGCCGATAGCGCGACTGTGCGTTCGGTCTTTATTGTTGGGCCAGATAAGAAGCTAAAGCTGTCGATGACATATCCAATGACCGTTGGCCGGAACTTTGCCGAAGTTCTACGTGCGCTTGATGGTTTGCAAACGTCCGTCGGCCAAGGCGTTGCGACACCCGCGAACTGGAATGTAGGTGATGATGTGATTATCCCAACATCGGTCAATGACGCAGACGCCAAAGCGAAATACGGCGATTTCAAAACTGTGTTGCCGTACCTACGCACGACAAAACTGTAAGCCAGAAAATAGGGGGCCGCATTCGACATTGAGTGCGGCCCCTTTCTGTTTCATTAGAATCGATACGCAAGGCCCAAGCTTAGGTACGGGTAAACCTTAATATCTCCTGCATCGTCACGCGCTTCTTGGTAGTCTTCGCTTTCGTCGATTTCAGACTGATCAATACCGCCACCGGCTGTCGCCGAAAGATCAACACCACCAATCAGCACTGCACCAATTTCACTGCTGAACGTCCAGTTGTCGGCAAAGTGTAGGTCATAGCCTGTGGTCAACATTGGTGACACTTTGTTGCTGAATTCGGCCTTTGTCGTCACAGAACCGCTTGTGTATTCGGTCCCATCAATATCGATTGGCTCAGAGCCCGAAGCTTCTGCGTATGCTGAAAATTCAGTGTTTGAAAAAAGCAGGCCGCCTGAAACGCGCCAACCGCTTTGGGTTGGGTAATAATCCGCAAGGACAGCCATGCCGCCAAGGTTTGCATCGATCTCGAAAGCCGCTTCACCTGGATCAGATTCCGTGTCTTCGTAGGAAAAACCACCCATCAACGCACCGCGAACGCGGAATTGTTCGTTAATGGTGTATGAGGCTTCCAAATTGCCCCCAAAGGTCGAAACACCAAGCCCTACGGACATATCGCCGGTCTCTTGCGCGTGGATCGCAGTGCTGGAAATAAGTAGCGCTGCGCAGCCGGCAAAAATTCTATTCATCATTGTTCTCCATAAAGTGAATGGAGTTTGTGTATTGTTTATAAATGCTTAGGCCAGATGTGGTGGTGGGTTTTCTTTGTTTTAGAGAATGCTGTGGCGCTATCGCAACGGTTGCTTTTAGTGCGGTTTGCACACCGATTAGATGATAGGCCTTATTTGCAGGGATGAGCAAAAAAGAGGCCCCTGACAAACCAGTGTCAGGGGCCTCAATCCGAATGAAGGGACGAAGAAATTATTCTTCGGTTGCCTCTTCTTTAACGACTTCTTTACCAGTTTCCTGATCAACCATTTTCATAGCCAAGCGAACTTTGCCGCGATCATCGAAACCAAGCAGCTTAACCCATACTTCCTGACCTTCTTTTAGAACGTCGGAAGGGTGGTTCAGGCGGCGGTTTTCGATTTGGGACACGTGTACCAGACCATCGCGTTTGCCGAAGAAGTTCACGAAAGCACCAAAGTCGACCAGTTTCACAACTGTCCCTTTGTAGATCACGCCTTCTTCTGGTTCTGCTACGATTGAGTGGATCATGTCGTAGGCTTTTTTGATCGCTTCAGCATCGTTAGATGCCAGCTTGATCACGCCATCGTCGTTGATGTCGACCTTTGCGCCGGATGTTTCAACGATTTCACGGATGACCTTGCCGCCAGAACCGATAACTTCACGGATCTTGTCGGTTGGGATCTGCATTGTCTCGATCTTAGGAGCGTGAACGCTGAATTCCTGCGCGCCTGTCAGGGCTTTGCCCATCTCTTCGAGGATATGCAAACGGCCGGCTTTCGCCTGCTCAAGTGCCTTAGACATGATTTCAGGTGTGATACCTGCAATCTTGATGTCCATCTGCAGCGACGTGATACCGTTTTCAGTACCAGCAACTTTAAAGTCCATGTCGCCAAGGTGGTCTTCGTCACCAAGGATATCGGAAAGAACGGCGTAAGAACCGTCGTCTTCCATGACCAGACCCATAGCAACACCAGCAACTGGTGCTTTCAGCGGAACACCCGCATCCATCATGGACAGCGAACCACCACATACGGAAGCCATCGAAGATGAACCGTTGGATTCTGTGATCTCTGACACAACGCGGATTGTGTATGGGAAATCAGTCGCAGCAGGCAGAACAGCCTGAAGTGCACGCCAAGCCAATTTACCGTGGCCGATTTCACGGCGACCTGGTGAACCAACACGACCAACTTCACCCACCGAATAAGGAGGGAAGTTATAGTGCAGCATGAAGTTCGACTTATACATGCCAGTCAGCGAGTCGATCATTTGCTCGTCGTCGCCAGTGCCCAAAGTCGTTACGACCAGACCCTGAGTTTCGCCGCGTGTAAACAGGGCAGAACCGTGTGTACGTGGCAGGATACCAGTTTCTGAAACGATCGGACGAATGGTGTCTAGAGCACGACCGTCGATCCGCTTGCCGTTTTTCACAACGTCGCCGCGCAGAACGTCAGATTCCAGCTTTTTCAGCGCAGAACCAAGGTTCTCGTCTTCGAGCTGCTCTTCAGTCAGGGCTGCTTTGATTGTTTCGCGTGCCGCGGCAACAGCAGATGTGCGCTCTTGCTTGTCAGTGATCGCATATGCAGCGCGCATCGCATCTTCGCCTGCGGCTTTCACAGCTGCGGACAGCTCTGAATAGTCAACAGGTTGGAATTCGAATGGCTCTTTTGCTGCGTCTTCGGCCAGATCAATGATCAGGTCGATAACCGGTTGGATCTGCTCGTGTGCGAAAGTCACCGCACCCAGCATTTCTTCTTCGGTCAGTTCGTATGCTTCGGATTCTACCATCATCACGGCGTCTTTGGTGCCGGCAACAACAAGATCCAAACGCTGCTCAGGGTTCTGACGCAGGTTGTGCATATCGTCGATTTCTGGGTTCAGGATGTATTCACCATCCACAAAACCAACGCGTGCAGCAGCAATTGGGCCGCGGAAAGGTGCGCCAGAAATCGTCAGCGCAGCAGAGGCAGCGATCATCGCAACCATGTCTGGGTCGTTGACCATGTCGTGTGACAGAACTGTACACATCACCAGAACTTCGTTTTTGAAGCCAGGTACGAACAGTGGGCGGATTGGACGGTCGATCAAGCGTGCTGTCAGCGTCTCTTTTTCAGTTGGACGCGCTTCGCGCTTAAAAAAGCCGCCAGGAACTTTACCGGCGGCGTAGTATTTCTCTTGGTAGTGAACGGTCAGAGGAAAGAAATCCTGACCTGGCTTTTGTGCCTTTGCAAAGGTCACGTTGGCCATGACGGATGTTTCGCCCAAGGTGGCGATTACTGTACCGTCGGCCTGACGAGCAACCTTGCCCGTTTCAAGTGTGAGCGTCTCTTGCCCCCACTGCATCGATTTTTTCACTTCGTTAAACATCATGTTTTCCTAGTCGGGCCGCAGCCCATTTTGCGTAGGGGGCGTATTCCCCCTCATCCCGGTATCTTCTTTGTCAGGCGCTGGAATGCGGGCGCCGGTCTCTCAAGATTTGCGGGCCATAGCTGAATTTTGTGTATTTGGGAAGAGCAAGCTCTTTCACTTATGTTTTGGTCACAATCGACGCTGTGCATATTCTGCTATGGGTTTTCACTTATCCCGTATGTCTCGAAATAGTTGTCTGCGCACCTTATGCGTGCATGGCTGCACTTTTCAAGTGAATATCCGTCGGGTGTAATTTGGCCTAAACAAAAAAACGCCCACCAAAAGGCGGGCGCTTCTTAGTCTGTACCGAAGCTGTGCTTCGATGCGTCGGCTTAGCGACGCAGGCCCAGACGCTCGATCAGGCTTTGGTAGCGTGCTTCGTCTTTGGCTTTTGTGTAGTCCAAAAGCTTACGACGCAGAGCAACCATTTTAAGCAGACCGCGGCGGCCGTGGTTGTCTTTTTTGTGGGTCTTGAAGTGCTCTGTCAGTGTCGCGATGCGCGATGACAGGATAGCAACCTGAACTTCGGGCGAACCTGTGTCGCCTTCTTTGGTTGCAAATTCCTTCATGATCCGTGCTTTGTCTTCTGCAGTAATCGACATCGGGGTCTCCTTGTTATTAAGGGTGAATGGCGCGATCCGGGATGTCGTCCAGAAAGGCCCGTGGAGGTTCCGGCAAGGGATTCCCTGCGCGGATGGCTGCATTTAGGGGGATTCCGCTAAAAAGGAAAGCTTTTTATGTGGAAACCAGCGTGACCGAAGAAAGATCAAGCTCTACCAGATTACTGAACGTGGCAACGATTTGATCGTCGGCGAGCAATACCAAACCATCGTCAGATAGCTGTGTTGTGACCGCCGGAGAGTTACCCGTGTAGCTGATTTCGATCATGTCTTCACCGGGTGCGAAGTCTTGGACTATAACACCGTGTTCGCCTGACAGCGCAAAGGTGTCAGCACCGGTGCCACCATTTAGGACGTCGTCATCGCCGCCAATCAGCACATCGTTTCCTGCGCCGCCGTTTAGAAAGTCGCGGATATTGTCGGCGCGATCTTCGATAATGTCGTCGCCCGCCCCGCCGTGCAGCGTGTCAGCACCGTCGCCGCCGATCAGTGTGTCGTCGCCCAATGAACCAAGCAGCATGTCGTCGCCATCGCCGCCCGATAGGATGTCATTACCGCCACCGCCGTTCAGGGCATCGTTCCCAGAACCGCCAGCGATAATGTCATCGCCGATATGCCCAAACAGGTTGTCGTTGCCGGCGTTACCATAGATTTGGTCGTCGCCCGCCCCGCCGTGGATTTCATCGTCGCCCGCGCCACCTGCCAGAAAGTCGTTGCCATCTTCACCATCAAGGTAGTCATTGCCGGACCCTGTGGTCACGGCATCGTCGGCGTCCCCTGAAAAAACAATCATATCCGGATCAAGAGAATCCATGAATTCGTTCATCGGCAAGATGTCATCGTCAGCGGTTTCATCAAGATCGTCTTCGGGACTTGTCCCGAGGTTCGCAGCCTCTGGTTCCTCGTCGTCGGGGTCCACCAGCATAAGTGCGGACATCGTAACCCCAAGAATCCCTAAAATCGCCAACATGTCATTACCTGTGGAAAGGCGAGTCGCCATCGACCCACTTGCTGATAATTGTCTAGCATAGCCATGCCGTTGGACGGCTTAGAAACTGTCGCGATGGTTAACGTGCGGCCGGGTCCCAACGCATCGGTTGTTGGGTATAGCTGATGTATAATGGGTGTTTTGGGTGACCGTGTTTGGTCAAGCCTAAGGTAAAGATCGGTTTGCCTGTCTTGTGCAAAAGTTCTGCAGTCGCGGCGCCGCGTTCCAAATGTTCGCCGTGCGTCCCCCAAGCGGCGATAATTTGATCCGCCCAATTGACCGATTCCAATAGGACGACGTCATTTTCTGGGCCGACTGGATCATTGGCTTTGCGCATCAAATGGGGATCAGTCTCGCGCCACGCAAAGATGTTTGTTACCCGGAACGCGCCAAAACCCAATGTACGGGCACGCCTTTCGCAACGCTCAACGGTTGGGTCGTTTTGGACTTCGGTTGCTTTGGACGGGTTTAGCATCACGAACAATACGCGCTTGCCAGTGTCGTCCCAGCTACGGGTCAGCGCATAGCGATATCGTTCGCAGTCCGAATAAAGTGCGGTCGAAGGTGCATCGTCTTTGGTGTGGCTGCGAACAATCATCAGGGCGCAAAGTTGGGTGGATTGAAATCCACCCTACGTTACAAAAACGCGTGTTGGTTGGATTTCGCCACCACGATAGGTGCCGACAGCGATGGCCTTGCCTTCAAAGGATGCCCAAACTTCCTCACCGTATTCAACGCCTGATGCGATTACTGATGCAGGGTTACCATTACGTAGTTTGGTCACGCTTTCGGCAAGACACCGAACTTCTGGAAGATCTTCGAGACCCACCTCGAGCGGTTGAACAAACGCGTCGAGTTCAGTGGTTTTAGCCAAGGCGTCAATCTGTTCCAAGGTCACACCATCGGTCGCCTGAAATGGTCCAGACCAAATCCGGCGCAATGACTTAACGTGTGCTTTGCAGCCAAGAGCCTCGCCCAGATCACGGGCGATGGAGCGGACGTAGCCACCTTTGCCGCAAGTCATTTCCAAAACGACGTGGTCGACGTCGGGACGGTCAATAAGAAGAAGCTCTTCGACCCACAGCGGACGTGCAGCCAGTTCCATTTCTTCGCCGTCGCGTGCTTTCTTATAGGCGCGCTCGCCGTCTACTTTGACAGCTGAAAACTGAGGCGGGACCTGCATGATGTCGCCGATAAAGGCACCAAGTGCGGCCTTGATGGTTTCGTCATCTGGGCGCAGGTCGCTTGTTGCGATGACTTCGCCTTCGGCGTCATCGGTGTTCGTCGCCTGACCAAGCCTTATGGTAAAGGTATATGCCTTAAGAGCATCAGTGATGTAAGGAACGGTTTTGGTCGCTTCGCCCAACGCTACGGCCAGAACGCCTGTTGCTTCGGGGTCAAGCGTGCCAGCATGGCCCGCCTTTTTCGCGTCCAGTGCCCAGCGAACTTTGTTCACCACGGCGGTCGAGGTCAGCCCGGCAGGTTTGTCCACCACCAGCCAGCCAGAAATATCGCGTCCCTTGCGTTTGCGCGCCATCGTTCTTGTCCTTTGTCAGATTGCGCGCTTGCTAGTCTTCCCAAGCGCAGTGGTCAAGCAGAGCACCGCATCAGGGATCGATGAAGCGGTGTGGGTCGGGCCGAAGGTTGGCGTTACTACCTTGTGGCTGCGCAAAAAATGTCTTGGGAAGTCATTATTCACACGGGTTATTAATTTTCTAATTGCTGCAGAGGAGTCGAAATTAACTGTTGGCGATAACTTCTAGGAACGCTTCTCCGAATCTTTCGGCGTGGCGTTCGCCAAGAAGTCTTTCTAGCTGGCTCGCGTCCGCAGCGCGCATTTGGGCGACCTTGGCCAGCGCTGAGGCTGTGCAGCTCATTGGTTTGTCTACGCCGTGCGGTCCGCGTGACAGCGTTGCTTGCACTTCAAGCAGTCGGTCGTAGATTTCGCCTTCGCTGCGGCCAGCTAGTTTGCGCCGGGCAGGGTGGGTTTCTTCGACTGCGCCTGCAATCACTTCAAGAAAATCACGACCGTAGCTTTCCAGCTTTTTCGCGCCAACTCCGCCGATTTGCGCCATCTGGTCTAAGGTAACCGGGCGTTTTTCGGCCATTTCGATTAGGGTGCGGTCGTTGAAAATGATGTAGGCCGGAACCCCGCCTTGCTCTGCCAAATAGCGTCGCTTTGCCTTAAGCGCTGACAGTAATGGTGCGTCTTCTTCGCTGACGAGCATCCGGACTTTGGGCCCGCTACCACGCGCGGCGCGAATGGTATCACGGCGCAGCTCTATGGTTGCTTCGCCACGCAAGATTGGCCGGGCGGCCTCGGTCATGCGTAGTGCGCCATGGCGTTCACGGTCGGGCCGCAGCAGGTCGTGACCCATCATTTGCCGAAATATCGCCTGCCATTGGCGTTTGTCGTATTCTTTGCCAACGCCGAATGTGGGCAAGCTATCGTGCCCGCGTTGCTGGATCTTATCGGTTAGATCGCCACGCAAAATATCGATCAGATGCCCCGCGCCGAACCATTCTTCGGTCCGCAACGCAGCAGACAGCGCCATGCGTACGGCGGTGGTGCCGTCGAATACCTCGGCCGGTTTATCGCAAAGGTCACAGTTGCCGCAGGGGCCAGGGGTTTCACCAAAGTACTCAAGCAGGTTCTCGCGGCGACATCGCAGCGCCTCGGCCAACCCTAACAGCGCGTTTAGGCGCCCATGGTCAGCAGCGCGACGTTCTGGGGGCGCTAGCCCCTCATCGACTTGTTGGCGGCGGAACCGGATATCATCGGGGCCAAATAACGTTAGCGTTTCGGCTGGCGCACCATCCCGACCGGCGCGACCGATCTCTTGGTAATAGCCCTCGATAGATTTCGGTAGGTCGGCATGCGCGACCCAGCGAATATCGGGCTTATCAATACCCATGCCAAAGGCGACGGTCGCGCAGACGATTAGCCCGTCTTCTTGCTGAAAGCGGCGTTCAACGATGCGGCGGTCATCAGCTTCCATGCCGCCATGATAATGGCATGTCGCGTGACCAGCTTCGTTCAAGGCTTTGGCAAGGGTTTCGGTTTTTGCACGGGTCCCACAATAGACAATGCCCGACTGGCCTTTGCGAGCCGCCGCGAAATTCAAGATTTGCGTGCGCGGTCCGTCTTTGACGGCGAAAGCAAGGTGGATGTTTGGCCTGTCAAAGCCACGCAAGAATGTAGAAGGCTCTGCACCATCAAACAGTTTTTGCACGATTTCGACTTGGGTTTCCGCGTCGGCCGTCGCGGTGAACGCGGCAAGCGGTACATCCAATGTCCGGCGCAATTCGCCGATACGCAGGTAGTCGGGACGAAAATCATGGCCCCATTGGCTGACACAGTGGGCCTCATCGACTGCGATCAGGTTCACGCCAACGCGTTTTAGCATGTTGACCGTGCCGCCAGAGGCGAGCCGCTCTGGCGCCATGTAGAGCAGTTTCAGCGTGCCTGCCTCGAGTGCTGCAAAAACGTCGTCGGTTTCTTCTTGGGTGTTGCCTGACGTAAGCGCACCTGCCGAAACCCCAGCTTCGCGCAAACCACGCACCTGATCGCGCATCAATGCGATCAACGGTGAGATAACAACTGTGACCCCATCTCGGACCAATGCCGGCAATTGGAAGCACAGGGATTTCCCGCCACCGGTCGGCATAATCGCCAGCGTGTTTTGTCCCGCGATTACTGCCTCGACGATATCTTGCTGGCCCGGGCGGAACGCGTCAAAGCCAAAGACATCACGAAGCAGCGTGGCAGCGGGCATATAGGAAAACCTGTGTGAGCGGATATTAAGTTCCGCGCACAATCCCACGTTCAGATTCTGGCAGCAACCACTGGAACGAAAAAAGGCCGCCTTCCTTACGGAAGACGACCTTTCTGGAGTACCGCGTGCGCGGATAGTTTAGCGAACGATGTCGTAGTCATGCTGCGCAACAACTTGACCGTTCACCTTAAGCAGAGCGATCACGTCTTTTTGTGGGGCAGAGCCAACATTAACGCGCACGTCGCTGTTTGCACCAGCGTGTACCGCTTCGGTACCGATCAAAGTGCCCAGATCGCCAGCGTCGCTTGTGTAAATTTCTACGATGCCGTCGGCATCAGAACGAACAATACCAAGTTCTAGAATAGTGCCTGCTTCTAGGTTTTCACCCAGCTGAAAGTAGCTGTCAGCAGATGCAGTAGAACCCAGTGCTGCAACAGCTGCGGCGGCAAGTGCGATTGATTTGATAGACATAATATGTTCCTTTTTCTCTTTTGTTTTACGACAATAATGTCGCTGATTGTTGTGTCTCTGCGGCTGTGTTTGCCGTGTTGATAAACGGGATATCGGGTGCTTTCCGTCGCCAGAAAAGGTCTGCGTCGATCACGAAAATGGTGATCGAAGTGATCGGAAATAGTCCTTGAAATTGTCGCGATCCGCCCCACTTTGCGGGTTCTGTGCAGAGGTGAACCGAAGTAATTCAAAGTCTGTGCGCAGGAGTCATGGTCGCGGTTGCTGCGCGATCACGAAAATCGGGCGAACGCAAAATCGTGAGTAAAAATATTTCTGCAAAATCGCGCGCGCGTGACCCAATTTGGTGCGCGATGGCCGTTGCTAAGCGTAGATTAGCACCGTAGCGTCCCGCCAAAAAGGAGAGCCACGATGGGTGAGATCATATTTGTGCGCCATGGACAGGCTAATTCTGGGGCGACCGACGAAGAAAGCTATGACAAGCTATCTGATCTTGGGCATCAGCAGGCCCGTTGGTTGGGCGATTACTTGCGCGACCGCGAAGCCCCATTCGACAAAGTGATCGCCGGCAGTCTACGCCGTCACCGCGAAACGGCAGCCGGGATGGGTTTTGCTGCACCTGTTATTGATCCTCGTCTTAATGAGATGGACTATTTTAGTCTCGGTAAGGCGCTTGATGATGTGCACGGTGTGCCTATGCCCGGCCCGGATGAATTCGCGGCGCATATTCCACAAGTCATGGAGGCTTGGCATCGCGCTGAAATCAAAGGCGTCGAGACATTCGCATCGTTCGAAGAACGCGTCACTGGTGTGCTCCAAGAGGCAGCCCAACCGGGCGTGCGTATTCTATGCGTGACGTCGGGTGGTGTGATCGGGATGATTTTGCGCCACTTGTTGCGGCTTGACCCGACCCGTTTGGCACATGTCTTGTTGCCAATTATGAATACGTCAGTTCATCGGGTTCACGTGATCCCCCAGGGACCGATATTGGCAAGTTTTAACGCAGCGCCGCATCTGGATCATCCAGACCGTGCGCATGCGATCACTCACTATTAAGGATAGAAAAATGGTGCATCTTTGGGTCCGCGCGGAAAGCCGCGCCAACGAAGAACGTGTTGGTCTTACGCCTGATGGCGCAGTGCAGCTGCTGAAAAAAGGGTTCAAAGTCACGGTCGAAGAAAGCCGTCAGCGTATTATCCCAATTGCGGAATACGTAGCGGTCGGTTGCGACATCGCGCCCGAATTTTCATGGGTGAATGCACCAGATAATGCGCTGATCTTTGGACTAAAGGAATTGCCCGAAGATGGTACACCGCTGCGCCATCGTCACATCATGTTCGGCCATGCCTATAAGGGACAGCCATCCGGGCGCATTCTGTTGGACAGGTTCAAAGCTGGTGGCGGCGCGCTGTATGACCTTGAATACCTGACGCATGCTGATGGTCGCCGTGTCGCGGCGTTTGGTTATTGGGCTGGCTATGCAGGCGCGGCTGTGTCGCTGATGTGCTGGATTGCACAACAAGACGGCGGGCAGGCTGGCCCGGTACATGCTTATCCAAATGCTGCCGATATGCGTGCCGATCTACTGTCGTGTTTGGGTGATACCCGGCCGAACGCATTGATCATCGGGGCGCTGGGCCGTGTGGGTACTGGCGGTGCCGATCTATGCGAGGCGATGGGGATGCAGGTTACCAAATGGGACATGGCGGAAACCGCTTCGGGCGGCCCATTTCCTGAAGTGCTAGAGCATGACATCTTTTTGAATTGTATTCTTGCACGCCCCGGGACACCTGTGTTCGTACCCGCGGATGCCAAGACTGAAGAACGCAAACTGTCAGTCATCGGGGATATTGCGTGTGATCCAGATAGTGATTTTTCACCGATCAAGGTTTATGACCGGACGACGACATGGGCTGAGCCCGCGCTTCGCGTACACGATGATCCGGTTTTGGATGTAACTGCGATTGATAACTTACCTTCGATGCTACCTGCAGAAAGCAGTGCGGATTTTGCAGGGCAATTGCTGCCGCATCTCATGACATTGGATGCTTTGGACCAAGATGTCTGGGGGCGTGCCGGTGCATGTTTCAAAGAGGCGGTGGGTTAAAACCCAGCCTACCTTAACAGGTCATCTTGCGCATCGGTGGGATCGATACCTAATGCTTCCAAACCGCTCTCAAGGTGGTTGGCCAGATGCGGCGACCCCTTGAGATACTCTACCGTTGGCGTTGTTGCTTCCTCGGCTGCTGTGCGCAGGGCCTCTTCTAGGTCGTCGGCTTCAAAGCTGCCGCGCCCAATCCAAAATACAGCGACCAAAGCGGTCTGTTCTTCTGGGGTCAGTTGATTAACAAAACCGTCGAATTCGGCCTCAGCCCGGTTCAGTTCGCGCGCGAGGATGATCACCTCTGCGATTTTGTCTGTCGTGATAGGTAGCATGTCCGCGTCCTCCTTATTGGTAATATGGAGGATGCGTTGCAAACTGCTTTGATCTGGCGCAACTATTCCCGAAGCGGAACGACCTTTGCATCTGGTGGCGTTTCGAGTTCTTCGAAGTCAAAATGGTCGAGCCGATTGGCGCGTTTGCCAGCCTTATCCGCCGATATCTTGATTTCTTCGATATCTTTGGCAGCCTGCGCAAAGTGACGGTCAAGGTTCCCGACACGCCCAACCAGCCGATCAACGTCACCGCCTAGCAGCGCCAGTTCTTTGCGGATCGCACCGGTTTGTTCGCGCATGCGGGCATCTTTCAGGATCGCGCGCATCGTGTTCAGTGTTGCCATGCAGGTCGTAGGTGAAACGATCCAGACGCGTGCGGTAAATCCTTCACGTACAATATGAGGCAGGCGACCGTGGATTTCGGCATAGACTGCCTCGGATGGCAGGAACATCAGCGCGCCGTCAGCGGTTTCGCCTTCGATCAAATAGCTGTCTGATATTTTGCGAATATGCACGCGCACCGCCTGACCTAGCGCATTTAGCGCACGGTCCCGGTCGTGTTTAGTTTCTGCGGCGACAAGGGCCTCATAAGCCTCAAGCGGAAATTTCGCATCGATCACAATAGGGCCGGGAGGGTTGGGAAGATGCACCAAGCAATCAGCGCGGCGGTTGTTTGATAGCGTGGCCTGCCAAGTGTAGCTGTCAGAGGGCAGGGCCTTGGATACGATGTCTTGCAGTTGGATCTCGCCAAAGGCACCGCGTGTCTGTTTATTGGAAAGAATGTCCTGCAATGACAGCACATCACCCGATAGCTTTTCGATGTTGGTTTGGGCCTTGTCGATTGTGGCAAGGCGTTCCTGCAGCTCTGTCAGGCTTTTGGTCGTTTTTTCAGACGAACCAGTCAGAGTATCCTTCATACGTTCTTGCATCTCTGCGAGTGCATATGCCGATTTCATGGCATTATCGGCCAAGCGTTCGGACATCTGTGCCTGAACCTCTGCCATTCGCGTTTCCATCGTTTGGATGACCCGGATTTGGGCGTGGGCCTGTGCGTCTGAAACGGTTTGGATGTTACCAGCCAGTTGCTGTTGTCCTTGCCCAAGCGCGTTCACGTTCATGGACAGCTGCCCGACTTGCTGGGCTACGTTGTAAACGGCATCAGCCGACCGACCTGCGCGTCGGGCGGTTGTTATCAGCAGCATAAGCACCAGCAATACAAGGCATGTTGCCGAAATCACGCCAACCACCAGCGGATCGCTGAATGCATAGGTCTGGTCGCCGATCTGGATCATGTGCGTCCGAACAGCCGTTCAATGTCAGAGAGTTTGAGTTCCACATAGGTTGGGCGCCCGTGGTTGCATTGCCCCGAAAGTGGTGTTGCTTCCATTTCGCGTAAAAGTGCGTTCATCTCGGGGCCTTGCATGCGACGCCCAGACCGGATTGATCCATGGCAGGCAACGCGGCTTAGGATCGCTTCGATCTTGGCTTTGACGCTGGCGCTGTCGCCTTGGTCGGCCAGTTCGTCGATGATGTCGCGGATCATGGCGGCTGCGTTGACCTCGCCCAAGATGGCTGGGGTTTCGCGGACAGCGATCGCGCCGCCGCCGAAAGGTTCAATGGTCAGTCCAAGGCGCGACAGATCATCGGCAATCGCAAGTAGCATCGCGGCATTGCCCTCGGCCATCTCGACGATTTCAGGGATCAAAAGCGCCTGTGCTGCGACCCCGTTTTCGGCCATCTGGTTCTTTAGTTTTTCATAGACTAGCCGTTCGTGGGCAGCGTGTTGATCGACAATCACGATCCCATTTTCGGTCTGGGCGATGATGTAGTTTTCGTGCACCTGCGCACGCGCTGCCCCTAATGGAAGGTGTGCAGGCTCATCTTCGACGACTGGTTCGACGCGCCCTGATGGTGCTTCTTGAAAGCCCGGCGCTTGGGCCTGAAATGTCATTGAACGGGCGCTAAAGCTTGGGCGCGTTGGTCCAAGGCTCTTTTTGTCCATTTGATAGACGCGCGGTTCAGTTGGCGGTTGCTGTGGCTGCATCGCGCCCAACGTTGCAGTGGCGACGGTCGTCGATGCCCGGTGTCCTGCGCCAGCAAGCGCATGGCGTAGCCCGGATACGATCAACCCGCGGACAGTGCCGGGATCGCGAAACCGGACTTCGGATTTGGCGGGGTGGACGTTGACATCAACCAAGGTTGGCTCGCAGTCGATAAACAGCGCAGCAGCAGGGTGCCTGTCGCGTGACAGGACATCCATATAGGCGGCGCGCAACGCGCCCAGCAGCATTTTATCACGAACAGGCCGGCCGTTAACGAATAGGAACTGCGCAATCGCCGCACCGCGCGAATATGTTGGCAGGGCAGCATAGCCCGTCAGGTGAAAGCCTTCGCGTTCGGCGTCGATGGCCAATGCGTTTTCTGCAAATTCGCGCCCTAGCACAGTTTGCAAACGACCGTGCAGCGCGTCGAATAAATCGCCGGTTTGCGCATCGGCGCGGAAGGTCGTCCGGTTGTCGCCATTTGATGCGTCACGCAGGATGAAGGTGATAAAAGGTTCGGCCATTGCGAGCCGTTTGATCACGTCACCTACGGCTTGTGCTTCCGCGCGGTCGGTGCGCAGGAATTTCAGCCGGGCAGGGGTCGCATAAAACATGTCGCGCAATTCAACGACCGTACCGGATGATAGGGCTGCGGGGCGAACATCGCTCATTTTGCCGCCCGCTACGTCGATGCTTGCGGCATCTGCATCGGGGACACGCGATGTGATGGTCAGGCGGCCAACGGCACCTAGCGACGGTAGGGCTTCTCCTCTGAACCCAAATGAATGGATGTTCAGCAGGTCAGATCCGTCTATTTTCGACGTGGCATGCCGGGACAAGGCGAGCGGCAAATCACTTGCCGCTATCCCGCAACCATCGTCTGTCACGCGGATCAGGGTCTTGCCACCATCGGCAATCACAACCTCAACCCGGGTTGCGCCAGCATCTACAGCGTTTTCAACAAGTTCTTTCACGGCCGAAGCCGGACGTTCAAGAACTTCGCCGGCCGCAATCCTGTTGATCGCGGCGTCATCAAGCTGCCGAATTACCGGGCGAGGCTTTATCTGGGGGTCTGCTATGGCCATGCCACAAACTATAGCATGAATGCGCGATTCTGCGAGAGCTTTGAAACAGCTTTACATTTTATATTATATAACTCATATATTATATAATGAATGAATTACATAATGGACCTCTGGCCACCAAGTTTGCTGCATTATCTGACCCGACGCGCTTGGCTATCGTACAGCGGCTGGCCGAGGGCGAAGCAACGGTGACGGAATTGGCCGCACCGTTCGCCATGACGCAGCCCGCCGTGTCACGGCACCTGAAAGTGCTGGAAAGTGCCGGGTTGATCACGCGGCGTGTGGATAAGCAACGGCGCCCTTGCCGGTTGGCCGAAGGGGCCTTGGACAATTTGGACGAATGGCTGGCGATGTTGCGCCAAACAATGTCCGTCAACTACGACCGGCTTGATGATGTGTTGGCCGAAATGCAAACCAAGGATGAGCGGACGACGGAATGACCAAGCTTGATCTAAAGCTCGAAGGCGACACCCATGTCATCGTCACACGACGGTTCAAGGCACCGCCAGAGTTTGTCTATCGCGCCCACACCGACGCAGAATTAATCAAAAAGTGGCTGTACGGTCCCGATGGATGGGTGATGACGAACTGCCTCTATGATGCGCGTCCCGGCGGCCAAATCCGATTGGACTGGCAGGACGCGAATGGTGAGAACGCATTCTATCTGACCGGAGAGTTCATTGCGCTGACGCCGAATGAACGGATCGAACATGTAGAGCGTATGCATCTACCCGATCCTACGCCTGATAATCACATAGTCACAACATTTGCACCCATTGATGATGGGACGCTGCTAAGCCTGCGGATGACCATGCCAGACGCAGACGCGCGCGCTATCATGCTTGAGACCGGCATGGAGGAAGGCATGGAAGCCAGCTATGTCAGGATTGATCCACTGTTTGCATTGGCGGATTAATTTAGCCCTTCAGGTTTTCCAACGACGACGAAATGCAGGTTGTCTGGCTGCAGCAGTTCACGCGCGACCCGATTGGCATCTTCCAATGTGACTGCTTCGATATAGTCGTTTCGGTTGGTCACATATTCCGGTGATAGGTCGATCATTTGCATGCCAACCATGATATTGGCGATCTCGCTGTTGCCATCAAACCGCAGCGGGTACTCGCCCGTCAGATAGGTTTTGGCGCGGTCAAGCTCTGCCTGCGTAATTCCGTTTGTGGCAGTGTCGGCCCAAACGTCGCGTGTCACTGCGATCGCTTCGGCGATGGTTGCGTTGGATGACGCAACCGAGCCAAGCATCATTTCAGCATGGAACTTGGGCACAAGATAAGTCCCGATCCCATAGGTCAGCCCGCGCTTTTCACGCACTTCGTTCATCAAACGCGATTCAAATCCACCGGATCCCAATACGTTGTTCAGCACATATGCCGCAAAGAAATCAGGGTCGTCCCGTTTCATGCCGGCATGGCCAAAGAATGCGACGGCTTGCGGGGTATCGTAGTCAATGACTGTCGTGCCGCCCTCAAGGCCAAAGGCGATGTCATTGGGCAGCTCTGGGCCTTGCGCGGGCAGATCACCCAATAGCGTATCAAGCATTGGCCCAACCTCGGCTGCGGTGATGTCGCCGACAACGGACACGTAAAGCCGATCATGTGTAAGCGCGCGTTGATGCGCGTCATGCATGTCTAATTGTGTCAGGCGGTTCACGCTTTCGACTGTCCCATCGCTGTTGGTACCATAGGGATGGTCACCAAAGGCTGCAGAATAGAATGCTGTGCTTGCGATGCTATTAGGTCGCTTTTCTTCGGATGCGATGTTGGCCAGAACCTGTGCGCGAACGCGGTCTAAGGCGTCTCGGTCAAATGTGGGTTCAATCAGTGCTTGGCGCAAAAGTGCGATTGCCTCGTCCTGATTTTCAGTGAGGAATTGGGCTGAAACGCCAATTGAGTCGTCATACGCGGAAAACCCGTAACTTGCCGCTAAGGCTTCGCGCGCTGTCTGGAATTCTTGGGCGTTCATGTCGCCCGATCCTTCCTCTAGCAACCCCATCATCAGGTTGGTCGCGCCGCGTTTGCCCGGCAAATCCAATGATGTGCCGCCACGAAAACGGATTTCCACGGCAATGAAAGGGATGCTTGGTTCTTCGACGACCCATGCGTTGATCCCGCCGGTGGATGTTACTTCGATGATGTCGATTTCGGCGCTAGCCGTCGTAGCAAACAGGGCAAGCGTAAGGGCGATAAACGTGCGAAACATTAGCGGGCGTCCTCTTGGGTGGCGACAACCCAGCCGGTGACGGCCTGATCGCGGTTAAATACTTTGGCTGCGGCGGCTTTGATGTCGTCTTCTGTCACGGACTGAAGGATCTCGGGCCACGCCTGCACATCTGCGACAGTCAGGCTTTGGGTCAGTGCCGCGCCATAACGGTGCGCAAGGCCCTGTGTATCGTCCAACGCAAAGATTTCAGAGGCGTGTAGCTGCGTGCGGATGCTGTCCATCCGCGCTGGGTCGATATCGTTCTCTAAGAAGTCAGCAATGACCTGATCCATCGCGGCTTCTGCCTCGGATAGACTTACGTCACTGGTCGGAACCACGGCGAGGCTAAAGGTAGAGGTATCCAGCGAGCTGCCGTCGTATGAGGCGTTCGTGTAAAGTGCGGTTTGCGTGTCAAACTGAAGCGCAATGCCAAGGTCGGACGTAAATGGCGAGCCGCCCAAAAGCTCGGCCAAATACACGAGCGCTGCAGCTTCTTCTTGTGCGCCGGGGTCACGTTCGGGGGCCAAATAGCTGCGGATCAGATAGGGTTGGCTCACCCGTGGGTCGGTGTATGTGATCCGGCGCTCCGCGCGCTGTGGTGGTTCTTGGGGGCGGATGCGTTCGGGTAGATCGGGTTCAGAAGGGATGACGCCGTAGTAAGTTTCCGCCAATGCGCGAACCTCATCGGGATGCACATCACCAGCAACGACCAGCACGGCGTTGTTTGGGGAATAGTAAAGGTCATAAAAGGCCAGCGCGTCGTCGATATTCAGCTGCTCCATCTCGTGCTTCCAGCCGATGACAGGCACGCCGTAGCGGTGGTTTTGGTACTGCGCTGCGTTGAACTGTTCGCGTGCCAATGCGCCGGGATTGTTTTCGGTCCGTTGGTTGCGTTCTTCCAGCACGACATTGCGTTCAGTCGCGATGTTGTCTGCAGTGATGGCCAGATTGGTCATCCGGTTGCTTTCCATCTGCATCATCAGATCAAGCCGATCAGCAGCGATGCGTTGGAAATATGCAGTGTAATCGTAGCTGGTAAAGGCGTTGTCGCTGCCGCCGTTCGCGGCAACGGTCGCTGAAAATTCACCAGATTCCAGAATGTCGGTTTGCTTGAACATCAGGTGTTCAAAGAAATGCGCGACGCCCGATGCGCCAACGGGTTCGTCTGCTGAACCGATTTTATACCAAACCATGTGTACCACAACGGGCGCGCGGTGATCTTCGATCACGACGACCTCCATCCCGTTGTCTAGGGTGAAGGTTGTCACTTCTTCTGCCTGTGCGGCTGTCGTCGTGGTGATCATCGCCAAAGCGGCAAGCAAACGTTTCATAGGCACCCTTCCGGTTTCGTCAGATGCAAATTGACGTCGGGCGCCGCGATGTTCAAGCAGACATACGGGGATGTGAGGATTGTTTTACTGTTCCGCAGGTGCGGTTGGCACGATGATGCCTAGCGCAGCAAGGCGTGCCAGCTCTGCATCGGCATCAAGCGCCTGACCCGCATAAAGTGGAAAGTAACGATCCCGGTTCAGTGGGTTGAACACGTTCGACAGCTTTTTGCGCTTTCGTGCGGCTTCATCACGTTCGGCCAGTTCAGCGCGAATATCTGGGTTTACACCATAACGGGCCGTTTGCGCGACAAGCGCGGCTTCGTTGGTTGGGATCCCACCAGCGATCTGCGCGGCAGGGTTACCACCAAGTGCGCGGATAGCATCAGCTTTGGGTGTTGGATCAGCACGATTGACGCCGCCAGGTGTCGGTGTAGGCAAGGCCGTCGTCGCGGGGAGTTCGAGCGGGCGAGACGGAATGACAGAAAACTCGTCAGGGCCGCCGTCAGATGTACGCGTGTCGCGCAACGGGCGTTCTGTGTTTCCGCAAGCGGCAAGTGTGACAAGCGTCAGAACTGATAGAATAATTGCACGCATTAAAGCACCCATTGAAAGTATCGCGCTCTGTGTAGCCTAAGCCCGTGGCGACGTCACGCGCTCTTCTTCTTGGGGCTGGATTTGTGATCTTCGCCCAAAAACGCAAGGCCGACGGCCCCAATAAAGATCGCGACATCAGCGATGTTGAAGGAATAGGGGTTATTGAAACCACAGCACGACATGTTCAGGAAATCGGCGACTGCGCCATAGAAAATCCGGTCAACGACGTTACCGATTGCACCACCAATCAGAAAACCCGCCGACATGTAGACCCACTTCGATCCACCGTTTTTACGCAGCCACCAAAGGACTGCGGCCGAGATGACGACCGCAAGCCCAATAAGAACCCAGCGCATGTCGAAACCGGAAAACAAGCCAAAGTTGACCCCACGATTCCAAGCCATCTGGAATTCAAGGTAGGGCGGGAAGACCTCGATCTTGCCCCGCCCGGGATTTCCCAGACCAAGCCAATGCACCACGTAGTATTTGCTGGCTTGATCCAGCAGCAGCACCCATAGCCCGGTCCAGAAAGTTAGACGCATATCCGCACCTTAGTGTTTAAAGTGGCGCATGCCGGTAAAGACCATCGCGATCCCGGCTTCGTCAGCAGCAGCGATAACTTCGTCGTCGCGCATTGAACCACCCGGCTGGATCACACATGTCGCACCAGCGGCAGCTGCCTCTAGCAGACCATCAGCGAATGGGAAGAACGCGTCAGACGCAACAGCCGAACCAATGGTCAGCGGCTGCGGCAGTTCCATGGCTTCTGCCATACGCTCTGCTTTCTTTGCCGCAATCAGTGCGGAATCCAGACGTGACATTTGGCCAGCGCCTACGCCCACTGTCGCCTTGTCTTTGACATAGACAATTGCGTTGGATTTGACGTGCTTTGCGACCTTCCATGCGAACAGCAGGTCAGCCATTTGTTCGTCAGTCGGTGCGACTTTGGTCACAACTTTCAGGTCGTCCATGCCAACGTAACCGGTGTCTTTGTCCTGAACCAACATGCCGCCAGCAACCTGACGGTATGTGGTGATGGGCTCTTTGGGGTCAGGCAGGGCCTCTGTCGTCAGCAGGCGCAGGTTTTTCTTGGCGGCGAATACAGCTTTGGCCTCGTCTGATGCACCGGGGGCGATCACGACTTCGGTAAAGATTTCGACGATTGCCTTGGCTGTTTCTTCGTCCAGCGGCTGGTTCAACGCGACGATCCCACCAAAGGCCGAGGTCCGGTCGCAATCGAACGCGTTCTTATATGCCTCAAGCAAGGTAGCACCACGTGCTACGCCGCAAGGGTTTGCGTGCTTGATGATCGCAACGGCTGGGCCGTCCGCAGGGTCGAATTCTGCTACCAATTCAAACGCAGCGTCTGTGTCGTTGATGTTGTTATACGACAGAGCTTTACCTTGGTGCACAACAGCGGTCGCAACGCCGGGGCGGTTTGTGCCGTCGGTGTAGAACGCAGCAGACTGGTGGCTGTTTTCGCCGTAGCGCATGGTTTGCTTGAATGTGCCGCTGAACGAACGACGACGTGGCTCATTCTGGCCAATCGCGCCAGCCATCCAAGTGCTAACGGCAGTGTCATACGCAGCTGTACGTGCATAGGCGGTTTGGGCAAGACGTTGGCGCAGGGCCATCGTTGTTTGACCGTCATTCGCGTCTAGCTCTGCCAGAACCGCGTCGTAATCTTCGACATCAGTCACAACAGTGACAAACGCGTGGTTTTTCGCAGCAGAACGGATCATCGCTGGGCCGCCAATGTCGATGTTTTCGATGCAGGCCGCGTAATCGCCGCCTTTGGCTACGGTTTCTTCAAAAGGGTACAGGTTCACGACCAACAGATCGATTGGGCCGATGTTATGTTCGACCATCGCATCGCGGTGTCCGTCTAGGTCGCGGCGGGCCAGCAGGCCACCGTGAACAACGGGGTGCAGCGTTTTCACGCGGCCGTCCATCATTTCTGGGAAGCCAGTGACATCGGCCACATCGCGAACTTCTAGTCCTGCATCGCGCAATGCTTGGGCAGAGCCGCCAGTGGACAGCAATTCAACGCCGCGATCAGCAAGCGCGCGCGCAAGATCAACAAGTCCAGTTTTGTCGGATACAGAAAGAAGCGCGCGGCGCAGTGGTGCAAGGTCGGTCATTCAAAGTCCCCAGGTGTATATTCCACGTCGTCCACAAGATCGGTCTGGACAAGATCACGCAGGGCAGTCGGCGTATCTTGCGCCTTGGCCAGCGACCAACGGACGCGTGTCGCATAGGACATCGCGCGCCCAGATAAAACCACTTGATGCGTGCCAAGTGGCCTTAATCGACCATTTTGTAGGTAAACTGAGGGGATAATCGACAGTTCGGCGGCACCATCATGAGAAAACACCCATGTTTCGCCTGATTTCAGTGCAAGGTACACATTTTGGCGATCAACCGTGGCGGCCACATCTGGATGCAGATGGAAGCGGATTTTATAGGCAATACCTTCGACGCCTCGAGTTGCATCGAATTGTGCGTTGTCTTGTTCATCAAGCGTTGTCAGCAGGTCTTCGCAAGTGAGCTGCCGACCATCGACAGACAATTGCAATATCCGGGCATGGGTCAGGCCATGGCTGGCTTGATATCCATTCTGAGATAACTCTATCCGACGGCCGCCTTCGATGGTGGGCGCGTTATAACGTACGATGGTCGGGGTATTACTCAGCTGTTCGTCTTCGGTATTAAGCTGCGATGACGATACGCCGTCCAAACCGAGCGTTGAATGGCTTGCCGTTGCGCGACTTGCGCGCCGCCATTCGGTTCCAAACCGAGCCCCTGATCCACTATTCACGATGATCGGGCGGCGGCCAGAGTTCAACTCAAACCCGAGCGTACTCGCGTGTCCTTTTGATGACGCGCTGCCTGTTGGTGGTGGTGCTGCGTCCACAATCAATGACGTTCGCCCACCTGTTAATTTTGCAAACCCCATGTGTAGACCCGCATCAGGCGGCGTTTTGACACCTGCATCGGCAAAGGCTTGGTCCAGCCACCCCTCCAGCCCCGAACCGCCCCCATGAAACCGGGTAAGACTACCGTCGCTATGACGAAGAGCGCGTAGCGTTGGCACAATCCTTTCAACCGCGTCAGAGATACCACGCGGCACACGCCGCTGTGCCGCAGACAGCGTTTGTACAGACAGGTTTAGAAGCGTCAGGATTTCTAGCAGCTCTTCTGGGTTGCGCGTCGCTATCGCCCCGCCAGCGATTTCGGACGAACACTCAGCGGATAGCGCTTTCACTGCGTTATCCACGTAGCGATCCATACCTTTGAGCATCAGCCCTGCGTAAATCAGCCCTGCCAATGCTTCGAACCGGGGCAGCCCATGCGGGGCAGCAACCCAGCGCCGCGATACGAACAGTGTCTGCTGACCCAAAGAGCGCATGAACTGGTCCGTTGCAGGTTGATCTTGGCCACGTAAGATGAACAGCCCGTGATTGATCCAACGGGTCAGCCTGCGCCCGACAACATCGGGTGTCCATCCGGCGTTGCGCCCGTCGCCATAGCGATCGATCCAGTCATAAACCCACTTTTGGGCGCGGGTTCGCGCCTTTTCGTCGCCCACGGCAACAAGGTCATCCATCCACGCACATCCGTGGATTTCGTCCATTACATTTGGGTTATCGCGGGCGATGTCCCAGATCGAAAGGTTGGGCCCTTCGACAAAAAGACCCGAGAAAAGAAAGTTGCCAGTAATTAACTGACGTCCACGGCCGACGGCACCAATTGTGCGCGGTTCGGGCGGTGTTACGAAGCTCGGTACTGTATCAGAAAACGCTGCACGCCGGGCATGCACCCGGTTCATAAATGTCGTCCGGCGATCCCGCCATGTGGTCGCTTTTGCCAATTCTGCGCTGCCTCGGCCAATTGTTATTGAGCGCAGGATAGGAAATGATTGCCGTTAAGTCACTAAAACTTCTTAGCCTAAGCGTGGACCCGCCAAGGCTATGAAGTCGTTTGAAAAATTCGGGCCTTATGAATTGCTATTCTGCTTTTTGTAGAACGGCCATATAGAACCCGTCCATTCCACCAAGGTCAGACCAGTAATCAGGGCGCAGACGGAGCCCGCCTTCTTCGGTGATCCATTCTGGTTCAATCCCGGGGGCGTTCAGTGCCTCGGTGTCAACCGTCAGGTCTGAATGGCGCGAGAGAGCTTCCTCGACTTGCACTTCGCCTTCGTCGGGTAACAAAGAACATGTACAGAACACCAGCCGCCCGCCCGGTTTCAACAAGCCTAGCGCGTGATCAATCATCGTTTCTTGTTGATCAATCAATGCGCCAAACTCTGATCCGTCTTTAGCGTAGGGCAGGTCAGGGTGCCGACGAATAGTTCCGGTGGCTGAACAAGGCGCGTCCAACAAGATCGCGTCAAAACCAGATTCCTCAAACGCAAATGCATCGCTAACGACGGTGCGGGCCTTCAGGCCGACGCGCGTTAGATTCTCTTGAACCCGTTCCATGCGTCGCTCGGACAAATCTACAGCGGTGACATCTGCCCCTGCTGCAGCCAATTGCATTGCTTTGCCGCCGGGTGCTGCACAAAGGTCGAGAGCCTTAAGGCCTTTCACGTCACCCAACAGTTTTACTGGAATAGCTGCGGCAGCATCTTGGACCCACCATTCGCCCGCATCATATCCGGGCAACGACGTCACCTGACCAGCGTTTGTGATACGTACGGAACCCGTTGGCAGAACGGTGCCGCCAGTTGCCTTGGCTACAGCGTCGGCATCTGTCTTTGCTGTTAGATCAAGTGGAGCGCCACTAAAGTGTGCTGCTTCCATGCCAACAACCGCCTCGCGTCCCCATGCCGCCACCAGCGGCTGGCGTAGCCAACCGGGTGTCAGCGGTACTGCACGCTTTTCCCAGCCCTCGGGGCCTTCAGCCGCGATCTTACGCAGGACCGCGTTTGTCAGGCCCTTCATCGCTTGCGTGCGTTTGTTCCGCCCCACGATTTCAACATAGGCGTTCACGACGCCATGCGCCGCTTCGCCACCGCACAGTTCGATAACCCCAAGGCGAAGCGCATTCATCACGTGATCTGGTGGGGTCTTTTTCAGGTATGGCTTTAGCATCCGGTCGGCACGGTCCAACCCACGCAATGCGTCGGTCGCAAGGCGCTGTGCGCGAGCGCGGTCATCATTCGCTAGCTGGTTCAAGGCGCCGCCAGCGATCAATTCTGCCATCAGGCGACCTTCGGTCGTGATCTGCATCAATAGATGATGCGCGGTGCGTCGGGCAGGCAAACCTGTTTGATTCATGGGGTATCTCTTGATGCTGGGTGCCAGCGGCGTATATCAAAGCCATGCCGCCGACAAGGAGAGTCCAAATGCCCGATCAAGACAAAGACCAGTCTACGCCAGCCCAGCGCGCGCTTGCCGAGGCAGAAGAACGCCGCAAGAACGACAAAGCGCAGGGCCTGCCGACAGAATTGGGGGGACGCGATGGACCTGAACCAGTGCGCTTTGGCGATTGGGAAAGAAAAGGCATCGCCGTCGATTTTTAAACGACCTGATCGGCAACTTTCTGCCCCGTGTAAGCGGATTCTGGCATGAAAATACGGTAAATAATTATACGCATTAGAATCTCGAAATTCTTTCGTTACATCGACCTCGAGCCACAAGTTGCTCTAACAAAAAGGGATGTAACCTATGAAAATCGAGGCACTTTTTACTGCGATTGTTGTGTGCGCGTCATCGGCGGCTTATGCGTCAGAAGAATGCACTGCAGAGGTTGTTGATGCCAAAGTTGCGCAAGCAAAAGAGGCAATCCAGATCATCGGTCAAGATGACCCTGATCGCATGTTTGCAGTGGTTAGCGAGTTTCAAGAAAGTATGTCTGTCGCCAAAGCGTCTGCTGAATTGGCACCACTTTGCGAGACATATGACGCCGTGATTGCGGCTGTCGAAGGCTGAATTGTTTCGGCAAGGGGATGTTCGCGTTCCCTTGCTTTTGTCCCTTTGTTAAAACCAATTTGTCACTATTTTGATTTTCAAAATTGCAGAGTCTCTCCATTCACGATTATTTAGGGTAATTGTGGTGGAAAATGGATACCGTCATCGGTGTATGGCGGTCGTTTGATGGAGAGAGCATGCGTTTCACTTTTCAGCGTTTCTTACTACTAGGACTCTGTTTTCTAGTTGCAGGCTGTAGTCTGCCACGCGGTGCGGGTTTCCAATCCGAGGTGCTGGCGGCATCAAATGCCGGCAGTCGCGAAGAAGGCGAAGAAGCGGTATATGATTTCGAAGTTTTCGAAGTCACGCGAGAAACACTTCCCATCATCAATTCTTGGCCGAACCCTGACATTCAGTCATTTTCGTGGATACCCAGCCAAGAACAACCAGCATCACTGATCATTGCACCCGGCGATACAGTCCAGTTGACGATCTGGGACGCCGAAGAAAATTCGCTTTTGGCGGGTGCCGGCCAACGCGTCACGCCACTGCAAGAAACCCAAGTTGGCTCGACCGGACGTATTTTTGTACCCTATATTGGTGATATGCAGGTCTCCGGTATGTCGTCGATGACAGCGCGCGCACGGATCGAAGAAGAGCTAAGTAAGACGATTCCATCAGCGCAAGTACAGCTGATTGTTAAGCCGGGGCGTCAGAATATGGCAAACCTCATGTCAGGTTTTGCTGCGCCGGGCCTATACGAATTGCCGGACCGGAATTTCAAAATTCTAGAACTATTATCAATGGCAGGTGGTGCCGATCCTTCGCTGTTGAACCCGCAGGTCCGCCTGATCAGAAATGGCCGGACATATGGTATTTCGTTGGACCGCCTATTAGAGGAGCCAGCGCAGAATACGACCATGCGTGGTGGTGATCGTGTCAGAATTATCGGTGACGAGCGTAAGTTTCTGTCTTTGGGTGCGACAGGTTCAGAAGCAGTGCATGAAATCACTGATCAACACCTATCTGCATTGGAGGCCTTATCTATAATCGGCGGCGTCAGTGATGGCACTGCGAACCCTAAGGGCATTCTTATCATGCGCGAATACGACGCGTCCGCCGTGCGGCAAGATGCAAGTGGGCCGGCGCAAGAACGCGTTGTGTTCACAATTGACCTGACTTCGGCAGATGGGCTGTTCTCTGCGGGTAAGTTTTTTATCCAAGACGATGACTTGATCTATGGCACTGAAAGCGTCCTTGGGCCTGCACTCACCGTATTTGGATTGGGCCAGTCAATCGCGTCGCTGGCGAAATGATTGGCTTAGAATAAGTCGATATCGTGGGCGAGCGCGCTGGGATCGGTTATGTTTTCGATCACCAGCGTGTCGCCATCACCGAAATCAATGGTCATCTGGGTTCCTTCTAGGCGACCATACATCATCAATAAATCTTCGGCAGACGTCAGCCCGATCCAAACCGCGGCTGTTAGCGTGATATAATCTTCGCCTTGGGTGTAGTCAGTGATGACATCGTGCCCGCCGCTAAAAATGAATTCATCGGCCCCTGCACCGCCAAACAGCACGTCGTTCCCCGCACCTCCGTCAATGATATCGTTACCAGAACCACCGCGAAGTATATCTTGGCCACTTCCGCCCAGCAGAGTGTCGGCACCAGCACCCCCGATCAATATATCAGCACCTTCATTGCCAAGTATTCGGTCGTTTCCATCGCGGCCAAGCAAGGTGTCAGCTCCTTCGCCGCCGTTGAGTACGTCATTCCCCGCACCTGCGATAATCACGTCAGAACCAGCACCACCGGACAGTGTGTCAGCGCCGGCTTGCCCAAGAATCACTTCGCCTTCTGGATTCGGGGTAGTGGGTTCTTGATCGCTTGCTTCTCCAAAGGCCGCGTGTAGATCGACCGAGTTTTCATTCGCAATCAGCCCGACGCCCGCCATCATATTATTCGGTGATGTGTCCTGGGCTATAGGCGGCGGTGTTAGATCAGGTGGCGGCGTTGCTGGACCGGGATAGCCTGGTGTCGTGTTCTGTGGAATCCGCGTGATCCCAATAAGATCGCTATTGGTAAACTGACGATAATCTATGGGTGCGCCATCAGAGCTAAGGACGACCAGAATTTCATCCCCGTACCCGATCTCCACGCCTTCCGGCAGCATTTTCATGGTCAACTGGCTAACGTCACGAAGCATTGGCCATCGAGAAAGATCGATCGTATCCTCGCCTAAGGTGAAATCGGTGATTGTGTCACTTTGACCGTCGACGGAAAGAATAAATACATCCGCCCCCATGCCACCCGTCATAGTGTCGGTGCCTCGGCCGTCCCGTAAAATATCGTCGCCAGCACTACTGTCGATCACATCGTCTCCGTCATAGCCACTTAGGATATCCGCTTCGATAGAGCCAAAAAGCGAACCGCCAGCAATGGTAGCAGTCGTAGTGATCCCTTTACTTCCGGTGTCATAGCGCAGTTTGGTGATGCCAATTTCGCTGCTGCTTGTAACGTAAACATCCAGCGCATTGCCGTTGCTAGCCACCGCGATTGCACTGATGTTGTCCAACCCCATTTCAGTGGTGTCAGCGATATGGGCGCGGGGCAGCAATTGTCCGCCCTCAAGCAGTGTAAAGATCGTGATCCCGTCATCGCTACCGCCTGCGATAACAAAGGTTTGCCCGTTGTGATGGATCACCTCAAGCGCGCTGATACCGTTGAACCGCGTATCTAGTGTATCAAGGACGTGATCTTTGATGATCATGTTCCCGTCAGCGTTCAACTGCAGGACAGTTATGCTGCCGCTTTCTGCCGCACCAAGCAGGATGTAGGTTTGGCCGCCGACTACAGCGGTTTGCATGACGGTCGGCGTGTCGATCCACAGACCTTGATCAACGCCAAGGTTTTCTGCAGGGAACAGCGTCCCGTCATCGTCTATTTTCCAGCTCGCAACACCGTCGCCTGTAATGCTTGTCGTTAGAAGGAATTGTTGACCCTCCACATTAGCATATGCCGTTGCGGAGATTTGATCGGTAAAGCTGCCCGCGGGTCCGACAGTGGTCGTGTTTGCAACGACTGCTCCGTTAGCATCGAATGTGATTTGTCCAATGCCTTGGCTGGCCGCTAACCCGCCGTAGATCACTTGCCCGCCCGTTTTCAAAGTCACCGTCGTGAAGTTTTGGATACCGGAGAAGGTGAGGTCGGCAACAAAGGTGCCCGCGCCAAATTCGCCTTCGTTGGTAAGCGTGGTGATCTGAATTCCACCTTCTGGACCACCGCTGCTTATCATAGAAATGACACCACCAGTGTTCAGCGTAGCGAGTGATGTGGTGCCACCCAGCACCGGGGCTCCTTCAAACGCGAAGTCTTCGATCAGCAAAGGTATTTCACCACTGATGTTCCAGCCTCTTATCACGCCATCAGGGCCAGTGGTGCTATAAAGAATCTGTGATCCTTCGACTTGCACCAAGGCCAAATCGGCGACGTGAGAATAAGCGAATTCGTCCTCAGAAACGAGGTAAGTTACAAGCGTAATGTCTGACATGTGTGGTCCCCCCCAGGACCTGAAACAGTCGTCTAGGGGGACGGTGATCTGCGGAATCGCCGGCCGGATGGCCCAATTGTGGCGCGACAGTGAACCTTTGTCTGCAATTGGTTCAAAACCACAGCGAATTTTAGTTGAACGACCCGCTTGTGGGATTGGACTAGGCAAAGGTAGGGTTGGTTATCCCAATAGGCAGGAAATCAAAATGCCACCCAAATTTGGTACTAGCGGCTTACGCGGTTTGGTCACTGAACTGACACCAGAATGCATTGATCGCCATGTCACGGCTTTCATCGCTTCATGTCCTGTCGGTACTGGGTTGTTCATTGGGCATGACTTGCGCCCGTCTTCGCCCGATATCGCGGTGATCGTTGCGCGATCAGCGCAAGAGGCTGGCCTTGACGTTACAATGTGCGGCGCGGTTCCGACTCCGGCGTTGGCGCTCGCAGCGATGGAAGCTGGCGCTGCAGCAGTGATGATAACTGGCAGCCATATTCCTGCCGATCGCAACGGGCTAAAGTTTTATACCCCTGAAGGTGAGATTACGAAGGCTCACGAAGCGGCGATTGTGGCGTCCCTTGGCAAGCAACTGTCAGGTGCGGCTGGGGTTATACGAGATGATTCCGCAGTGGGTGCGAATTACCTTGCGCGTTATACCCACGCGTATGGCGAAGCACTGACCGGGATGCGTATCGGGGTTTATGCTCATAGCGCTGTCGGTCGTTCAGGACTGGAGGAATTGCTAAAGGCGCTTGGCGCACAGGTTGTCACGCTTGGTTGGTCAGATACCTTTATTCCGGTCGACACCGAGGCCGTTGCCCCGGCCCTAAGTGCGCAGTTGCGTCAATGGGCAAAGGAACACGAATGCGCTGCGATTGTTTCGACGGACGGCGATGGGGATCGCCCGCTGCTTGCAGATGCCAATGGTGAAGTCATTCCCGGCGATATTTTGGGACAAATCACAGCGCAGGTTTTGGGCGCAGAAAACGTGGTTACGCCTGTGTCGTCGAACACTGGTGTTGATCGAATGCCGTGTTTTAGCAAGGTTGTTCGGACAAAGATCGGCTCGCCTTTTGTCATCGCAGGCATGGAAGAAACGCCGGGTGATACTGTTGGCTATGAGGCGAATGGTGGGTTCCTTCTTGGGTTTGCAGCGGCCGGGCCCAACGGTGGTTTGCCGCCGTTAATGACCCGTGATGCCGTTTTACCGATCATTGCGGTCTTGGCTGCAGCGCGCGCGACATCCGTTTCTGGCCTCGTGGCACAGCTACCGGCACGCTTTACCGCCGCAGATCGGTTGCAGGATGTCCCTACCGAGGATACGCAGGCTTTGGTCCAACAACTGACTAAAGATGCAACGGTTCGGGCTGCTTTTCTCGCTGATTTGGGTGGTGAAGCGGATGGTGTCGATCTGACGGATGGCTTGCGTATATCGCTTCAGGATGGTCGAATCGTTCACCTGCGGCCCTCTGGGAACGCGCCAGAGCTTCGACTGTATGTCGAAGCAGACAGCGTAATACTTGCGCAATCGACGCTTTCTGATGCTTTGGGGATCGTCAGTCAGCATCTCGGTCGATGAAATGTCTCGCTTTGACCTGACCAAAAGTACAATTGTGCCAATACACACAGACTCGCTTCGACGACTCAGGGGTAGTAGAGGCTAGGGCAAAGGTTAGTGTGAATACGTTTAGTTAGGTGTCTGCGGGCTTCTCGTACCATATCGGGCGAGAAGCCTATATATTTTCAGGGTTCGTCGTATCCATTCGGGTTGGCCGACTGCCAAGCCCAGGTGCTAGCCGTCATATCGTCCAGCCCATGTTCAGCCTTCCAGCCAAGTTCGGCCGCGGCGCGTGATGCATCTGCTTGCATCGCTGCAATATCACCTGCGCGGCGTGCTGCTTGTTTGGTAGCAATCGGATGACCGCAGGCACGTTCAAAGGCGGCCACCATGTCACGTACGCTGTAGCTTTGGCCGGTGCCGATGTTGAATGGGCGTGCACCTGATGATTTGCTAGCATAGTTCAACGCGGCAACATGTGCGCGGGCCAAGTCAACAACGTGGATGTAATCGCGCAACCCTGTGCCATCTGGCGTATCATAGTCGTCGCCAAACACTGTCAGCGCGTCCCGTTTGCCGACGGCGACCTGCGCGATGAACGGCATTAGATTGTTTGGAATATCCTTTGGGTCTTCCCCGATCTTCGCAGAATGATGTGCACCAACAGGGTTGAAGTAACGCAGCAAGACGGCGGAAGTATCGGCGGTGGCCTTCGCCCAATTCGTCAGGATATTTTCTGCCATCAATTTGGATTGGCCATAGACCGACATCGGCGCAGTTGGGTGGGCCTCGTCATAGGGCAGGTAAACGGGCTCACCGTAAACCGTGGCCGAGGATGAGAAGATGATGTTTTTGCACCCGACACGATCCATTGCGTGAAGCAGGGCAAGCGTGCCACCAACGTTGACGTCGTAATACAGAAGTGGCTTTTCTTCGCTTTCGCCAACGGCCTTGAGACCCGCGAAGTGGATGACCGCGTCAGGACGAAATTCTTGCATAACACGGTCCAGCATCTGTGGATCACGGACGTCACCTGTAAAATCGGTTACCGTGCCATTCGACAAGCTGCGCACGCGGTTCAACACCTCAGGGGTGGCATTCGAATAGTTATCAAGAACACAAACTTCATGCCCTTGGGCCATCAGCTCAAGAAGAGTATGGCTGCCAATGTAGCCGGCGCCCCCTGTTACAAGTACACGCATTAGAGAATGAAGTCTCCTGTTGTTAGGCCCGTAGTGCCTATCACGAGGATGACCATTTCGGCAGTGCCATCCAGATCGCGATCAATTTCAATCCTTGTGTCGACCCCGTCGTCAGATAGCACAAGCGCATCCGTGGCTGATAGATCGGCGTTGATCCCAGATAGGTCAATGGCGTCTATTCCAACCTCAAAGTCGTTGATGGTGTCTGCGCTGGTGGCCCAGCTGTCACTGGCTGAAGTAAAGATAAATGTATCAGCACCAGCTCCGCCAGTCAGCGTGTCTTGGCCCATGTCGCCGCTGATAGCGTCATCGCCGTTTCCGCCGTTGATAGAGTCGTCGCCGCGCCCGCCATGCAACTGATCATTGCCACCACCGCCAAGGATGACATCATTACCGCTGCCACCGAATATGGTGTCCACGCCTGACCCGCCGGTCAGTGTGTCGTATCCGCTGCCGCCGTATAGGTTATTGGTGCCCGCAGTTGCTTCAATTGTGTCCGAGCCAGAATCTCCGTGGAGGGTGTCATCGTTTGCTCCGCCGTTGATTTGGTCTGCACCTATCCCACCGCGCGCGGTGTCGTTTCCGTTGCCGCCGTTTAGTTCATCGTTACCAGCACCGCCAAACAAGTTGTCGCGCCCATTGCCACCATTTAACACGTCGTCGCCGTCCTTGCCGGATAAATCATCACTACCGTTGTTTCCGGTTAGCGTGTTTGCGACGTCGTTCCCGATCAGATTGTCGTTGCCAGAGCCACCCGTCGCGTTTTCGATGATGACCCCATTAGCAATGGTGTAACCCCCAGCGATGCCATCTGCCGCGGAAATGAAACCGCCACCGCCGACCTCGTATTGCAACGTGGCCGGGCGCAGATCAATTGTTACAGCGCTGGTGCCACTATAGCTAATGGTATCCTCGCCTCCGGTATCCCAAATTGCCAGCCAGCCAGTTCCGCTATTGGCACTATTGCTGCCCGGAAGTTCATAATTATCGTTGCCGCTGGCATGGGTGGTGTTCGCGCCGTATAGTGCTTGCAGGGCAGCGATATCCAATGCCATAGGGCCCATCGCCTCGCCATAATCATAGCTGTTAGAGGGCGAGCCGTTATAGCCAGAATTATAGGACATGACGGTATAGACGCTCTGATTTAGCCCATAATCACCATAGTAATAGAATGGGTAGTCGCGGTCTGATGGGTCCAATCCAGGTAGTATGGAATCGCCGTCATGCGGGTGTGCGAGCCCCAAGCCATGTAGTGCTTCGTGGATTATGGTTGAGTATCCAAGGCCACCGGGCTGAAGCCCGTTCGTATCCCAGCCAAGCCCGCGCCCGTTAAATACGCCTTCGCTAGAATAGTCGTAGAAGGGATAATAAAAGTATCCCAGCAGTGTGTCGCCAGATTCGGCGTATAGTTCGTCTTCGTCTTTCACAACTTGGAAGTCGGCGTATTGATTAGATGTTTCGACAAAAGTGACGTTGGCTACAGCGGATATAGAGGCGAGCGCCGCCATAAACTGTTCGCGTTCGTATGCCGTCCAGCCTTCTGACGTGACATTATCGCGTCGCGATCCATCCGGTACAAAATAGACTGTGATTGGCTCGTCTGTATCCGCGCGTTGGGTCCCGCTGTCGAGAGTCCCGACTGGCCCGGATGCGAGATCCAGTATCCGGTATGCGCTTAAGGCAAGATCTGAGGTGGTAGAATTGACCGAGTTCGTCGTAATTTGAGGCATTCTTGAAGTCTCTTTTGCTCGAGCCTTGTGACATCGCGCTCGCGTTATTGCGCCAAACTATGGCGAAATTCGGTGCGCGGCATCGAAATTTGAATGCAATCTCTACAAACGGTCGGAGTGAGTCAAACGCATCAGGTGCGAGTTGCGCAAACGTGCGGATTAGCTCCGTGCATAGACGTCTTCGTAGCGCACGATGTCGTCTTCACCTAGGTACCCGCCTGTTTGGACTTCGATCAGAACCATATGCAGTTTGCCAGGGTTTTCTAACCGATGCTTGGCGCCCAATGGCACATAGATTGACTGGTTCTCTGAGATCAGCTGAACATCATCATCAACGGTGACTTTAGCTGTGCCTTGGACGACGATCCAATGTTCTGCACGATGGTGATGGGATTGCAGGGAAAGGGCCGCACCGGGGTTCACGACTATCCGTTTGACCTGAAACCTGTCACCTGTCGCAAGGCTTTCGAACCAACCCCACGGTCTGTGATCCTTTGGGAAGCTTTCGGCCTGTGGAGAGGCTTTATCTATAAGAATACTAACTGCTTTTTTGACATCTTGGCTGCGATCCTTGTGTGTGACAAGGACGGCGTCAGGCGTTGCAATAGCGACAATATTTTCTAGCCCAATGCCTACGATGGCTTGGCTTTCGACTTCTGACCGAAGCAGCGTGTTTTGACAGTCAATCGAAGTTGCCGGGCCCGATAGTGACAGACCGTCCTTTTCGGTTTCGCGCCAAACCGAAGCCCAATCTCCAAGATCGGACCAGCCGCCATCATAGGGCACAACCGATAGGTTGCAGACTTTCTCCATGACAGCATAGTCGATCGAAATTGCGGCGACTTGATGCCAAGGTTCTGGCGCGAGCCGAAGAAAACCTAGATCCGTTGTCGCTTCGTCGATAGCTGATTGTACGAAAGCGTACATCTCAGGTGCCGTCGCGCAATATGCTGTCAAAATCGCCTTGACGGAGAACAGGTATATCCCCGCATTCCAAAGGTAGCGACCGTCTGACAGCATCTTTGCTGCTCGCTCGGCATCAGGTTTTTCTACAAATTCGCTTAATTGCAGTGGTGCAGATTCATTTTGGATGGCGCCGTCTACCTTGAGGTATCCATAACCTGTTTCAGGTCGATCTGGGGTAATTCCAAATGTAACAAGTTGGCCGGCGCGTGCAGCTGGGATTGCTGCAGTAACCGATATCTCAAACGCGGCGTCGTCTGGGATTACGTGATCAGATGGTGCAACAAGCATGAACCCATCAGGATCGGTTTTTGCCAAATGAATGGCTGCCGCTAAGACAGCAGGTCCGGTATCTTTTCCGGCAGGTTCAATAAGAACCGCGTCTGGGTTTGCACCAATTTCCTTTAGTTGTTGGACGACAATAAAACGAAAATCATCGGCTGTAATGATAACTGGTTGTCGGTACCTTGGTCCGTGCAAGCGTTGGGCGCTTGCTTGAAATAAGCTTTGTGACCCGATGATCGGTGCGAACTGCTTCGGATAGCTTTTGCGTGACAATGGCCAGAGCCGCGTACCTGAACCACCGCATAGAATAACTGGCGTGATCGTTGCATCTTCCATCAGGCAAACCTCAGTCCGCGATCAAGTTTCACCTGTTGTAAGTACCATGCAAATGTAGCCTGAATGCCTTCGTGCAGTTGGATCTTTGGTTTCCAGCCTAATTTGGAAATCCGCAGGGTATCGAGCAACTTGCGTTTTGTTCCGTCGGGCTTTGTGGTGTCAAAGTGGATATTCCCGCGAAATCCTGCGATCTCGCCGATCATATGGGCTAAGGCGCTGATGGTTATGTCTTGGCCTGTTCCGACGTTGATGTGGCTTTGAATTGGTAGCGTGGCGTTGGCGCATGCGTGTTGCTCTAAATTCATCACAAACAGAGCAGCCTCTGCCATGTCGTCCACGTGCAGGAATTCTCGTTTTGGGGTGCCGGTTCCCCAGATGATTACGCTGTCATTGTTGTTTTGAACTGCGGATTGGAAGCGTGCGATCAATGCGGGCAAGACATGCGCGTTTTGCGGGTGAAAGTTGTCGCCCGGGCCATATAGGTTTGTTGGCATGATGGACCGGTAGTCAGTACCGTACTGCCGGTTATAGCTTTCGCACAGCTTGATCCCGGCGATTTTCGCAATTGCGTAGGGTTCGTTAGTGGGTTCGAGCGGACCAGTTAACAATGCGGCTTCAGTTATCGGTTGGGCAGCTTCGCGCGGGTAAATGCATGACGACCCAAGGAACAGTAGTTTGTCGATTCCCGCGGCGTGGGACTGATGAATCACATTTGCCGCCATCATCATGTTTTCGTAGATGAACTGTGCTGGATAGGTGCTGTTTGCCATAATGCCGCCAACACGTGCGGCTGCAAGGATGACGGCATCTGGGCGTTCGCGTTCTAGAAACTGACGCAAAGCGCTTTGGTCGGTTAGGTCTACTTGAGCACGGGGGGCGGTGATGACTTCGTGCTTTGCTTCCTTTTGTAGCTGTCGGACAATTGCGCTGCCGACCATGCCGGTGTGACCGGCTACATAAATACGCATGTTATGCCTCGACCGTGATGGGTAGGCTTAGGCCGTGTTCCCGCAGTAGCGCGTGACGTCGTGCTGTTTTTAGGTCTTCGGCCACCATTTCAGCGCACATCTGTTGCGCTGTGATTTGCGGCGACCACCCTAGCTGCGCCTGTGCCTTTGTTGGATCGCCTAGCAATGTGTCCACTTCGGCGGGCCGGAAATAGCGTGGGTCGATTCGCATGATTACGTCACCGGGTTTGACCGACGCGGCGCAGTCGCTAGTTACGGCTGTCACGGTCGCCGTTTCGTGAATGCCTTGCCCTTTAAATGCTAATTGCAGTCCCAACTCTGCCGCGCTCCAACGGATAAAGTCGCGGACAGAATGCTGGATTCCGGTGGCGATCACGTAATCCTCTGCGGTGTCTTGCTGCAGCATCATCCATTGCGCGCGTACATAATCTTTGGCGTGCCCCCAGTCGCGCTGGGCGTCGATGTTGCCCATGTAAAGGCAGTCTTGAAGGCCCATCGCGACGTTGGCTAGCCCGCGTGTGATCTTGCGGGTCACAAAGGTTTCGCCACGGCGGGGGCTTTCGTGGTTAAACAAGATCCCGTTGCAGGCAAACATCCCATAAGCCTCGCGGTAATTCACGCAGGTCCAGTAGGCGAACATCTTTGCAACGCCGTAAGGGCTGCGTGGATGGAACGGGGTCTGTTCCGTTTGGGGGCTTTCGCGCACTTGGCCATATAGTTCGGATGTTGATGCCTGATAGAACCGCGTCTTCTTTTCTAGCCCGAGAAAACGGATTGCTTCGAGAAGTCTGAGCGTACCCATTGCGTCCACATCAGCGGTGTATTCGGGCGCTTCAAAGCTAACCGAGACGTGGGATTGTGCGCCGAGGTTATAAACCTCGTCCGGTTGCACCTGCGCGATGATGCGGGTCAGGTTCGAACTGTCGGTCAGATCACCATAATGCAGGATGAACCGGGCGTCGTCTGTTTGTGGGTCTTGGTAGATGTGATCGACGCGGGCGGTGTTGAACTGCGACGCGCGCCGCTTGATCCCGTGCACCACGTACCCTTTTTCAAGCAGTAGTTCGGCCAGATACGACCCGTCTTGGCCGGTGATCCCGGTAATCAACGCACGTTTAACCATTAACAGCCTCCGATGCCGCGTAGTGATTCGTTAGCTACGTTGGTGCCGGAGAGGTCTTAACGACGCGTTAACCGTCGTACGGTGGGTGTAGGGATCATTTACGCTGTGGCCGCAATACTGCGCTGGATTTCACATTTCCCGAAAGGCGCGATTGTTCCCATGTCCGATCAAACTCCAAATCTGTCCTTGCCGTTCATCATGCCTGCGCAGGCGCAAAAACATGTCACTCATAACGAGGCGATCGAGCTGCTTGATATGGTGGTGCAGCTCACCTTGGAATCAAGCACGGCGATTGCACCGCCATCGGCTCCAGCCGAAGGCCAAGCTTGGGCGCTGGGCGTCGGTTCGACGGGCGACTGGGTGGGGCAGGATGGTCTGATTGCAACGTGGCGGGGTGGGGGGTGGCTATTTGTCGCGCCTCGCGATGGCTGGCTGGCATGGGTCCGCGATATCGGTGAATTACAGGTGTTGAATGGTGGTCAGTGGGTGACCAAGGGCGCGGCTGCTGAAACCCAGAATTTACCGATGGTTGGGGTGAATGCGACCGCCGACACGACCAACCGATTGGCCGTGTCGAGCGATGCAACATTGCTTAATAACGCGGGGGCTGGGCATCAGGTGAAAATCAATAAAGCGGGGCGCGCTGATACGGCTTCACTGCTCTACCAAAGCGGTTGGTCTGGCCGGGCCGAGATGGGACTGTCTGGTAGTGATGATTTCAGCATTAAAGTCAGTGCAGACGGGGCAAGCTGGGCATCGGCCATTGGGATTGATAGCGCTGATGGACGGGTGCGTATCAACCAATTGCTGCATGTGACGCCGGGTGCGGCGCCCGCTAATCCCGAAACTGGTGACATCTATTTCGATTCTTCAGCGCTGAAATTGCGCTGTTATGACGGGACCGTTTGGCACGACCTTTTCTAAGGGCATCGACACAAAAGTAAGATTCGAGGGCGTGGCCATAATTGGCCGCGCCCTTTTTCTTTGCCGTGCCAAATTCGAAGTACGCTGATTGTATGCAGAAAAATGGTGACACAAATGCATATAGGGTCTGATATGCTGTGGATTAACCGTGCAGGGTGCTTGCGACAACATAGTTGCTCTGCTACATCGCGCAGGATTTTGACGCTTTCGTGATCCACGGGGGCCAAACAAGTTGCCTGTTTGCTGTCCGTTGTTGGACGGTGATCTGGGCCTAAGACATCGGAAGGGTGGACGTGTCCGAAACTGCTGGTATCTCCACAAGCATTGCATCGCGTTATGCGACCGCAGTGTTTGACCTTGCCAAAGAAGGCAAGGCCATCAAAGCGCTAGAAACTGACGTAGCTGCTTTGGAAACTGCAATCTCCGACAGCGCCGATTTGCGCACGTTGCTGACATCGCCGCTGTATAGCCGCGAACAGCAGGGTGCAGCAGTTGATGCTGTTGCTAAGAAAATGAAATTGTCTGCGACAACAAGCAACGTAATGTCCCTGCTCGCGAGCAAGCGTCGTTTGTTTGTGTTGCCGCAGTTGCTGAAAGTGCTGCAAGACATGTTGGCTGAAGAGCGCGGCGAAGTGACTGCAGAAGTCACAGCAGCGAAAAAGCTGACAAAAGCGCAAGCTGATAAGCTAGCCAAAACACTCACTGCCCAAGTGGGCAAATCTGTCACCATCAAAGAAACCGTCGATGAGTCAATCATTGGCGGTCTTATTGTAAAAGTGGGCTCTAAGATGATCGATACGTCGATCGCCTCCAAGCTCAACGCACTCCAGAACACTATGAAAGAGGTCGGATAAATGGCGATCCAAGCGTCTGAAATCTCTGCGATCCTTAAGGACCAGATCAAAAACTTCGGTCAGGAAGCCGAAGTGGCCGAAGTTGGCCGGGTACTAAGCGTTGGTGATGGTATCGCCCGCGTTTACGGCCTTGATAACGTTCAAGCCGGTGAAATGGTTGAATTCCCCGGTGGTATCCGCGGGATGGCCTTGAACCTTGAATCTGACAACGTTGGTGTTGTTATCTTCGGTTCCGACCGTGACATTAAAGAAGGCGACACCGTTAAGCGCACCAAGTCCATCGTGGACGTGCCTGTTGGTGACGAACTGCTGGGCCGCGTTGTTGACGGTCTTGGCAACCCATTGGACGGCAAAGGTCCAATCAAAACGAAAAAGCGCGCAGTTGCTGATTCCAAAGCACCGGGCATCATTCCACGTAAATCGGTTCACGAGCCGATGGCGACTGGTCTGAAATCTGTTGACTCCATGATCCCAGTTGGCCGTGGCCAGCGCGAACTGATCATTGGTGACCGTCAGACAGGTAAAACAGCGATCGCACTTGATACGATCCTGAACCAAAAGTCTTACAACGACGCTGCTGCAAGCGACTCAGACAAGCTGTACTGTGTGTACGTTGCTGTTGGTCAAAAGCGCTCGACAGTTGCTCAGCTAGTTAAAAAGCTCGAAGAGTCAGGCGCGATTGAATATTCAATCGTTGTTGCTGCGACAGCTTCTGATCCTGCACCAATGCAGTTCCTTGCACCATACGCTGCGACAGCAATGGCAGAGCACTTCCGCGACGCTGGCCGTCACGCGCTGATCATCTATGATGATTTGTCCAAGCAAGCTGTGTCTTACCGTCAAATGTCCCTGCTTCTGCGCCGTCCACCAGGACGTGAAGCTTACCCAGGTGACGTTTTCTACCTTCACTCCCGTCTGCTCGAGCGTTCTTGTAAACTGAACGAAGACAACGGTTCTGGTTCTTTGACCGCGCTGCCGATCATCGAAACCCAAGGTGGTGACGTTTCCGCGTTTATTCCAACCAACGTGATCTCGATCACTGATGGTCAGATCTTCTTGGAAACAGAACTGTTCTACCAAGGTATCCGCCCTGCGGTGAACACTGGTCTTTCAGTTTCTCGTGTTGGTTCTGCTGCGCAGACGAACTCTATGAAATCTGTTGCTGGTCCAGTTAAACTTGAGCTTGCTCAGTACCGTGAAATGGCTGCGTTTGCGCAGTTTGGTTCCGATCTTGATGCCGCGACACAGCAGTTGCTGAACCGTGGTGCCCGTCTGACTGAGCTGATGAAACAGCCACAGTACGCACCGCTGACCAACGCTGAGATCGTTTGCGTTATCTACGCTGGTACCAAAGGTTACTTGGACAAAGTTGCCGTCAAAGATGTTGGCCGCTTTGAGGCTGGTTTGCTGAAGCACCTGCGTACAAACGCAACTGACGTGCTTGAGTTCATCACCAAAGAAGATCCAAAGATCAAAGGTGACGCGGAAGCAAAGATCAAAGCTGCTTTGGACGCTTTCGCTGCTGATTTCGCTTAAACCCTAAGATCAAGGAGACGAACACGTGCCTAGTCTTAAGGACCTTAAAAATCGGATCGAGTCGGTCAAATCGACCCGCAAGATCACGAAGGCCATGCAGATGGTCGCGGCTGCAAAATTGCGCCGCGCCCAAGACGCAGCCGAGGCATCGCGCCCCTACACAGAGCGTTTCAACGCTGTGATGGGCGGGCTTGCTGCTTCGGTTGGCGGTTCAGAAAGTGCACCTAAATTGCTGTCCGGTACGGGCAGCGATCAGGTACAGCTTCTGGTCGTCATGACGGCTGAACGTGGTTTGTGTGGCGGCTTTAACGGCAACATTGCCAAGCTTGCCAAAACACATGCGCAAAAGCTGATCGCTGAAGGCAAGACAGTGAAAATCATCACTGTTGGTAAAAAAGGCCGCGACGCGATCAAACGCGAGTTGGGCGAATACTTTGTTGATCACGTCGACATGAGTGGCGTCAAACGTCTCGGCTATGTAGATGCGCAAAACATTGCAAAGGACGTGCTGTCCCGCTTTGATGATAACGAATTTGATGTCGCGACTATCTTTTATGCGCGCTTTGAAAACGTTGTTACTCAGCACCCGACTGCACAGCAAATCATCCCAGCCAGCTTTGATGTGGCTGAAGATGCTGAAGCAGCACTTTACGACTACGAGCCAAGCGAAGAAGAAATTCTTGCTGACTTGTTGCCGCGCGGTGTTGCAACGGCAATTTTCAGCGCTCTGCTGGAAAACGCGGCCTCTGAGCAGGGCGCACGGATGTCTGCAATGGACAACGCAACACGCAACGCTGGCGACATGATCGACCAACTGACAATCGAGTTTAACCGCTCGCGTCAGGCTGTGATCACCAACGAGCTGATTGAAATTATTTCGGGCGCGGAAGCGCTCTAGACCCCGGAGAAAACCATTATGGCAAACGCTAAAGGTAAGATCACGCAGATCATCGGCGCCGTCGTTGACGTGCAGTTCGGTGACCACCTGCCAGAGATCTTGAACGCCCTAACCACTGACAACAACGGCAAGCAACTGACACTCGAAGTTGCTCAGCACCTTGGTGAAAACACAGTTCGTACAATTGCTATGGACTCCACTGAAGGTCTGGTTCGCGGTCAAGAAGTGACCGACGAAGGCACAACAATCACAGTTCCAGTTGGCGACGCCACACTGGGCCGGATCATGAACGTGATCGGTGAGCCAATCGACGAACGTGGCCCAATCGGTGAAAAAGATCGCCGTTCCATCCACGCTGACGCGCCAGCTTTCGAACAGCAGTCCACTGCGTCCGAAGTTCTGGTAACAGGCATCAAAGTTATCGACCTTCTCGCGCCTTACGCGAAGGGTGGTAAAATTGGTCTGTTCGGTGGTGCGGGTGTTGGTAAGACAGTTCTTATCCAAGAGCTGATCAACAACATCGCTAAAGTGCACTCTGGCTACTCTGTATTCGCGGGTGTTGGTGAGCGTACACGTGAAGGTAACGACCTTTACTACGAATTCATCGAATCCAACGTTATCAACATGGAAGACCTGACCAAGTCCAAAGTGGCACTGGTTTACGGTCAGATGAACGAGCCTCCCGGTGCGCGTATGCGTGTTGCGCTGTCTGGTCTGACAATGGCCGAAGCGTTCCGCGACCAGTCCGGTACAGACGTTCTGTTCTTCGTGGATAACATCTTCCGCTTTACACAAGCTGGTTCCGAGGTGTCCGCGCTTCTGGGTCGTATTCCTTCTGCTGTGGGCTACCAGCCAACACTGGCAACCGACATGGGTGCGATGCAGGAACGTATTACATCGACCAAAAACGGTTCGATTACTTCTGTTCAGGCTATCTACGTACCTGCGGATGACCTTACCGACCCTGCACCAGCAACATCGTTTGCGCACCTTGATGCGACAACCGTTCTGAACCGTGCTATCTCTGAAAAGGGTATCTACCCTGCGGTTGACCCGCTCGATTCAACATCACGTCTGCTGGACCCAGCAATCGTTGGTGAAGAGCACTATGCAGTTGCTGCTGACGTTCAGCAGATGCTGCAGCGTTACAAGTCGCTTCAGGATATCATCGCGATTTTGGGCATGGACGAACTGTCAGAAGAAGACAAACTGACCGTTTCACGTGCACGTAAAATCGAACGCTTCCTGTCGCAGCCGTTTGACGTTGCTGAAGTATTTACTGGTTCACCAGGTGTTCAGGTTCCGCTGGAAGACACAATTGCGTCCTTTAAGGCCGTTGTCGCTGGCGAATACGATCACCTTCCAGAAGGTGCATTCTACATGGTAGGCGGCATCGACGAAGTGAAAGCGAAAGCCGAAAAAATGGCTGCAGCCGCAGCTTAATGAACCTGTAAGGAGCCAACATGGCAAACCTACAATTCGATCTAGTCTCGCCCGAGCGCCGTTTGGCGTCGGTCGAGGCGACCGAGGTCCAAATCCCCGGTGCTGACGGTGACATGACCGCGATGGCTGGCCACGCGCCAACCATCACGACATTGCGCCCAGGTATCTTGCGCGTGACACACGGTGGCACCACTGAAGAATATGTTGTTCTTGGTGGTTTCGCTGAAATCAGCGCGACAAGCGTCTCTGTGCTGGCTGAACAGGCCCTGCACCGTGATGAATTGACCCAAGAAGTCTACGACCAAATGATCGCAGACGCCAAAGAGCTGTACAAAAAGCATGAAGAAGTGTTCGAAAACGAACCTGGTCCTGTCGATGACGCGGCCAAGCTGATTGCTGATATGGTAGCGATTGGATCGCACATCGGTCTGGACCCAAATCAATCTAACTTCGGTTAAGATTACGTAAAGTATTGCTAGAGGCCCCGCTTTGCGGGGCCTTTTTCTATTGCAGGGTCGCAATTTGTGTTGAAAAGTGGAATACAACCACAGGTATTTTAAAAGTTCGCGAACAATAATGCACAGATTAAGTAGTGGAACAGTAGGAATAGACCACGGCGAAGTGGTTCTGTTTTCCGACTTTGAAGACGACGGCGCGATGTGGCGCGGCGAAGGCCCGCGTCAGAGTCGTGCAAAAGTGAAATTCAATACGCCCTACGGATCTGTGCCGCATGTCCAAGTTTCTATGTCTATGTGGGACATATCAAATTCAACGAACACCCGCGCTGACGTGCAGGCAGAGAATATCACCAAAGATGGGTTTGAGATTGTGTTTCGGACTTGGGCCGACACGCAAGTAGCACGCGTGCGCATTGCCTGGACGTCGTTCGGAGAGCTGCCTCACGACGAAGGCTGGGAGCTCTATTAGATAGAGAAAGGGCGCCGAATGAATCGACGCCCTGAATGCTTTAATCCGCAGTGTATAGGCCTTCGTAGATTGGGCCGAGCGTCTTGTGATCGAACAGAGACGACACGGATGTGCCATTCCATGTGTTCAGGATTGCTTGTGCGAACATCGGCGCAGTTGGTACGATGCGGATGTTTGGCGCAGCTTGCACAGCCTCTGTCGCGGCGATCGTGTCGGTGATGACAAGGCTTTTCATCGCTGACTTCGTAATGCGTTCGACGGCCGGGCCAGACAGAACACCATGCGTGATGTACGAGTGAACCTCTTTCGCGCCGTTATCCATCAGAACTTCAGCCGCTTTGCAAAGCGTACCAGCCGTATCAACGATGTCATCGACGATAATACACACGCGGTCTTTGACGTCACCAATGACGGTCATCTCAGCGACCTCGCCGGGTTTGCCTCGGCGTTTGTCGACGATGGACAGTGGTGCGTTGATACGCTGCGCCAGATCGCGGGCACGCGCCACACCACCAACGTCAGGGGAGACGACCATGACGTCATCCATGCAAGACCGGAAGTTATGCATCGCGTCGAGCGCGTAAATTGGTGATGCGTAAAGGTTATCAACTGGGATGTCGAAAAAACCCTGAATCTGCGTTGCGTGCAAATCCAGGGTCAAGATACGTTCTACACCGGCTTCGACCAGCATGTTCGCGACCAGCTTAGCAGTGATCGGCGTGCGGGCCTTGGAACGGCGGTCTTGGCGTGCGTAGCCAAAGTAAGGGATCACTGCGGTGATGCGCGCAGCCGATGAACGCCGCAACGCGTCAGCGATGATCAGCAGTTCCATCAGATTGTCGTTGGCGGGGTTCGATGTTGGCTGGACGATGAACATGTCTTCGCCGCGGACGTTTTCATAAACTTCGACAAAGATTTCGCCGTCATTGAACCGTTCAACACGGGCATCGACAAGTCCGACATCCATGCCGCGGTGCATCGACATCCGGCGAGAGATTGCTTGGGCTAACGGCTGATTGGCATTTCCTGAAATCAGCTTTGGCGCAGTCATAGTTGGCATCAGTAGGGTCCTTTGGCAGAAGGCAGTAACAGAGACGTGACAGATTCGAAGCGTTGACACCGACTAACACAGGGTTACCGTCGCGCAAACAATTCGCGCACCTTAGGAGACTAAAAAATGGCCCATATTGACTACTTCTTTGCAACGATTTCGCCGTTTAGCTACCTATGCGGGACTCGTCCGGCTGAAATCGCGGCCAAGCACGGCGCGACCATCACTTATAAGCCGCTTGATATCATGAGCCTGTTTTCCCGGACCGGTGGCACAGCGCCCAAAGATCGGCACCCCAGCCGCATGGAATACCGTGCACAAGAACTGCGCCGTCAGACCGCCCAGACGGGCATGCCATTGAACCCAAAGCCTGCGTTTTGGCCAACGAATCCTGCGCCATCGTCCTATGCGATCATCGCGGCGCAAAACGAAGGTGGCGACGTTGCTGCGCTCGTCCATGCGATTGGCGCGGCCTGTTGGGCCGAAGATCGCGATATTTCCCAAGATGATGTCATTCGTGACTGTTTGACCAAAGCAGGTTTTGCCCCGGATCTTGCGGACAAACACATGCTGACCAGCGCCGATACCTACGCCAAGAACTTGGAAGAGGCCGTCGCGCGAGGTGCGTTTGGTGCGCCGTTCTTTATTACTGACACGGACGAACGGTTCTGGGGCCAAGATCGTCTTGATGACCTCGATGCATATTTGGCTGGGCGCGGCTAAATGCAAAATATCATGGGGCATGACATTCATGCCGATACGGTCGGAGAGGGTTCTCCGGCACTAGTCTTGCATTGTGCGCTTGGTCGCTCCGAAGCAATGGTGCCGCTGGTCCAACAGCTTGGTTCTCGGGCGACTTTGTTCGATCTGCCCGGTCATGGCCAAAGCGGCAATTGGGACGGGGCAAGCGACTATCAACGGCTGACCACCGATGTTGCTGGCCAGCTGTGTGATGGGCCAACGCATGTGATTGGCCATTCTTTTGGTGCCACCGCCGCGCTTCGGCTTGCCGTGGAACGCCCCGACTTAGTTAACCGTCTAACCTTGATAGAACCCGTCTATTTTGTGGCGGCCAAGGGCACTGACGCTCACGCGGAATTCGCAAAGGGGTTTCGCCCGTTTGTCGCAGCGATGTTGCGTGGGGAGGAAGACGCCGCCGCCAAGATGTTCAATGAAATCTGGGGCGGGATGCCGTGGGATGCGATGTCGGATCGGCGTAGGCAGTACCTGACGGAACGCATTCATTTGGTCGTAGCAGGTGCGGCCGAGATCGAAGAAGACGCGGCTGGGATCACATCAGAACAGCGGCTAGGCGCAGTTGATATACCCGTCACGCTTATCCGTGGTGGTGCGTCGCAGGCTGTCATGGCTGATATTCTCGCCACGCTGGCTACGCGATTACCGAACGCGACTGATCATGTGGTGCCGGGTGCGGGACATATGCTGCCGATGACCCATGCTGATCAGGTTGCCGACATCATCCGTTCAGCAGATTGATGAACTGCTGAACCCCGCCTTCGGTCATCGACCAATCGGTGACCAGACGGCCCGTTAACAGCGCGTCTGGGTCGCCCTCATTGGGATCGCCATTCATTACATAATAGAATGCGCCACCATCCAGCATGCGCTTGTGTTCGCTGCGCGGCATGTCGAAAAAGATAATGTTCGCCTGCGGGTCGTATTGGAGCGTCAGCGCGTTATGCCCGCGAAGCCCTTCGGCCAATTGAGCACAGCGGGCGTTGGCCGCGCGCGCAGTATCTAGCCACAGCCCATCGGTTAGATAGGCCTGCATCTGTGCGGATAGAAAACGATGCTTGGACAGCAGGTGGCCTCCGCGCTTGCGCCGCAGTTCAAATTCCCATGCAAGGTCAGGATCAAAGATCACGCAGGCCTCTACGCCCATCGCACCGTTCTTGGTGCCACCAAAGCTGACGGTGTCGATGCCAGCCTTCCATGTCATTTTTGCAGGGCTACAATCCAGCGCAACCAATGCGTTCGCAAATCTGGCGCCGTCCATATGGGTTTTCATGCCAAAGCCACTGGCGATGTCAGTCAAAGCCTTGATTTCGTCGAGCGTATAGATCGTGCCTTTTTCGGTCACTTGCGTGATCGACAGCGGCCCACGTTGCGGGCCATGGACGCCACGGTTCTGTTCGGCCTCGATCTTGGCGCGCAACACGTCTGGCGACATCTTCGCGTCATCAGTCGGCACGAGCGTTAGCTTTGCTTGTGAATAGAACTCTGGCGCGTTGCATTCGTCTTCTTGGATGTGGGCGACATCGGCACAAAAAATGGTATCCCAAGGTTGGGACATAGTAGCGAGCAGTAGGGCGTTTGCGCTGGTCCCGTTGATGACCAGATAAACGGCGGCTTCTGGGGCCTCGAACACATCTCGCACTTGCTGACGCACGGTGTCCATGATCGTATCCGCGCCATAGCCTGGTGCATAGCCGGTGTTGGCAGCCATGACGGCTTCGATGACTTTTGGGTGCGCAGGACCGGCATTATCGGATGAGAAAAACATCTAGGTAGGTTCCTCTATGACGTGATCTTCCCAGTCGTCTTCGTCGACCTCGAATTCAGGGACGGTCATGCCCTTTACGGACACGCCTGCACGGTGAACCGATTCTGAATCGCCTGTAATCAGCGGATGCCAGTCGTACAGAGGGCGACCTTCATAGATTAGGCGATAGGCACAGGTCTGGGGCAGCCAATACATCGTCTCTTGGATCGTCTTGGGCGTTAAAACGATGCATTCAGGGACGAATTGATGGCGGTTAGGGTAATTACTACAAAGACAGCTTTCGTCGTCCAACAGACGGCAGGCCACGCGTGTCATCACAACCACGCCAGTGTCTTCGTCCTCGAGCTTATTCACGCAGCATTTGCCGCAGCCATCGCACAAGGCTTCCCATTCGGGTTTGTTAAGCTTGTCCATCGGTTTGGTTTCCCAAAACCGGTCCGCTAGACCCGCGCGTGTGATTTCATTCGACATCTTGCAGGATCTTTCGGGCGGTGTCGCAATCAGCATCCATTTGAGCAATCAGCGCGTCTAGCCCATCGAACTTAAGCTCTGGGCGTAGGTATTCGATCAAGGCGACGGATAGGGTCGCGCCGTATAGGTCACCCTTAAAGTCGAAAAGGAAGCTTTCGCAGTTTGGAACTTCGCCATTGAACATGGGGCGCACGCCAATGGATGCGGCGCCATCATATGTACCCGCATGCGGGCCATCTAGGACATCGACCTTCACTGCATAGACGCCAAATTTCGGTGGGTGCAGCCCGGTGATCGACATGTTTGCCGTCGGGAAGCCAAGGTCACGACCACGCTGGTCGCCACGAATGACCTCGCCTTCGATCCGGTGCCAGTGACCTAGCATCGCGGCGGCATCGCGCGGTTTTCCATCGGTCAGCGCCTGACGGATCGCGGTGGAGGACACGTTGGCGGCGTCAACAGTTAGGATCGGCGCGACAGTCACGCCAAAGCCCATTTCTTCACCGAATGCCTGAAGGTCAGCGACCGTGCCAGCACGCCCTTTACCAAAACAAAAGTCAGCGCCAACAACAACGTGCTTTAGGCCCAACCGGTCAGTGATGACAGATTGTGCGAATTCGCGTGGCGTTAGGTTCGCGAGTGCTTCGTTGAACGGAACCTCATACAGCTTTTCGACGCCTAGCTTTTCTAGGCGGTGCGCGCGCGCCTCTGCGTTCATCAGCCGAAACGGATTTGGATCGCGTGAAAAATATGTGCGTGGATGGGGTTCAAACGTCATGACGCCCAATGGCGCATTCGCGGTCTTAGCCGCAGCCCGCGCGAGATCAATGACAGATTGGTGCCCGACATGGACCCCATCAAAGTTGCCAATAGCCGCGGCCGCGCCGCGGTCGCTAGGGTCAATAAATAGGGTGTCTCGGATGATGCGCATGGCCTTGCGTAGCGCGGCCTGAGGGGGGCTGCAACCCTAGTCGAACTTGCGCGACGGAGCGAGAACGGTCGCATCCCCCACCAACACCTTTTTGTCGTTCACAAGGCAGCGGGTATTCATCGTCACCCGGCGTTTTGCGTGATCAATGTCGACGACTTCGACTTCTGCTAGAACCATGTCACCGGGGCGAACCGGCGCAAGGAACTTCAGGCTTTGGCCTAGATATACCGTGCCATGACCGGGAAGTTGTTCACCAATTACGGCTGATACTAGGCCAGCAGTCAGCATCCCATGCGCGATACGCCCGCCAAAGATCGTGTCTTGGGCATAGTCGTCGTCAAGATGCACTGGGTTCCGGTCGGTCGAGACTTCGGCGAATAGCTCAATATCGCGGTCAGTTACGACCTTGCGCAAAGACCGGACCATACCGATCTCGATATCTTCGATACAGATCGTTCCGCGTGGGGCGTTATCTAGCATGTTGCGCTCCATTGAGTAACAAAAAATCCCATATGCCGTTTGGCTTTGAAATTTTATTACTTTGCAAGCGCAGAAAAATCAAGCGTTACGTTAGCGCAAGTGGCCGATAGCGAAGGTGGCGCTGATCTTTTGATCATCCAGATAGGTTTTCAGTGCATCCGGGTCAGGTTGCGTCGTCGTTTTCGTTTCGGCAGCGGCCAATCCGCCTGAAATGAACAACACATCCAAATCTTCTTGAAGAGCGCCCAGTACATCAGTGTGCGGGCCGTCGCCAATCGCGATGACAGACGCGTCAGATGGTACCTTGTTCAACGCGGCTAAACGGCGGCGCGCAAGGTCATAGATGGGTGGGTGGGGTTTACCGAAATACAGGCTCTCTCCGCCCATTTCAGTGTAAAGCTGGGCCAAGGCACCCGCACACCATTCACGAACGTTGCCACGATCAACGACGATATCAGGGTTGGCGCACAGCAGCTTTAGGCCCTTTTGTTTGGCGTAAAGGAAGTCGGCGCGGTTCACAGCAAGGTCGGCCATCGGATCGAACGGGCCGCAGCAAACGATGCCTTCAGCCTGATCCAATGGAACTCGCTCAATGTTAACAGGTTTGTCGATAATCTTGAGAGGTTCAAAAAAGGCATCGTCGCGCGGGCTTTCACCCATGAAGTAGACCTTTTTACCGACGATGCCGCGATACATGGCAGCACGCGCGCTGTCGCCCGATGTTGCAATCGCGTCCCATGCATCCTCTGGAATGCCAAAGTCCAAGATCTGATGCGCAACTGATTCCCAAGGGCGAGGTGAATTGGTGACAAGCACCACAACACCACCCTGCGCGCGATAGGCTTGCATGGCTGCGACTGCGTCTGGCAGGGCCTTAACGCCGTTGTGCATGCAACCCCAAAGGTCAACAAAGGCCGCGTCATACTGGCCCGAGATGTCTGCGAAAGTTTCGATAATCCGGGTCATGGCGCGGCCTTTGATAATTGTAAGGATGGAAAGCCCCGGATCACGTCCGGGGGCAGGCAGTTTAGGCCTTAAGGTTCGGGATGATCTGCTTTTTACGGCTCATGATGCCGGGCAGAACAACGCTGTCACCTTCGACTTTGGCGTCGAATGATTTCTCAGCAACCGTTTTCACAACGTCGTTTGGAATGAACATTGTTGCTTCTTCGTTCAAGATGTCCACGACGAACAATAGAACCTCGTCTACGCCGTCTTCTTTGGCGACTTTCGGCATGGTTTCCATGATGGATGCCTTGCGGTCCAAGATGATCTTGGGCGCTGTGGTTTCCAGAACAGACACACGGAATTTCTTGCCGTCTACGCCGTATTCTTTGCTATCCATGCGCAGCAGTTCCGCGTCAGAGAACGCAGAAACGTCTGATTTTGCTTCGAACATTTCGGATGCATAAGCTTCAAGATCGATCTTCAGATCTTTGGCCAATGCTTCGGCAAGGTCCTTGTCCACAGATGTCGTTGTTGGTGAACGGAACGCCAGCGTGTCGGACAGGATGCAAGACAGCATCAGACCTTTGACGCCTTCTGGCATGTCAGCAGCTTTGTCGCCCATCATCTCGTGCATGATTGTCGCAGTACATGCGAGCGGACGAATTGTGATGTTGATTGGGTTCTTCGTTTCCAGACCACCGGCCAGTTTGTGGTGGTCGATGATTGCCAGAACGTCAGCGTTGTTGATGTTCGCTGGCAGCTCTGCAGGGTTGTTGGTGTCAACGATAACGCAAGACTGATCGTCTTCGACATCTGCGATCACTGCGGGCAGTTCAAAGCCCCAGCGTTTGGCAACAAAAGCGGCTTCGGTGTTTGGAGTGCCAAGCAGGGCTGCTTTGGCTTCGATGCCGGTGTGGTTCAGGAACCATTCCCAGATCAATGGGGAACCGGTGCTGTCTGTGTCAGGTGCTTTGTGGCCGAAAACAAGAGTTGTCATTGCTGTCACTTTCTAAGGGAGAATTTGGCCGTCTTATAGAAGTGTCCAGCCACCCTGTCACCCCATCGCGTTGGTTTGACCGAATATCGGCGGTGTGGTAAATTGACTTACCGAAAAGGAGGAACCTAACAATGGACCAGAACGCTTAACCGCCTCGCCATTCTTGATGGGCACAACCGTCGCCCGACCCTTTTTGAGAGGAACACCCTGACAATGGACATGCTGCAGTAACGCCGTTTTTGGCGTGTCGCTTGGCCGTAATGGCCCCATGATCATTTATCGAAAGGTGCAGATATGCCCCGTAAATCACCTAAACCCCGTAAGCCGGGTCAAAACCCGCTGTCCGCTACAAAAAACCGCCGTGCTGTGCGCCCTGAACCGGTCGGCGTTCGGCAAGGGCGGCCCGTGTCAAACCTACAGCGCCGTGCGCGCATTGATGCGCGACCACCGCGATTTCCCGGTCGTTTAGGCGGCCGATAGAAACCATTCCCCATCGCTGTCATGGCGGTGGGGCTTGCTTGCGTGGCAGATTTCGTTTTGTTTGACCGCGTAGGAGACCAATTTGCGCGAAGCCGATCTATACCCCCCAATCAAAGCCCACCTGCAACGGCAGGGCTATGACGTTAAGGGAGAAGTCGGCGCCGCCGATGTTGTCGCGCGACGTGGCGATGATTTGGTAGTGGTCGAGCTAAAGCTTGGCTTTTCACTGGCATTGTTTCATCAGGGGATCGAACGGCTGCTTGTCACCGATCACGTTTATGTCGCTGTGCCTGCTGGTGGGCGGGCAAAGGCGCTCAAGGCGAATGTGAAACTGGCCCGCCGCGTTGGGCTAGGTGTTATGACCGTCCGCGAGCGTGACGGATTTGTAGAGGTGCTTGCTGATCCGGCGCCTTACACACCCCGAAAATCCAAAAAGAAGCACACCCGTTTGGTGCGCGCCTTTGATCGGTTGCAGGGTGATCCAAATTCGGGCGGAGCAACACGCCATGGAATCGTCACCGGATACCGCCAAGACGCCGTACGCTGCGCACGCTTTCTGGCAATCCATGGCCCATCCAAGGGCGCCAAGGTCAAAGAATGGGCAGAAGTCCCACAAGCCACTCGGATCATGGCGGATGACCACTATGGTTGGTTCGAACGTGTCGAGCGTGGGGTCTATGGCCTAACCAAAGCTGGCCAAAAGGGGCTTGCTGACTTTGGTGACGATTAATCGTCGCGTGTGATGGTCCAGCCTTCGTTCTGCAACAGGCTAAGAATTCCGTTTTCACCGATCAAATGCGCAGCGCCCGAAGCAACAATGATGTTGTCATGTGTGCGGGACGCCTGCGTGATAACAGGAATCCAATTGCGGTTACGTTCATCAAGCATGGCATTTTGGGTTTCGTCAAAGAGTTCAGTAGCAGTCTGTGAATCCAAGGTAGGCAAATCATCCATCGCAATGCGGGACATTTGCCACAGCGTTCCGACGTCCTCTGCAAAATAACGATCAAGCATCGCAACAAAGACCTGCTGCTGAATATCCGGCATCATCAGGCTCATGCGCAAAACCTCTAACTGCTCTTCGAGCGGCTCTTCCTGGAAGATAGAGAATAGGGTGTTGAAGTCCTCAAGCGCTTGCAGCGGTATCCCCTCATTTGTTGCGGCGTCCATAATCATATGGTCGAGCCCACGTTTGCCCGCCATCATGTCATTCATCGCGCAAGGGGGAATGGCCAATACCATTGATGCGTACCAAGGCTGCATTTTCGCCAGCATAAAGCCGGGCACATTCCGTTCAGCCGCAGCCGCAGAGAGCAGCTTCCAGGTTTCTTCATCAAGCATTTCCGGCAGAGTCGGGCCCTCGGTCAGGAAAAGCTGGCCGGGATCTGTTGCCATCAGTTGTTGCAGCGCGGCCTGATCCTCTGGTGTTGCTTCGACAAGAACTAAATCTGCATCAGCAATCGCGTCGTCCAATCGACCAAACAAGGCATCTAGACGCGGATCGTAGATGTGCATCGTGCCGACGATTTTTAGATGCTTTCCGTCTTTGTTGGCATCCCAAATCAATCCCTCAGCAAACGGAATTTCTCCAACAGCCGCTTCCAGACGTTGGTGTTGCTCTGTAGTGATCTGATTAAGGTAGTTATCACCGACACATAGCGCGACGGCGGGCACGCCTAGAAAGGTGAAAACAGCAGTCGCGACAGAACGAAAAAACATCGACATTCCTTTGGGTTGTGACGGCATCAACGTAAGCACTGATCGCCCCGGGTCAATTACCCGGGACGATTTTCCAGTATCATGCGTTGGCCAAGCCGGATCAGCCAACGCCCGACAACATGGCGCAGGTTCCGCTGCGGCTGCGGTACAATTTGCAGCCGTGGCCGTGCTGCAATCATCTTGCCGCTGGGCAGCCGGATCAATTGCAAGTGCTCTTCCGTCTTTGGCAAAAAAGGTACGGGCGGCCAGCCGCTGGCCACAGGAGTCATCTGCAACTGCTCAGGGTTCGTGCGGCGTTTGAGTGGCCGCTCGGTATATGGCTGATGAATATCGGTGCCGACCTTGTGGTCGACGATAAAAAACGGGGGATGCATCTGCTATCCGATCTACGAATCTTAAGTATATTTGGAGAAAATTGCGCTGGGCCAATGGCACAGCTGCACTGCTAAGCTGGGTTACCAGCTAAGATGGATGATGTCCTTTCGTTCCATAAGCAGTCTCCTTGATTCGTAGTCTTGTAGTGGTTGTGTAGCCCAAGCACCTGCTTAGACCAAAGCGTTTTTTTAAGAAAAAGCGCGGTGTGATATTTACCCAAATACGGTGGGGTAGAGTAGGATGAAAGCGACGATCAATCCAACAACGCCTTCGGGTCCGAACATGCTAAATAGTCTCATGGTTATGGCCTATTCAAAATTGTTAGTTTCTCTCTAACAGTAATCGCTACAAAGGTTTGTGCGCTAAGGCACAGTTAGTTCAGTTCTTCGGACAGCGCTTCGGGGTCACGAATTTCTATGCGCTGCCGCGATGATCTTATCACCCCACGCTTGGATAGTTTGCTGATGGATCGGCTGACCATTTCGCGGTTTGCACCGATGGTTCCTGCGATCTCTGCGTGGGTTGGCGCGTTTTCAATCACAGCGCCTGCAGATAGCTTACCATGTTCAGCGGCCAAACGGAACAAATATGTCCCTACGCGTTGTTCTACCGAAAGCGTCGTCATTTCCATGTTGCGTTCGGTCAAAGTGCGGATACGTCCAACAAGCTGCCGCGTGATCCGGTCACGAATGACAGGGATTTCATTGAAGAGCCGCAGGAAACTTTCGCGTTTAAGGATTAGCACCTTTGCTTCGGTCTTGGCGACTGCAGCCAAAGAACGGTTCGAGCCGTCCAACGCAGCAAGTTCACCAAAATGTGCGCCGATCGGAAATCGAGAGAATACGATCTCGCGCCCTTCATTCGTCCAGTAAACCGCGAGCAGCGAACCAGAGAGCAGAAAGTATAGATCGGATGAGTCATCGTCTTGATCAAAGATCGTCTGCCAGGCTTCGAACGACTTTTCGCTAAGGCCCAATGGAATGTCATCAAGGTCCGCGGGCGTTACACCCTCGAATAGTGGAAGATTAAGCGCCAGAAGTTCGTCTGTATTCATGCGTCGATTAATATCTGTTTCGCGGCGATGACTTCGGGCGGGGTCGCGTGTGGATGGAACAAATCGACCGCACGGGCGAGATCCGCTTTGCTGATTAGTCCTGCGTCAAGTTGATCAAGCCGCGTACGGATGAGCCACAAACGCGCGTTTTGCGACTGTGCAACCGACACGGATTGTTCAAGTGCTGAGGCTGCTGCATCGGGCTGCCCGGCCATCTGGCAAACTTTTGCATGCAGGCGCAGAACTTCGGCAAACCAGCAGTTCAACCCGCTTGCTCTGTTTTCGGTCACCGCAGACAGTGATTCCTGAAGTGCCGCGTCGAATTGGCCGTGCTTTGCTAAGGCGACAGCATAATGTGCCCTGAAATAGGGTAGACCGATGCGTGCACCGATGAGGTCGTGTGTGCTGATAACTTGACCAAAAGCTGCCAACCCTTCGGGGGTGTCGCTTTGGCTTGGGTCCATGACATTTAGCCACGCCGCACCCGTGACCTGCCAGAATGCAGCGTCTTGTTCAGTCGCCGCCGCAATTCCTTCGATTACGCGCGCAACGGCGGTTTCCACATCACCGGCGTAGAACAAGGGCACGGACCCCCAGATCAGGGCATAGGGCCGCATGACTGGAATGTTCAGTAATTCTTGATGCGCGTCGGCTTCGGCAACAAGGTCGGGGATCAAATGCGCATCCCCATAGATCGATTGCCCAACGCTATCGAACATCTGCGTCGCAGCGAATGTGTCGACGCCGTATTTCGTAATCATCGCACCGTGTTTGGTGATGTCGTAGATTTCGCGGAGTTTTGCAGTCTCAACAAACAGCTTTTCAAAGTTGCCGCTATAACAATGCAAGCAGGCTTCGACGTTCAAAGAGGCAAGCTGCACCTCATTGTCGGTTTCAGCTGCGGGAACACGCGACGCGGTTTCCAATAGTAGTTCGCTAAATTTGTCAGAGCCTGCTTTGTCCCCGGACACAACTGCGTGCGAGAAGCTGCCATAAAATGCGGGGCCGTTCGCCGCGGAGTGACGGTGTTGGGTCGCTGCAAGCTTAACGACTGTGTCGAATGCTTCTTTGACGTTTGGCGCGTTATAGCCGCCCATTTGTACGCGAATTGAGCCAAGCGCTGTATGGCATGCGATTTCAAGATCGGTGGTATCCACATCGTCCGGGGCTTGTGCGCAGAGCGCAATCGCGGCGAGGATATGCGCCTCGGCATCTTCAAACGCACCTTGGAACAGCGCCCATTGGCTGACCGCAAGATAGCTTTGGATCGCGGGCACGTGTTGCTGTGCAAGACTTAGGTGGTTGGTCAACAATGCCGGGTCACGGCGTACGGCGTCCGCGTGTTTGTCTTGCAGGTAAGCGGCGATCTGGCTGTGATAATCGACGCGGGTCCGGCGCAGCATTCCTTGATACGCAGCTTGATGTAAAAGCGCGTGTGAAAACGTCCAACCTTCCTCGGACACTTCTTGAAGCACACCGCGCGCGCAGGCTTTTTTAAGGTGGGTTTCCAAAGGTCCAAGGTCGGCTGCGATAGAGCGCAGCATTTCCATGCTAAAGCTACGGCCAATGATCGATGCGCACTGCAAGACTGGCTTTGAAGAACCGGTCGCGTCGATTTGGTCCGCGAGCAGATCCATCAATGTTCCCGGCACACCGTCATTCGCCGCATCGCCCGCGACGGAGCGTTGGAATAGTTGCTCAAGGAACAGCGGAATACCGGCGGCTTTTTCGATTAGCTCTTCGCGATTGCTTGCCTGCGTTTTCCCCCGTGCCAATGCATCCAACATGCTAGAGGCATCAGCATTATCCAACACATCGAGCGGGATCATCGTGATAGGCAGGCTATCCAGATATTTGCCGATTTTTGTGTCTTCTCGGCTTGTCATCAAAATCTGATAGCGGGCGGCGCTCGGACTTTGCAGGATGTTTACCAGCACGCCAAAGCTGGCGTTGTCGAGCCAGTGAAGATCCTCAACAATAAGCAATCCGTCAGGCTGAATAGCTTGGATAGCCTGCCAAATGCTGTCTTCGATCAGGGCTTTCAACGCGACATTCGACTTTTCCGCCAACAGGCGCTGGCCTTCTGGTAGGCCAAGCACAAGCGCAAGTGCTCGCTGTGCGTCAATAGCAAGGCCAGTTGGTTCAAAACAGCTTTGGATATCCGCAAAATCCGGCAGCGTTTTGCGCGTCTGGGATACGATCCAATCTTTGAAGGGCTGATAGCTTGCTCGCGTATGGACGCCGTCAGCGCCGAACACGACAGGGCGTGGCGCGGTTTGGGCAACATGACGACAAAGCGCGGTTTTGCCGATACCTGCCGGGCCAATAATCAGGCTTGGCTGGCTACTGTTTTCAATGCGACCTAGTTCTGCTTTTCGGCCCACAAAGAACGCTTGGGGCATGTCATTTGCCGGCACTATTTGCGGAATAGGCTGAAATAGGGTCTGTTTTTCCGAAAAACCCTTTAGCTTTTGATCTGGCACGGGCGTAACTGCGATTGCCCCGCGCAGTAGTTCTTTGGTGCTTTCCGCAATCATGACTGTGCCGGGGGTGGCGCGTTCTTGGATACGTTGAGCTAGTGTTGTCACCATTCCCGTCGCACGTGGCAGGTTGCCTGCATTTGATGCACGAACGGCGACTTCGCCCGTCGCCACGCCTGCACGTAACTGGACTTCTAGGCTGCCTTTATATGCTGCGTTGATGTCGGAAACTGCGCTTAGCGCCGCATTGACGGCCTTGGGTGCGGCCAGTTCGTCGGCGCGATCTAGGCCAAAAAGGGCAACAACACCGTCACCCAAATATTCGGTGACTTCGCCGTCGTGTTTCTCAACGATTTCTTTAGACTGGGCATAGAATTCTTCGAGCCATTGCTCGAGGTCTTCGGCGTCTGCTGTACTTGCTATGTTGCTAAATCCAACAACATCGATGAATACTGCAGTGATCTGTTTTCGTTCGCCCCTGCCGCGGGTGGCAGGGGGTATTTTTGGCTGGTTCATACCGCGCTCCCATGCCCCCAAAGAGCACTATAAGCGGTTTTTTGCTGCTTCCAAGCGTGCAATGCGGCCACTGTCGAAAGGGTTTGACAATGTCCAGCTCGTCCATATGCGAAACGCACCCGGCAAGGATGAGTGATGATTTTTCGATTCGCTTTTTAATTGAATCGGCTGTGCGATCATTCGACCCGCCGGTAGGTTCGCTTCGTGCGAATTTTGGACTTCAATCTGGGCATGTACACCCGCTGCTTGGGCAGATGTAAGTCCGAAATCGAGATTGGAAAATTGCCAATTTCCCCATTGATTCTGTGTTACAACCACCTGATTGACGAGGCGCGACACCTCTCCAAAGGATCCGTATTCGGTAAGCGCACGTGGGACGTCACGTTGTGCGTATTTGCCCGACCAAACCGGAGAGCCATATTCGGATTCAACGGTGTAGTGATTGTTTCCCATCGTCAGTTTGCCGAACTTCTTATTGTAACCATAAAACCACACTCCAGCGAGCTGCGGCAGCTTGCTGTTTAGATAGAGATTAGGAAGATAAGCAAAAACGCCGTCGTGCCCGCTTATTTGGACGTCATTGATAGCTATGATTGCTTCGTTGTAATTTCGGAACCCAAATAGACGCGGAACAACTGTTGGGCGCACGCCAATTTGTTGGTTCGCTAAGATTGAAACAGGGTGGGTACCTTCAGGCGTGGTGACCTGCGGATGAAGGGTCATTCCTTCTGGCAGCACCGCTTGAAGTGCTGCGGAATCGACCGCGTGAAAACTAAAGAAACCGTCTAATTCCCCGACGCCAAAGAACGGGGTTAGCGGCCAATTCGCGCTTTGGGCATAGGGGCTGGCCAGCCGGGTCGCATCGCCTGGGCCGTCATCCATCGCAAGGTCGCCTTCGCCGATGATTTCGATGTCGGCACCTGTTAGACCGCGAGCCGCGCCAAGGCCTGAAATGGTCGCCGCTTCGACGCAACCAGCGTTGATCCCGCAGCGCGTCCAGTCACCCGCGACATATAGGTTTTCAAACCCTGTGCCGTCTGGTGGTAGGCGGTATTGTACGCTTCCGGGTACGGACAAAACATAACGTTCTGAGCCATAAAAGTTTTCGCGAAAATACTGCGCCTCAAACTTTTCAGCGCCGGTTTGTCCCTTTTCAGAGTGCAGCAGGCTCAGATCAAACTTGCCGTTCTTTTCGGCCTTCGGCCACATTTGCAGCAACGCTTTATCGGCCCATTCCTGAACACGGTCTTTGAACGGAATAGGGTCTACACCAGCGTCTTTTGCCGGGCTGCAGAAATAGGCGATTGAGGCAGGGGCGGGGTCTTTCCAATCCTCGCGCCCGATCAGATCAGACATATCGGCCCAAGTATCTAGTGGTTCTTTAAAGCTGGTGATGACAGTTTTAAGGTCAGCGGGAATCTCACCCATATTGTGCTTTGCCACGACGTCGTTCCAACCCAGATCGGCCGCAGATTTATCGACCCAAAACTGCGCGGCGTTTGTTGCGACTGTTTGAACCTTTTCCAGCATAAGCTGCCAGCGGTTGCTTGCCGCAGACAATTCTGTCGCCATGTAGGGCAGGGATCCCAAGGATGCACCAAGGATGATTTCATCAAAGTCGACGCCGCGTCTTAGGCTGTATGGGGTTCCTGTCGGGGCCTCTTTTTCGCATTCAAAATCTATCCCTGATTTCTTGAGCTTTGTTCCATCCTTTAGCTGATCCCAAAGCGGCTCTGATGGCCAACAGGGTAGGTCTTTTACAGTCACAAACGGGTCGTAATCGTCGCCCTTCAATGCCGCCTGTTCGACCATATCGATACGGTTGATATATGATTTAGTGTGATCCAGCGCCAAATTGGTCGCGGCGTTAAAGAATTTGAATTTTACGCCACGGTGTTTCAGCACCTGATAGTAGGGACCAAAGATCGTATCGCCCATCCCTGCCATCATCTTGAAAAACAGCGACCCCTTATAGGTAAATGCGAGCCGCAAAAGACCCCGGATTGCAGTGCCAGCACCAACACTGCGGTGCTCAGTCATGCCACCAGGGTATCCAAACACATAGTCATAGCAGCCACGAAAAACCGCAGAATAGACAGCGTCGTGGCTTGCGCCATAGTCAAGCAACCATTGGCTAATCTCGTGATTGTCGATGGCGTCAAAGCCATGCAGAAATAGGCCGTTATCGATGGTCCCGCGAAAGAATGCGATGGACAGGTCAATGATGTATTTCAGGCGTCGGGCCTCGTCGGACAATACGCCGTTGACCTGTTCGTGTGTTGCGATCCAGCTTTGGGAATGGCGCGCCATGTCGGCCAAGACCATTAGGTCGCTTTGGCTATGGTGGCGGGCTTTGTTGGGCATGGCTTGCGTGAACTCAAGCATATGATGCAGCGGAGATTCGTCTTGAACGGCCAGCCCTTTGCGTCTTAGGGCCGGGTGAAAACGATCTGGCATGGTATGCAGATCATTGTTTTCAGTTTCGGCCATTACCTTTTCAGTGAAATTGACAACGGCCTCGAGCAGTTCTTGAAAATATTCAAATGGAGATGGCAGAACGCCCCCGGTGCCGGGAATGCCATCGTTGGGCTCGAACTCGATCAGCCAAGGATGGATATTCGTCTTGCCGTCTGTTTCGATCTCCTCGGCAAGCAAAAAACGATTCAAGCCGGTAAAGGCCTTGTTAAGTGTGCCAAGCGGCGCGTCTGGGCTGCGTAGCCCGGATTTATTCAGTTGATCGTAGCAGTCCCGCATGAGGCGGAAGCCGTTCTCATAAAACCCAGCCCAAATGTGTAAACCATGTTCTTCGATGCGGCCTGCGTGGTTCATATTCCGACCGCTTGCGCCTTTACCACCTAGGCGCCAACCCAGTTGGTATAAGGTTATGTCGTATTCATTCTGCCAATTTGGCAGCTGCGTAATCGCGTAAGCAGACGTAATCGCACCGACACCGCCACCAATGATGGCAATTTTCTTCTTTCTAGACATGCATAATCTCCCGATAAAAATTGGAGTTGGCTAAATTTTTGCCTGCGCAGCCTGAATACGAAGGCGATTCTATAAAAATAAAGGATGCACTAAGGTGCATCGTACATGTGAAAAGACCGCCGAAAATGCGACGGTCTTTGTGCGTTTGTGCGTCCTGCGAACTTATTCGCCGGTGATCCAAGGCGCTGCGACATTGATAGACAGGGTTGGCGCAGCGTTTTGCCGGGCTGTCATAGTGAAGTTGCCGTGATGGGTGGTTCCAACGGGGGCAACGGGCAGGTGTTCGATTAGGCTCGTGTAAGTCGGAAGCTTATTCCCCCCGCACGCACGGACACGTTTTTCAATAGTGTAGTCGTCTTTGAAAAGCTCTTTTGAATTGAACGACAGCGCTAGCACCGGCAGGTTGCCGTTGTCGTCGATTGTATAGCTAAACCCGAGTTTGCTGGTAGGGAGGTCGATCCGTGGCGGTCCGTCTGTCATGCCGTCAATCGACATGGACAGAACATCCGGCGACACCTGAGCAGGCAAGCATAGCGCGGGAAGAATTGTCCGCTTTACGTTGTCGGCTTCGCAGTGGATCGTCATTCGTTTTGTTTGCGTATCGTAGGCGACCATCGTTGCACGTGCCGATGGGCCGTAGTCTTGCAGGATCGGTGTAAAGGGCGTTTCCGCGACGAGCGCAGATAGATCGGAAGCCGCCTCAGGGATTTCAGCGTACAAGACGGTGTGAAGCTTCTTGCCGTCGTGCCGCAGCCCGAGGCGCGCGCCGTATTCTAGGTCTGCTGACCCTTGTGCCGCACTTATCACATCACGAAATGCCGTGCTGGGGGCATTGCCGCCAATCATTTTGATGATCTCACAAACCCGGGCAAAGCGGGTTGCCGGATCGTTTTTGGGGTCTTCGACCTCAGTCGTTAGGGCAAGCGCGTCATCGCCTGTCGAAAATACAACCGCAATCGGGGAACCTGTGTCAGTCAGAGTGCTGGGTTGCCACTGGGCCCATCCGCCGGGGTCCATAACACCGATGTCATGCAGAACCCTTTCGAGCGCATCACCAGCACGACCGTGGCGGCGCAAATACCAACACCATTCCAGATCGCTACGTGCGGGGATCGCGGGGGCTAAGTTGAACATGATGCAGGCCTCTTGCGCTGGGTATCCGACACATGAGTCGGAAAATGTCATGCACTTAGCCTAGCGCTGCGGACATCCTTTCAATTGTGCGAAAGGACACATAGCGGGGGCAGATTTTACTAAAAATTCAGTAGCTTACAACCATTGGTTTAGTTGCGGCTTGGGAACGCGCCCTTTAGCGCGATTATGTAATTCGTACACAACGTCGGCTGCATATTGTCGTCTGCCGCAATTACACTGCCTACATTTGGCGCGCTATTGGAAAGTGGAATCGATGGCTGTAGCGCGGGTCGTTCTGCAGAATTTGTTGTAGCGCGTTCAGAACCCGTTTGTTCGCCAATCTTCCGCGGCGTCAGCCCGGGGCCCTGACCTGCGTGCATCGGAACGCGACCTCGTAGGTCAGGCAAACGGAATGAAGAATACCCATCGCCCCCATATGTCGTTCCGAGAATCGCAAAGAGAGCCTCGTTCGATGATATTTCCAAAAGTTGTCCGTCACAAAACGCCCAACCGCGCGGTGCAAAGTTTCCGCTAAAGAGGACAATCTGTCCCAACAAAGGTTCCATAAGAATCCATGACTCCGGTCCGATATGCGCAATTTCAACGGGCGCACGTCTTTGCAGTCTGCGATGCTTATCGTGAAAGTCAGTGACTTTTCGCACAGAGGAAACGTATTCGGTCAAACACCGTCGGGTCACCCTAGAGTAACGCGATTATCCTGCCGCGCGGCCAGCCCGTCGGCCTGAGTGAATGCAGCCACCCAAGAACGTACCCTCAAGCGCGTTATTGCCGTGATACCCACCACCGCCAAAGCCCGCCGCCTCGCCTGCAGCATATAGCCCGTCGATAATTTTGCCGCCCGGCGCAAAGACCCGTGCGTCCAGATCAGTGTGCAATCCGCCAAGCGTCTTGCGCGTCACGACATGAAGTTTGACCGCGATTAATGGGCCTTTGGTGGGATCAAGGATCTTGTGCGGTTTGGCTGTTCGCAACAGTTTGTCGCCCAGATAGTTTCGGGCGGTATGAATGGCCGAAATCTGTGCGTCCTTGGTGAAGCGGTTATCAATCTGTGCGTCACGCGCTTCGACCTGTGCGCGAAGCCTTTCAGGGTTAATCTTATAGTCACCTATCCGATTCATTCCGGCGACAAGGGTTTCAAAATCGTCAGCCACAACAAAATCTGCGCCATGTTCTTTGAATGCCTCAACTGCGGGCGTTGCGCCTTTGCCTAGCCGCGCGCGCAATACTTCAACCCATTTCGCGCTTGTTAGATCAGGGTTTTGTTCAGACCCAGATAGGGCGAATTCTTTTTCGATGATTTTCTGAGTCAGTACAAACCAGCTGTGGTCGTGACCTCGTTTGCAGATTTCGTGAAGTGTGCTCATGGTGTCGAAGCCCGGCAAGCAGGGCGCGGGCAGGCGTTCACCTGTCGCGTCGAACCACATTGATGACGGGCCAGGCAGAATGCGAATGCCGTGATTTGGCCAGATCGGATCCCAGTTTTGTAGCCCCTCTGTATAGTGCCACATACGATCGGTGTTGATCAGTTCCGCGCCGGCCGCTTGTGCGGCCTCTAGCATTAGACCATCGACATGTGCGGGTACGCCTGACACCATCTTACTGGGCAGCGCGCCGTATTTTTGAGCATTCCAATTTCGGCGAACCAGATCAAAGTTACCGCCGATCCCGCCGGAGGTGATGATCACCTGCTCTGCGCGGATATCGAAATCGCCGACGATATCACGGTTCGTTTTCGCGCCGCGAACGGCATCATCAGGCGCGAGGATATCGCCGCTAATCCCCCGGATTTTACCATCTGCAATATCTAGATCGGTGACACGGTGACGGAACCCAAATTTCAATTTTCCGGCTTGCTCTGCTGCCAAGATGCGTTCGACAAACGGCTTCAACACGCCGGGGCCTGTTCCCCAAGTTACGTGAAACCGGGGTATTGAGTTTCCGTGCCCGTCGGCAAGGGAACCGCCGCGCTCGGCCCAGCCCACGACTGGAAACCACCTCATCCCCAAGTTGTGCAGCCATGGGCGCATGTCTTGCGATGCAAACTTTAGATATGACTTAGCCCATTCGCGCGGCCAATGATCTTCGGGACGATCAAATTGCGCAGACCCCATCCAATCGTTCGTTGCCAATGCAAGACTGTCACGTACGCGCATGCGTCGTTGTTCAGGGGTGTCGATCATCAGCAGGCCACCAAGCGACCAAAAGGCCTGACCGCCTAGGTTTTGGCGACCCTCTTGATCTAAGATGGTCACTGATTTGCCGCGCTCTATCAATTCATTTGCTGCAACAAGCCCGGCAAGGCCGCCGCCAATTATTACGACATCTGCTTGCATTTTCCGATTTCTCCCCGTGTCCCAAGCCATCTTAGGCTGGTACGGGTAGGGCGTGTCAAAGGGTGGTGTGTCTTCCGTGGCGTTATCTTGCTTTTAACCAAACCGAGAATCTGGTTGCGAAAAACGCAATACACGTATAGGGTGAGTGCACGTTAACACATACCGCCCTGCGTGTGCGAATCTGTTGCAAAAGTGCAGCAGCTTTGCGTGGGAATACCCGATGCCGACTGAGATAATTTTAACTAGTGTACTGAATTTGAAGCAAAAATTCACAAAATGATGGCAATTCGAGGCCGCACTGTCGCAAGATTGGTGCGTAAATCTCGATTAACCCATTGTTTTTGAGTGTTTGTTTACGCAATCATCAGAGTGTTAATGGTTCATTAACACATGCGCGAAGGTCATCGGGGCCTTCTGGGAAAGGGCATGAAAATGGCGAGCGAACGGAAAATGGGACAGCATTTAGAATTACTTAACGGCGAACCAGTGGATCTCGGGGCCGATTCTGTAGACACTTATGCAGAAGATGAGGCCGGCACTGACAATCGTTTTCAAGATGTAGACGATATTCTTGATCGCCTCACTGTGAATACAAAGGCTGTTGAGAAGAAGTAGCGCTCGCGCCTTCTAAGAACAATCGCTAAGTTGCGCGCAAATTATCAGCGCGAGGCAACGCATGCGGCGTTTAACTTTCTTAGTCTTATTCATTGCCGCGGCCTATAGTGCCTATTGGTTCATCGGATCACGCGCCGTAGAAAACGGCACAGATTCAATGATCGCCCAAGCCAGATCCGATGGCTGGGATTTATCTTATACAACCTTAAATACGACTGGTTTCCCGTCACGGTTTGATACGACCGTAACGGATTTATCTGTCTCGCCTCTGGGCGAAGGATGGCAATGGAGCGCGCCGTTTTTGCAGGTTTTTGCGCTTAGCTATCAGCCGAATCGCCTCATCGCGGCCTTTCCGAATGAACAATCGGTACGAATCGGTGGCCAAGTCATCGACGTCGAAAGCGACAGCCTGCGCGCCAGCGCTGGCGTTTCGGCCAACTCTGCCCTTAGCTTTGATGATGCAACGGTCGAGGTCGGTGCCTTAACGGCCCAATCTGATTTTGGCTGGGCCGTGACTTTGGATCGTGCGCTAGGTGCGTTTCGAACGCAGCCTGCCGCAGAGAATCGCTATGACGCGTATTTCGAAATTGATGGGATAACGCTGCCCGCAGACGTGGCAAGGCAGATCGATCCATCTGGCACTTTGGGGCCTGTGATTACGAATACGGTTCTGGATAGTGCAATAACGTTTGATCAGCCATTGGATCGTCACGTTTTTGATGGCGTCGGTGCACTGCCGCTTGCGAAAAATTTCACGCTTCGGAATTTTACGTTGCACTGGGGGCAGGTCACTGTCCGTGCACAGGGTGGTTTTGATATTGATGCGCAGGGCATTCCTGACGGTCGCATCACGTTCCGGTCCGAACAATGGCGCGAGATGATCGAAATGATGGTCGCCGCTGGAGTGATAGATCCCAGTATTGAACCGACGGTGATGAACATTGCCTCTGCTATGGCGCTAGGTGGTGGAGCGTTGGAACTACCTTTGGTGTTTAAGGGCGGTGCGATGTCGATTGGTCCGCTTCCGATTGGACCCGCGCCGCGATTTTGGCAATAAGGCTAGCCGTTACTAAACAATCCAGTGAGTGCTCGGCGTACAAGCGCAGTGACCGATGGCCGTTTTGACGTATGAAACGGTAGTGGACGGCACACCTCAATCGCAGCGACGCCAACGCGCGCAGTTAGCGCACCGTTTACGACGCCTTCGCCGAATCGGCGTGATACTTTGGATAGAACACCGCCACCTGCGACGGATCCAATCAGGTCGTCGCCCACTGCAACGGCACCAGTCGCAACAAGGTGTGTCAGAACAGACCGCGTCAGCCTCCAACTGCCAAGCGTGCCTGCGCGTCCGCCATAGATTTCGGCGATCCGACGGATCATGCGCAGGTTCGAAGTAAGTGCGGTGAATAAATCAGCCAAGGCAAGCGGAACGATGGCGGTGACTGTGGCAACTTGGCGTGCGGCCGCTTCGACCTCGCGTTGCGCGCGCGCGTCGAGCGGGGCAAGCAAACTGTTTTCGGCCAACCCGATTAAGCCATCCGCATCAAGCACATCGTTGCTACGTGATTTAAGCTCTGACCGTCCCCATGATGTGTCATCGCGGTGGGCATAGAGTTTATCAAGCGCCGAAACGACAGAACGCGCCGACTTTAGGTCGCCACTGTTCAGCGCATCTGTTGCCTGTCGTTGGATCGTGTCCAGCCGTTTTAACCGCCCAAATGCGGCAAGCTCTCGCAATGCAACAATCGCCAAGACTAGGATCAAAAGGCCAATCAATGCAGTGGCGATTCCACCTAAGATTGGGGATCGGGCCAGCAGCCCATTCACATAGTCCCAAGCGGCGAGCGATACGACAAAGCCAACAAGCGAAACGGCGATTGACCAGAACCAACGCGCAAGTCGCGATGGCTTGCGGGCTGCTATCGCCGCGACCTGTTGCATCGCTGCCCCTTGTGGGGTTGTCACAAGATCAGGGACCGGCGGCGCTGTGTCAGGCTTGGCCGTTTCGGTTTCATCAAGGTCGATCAGGACGGGGCCGTTTGTCATTTTGTCATGCTCCATACGTAGCGGACATCGGGCAGGTGTTCCTCATTCCCGGCCCCATCAGTGAACCGTTCAGGATGAAAATCGTGACGTTCGTAAAAGCGGCGTGCGCGGATGTTGGCTTGAAAACACCAAAGTGCCAACATGTCATTCCGTGATTTCATTTCGTCCAACAACGCACGTCCAATACCTCGCCCACGTACACCTGGGGCAACATAGAGTTGATGAATATCTGATCCCGTCCGTGCAATAAATCCTTGCACACCGTCGTCGTCCGCGACCAAGACGTCTTGGGTTGCCACCACCCGGCTGATGAACGCCTGATCTTCTTCTTTCGTGTGAAGTGCTGGGATGTAAGGCGTTTCTTCGCACCAATTCCCCATAATTTGCGCGATTGCTTCGACATCGGTCGCCACTGCTGGACGGAGCTTCATAGCCTGTCTCCCAACAAGAATTGAACGGCCTTATCGAGCCGAATATGTGGTGGCCCATCACCGGGGCGTAGGGTCAGTGGGGCAGGGGCGAATCGCATTACGCTGTAATCTGCGTCTAGCCATTTTTCGGCGCCAGAACGTGCAGGTGACAGTAGGTGTGCAGGGTCCTCTGGCAGTTTTCCGGGATAAAACGCGGCCTGTTTCCCGGTATCAAGTAGACGCCCCCGCACGACATCCAATTGTTTGCCAGCGTGATCGACGGTGTCTTCGACCGTGGTCCGTAAAGATGCGATAGACATGGCCGCGGTCTTTGCACCCGCGAAATCCGCTCGGTCACGGGCGTCGCGCAGCAAGGCCTCAGTAATCGCGGTAAGCTGCGGGTGCTGACTGTGGTGCAGGTGGTCTGCCTTGGTCGCCGCGAATAGGATTTTTTCAACACGGCGTCCTTGGAAAATCCGCGTCAGGAACGCGTTTCGACCGGGTCGAAATGCGCTAAGGATGCCGGCCATCGTACCGCGCAGATCGTCAAGCGCAGCAGGGCCAGCGTGGATCGCACCCAGAACGTCAACCAGCACAATTTGGCGATCAATCTTGGCAAAGTGATCCCGAAAGAAAGGGCGCACGATGTTGCGCTTATAGCTTTCAAAACGACGCTCAAATTCGCGGCCCAGCGATTTCCTTGAAAAGCCGCTTCCGGGGAGCGGGGCGAACGTCAAAACGGGTGATCCAGCCAGTTCACCCGGCAACATGAACCGTCCCGGGGTGCAGTCTGAAAATCCCGCCGCGCGGCTTTCGTTGAGATGGGTCGTAAAGACCTCGGCAAGTTGTAGGGCTGTAGGTTCATCAAGCGAAGCATTTGCGTCGGTATCATTACAAAGTTGTAAATAGCTGTCGCCTCCCGGTCGGCCTGCGGCGCGAGCAAGGGCAGCGGCGGACCATTCCTCATAGGATTGATCTAGCAATGCCAAATCAAGCAACCATTCTCCCGGATAATCAACAATATCAATATGTACAGTCCGTGGACCGGATAAGCCGGACAACAGCCCGCTAGGTTGAACGCGCAGCGATAGGCGTAGTTCACTAATCCGATTGGTGCTTTCGGGCCATTTGGGTTCCGGTGCCGTCAGGCACCCCAAATGCGTTTCATAGGCAAAGCGAGGAATGGTATCGTCGGGTTGAGGTTGCAGGTAGGCCGTTTGAATACTGCCGTTCGCAGCGGCAGCCAGTTGCGGCATACGCCCGCGATCCATCAAGTTTGCGACCAGCGATGTGATAAACACAGTCTTGCCCGCGCGTGAGAGTCCAGTCACACCAAGGCGGATCACCGGATCAGCGAACGGAGATGTCAGCGTATCAGTCACTTCGGCCGCGGCACGTGTAATCTGATCTGCGATAGTTGCGATAACCAATTGCGGCCCTTTCGATGCTTGTCATCAAGATAGGGCTGAGTTCGGCGGATGTGTAGGGATTGATTTTACGCCCTCTCGCCCCTAATCGGGGTGAATGCCACGTTATGCCCTTCTTGTTGAATATCTCGGTGCGCCCTTCAAAGGGTGGCAACGCCAAAATGACCAGCCGTCTGTGCAGGGCACAATCGAAGCTGCCTTGGCGAAACTGGAACCGCGTGCCCAAACAATCAGCGCTGCGGGTCGGACCGATGCAGGCGTTCATGCGACAGGGCAGGTTGCCCATTGCGATATGGAACGTGACTGGGACCCGTTTCGGCTGAACGAAGCGTTGAACTATCACCTCAAGCCGCATCCCGTAGCGATTGTGAATTGTGCGCGGGTCGATGACGAATGGCATGCGCGTTTCAACGCGCTGGAACGTCAGTACGTCTTCCGCTTAGTCTCTCGGCGCGCACCACTCACTTTCGAGGCCGGGCAGATGTGGCGGGTCAATTATCAGTTGGATGTCAAAGCCATGCAAGCGGGCGCAGATCGTTTGATCGGACTGCATGATTTCACGACCTTCAGATCATCGATCTGTCAGGCCCAAAGCCCTGTAAAGACGTTGGATGAGCTTCGGATCGAAGAGATTCAGCACGCGAATGGTACCGAATATCGGTTCCATGTCCGCGCCCGGTCATTCTTGCATAATCAGGTGCGTAGCTTTGTTGGAACGCTTGAACGTGTTGGCGCGGGGGCGTGGACCCCGGACGATGTGACTGCTGCTTTGCAAGCCAAAGATCGTGCGGCATGTGGTCCAGTATCTCCACCACAGGGGTTATACTTGGCTGGAGTGCAATACCCGATTGATCCCTTTGCCTGATCACAACTTGCGCGTATGTGAATGGTAAATGTTCCGATGCTTGTTTAGTGTCTATAGGAACCAATCCATGGTGAACCGGTTAGCCAGTGTAGGGGGCAACAAGTGACCGATCTAAAGTGGCTCGTTTTAGGTTTGGTGTGCGCGGCCAATGCCGTGCATGCGCAAGATGTTAAGCTAAATAGTAACCGCGCCCGTGGTGCGCTGGACGATGCGTCTTTGTTGCGTGCCTTGGATGATACTGCGGCACCGCAAGATTATATTGCTGCAGCGCGTGCTGATTACCGTAGGCTTTTGACCGCACTTTACGCCGAAGGATACTATGCTGGTCAGATTTCGATCACCGTAAACGGTATCGAAGCGTCAAACATCGCGCCATTATCGGCACCTTCAAGCATTTCAGAAGTCATCATAAACGTGACGCCCGGGCCACGCTTTACTTTTGGCAAAGTCTCAATTGCTCCTTTGCCACCGGGTACAGAGCTGCCTCAAGACCTTGGGCCACGCCGAACCGCGCGATCTGGTCGGATTTCTTCTGCGGTTTCGTCTGGTCTGAATAGCTGGCGTGATCAAGGATATGCGACTGCAAAAGTCACGTCACAACGCGTCACAGCGCGCCATCAGGACGAAAAGCTGGATGTTGCAGTGGCGCTTGATACTGGTCCGCTCGTTCGCTTTGGTGACCTATCGGTAGGTGGAAACGAAAACGTTAGCACTGCACGTGTACGTCAGATTGCGGGCTTGCCTACAGGCGAAGTGTATTCGCCCGCCGAGATTGATGCAGCCGAACGCCGGTTGCGTCGGACAGGTACATTTGACAGCGTTGCTTTGACCCGAGAGGACGGCCTTAGCGAAGGTAACGTGCTGCCAATGAAAGTGCAGCTTGATGAGGCCAAGCCGCGCCGTTTCGGTTTCGGCCTAGAGATGTCAACGATTGACGGTTTGACCGTTTCGTCGTTCTGGCTGCACCGCAATCTGCTTGGCGGTGCTGAAAGATTGCGCGTCGACGTAGAAGTCGCTGGTATCGACGGTGAAACCGGCGGGACAGATTACAGTATCCGCGGTAATTTCACTCGGCCTGCGACATTTGGGCCGGACACGGAATTCTTTCTTACGTCGGAACTGTCCCGCGAGGATGAACCCGATTACCTGATCGACAAATTCGCGATTGAGACGGGTTTTTCACGTATTTTAAGCGAAGAATTGACCGTCCGGGTGGGCGTTGGTTTGCTAACTGCGCGTGAAGAAAGCGATCTTGGTACGCGTGAATACACCCTTTTGACGCTGCCATTGGACGCAACATACGACCGTCGCGATAGCGAAACGAACGCTAAGCAAGGTTATTATCTGGACCTGTCCGCCACACCATTTGTCAGTCTTGGAACTGAAATCAAGGGTGTGCGATTGTTCGGCGATACGCGTGGCTACTACAGTCTTGGTGAAGAGCAACAGCTGACCTTTGCTGGTCGCTTGCAATTCGGCAGCATTGTTGGTGCCGACATCGACGAAGCACCTGCAGACTATCTGTTCTACTCTGGTGGTGGTGGGACCGTGCGTGGGCAACCGTATAAATCTTTGGGCATCGATAGCGTTCAGAGCGGAAGTGCGGTTACGACTGGTGGCACCTCCTTTGCTGGTGCCCAGCTTGAGGCGCGCTATCTCGTTCGGGAAAAAATTTCTTTGGTTGGGTTTTATGATGTCGGGCAGGTCGGCGACACTGATCTACCGCTAGAAAATGGCGATTGGCATGCAGGTGCAGGCATTGGTTTACGTTATGAAACCGGGATCGGGCCGATCCGGCTGGATATTGGCACGCAGGCGAGCGGCGATAACGTCGGTAAAGACGTGCAGGTTTACATCGGGATTGGACAAGCGTTTTGAGAAAGTTTCTGCCGCTCATATGTGCGCTGCTTTTGCCCTCAGCTGTGGTCGCGCAAACCCAAGAGGAAGAAGACAAGGGTTACCTGACAGAACTGATCGAAGAGAATCTGTCTGGCGTCAGCCGTGACGTGAACATCATCGGTTTTCAGGGCGCCCTTAGTTCGAACGCTTCAATTGACGTGCTGACAGTGGCTGATGCCGAGGGTGTTTGGCTGACCTTGGAAGATGTTGTTCTGGTGTGGAGCCGCAGTGCGCTGTTACGTGGTGCGATCGATATCGAAGAACTGAGCGCCGAACGTATCGTCGTATCGCGCCCCCCCGTATCCGAGGGAACCGCGTCAGGTCCCGCTGCCGAAGCGACGCCATTTGCCTTGCCTGAATTGCCAGTCAGCATTGCGCTTGACCAACTAAGCGTCGACCGGATTGAGCTGGGTGAGGCGTTCTTGGGCGAACCCATTGCCGTGAGCCTATCCGGGCAGGCGTCGTTGGGCGGTGGTGAAGGTGATGCAAGCGTAATTGCCACCCGGTTAGGCGATAAATCGGGCGTATTTGAAATCAACGGAGCTTATTCGAACGCCACCCGTGTTCTTGATTTGCTTTTGAACCTCGAAGAAGGGCCAGATGGTATTGCCGCCCGTATTCTTGATTTACCCGGACGGCCCGCGATCAAGCTCGCTGTTGAAGGTAACGCGCCAATCGATGACTATAACGCAACCCTTGCAATCGCGACCGAGGGCCAAGACCGCCTGACTGGCACGTTTGGGCTGTTGAATGCTGACGGTCAGCAGCGCATTGACCTGAATGTTGGCGGCGATATTTCACCCTTGTTCAATCCAGAATACCAAGGGTTCTTTGGCACCGACGCACAGCTTTCGGCCCAAGCGGTATTGTCAGATACAGGCCGCGTCGACATCCCCGCCATTGCGTTGGACGCTGGTCGCGTAAGGTTGTCCGGCGCCTTGCAAATTGGGGACGAAGGCTGGCCAGAGCTTATTGATCTCACAGGTGCAATTACCCCGGTCACAGACGAGGCTGTATTGTTGCCGCTGTCGGGTCCGAAAACCTATGTGAATGGTGTCGATCTTGCGATCAGCTACGATGTATCTGTCGCCGATGATTGGCGCGCGGATATTTCGGTTCTTGGCTTCGACCGACCCGGATTGTTGATCGACGATCTTAGCTTGCGTGGTGGCGGGATACTCAAACCCGGCGAGGGTGATTTGATCGGGCAGGTGACTGCGAACCTTGCCTATGGCGCAAAAGGGCTTCAGCTTGACGATGCCGGGGCGGCTCGTGCTTTTGGTGATCGGATCGAAGGCGTGCTTACTGCCTCCCGTATCGAAGACGAACCGACCGAGATTGGCCAATTCACCCTAAGCGGCGCGGGCATTGATATTCGCGCTAGCGGCAATGTTGACGGGCCAAAGTCAGGCTTTCAGTCGTCAATCGTCGCCAACGTGAAGGTTGCAGGCCTTGAGCGGTTTTCGACACTTGCCGGGAATGAGCTGGGCGGTGCGGCAAACGTTGATCTTCAGGCTGCGCTGACACCGTTGGATGGTTTGTACAGCGTTGCTTTGACAGGGCAGACGACAGATTTATCGATTGGTATTGAGCAGGCTGATGCTGTTCTTGCTGGGGCGGGTACAATTGCCGCTACAGCGGTGCGCGACACCGAAGGCACCCGGCTAGAGTCACTGCAAATCCAAACGCCTGCTGCCGGGGTTACGGCGACGGCTTCGTTGACCAGTGAACAAACCGCTGCGCAATTCAATGCCATACTGCGCGACGTCAGCAAAGTCATGCCCGATCTGATTGGTCGTGCGACAGTGGCAGGCGACGTTAAGCGTGATGCAGATGGCGTGATTGATATCACCGTTAACGGTACTGCACCTGCGACGACGTTTTCGGGTGGTGCAACGGTTAACCCATCCGAGAATGGCCAGACGGTAAATGGACAGTTGCGCGCTGCGGTATCCGATCTGTCGCGTTATGCAGCAATTGCAGGTCGGCCTTTGGCGGGTGCTGCGAATGTCACGGCGAATGGTGTGTTGCTAAGCGATCAATTGCGCTTTGACGTCAATGTGGAGGGCGAGACCCAAGACTTGGTCACGGGCATCGAACGTGCCGACCCGCTGCTTGCTGGTGCAGGTCAATTCAGCGTTTCTGTTGCGCATCCAACAGCAGATTCATACCTGATTTCTGACCTGTCGGTGCTAACCCCAGCGATGGTTCTGCGTGGCGACGCAGGGTTGCGTGCCGAAGGCGCGACAACCGCTGACATAGACCTACGTCTGTTCGACGCCGCCGTTCTAGAACCTAGCTTGAGCGGTCCAATTGCGCTGACGTTAAACGCGGTTCCAGGCGTCGGGAAAACCACTGATACAGTTCTACGCTTAACCGGACCGGACACGAATATCGCGCTTGATGCGACGGTTGCCGCACCCGAAGACAGTTACGAAGTTTCGGGCGATTTGACTGCTGATGCGGCAGACTTGGGTGTCTTCGCAGCACTTGTCGGGCAGCCTTTGTCAGGTGGTATTTCGCTAACGGCGTCGGGTAGCGTTCTGCCTGATCTTAGCCGCTTTGATGCAAACGTTAAGGCGCGTAGCGAAAACCTGAGCATCGGCAACCCTACCGTCGATCCGTTGATCGCAGGGACCGGGCGGGTAAATGCGACCGTCGGTCTGTCCGAAGGTGTGCTGGCAGTTCGCACGCTCGAGGTTTCAACGCCTCAGGTATCAATCGTGGGTGCATTGAATGGTGCGACTGGATACGGACAAGGTAGGTTTAACGCCAGTTTGCGCGATGTCGGTGTTCTGACTGATCAGATCAGCGGCCCAATTCGGGCGACTGGATCTGCATCACTGGACGAAGCCGGGAACTGGGGCATTGATGCCACGGGTACTGGGCCCGGCGGGTTACGTGCCGATATCAGCGGTCAAGTTAACCAAAGTGGCCGTATGGATTTAGATATCAATGGCAGCGCGCCGCTTGCGCTGGCGAACGCAGCAATTGATCCACGGCGCTTAAGCGGAACGGCTAATTTCAATCTGGGTATAAATGGGCAGCCCGAACTGTCTTCGCTGAATGGTCGCGTAACATTTGTGGACGGACGACTGACCGCGCCGACCTTAAAGCAAGCGCTATCAGATATTGGTGGTCAGATCAGCTTAAGTGGCGATGATGCGCAGTTTGATCTGCGTGCTCAAGTCGAAGGCGGCGGGAGCATATCTGTCCGTGGCCCTCTTGGCCTGACAGGTACAAAACAAGCTGATCTTGCCCTCGTTTTCGACAATGTCGTGCAGCAAGACCCAGAGCTATATTCCACATCGGTGAATGGCACGATTACCATGAAGGGGCCGGTGGATGGCGGTGCGCGCATCGCAGGGCGGCTGACATTGGGGCAAACCGATATTCAGGTGCCGTCATCTAGCATCAGTTCGCTTGGTGATCTGCCTGATGTGGTGCACGTGGGTGAAAGCACCGCCGTTAGGCAAACGCTGCTGCGGGCAGGCGTACTTAAGACCGCAAGCAGCGACAGTGGTTCTGGCGGTGGTTCAAAGCGAGCTTACCCGTTGAACATTGTCGTCGACGCACCATCGCGAATTTTTATTCGCGGTCGGGGGCTTGATGCAGAACTTGGTGGCCGGCTGACCATCGGGGGGACAACGGCGAATGTGGTACCTGTTGGCCGGTTTGAATTGATGCGTGGGCGCATCGATATTCTGCAACAGCGGTTCGACCTGACCGAAGGCAGCGCGACAATGCAGGGAGATTTTGCGCCATACATCCGGCTTGTCGCGACAACTCAGTCCACGACGGGAACAACGATCAACATTATCGTTGAGGGGCCTGCGAACGAACCCGAAGTCACTTTTGAATCAGTCCCAGAATTGCCTCAGGACGAAGTCCTTTCGCAGCTTATCTTTGGTCGCGACCTGCAAAGCATCAGCCCGCTTCAGGCGGTTCAGTTGGCTTCGGCGATCAGCACTCTTGCTGGTAAGGGCGGCGGTGCTGTGGACCGCTTACGTGAAAATATTGGGCTAGATGATTTTGACGTCACAACAGACGAAGAAGGCAATGCAGCCGTGCGTGGCGGTAAATACCTGTCCGAGAACGTCTATACCGATGTTACGATCACCAGCGAAGGCGAGACAGAAATCAACCTGAACCTAGATATCACCAACGAGATCACCGCCAAAGGCAGCGTTGATCAAGATGGTGAAACCAGTGTCGGTGTGTTCTTTGAACGGGACTATTGACCGAGCTCAGTGATTTACAGCCCAAGAACATCCATCATGTCATATTCGCCTGGTCCTTTGTCCTGACCCCAAAGCGCGGCCTTGAGCGCACCGCGTGCAAAGATCGCGCGGTCAGTCGCGAGGTGACGTAGAACGATACGTTCACCGGCGGCTGCGAACATCACGTCGTGTTCGCCAACGATATCACCACCGCGGATCGCACTAAAGCCGATGTCGCCACGTTTGCGTGCGCCTGTGATCCCGTCGCGCCCGCTATCGCGTACATCCTTTAGATCGACACCGCGGCCTTCTGCTGCCGCTTCGCCTAGCATCAGGGCGGTGCCTGATGGGGCATCGACTTTATGATGGTGGTGGGCTTCGATCACTTCGATATCAAAATCTTCGTCCAATGCGGCGGCAACCTTTTGGGTCAATTTTACCAGTAGGTTCACACCAAGCGACATGTTCCCCGCACGAACCACAACGGCGTGGCGCGCAGCGGCGTTAATTGCGGCAAGATCATCATCAGTCAGCCCAGTCGTGCCGATCACATGCACCGCGCGGGCTTGGGCGGCGAGTTCCGCAAAAGCAACGGTCGCGGCAGGTGCTGTGAAATCAATAACAGCCTGCGCCTTGGCAAAGGCTTCTAGCGCGTCGTCAGTTACGGTAACGCCAACTGGCTGACCGCCCATCGCGGTGCCAACGTCCTGACCAATCCATTCGTGTCCAGCACGATCAACCACGCCGACCAAGCGGCATTTGTCCGACGCAAGAACCGTGTTGATCAGCATCTGGCCCATTTTGCCTGATCCGCCGGTGATTACGATGCCTGGAGTATCTGTCATTGGTTTGTTCCTTCGCGTTTGTTCCCTATTAGCCATGGTTTGCCGCTGACGCAAAGCCTTGCTTGGCTTTGGCGCAGAAGAGGCATAAATGTGGGACATGGCAAAGAAATCAAATCGCGACGGCAAGGCACCCACACAACGTATGTTGCGCGTGGGCGAACAGTTTCGTCGCATCCTATCCGAAGTTCTGCAACGTGGTGACGTGCATGACCCTGAACTTAACCGCATGTCCATCACCGTGGGCGAGGTGCGCATGACGCCGGACCTTAGCATCGCAACGGCGTTCATTCTGCCGCTTGGTGGGCAAGGCAAAGAAGAAGCCTTGGCTGCGATGCGTCGTAACCGCTATGAAATTCGCCATCTTGTGGTGAAGGGCGGCACGATGAAGTTCGCACCTGAACTGCGGTTCGAAATTGATGGTACGTTCGATCAAATGGACGCGACCCGCGCCCTGTTGGCCGAAGACCACGTGCGTCAGGACATCGACGACTAATGCGCGCGGTGGCGTTTGCGTTGGTTTGGATGGCCGCCCCGGCGGCAGCTGTCACCTGCGCAGACGTATCTTACGAAGGCAACAGCTACACCACCTGCAGCGTTGACGCGGCGACCGAAGACCTGCGGTTATTCCTTCGCGATGACGAAGGCGCAGTGCTGGGCAGTTTTTCGGCCGTTGATGATTTCGCGACAGAAGGCACGCTTGTCTTTGCGATGAACGCCGGGATGTACCACGATGATCGTGCGCCCGTCGGTCACTACATTGAAAACGGTATCGAAGAAATGCGCGTGATCCCAAACGCGGGACCGGGAAACTTTGGACTGCTACCCAATGGCGTGTTCTGCCTTACCGATGACGCCGCGCAGATTTATGAAACTCTTGATTATTTGGATAGAACGCCTGAATGCCGCGATGCGACGCAATCTGGCCCAATGCTCGTGATTGATGGTGACCTGCATCCACGGTTCTTGGTCGACAGCACGTCTCGCTATCTGCGGAATGGGGTTGGGGTCACGGAAGACGGCGCAACAGCCGTATTCGCGATTTCCAACAACGCAGTGACATTCCACGAATTTGGCAGCTTCTTCCGCGATTTCTTGAAACTACCCAACGCGCTGTATTTTGACGGCAAAGTCTCGCGGCTTTATTCTACCGACCTTCGGCGCTCGGACTTTGGATTTCAGCTAGGCCCGATGGTTGGGGTGGTCGAGTAGACGGATTGCGCCAGCGCGATGACTTCTACGACATCGGCGCTTGTTCTTAGTGCGGGAACCTTAGCGATCTCAAACCACTTTGCTTCGTTTACATCGTCGGATGCGTTTGGCGTGCCTGATCGATAGGTGCATAGGACGGCTGCTAGCAAGAAATGATGTTCGATAGTCCCATTCGTATCATGTGTGATGATGTCGAGGTTTGTTAGATAACATGCGGGTTCTGCGACGATGGCCGTTTCTTCAAATAACTCGCGAGCAGCCGCGTCCAGCGCCGTTTCACCGAATTCAACATGCCCACCCGGAAAACCCCACAGCCCGGCATCGGGTTCGTTTTTTCGCTGGGCAAGCAGCACGTGGTCGCCGCGAAGCACCACGGCGATGGCAGCAAGTTTAGGGATCATAGCGCCGCGGCCACCGCATGGCCTAGGGTGATTTGGGCGTCAGCATCAAAGTGCACGCCGTCGATTTGGCTTGGTCCGATATGCTGGCCCGCGTCCAAGAATTTAGCACCCCAATGTGCCGAAAGCCCGGCATAAAGCGGCGCAAGCTGAGCTGACTTGGCCGCCGCGCCATAGAACACGTCAGAGATTGGCCCTTGTTCAAGCACCAAAGGTGGACAGATCAGCAAGACTTCGAAGCCGCTGTGTCTTGTTTGGTATTCTTCGGAATTTGCGATGGCGAGAAGGCCCGCGATCCCTGCAGCAACGCCTTCGGCGGTCAGGCCAAAATGTGCCTTCAGATCATTCGTGCCGAGCATAATCGTCAGCACATCAATGGGTCCGTGGCTTTCTAGCGCAATCCGTAGCCCCAGCTGCCCGTTCATGTGCGGACCCATCGTTGGGTCGGCATAGGCGGCGGTACGTCCGGGGAGCCCTTCCTCGACCAGCTCCCAGTCTGATCCAAGATCAGCAAGCGCCACCGTTGGCCACCGGGTTTCACGGCCATAGCGTGCATATACCCCGCGCTTCTGGATCGGTGGCGTTCCATGCGTGTTACTGTCGCCAAATGTCATCAATGTTTTTGTCATGTCTGCACGCTATGTGTGGAAACGTTATTGGTAAAGTGTCATTGCCTCTTGGCCTATCGTGCAGGAACGCACATATATGCGGTAACAAACGTATAAGGAGACAGAACATGCTGGAATTGGACGCCACCCCACAGGCCCCCGCTGATCTGATCAAAGACGCGACCGACGCGACATTCGCGGCGGACGTTATCGAAGCATCGCAAACCGTACCCGTTATCGTGGATTTCTGGGCGCCTTGGTGCGGCCCATGTAAAACGCTTGGCCCCGCAATCGAGGCCGCCGTGACCAAGGCAGGCGGGCGCGTTAAATTGGTTAAGGTCGATGTCGATGCGAACCAAGCCTACGCGGGTCAGTTGCAGGTTCAGTCGATCCCAACGGTATATGCATTCTTTCAAGGACGCCCCGTCGATGGTTTCCAAGGTGCTTTGCCACCATCCGAGATTGAGGCATTCGTCGAAAAAATCGCGGCACTTGGCGGTGATCCAGAGGCTGAAGGGCTTTCTGCTGCTATCGAGGCCGCAGACCAGATGCTAGAAGAGGGCGCAGTCGCTGACGCGGCTGAAACCTTTGCTGCGATCCTGCAAGAAGAACCAAATAGTGCGCCGGCTTATGCTGGGCTGGTCCGTTCTTATCTGGCATTGGATGACGTTGATCAGGCCGAGGCTATCTTGAACGGTGCCCCTGCAGAGATTTCGGATGATCCGTTGCTTGAAGCAGCGCATGCACAAATTACCCTTGCCCGCGAGGCAGCGAACGCTGGTCCTGTTGCGGATCTGCAGGCCGCGGTCGAGGCTGACCCGGCAAACCATCAGGCCCGGTTTGATCTGGCAATTGCACTGCATGCAAACGGTCAAGTCGAAGAATCGGTCGATCAGCTGCTCGAACTATTCCGCCGTGATCGCGATTGGAACGATGGGGCCGCCAAGGCGCAGTTGTTCACAATTTTCGACGCCAGAGAGGCCAAAGACCCAATTGTTTTGAATGGCCGCCGGAAATTGTCATCGTTGATATTTGCATGATCGGCGTATCGGCCTAGGTTATCTGCCATGATACCAATCGCAGACCTGCCTGACGTCATTCCAGTGTTTCCTCTCCCGGGCGCGTTGCTTTTGCCGCGCGCACGGTTGCCGCTACATCTGTTCGAACCGCGCTATCTGGCGATGTTGGATGACGTGCTGAAAACATCGCACCGGCTGATTGGCATGGTGCAACCCTATGCACGCCCCGATGACAGTAGTCGGCTGCACACCATCGGTTGCGCTGGACGGATCACTGCCTTTTCCGAAACGGAAGATGGGCGCTATATGATCACCCTATCTGGCGTATCGCGGTTTCGGATCGCGAACGAGGTTGACGGCTTTACGCCCTATCGCCGCTGCAAAGTCGATTGGAAAGGCTTTGACCGTGACCTTGGCGCAGCCGAGAAAGACCCCGGTTTTGAGCGCGAGCCGTTTATGAAAACGCTCGGTCGGTTCTTCGAAGACAAGGGCCTGTCTACTGATTGGGACAGCTTGGGTGATGCTGACGATGAGCTGCTGATCAATTCGCTCGCTATGCTGTGCCCCTTCGACCCCGAAGACAAACAAGCCTTGCTTGAGGCACCCTCACTCACAACGCGCCGCGAGACGCTCACAACACTAATCCAATTCGCCCTACGTGGCGGATCAGGGGACGAGATATTACAATGACAGAACCACAGTTTGACCCAAAGATGCTAGAGGCCTTGGTCTGCCCGATGACCCAAGCCACGCTGACCTATGACGCAGAAAAACAAGAGTTAGTGTCGAAAAATGCTAAACTTGCTTTCCCTATTCGCAATGGCATCCCCGTGATGCTGGTGGACGAAGCGCGTAAGCTGGATTGATCAGTACGTTCTACGCGTTTCGTTGTAAGGCACACCGGATTCTCCAATTTTCTTAGCAAGCCAACTTAGGCTTATCCCTGAATAATCCTTGAGCTCAATTGACGGGGTGCCACCGTTAAAGTGCACCCAGTAACTGCGCAGATCAGATTGTTCATACCGCTCAAGCGTGCGAAATTCGACTTCTTTGATGTCTGCTAGTTTTGCATGGAAACCGGTTTCTTTGCCGTGCGCATGTTGCGGCACATGCCAAAGCAAATCGTCAGACGTTAGGCGAAAATGCCAGTATCCAGACGGTTTGCGCGACCGATATGCAAAAAGGGCTTCTTTGATAAGATTATATGCCCCAGTGCAGACCAAGAAAATACCAAGAATGCTCCAGAAGTTGAGGTCGCCAATGTCGTCGATCGACATCCCAAGGCCAAAGCTGTCCGGAATTAGGCGCAAGCCAAAATAGATAAGCCCGATGGCCATTAAGGGAACGAAAATAAATCGTGTAACCATCCGCCGTTTAGCTGATCGGCGGATATCGAAAAAAGGCGGTGTGACTTCGTCGGGCATCCGTTTCTCAAAACGTCGTGATTCTTCGGGACCAGACTACATCAGACCTCCGTTCAGTCTAGTCCGTGCTTAACTGGGCATGGTCACAACAATCGCGCCCTTGTCCGTCGCGACAACAGTATGCTCATATTGAACAACGGGTGCCTGAGGTTCGCTGTAAAGTGTCCATCCGTCATCACCGTCAGTCGCCCACATGCCGCCCTTGGACAAGAATGGTTCGACGGTTAAAACCAGCCCCTTGCTGATCCGTCGCCTGTCACTGCGGGTCGGCCATGTTGCGATTTCTGTCGGATATTCATGAAGCGATCTACCAACGCCGTGACTGGCGAGGTTACGGATCAGCGTATAGTTTTGATCTGCTGCAAAGCGTCCGATCGCGTTACCGATATTCGCAAGCGGCCGGTTGCTGCGCACCTCTTTGATCCCAATCTGCATTGCGCGTTTGCCGTCGCGGCACAGCTGATCCAACGAGGGGCGGACCTTGCCAACGCGGAATGTTGCGCCGGTATCAGCGAACAGCCCATTCTTTGACGCGGATACATCGATATTGACCAGATCGCCGGACGCAATAACGCGGTCGCCCGGAATGCCGTGGGCGATTTCTTCGTTCACGCTAATGCATGTTGCGCCGGGAAAGTCATAGGCGGATTGCGGGGCAGATACCGCGCCTTCCCGCTCCAGCAGCTTTCGGCCGATGTCGTCTAGCTCAGCGGTGGTCATGCCGGATTCGATTGCGTTGGCCATCGTGTGCATTGTGTTGGAAACGATGCGGCCAATTTCCTTTAGGCCGTCTAGTTCGTCCTCTTTGGTAATGGTCATTGATGGCTACCCCTGCATTAACCTTGGCAAATCACCGGTTAGCCCGGCTGCTTCGCGGATGAACCCGCGACGTAGACCTGGGATGGCGTTGACTGCGCCCATGCCGATATCACGCGCGGCGCGTAGCAGTGGGTTATCGTTGGAAAACAGTCGATTGAACGTGTCAGTGGCAAGCGCGAGCGTCGCCGTGTCAAACCGCCGCCATTGTTGGTAGCGTTCCAAAACTTGCGGGCCGCCGATGTCTTCGCCGCGTGCGCGTGCGTCTGATAGGACCTCGGCCAAAGCAGCCACGTCGCGTAGTCCAGCGTTCAATCCTTGCCCCGCAATAGGGTGCATCCCGTGGGCGGCATCCCCTACCAGCGCGAGGCGATCACCGATCAGGCTGTTGGCGAGCGTGAGGCCTAGCGGATAGGTGAAACGTGCGCCGGTCAGGCTGATTTGGCCAAGGAAACTGCCGAAGGCGGGGCGTAGCGCATCAAGGAAATCTTCGTCATTCATCGCGGCAAGTTCGGTGGCGCGGGCGTCGGTTTCGCTCCACACGATTGAACTGCGATTTTCGGTAAGCGGCAGGATGGCAAGCGGGCCACCGGGCATGAAGAACTGGTGCGCGATACCGCCGTGCGGTTTGTCGTGGGCGACGGCGCAGACTACGGCGGTTTGGCCGTATCCCCAGCCAGTCCGTTTGATCCCGGCGCGTTCGGCGGTGCCGCTGCGGCGGCCATCAGATCCTACCAGAATTTGTCCAGTTACCACCTTGCCAGAGGCGAGCGTTACGCTGGCTTGGGCGTTCTGGATTGCCTGTGAAATAACGGTTTCTTTGGAGAGTTGGGTGATCAAAGGTTCCTCTGCCATCGCGTCCAGAAACGCGCGGCGCAGGTGGCGATCTTCGACCATGAAACCCATCGGGCCTTCTTCGATTTCGGCGTGATCGAAATGCAGCATCCACGGGCTCGGCCCTTCGCCAGCGCGGCCATCGGTGACCTTGATTTCCAACATCGGCTGGGCGTCATCGTCGACGGCATCCCATACACCGATGCCCTGCAATAGGCGTTTCGACGACAGCGCCAAAGCATAGCTGCGCCCATCAAAATCAGGGCGTTTGCGCCGATCAATGGCCAAGCTGTCGATGATTGTCACAGCAAAGCCTGCCTGTGCAGCGGCCAGTGCCAAGGCCGGGCCGTTCAGCCCGCCACCTACGATGATGATATCCGTATCCATAGGGCGTAATATGACCCTGCACGCCAGATTGTCCATGCGATCCTTGGCCGCTGCGGTGACCACCGTACGGTGGTTTTTGCAGTTTAGCGCGAATCGTGGGTTAACGCGTTATTTTGTTAGGAAATGAGCGGTCGGCGATGCGTCGGATTTACGTCGGCAAAGCGTCGGGCATGTTTGGCGGCGGAGGCGTGGTTAAGCGGGCGTGCGGTGGGGCTGGAAGGGATTTTCGATTGTTCAAGAATGTCAGTGCATCAGTGGCCATGGATGCAAACATCACGGAATGTCTGCTTGGAACCCAAATTGACAGGCTGATCTTCTTAGGATTAGCTCCAATTCCATCGCTCGCATTTACCAGACTGGAAAAAATTTGCCTGATATTCAGAAAGCTACAATCTTTGTAGGCGACTTTGATGACCATCCGTCGCACAATTACATTTGGGTGCAAAACTGGCTGAATAAATGGCGCGATCATGTCGTAGTGGAAAGGTATTCGACTGGTGGCTGGGAACATATTTGGGATGTGTCAGGTCCCAATGAAGCGATAAAGGAAATTTCGGAAGCGCTCCTCTGTGCTAGTGAATGGGCCGGAGAATTATAAGGAAAACCGCAGAAATAATATTTCGTTAGATGGTTACTTCGTCCCATGATGCAAACACCGTGTTAGCCTCAGGGTCGCAATGTGCTAGGCGTCGTGTTTCCTCGATTGTTCTCCGTTTTCCTCCCCGCTAGGGTCGCAGTAAGACAGGAGAATTCACATGCAAGACTGGCGATGGATGACGGCGGCTGATTTGGGTCGTGCGATTGGGGCGGGGGAGATTGATCCGGTTGCTCTGACGGATGTGTATCTGGATGCCATTGATGCGCATGAGTTCCGAGATCGTATTTTTGCGCGGGTGACGCATAATCGTGCGCGGGCCGAGGCGGCTGCTGCGTCTGAGCGCGCGAAATCTGGGTTTCGTCGTGGGCCGTTGGATGGTGTGCCTGTGTCTTGGAAAGACCTGTTTGATACCGCTGGTGTCGCGACCGAGGCGGGGACTGCGTTGATGGAGGGCCGTGTGCCGACGCAGGATGCGTTGGTTTTGCAAAATGCCACTGCCGCCGGGTTGGTTTGCCTTGGTAAAACCCACATGTCCGAGATCGCGTTTTCGGGGCTTGGGCTTAACCCGATCACGGCAACGCCGCCTTGTGTGAACGACCATGAAGCGGTTGCTGGTGGGTCGTCTTCGGGCGCTGCGACTTCGGTTGCGTTTGGGTTGGCGGCGGCTGGAATAGGGTCTGATACAGGCGGATCAGTGCGTATCCCGTCTGCTTGGAACGATCTGGTTGGTTTGAAAACCACGCATGGGCGGTTGTCGCTGGATGGCGTTGTACCGCTTTGCCTGACCTTTGATACGGTAGGCCCGTTGTGCCGGTCGGTCGAGGATGCCGCGCTTTTGTATGCTGCGTTGGAAGGTGAGAAAGCCGTTGATTTGGGGCACACAGATTTAAAGGGTGTTCGGTTGATGGTGTTGGATACCATCGTTCCCGATGACGTGCGTGATGCGCCGCGGGCGGCGTTCCAAAGTGCGGTTGAACGGTTGCAGAACGCTGGCGCGATTGTTGAGCACCGCTATTTCTCGCAGCTTTTTGATGCGTTCAATGTGGCGGGAAATCTATACGCCGCAGATAGCTATGGCTGGTGGCGTGATCTGGTTGAGGCGAACCCAGAAAAGATGTTCCCGCAGATTTTGGAGCGCGTCCGTGGTGGCAAGGATGTGAGCGGTCCTGATTACGTTGCCGGTTGGAACCTGCTGCGTGATATCCGTAAGCAATACGCAGCCGAGGTCGCGCAGTTTGATGCGGTGATTATGCCGACGGCGCCGATATTGCCGCCGCATGCTGATCGGCTGTTGTCGGACGATGAATATTATAAGGCCGAGAACCTGTTGGCGCTGCGTAATACACGTGTGGCGAACCTGCTTGATTTGACGTCTGTGACTTTGCCCACTGGCGTTCCATCCTGCGGGATCATGTTTAATGGGCAAAATGGCGGCGAGGCCGCGCTGTTGCGCCTGTGTGCCGCCGCTGAACAAGCGCTGGCGTAAAAGCCACAAAATCACAACGATTCGCCGCTAGTTCTGGACAGACAGGGTGGCATCACGCTACTTTGGTAAAAAACGGGGCGAAATGATCCCGTGAATTGAGGCAGTTATGGTGTTCCCCGAGCGGTTTTCGAACCTCCCGGTTGCGACGTGGCCCCGTTTGCGTGCGTTACTTGACGTACCGACAACGGCCTCGGACGTGATCAATATGACGATTGGCGAACCGCGCCATGCGTTTCCTGCGTTCGTGGGCGATATCCTTGCGGCCAATTTGCAGGGCTTTGCAAAGTATCCGAACAATAACGGCACTGATGATTTGCTTGATGCGATCGCCGGGTTTTTGAACCGCCGTTACGGGCTGGACCTTGCACATGACCAAATCCTGACGCTGAACGGTACGCGCGAAGGGCTGTATAACGCTGCGATGGCGTTGAGCCCTGAAGAAAAGAACGGCCAGCCTGTCATTTTGACGCCGAACCCGTTTTATCAGGTGTATGCTGTTGCCGCGCTGTCGGTCGGGGCTGAACCGATTTATGTTCCGGCGACCGAAAGCAGCGGTCACTTGCCCGATTTCCATGCGCTGTCGGATGACGTTCTGGCGCGCACGACGATTGCGTATATCTGTTCGCCGGCCAACCCACAGGGTGCGGTGGCTGATGCGGAATATTGGCGCGCGTTGATCACGCTGGCCGAAAAGCATGGCTTCGTCATTTTTGCTGATGAATGCTATTCTGAGATTTATCGCGACACGCCGCCAGTTGGTGCATTGCAAATCGCGACCGAGATGGGTGCAGATCCTGATCGGGTGGTGATTTTTCATTCGCTGTCGAAACGGTCGAACCTGCCGGGTTTGCGGTCTGGGTTCTGTGCTGGTGGTACAAAATCCATCGCGCGTATTCGGCAGCTACGCGCCTTTGCGGGCGCACCTTTGCCAGAGCCGCTGCAGGCAGTTGCAGCCAAGGTCTGGGATGACGAAGCGCATGTCGAAGAAAATCGCGCGCTTTATCATCAGAAATACGAAATCGCGGATCAGATATTCGGGCAGGTGCCGGGATATCAATCGCCACAGGCGGGTTTCTTTCTATGGCTGCCTGTTGAAAACGGCGAAGCTGCAGCAATGAAGCTATGGCAGGAAACAGGTGTTCGGGTTCTGCCCGGCGCGTACCTAAGTCGCGATGTCGCGGGTGAGAACCCCGGCGCAGGTTACATTCGGGTCGCAATGGTGGCCCCAACACAAGAAATGCAGCGCGGACTGACTTTGATCCGTGACTGTTTGTATGGTTGAGGACGGTAAAGATGGCATCATATCAAACACGGCAGCGGGACCCTCTTTTGGATAGTGCAACGCAAGCAGCGCTTGAAAAGCGCAGCAAAGAATTGCTGGGTCTTGGGCTTGGCTTTGTTGGCCTGATCATTGCCATGATCGTCGGTAGCTATTCGCCTGACGACCCCAGCTGGATTTCTGCGACTGATGCCCCTGTCCAAAACTGGCTGGGCCATTTTGGTGCGTCTATTGCTGCGCCGATAATGATGGTTGTTGGTCTTGGAATTTGGGTTGTGCCTGTGCTGCTAATCGCTTGGGGTGCGCGTTTTGTGCTGCACCACGGTCAAGACCGTGCGATGGGCCGCATCATTTTTGCCCCTGTCGCGATAGTTGTTGGTGCTGTCTATGCGGCGACGCTGACCCCGGGCACTGAATGGCCCGCCAATTTTGGCATGGGTGGTCTTTTTGGTGATACTGTCTTGGGTGTTATCCTGACCATCGTTCCGTTTGGCGCAGTTTTTGGCGTTAAGCTGCTGTCGTTACTGACAGGCGTTGCTCTGGTTGCTTTGATGGCTTTTGCGCTTGGGTTTACTCGGCCTGAGTTGCGTATTGCTGGGCGGTTCCTGCTGCTTGGGACAGTGATGCTGTATGCGACACTGCTTAAGCTTGTTGGCAAGGGCGCTGCATTGTCTGCAAAGGCTGCACAGGGCATGAACGCCAACCTGCAAACATATCGCGCCACCGCAGCGGAGCGCAGGGCAACAACTGATTTCATGGATGAAGATGTGTTAGAGGACACGTTTGCCGATCCAGCTCCAAGCGTACCCGATTTTAAGGCCCGTGCTGCCGCAGTTGTTCGTGCACGCCCTGCCATGCCTGTGTCTGAACCACCGGTGACTGGTGGTGCACCAAAGATGCCACCTGCGCCGCCCTTAACCGCGTCGCGCAACATCGAAGCACCGCGTGTTGAGGCGCAGCCTGTCGCAATGCCAGAACCAGCACCTGCAACTGGCGGGAGCTTTCTATCTGGCCTGTTGAAGCGCAATGACCCAATGCCAGAGCCAGAGTTGGTGACGCCTGCGCCGATTGAGCCAATCGCGCCGCTCGCCAATGACTCTGAGCGGGTTAGCACACGTATCGCCAATGCGATTAAGGCGCGTGAGATCCCCCCTTCGCCGACTGGTGTACGTATTGAGCCGTCACTGACGGCTGGTCGCGGTCCTAAACCGCTTGTCTTTGGTAATCGCGAAGAGCCTGTCGTTGCCGCGCAGCCTGCTGTTCAGGAACCCATGCCCGCACCTGCACCAGCGCCTGTGCAAGAACGCGCGCCAATCGCCGAGCTTGAGCCGATGCCAGAGCTGGATGATGAGGACACAACGCAGCCAAACATGGACGCGGCACCTTATGTTGCAGCGCCACATATGCCGATTCCACCGGCGCATGTTCCCGTAGCACCAGCTGCTACGGCGCGGGTTGCTGCGGCACCGGTTGCTGCACCGACGCCTGAACCACGTGCCGTCGTTCAGCATCCGCCAAAGCGTGCGCCACAGCCATCGCGCCAAGCAAAGGCAGAAGCCCAACCTGCATTGGCGTTTGACGACAAATACGCAGATTACGAGCACCCGCCACTTAATCTATTGATGAACCCAATTGATGTTCAGCGCCATCACCTGAGCGATGATGCGCTGGAACAGAATGCGCGCATGTTGGAAAGCGTGCTGGATGACTATGGTGTTAAAGGCGAAATCACATCCGTGCGCCCCGGCCCCGTTGTTACCATGTACGAGCTTGAGCCTGCACCGGGTTTGAAAGCGAGCCGTGTTATCGGCCTGTCTGACGATATCGCGCGTTCGATGTCTGCACTTGCTGCACGTGTATCAACCGTGCCGGGTCGTACCGTGATCGGTATCGAATTGCCTAACGAGAACCGTGAAAAGGTTGTGCTGCGCGAAATCCTTTCGCACCGTGATTTTGGTGATGGTAACCAAAAGCTACCGCTTGCGCTGGGCAAAGACATTGGCGGCGAGCCTATCGTTGCGAACCTTGCAAAGATGCCTCACCTATTGATCGCGGGTACCACAGGTTCAGGTAAATCGGTGGCGATCAACACGATGATCCTGTCGCTGCTTTACAAGCTGACGCCCGAAGAATGCCGCATGATCATGATCGACCCCAAGATGCTGGAACTGTCCGTATATGACGGCATTCCGCACCTGTTGTCCCCGGTTGTGACTGACCCGAAAAAGGCAGTTGTTGCGCTGAAGTGGGTCGTGGGCGAGATGGAAGAGCGTTACCGCAAGATGTCCAAAATGGGCGTGCGGAACATTGATGGCTACAACGGCCGCGTCAAAGACGCGCTGTCCAAGAACGAGATGTTCAGCCGCACTGTCCAAACCGGGTTTGACGATGAAACGGGCGATCCGGTGTTCGAGACCGAAGAGTTTGCGCCAGAGGTGCTGCCTTACATCGTCGTGATCGTCGATGAGATGGCTGACCTGATGATGGTTGCTGGTAAAGAGATCGAGGCCTGCATTCAGCGCCTTGCGCAGATGGCGCGTGCGTCGGGTATTCACCTGATCATGGCAACACAGCGTCCGTCGGTTGACGTTATCACCGGTACGATCAAGGCGAACTTCCCAACTCGGATTTCATTCCAAGTGACGTCGAAAATCGATAGCCGCACGATCCTTGGTGAAATGGGTGCTGAGCAGCTGTTGGGCATGGGTGACATGCTTTATATGGCGGGCGGCTCCAAGATTACCCGCGTCCATGGTCCGTTTGTCAGCGATGAAGAAGTCGAAGAAATCGTGAACCACCTTAAGGGCTTTGGTCCGCCAGAATACATGTCTGGTGTTGTCGAAGGCCCGTCAGAGGAAGCCGAAAGCAGCATTGATCTGGTGCTTGGCCTTGGCGATGGGTCCGATAGTGAAAACGCGCTGTATGACACGGCAGTCGCGATTGTGATCAAAGACCGCAAATGTTCGACCTCGTATATCCAGCGCAAACTGGCGATTGGTTACAACAAGGCTGCACGTCTGGTTGAGCAGATGGAAGACGAAGGTGTGGTCAGTTCGGCTAACCACGTTGGTAAGCGCGAGATCTTGGTGCCTGAACAGCATTAACGCGCCGGTCACCGTCTAACCGGATGGAAGCGTAACTCTTACCGTAGCCGCTGAAGTTTTTCGGCGGCTACTTTGTTTTGCGAACCTCGCTGCTGCGATGGGTGTCAGTTCTCAGCATACGACTGTTGGGTTAATTGCTATCCGTTCGGAGAGGTAGAATACGGCATTCTCTTATGTCACAATATTCACTTAATCATTGCTCAGCTCATAGCTGATGTTGCCATGGGTAAGGTTGTATAAGATGCCAATAATCGCAAACGGTGACTTTTCGGACGGATTGGCAGGCTGGACAGTAGAGCAAGGTGGTGCAACGGCGCCCACCGTTGTTGAAGGTTCGGTCGTTTACGGCGGTCCCAACGACGTTCAGAATGAAGATAAGCTTATTCAGAACGTAGCGCTCGTTTCAGGGCAAACCTACACGCTGACATTTGATATGACTGCTGTGATGGACGCCTATGGTGGTTATGGATTGAACATCCAGTTGCAGGATGTGAATGGCGCAAGTGGCTTTACCGACATCGGTTCTGCGACCGTTGATAATGGCCAAACAAACTATGTGTCGATCACGTTTACTTCGCCCTACGATAACCCTGATCTCATTATCCGAGGGCAATTTGGCTTTGGTCCGACGGAGCCAACTTCCACGTCGCAACTGATCCTCGACAATTTTGTGCTGATTTGTTTTGTACGCGGCACGCGCATAATGACGCCAGACGGCGAAGTCCGCGTTGAAGACCTAAAGGTTGGTGATCTGGTCAACACATTGGACGACGGCCCATGCCCAATTCGTTGGATCAGCTCGCGTGTAGTATCGGCAGCAGATACCCGCCTTCGTCCTGAATGGCGGCCGGTATTAGTGCCTGCTGGTGCGCTTGGCCAAGGTACACCGACGCGCGATTTGCTGCTTTCACCAAGCCATAGGGTGCTTCTGCGCGGGCCACAGCTTGAGATGTTCTTTGGTGAGCATGAGGGGCTCGTTCCTGTGAAGGCACTGATTGGTTTTGTTGACGGCATCCGTTTTGTGTCCGACCTAAGCGACATGAATGATGAGGTCGAATATTTCCATATTCTGTTCGATAGCCATCAAATCATTGTGTCAGAAGGCGCAGAAACAGAAAGCTTTCATCCAGCGGCACGTACCGTGTCGGCGTTTGACGATGAAACGAAATCAGAGATTTTTGCCTTGTTTCCGCAGTTGGACGAGTCGTTAGACTTTGGGATGGAAACAGTTCGGCGTGTCATCAAGGGCTACGAAGTGCCAGTCCTGATGTCTTAGGTAGATGCGCGGACTCTTAAGCCAGCAAGGGTTTTTTGTTCTTGGCATGTCGTTCGACCAATTTCTTCTGCCGCTTGCCATTTGGCATGAAGCTAGCGGGAATTGGTTGATATCCGGTGGTCGCAATCTCGGGAAAGATTTCTAAGATCTCTTCAACGCTTTCCCGTGGGATGGACTTTAGTGCCTCAGGTCCGGTGAATAGGCTTTCGCTGGGGGCATTTTCGGCGAATATGATTTCGTGTTGATCAAAGAGAATGTGAAAGTACTCGACACCATTCATATTCTCTAGGACCTCGATGCCGGGAAGCAATGTCAGCTTTGTCGCTGGTATCAACGCCTCAGGAGAGCCAAACATACGCTTGGCAATCGGTGAGGACACCAGCATGCGATGTTGACGTGACACGATCAGGTCACGTTCGGGAAGGCCACGACCCAAGGCACCTTTTTTGATTCTGATGGGGCGTAGTTTAGGATTTGAATTGAGTTGTGCTCGCGAAATTTTTCGGCGCCCAATCCATTGGATTTTTTTCGGCCCATGTTCGCGTGTCACAACCTGATCGCAAACGCGAAGGGATTCAATTAGGCGATTGCCTTCACTTGTCAGCACGCGGGTACCAGCGGTGAAGCAAATTGGCGGGGGGACTATCGCGCTTACGTCAGCGTCAAAAGTGTTGCTAAGGCCATTTGCGATCGTCGTGACGTTTTGGCCGACGGTGAATGGGGTGCCATCCGTTGCATAGAGCGTGCCGCTGTTGCCAGCTCCTTTGGAGAATAAATAGAACTCTGCCCCAGTATCGTTGCCACCACCGGCACCGATAAATGCATCCCATTCTGCGTTTGAAATGAGGCCGTCGTTATTTACGTCATCAATGTTAAGAACAATTTCTGATGTATTGACAGAATCTACGGTCTTCTGGCCACCGCCGCTGATCTCAGCGACGGTACCAGGAGGGAACGTGAGGGTAATAATTGCCATCTTTGGATTCTATTCCGAATAGATTTTCAGTCAGGCAAGTGGGTCGTATTTATTGATGTTTAGCTGCATTAAGCAACCTGACGTTGTTCATGATTTATTAATTCAATCAAATAAGCAATCAAAAACGCCAAAAAGTGAGTAATTTGAGAATTGCCGAGTATGACAATGCAAAAAGCCCACCTGATCTTTTAGGCGGGCTTAGAATTATCGTGAGGTAGATATTTAGCTATTCAGCGGTTGCAACAATGCCGCCAACAACAAGTTCGTCACTTGTGTTCCCAGCAAATGCACCAATTAGTGCCTCTGTTCCGACAACACCAGAAAGGTCTGCTGAAATACCGTCATATATGACCGTCCCAGATAGAGTAGTACCATTGAAGTTCCCGGCAACAATCAGTGAGCCGTCTGCGCCTGTTACGCTGCTATTACCAAAGTCTGCAGTAAGCGAGATGTCCCCGTTGACGTTATTAACTTCATCAATTTCCACATGCGCAAGTGAGTAAGAGCCGTCGTAAGTAACCGTGCCTGTTGTGATTTCCGCGCCAGGGTTTGAATCTGGTGTAATTCCTGCAACGCCCTTAAATGTAGTTGTGCCTTCGATTAGGCCATATTCGTAGGCATAACCTGTCAGTGCGCCGTCAACTACAGTCAGATCTGATCCAGTTCCAGTATCATCCGCAAAGCCCTGGTCTGGAATCTCACCTGTATCTGACAGCGTGACGATCACAGTATCAGGTGTGTTGCCTTCGCCAATGCCCTCTACGGCATCGCAGGCAGATACAGCCACACCACAGGTCAATACCAATAGATTACGAACAAATGCCATCATGAGCCTCTTTTCGTTAGGAAATTCAATTGCCGTGATTAGTTCCATAGATCAGTTGGCATTGAAACCAAAAGTTGCATCTGACAAAAGAAACCCCGTTTGATTTCTCAAACGGGGTTCAAATTTGTCACGTTGGGTTGCTTAGAGCAAACCTTCGCGCTGGAGCTTCTTCCGAGCCAGCTTGCGCTGACGGCGGATAGCTTCTGCTTTTTCACGCGCCTTACGAACTGACGGTTTTTCGAAATGTTGCTTAAGCTTCATTTCACGAAAAACGCCTTCACGCTGAAGTTTCTTTTTCAGAGCACGCAACGCCTGATCGACGTTGTTATCACGAACACTAACCTGCATGTGGTTTTCACCACCTCTCTAAGTTGGATTTGCAAAAATTGCAGGAAGTGGGCAGATAGCAAAGGTGGGCTAGTTTGTCTAGTACCCTACCGCGGCAAGGAGAGACCTGATGAAACGGACTGCTATTGATCCTGATAAAGCCAAGTTACTGGATGCGATCTTACCTCATGTCGCTTTTGACGGTTGGTCACCTGCGGCCTTTAAAATGGCCGTGCAGGAAACAGAAATTCCCGAAGCCTTTGCCGCCGCAGCCTGTCCGCGCGGGGCTGTTGATTTGGCGATAGCGTTTCATCAACAGGGTGATGCGGCGATGGTCGCGGCGTTAAAGACGACTGACCTATCGGAACTACGTTTCCGTGACAAAGTTGTAACCGCGATCCGCCTGCGCTTGTCGGCGGTCGATGACAAAGAAGTCGTCCGCCGTGGAACCACCCTGTTTGCGATGCCACATATGGCTGCGGATGGGGCAAAGTTGATCTGGGGCACTGCCGACGCGATTTGGAATGCGCTTGGTGATACGTCACGTGATGCGAATTGGTACAGCAAGCGCATGACCCTTTCTGCTGTGTATGCGTCTGTTGTATTGTATTGGCTGGGTGACGACAGTTTGGACGGTCAGGCGACTGATGCATTTATCGACCGCCGTATTGATGATGTCATGAAATTCGAGAAGGTGAAGGCGCAGGTGAATGCAAACCCATTGCTAAAGCCGTTCACGGGACCGTTGGGTAAAATTCTATCCGGCGTACGGGCCCCTGCGGGATCAGTCCCCGATGACTTGCCGGGTGTTTGGAAGGATCCGCAATGATGAAGGCCGTTGAGATTTCCCAGCCGGGTGGGCCGGATGTGTTGAAGTTAGCTGACCGACCAATGCCAGAGCCCGCCCATGATGATGTATTGATTAAGGTCGCGTTTGCCGGGGTGAACCGACCGGATGCATTGCAACGGGCGGGGCTGTATAATCCACCTAAGAATGCGAGCGATCTTCCGGGGCTAGAAGCATCTGGTGAAGTTGTCGCCGTGGGCGCAGGTGTTACATCGGTTGCTGCCGGTGATCAGGTTTGTGCGCTGTTGCCGGGCGGGGGCTACGCTGAATATGTCACGACACCTGCTGCACATTGTTTGCCTGTCCCCGCAGGCCTTAGTATGGCGCAAGCGGCTTGTTTGCCGGAAACGTTTTTCACTGTTTGGTCTAACGTGTTCATGCGTGGTGGCTTGCAGGCGGGCGAACGGTTCTTGGTGCATGGCGGCAGTTCCGGGATCGGGACGACGGCCATCCAACTGGCCAAAGCTTTTGGCGCACGCGTGTTTACCACCGCTGGCAACGACGAAAAATGCGGGGCGTGCATCGAGCTAGGTGCCGAAGCTGCGTTCAACTATCGAGACATCGATTTTGTTGAAAAAATGCAAGCTGTTGGTGGGGCTGATCTGATCCTTGATATGGTTGGCGGCCCGTATATTCAGAGAAACCTGAAGTCTTTGGCTGATGACGGACGGCTGGTCCAGATCGCGTTTCTGCAAGGGCCAAAGGTTGAATTGAACCTGATGCAACTTATGATGCGGCGTTTGACGGTGACCGGATCAACCCTGCGCCCACAGTCGGATTTAGCCAAAGCGCGCATTGCGGACGAGCTACGATCCAAGGTGTGGCCGTTGATCGAAGCGGGCAAAGTTACCCCTGTCATGGATCAAGAATTTGCTATGGAGGACGCAGCGCTCGCCCACGCGCGGATGGAAAGCAGTGCGCATATTGGAAAGATTGTTCTGAGGGTCGGTAAGTGACAATGAGCAGCATGTTGTTTCGGCAAGATGGCATCAGCGAGGCTACTCTGTCGGAGTGATCGTCACCGTAACAGGGGAATTGCTGGGCATGTCAGCGCCGGGCGCAAGGTAAATATGGCGACAATACCCTAGATCAGGGACGCAATCGGATCGCGTTAATTTGCGCCCCATCAATTCGGTTGGCGGCCCGGCCGTCCCGGGTTGACTCGCGGCTTCTGGTTCGGACAATTCAGGCGCTGCGTTCAGACCAAAGATAGGAATGAGCGGATCAAGCACATCATGCGATGTTGCGGCGAGATAGATTTCGCTGAACTCATCTGCATACATAGCCAGATTGGCAGGTTGCATACCCGCCCGTGCCGCACTGTGAAGTAGACTGGAAAAGCTCTGGTTGCGCTCCGGGTCGGAGAGACCGGCTAGAATCGGTGTCATTAACGCATCGCGCAAGGGTGTATAATTGGCCATTGGTTTGCCAAACTTCCAGATTATACTGTTAGGTACTCGGGCGTCCTGTATCAATGCGACTACCAGCGCGATGTCATGATTCTGCCAATTGGTCCTGTTTTCTGAAAGTGTGATCCACTCTCTTATCCGATTATGGGCCGGATGGTCGAATTGTTCGACATTGGATGCTAGCAGCGCCGCAATGTCCTGATCTGCCACCGCGTCTGGGGGCAGTCTGCGCAAGGAACTGCTGCCAGGGCCAGCGATTTCATAGGCTCCAGTGTTGATGTTTAGTTTATCCTTATCGCCTACGCTAAACAAACCAGTCGCGATGAGTGTTTCGGCGATATCCAATTCGCGAAGCCGGTTCATTTCCGTAAGAAAATGTGGCACCGGATTGAAACCTGGTTTGCTGGTAATATTCTTGAGGGTGATACCGGGGCGCGTAGCAGTCCGCGCAGAGGCACCGTAGCTAGTTGCGACAACAATTCCGGACGAACGGGCGATCGTTAGGGCATCGATATCCACAAGATAACCGGGGCGCATCCCAGGATCAGTGCTCGAGTCCGGGTTTCGCTTTTCTAATGTGACTGTAAGGTCTATCGGCACCAAGGTTTCTTCGTGTGTAATGCAATTGGCTGCGCGTGGGTCTAGGCAAACGCTACCCTGAGCCAGCATATATGTTTGGCTTCGTGCGTCGTCGTGTGCAGAGCGCTTAACGGTTACGAGTGATACATCGCGTTCAGTTAACAACAGACGGCAAATTTGCGCACAATTTAGGTAGGGGTCCATCCCGATCAGTGCAACATGGGATGGAGATTGTTCCAGTACAGTAGATACTTGGGAATCTATAAGTTTATTTAGCGCGCGATCAACCATCCAGCGTCCGGCCAAATTAGGGCCAAATGCAATTGAGCAAAGTAGAATCGCTGATAGGCTCCAGCCCAGAAATTGATGATGTTTCGGAGCCAATATGGTTGGGGCTGCACCCAGTGCGTACAGTAGCAAACTCGGTACAAACAGCAGTGCCCAAAACGGCGGGAAAAGAAAGTAAAAAGGAGCCCACTCCGAACCTGCTGGAGAGAAGATCGTAAGCGCACCTAGGGCGATTAGTAACAATACGTACTTTGTCTTGTACGGCATGAAATTGCCTCATTCTCGTTCAAAGTCGTAGTGCCCACTAGTGCGCGTCAAATTCATTACATATGCTTAACACGGTCGGCTCTTGGTTGACTACCGCAACTAATTTGCTGCCCGCAGGCTACTTTTGCCTTGGTGGATAAGCTTTGTAGACGGGGAGGTGCCAGCCGAATTGGATGCTTCCGGCGCGGAGGGCGAAGGCGCTTCCTGCGCAGATGAGGAGTGCCGTTGGTTCTGGGATGTCGAAGTAAAGCGCGATTGAGGCTGCGATGCCGCCGGCCATTGCGCAGGTGACGTATAGTTCACCTTGTTTTAGCACCAATGGGACTTCGTTGCAGACTACGTCGCGCATCAGCCCGCCAAAGCAACCAGTGATGATGCCCATGATGATCACGATGCTAGGTGGTTGATTGGTTGCGAGCGCGACTGCGACGCCAGCGGGTACGGCGACGGCAAGTGCACATGCGTCTAGCCACAGAATGGTTTTATATCTGCTTTCCAGTAGGTGGGCTGTCAGGAAAACCAGTAGTGCCGCCAGCGCCGCAACCCCGATGTAGGCGGGGTGATCGACCCAGAACACGACGTCTCGATTTAGGATGATATCGCGCAAGGTCCCACCGCCGACTGCGGTCAGGCTGGCGATGAACACAAACCCGACCAAGTCTAGTTGTGCGCGGCTGGCGACCAGCGCGCCTGTGAGTGCAAACACAAACACCGATGCGTAGTCGAGGAATGCGAGTAGTGTCATTTCTTGAACGGGGCCATGCCCGCGCGCGCGAGTTCATCAGCGCGTTCGTTTTCTGGGTGTCCGGCGTGCCCTTTTACCCATTCCCACGTCACGTCATGTGTCTGTACGGCGGCATCAAGCCTGCGCCACAGGTCTTCGTTTTTGACGGGTTTGTTGCTGGCCGTTTTCCAACCACGTTTCTTCCAGCCGTGGATCCAGCCAGTGATCCCATCTTTGACATAAGAACTGTCGGTCACGATGGTCAGTTTGGTTGGGCGATCCAGCGTTTCAAGCGTGGTAATCGCAGCAAGCAGTTCCATCTTGTTGTTGGTCGTGTGGGCCTCGCCACCATTCAATTCGCGTTCTTTTAGAACCTTATCTCCGTCGCGTGCGATCAAAAGAGCACCCCAACCACCGGGGCCAGGGTTACCGGAGCAGGCTCCGTCAGTGTAGGCGAATAGTTCAGGCATTGGTCTCTTTCTTGGCACGCATAATAACGAATGGGTCGGCTGTTCCAGCGAGCCCCTTTTCAACGCCTTCACGCGTGAAAACAATGGCAAAGCCTGCGTTGGTTAGCATGTTTTTGAGTTCATCAATGCTGACGTAGGTGTAGAGCCGTTCTATTGCGTCGCGGGCGGTGCCGGAACCTGTCTTCATGCCAAGATGAAGAATGCCTGCAGGTTTTAACGCCTGATGGATGGCGGAAAAGTGCTCTGGCAGCTTCTGTCTTGGTGCGTGCAGGAGGCTAAAGTTGGCCCAGACCCCATCGTATTCGTCCGTCCCTTTGATGTCGTCAAATGTAGCTACCCGCGCGCCGATGTTGTGGTTTTGGTTGGCAAATTCGACCATCCGAGGAGAAGCATCGACAGGATCAGGTGACAGTCCGGCAGCGCGCATATGCACCGAAGCTGTCGCTGGGCCGCAACCTAGATCGAGCACGCGCCCACCTTCGGGCATCAGGTCGATAAATGCCTGAAGCGACTCGTCGGGTTTGGCGGTTTTGGTCAGCGCCGCATATTCCGCTGCTTTTTCATTATAGATCGCGATTGTTTTCGCGTCTGGCATTATGCCGGTTCGCGCAACACGCGCGGGACTTTGAATTCGACGTTTTCTTTGGCGGTTTCCACCAGTTCAACCGTGACGTCGTACTTGTCGCGGAACGCGTCGATGACTTCGTTGATCAGGACTTCGGGGGCTGATGCCCCGGCGGTGATCCCCATCGTTTTGATGCCAGCAAGCGCGCGCCAGTCGATGTCGGTCGCGCGTTGCACGAGTTGAGAATAGGCGCAGCCTGCGCGGGCGCCTACCTCGACCAATCGTTTGGAGTTTGATGAATTCGGTGCGCCGACCACAAGGATCGCATCGCATTTGGGTGCGATCGCTTTGACGGATTCTTGGCGGTTGGTGGTCGCGTAACAGATGTCTTCTTTGTGGGGGCCGACGATCTTGGGGAAGCGGGCGTTCAGCGCCGCGACGATGTCGATCGTGTCGTCGACCGATAGGGTGGTTTGAGTCACGAATGCCAGCTGTTCAGCGTTGCGGACCTGCACTGTTGCGACGTCTTCGACGGTTTCGACCAACAGGACCTCTCCATCGGGCAATTGCCCCATGGTTCCAACGGTTTCGGGGTGGCCTGCATGGCCAATCATGATCATCTGAAGGCCGTTATCGGCATGACGCTGTGCCTCGATATGAACCTTAGACACCAGCGGGCAGGTAGCGTCGACATAGATCATTTCGCGTTTTTCGGCGGCGGCTGGAACGGCCTTGGGGACGCCATGCGCGGAAAAGATTACGGGGCGGTCATCCGGGCATTCGTCAAGTTCTTCGACAAACACCGCGCCCAAATCACGCAGGCTATCTACGACGAATTTGTTGTGGACGATTTCGTGCCGCACATAGACGGGCGCACCCCATTTTTCGATCGCCATTTCGACGATCTTAATTGCGCGGTCTACGCCTGCGCAAAAGCCGCGCGGGGCGGCAAGGTATAGGGTAAGAGGGGGCTTGTTCATCTGTATCCTCCGGCGGTTGCTACAGAGGTAAGACTTTGACGCCGTGGCGTCCAGAGGATGGCGTCAGACAGTTGCCCGCCTGACGCCAATGTCATTAGCTTTCTTCAGCTACGGCCGCTTCTTCAGCGTACTCTGGGCGTGGGTCACGTGTGGGGCGGCCCACAACGTCACGCAATTCGTCGAGTTCGATAAAGTTGTCAGCCTGACGACGCAGTTCATCTGCGATCATTGGCGGTTGGCTGCGGATCGTGGATACGACCGAAACCCGTACGCCTTTGCGCTGCAGTGCTTCGATCAGCGGGCGGAAGTCACCATCGCCAGAGAAAAGCACAACGTGATCGACATGTGGCGCGAGTTCCATAGCATCGACAGCTAGTTCGATGTCCATGTTACCTTTGACCTTGCGGCGGCCCATGCTGTCCGTGTATTCTTTTGCAGGCTTAGTCACCATCGTGAAGCCGTTGTAGTGCAGCCAATCTACCAGAGGGCGAATTGGTGAATACTCGTCATTCTCCAGCAGGGCTGTGTAATAGAAAGCCCGCAGCATTTTGCCACGACGCATGAATTCTTGGCGGAGTAGTTTGTAGTCGATGTCGAAACCAAGAGATTTAGCGGCTGCGTAAAGATTGGAGCCATCGATGAAGAGCGCAAGACGCTCGTCCCGATAAAACATGAAATTTCCTTTCAAAATTGTTCGCGCTGCCCTGCACTCAGTGAGTGGTGTGTATTGTGCAAGGGTGCGAATATTGTAATGTTTTAGTAAAACCTGACAAGTGGCGAAAATATTGGATAACTGTAGTTTGGCGCTTATCGCCTTTGGTAGCAACGAAAATTCAATTTTAGGTTACCCTAGGGAAACTGTACAAAAAGCTATGAAATTTTTAGCTGATATGTCAGTGAAACCGCATAATTCGAGCAGTTTATACACGAATCCGGCCTTTCCAAAGGGGTCAGGCCCCCATTTTGTAAATGCTGCGATGGCAATTCATACGAATCTGTCACCAGCTGAATTGCTGGATGAATTACACCAAGTAGAAGCGCGGGCGCTTCGTACGCGATCAAAGCGCTGGGGGCAGCGGACTTTGGATTTGGATTTGATTGGTGTGGGTGAATTGGTGCAGCCCGATAACACTACCTTTGCGCGATGGCGTGATCTTGGGTTGTCCGAACAGCAGGTCGAAACCCCAACAGAACTGATTCTTCCACACCCGCGCCTGCAAGATCGCGCATTTGTGTTGGTTCCGCTGTGTGATGTGGCCCCCGATTGGCGTCATCCTATTTCCGGTAAAACGGTTCGTGAAATGCGGGATGCCTTACCTTCCAATGACTTGGCTGAAGTGGTGCGCTTGTCCGACTAGGAAACTCGGCATCGACGATTGCGGCGAATTTTATGCCGGACTTCGGGGAACGGCCCCTTGTCAATCCTAAATTTTGGCAATAGATAAGCCTCTTGCTAAGTCCCCTTGTCTGACTGGAGTACGCCCATGGCCCGCGTCACCGTAGAAGATTGCGTCGATAAAGTTCCAAACCGTTTTGATCTTGTGATGCTTGCGGCCCATCGTGCCCGCGAAATTGCTGCTGGTGCGCCGATCACCGTAGCCCGCGACAACGACAAAAACCCTGTCGTCTCTTTGCGTGAAATCGCTGAGGAAACACAGCAAGCCGACGATCTGCGCGAGCGCATGATCGAAGCGAATCAGACACAAATCGAAGTCGATGAACCTGAAGAAGACAGCATGTCCCTGTTGATGGGTGCAGAAGCTGACAAGCCTGTCGAAGACGATATGTCCGAAGAGAAACTGCTGCGCGCGCTTATGGAAGCGCAAGGCCAACGCTAATAGGCCTTTGCCGGCCTACAAAGATAGGTGCGGGACCAGATGACGACTGCCGACGAACTGATCTCTCTGGTCCGCACGTATAACCCCAACACGAATCAAGACCTGTTGCGTGATGCCTATGCCTTTGGTGCTGAAATGCACGAGGGGCAGTTTCGTCATTCCGGCGAGCCGTATTTCACGCATCCTGTTGCTGTCACCTGCATCCTTGCGGAACAGCAGATGGACGACGCGACATTGGTCACCGCGCTACTGCACGACACGATCGAAGATACCAAGGCATCCTATGCCGAGGTCGAGAAACGCTTTGGTCGTGAAATCGCCGATCTTGTCGATGGTGTTACTAAGCTGACCAATCTGCAGCTGACGTCGACACAGACCAAGCAAGCCGAAAACTTTCGCAAGCTGTTCATGGCCACGTCGCGCGATCTGCGTGTGACGCTGGTGAAATTGGCCGACCGTCTTCACAATATGCGCACGATTAAATCGATGCGCCCTGAAAAGCAGGCCCAAAAAGCCCGCGAAACCATGGATATCTTTGCGCCGCTTGCTGGTCGCATGGGTATGCAGTGGATGCGAGAAGAGCTGGAAGACCTATCGTTCCGGGTGTTGAACCCCGAAGCACGTAGTTCGATCATCCGCCGTTTTATTACCTTGCAGCGTGAAGCAGGGGATGTGGTTCAAAAGATCACTGCCGACATGCGGGTTGAGCTTGAAAAGGCGAGCATTCAGGCCGAAGTGACTGGACGTGCGAAAAAGCCATATTCAATTTGGCGCAAGATGCAGGAAAAGGAAAAGAGCTTTAGCCGCCTTTCCGACATCTATGGTTTCCGAATTATCGTCGCGACCGAAGCCGATTGCTATCGTGTCTTAGGTGCGATCCATCAGCGTTGGCGTGCGGTGCCGGGCCGGTTTAAGGATTACATTAGCCAACCCAAAAGCAACGGCTATCGGTCGATCCATACCACTGTTTCTGGCCGTGATGGGAAACAGGTCGAGGTTCAGGTCAGAACCCGCGAGATGCACGAGGTTGCCGAAACCGGCGTTGCCGCGCACTGGTCCTATAAGAACGGTGAGCTCGTTGAAAACCGCTTTGCGGTTGATCCTGTGCATTGGATCGCATCACTGACCGAACGGCTTGATGAAGATCAAGATCACGACGAGTTTCTCGAGGCGGTAAAGCTTGAGATGTACACCGATCAGGTGTTTTGCTTTACGCCCAAAGGTGACGTAATCAAATTGCCGCGCGGTGCGACCCCGATTGATTTTGCCTATGCTATCCACACGCGGATTGGTTCCGCTTGTGTCGGCGCGAAGGTTGACGGAATTCGCGTGCCGCTTTGGACACGTCTGAAGAATGGTCAATCGGTTGAGGTCATCACAGCCGAGGGCCAAACCCCGCAAGCAACTTGGATCGAAATCGCCGTCACCGGGCGTGCGAAAACAGCGATCCGTCGCAGTTTGCGCGAAGAAGATCGTGGTCGTTTCGTACGGCTTGGCCGTGAATTGGCTCGGGTCGCGTTTGAAAACGTCGGCAAAAAAGCAACCGATAAGGCGCTGCGTACAGCGGCGAAGGCGCTTGCTATTGCGGATGTCGAGGAATTGCTTGCCCAGCTTGGTAGCGCCGAAATCACTGGTCGCGAGGTTGTTCGCGCAATCTATCCAGAACTAGAAGCCCGGGATGGCGACGAAGTTGATGAAAAGCGCGCTGTCGTTGGGTTGGCCGCTGATCAAGTACAACGGCGCGGTCCGTGCTGTCAGCCTGTGCCGGGTGAGCGTATTTTGGGTATTACCTATCGCGGGCAAGGCGTGGTTGTGCACGCCATCGATTGCGAGGCGCTTGCTGACTACGAAGAACAACCCGAGCGTTGGGTTGATCTGCATTGGCATGAAGGCACGCACGCGGCGGTCAATACTGTGACATTTGACGTGACAATTACAAATGATTCCGGGGTACTGGGACGAATTTGCACATTGATAGGCGAGCAGAACGCCAATATCTCTGACCTGAGATTCATCGACCGGAAACCAGATTATTTTAGGCTTTTGATCGACGTTGATCTACGCGATGCAGAACATCTGCACCGTGTCATGACCGCCTTAGAGGCGGATAGTAACGTGTCGTCGATCGTACGGCATCGCGATCCTGCGCTCGCGAATGTAAGGCGCAGTTGACCCGTAGGGGAAGGAATAAAGGTTTTGGTGTTTAAACGCAGGGATAGGAGGCCGATCTGGCAGATCGTTCTCGACTTTTTCTATCCTCGCGGCGGGTGGGCCCGCGCGTTTGAATACGTCAAACACCGTGTTCGTCGTCTTCCTGATACACCCGAGAAAATATCGCGCGGGATTGCGGCAGGGGTGTTCACTGCCTTTACGCCATTCTACGGAATTCACTTTGTCTGCGCCGCGATTATTGCGCGTATGATGCGGGGCAATATCTTTGCGGCGCTGATAGGCACCTTCTTTGGCAATCCGCTGACATATATCCCAATCGGGGTGACGGCGCTGTCTGCCGGGCATTGGCTGTTGGGGCGCCCGTTTAACGCGGCCTTGTTTGGCATCGGGCATCGCGACCCTGATTTTTGTGGATTAGGCTGTCGGTTCGGTAGCGCGTTTTCCGACATCTCGCATAACTTTATGGCGATGTTCACAAGCGCCACAGCGGATTGGCGCGGTCTGGCCGAATTTTACCACGAGGTGTTTTTGCCCTATCTGGTCGGAGGCATTATTCCGGGCATTATTTGTGGCGCGCTGGCCTATTACATTTGCGTACCGGTTATCACGGCGTATCAAAACCGCCGTCGCAAGGCCTTGCGCAACAAGCTGAGCCAACTCAACAATAAAATCTCAAACAATGAATGACGAAGGTCGCGGATGACCTTAGGGTCTTGCGTGAAAAGGGGAATGCAGATGGCACATGATAAACTGCGTCTTGGCGTGAATATTGACCATGTTGCGACAGTGCGTAACGCGCGCGGTGGCGACGTTCCTGACCCTGTGCGTGCCGCCTTGATCGCTGAGCAGGCGGGTGCTGATGGGATCACCGCCCATCTGCGCGAAGACCGTCGTCATATCATTGATAGCGATATTGATCGGCTGGTTGCGCAGCTTTCGGTGCCGCTCAATTTTGAAATGGCGGCGACTGATGAAATGCAGGCAATTGCATTGCGTCATAAACCCCACGCCGTTTGTCTTGTTCCAGAAAAGCGCGAAGAAAAGACAACCGAAGGCGGGCTTGAGGTTGCGCAGCAGGACAACAAACTAGCGCATTACATTAAGCCCTTTGTTGATGCTGGATCGCGGGTGTCGCTTTTCATCGCTGCTGATAAAAAACAGGTCGAAGCCGCCGCGCGCATTGGTGCGCCCGTCATCGAGCTGCACGCAGGTGCCTATGCTGATGCTTGGGCCGAAGAGCGTTGGGATGTACGCGACAGTGAATTGTCAAAGATCACCGACATGGCGGCCTACGCGTTTGAACTGGGGTTAGAAGTCCATGTTGGCCATGGCCTGACATATGACAGCGTTGGCCCAATTGCTGCGCTACGACAGGTCAAAGAGCTGAATATCGGCCACTTTATCATCGGCGAAGCGATCTTCCGTGGCCTAGGCCCTGCAATTGAAGAAATGCGCCGTTGTATGGACGCTGCGCGGGCAGGGGTATGATATGAACTATATGCGTTATACAGGTGTGGTCATTGGCCTAACGATTGGTCTGCCAATCTTGCTTGGTTTGTTGCGGCAGTTGACTGGTATCAACCTATCGACTGGGTTCGTGGCAATCGCACCGGCCCTCGCGGCCGCGATGATTGAAGGCCAGAAATTCGCGACGAAGCACGGCAGGATGCCGACACGCGCTGAAACCAAAACATTTGTGATTTTGGGAACACTTATCGCGGCTGGCTTTTTGGTTCTTTTTACCGCGACGGTCGTCACGAACCTGCCGGGATATGAGCAGATATTGCGCAATCCGCCATCGACGGGCCTGATCATCGGCATTGTCGTTTTCTTGGTTGCGATGATCGCGCTTTGCAATTTCTTTTTCCTGCGTATGGGCTGCAAGAACCAGCTAAAGCTGATTGAGGCAAGGCGTTCCAAATGATCTTGGGGATTGGCACTGACCTCGCGAATATCGAACGTATCTCGGGTACGCTGGATCGGTTTGGTGATCGGTTTCGTAATCGGGTGTTCACCGAAATTGAACAGGCCAAGGCTGAGCGTCGGAAAGACGTTGCTGGTACCTATGCCAAACGCTGGGCCGCAAAAGAGGCATGCTCAAAGGCGTTGGGCACAGGGCTCGCTATGGGTATTTCGTGGAAAGACATGGCTGTCACAAACCTACGTAGCGGACAACCAACCATGCAGGTCACGGGGTGGGCCAAAGAACGGCTGGATGAGATGACGCCACCCGGCCACACCGCAGTCATTCACGTGACTTTGACCGACGATCACCCTTGGGCACAAGCGTTTGTGGTCATAGAGGCGCTCCCCGCCGCTTGACAGGGCGGACGCACCCCCTCATGTAGCCTCAAACACCAAAAAGGATTTGGAATGGCCGAACAAGCCGAAAAAACAGGACCGATGGGTGCTATCATCGAAACGGTCAAAACCGTCTTCTGGGCGCTCATTATTGCGGGCGTCTTTCGAAGCGTGTTCTTTCAGCCGTTTTGGATTCCGTCAGGGTCAATGAAAGACACGCTGTTGGTCGGTGACTTCTTGTTCGTGAACAAGATGGCATATGGCTATTCCTATGCGTCCTGCCCATCTGTGCCCTTCTTGAATATCGGTGCTGACGATGTTTGTGGATTTGCCGAGGACTTTGACGACCGCCTGTTCGGTTCAGATCCAGAGCGTGGCGATATCGTCGTGTTCCGTCACCCTGTTACCGGCCGCGATTTTATTAAGCGCCTGATTGGTGTTCCGGGTGATCGCATCCAGATGAAAGACGGGCTGCTTTATATCAATGATGTGGCCGTTGTGGTTGAGGATACTGACCCATTCATCGAAGTGATGGAACCGCAAGGCCCCGAACGGCGCCGGCCATCATGTATCAATGGCGTAGTTGGCGAAGGTGCCGACTGCATCAAAGAACGTCAGATCGAAACACTACCGAATGGTGTGAGCCACAGCATTCTTAACAGCGGGCCACGCCCGCAAGACAACACACCTGTCTTCGTTGTCCCTGAAGGCGAGTTCTTCTTCTTGGGTGATAACCGTGACAACTCGACTGATAGCCGGTTCAGCCAGGCCGGCAACGGCGTAGGCTTTGTCGAACGCAAAGACCTGATTGGTCGCGCGGATCGTGTTATCTTTTCATCTGCTGGCCGGTCCATGCTGTTTTTCTGGACATGGCGCAGCGATCGTTTCTTTAAGGCACTCGATTGAAGATTTCAGCTGAACTCTCTGCGTTTTCCGACCGGCTTGGCTATCAGTTTGCGAAGCCAGAACTGTTGTTACGCGCTGTAACCCATTCGTCGATGGTCAGCCCGCACCGCGATGATAACCAGCGGTTAGAATTCTTGGGCGACCGTGTGTTGGGGCTGGTGATGGCCGAGGCATTGCTTTTGGCCGACCAATCCGCACCCGAAGGGCTGCTTGCGCCGCGCTATAACGCGCTTGTTCGTCGCGAGGCTTGCGCCGATGTCGCCCGACAAATTGATCTGGGCGCTGTGCTAAAGCTGGGTCGTTCCGAAATGAAATCCGGCGGCCGCCGGAAAGAGGCGCTACTGGCCGATGCGATGGAGGCTGTGATCGCAGCCGTCTACCAAGACGGTGGATTTGAGGCAGCACGTTCAGCTGTCCTGCGCCTGTGGGGCAAGCGGATCAATAATGTCGCCGTTGATGCCCGGGATGCGAAAACCGCGTTGCAGGAATGGGCGCAAGCCCGTGGCGAGGTACCACCCCAATATGTAGAGGTCGCGCGTACTGGACCTGACCATGCACCTGTGTTTACCATTGAGGTACGCCTTGAATCCGGTCCATCCGAGCAAGCGACCGCTGGTTCTAAGCGCAATGCCGAACAGGCTGCTGCGACAGCCCTTCTTAAGAAAGTTAAGTCATGACTGATGCCCCAACAAAAGCGGGATTCGTTGCGCTAATCGGTGAGCCGAATGCGGGTAAGTCGACGCTGTTGAACCGTATGGTTGGCGCGAAAGTGTCGATCGTGACCCATAAAGTGCAAACCACACGCGCCCGTATTCGCGGTGTCGCGATGGAAGAAAATGCGCAGCTTATTTTTGTTGATACGCCGGGCCTGTTCAAACCGCGTCGCCGTCTTGACCGTGCGATGGTCGCTGCCGCTTGGGGTGGCGCCGCTGATGCGGATGTCGTCGTTTTGCTGATCGAAGCGCATCGCGGCATGACAGACGGTGTAAAGGCGATCTTGGAGACGCTTGAAGAACGCGCTGGCAAGACGAAGGTCGCGCTGGCGATCAACAAGATCGACAAAGTGAAATCCGAGGTGCTGCTCGCGCTGACCAAAGAGATGAACGACGCCTATCCCTTTGCTGAAACGTTCATGATTTCCGCCGAACGTGGTCACGGTTGTGACGCATTGCGTAGCTGGTTGGTCGAGCAGGTTCCAGAAGGACCGTACCTATACCCCGAAGACCAAATCGCTGACCTTCCAATGCGGATGATCGCAGCCGAAATGACGCGCGAAAAGCTGACGCTCCGTCTGCACCAAGAACTGCCATATGAGCTGACGGTTGAGACTGAAAACTGGGAAGAACGCCCCGACGGTTCTGCCCGGATTGACCAGCTGATCTATGTCGCGCGCGACGGCCATAAGGGTATCGTGCTCGGCAAAGGTGGCGAAACGATTAAATCGGTAAGCCAAGCCGCCCGGCTAGAGTTGGAAGAATTCCTAGGCCGACGTGTGCACCTTTTCGTTAAGGTTAAGGTGCGGCCAAACTGGCTTGAGGAATCTGAGCGCTACTCAGAAATGGGTCTCGATTTCAAAGACGGCAATGCGTGATCTTGTAAACTGATGCGGCTGACAGCAGACATCTGGGTGTCGGCCTATCTGACACGACTACGCTTGCTGGATATCCCTGCCTTCGTCGTTGCTCGCGGTGACAGTACCGCCGGGGCGGTTCTGATCAAGCTGAACACGCTGGACGGGCAGGCGTCATGCTATCAACGTAGCTTTGACCTGCTGACGGGTGAACGCAAATGGGTTGTCTTGACCGAGGGTGATGAGGCGGCCGTCGATAGCTCTATCAGCAAGCAACGTGGGTTTGATCCTGACCTATGGGTGATCGAAGTTGAGGACCGGCAGGGCCGTCACTTGTTGGATGAACCGGGTTTAGAATAACTTTCTTGCCTCCGGCGGGAGTATTTTAGGCAAGATGATGTTTGGCGGCATCGTCGTAACAGGTTGTTAAGTACCTTTTGCTACAAAGACAGCGCGGTACAGGCTGGAGAGCCGATGGCCGTGCAAGGTGATGGGGCGCATGCCTTTCACATGGGCAAGATGGTCGTTCGTATCATCTTGCCTAAGATACTCCCGCCGGAGGCGGCCGAGGCTTGCAATTTTGTGGCTTGGCGTCTGATATGGCGAAATGGTCCGGATATTACCCCAATGATCGAATGGCGCGATGAGGCGGCGTTGCTGGCTGCGCGACCTTTTGGCGAAACCTCTGTTATTATTGAGGTGTTTAGCGCGGCCCATGGTCTGCATGCCGGCGTGGTGCGCGGTGGGACCAGTCGTAAGGTTGCCCCAACATTACAGCCCGGTGCGCAGCTTTCGGTGGCTTGGAAGGCGCGGCTGGACAGTCATTTAGGGTCATTCACGGTTGAACCTATCCGTAGCCGCGCTGCGGTCGCTATGGGGGATCGGCTTGCGTTGGCGGGGTTGAACGCGGTGTGCGCCATACTTGTGCTCGTTTTGCCAGAGCGGGAACCGCACTCTGAACTTTATGAGCGGACGATTAGCTTGCTGGATTTGTTGGGGCAGTCTGAGCTTTGGCCGCTGGCCTATCTTCGGTGGGAACAGGCGCTGCTAGAGGAAATGGGATTTGGGATGGATTTGTCGGCCTGCGCCGTGCGCGGAACGAACGAAGAGCTGGTATATGTGTCTCCCAAATCTGGGCGCGCGGTAAGCCGTCAGGCGGCGGGCGAATGGGCGGATCGGTTACTGCCACTTCCGCCTGTATTGGCGGGGCAGGGCGACGCCACAAATGAAGAGATCGTCATTGCGTTGCGGACGACAGGGTATTTCCTTGAACATCGGTTGGTAAAGTCGATGGGTGACCGTCCGGTGCCTTCGGCGCGTGCGCGGTTGATCGAGGCGATTGCCCGTACCTAAATCAGGTTATTGTCGATGAGATGCGCGGCGGTTTCGACCACGCTTTTGGGCGTTTGTCGCATCCCGCGCCCTAGTGTTTTCATGGCACGGCTGTTGTCGATCTTTTCGATGCGTCCTAGCGACGGGACAATCTGCCTGATTGCGGGATCAAATATGCCCAGTAGCCGAACAACGAAATCAGGGGCCGTTCGCGTAACCACCCGACGCTGGGGGTAGGCTGCTTTGATCGCTTTGGCCATTTCGGCGAACATGATAAATCGGTCCACTGTCATGATCCGTTGGCCGAAGGTTTCGGTGTTTTGGATTGCGTGCACGTGCATTTCCGCCACGTCGCGGACATCGACAGCAGTGAAGCCGAAGTTGGGAAGCATGGGGTCTTTGGCGCGTAGAATTCGTTCGATGACCTGCACCGATGTGCCAAATTTATTGTCCAGTGGCGGGCCAACTACGAAACCGGGGTTGATGATCGTGAGCTTCATTTCTGGCGCGTGGTCGCGGACGTAGTCCCAAGCGGCCAGTTCTGCCAGTGTTTTTGACTTTGTGTAGGGCGTGATGTCGGCGTCGTCTGGGTTGGTCCAATTCGTTTCGCTATAGGCTGTATCACCCGGAGGGAGCGCGGATCCGTTGATCGCCGCAGTGGACGATGTCATGATGACCCGTTTGATGCCCGCGTTGTTGGCAGCTTTTAGCGCCCGTACTGCCCCATCAACAGCTGGCCGGATCAGGTCGTTTTCGTCTTTGGGTTGGACCATCGGAAACGGTGATGCCGTGTGCAGTACAGTGTCGATCCCGGCCATCGCATCGGCCCAATTGTCATCACTGTTCAGATCGAGCGCGGCAAATGTAAGTCGCTGGTCGAGGTTGTCGGTATCCGACAAATGCGCTGCAATCGCATCGTTGACCTCAGCGCTGCGGGCAATATCCCGGACGGTGCCGCGAACATGATAGCCTGCTTCAAGAAGTTGGAGTGCAATGTGTTTGGCAATGTATCCGGACGCGCCGGTGAGCAGAACAGTTTTGGGCACAATACGCTCCGACATAATCAGGGGCGGTCCAAGAATGACCTCTCTGGTAGAAGTATCCGGTTCACGCTTTGCAGGCTATGTGCATTTGTCGAATTGGCTCGACCTGCGTCAAAGATGCAACCCCAAGGTGTTTTGGGGCTGCATTTCGCTTAGTTAGACTCTTTCCAGTGCCACGGCGATACCTTGCCCGACGCCGATACACATCGTCGCCAGTGCGTATTTGCCGCCGGTTCGTTGCATTTGTAGGGCCGCCGTTCCTGCGATCCTTGCGCCGGACATGCCCAACGGGTGACCTAGTGCGATGGCGCCGCCGTTCGGGTTTACCCGCGCATCGTCATCGGCAATGCCAAGGGCGCGCAGCGTGGCGAGACCCTGTGATGCGAAGGCCTCGTTCAGCTCGATTACGTCGAATGCATCAGCGTTTAGCCCAAGCCGTGCCATCAGTTTTTGCGACGCTGGGGCAGGGCCAAAGCCCATGATCCGCGGCGCAACGCCGGCGCTTGCGCCGCCCATGACGCGTGCGATTGGTGTCAGCCCATGGCGTTTGATTGCGGCCTCGTTCGCGATGATCAGCGCGGCTGCCCCATCATTTACGCCGGACGCGTTACCTGCGGTCACTGACCCGCCTTCGCGGAATGGCGCGCGCAGTTTGGCCAATGCTTCGGCTGTGGTTTGTGGGCGTGGATGTTCATCTGTGTCGACAACAACCGCTTCACCCTTGCGCTGTGGGATGGTCACTGGTGTGATTTCTTGTGCTAGCGTACCGTTTTCCATCGCGACCCCTGCCTTTTGCTGGGAACGCAGCGCAAAGGCGTCTTGGTCTTCGCGCGACACGTTGAAATCTTCGGCCACGTTTTCTGCAGTTTCTGGCATTGAATCGACGCCGTATTGCGATTTCATCAGCGGGTTCACGAAGCGCCAGCCGATAGTGGTGTCGTGGATTTCGTTCGCGCGGGAATAGGCGCTTGTCGCTTTGGGCATTACAAATGGTGCGCGGCTCATGCTTTCGACGCCGCCCGCGATGATCATGTCAGCCTCGCCTGCTTTAATGCTGCGTGCGGCCAAAATCAGCGCGTCCATGCCGGACCCGCAGAGGCGGTTTACCGTTGACCCCGGTACGGTTTCGGGCAGGCCTGCCAATAGGGCGGACATGCGTGCGACGTTGCGGTTGTCTTCGCCTGCTTGGTTGGCGCAGCCAAAGTAGACCTCGTCTACGGTCGCCCAGTCGATGTCGTGGCGCGCCATGAGTGCGCGCAGCGGTATGGCACCAAGGTCGTCAGCGCGGACAGGGGCAAGCGCCCCGCCAAAGCGCCCGATAGGCGTGCGGATGTAGTCACAGATATATGCTTGGGTCATTGTGATACCTTACAGTTCAGGGACGATCAGATCGCCCACGGTGTCTGTTGTGTGCAGCGTTGCGCCGGTCAGTGCTTGGAGATCGTCGAGCGAAATCGCAGGCAGCTTTTCACGCAGGACAAAGTGACCGTCTTCGATGTCGACAACGGCAAGCGATGTGTAAACACGTGTCACGCAGCCAACGCCAGTCAGCGGCAGTGAGCACTTTGAAACCAGTTTGGGATCGCCCTTTTTGGTCAGGTGATCTGTGATGACCGCGACGCGTTTTGCGCCGTGCACAAGATCCATCGCACCGCCAACAGCAGGAACGCCGCCACGACCAGTGGACCAGTTCGCAAGGTCACCCGTTTCGGCAACTTCATAAGCGCCAAGGATTGCTACATCCAAGTGCCCACCGCGTACCATCGCAAAGCTGTCTGCGTGGTGAAAGAACGATGCGCCGGGGTTTAGCGTGACCGCTTTTTTGCCAGCGTTGATCAGGTCCCAGTCTTCTTCGCCGGGTGCAGGTGGTGCGCCGAAATCAAGGATGCCGTTTTCAGTGTGATAGATCGCTTGGCAGCCTTCGCGTTGATAGCGGGCAACCATTTCCGGGAACCCAATACCAAGGTTCACATAGGCCCCATCGTCGATGTCTTGTGCGGCACGCCATGCGATTTGCGCGTTGCTTAGTTTGATGTCGTCGATCTGGGTCATGGGTATACCGCCTCTGCGAGGTTAAGCACTTCTTCTTGGGCTGGGTTTTGCACCTCGATCACGCCGTTCACAAAGATGCCGGGGGTGATCACGGTTTCGGGGTCGATTGCACCGGGTTGGGTCAATTCACTGACCTGAACGATGGTGTTTTTCGCGGCCATACACATGAGCGGGCCAAAGTTGCGGCCTGCCTTGTTGTAGGTCAGGTTGCCGTGGGTATCGCCGCGTTCGGCTTTGACCAAAGCAAAGTCCGCCTTAAGCCAACGTTCTTGCACATATGACCGCCCTTCGAATTCTTCGACTGGCTTACCTTCGGCCAATTCGGTTCCGAAACTGGTGGGGGTGTAGAACGCCGGGATGCCAGCACCACCCGCACGAATGCGTTCGGCAAGCGTACCTTGGGGTACGATTTCGAGCTCGATCTTGCCCGCAAGGTAACGTTCGGTGAACGCGCGAGGGTCTTTGGAACGCGGGAAAGAGCAGACCATTTTCGCGACCATGTCTTGTTCGATCATCGCGGCAATGCCGATATGGCCGTTGCCTGCGTTGTTATTGATCACAGTCAGGTTGCGTGGGCGGTGATCGATCAGCGCGTGGATCAGTTCGATTGGCGCGCCAGAGCCGCCGAAGCCGCCGATCATGATCGTCGCCCCATCGGGGATAACCGACACAGCGTCGGCGAGTGAATGTAGTGTCTTGTCCATTGGAACCTCTTGGCAGGGATGGAAAGAAACTACGCCCTAGGCATGACAGGCCAATCTAAAACGTGCGTATTGTGATTTTTGTTCACAATGTGATACAGGCCGTTCGCATGGTAAACCGGACGGACTTTATATCGTCATTCGCTAAGGGATTAAGGGTGATCGAGGCGTTCAGCGCTGAAACCCCTCGCCTTTCGGTGGCAGAGGCGGCGGCCAATGCGGGGCTGGATCGCGCGACGGCGCGTCGTTGTTTGTTGACGTTAAACGAACTTGGCTATGCCGATTATGATGGGAAATTTTTTCAACTGACCCCACGCGTGTTGCGGTTGGGGATGGGCGCGTTGGCCGCACTGCCATTGCCGCAGATCGTGCAGCCGTGGCTGGATCAGCTATCGCAGCAAACCGGGCAATCGTCGTCTGTTGCGCTGCTGGACGAAACAGAGATTGTCTATGTTGCGCGTGCTGCACAGACCCGCGTTATGTCGATTGGGTTGATGCCCGGTTCGCGCTTGCCAGCGCATTGCACGTCGATGGGGCGGGTGCTGTTGGCTGCTTTGCCAGAGGAGGAGGCACGCGCCCTGATCGAGCAAGGCGACCTAACGCCACGCACCGCGACCAGCCTGACCGACCCGGCTGATGTGATGGCCCGTTTGGATCAGGTACGTCGTGATGGATACGCGTTGATCGACCAAGAGGTCGAGATGGGCTTGCGGTCTATCGCTGTTCCCGTCCGCAATACGCGTGGGCAAACAGTTGCGGCGCTGAATATCGGGGTAGCCGCAGTGCAGGCAGAAGTCGATGATCTGGTCACCGCCTATCTGCCGCTATTGCAAAAGGTGCAGGCTGGCCTGCAACGCGTCCTGAATTAATCCAGTACCCGACGCGCAATAACCTGTGCCTGAATTTCGGCAGCACCTTCAAAGATGTTCAGGATACGTGCGTCACACAGGATACGGCTGACCTTGTATTCAAGCGCAAAGCCGTTGCCGCCGTGGATTTGCAGCGCGTTATCTGCGCAAGCCCATGCGATCCGCGCACCAAGCAACTTCGCCATACCAGCCTCTAGGTCGCAGCGGCGGTCATTGTCTTTTTCGGCGGCGCTGAAATAGGTCAGTTGGCGGGCGATCATGATCTCAACGGCCATCATGGCCAGCTTGCCTGACACACGTGGGAACTCGATGAGCGATTTTCCAAACTGCTTGCGGTCTTGGGCGTACTGCATGCCGACATCCAGCGCCGATTGCGCGACACCAATGGCGCGGGCCGCGGTTTGAATGCGCGCGCTTTCGAACGTCTGCATCAATTGCTTGAACCCTTTGCCAGTTTCACCGCCAAGCAGGTTTTCGCCTTTGACCTTGAAACCGTCAAAGCCAAGTTCGTATTCTTTCATCCCGCGATAGCCAAGAACCTCGATCTCGCCGCCGGTCATGCCGGGGGTTGGGAATGGGTCTTCGTCGGTGCCGGGTGTCTTTTCTGCAAGGAACATGGACAGGCCGCGATAGTCGGTCGTGTCTGGGTTGGTACGGGCCAACAGCGTCATCACGTGGGTACGTGCAGCGTGGGTGATCCACGTCTTATTGCCGGTGACTTCCCAGTCGTCGCCCTTTTTGACCGCGCGGGTACGTAGTGAACCAAGGTCAGACCCAGTGTTAGGCTCTGTAAAGACGGCTGTTGGCAGGATTTCGGCGCTGGCGATGCCGGGCAACCAATGTTGTTTTTGTTCTTCGGTGCCGCCGCAAAGGATCAGCTCGGCCGCGATTTCGGACCGGGTGCCAAGGCTACCAACACCGATATAACCGCGCGACAGTTCTTCGGACACAACGCACATGGATGCTTTGGACAGGCCAAAGCCGCCGTATTCTTCGGGGATGGTCAGGCCGAAAACGCCCATCTCGGCCATCTCTTCGATGATTTCGATCGGGATTAGTTCGTCTTTTAGGTGCCAGTCGTGGGCGTATGGTTCGACCTTATCAACGCTAAAGCGGCGGAACTGTTCGCGGATCATTTCGAGTTCATCATCAAGGCCAGTCGCCCCGACGGTCACATTCGCAGACTGTTCTTGCATCAGTTCGACTAGCCGCGTGCGTGCAGCTTGGGTGTTGCCTGATTGCGTGAGGGTCATCACTTCGGGCAGCATCAGTGCGCGCATTTCGTCTTGGGTCAGGCCGATATCCTGAAGGCGCAGGATCTCGCCTTGGCTCATCGGGATGCCGCCGTAAATCTGCCAGAGGTATTCACCAAATGCGATCTGGTGGATCAGCTGTTCGACCTCTCCGAATTTACCGTCCGCTTGCAAGCGAGTCGCCCAGTTTTGCATTTGTTGCAGGGACTGGGCGTAGGTTGCCAGCCACGCCAGCCCATGGGCGGCGGTTTGGTTTTCTTCAATCAGACGAGCAGAAACGCGGTCACCGTCTGTAACGGTCTCGCGGACTGCGGCTTTGGCGCGTGTCACTACATAGTCGACGGCAGGAAGCGCGACATCGCATAGCTGCAATAGATCGGCCAGAATTGGGTTGCTGGTCTGTGTCATGTCCTGTCCATCATGTGGCATCCGTCGATTCCCCTTAGTTTGCAGGTGCAGAGATAATATGTTTGCAGTTGCAGCGCAATATTAATTCACAAACGTATTACTTTTGGAACGAAAGTGTCGTAACGAAATTGGGGCTGTCAGTCGGTTAGGAACGGCGTATGCACAGGTATGTTTGACTTGCTTGATATCCTCCCGCTGTCGTTATTGATCTTTGCTTGCGCCGTGACATTGCTTGGTGGCTTTGTAAAAGGGGCTGTCGGTTTTGCGATGCCATTGATCATGATTTCCGGCATGGGGATTTTGATCGAACCACAAATTGTTGTGGCCGGTGTGATCATTCCGATTGTGGTTACGAACGGAATGCAGGTCGCCCGTGCGGGCTTAGGGTCTGCATGGGACAGTCTAAAGGAACATTGGCGTTATGTGCTTGTGGTCTGCGTGATGATCCTCGTTTCGGCGCAGTTTCTACGCAGCATTCCAGCGAATGCGATGTTCATCGTGCTAGGCGTGCCGGTTGTCGGGTTATGTGCGATCCAGTTGGTGGGATGGCACCCCCGTATCCCCCCAAAGCATCGACGCGTTTTCGAATGGGGTGCTGGTGCAGTGTCGGGCGCGCTGGGCGGTTTGGCCGGCACATGGGGCCCGCCGACGGTTCTATATCTACTCGCGCTTGATACGCCTCGTGCCCGTCAAATGGCCGTGCAGGGAGTCATCTATGGGCTGGGGTCTGTGATGCTGTTTCTTGGGCATCTGCGGTCCGGCGTGTTGAATGCCCAGACGTGGCAATTGTCGGCGTTGCTTGTGTTGCCTGCGATTGCCGGGATGTGGTTGGGATTCAAATTAGGTGATCGGTTTGACCAAGAACGGTTCCGCCGCGCGACGCTTTGGGTGTTGGTGCTTGCTGGTGCAAACCTGATCCGTCGGGGGCTCGTGGGTTAAAACCCACCCTACGAAAGCAGGTCGATGTATCCGCAAGCTGCTGCCAGTTCGGGCAGGCGTTCGGGGGCAACGACCTCAAAAGTGACAGCGTAAAGCGGTTTGCCGTTTCGTAGCGCTGTCATCGTCCAAGTGCCGGGCTGAAGTTCGTAGCCATAGTCAAATTGATAGAACGAAATTGACGGATCGATCCCGCTGATACGTGTTCCAAAGCTTTGCATTGTTGTGCCCGCGTCGCCCATTGGCGGATGGGTGATTGCGATCGTCACGCCTTCTAGGCCTTCTTCGCGTCGCGCGAGTGATTTCACCCCAAATCCGACGCCGTAGGCTGCTGGTACGATCTGACTATTGGAAACAAAAGGTGGGGATTCGTCGATGATGTGTGTGGCGCCCGCAAGCGTATTTGGCGCAGGTTTTACGCTAATCGGGTCAGGTGGGCAGACAATTCCAATTTCGATGGATGTGATTTCTGAACTGACCATGTCGGGGTCAGCGCTTCCGAGTGTCGGCACGAGTATCAAAAGAAAAAAGGTCAGCCAATGTTTCATGGGCTGACCTTAGCGTAGGTAATTCTTTGACGTAAGGTGGATTGAAATCCACCCTACAGATTAGCCGATGGCGGCTGATTTCACGTCGTCGTCAATGAACGGAACGTATTTTTCAAAGTTGTCGCTGAACATCTGTACAAGCTTTGTTGCCTGCGTGTCGTAGGCTTCTTTGTCTGCCCAAGTATTGCGTGGGTTCAGCAGTGCGTTATCGACCCCATCCACTGCGACAGGAACGTCGAAGCCAAAGTTTGGATCTTTGTGGAAGGTGCCTTCGGACAGTGACCCGTCAAGTGCAGCCGCGAGCAGGGCACGTGTTGCTTTGATTGGCATCCGTGATCCGGTGCCATATGCGCCCCCAGTCCAGCCAGTGTTTACCAACCAACAGGTCGCGCCATGGCTTGCGATTTTGCTGCGCAATAGGTTGCCGTACACTTCTGGACGACGCGGCATGAAGGGCGCACCAAAGCAGGTGCTGAATGTTGGCTCTGGCTCTGTTACGCCTTGTTCGGTGCCTGCGACCTTGGACGTAAAGCCCGACAGGAAGTGGTACATCGCCTGCGCTGGTGTCAGTCGCGCGATCGGAGGCAGCACGCCGAATGCATCACATGTCAGCATGATGATGTTCTTTGGGTGGCCGCCAAGCGCAGTATCAGACGCGTTTGAGATGTAGTTCAACGGGTACGCGCAACGCATGTTGGCGGTCAGGCTGTCATCTTCGAAATCAAGTTCGAGCGTTTCTTCATCAAAGACCATGTTTTCAATAACCGTGTGCGGCATTGAACATGTTGCGTAGATTTCAGGCTCTGCCTTTGGATCGAGGCCGATGGTTTTCGCGTAGCAGCCGCCTTCGAAGTTGAAAGTACCCCGGTCGGACCAGCCGTGTTCGTCATCGCCGATTAGAACGCGTGATGGATCTGCAGAAAGCGTGGTTTTACCTGTGCCGGACAGACCAAAGAAGATCGCCGTATCGACAGGGTTGCCCGGCGCGTGGTTCGCAGAACAGTGCATTGGCATGATGTCTTTTTCTGGCAGCAGGTAGTTTAGCAGCGTGAACACAGACTTCTTGTTCTCGCCTGCGTATTCAGTCCCGCCGATCAGGATCAGCTTTGCCTCTAGGTTCAGCGCGATCACTGTTTCAGAACGGCAGCCATGCTTTGCCGGGTCCGCCTTGAAGCTTGGGCAGTTGATAATCGTGAACTCTGGGACGAATGTTTCGAGCTCGGACGCATCAGGGCGTCGCAGCAGATGACGGATAAACAGCCCGTGCCAAGTCAGTTCGGTCACAACGCGCACATCAAGACGGTGCTCAGGGTCTGCGCCGCCGAACAGGTCTTGGACGTTATAAGTGCCACCCTTCATGTGCTCTAGCATGTCATTGTAGAGTGCGTCGAATTTGGCTGGGTCCATTGGCGGGTTGTTTTCCCACCAGATTTTGTCTTCGACGGATGGTGTGCGAACAACAAATTTGTCTTTCGGCGACCGGCCAGTGTGCTTGCCCGTCGTCACCAGGAAAGTGCCACCTTTGCCGTTCACGCCTTCGCCAGCGGCGACTGCGGCTTTTTGCAATTCATCTTCAGAGCGGTTGTAATATACATAACCCAGCCCTTTGATGCCTTGATCTTCAAGTTTCATCGATGGGTTGACCGCACCTTGGTCCATGGGTTCGCTCCTTAAATGATATGGCCGGAATGGCCTGCGATAGAGTTCATTAACACCAAGTTTTCGCGGCCGGATAGCCCGCGTTGCCACAGTTAGCGCAACCATTCGCATGTTAGCGCAACCAGTAGCGCTATCTTTTTGAAAGCCCGTGAAATGTTAGCGGGCAAACATGCAAAACGGCACCAATTACGGCAATAATGTGGCGATGCGCTAGTTTGGGATTGATTCGCCTGACTAAAAGGATGAAAACAACTAGACTAAACCAACCGCCACAGACGCGACCACGAAGGAAACAGCTATATGTCCAGAATTGCATTGGTCGATGACGATCGTAATATCCTGACTTCCGTGTCTATGACGCTAGAGGCCGAGGGATTTGAGGTTGAGACCTATAACGACGGTCAATCTGCGCTTGAGGCGTTTAACAAACGTATGCCTGATATGGCTGTTCTAGATATCAAAATGCCACGTATGGATGGTATGGATCTGTTGCAGCGCCTTCGCCAGAAGACGTCGATGCCAGTGATCTTTCTGACGTCGAAAGACGACGAAATTGACGAGGTGCTGGGCCTTCGGATGGGTGCAGATGACTACGTCAAAAAGCCGTTTTCGCAGCGTTTGCTTGTTGAGCGTATTCGGGCGCTTCTTCGTCGCCAAGACGCTATTGCTGGCGAAGAGATTGAAGAAACTGAAGAAACAAAGGTCATGGTTCGTGGCGAACTTGTGATGGATCCACTGCGCCACGCGGTGAAGTGGAAAGGCCGCGATGTTTCCCTGACCGTGACAGAATTCCTGCTGCTTCAGGCGCTGGCCCAACGTCCAGGTTTCGTAAAAAGCCGCGACCAATTGATGGACGTCGCTTATGACGACCAAGTTTATGTAGATGACCGTACCATCGACAGCCACATTAAGCGGCTGCGTAAGAAGATGCGTAACACCGATAACGAGTTTTCAGCGATCGAAACGCTCTATGGTATCGGGTATCGCTACAACGAAGAGTAAGGCATGACCGCCGCACCCAAGATTGACGTCCGAGACCTGCAGTCCGTACGTGCGGCTGCGCGCGATCCTGATCTTGTTCTTGGTGATGATTGGATACTCCCGGATTCCGAAGCTGAAGTCGCTGCGCCTCGGCGCGGTTTACTCGCGCTGCGAAGCTCACCGATCGCGCGGAAAATTGTCACAATCAACCTGATCGCAATGATTCTGCTGATCGCTGGTGTTCTGTATATGAACCCATCGCGCGACCATCTCGCGTACCAACGCGCTCGCGGCCTCGTGAACGAGGCCCGTTTGATTTCAGATGTGTTTGAGGCACAGCTACCAACCTCCGCACCCGTGAATTTCGTCACTGCCGATGGAATAGACCCTGCCGAAACACTGGCTGGCCTAAGCTTGCGTGGTGGAGTCGAAGTGTCGGTCTATTCTCTGGATGCGACACTAGTTGCGACCGCAAAAGGTAGCTTGAACGCGGCGCAAGTTGCTGAACTGGAAGATCATGCCGGAGGTACGGTGCTGACCGATTTCTTGGGCAAGATCTGGAACGCGCTTGCAGCGATCGGTGCTTACAGAGGTGAGATACTGACGCCGGAACAACAGCTACTTGCATTGTCGCAGGAAAATGTTCGTCAGGCTATTGAACGCGGAACACACCTAGAAACCACGACGATTGGTGGCGCAACGAACTTCATCGTCACGACACCTATTATGCATAACGACGGAGCCGTAGGCGTAATTGCGGTTAAGACTGCTGCAGGTGAGGTTGATAGTCTTGTTCAGCGTGAGCGCGAACAGGTTCTGCGCCTGTTTTTGGTCGCGATACTTGTGAGCATCGGGCTTAGCCTTGTTCTCGCGTCGACTATTGCGAACCCGCTCGCTGATCTAGCGACCGCTGCGGAGGCGAGTCATGATAGAAATGCTCGCAAAATGTCGCCGGGTAAAGTGCGCATTCCTGATCTAACTGCCCGGCCCGACGAAATTGGGCGTCTTTCAGGCGCGTTGCGTGGCATGGTTGCTGCGCTGTACGAGCGTATCGAAGGCAACGAGCAGTTCGCGGCAGACGTTGCTCACGAGATTAAGAACCCACTTGCCTCATTGCGGTCGGCGGTTGGGACTATGCCGTTTGCAAAGCGCGAGGATCAGCGCCAACGTCTCATGGAAGTCATCGACCATGACGTAAAAAGGCTCGACCGGCTAGTCAGCGATATTTCTAATGCCTCACGCCTAGACAGTGAGTTGGTGAAGGAAGAAGAGCAAGCCTTTGACCTTATCAAGATGCTTCACAACATTATCGAGTTCCTTGGCAAGGACGCGAGAGGCAAGGGTATTGATTTTGTTGCCGACCTTCCCGACGAGACAATCCATGTCAGGGGATTGGAAGGCCGATTGGCACAGGTATTCGTTAACTTGATCACGAACGCTATTTCGTTTTGTGAGGATGGCGATGCGATCCGGGTCTGGGCGCGCAAGCGTGACAATCGTGTCCTTGTAGTGGTCGAAGATACTGGCCCAGGAATTCCTGACGATGCTTTAAGCAAAATCTTCCAGCGCTTCTATTCGGAACGCCCCGAAGGTCAGTTTGGGAATAACTCTGGCCTTGGTCTGGCGATTTCTAAACAGATCGTTGAGGCGCATGATGGCGTGATCTGGGCCGAAAACATCCGCCCGACAGATACTGATCCAAAGTCAGAGCCGCTGGGTGCGCGTTTTGTCGTTGGGCTTCCTGCGTAAGTGGAACAGCAGACTGTTCATGCTTCTTGTGTCGCATGGGGCGACGCTGCCGTCCTTATCACTGGCGCGTCAGGTTCAGGTAAATCATCGGTCGCGCTGCAATTGATGGCGTATGGGTGTGATTTGGTCGCTGATGATCGCGTTGTTTTAGAACGTGATGGCCCAAAACTCATCGCGCGCTGCCCAGACACGATCTCTGGATTGGTGGAGGCACGAGGCGTCGGCATCTTGAATGCGGGTTCGGTTCCGCAGGCGCATGTGGAGCTTGTTGTCGATCTGAACGAGGCCGAACAGGAAAGGTTGCCAAAAAGGCGCTATGTTGAAGTGTGCGGACTCCAGACCCCCTTGATTCATCGGGTAGCAGGTGATCACTTTGTGCCAGCAATCCTGCAAGTGTTGAAAGCAGGTTGGAGTAACCGATGACGCCGCAATCCCCACAGGCACAACAGCCTTCGCCTGCCATCGTATTGGTGACGGGTCCTTCTGGTGCTGGACGTTCTACCGCAATTAGGTCGCTTGAGGATCTGGGGTTCGAAGTAATCGACAATCTTCCGCTTTCGCTGTTGCCGCGACTGCTTGAGGGGCCGCCGCCTAGTCGTCCGCTCGCGTTGGGGCTAGACGTTCGAAACCGCGATTTTAGTGCGAATGCGCTTATTGAGACGATCGATCAGCTTGCGTCGCGTCCTGATCGCGCCGCGCAGGTGCTTTATCTAGACGCTGACGAAGAAGAATTGGTTCGGCGCTATTCCGAAACGCGGCGTCGCCATCCGTTGGCTCCTGCTGGTACGCCATTGGCTGGCATCGCACGCGAGCGTGAGTTGTTAAGCCCCGTTCGGGCACGTGCTGACGTGCTAGTCGATACGACAGGACTGTCACCACATGACTTGCGGGCAGAGATCGAACGGTGGTTCGCGCCAAGTGATGGCCGGCAATTAGGCGTTACGATACATTCATTTTCCTACAAACGCGGCCTGCCGCGTGGTATGGATATTGTGATTGATTGCAGATTTCTGCGAAATCCACACTGGGAAGAGAAATTGCGCCCACTGGATGGTCGCGATGCGGCTGTTGCAGAATACGTTGCGGCTGATCCGCGGTTCAAAGAGTTCTTTGCCAGAATGAAATCACTGGTTGATCTGCTGTTGCCTGCCCACAAGGAAGAGGGCAAATCGCACCTCTCGATTGGGTTTGGGTGTACAGGAGGGCAACACCGTTCGGTCGCTGTGACCGAACAACTTGCATCTGCTCTTGCGAAAGACGGGTGGCATGTGTCTAAACGGCACCGAGAGATGGAACGGCGCGATGCGCTGGGTAACAAGGGACACCAGGTTTGATTGGTATTGTCATTGTGGCACATGGCGGGCTAGCGCAGGAATATCTTGCTGCGGTTGAGCATGTCGTTGGTGAACAGACGGGCGTGATCAGTATTGCCATTGGCCCCGAGGACGACCGCGCCGCCAAACAAGCCGAAATCTGTGATGCTGCCGATGCGGTGGATACGGGCGACGGCGTTGTTATCGTGACAGACATGTTTGGTGGATCACCTTCAAATCTATCGCTACGGGCGTGCAGCCCCGAGAATCGCCGTATTTTATACGGTGCCAATCTTCCCATGCTTATTAAGCTTGCCAAGTCGCGTCGCCGCACAGTTCCTGATGCGGTCGAGGCTGCGATCACTGCTGCGCATAAATATATTAACAGCCACAATGGCGGATCTCACGCATGACAACATGCCGACTAAAAATCGAAAACATTAAGGGCCTGCACGCGCGTGCATCAGCCAAGCTGGTTGAACTGGTAGAACAATTTGACGCCGAAGCGACCGTCAGTAAAGATGGTGAAAGCGCAAGTGGTGATAGCATAATGGGTCTTTTGATGCTTGCCGCATCAATCGGGACTTATATCGATGTTGAAACGCGTGGCCCGCAGGCTGATGCTCTTTGTGCTGCAATCACTGACTTGGTCGCTGACAAGTTCGGCGAAGGGAGCTAACGGTCATTTCATATTGGCCCGATAGGAAGAATTACCGTGACTGAAACGACCCGGAATATTCAAACACCTTCGGTAGCGGCGAACGAGGCGCCGCATGTCTATGACCGTCGTAGCCTTACATATTCCAATACGTTCGATAGCCCGCTGAGGCGCAATGTCATTCGTACCATCGAATGGATGACTGCCAAGGTCAGGGTTATTCGTATGATCCGCAAGTTCGAAGGCTTGGGAAAATTCCACGGTCAGGATTTTTGGCGGGCCACATTGGGCGTGATGGGAATTGACCTACTGACGCCGCAAGAACAGCTTAACAATATTCCTAAATCTGGTCCGACGGTGTTGGTGGCAAACCACCCTCATGGGATGGTTGATGGGATGATCCTTGCTGATATGATTGGCCGTGTCCGCACTGACTATCGCATTCTAACGCGTTCTATCCTAACGGGGATTGACCCAGAAGCCGGTGCTTTCATGATCCCGGTGCCGTTCCCGCACCAGCCTGACGCTCAAAAGCAAATGGTCGAGATGCGGCGAACCGCGATGGAGCATCTTAAGAAGGGTGGATTGATCGCGCTATTTCCGTCTGGTGTTGTCGCTTCATCCGAGACAATGTTCGGCCCCGCGATCGAGGCTGAATGGAACGTGTTTACTTCCAAGATGATCCGTACTTCGGGTGCACAGGTTGTACCGTGCTTCTTTCCCGGATCGAATTCGCGCTGGTATCAAATGGCGAACCGGGTTTCTGCGACGCTACGCCAAGGTCTTCTTTTGTATGAAATCGTGCATTCCTGCGGCAAGCCGCAGAAGCCGGTTATCGGCAAACCGTTTGATAACGACGAAATCCAGACCCGCCTGAAAGAGCCACGCGCGTTTATGGCGTGGTTGCGTGAACAGACCTTGGGTTTGGGCAATTAACGCGTCGGGACTGGTGTCTCGCCTCGGTAATCGTAGAAGCCGCGTTTAGTCTTGCGGCCCAGCCAACCTGCTTCGACATATTTGGTAAGCAGCGGGCAAGGCCGGTACTTCGTATCTGCTAGTCCATCGTGCAACACGTTCATGATCGCCAGACAGGTATCGAGCCCGATAAAATCTGCAAGCTCGAGCGGACCCATCGGATGGTTCGCACCCAGCTTCAGCGAGGTGTCGATGGACTGGACCGATCCGACACCTTCGTAAAGGGTATAGATCGCTTCGTTGATCATCGGCATCAGGATGCGGTTCACGATAAACGCGGGGAAATCTTCGGCTGTGGCAGATGTCTTACCCAACCGCTCCACAACTTCGAAACAGGCTTTGAACGTTGCTTCGTCAGTTGCAATTCCGCGGATCAGCTCCACAAGCTGCATGATCGGGACCGGGTTCATAAAGTGAAAGCCCATGAACTTTTCAGGGCGGTCCGTGCGCGACGCAAGGCGTGTGATCGAAATCGACGATGTGTTCGACGTTAGAATCGTCTCGGGCTTAAGGTGCGGCTGAAGTTCGGCAAAGATCGCGGTTTTGATTTCTTCGCGTTCCGTTGCCGCCTCGATGATAAGGTCCATTGGACCCAGATCAGGTAGGTTTTGGGTCGTTGCTATGCGGCCCATTGCATTGGCTTTGGTTTCCGCCATGATGACGTCTTTGCTGACTTGGCGCTCCAGATTGCGATCAATCAACGCGACGGCCGATTCTAGCGCGTCCGCGCTAATGTCGGTCATCAATACGTCGTAGCCTGCCAATGCAAACACATGCGCAATGCCATTGCCCATCTGTCCCGCGCCAACGACGCCTACACGTTCAATTGCCATCTGGTCATTCCTTTACCGGTTGTCCGCACCATATGCCCGTGGGCAGGGGGGCTTCAAGTCGCGCAGTTGATGAAAAGTTAAATTGAATTTTGTCATTAGCACTTTGGCAAAGGATTTACGCGAATCTCTGGGCTGGGTGAGAATTAGAATTGGTAGGATCCATGAAACAAGAGGTGATAGAGGCCGAAGAGCTTGGCTATGCGCCATGTCGATACGGCAATTCAAAGGTGTTGTTCCGTGGCCCCCGCAGGAGGCTGGATCAACCTTATATGGCCTTTATTGGTAGCACAGAGACATACGGCAAATTCATTGAAAAGCCGTTTCCGATGTTGGTCGAAAAGGCGATGCGCCAGACCTGTGTGAATTTTGGTTGTGTGAACGGCGGGATCGATGCGTTTGTTAACGACAGCTCTGTCATGGAGATATGTCGCAAATCGGAACTGACCGTCATTCAGGTTATGGGGGCGAATAATCTATCGAACCGGTTCTATTCGGTGCATCCACGTCGGAATGATCGGTTTCTTCGGGCGTCGACCGTGTTGCAGGCGATCTATAACGACGTTGATTTTTCGCAGTTCGCCTTCACGCGCCATATGCTGGGCTCTTTGCACGAGAAATCGCCGGAACGGTTTGAAATCGTCGTCAAAGAACTGCGCGAAGCCTGGAGCGCACGGATGAAGAATATGTTGGGTCAAACCGGGGATAGGGTGGTTTTGCTTTGGTTCTCTGACGAACGGTTAAGCGACCAGGACTGGACGACGCGGCCTTCGCAGCTGCAAACGGATCCACTGTTTATTACCGCATCTATGGTTGATGAACTACGCCCCCTCGTGCTTGACGTGGTGGTTGCCAATCCTTCTGCTGCGGCACTGGCTGCCGGTACTGAAGGTATGTTTTATCCGTCATCACAGGCTGCCATGGCGACCGAAATGCTGGGCGTGCGATGTCACCAAGAGGCCAGCGCAACCCTAATAGAATCGATCCGGGCACAGTTGTACCGGGCATCTTAATGCCGCCCTATAATCATTCGAGTGCGTGATACATCCGATCAATCGCTCTTCGCACCTCGGGCAGGTGTCTGTCATCATGATGGGTCACAATCCATTGATCATGTGCAAGCTCTGCGATGGTGTCGTCGACACGGTTTAGCGTTGGCTCTGTGTCGCCGATAAATGTTGGCAAAAGCGCGATGCCTTGGCCAAGTAGTGCAAGGTCGAGGCTATTTCGCGGGGCGTTTACCTCGTGAATGGCGTCATTGCCGATCATCCGATCGACCCACCGCGCTGATGGGGTGTCAGCAATCACTTTGATCCATTTTTGCGGTGCTTTTGGTGTCGCGTAAGGCGCGAATTCCACACGGGACATTTTACGCCCAGCAAGGCTTGGCTCTGTTGGGCGGCTATTGCGAAAGCCGATGACAATTTCACGGTGCGGGATATCAAGGATGTTCTCGGCTGCGATAAAACGTAACCGGATATCGGCAGGCGTGCCGGTAATCTGATCAATGCGTTTCAGCAGATGCAGTGTGGTCCACGACCCGGCAGATATCTTAACTACGGGATTTTCTGTGCCATTGGACGGCTTAGTAAGCTGAATAATCCGCGTTTCTACATCAGTTAGATCAGTCAAAAGCTGACGTGCATCGGCGGTCAATTCGTAGCCACGGTCGTGACGTATGAACAGATCGCGACCGATTGCGCGTTCAAGCGCAAGCATCCGACGTCCAAGCGTCGCGGGGCTGCGGCCCGTTGCCTTGGCTGCCGCCGACAACCCGCCATCGCGTGCAACGGCTAAGAACAGATGCAGGTCGCGCCAGTCTATCGCTGTTTCATTCATGAAAAGATCAATTCAATACGTTTCATTTTGTTGCAGCTAAACAGCCAGTAAATCTTGCTTGGGTCAACCGCTGATCAATAGCCAGCAAGAAGGAGCGCATATGTCCCTCCACGAACAAACACCTTTCCCAAACGAACCAAAGACAAAGGCATTGCAGGCAGAGGATGCATTCATGCGCGAACACGGCGCGCTTGGTAGTCGTTGTGTCTATCTGGCTGTTGAGGCAATTTCATCGTGTTACGCGCTAATCGTACGTTCCATCGCCCAACGCTAAAGTGCTAGATTGCCAGCGATATGACTAACAATGACACCTTTTCGCTGAACGAAAAAAGCACGGTTCTTACGCCGGATGCGCCGGGTATCTACGAATTGCTGGATTGCATGCGTCATGGCAAAACGATTGCGGCGAGCCAGTCTGCGCGAAACCCGATCAGCACGCGAAGCGATGAAAGCCAATGGCTGCTTTGCGAAACGTCAGGGTCTAGCGGCCAGCCAAAGGTCATTCGGCGTAAGCCAGAGACGTGGACCAAAAGCTTTGCGATTACGGCCGAAAGGTTTTCGATATCTCCTGATGACACCTACGCCACGCTGGGTGCATTGGGGCATTCGCTGACACTGTTCGCAACGGTTGAGGCGCTTAGCCTTGGCGCGGATATCTGTGCGTTGGCAAATCTAGGACCGCAGCGACAGGTGCGTGCGTTGACGGATTTTGGCGTTTCGGTCGTTTATGCAACGCCGACCCAATTGGGGTTGCTGGTCAAAGGTGCCGCACTGGCGCAAGTCAGCGTGTTGCCAAATGTGCGGTATGTGTTTTCGGGCGGTGGTAAGCTGGATGCGGGATTGAAAGATGCGCTGCATGTTCTGTTTCCCGCAGCACAGGTGCACGAATTTTTCGGCGCCAGCGAAACGAGTTTTATCACGATTTCCGACAATGACACACCGCAAGGATCGGTCGGCAGGCTTTATCCGGGTGTCCAGATGACAATCGACGCGCCCCAGAATGCAACCACGGGCGAGCTGTGGGTGAGTAGTCCCTACTTGTTTGACGGATACGACAGTGGTGATCACCAAGACACGCGATGGAATGGTGCGTATCTAAGCATCGGCGAGATGGGGCATCTGGATGCCAACGGTTATCTTTTCCTGAGTGGGCGCAAGAACCGTATGGTGACGATTTCTGACACCAATGTTTTCCCTGAAGAGGTAGAGCGTTGCGTCATCCAGTTGGACGATGTTGAGCATTGCTCTGTCATTTCGGCCCGGGATGAAAAACGGGGGAATCGCCTTATCTGCTTTGTACAATCCTCTGGCGGCGCATTTGATCCTACGGTGATCCGTGATCACTGTCGTGCGACGTTGGGGCAGCATTCGGTGCCCAAGGAAATTCGATTTATCGAACAAATGCCAACACTCGCGGCGGGCAAACCCGACCTGCAAAAGCTGCGTGAAATGATTGGCGCGCATTGATGTCTAAGACATATCTAATAGCCGCAAGGCGCAGCCCGGTCGTGCCCCGCAATGGTGCTTTCGCGCATTTGTCTATTGAAGAACTCGCAAAGCCGGTTTTGCTGGCGGCGCTAAATGACGCGGGTGTGTCGCCGACGGATGTTGGCGAATTGATCGTGTCCAATGCGCTGGGTGCGGGCGGGAACCCGGCGCGTATCGTTGCTTTGAACGCAGGTTTGCCTGATCGGGTTGCGGGTCTGTCAATTGACCGGCAATGCGCTGGCGGTCTGGATGCCCTTATCTCGGCCGATGCGATGATCCGTTCTGGCCAGCACCACATTGTGGTTGCGGGAGGCGTCGAAAGCTATTCGCGTCGGCCACTGCGGTACCAAACTTTCGCCGATGGGCGTGATCCGGTGCCGTACGATCAGGCGCGGTTCACGCCATGGGCAGACCGTGATCCTGATATGGCGGCCGCTGCTGATCAGCTTGCCCGAAAGCTTGGGATCAGCAAAACCGAGCAAGACGCATGGGCCGTCGAAAGCCACGCCAAAGCGTTGGGTGGAGAGCACCCAGAAATCGTGCCTATCGGTGAAACCATTGGCGACACATTCACGCGTAACCTTTCCGTTCGGCTCTGTGAAAAGGCCCCGGTGGTGGCTGGCAGTATCACCGCCGCGAATATGGCAGTTGCGGCTGACGGGGCAGGGTTTGTTGTGCTCGCGTCAGAAGAATTTGTCGCCGATCATGGGATCGATGCTGTCGAGTTCGTTGCCGGTAAAACCCTAGGCGACGATCCCGTGCTGCCCGGTATCGCACCGGTCAAGGCAATTAACGCGGTCTTGGACATGGCTAACGTGAAGGTTGGTGACCTGATCAGCGCCGAGATTATGGAGGCCTTTGCCGTTCAAGCAATCGCTTGTCAGCAGGGTGCAAAACTGCCTGTTGAAATCGTTAATCGGTATGGCGGTGCGCTTGCTTGGGGCCACCCAATTGGGGCTTCTGGGGCGATACTTGCTGCACGTTTGTTTCACCAATTGCTGCGAACTAAGGGAACGGGCGTTGCGGCGATTGCGTCAGCTGGTGGTTTGGGATCGGCCGTTGTGTTGCGGTCAGATTAATCGTCGAACCCACGAAAGGTCGTAAACGCATCAAGCGGCAAGCGCTCTGTCCGAAACTGGTTCACCTTTGCCTCCTTGTCAGGAACACCAAGGGCGATACCGCAAACGACCATTTCATCCTGCGGCAATTCCAAGTGTTCATGCACGATGGCCCCATAGTTTGCCAATGCGCCAATCCCTGACGCACCTAGGCTTTCGTCTTCGGCGGCAAGCAGAAACGCCATGATCGCCATACCAAGATCCATAAAGCAGCCTTTGCCCATGTCCCGATTGATGGTGACCACAATACCAACAGGGGCATCGAAAAAGCGGTAGTTTTTGGCGAACTGATCACGTCGTCCGGTGATATCGCGGCGGGAAATGCCTAGCGCCTCGTAAAGCGCAAAACCTGCTTTGCGTTGCCGATCTTTTAGATCGGGCGGCATCACATCGGGAAAGTATGAATATTCAAGATCGATTGGTGTGTTGTCAGCGACAGCCTGACCAAGCCGCGTCTTAAGTCCGGTCAGCGCCGAACCTGTTAGCACGTGAAACTGACCGGGCTGTAGATTTGCACCGCTTGGTGCACGGCGAGCGGCATTGCACAGCCGCTCTACCGTGTGACGATCAACCGGGTCTTGGGTAAAGGCCCGGATAGATCGCCGTTGGCGTAGAAGTTCGTTCAGATCAGACGGCATCTGCACGCGATAGCAAGCTTGCTGGGCGTGCCTTAGCAAGTGCCGCTGTCAGCATGCCGGCGATCCCAGCTTTCAGTAGGTCGCCAGGGATGAATGCTGTCGTCAATCCCGCTGCTTCAATCAGCGACTTTTCTAGTGCGATGGACATGCCAACGATGCCGAATGCGTACATCACAACAATACCGCCAATGACAGATGCGATCCCGGCGACGATCATCAGCGGGGCACCACGCCATTTCTCAACAATCAGACCTGTGACAAAGGCTGCGACAGGCCAGCCAATCAAGAAGCCAGCTGAAGGCGATGCAAAGACGCCCAAGCCGCCCCGGCCGCCAGACAAGAGCGGAACACCAATCGCGACAATCAAAAGGAACAACAGAACGGCAAGCCCGCCGCGTTTCGAACCTAGAATTGTGCCACACAACATGACGCCAAGGCTTTGCGCGGTGATGGGCACGCCAAATCCAAGTGTGACTTTGGGGATAAGCCCAAGTGCCGCGATCAAGGCGGCGAACAGGGCGATGAGTGCTACGTTCTTTTCCATTTAGTTTTCCTTCAGGGCGTCAAATCCACCGCGAGCGCGCAGGGCTTCTGCGACTTGGTCCGCGTCATCCAGCGCGAGCACGGTGAAAGGTAAGATGATACGCCAGCCCGAGGGCCGGCACGACCGTGCGCGCCATGATTGCGACAGCAGCGATCCTTTTTCAACAAGAACCGGGGTAAGCCGGATTACCAATGCAATTGCTAATTCGAGTATGTTTGGCCGCAATCCGAAACGGGTTAGCGGCCGTGTAATCGTACGAACAACGTCGATCATATCTGACAACAGTGTTGTCATGGTCACCAGATTTGCCAGTGCTACTGCGGACATCATTCGCAGAATGACAGCGGCGCCCAGTGCGACTTCACCCGTCCAAAGATGCCAGATCGCAACCACAACAATGAACGGCCACAGCAAACGCAATGCGCGGAGGCCAGCCATAAAGAACGCGCGTCCCGGCAGGGCGTAAAGCGTCAGAATGCCGGCGAAGATAACGGCGTGAATGGCGGCGTTCTGAACATAAAACAGCGCAACAGTCGAAACGCATAGCGCCGCCAGCTTTGCGCCAGCAGGCCAGCCGTGGGCTTTGGTTTTAATCGGAGAGGTCAGAGATATCATCGGATCCCCCCAATTCTTTCATGCGCGCAACATAGGCAGGCATTACGTTATCGGGGTTCCCCGTTTGCTGAACGGCGCCCTGTTCTAGCCAAATCACATAGTCGTATTCGGTAAGGTCAGCAGGATCATGAGTGATGTGGATCAGGCTACCGTGATACTGCGAAAGATAGCGGTTGAGCTGGGCCTTTGTCGGGATATCGAGCCCGGTGAACGGTTCATCAAGGATGATTGCTTTAGGGGCCATGGCCGCAACTGCCATCAAGCACACCAAGTGTTTCTGACCCTGCGATAGCGTGTTGATATATGCCTCGGCCCAATGCGCCTTACCAAAACTGGTTAGCGTTTCTTGGGTCTTGGTTGCCGCAGTGTCTTTGGATTGACCAAGCTGGCGTAGTCCGAAGCTTATCTCTTCTTCAACCGTGGGAAAGATGATCTGGTGATCGGGGTTTTGGAACAGAATCCCGATTTCGGTTAGTGCTGCTTTGCGGTTCTTGAACAGGTCTTTGCTATTGACCTTTGCGGTTCCCGAAGTCGGCGCAATCAAACCCGCAATTAGGCGCGCGAGCGTCGATTTTCCCGATCCATTTCGGCCAACAATACCAACACGGGCTGCATTCGTTTGAATGGAAACGTCAGAAAGAATGGATTTACCAGCCACGGCATAACACAGATCAGCCAGCGCGATATCGCTTCCAACTGCTGCAGTTTTTATGCCGGTATGAAGGCCGTCCATTGTCATTCCGCCCTGCGCCTCGCCCCTCTAAGAGCTGATGGCAGCGAAGGATTAAATCGCAGCCGATAAGCCTGCGGCTGGGTAGCGGAAATCGGGTGGGTGATCAAGGTCAGCCCCGCTGCGACGCAGCGGCTTAGCACATGGCACCCAAAGTCGCTGAGTTCGTAAGAAAAAGGCCCACCTATTCAGGAGGGCCTTTCCAAATTCTTCTCGACTGACGGCTTACAGCTTTTCAGTCAGCTCAGGTACAGCCTCGAACAGGTCAGCGACCAGACCAAAGTCGGCGACTTGGAAGATTGGTGCTTCTTCGTCTTTGTTGATGGCGACGATGATCTTACTGTCTTTCATCCCGGCAAGGTGCTGGATCGCACCCGAGATGCCGACAGCAACGTATAGATCAGGTGCTACCACCTTACCTGTTTGGCCAACTTGCCAGTCGTTCGGGGCATAGCCACTGTCGACCGCGGCGCGTGATGCGCCAACAGCTGCACCCAGCTTGTCTGCCAGTTTCTCGATCAGGGCAAAGTCCTCTTCGGAACCAACACCGCGACCACCGGAAACAACAACGCCAGCAGAAGTCAGTTCAGGACGATCAGATTCGGCGACCTTGTCTTCGACCCATTCAGACAGCGCAGGGTCAGCAGCGGCACCGATGGTTTCGACAGAAGCCGAACCGCCCATGCCCGCAGCGTCAAAGCCAGCGGTACGGATTGTCAGGACCTTCGTCGCGTCGCCAGATTTTACAGTCTGGATTGCGTTGCCCGCGTAGATTGGGCGCTCGAATGTGTCAGCGTCAACAACGCCGGTCACTTCGGAAATCACCATCACGTCTAGCAATGCCGCAACGCGGGGGATGATGTTTTTCGCGTCAGTCGTGCCCGGCGCAACGATGTGGCTATAGTCGCCAGCTAATGACACGATCAAAGCCGCAGTTGGTTCGGCCAGACGGTGGCTAAGCGCCGCGTCTTCGGCACAAAGAACCTTGGCAACGCCGTCGATTTTCGCAGCTTCGTCAGCAGCGGCTTTCGCCGATGCACCAGCACAAAGAACAGTCACTTCACCCAATGCAGCGGCAGCAGTCACTGCTTTTGCAGTTGCATCAACGGCCAATGCGCCGTCGGTGACTTCAGCAAGTAGAAGAACAGCCATTACACGGCCCCCGCTTCTTTGAGTTTCTCGATCAGCTCATCAACAGAGCCAACGATGATCCCAGCCTGACGTGTTGCAGGCTCTGATGTGCTGACCACGGTTAGGCGTGGGGTGACATCAACGCCGTAATCGGCAGGTGTCTTTTCATCCAAAGGCTTTTTCTTGGCCTTCATGATGTTTGGAAGCGTCGCATAGCGTGGCTCGTTCAGGCGCAAGTCAACGCTGATGATGGTTGGCGTCTTGACCTTGATGGTCTGTAGGCCGCCGTCAACTTCACGTGTGACAACTGCGCTGTCGCCGTCCAGATTAACTTCAGACGCGAATGTGGCTTGTGACCAACCCAGCAGGGCAGACAACATCTGACCAGTTGCGTTCATGTCATTGTCGATTGCCTGCTTACCACAGATCACCAGATCAGGGTTTTCTTCCTTAACGATTGCCGCAAGGATTTTCGCTACAGCGAGCGGTTCGATGTCTGTGTGAACATCGTCAGCTGCGACAACCAAGATCGCGCGGTCTGCGCCCATCGCCAATGCAGTACGCAGTGTTTCCTGCGCTTGCTTGACGCCGATGGATACAGCGACGACTTCTTCCACTTTTCCAGCTTCGCGTAGGCGAATTGCCTCTTCGACGGCAATTTCGTCGAATGGGTTCATGGACATTTTGACGTTTGCAAGATCGACACCTGTGCCGTCCGTTTTGACGCGGACTTTCACGTTGTAGTCGATCACGCGCTTGACCGGTACGATGACCTTCATCTGCGTTTCTCTCCCAAGAAAATTGATCGTAAGCGTTCTCAAGACGTTGTTAACCGCTCAGAGCAGGTGACAACAGTGTAAAATCGACGCGGTAGGGAGCAAGGACGCCACGTTCTTGACGTTTACGTCAGGTAGTTTGGTGTAGAGGGAGCCGTGACGAAGAATTACGATAGGTCCGTGAGGGGGTGTTAGGGCCTCGGTAGGTCAGGGCGGTCCGCTTGACTGAGGGGTCGGGTAGGCTATCTACACAACAAATATATTAGAGAAGCCACACATTTGTCAGTAATCAAGTTTCTGGCAACAACCTGCAAAAAATATGGAAAGCAGATGTTGAGGCAAATTTTGGTCTTTACGCTGGCTTTTTCAGGCGGAGCGGTGTTGGCAAGTCCGCAAGATGACGCGGAACTGTTCATGCGACACTTCATCGACCAATACTACTGGGATAGTGCCTACCAATCCAATCGACGTTTCAGCGTAGAGATTTATGAGAGTGCACTACGTGAACGGGGAGTGGTCATATTGGATCGAGGGCGCTTCACGGAATTGATGCCAGAAATTGCTGCAGATGAAGCTATGGAGCGGTTGGAAATCCGTGTGTCAGGGCTTGTTATTGACGGTTACGGGCCCGATCATTTGTCAGAGATCGCAGCTTTTCTTCGAACTCCTACCGGAAGGAAATTGTTGTCAATTGCAAACGAAAATGACTTTTTTTCACATTCGTTAAGAGAACGACAGGGCGATCCTATTAACGAATGGGGCGACTATTTATCTCCGTTAGAGCTTGCTCGGTACAAGGCCTTTACTAGCAGTGCGGCCGGCCAGATCTTTGTCGATCAGACCCAGACGTTGCGTAGATCCTTGATTCCCGAAATTTTGGGGATAGGGAACTGGCCTGATCCACCACTAAACCGGCCCTATATTGTTGAAATTATTAAGACCGATGGGGTTTTGAGCTTCCCAAACCCTGTCGCGCGTCAATCATTGATACGAGAGTTGAGCGCGGCGAACCCGTAGCTAAAGATGTAGTGTCCAATAGGTGTTGACGATCCAGAGCTCTCAGAGCTTCTGTACTGAGTGGAAGCCGTCTTGCCGTGGCTTCTCTTGAAAAGAAACGGTCGATGTCATTTCATATGTAGGGTGGGTTTTAACCCACCGCTGCTTAACGGTTTGCGCCGGGTACCCAGAGTACGTCTTCTTTGCCGTTTGCATTGGCGATGCGGCTGGCTTGGAAAAACCAATCAGACAGGCGGTTTAGGTATTTTACTGCAGCGGGGTTCACGGATTCGCTGCCTGATAGTTCAACGACAAGACGCTCGGCGCGGCGTGATACTGTTCGGCAAAGGTGTAGATGCGCGGCAAGCGCTGATCCGCCGGGAAGGATAAAGCTACGCAATGGGTCTACGCGGGCGGTCATCGCGTCGATTTCGATCTCGAGCCGCTCGACCTGTGCACCGGACATGCGCAAGACAGGGTATTCTGCTTCGGCGTCTTTCTCCATGTCGGGGCGGCATAGGTCCGCGCCTAAATCGAACAGGTCATTCTGAATCATCGCCAATTGTGCGTCGATTTCACCGGTCGCATGTAGGCGCGCCAGACCGACGGTCGCGTTTGTTTCGTCGACGGTGCCATAGGAATTCACGCGTAGCGCATGTTTGGCAACGCGGTCGCCATTCCCAAGCGCGGTTTCACCCGCATCACCTGTTTTGGTATAGATCTTATTCAAAACGACCATAGATTAGCCCCCTCGGCTGCGTAGATACGCGAAGGCAATGATTAGAACGACCGCAACGAATTGCGCTCCAATCCGCCAGCGCATTATTTTATTGGCGTATTTGCGGTTAAATTCGCCGCCTTTGCCGAATGTGCCTATGCCAAATAGCAAAATCGCCAATACGGCCAGCGCTGCGATTGCAACGATCCAAAAAAACGGGTCATTCGCCATGTGTCTTATCCTTCAAGAGCATTGCCAGCCATGTAGCGGGCATTTGCGGCAAAGAAACCCTTTAGCCGCGCAAAATCAATGCGTCCAACCACCGCGTTGGCAGGATACGTCGCAAAAACCCCATAAGATAGGTTGGCGTTGTGACGTAATAGCGCGGTTTTGGGCGTGTAGATGTCAGTGCGTGTAGCAGTTTTTTGGTGACCGCTGAGGCAGGTAATTCGAATTTGTCAGGTCCGCTGTCTGTATATAGCCGTGACATGACGTCTTTGTATTCTTCGACGCGCGCAGAGTTTTCCCAGTCGATCCATTTCTCAAAATGCGGGATCGCGTTTTTGCGGATGTCTGATGTAATTGGGCCCGGCTCTACAAGGATGACTTTGATTGGGGTGCCGTGCATTTCGATCCGAAGAACGTCGGTTAATCCCTCAAGCGCGAATTTGGTCGAAACATATGCCCCCCGCCATTTGAGTGGCACCAGCCCAAGCACAGAAGAGCAGTTGATGATCCGCCCATGCCCTTGGGCGCGCATCACCGGAATCACGTGCCGGGTCAGTTCATGATAGCCAAAGACGTTAGTTTCAAAAATCGCGCGCAGGCCGTCGGTTGGCAGATCTTCAAGGGCGCCGGGGCAGGCGAAGGCGCCGTTATTGTACAGCGCGTCCAACGTGCCATTTGTCGCCTCAAGTACTTCGGTCAGCCCGCTGACGATGGTTTCGCCGTTGGCGTAGTCGATAAGCGGGCTTTCGAATCCTTCGCCTTTTAGCCGATCGCAATCTACCTGTTGGCGGCAGCTGGCGAAGACGCGCCATCCGGCGTCCCGCAATCCATGTGCTGCATCATACCCGATTCCGGATGAACAGCCTGTGATAAGAATGGTTTTTTGTGTCATGCGGCATGTGTGCCGTGTTCAATGCGATGTGGCAAGTCGACGGTTAGTCACTGATCAGCCACGACGCGATCCAGCCAATTTCGTTACTTTCGAGCAAGCGCACCTTCGCCCAGTCGCCGCGCATATCAAGCAGTTCCGTTTCGGTTCCGTGGGGCACAGTGTCCATGACAGCAAAGCTGGTGCCTGCACCATCGCGGATGTTCACCCAGTCGCCAGTGACGACGCGCAGGTCTTGTCGTGGCTTTTGAGGTTGCTGGCCTGTCGTATCGTCAGTGGAATACGCGGCCTGAATGACCATCGGGGATGCTGGCGCAGCTTGTGCTGTCACGACAGGTTTCGCGGCTTCGATGATAGGGTCGTGAAACGGCACGTAGTCATATGTGTTGACAGGAAAGCTCGCGGCAAGCTGTTGGTTGGAAGGGGCGGATTGTGTGTCTGTCGCTATATTTTCGGTTGCATCACAACTGCGGCAGCCGGGCTCAAAATCGAACCCGCCCGACAATTCAAAAAACGCCCAAGCGAACAATAAGCTTGTTGAAATCATAAACTTGTACATCTGAGGTTCTTCCATTGCTTTGTTGGTAAAAGAACCACAAAGCGGCGGGAAGGTTCCCAGATTGGTCTATGTGTTCGTCGTTAGGGCGCTGATTACTCGGTCAAAAGCCAAGAAGCCATCCAGCCGGTTTCACCTGTACTGATCAGGTGAACTTGGGCCCAGTCACCGTCCACTGTGATGACTTCAGCTTCGTCGCCGCGGTTCGCTTTGCCAACCACACCATGCTCGGTTCCGGCGCCTTGGCGTACATTAACACGGTCGCCGGTCACACGACGAATATCGCGCACCAAAGTGGCATCGGTCATTGTCGTTGGTTCATTGTACGAAGCCAAAAGGATGTTCTGAACGTGTTCGTTACGGCTGATGATTGGTTCATGAAACGGGACGTATGACGCATCGGTCAGCGGTTTTTCGACGATCACTGCTTTTTCTAGCGCGACAGTCGTCACAACCGGCATCTGAGCCTTTTCGATCAGGGTCTCAGATTTTTGCGCAACTGGTTCTGGTCGGTCAGTCCCCGGGGTGAAGGACTTTCCGCCGGACATTTCAAACATAGCCCAAAAAAGAATCAGGCTGGTCACTACTAACAACTTGGTCACTGGTACATCCCCTACAGGGTTACAACGAATCGTAAAACTGGTGTGTCTCTAGATGCTCAGATATTAGTTTGTCAAAAACGGGGAATTTTCTTTTCTTTACGCCAGATTTTCCGCCCGCTAAACCAAATGGCATGAATGATAAGAGCAGAGAGCCCGCAATGGGGCCAATCGACACGACTGAAACGCTTCGCAAGGCTATTGGTGATCGCTACCTGACCTATGCGCTGTCAACGATCATGCACCGTGCCTTGCCGGACGCGCGTGACGGGCTAAAGCCTGTTCACCGGCGTATCCTTTATGCAATGAGCCGGCTGCGGTTGTCGCCGACGGGTGGTTTCCTGAAGTCAGCTAAAATTAGCGGTGACACCATGGGTGATTTCCACCCGCATGGTGATATGGCCATCTATGATGCGATGGCCCGCCTCGCACAGGATTTCAACGTGCGTTATCCGCTTGTCGACGGGCAGGGTAACTTTGGTAACATCGACGGCGATAACCCCGCTGCGTCGCGTTACACAGAAGCCCGGATGACCGCCGCCGCAGAAGCGTTGCTGGAAGGTCTATCTGAAGATTCCGTTGATTTTCGTGACAACTATGATGGCCGCCTGACAGAGCCTTCGGTTCTGCCTGCGACCTTCCCGAACCTGTTGGCTAACGGATCAAGCGGGATCGCCGTGGGTATGGCGACGAACATTCCGCCGCATAACCTGCACGAATTGATCGACGCATGTTTGCACCTGATCAAAACGCCTGATGCTCGTGACGATACGCTGTTGAACTATATCCCCGGTCCAGATTTCCCGACTGGCGGCGTGATTGTTGAGCCGCCTGAAAATATCGCGAACGCCTATCGTACGGGGCGCGGCGCGTTCCGTTTGCGCGCAAAGTGGGAGGTCGAAGACCTTGGCCGCGGCACATGGCAGGTCGTCGTTTCCGAAATTCCGTATCAGGTTCAAAAGTCGAAGCTGATTGAAAAGCTGGCCGAAGTTATCCAGCTGAAGAAAGTACCATTGCTGGCCGATGTCCGCGACGAATCTGCTGACGACATCCGCATTGTTCTTGAGCCACGCGCAAAAACCGTCGATCCAGAAGTCATGATGGGCATGTTGTTCCGCAATTCTGATCTGGAAACGCGGTTTAGCCTGAACATGAACGTGTTGATTGATGGCGTGACCCCAAAGGTGTGTTCGCTCAAGGAAGTGCTGCGCGCGTTCTTGGATCACCGCCGTGAAGTTTTGGTGCGCCGCAGCAAGTATCGTCTAGAAAAGATTGATCACCGGCTTGAGGTCTTGGAAGGCTTTATCATCGCGTTCCTGCATTTGGATCGCGTGATTGATATCATCCGCTATGATGACGACCCGAAAAAGGCGTTGATGGTCGAAGACTGGGCCAAGGAACATGTCCGTGCCACATCCGAGGCCGATTATCAGTCACCCGTCGGGGACGATCCAGAAATCGCGCTGACCGAGACACAGGCCGAAGCGATTCTTAACATGCGTCTGCGCAGCTTGCGCCGGCTTGAAGAAATGGAACTGATCGCTGAACGTGATGCGCTGCGTGCAGAACGTGCCGGTATCGAAGATCTGCTGGCAAGCGATGACCTGCAATGGTCCAAGATCGCCGAACAGCTGCGCGAAACCCGCAAGGTGTTCGGTCGCGATAGTCTGGGTGGTGCGCGTCGTACGCAATTCGCGGAAGCTGCCGAAGTGGTCGAAGTCCCGCTTGAAGCGATGATCGAAAAAGAGCCGATTACCGTTGTTTGCTCTAAAATGGGTTGGATTCGTGCCATGACAGGGCACATCGACTTGACCCGTGAGCTAAAGTTCAAAGACGGTGACGGGCCGCGCTTTATTTTCCATGCCGAAACAACTGATCGCTTATTGGTGTTTGGTGCGAACGGCCGTTTCTATACCGTATCTGCCGCCAACCTACCGGGTGGGCGTGGAATGGGTGAACCACTGCGTCTGATGATTGATCTGCCCAATGAGGCCGAAATCATTGACATCCTGATCCACAAACCCGGTGCCAAGCTGTTGCTTGCTTCGGCCGAGGGGAATGGTTTCGTCGTGCCAGAGGATGATGTCGTTGCGCAAACTCGGACCGGTAAACAGGTGCTGAACGTTGCAAGCGGCGTTGCCCGTGTCTGTAAGCGCGTCGATGGCGATTCAGTTGCTGTCGTCGGGGAGAACCGCAAGGTGCTGGTGTTCCCGCTGGATGAACTACCCGAAATGGGCCGTGGCAAAGGCGTTCGTCTGCAAAAGTACAAAGACGGCGGCATGTCTGACGCGACCACGTTCACTCGCGCCGAAGGGCTTAGCTGGCTTGATCCGGCTGGTCGTACGCGTACAGAGACAGAGCTGGACGAGTGGACAGGTAAGCGTGCGAGCGCTGGGCGTATGGCGCCACGTGGTTTCCCACGCGACAATAAGTTCAACTAATTGCCGCCGCCCGTCGCAGGGCGGCGCAAACTGTCACGAAACTGCAAAATTTCGCGCCTAGCGTCCCGCCGGTACACGCCAGCAAGGAGCAAGCGCGATGCATTCGAACGATACTTATGATCTGTCCTGGGATGAATGGGATGAACTGCAGCGACCGGCTGCTGAAACCACCGACTTTGATGGTGTTGTCGATGCCGCTTTGTCGCGTCGCGGGTTCCTGACTGGCGTTGTTGCTTATGGCTCTGGCGCGGCTGTGATGGGTGCTGGTTTGTTGTCTGGCACATCTGCACAGGCACAAACGGCTAGCCGCTTCGCCTTCACACCGATCGCGGCCCAGACTGATTTCACCGTCCATGTCCCTGATGGTTACAGCTGGCATGCTCTTGCGAAATGGGGCGAGCCGCTGTTTTCGGACGCCGAAGAGCTAAGCCAAGAAACGGGCGTTTCGGTTGCTAGCTCTGACCGTGTGTTTGGCGAAAACACTGACGGGATGGAGGCATTTGTTGTCGATGGTCGTCAGGTCATTGCGGTGAACCACGAATACGTAAACACCAAAGCTAACCTTCCGCATACCGGCGGAGAGGTGCAAAGCGCAGATGATGTGCTGACACTGCAAAACATGCAGGGTGTGACGGTAATGGAAATCGCCGAAGGCGCTGAGGGGTGGGCGATTGTCAAAGATAGCGATCTGAACCGCCGCATAACGCAAAACACGCCGATGACAATCGCTGGTCCTGCGGCTGGTCACCCGCTGTTGCAGACTGCGGCAGACCCGGAAGGCACGACCGTGTTGGGTACGATGAACAACTGTGGCGCAGGTAAGACGCCTTGGGGGACTTATCTGACCTGCGAAGAAAACTTTAACGGTTACTTTGGTTCGACCGATCCAGAATTCACTGCGCCTGACGGTTACGCCCGTTATGGCATCGGCATGGAAGGTCGCTATGCTTACGAAAAGTTCGATGCGCGTTTCGATACATCAAAGAACCCAAATGAGCCGCATCGCTTTGGCTACATCGTAGAAATCGATCCGACGGATCCATCATCGACGCCAATCAAACACACAGCGCTGGGCCGGTTTAAGCACGAAAACGCAGCGGCGGTCGTCGCACCAGATGGCCGCGTTGTCGTCTATATGGGCGATGATGAGCGCGGTGAGTTTCTGTATAAATTTGTGTCTTCTGGCGTCTACACCCCGGGTGGCCCAACATCTGCGTTACTTGATGAGGGGCAGCTTTATGTGGCGAAGTTCAACACCGACCTGACAGGCGAATGGGTGGCGCTGACACCTGAAGCAACCGGAATGGACGCGGCTGAAATCGCGATCTTTACGCGACAGGCTGCATCTAAAGTCGGCGCAACCACGATGGATCGCCCCGAATGGGTTGCCGTGAACCCTGTCGCGGTCGAGGCCTATTGCGCCCTGACCAACAACAAGAACCGTGGCGTAAAACCAAACGCGGGCGGCGATGACACGGCGGCCAACGGTCCAAACCCACGAGATGAAAACAACTACGGTCAAATCGTGCGTTGGTACCCAAGCAACGACGATCACGCCGCAGATACCTTTGCATGGGACCTATACGTGATGGCGGGCAATCCCACGGTGCACGAAGGTGCCTATGGCGGTTCGGACAACGTGAACGAAGGCAACCTGTTCAATTCGCCCGACGGGATGCAGTTTGATAGTACTGGCATGCTATGGATCCAGACCGACGGTGACGACGATAACGAGGGTGACTTTGCTGGGATGGGCAACAACCAAATGCTGGCAGGCGACCCCGCTACCGGCCAAATCGAACGCTTCCTGACAGGTCCAAACGGGTCCGAGGTAACAGGCCTGACGTGGTCTGCTGATAAACGCACGATGTTTGTTGGCATCCAGCACCCGACCGCACCTTTCCCTGACGGAGAAGGCATGCTGCCGCGTTCGGCAATCATCGCGGTCAAGCGTGATGATAACGAACGGGTTGGCTAAAGCGACCAAAGGGTGGGGCGTTTCGCGCCCCATCTTTACCGATGTTGATCAAACAGGATCGGATTGCCATCTGGGTCACGCAGAATAAAGCTGGCTGGACCGGTTGAATTTTCATCAACTTCGTTTTCGATGACTATACCATTCGCTTTGAAATTTTTCTGTAGCTCTCGGATGTCGTCATAACTGTCGAGGTCGTCTGCATACTGATCCCACCCCGGATTAAACGTGAGCGAATTTGCGGGTAAGAAACCGTTAAAAAGACCAATGACAGTTGATCCATTTCGCATCATAAGCCAGCCTTGTTCAACGTCACCGCCAAACGACACAAAGCCAATTTTTGAATAGAATGCGCGCGATTTAGCGATGTCTTTTACGTTCAAACTAATGGAGAAAGCGCCGAGTTGCATGGTTGCTCCTTTGGTTGATGGTTCAAGTGTATCACAGCTCTTGTTTTATGTCGTATTTCCCTTGATTTCCGAGTCATTTCCCAATACATCGCCCGCGATGTTGGACCGGGCCGATGTGGCCCCTCAAAATTAAGGGCCCGCTAAATGGCTAAGGAAAAGTTTGAACGTAATAAGCCGCACGTTAACATTGGTACAATCGGCCACGTTGACCACGGTAAAACAACCCTGACAGCAGCGATCACCAAGTACTTTGGTGACTTCCAAGCGTACGACCAAATTGACGGTGCGCCAGAAGAAAAAGCACGTGGTATCACGATCTCTACAGCACACGTTGAGTACGAGACTGAGTCACGTCACTACGCACACGTTGACTGCCCCGGCCACGCCGACTACGTCAAGAACATGATCACTGGTGCTGCTCAAATGGACGGCGCGATCTTGGTTGTGAACGCAGCAGACGGCCCAATGCCACAGACACGCGAGCACATCCTGCTTGGTCGTCAGGTTGGCATCCCGTACATGGTTGTTTACATGAACAAAGTTGACCAAGTAGACGACGAAGAGCTGCTTGAGTTGGTTGAAATGGAAATCCGTGAACTGCTGTCGTCTTACGACTACCCAGGCGACGACATTCCAGTGATCCCAGGTTCAGCTTTGGCTGCGATGGAAGAGCGTGACGACAATATCGGTAAAGATTCTATCGTTAAGCTGATGGAAGCTGTTGATTCATACATCCCAACACCTGCACGTGCAGTTGACCTGCCGTTCCTGATGCCAGTTGAGGACGTGTTCTCGATCTCTGGTCGTGGTACAGTTGTGACTGGCCGTGTTGAGCGTGGCGTGATCAACGTTGGTGACGAGATTGAAATCGTTGGCATCAAAGACACACAGAAAACAACATGTACTGGTGTTGAAATGTTCCGCAAGCTGCTTGACCGCGGTGAAGCAGGCGACAACATCGGCGCACTTCTGCGTGGCGTTGACCGTGAAGCAGTTGAGCGTGGCCAGGTTCTTTGTAAGCCAGGTTCTGTGACACCACACACAAAGTTCGAAGCAGAAGCATATATTCTGACCAAAGAAGAAGGCGGTCGTCACACACCATTCTTCGCGAACTACCGTCCACAGTTCTACTTCCGTACAACTGACGTGACCGGCACTGTTGTTCTTCCTGAGGGCACAGAAATGGTCATGCCAGGCGACAACCTGAAGTTCAACGTTGAGCTGATCGCACCAATCGCGATGGAAGACGGTCTGCGCTTTGCGATCCGCGAAGGCGGCCGCACAGTCGGCGCCGGCGTTGTTTCTAAAATCGTAGAATAAGCCGTAGGTCGGGGTTCTCCCCGACACACGCGACATAAACGAAAGGCCGCTCCAGAAATGGAGCGGCCTTTTGCGTGGGGGGCTTCTAGCCTAAAGTGAACATACGTCCACTTAGGATAAGTTTTTGTTATGCCACTCTTTACGTCCCCGACTGACAATATCCCGCGCTGCGGTTGGTGTTCTGCCACCGAAGATTACATCGCCTATCATGACAATGAGTGGGGTTATCCCGTTGGGGACGATATTCGTTTGTTCGAAAAGGTATGCCTCGAAAGCTTTCAATCGGGGCTGAGCTGGCGGACGATTTTAGCTAAGCGCGAGAATTTTCTTGCGGCCTTTGCAGGTTTCGATTTTCGGAAGGTCGCAGATTTCGACGACGCAGACGTTGAACGGCTACTGAATGACGCGGGGATCGTGCGCCATCGCGGCAAGATCACGGCTGTAATCAATAACGCGCAGCGTTGTTGTGAGCTCGTGGACGCCGAAGGATCGCTCGCGGCGTTCGTTTGGAGCTTTGAACCGCAAGACGAAGGTGTTGAACCACAAAGCCGTTCGACTTCGCCGGCTTCTGTCGCCTTGTCAAAAGAGCTAAAGAAGCGCGGTTGGAAGTTTGTTGGCCCGACAACCGCATTTGCCTTCATGCAGGCCATGGGGTTGATCAATGATCACGCGGTTGGCTGTGCGTCGCGCGAGGTTGCGGAGCGCGCCAGAGCTTCGTTTCAGCGGCCCGTGCGCTAGGGTCCAGGCGGAAGGCCTAGCAATTCATCAGCCCGTGCCGTTGTGTCTTGCATGAATTTACGCAAATCTGCGCGCAGGGTTTCGATTTCGTCCGCTTCCATCTTGCGATCAGCGATTCTATCAAATCGCCGGTACACGTAAGCGCCATTCCCAGATAGGCGAGGAAAGAGCATCCGATCCCATGAATCTAGTCGTCGTCCCTTGTCGAGCGAGTAAGCGTAGCAAAAGATGGGCATCCCTGTGGCGCGTGCCCACTCAAGTGGTGGGTCTTTGAGCTCATGCGCTGGCCCAACCGGTCCGTCACCTGTGATCCCGATGCTGACACCCTCTTTGACCCGCTTCAACACGACCCTAGAGGCGGAACGATTCGATCTTTTGCCTGACATCTGAATGGGAAGCAGCCCAGACCGTCGCTGAATCGCACCTGTAAGGCGCGCTATGGGCGAGGTATCATGCAGGCTGGATAGTTGGCCGTCCTTAACTGGCCAATGTATCGCCCCCATCACAGAGCGACTGTGCCAAAGGACGAGTAGCACAGGCCCTTCTTTGAGCGCGGCCTCCAATTCGTCCAATCCTTCGGTTTTCCAGTGGATTCGTCGATTACACAGGTCCAAGTACCGTCCAACAAGCTGCGCAACCAGCGCGAGGAGCCATTCTGATTGTTCGATGCGACGGCGAAGTGACACGAGGGCAGGGCCTTTCTAGCAAAAATCTTGGTGTTGTTTTCACATTTTTGCGTATGATGGCAAGTCTTGTGCCGGTTGCCTCTTGATCCGGTCAGATTTTCAGACTAGTCCGGCAACTGGTCTTAGGGGTATAGCTCAGTTGGTAGAGCGACGGTCTCCAAAACCGTAGGTCTGGAGTTCGAGTCTCCATGCCCCTGCCAGACCAGATCGTTGCCGCTATGCCGGAGGATCAAAACTAAAGCATGCCGACAGATGATTTTTCGATCGCGTTCCATGTTGGGGCGCACAAGACCGCAACTTCGCATTTGCAGCGGTCATTGTTGTTGGCGTCGGATCAATTGATCGATGCAGGTGTCCGCTACTACGGCCCCGAACATTTCCGGCTTCCTGGGCGCACGATATCGGCCCTGTTTGGTTTGCGGCCACGGCGTGGTGCCGGGCGCAGCAAGCGGTCACCACAGGATCAGTTGGCATTGATGCGCAAAGGCGCACAGCGTTTGGTGTTCAGCGAAGAAAACTTTATCGGTACTTTGGCAAATCCGCGTCGGCAGCGGATTGAGATGTACTATCCTCGGGCTGAAATTAAAGTATCCCGCTTGGCGCAGGCGCTTGGTCGCCCGATCGATATTTTCTTGGGCATCCGAAATCCGGCACCTTTTCTAAACTCAGTATATTCGCAACAGCTGCTTGGCGGTAAGATCCTTCCGCTCGAAGAGTTCTTGAAGCTGAGTCCCGTCGAAAGCGTTGATTGGCTCGGGCTTGTGCAAAGGCTTCGCGCGGTTCCCGAAGTGAATAATTTGGTCGTATGGACCTATGAGGATTACAACGCAGTCTTCGACGATGTCTGCGCTTCGCTATGCGGGGCTGATGTTCGGTCCTCTGTGTCGCCGATTGAGGGACGTATCAACCCGCGGCTTTCGACTGAGGCTGTCGCCGAAACCCTCGCGCAGCATGATCTGGGCGAAGAGGGTGATTTAGCGCAGGTAGCGCGCAAGAAATTCCCAGTTGAAAGCGGTCACAAGCGCTTCGACGGGTTTTCTGTGGCTCAACATGCAGCGGCGACTCAGGCCTATGAAACACAGATCGCGGCGATCAACGCTTTGGAGGGGGTGACGATGTTGTCACCACGCAAGGAATGAACGTTCTGCGGGCTTGAAATTGTCGCCCGAACGCCGTATGTCGCCGGGTGTTTCCACAAAGGACGATATGTCATGGCCATCGCCAATCCCGTCAAGTTTTTCCAAGAGGTCCGTGCTGAGGTCTCTAAGGTCGTATGGCCGACGCGCCGTGAGGTCATTTTGACCACGATCATGGTGTTTATTCTCGCCGCTCTTGCTGCGATCTTTTTCTCACTTGTGGATTTGGCCATTCGGGGTGGTTTGACTGCGGTGTTGGACTACTTCGGTAGCTAATCCGGTTCGGAAATTACCGTTCACCCCTTGAAAACATTGGGTGTCGGCGGTAAGAGCCACAAACTCCAGAAAATGGCGTGCGGCGAATCGAGCTTCACGCCGCTTTTATTTTCGGGACTCGCAGCGACGCTGTTGGGATTAATTTGAACATACGGCCCGTTGTGGTCGGCGACGACAAGGTGCTTTGACACATGGCGAAACGTTGGTACTCAGTAAGCGTTCTCTCGAACTTCGAGAAGAAAATCGCAGAAGCGATCCGCACAAAAGCGGAAGAGCAAGGCCTTGCCGAGCAAATCGATGAAGTGCTGGTGCCGACTGAAGAAGTCATCGAAGTCCGTCGCAATAAGAAAGTCACGACCGAGCGCCGTTTTATGCCCGGTTACGTGCTCGTTCACATGGAAATGTCGGACGAAGGTTATCACCTGATTAACTCGATCAACCGCGTCACAGGTTTCTTGGGCCCGCAAGGTCGCCCGATGCCAATGCGTGATGCCGAAGTGCAGGCCATCCTTGGTCGCGTACAAGAGGGCGAAGATGCGCCACGTACGCTGATCCACTTCGACATTGGCGAGAAGGTTAAAGTTAACGAAGGTCCGTTCGAAGATTTCGACGGTATGGTTGAAGAAGTCGATGAAGAGAACCAGCGCTTGAAAGTGACTGTTTCGATCTTTGGCCGGGCAACACCGGTCGAATTGGAATTCACGCAGGTTACTAAACAGTAATCCGTGTGTTCAGACGTGGGAGGGCATCGCCCGAACCACGGCAAAGCCGTCCCTTCGGGGGCATTGTAGGGTGGATTTTAATCCACCGCTGAAAAAGGAGAGGCCCCATGGCCAAGAAAGTTGTTGGACAACTGAAACTGCAGGTTCCTGCAGGTGCAGCAAACCCATCCCCACCCGTAGGCCCAGCATTGGGTCAGCGCGGCATCAACATCATGGAATTCTGTAAAGCGTTTAACGCGAAAACAGCTGACATGGAAAACGGCGCACCTTGCCCAACCGTAATCACATATTACGCGGACAAGTCGTTCTCGATGGAAATCAAGACGCCACCTGCGTCTTACTACATCAAGAAAGCTGCCAAGCTGAAGTCTGGTTCAAACACACCAGGTAAAGCTGTTGCTGGTTCGATCACTGCTAAGCAGGTTCGTGAAATCGCAGAAGCTAAAATGAAGGACCTCAACGCGACGTCCATCGAAGGCGCAATGCAGATCATCATGGGCTCTGCCCGCTCTATGGGTGTGGAGGTCAAGTAATGGCAAAATTCGGTAAGCGCACAACCGCAGCTCGCGCTGCGTTCGAAGGCAAGCAGAACGTAACTGTCTCTGAGGCTGTTGCTCTGATCAAAGACAACGCAAAAGCGAAATTCGACGAAACAGTCGAAATCGCAATGCAGCTGGGTGTTGACCCACGTCACGCTGACCAAATGGTTCGCGGCACAGTAAGCCTGCCAAACGGCACAGGCAAAACTGTTCGTGTTGCTGTTTTCGCACGTGGCGAAAAAGCTGACGAAGCAAAAGCAGCTGGTGCAGACATCGTTGGTGCAGAAGACCTGATGGAAACTGTTCAGGGCGGCAAGATCGACTTTGATCGTTGCATCGCGACACCTGACATGATGGGTGTTGTTGGTCGTCTGGGTAAAGTTCTTGGCCCACGCAACCTGATGCCAAACCCACGCGTTGGTACTGTGACTATGGACGTTAAAGCGGCTGTTGAAGCTGCTAAAGGCGGCGAAGTGCAGTTCAAAGCTGAAAAAGCTGGTGTTGTACACGCAGGTATCGGCAAGGCTTCTTTCTCTGCTAAGCAGCTGGAAGAAAACATGCTGGCGTTTGTTGACGCAGTTGGCAAAGCGAAGCCAGCAGGCGCCAAAGGCACATACATGAAAAAGATCGCCGTAAGCTCTACAATGGGCCCAGGCGTATCCGTTGATGTAGCTTCGGCAACTGGCAACGAATAAATCGATCTGACCAAGTCAGATGAGGCGCGGATGGTATATGCCACCCGCGCCTTTTTTTATTGGTGATGTCTAAGCTTCGGGTTGGTTTGTTGGCCTAATCTCTCAAATCTGAACCAACCAACACGCTATGCACGTATAACTTTTGCTATTGGCCGTTAACTACTGCTTGGAGGTTGGGAAAGAAGGCCTTCTTTACAGATGAAATCTGGCTAAGATCTCCTAGGTCAGCTACTTCAGAGTATTGCCCACACGCGAAGTCGGCTGTGTCGCAGGCCCACAGCTCAAGTGAGGTTGGTTCATACCAAAAGAACCTTCGTCCGATAATGTTTCCAAACACAATGGGTTCGCTCGTTGCTCGTGATATTGCCTGTTCCGTTCCTGTTACTTTTCCCATCAGTAAGAATGGCAGATCGCTTGCCATGATGTAGTCACGAGACTCTCCGGCAGGGCTGTCCGAATCCAATATGATGAGGGGCAACCAATTAAGGGCGATTTCATCTTCGAGCGGTGTGCCGCCTGATTGTTCGCGAGACTCGTCGGACGTGAATACCACGATTGTGTTTTCTAATAGGTTTCGAGCTTCCAGCGCTTGCGTCAGGAAGCCAACCGCTTCGTCGGCCCACTTGAGGGCACGGATTCGGTCCGATGGTTCGCTGGGCAGAAAGTCAGAGGGTATGTTGTATGGCGCGTGGGTCCCTGTTGTCAGCGTCGCGATCATCCAGGGTTGTTCTTCGGGCTGCACATCAATCGTCGCGATTACGTTTTCAAACAAAGTCAAATCATCGACGCCCCACCCGTTTCTTGAGTGCCATGCCTCGAAAGCGCCATCGCCTTTGATTTCGTCAAATCCCAAGATCGGAAGCATTTTGTCTTTGCTCATAAAGCTAAGCTCGGCACTTTGTATAAAGGCCGTGTGATAGCCAATCGCGCTAAGTCGGTTAGGCAGAGATCCGGCAACCTCAGCATCGTTGGCTTTCATGTCAAACCAAAGCAAATCGCTGCTCGAGCCGGTAAACGTAGGGAGCTGGCCGGTCAGGGTTGAGTATAGGCCGTTGACTGTGACAAGTTGGTGGGCAAAGTAACGCGAGTAATATGTTTGCGTCTCTGCCAATGCCTGAAGGTTGGGCATATCGCCGTTTCGTAGGCTGACTTCGGATACGCCTTCAAGGTAAACTAACAGTAGATTCTTGCGTTGGTTTCCTGCTTCTACGATCGGTAAAGCCGTGCGGGATCGGTCATTCCAAGTGAACGCACGGTCGTCGCTATCAAGTTTCTTGCTTGCGCCAAATGGTAGCAGTGGGTGCGTTTGTAGCCACATCGGCTGAGCGATATTGATGGTAAATAGAGGTGCGAACGCAAAGGGCAGGGCGACTGCGGTAAGGGCAGTAGTGACCCAGTTACCAAACCTAATAAGGCTAAGGGTCGAAATGCCAGCACCTATCGCCAAAAATGTCCCAAATGTCACAAATTGATTTGGGGTTAACTGTGCAGCCAAAAATGTTGGGTCTGCTCCAAGGCCAATAAGCGACAGGTCAATGTTGGCCATGTTGTAGCGTATGTGCTCTAGGTTTGCTGTGTAAAAGGCTGAAAGTAGCACAAAGCTTAAACCCGAAAAGGCTTTGTGTGGAAGGGTGAGGATTGCTGCTAGAGCGAGCGAAAGAATAAAATCAGCATGAAGGCCGTTCAGTAATGAGCCAGAGTATTGTGAGGTTAATCCTGCAAGGGGATCAAAGCCTCGGTAAGGGTTGTAAGTTTCGACATAGTCTAGGCTTGCGTCGGTGAGAAGCAGTTTGAACGCCAAAAGGCGATGGGCCACTGATATCGCCCCGAAGCAAGCTACTAGTATGCAGAACTTCTGTACCAAGGGTTTGTAGCCGCTGTATTGATCAACAAACTTGCTTAATGGCACGTCACACTTACCTTTGTTAAAGTTGACCAGCAGGTTTGGAAGAAAATATTTACTGGCTGCGTCATTGATCGTGATTATCTTTAGTCTTCACACTTGTCAAAAAAAGCGATAGTCCCACCACATGGCCCGAAAGATTGATTCGTTCGGGCCTTTATTCGTCCGAGACGGTGGGTTGGCATTTATGTCGCTAATTCCTGCCTGAGGCGGGATAGACCAGATTTTTGAGGCTCTCCTCGGCAATTTGGACGCCCCGTTTACATGGACTGTAGACTGTTGGGCGGCTTGCCGCGTGACAAAATTAGAGCCGGTGCTGGGCCTAACCCAGTGCCAAACTTGGAGTGAAACTGTGGATAGAGCACAAAAAGAACAGCTGGTCGACGATCTCGGCCAGATCTTTGAAAGCTCTGGCGTCGTAGTGGTTGCCCACTACGAAGGCATGACAGTTGCTGAAATGCAGGACCTGCGCGCGCAAATGCGTGATGCGGGTGGTTCTGTACGCGTTGCCAAGAACAAGCTCGCCAAAATCGCTCTTGAGGGCAAGCCATGCGAAAGCATCGCTGAGTACCTCTCGGGTATGACTGTAATCGCCTATTCCGAAGACCCTGTCGCAGCTGCGAAGGTCGTGGATAAGTACGCCAAAGGTAACGACAAGCTCGTTGTCTTGGGTGGTGCAATGGGTGACACAGCTCTTGATCCTGCTGGTGTTAAAGCCGTTGCCGGTATGCCATCGCGCGAGGAGCTTATTGCTTCTATCGTCGGTTGCATCGGTGCACCTGCTTCCAACATTGCTGGGGCCATTGGCGCGCCTGCTTCGAACATCGCAAGCATTCTTTCGACTATCGAAGAGAAAGCTGCATAAAGCATCTGAATTGACTTGGGGCTCTGCCCTGACGTTGGAACACACTTAAAACGAACGGAAAGCATAAAATGGCTGATCTGAAAAAACTAGCTGAAGAGATTGTTGGTCTTACCCTTCTCGAAGCACAAGAACTGAAAACCATCCTCAAAGACGAGTATGGCATCGAGCCCGCAGCTGGCGGCGCAGTAATGATGGCTGCAGGCGGCGACGCTGGTGGCGAAGCTGCTGCTGAGAAAACTGAATTCGACGTCGTTCTGAAGAACGCTGGCGCATCCAAAATCAACGTGATCAAAGAAGTTCGCGGCATCACAGGTCTTGGCCTGAAAGAAGCGAAAGATCTGGTTGAAGCTGGCGGCAAGATCAAAGAAGGCGCTGCTAAAGCAGAAGCTGAAGAGATCAAAGCTAAGCTGGAAGCAGTCGGCGCAGAAGTCGAACTGGCCTAAGCTAGTATCAGGCGAAGTTTTCTTCGTCATGAAAATAAGGCTGGGCGCGCAGAGATGTGCGTCCAGCCGAACCTGTCTTAGAGGTCGGCCAAATGCTGACCGACCCCTTGGGTAGGTTTGAGATGTCGGGAGGGTGCCGGTGGGACGGCAGCCACGAATAGACATCAAACCCCCGGTCAAATGGGTGGTGCGTCGCGGCCCGGGCGATGTGTCATTCGAGAGACAAACAAAAGGTGACACCGCATATGGCTTCCTCCTTCCTTGGTCAGAAACGCCTGCGTAAGTACTACGGCAAAATCCGTGAAGTACTCGAAATGCCGAACCTCATTGAGGTTCAGAAATCTTCTTATGATCTGTTCCTGCGCTCTGGCGACAGTGACACACCGCTTGACGGCGAAGGCATCAAAGGTGTCTTCCAGTCGGTGTTCCCGATCAAAGATTTCAACGAAACAGCTTTGCTTGAGTTCGTAAAATACGAGCTTGAAAAGCCAAAATATGACGTCGAAGAGTGCATGCAGCGCGACATGACGTACAGCGCGCCTCTTAAGGTCACGCTGCGTTTGATCGTGTTTGATGTGGACGAGGATACAGGCAACAAGTCTGTTAAAGACATCAAAGAACAAGACGTGTTCATGGGCGATATGCCTTTGATGACGCCGAACGGCACATTTGTCGTGAACGGCACAGAGCGCGTTATCGTATCTCAGATGCACCGTTCACCTGGCGTGTTCTTCGATCACGACAAAGGTAAAACACACTCGTCCGGTAAACTTCTGTTTGCTTGCCGCATTATCCCATACCGCGGTAGCTGGCTGGACTTTGAATTCGATGCGAAAGACCTTGTGTTCTGCCGTATCGACCGTCGTCGTAAACTGCCTGTCACAACCCTGCTTTATGCGCTGGGTCTGGACCAAGAAGGCATCATGAATGCCTACTACGACACTGTTGAATACCACCTTGATGCTAAAGCACGCGCTTGGCAGACAAAGTTCTTCCCAGAGCGTGTACGTGGCACACGTCCTGCGTTTGATCTGGTTGATGCGAAGACTGGTGAAGTCATCGCAAAAGCAGGCGAGAAAGTTACACCTCGTTCCGTCAAGAAACTGATCGACGAAGGTTCTGTCACTGATTTGCTAGTTCCATACGAGCAAATCATCGGCAAATTTGTGTCGACTGACATCATCAACGAAGAAACTGGCGCGATTTATGTCGAAGCTGGTGATGAGCTGACTGTTGAAGTGGACAAAGCTGGCGATGTGATCGGCGGTACGCTGAAAGATCTGGTTGATGCGGGCATCACCACGATCCCAGTCTTGGACATCGATAACGTCAATGTTGGCGCATACATGCGCAACACGATGGCGTCAGATAAGAACATGAACCGTGAAACGGCTCTCATGGATATCTACCGCGTGATGCGCCCAGGCGAGCCACCAACCGTAGATTCTGCGTCAGCTCTGTTCGACACGCTGTTCTTTGACAGTGAGCGTTACGACCTGTCCGCTGTTGGTCGCGTTAAGATGAACATGCGTCTCGACCTAGATGCTGAAGACACCATGCGCACATTGCGCAAGGAAGACATCGTATCCTGCATCAAAGCGTTGGTTGAGCTGCGCGATGGCAAAGGCGATATCGACGATATTGACCACCTTGGTAACCGTCGTGTCCGTTCCGTTGGCGAGCTGATGGAAAACCAATACCGTGTTGGCCTGCTTCGCATGGAGCGCGCGATCAAAGAACGTATGTCCAGCGTCGAAATCGACACTGTGATGCCTCAGGACCTGATCAACGCGAAACCAGCCGCTGCTGCGGTGCGTGAATTCTTCGGCTCTTCGCAGCTGTCGCAGTTCATGGACCAAACCAACCCGCTTTCCGAAGTGACACACAAGCGTCGTCTGTCTGCGCTTGGGCCCGGTGGTTTGACACGTGAACGTGCTGGCTTTGAAGTTCGTGACGTTCACCCAACGCACTACGGTCGTATGTGTCCAATTGAGACACCGGAAGGTCCAAACATTGGTCTGATCAACTCGCTGGCTACTTTTGCTCGCGTGAACAAATACGGCTTTATCGAAACACCATATCGCAAGGTTATCGAAGGCAAAGTAACTGACGAAGTCAGCTACATGTCCGCGACAGAAGAAATGCGTCACACTGTGGCGCAGGCCAACGCGAACTTGGACGAAGACGGTCGTTTCAACAACGATCTGGTTTCGACCCGTATGAACGGAGACTACACACTGGCGCCTCGTGAAAATGTCGACCTGATCGACGTTTCACCAAAGCAGCTGGTCTCTGTTGCTGCGTCCTTGATCCCGTTCCTTGAAAACGACGATGCTAACCGGGCCCTGATGGGTTCGAACATGATGCGTCAGGCTGTTCCATTGCTTCAAGCCGAGGCCCCGCTTGTGGGTACCGGTATCGAAGAAGTAGTGGCACGCGATTCAGGTGCTGCGATCATGGCGAAACGCGCTGGTATCATCGACCAAGTCGATGCGCAGCGTATCGTTATTCGTGCGACTTCTGATCTTGAACTGGGCGACGCAGGCGTAGACATCTATCGCATGCGTAAATTCCAGCGCTCGAACCAAAACACCTGCATCAACCAGCGTCCGCTGGTGAAGGTTGGCGATACAGTTCTTAAGGGCGAAGTTATTGCCGATGGTCCATCCACCGATATCGGTGAATTGGCTCTGGGTAAAAACGTGGTCGTCGCGTTTATGCCGTGGAACGGTTATAACTACGAAGATAGTATCCTGATCTCCGAGCGTATTACACGTGACGACGTCTTTACTTCGATCCACATCGAAGAATTCGAAGTCGCCGCTCGCGATACAAAGCTTGGGCCAGAGGAAATCACACGCGATATTCCAAACGTTGGTGAAGAAGCGCTACGTAACCTCGACGAGGCTGGTATCGTTTACATTGGTGCCGAAGTAGAGCCAGGCGACATTCTAGTCGGTAAGATCACACCAAAAGGCGAAAGCCCGATGACACCAGAAGAAAAGCTTCTGCGTGCTATCTTTGGTGAGAAAGCGTCTGACGTTCGCGATACATCGCTGCGCGTTAAGCCAGGTGATTTCGGCACAGTCGTAGAAGTGCGCGTCTTTAACCGCCATGGTGTGGAAAAAGACGAACGTGCGCTTCAGATCGAACGTGAAGAAGTTGAACGTTTGGCTCGTGACCGCGACGACGAATTGGTGATCCTTGACCGGAACATCTATGCGCGTCTGAAGTCGATGATCATCGGCAAAGAAGCTGTCAAAGGTCCACGTGGTTTCAAACCAAACTCGATCGTTACCGAAGAGTCATTGGCTGAGCTTAGCCGTGGCCAGTGGTGGCAGGTTGCCCTGAAGGATGAAGCTGACGCTCAGGTCGTAGAAGCCCTGAACGAACAGTACGAAATCCAGAAGCGTGCAATGGATGCGCGTTTTGAGGACAAAGTCGAGAAAGTCCGCCGTGGTGATGATTTGCCACCGGGTGTTATGAAGATGGTCAAAGTCTTCGTTGCGGTGAAGCGTAAGCTGCAGCCGGGCGATAAGATGGCGGGTCGTCACGGGAACAAAGGTGTTATTTCCAAGGTTGTGCCTATGGAAGACATGCCGTTCCTTGCCGATGGTACGCCGGTTGATTTCTGTCTGAACCCGCTTGGTGTTCCTTCACGTATGAACGTCGGTCAGATCCTTGAAACTCACATGGGTTGGGCTGCACGCGGTCTGGGTATCCAGATTGACGATGCGCTTGGTGAATACCGTCGCTCTGGCGATCTGACACCTGTTCGTGATGCGATGAAGATCGTGTACGGTGACGACGTTTACGGCGAAGGCATCGAAGGCATGGACGAAGGTCAGCTGGTCGAAGCTGCTGGTAACGTCACACGTGGTGTGCCGATTGCGACGCCTGTCTTTGACGGTGCGAAAGAAGCAGACGTAAACGATGCACTGACGCGTGCCGGTTTCGATACTTCTGGCCAATCAGTACTGTTTGACGGCCGTACAGGTGAACAGTTTAGCCGTAAGGTTACTGTGGGTGTGAAATACCTGCTGAAACTGCACCACTTGGTCGACGACAAGATCCACGCACGTTCCACCGGGCCTTACAGCCTTGTCACGCAGCAACCGTTGGGTGGTAAAGCCCAGTTCGGTGGCCAGCGTTTCGGGGAAATGGAAGTCTGGGCATTGGAAGCTTATGGCGCTGCTTACACCCTGCAAGAGATGCTGACTGTGAAGTCGGATGACGTTGCAGGCCGGACGAAAGTCTACGAAAGCATCGTCAAGGGCGAAGACAACTTTGAGGCAGGCGTCCCAGAGTCGTTCAACGTGCTCGTGAAAGAAGTCCGGGGCCTCGGCCTCAACATGGAACTCCTGGATGCAGAGGATGAGGAATAAGAGATTTCTAGAAATCTCTTAGGGTCAGATGGTTTTTCTAGAAAAACCATCGCCCGCCCTCTCCCCACTGCACCCAATTCAAGGAATTGAAGATGAACCAGGAACTGACAAACAACCCGTTTAACCCGCTCACACCGGCTAAAACGTTTGACGAAATCAAGGTGTCTTTGGCATCTCCAGAGCGCATCCTGTCATGGTCGTTCGGTGAGATCAAAAAGCCAGAGACCATCAACTACCGTACGTTCAAACCAGAGCGTGACGGTCTGTTCTGTGCGCGTATCTTTGGCCCAATCAAAGATTACGAATGCCTATGCGGCAAATATAAGCGCATGAAATATCGCGGCGTTGTCTGCGAAAAATGTGGTGTTGAAGTTACGCTGCAAAAGGTCCGCCGCGAGCGCATGGGCCACATCGAACTAGCTGCACCCGTTGCACACATCTGGTTCTTGAAATCGCTGCCATCCCGTATCGGTCTGATGCTGGACATGACACTGCGTGATCTTGAGCGCATTCTGTATTTCGAAAACTACGTTGTGATCGAGCCCGGCCTGACAGACCTGACCTATGGTCAGTTGATGACTGAGGAAGAATTCAACGACGCGCAGGATTTGTACGGCATGGACGCGTTCCAAGCCAACATCGGTGCTGAAGCGATCCGCGAAATGCTGTCCCAGATTGATCTGGAAGGTGAAGCAGACCAACTGCGCGCTGATCTGAAAGAAGCGACAGGCGAACTGAAGCCGAAGAAGATCATCAAGCGTTTGAAGATCGTCGAAAACTTCCTTGAATCTGGCAACCGTCCTGAATGGATGGTCATGACCGTGATCCCTGTGATCCCACCAGAGCTGCGCCCACTGGTGCCGCTGGATGGTGGCCGCTTTGCGACATCCGATCTGAACGATCTGTATCGCCGCGTTATCAACCGGAACAACCGCCTGAAGCGTCTGATCGAACTGCGCGCACCTGACATCATCGTCCGTAACGAAAAGCGGATGCTGCAGGAATCTGTTGACGCATTGTTCGACAACGGCCGTCGTGGTCGCGTGATCACGGGTGCTAACAAGCGTCCGCTGAAATCGCTGTCCGACATGCTGAAGGGTAAGCAAGGTCGCTTCCGTCAAAACCTTTTGGGTAAGCGCGTCGACTTCTCTGGTCGTTCGGTCATTGTGACTGGTCCAGAGCTGAAGCTGCACCAATGTGGTCTGCCGAAGAAGATGGCGCTCGAGCTGTTCAAGCCGTTCATCTATTCGCGCCTCGAAGCAAAAGGTCTGTCTTCAACCGTGAAGCAGGCGAAAAAGCTGGTCGAAAAAGAGCGTCCCGAAGTTTGGGATATCTTGGACGAGGTGATCCGCGAGCACCCAGTGTTCCTGAACCGTGCGCCTACGCTGCACCGTTTGGGTATTCAGGCGTTCGAACCCACCCTGATCGAAGGTAAAGCGATCCAGCTGCACCCGCTTGTCTGCTCTGCGTTTAACGCCGACTTTGACGGTGACCAAATGGCTGTTCACGTGCCTCTTTCGCTGGAAGCCCAGCTGGAAGCACGCGTCTTGATGATGTCTACGAACAACGTTCTGTCGCCTGCCAACGGTGCGCCAATCATCGTTCCTTCACAGGATATGATTTTGGGCCTCTACTACACGACCATCATGCGCGAAGGCATGAAGGGCGAAGGTATGGAGTTCCGCGACATCGAAGAAGTCGAGCACGCTCTGAACGCTGGTGAGGTGCACCTGCACGCGAAAATCACCGCGCGTATGCCGCAGATCGACGAAGAAGGTAACGAAGTGATGGTTCGCTTCGAAACAACACCTGGCCGTCTGCGTCTTGGTGGTCTTCTGCCGATGAACGCTAAAGCACCGTTTGCTTTGGTGAACCGTCTGCTGCGTAAGAAAGAAGTTCAGCAAGTTATTGATACCGTCTACCGCTACTGCGGTCAGAAGGAATCGGTTATCTTCTGTGATCAGATCATGACCATGGGCTTCCGCGAAGCGTTCAAGGCTGGCATCTCGTTCGGTAAGGACGACATGGTTATCCCAGACAACAAATGGGAACTGGTCGACGAAACACGTGACCTCGTGAAAGACTTTGAACAGCAGTACATGGACGGCCTGATTACTCAGGGTGAAAAGTACAACAAAGTTGTTGATGCGTGGTCAAAGGCAAACGACAAAGTCACTGATGCGATGATGTCCACGATTTCGGATTCCGGTCGCGATGCGAACGGCGCTGAAAACGAGCCTAACTCGGTCTACATGATGGCCCACTCCGGTGCGCGTGGTTCTGTTACGCAGATGAAACAGCTGGGTGGTATGCGTGGTCTGATGGCTAAGCCAAACGGCGAAATCATCGAAACACCGATCATCTCGAACTTTAAAGAAGGTCTGACCGTTCTCGAGTACTTCAACTCGACCCACGGTGCCCGTAAGGGTCTGTCAGATACCGCTTTGAAAACTGCGAACTCTGGTTACCTGACACGTCGTCTGGTAGACGTTGCACAAGATTGCATCGTTCGCGAGATCGATTGTGGTACGGATCGTGCGATCACTGCCGAAGCCGCCGTAAACGATGGTGAAGTTGTTTCGTCATTGGCTGAACGCGTCCTCGGCCGTGTGTCTGCTGACGATGTTCTGAAGCCGGGCACAGACGAAGTTATCGTCGAAGCTGGCGAACTCATCGACGAACGCAAAGCCGACATGATCGACGTTGCGGGTATCGGTAAAATGCGCATCCGCAGCCCGCTGACCTGTGAAGCCGAAGATGGCGTCTGTGCAATGTGCTACGGTCGTGACCTTGCACGTGGTACACGTGTGAACATCGGCGAAGCTGTCGGCATCATCGCTGCGCAGTCCATCGGTGAACCTGGTACACAGCTGACAATGCGTACATTCCACATTGGTGGTGTTGCGCAGGGTGGCCAACAGTCGTTCCAAGAGGCTTCTCAGCCGGGTAAAATCCGCTTCGACAACGCGTCGTTGCTGGAAAATGCTGCTGGTGAAATGGTCGTCATGGGCCGGAACATGGTCCTGTCGATCACAGATGCTGAAGGCACAGAGCTTGCTAACCACAAGGTTGGCTACGGTTCTAAGGTGTTCGTCAAAGAAGGTCAGGATATCCTTCGCGGCGACAAGCTGTTCGAATGGGATCCATACACTCTGCCGATCATTGCTGAAAAATCAGGTACGGCGAAATACGTCGATCTGGTTAACGGTATCGCAGTTCGTGAAGACACCGATGATGCAACGGGTATGACCCAGCGTATCGTTGCTGACTGGCGTGCGGCACCAAAAGGCAATGAGCTTGCACCAAAGATCATCGTGGTCGGTGCTGACGGCGAACCTGCCATGAAAGACGATGGTAACCCTGTCGCCTACGGTATGTCTGTTGATGCCATCCTGTCTGTCGAAGACGGTCAGGAGATCAAGGCTGGTGACGTTGTTGCGCGTATCCCGCGTGAAGGCGCCAAGACCAAGGACATCACTGGTGGTCTGCCACGTGTTGCTGAACTGTTCGAAGCTCGTCGTCCAAAAGACCACGCAATCATCGCGGAAATCGATGGCTACGTGCGCTTTGGCAAGGACTATAAGAACAAGCGTCGCATCGCGATTGAATCTTCTGAGGACTCAGAGGTTAAGGTCGAATACATGGTGCCTAAGGGTAAGCACATTCCGGTTGCGGAAGGTGACTTTGTCCAGAAGGGCGACTACATCATGGACGGTAACCCTGCTCCGCACGATATTCTTGCGGTTATGGGTGTCGAAGCCTTGGCTGACTACATGATCGACGAAGTTCAGGACGTTTACCGTCTGCAGGGCGTTAAGATCAACGATAAGCACATCGAAGTTATCGTGCGTCAGATGCTCCAGAAATGGGAAATCCAAGACAGCGGTGACACTGTTCTGCTAAAAGGCGAGAACGTCGATAAGGCTGAGTTTGATGAGGCCAACGCGAAGGCGCTGAAACGCGGCGATCGTCCGGCAACAGGTGAGCCGATCCTCTTGGGGATCACCAAGGCATCGCTGCAAACGCGTTCGTTCATCTCTGCTGCGTCGTTCCAGGAAACCACACGCGTTCTGACCGAGGCTTCGGTTCAGGGCAAACGTGATAAACTGATCGGCCTGAAAGAGAACGTCATCGTGGGCCGCCTGATCCCAGCTGGTACCGGTGGTGCAACACAGCAAATGCGCCGTGTTGCTGCAGAGCGCGACAATGTCGTACTGGATGCACGCCGTCTGGAGGCAGAACAAGCCGCCGCGCTTGCCGCGCCAATGGAATCGTCAAACGACGTATCCGAAAGCGACGTGTTCAGCGATCTGGTTGTTGACACACCCGAAGGCGACGACGCGTAAATACGCCAAAACGAATTAAAAAGGCCCTCGCATCGCGGGGGCCTTTTTGTTTGCGCCCTATATGCGTCGCTTCCCGCACTTACAGTGTCTGATGCTGGCTGGTTGCCGGTACCTTTGACTGCTACGTCTCTGGTATGACAACTATTTCCGACAACACGCGCGGCGCGCTTCTTATGATGGGGGGCATGTGTGCCTATACGGCGAACGATGCCTTCATGAAGGCACTGTCCGACGAAATCCCTTTGTTTGAGGCCGTGCTATGGCGCGGTGTCGGCGCAATCATTTGTTTGCTGATTATGTGCAGGATGATGGGGCAGTTACGTTTTGACCTGCCGCGTCGCGAGTGGGGTTTGATCATCTTGCGTAGCCTTGGCGAAGTCGCCGGTACCTATTTCTTTCTGACCGCCTTGTTCAACATGCCCATCGCGAATGTGAGTGCGATATTGCAGTCGCTTCCGCTGGCAGTGAGCTTAAGCGCGACGGTATTCTTAGGTGAGCCTTTGGGATGGCGGCGAATGGCGGCGATTAGTGTCGGGTTTGCAGGGGTGTTACTGATCATTCAGCCGGGTGGGGCGGACTTTAATTTGTTTAGCCTTTACGCCTTGGCGGCGGTGGCCTGCGTCACCCTGCGTGATGTCGTCGTGCGCCGGATGTCGCGCGATGTGCCTTCGATCTTTGTCGCACTTATTGCGGCTGTCGGGGTTACCTTGTTGGGTGGGGTGGGGTCGCTGTTTACGGAAAGCGTACCATTTACAACCAAGGCGACGCTGCAGTTGCTTGGGGCGACAGCATTTCTGATTTGCGGCTATATTTTTTCCGTCACCGCAATGCGCTGGGGCGAGATCAGTTTCGTTGCGCCGTTCCGCTATACCAGCCTGATTGTCGCGATGATCCTTGGTGTGTTGGTCTTTGGCGAATGGCCCAACTTTTTGACCATGATTGGGGCAATGATCGTCGTCGCGACTGGTCTGTTCACGCTTTATCGTGAAAGCCGAAACCGTGTGCGGCGCGTGCCCGTACCGTCAGCGCGGTAACGCTTGGCGGCGAACTGTTGACAGGCATTCCGACTCCCCCTATACGCCGCTCATCCGGACTAGGGGAATTCCCTCTTTTGTTCCGATATCAAAGTTGAGTGGTCAAGAACCGGACGCCTATTGTCTTGTTCCTCTGTAGCCCAACCGCACCGAACCTCCGGTAAGGGTTCGACTGCGGAATTTTTGTGCTTTTCGAAGACGAAGGGCATTTTTGAAACCGCTCCCGCTAGGGGGCACACACGTGAATAGATGGGAACATCAAACGATGCCAACGATTCAGCAGCTGATCCGCAAGCCGCGCCAGCCAAAAGTTACACGATCCAAGTCCATGCACTTGGAATCCTGCCCACAAAAACGCGGCGTTTGCACACGCGTTTATACAACGACACCAAAGAAACCTAACTCCGCTATGCGTAAGGTTGCCAAAGTGCGCCTGACAAACGGTTTCGAAGTCATCTCTTACATCCCCGGTGAAAGCCACAACCTTCAGGAACACTCTGTGGTTCTGATCCGCGGCGGCCGTGTAAAAGATTTGCCAGGTGTTCGTTACCACATCCTGCGCGGTGTACTTGATACCCAAGGTGTTAAAGACCGTAAGCAACGTCGTTCTAAGTACGGCGCGAAGCGTCCTAAGTAAGGAAAAGATTAGATGTCACGTCGTCACGCCGCTGAAAAACGCGAAGTTCTGCCAGACGCAAAGTTTGGCGATATCATCCTGACCAAGTTCATGAACAACCTCATGATCGATGGCAAAAAATCTGTTGCTGAACGCATCGTTTACAACGCATTCGATCGCGTTGAAGACAAGCTGAAAAAAGCACCTGTGGAAGTGTTCCACGAGGCGCTGGACAACATCAAGCCTTCCGTCGAAGTGCGTTCGCGCCGCGTCGGTGGTGCAACATACCAAGTTCCTGTTGAAGTGCGCCCTGAGCGCCGTGAAGCACTTGCGATCCGTTGGTTGATCAAAGCTGCGAAATCACGCAACGAGAACACAATGGAAGAGCGCCTTGCAGGCGAGCTGATCGATGCCGTGAATGGCCGCGGTACAGCCGTTAAAAAGCGTGAAGACACTCACAAAATGGCCGACGCTAACAAAGCGTTCAGCCACTACCGCTGGTAATAGGAAGCATCTGATATGGCACGCGAGTATCCTCTCGATCTATACCGGAACTTTGGTATCATTGCGCACATCGACGCAGGGAAAACCACTTGTTCCGAACGTATCCTTTACTACACAGGCAAGTCCCACAACATCGGCGAAGTGCACGATGGCGCTGCGACTATGGACTGGATGGAACAGGAGCAGGAACGGGGTATTACAATTACTTCCGCTGCGACGACAACATTCTGGGAGCGCACAGAGAACGGCACAGAAGCTGACTCTCCTAAGCACCGCATGAACATCATCGACACACCAGGCCACGTTGACTTCACAATCGAAGTTGAACGTTCCTTGGCTGTTCTCGATGGTGCTGTTTGTGTTCTTGACGCAAACGCTGGTGTTGAGCCTCAGACAGAAACTGTTTGGCGTCAGGCTGACCGCTACAAAGTTCCGCGTATGGTTTTCGTCAACAAAATGGACAAAATCGGCGCTGACTTCTTCAACTGCGTTCGCATGATTGAAGACCGTACTGGTGCACGCGCTATCCCAGTTGCGTTCCCAATCGGTGCAGAAACAGAGCTTGAAGGTCTGGTTGACCTCGTCACCATGGAAGAATGGTTGTGGCAGGGTGAAGACCTTGGCGCGTCTTGGATCAAAGCACCGATCCGCGAAAGCCTAGCAGCACAAGCTGCTGAGTGGCGTGAAAAGCTGGTCGAAGCTGCTGTTGAGCAAGACGACGATGCAATGGAAGCGTACCTCGAAGGCAACGAGCCAGAAGTACCAGTCCTGCGCAAGCTGATCCGTAAGGCCTGCTTGAACTTGTCTTTCGTACCTGTTCTTGGTGGTTCTGCCTTTAAGAACAAAGGTGTTCAGCCACTGTTGAACGCTGTTGTTGACTATCTTCCATCTCCTTTGGACGTTGTTGACTACATGGGCTTTAAGCCGGGCGATGAAGACGAAGTTCGTAACATTGCGCGTCGTGCAGATGACGACATGGCTTTCTCTGGTCTTGCGTTTAAAATCATGAACGACCCATTCGTGGGCTCGCTGACATTTACACGGATCTACTCCGGTACTTTGTCTAAGGGCGACACAATGCTGAACTCTACTAAGGGTCACAAAGAGCGCGTCGGTCGTATGATGATGATGCACTCTAACGATCGTGAAGAGATCGATGAAGCATTTGCTGGCGACATCATCGCGCTTGGTGGTCTGAAGAACACCACAACCGGTGACACCCTGTGTGCGCAAAACGAACCAGTTGTTCTTGAAACAATGACGTTCCCTGATCCTGTGATCGAGATCGCCGTTGAGCCAAAAACAAAAGGCGACCAAGAAAAGATGGGCATCGCTCTGCAGCGTCTGTCTGCTGAAGATCCATCCTTCCGCGTGGAAACTGATCTGGAATCAGGTCAGACCATCATGAAGGGCATGGGCGAACTTCACCTCGACATCCTTGTTGACCGCATGAAGCGCGAATTCAAAGTTGAGGCGAACATCGGTGCACCGCAGGTGGCTTACCGCGAGACCATTGGTCACGCTGTTGAACATACTTACACGCACAAGAAGCAGTCTGGTGGTTCAGGTCAGTTCGGTGAAGTTAAGCTGAACATCATGCCTACAGAGCCAGGTGAAGGTTACTCGTTCGAGTCTCTGATCGTTGGTGGTGCTGTTCCTAAGGAATACATCCCAGGCGTCGAAAAAGGTATCAAGTCCGTGATGGACAGCGGTCCTTTGGCTGGCTTCCCTGTGATCGACTTCAAAGTGCAGCTGCTTGACGGTAAGTTCCACGATGTTGACTCCAGCATCCTCGCATTCGAAATCGCTGCACGTATGTGTATGCGTGAAGGTATGCGTAAAGCTGGCGCGAAACTGCTCGAGCCGATCATGAAAGTCGAAGTGATCACGCCTGAAGAATACACTGGTGGTATCATCGGTGACCTTACTTCACGTCGTGGTCAGGTTCAGGGTCAAGACACTCGTGGCAACGCCATCGCGATCGACGCAATGGTTCCGCTGGCGAACATGTTCGGCTACATCAACACACTGCGCTCCATGTCTTCGGGCCGTGCACAGTTCTCGATGCAGTTCGACCACTATGATCCGGTTCCACAGAACCTTTCAGAAGAGATCCAAAAGAAATACGCGTGATGAAAATGAAAGCCATCTTCGCAATTTTTGCGGCACTTCTTCTTTCAGCTTGTGCTGCCGGACCTCTTATAGATCCGGAAGTATCAAGTCGGATGGTCGTGCAGGAGATCGCGGTCACTACACCCAACCTTTCGGGTGTTAGCGGCCGGTCTATCTCTGTGCCGAACAATCAGGTGCAGTCGGACATCTCTAGGGCTTTGGCAGCACGTATGCAGGGGCGGGGGATGCCCGGTGGTAATCCCGTCCGTGTGGACGTGGATGTTGACCGGGTGAGCCTTGTCTCCCCCGGACAGTCGTTGCTGATTGGTGGAGTTAGCAGTGTTTCTGCAACGGTCTCGGTTGTTGATCTTTCAACAGGTGGGGTGCTTTTGCCCGAAACTAAGATGACTTCATCAAGTGACGGCTGGGCGCCTGGCGGTATCGTTGGCGCTGCGTCCCGGGGCTCCGCACAAGAAGACTATCGCAAGACAGTAGCGAGTTTCGCAAACACTGTTGCGCAACGTCTTTTGGGGGCCCGCGCGGTTTCAGGTACGACGGCGTTCTCCGATAGCCGTAGTTCCAGCGCAACGACCGCTGCGGGGGACAACAACGCGCTCCGTCCCGCGGCTTGGAAAATGTAAGTTTACGCCTAATTGGCGTGATGAATGAAATACCCTCTAAAGGAAAAAAGAAATGGCTAAGGAAAAGTTTGAACGTAATAAGCCGCACGTTAACATTGGTACAATCGGCCACGTTGACCACGGTAAAACAACCCTGACAGCAGCGATCACCAAGTACTTTGGTGACTTCCAAGCGTACGACCAAATTGACGGTGCGCCAGAAGAAAAAGCACGTGGTATCACGATCTCTACAGCACACGTTGAGTACGAGACTGAGTCACGTCACTACGCACACGTTGACTGCCCCGGCCACGCCGACTACGTCAAGAACATGATCACTGGTGCTGCTCAAATGGACGGCGCGATCTTGGTTGTGAACGCAGCAGACGGCCCAATGCCACAGACACGCGAGCACATCCTGCTTGGTCGTCAGGTTGGCATCCCGTACATGGTTGTTTACATGAACAAAGTTGACCAAGTAGACGACGAAGAGCTGCTTGAGTTGGTTGAAATGGAAATCCGTGAACTGCTGTCGTCTTACGACTACCCAGGCGACGACATTCCAGTGATCCCAGGTTCAGCTTTGGCTGCGATGGAAGAGCGTGACGACAATATCGGTAAAGATTCTATCGTTAAGCTGATGGAAGCTGTTGATTCATACATCCCAACACCTGCACGTGCAGTTGACCTGCCGTTCCTGATGCCAGTTGAGGACGTGTTCTCGATCTCTGGTCGTGGTACAGTTGTGACTGGCCGTGTTGAGCGTGGCGTGATCAACGTTGGTGACGAGATTGAAATCGTTGGCATCAAAGACACACAGAAAACAACATGTACTGGTGTTGAAATGTTCCGCAAGCTGCTTGACCGCGGTGAAGCAGGCGACAACATCGGCGCACTTCTGCGTGGCGTTGACCGTGAAGCAGTTGAGCGTGGCCAGGTTCTTTGTAAGCCAGGTTCTGTGACACCACACACAAAGTTCGAAGCAGAAGCATATATTCTGACCAAAGAAGAAGGCGGTCGTCACACACCATTCTTCGCGAACTACCGTCCACAGTTCTACTTCCGTACAACTGACGTGACCGGCACTGTTGTTCTTCCTGAGGGCACAGAAATGGTCATGCCAGGCGACAACCTGAAGTTCAACGTTGAGCTGATCGCACCAATCGCGATGGAAGACGGTCTGCGCTTTGCGATCCGCGAAGGTGGCCGCACAGTCGGCGCCGGCGTTGTTTCTAAAATCGTAGAATAAGCCGTAGGTCGGGGTTCTCTCCGACACACACGAGACAAACGAAGGGCCGCTCCAGAAATGGAGCGGCTTTTTGCGTTCGCGGGCGTTCATGGATACGAATTGTTTAAGGCTTTAGTGCATGCCTTAACTAAGCTAATTGGCGGCAAACAAAGGAAAACGGATGAAAATTTCTATACCTCAAATATTCGGCGCGCTGGTGCTTGTCTTGGCTGGCTGCACATCTAATTCGTCAGAGTTGCATGCGCAAAAGGCTGCGAATATCGCAAGAAGTGAAGCAGCGCTTGAGTCTGCTCAGACAGTGCGTGTGTCGGGAAACCTCTTCCGGGTCGCCGTAATTGACGACCGTTCTTATGCATTGGTTGAGCAGACCAAGACGAAAGGCAAATACACTGTGGCCGATATCGAGGTTGCCGCGAATTCCGTAACGGGTTGCCAAGCTACGTTTGAGCCGGGAATACTTGCGCTTCTAGGCGGAGATATTGAGACTGCGGATTTGAACCTGTTGCGAAGCAAAGTGAGCGGCCGGTTCTACGGTTGGCGCACTAACTTGTCTTGTTAGTCCAGTCTAGTTTATAAAAATAGAGCGAGGCATTCTAACAGGATGATTTCTTGCAGCATGCCCCCTTGCTTTATTCTGCGACTCGTCCTAAACGACCCAAGTCCTGACAGGGTGCGCTCCGCGTGCCCTTTTTCAGTTCATTAAAAGACGCGATGAAGGTGCGCGATGAGCGCGCGTCTTCCTCTCCGATCTAGGCCCTAAATAGGGGTGATGAATATGGCTCAGAGCCAAAACATCCGCATCCGCCTTAAGGCGTTTGATTACCGGGTGCTTGATGCAAGCACACAGGAAATCGTTAGCACAGCAAAGCGCACTGGCGCTTCTGTACGTGGCCCAATCCCGCTGCCGAACAAGATTGAAAAATTCACTGTTCTGCGTGGCCCACACGTTGACAAAAAATCTCGCGATCAGTTTGAGATCCGTACGCACAAGCGTCTTCTCGACATCGTTGACCCAACACCACAGACAGTGGACGCGCTGATGAAGCTCGACCTGGCTGCTGGCGTTGACGTCCAGATTTCTGTTTAAGGAGGGTCTTAGATGCTCCGTACAGGACTTATCGCAAAGAAAGTCGGCATGACCCGGCTTTTCATGGAAGACGGCAAGCAGATTCCTGTGACCGTTCTTTCTCTCGAAAACCTGCAGGTTGTTGCGCAGCGTACAGCTGACGCTAACGGCTACACAGCTGTTCAGCTGGGTGCTGGTACTGCAAAAGCAAAACGCACAAGCCAAGCGATGCGCGGTCACTTTGCCGCTGCAAAGGTTGAGCCTAAGCGCAAGCTGGCAGAATTCCGCGTTTCCGAAGAAAACCTGATCGAAGTCGGCGCTGAGCTGTCTGCTGATCACTACCTCGAAGGCCAGTACGTTGACGTATCTGGTACATCGATCGGTAAAGGTTTTGCTGGTGCGATGAAGCGCCACAACTTTGGTGGTCTACGCGCGACACACGGTGTTTCGATCTCTCACCGTTCGCACGGTTCAACTGGTCAGTGTCAGGATCCTGGTAAGGTTTTCAAAGGCAAGAAAATGGCTGGTCACATGGGTGCGGCGAAAGTCACTACTCAGAACCTGCAAGTCGTTAAGACCGATGCCGACCGTGGTATCATCATGGTCAAAGGCGCTGTTCCCGGTTCCAAAGGTGGTTGGGTTACTCTGAAGGACGCGGTTAAGAAACCTGCTCCTGAAGGTATTGCATACCCTGCTGCTTTGCGCACCGCAGCTACGGCGGCTGATCAAACCGATGCTCCAGTTGAGGGAGGCGAAAACAATGAAGGCTGATGCAATCAAACTGGACGGTGGTAAAGCTGGTTCCGTCGAACTGAACGACGAGATCTTTGGTCTTGAGCCACGCAAGGACATCTTGCACCGTGTTGTTCGCTGGCAGCGTAACAAGGCAATGGCTGGTACACACGATGTGCTTGGTCGTTCCGAAGTGTCTTACTCGACTAAGAAGATCTATCGCCAAAAAGGTACTGGTGGCGCACGTCACGGTTCCCGTGGTGCTCCGATCTTCCGTTCGGGTGGTATCTACAAGGGTCCAACCCCACGTAGCCACGCCCACGAGTTGACCAAAAAGTTCCGCAAGCTGGGCCTTAAGCACGCTCTGTCCGCGAAAGTGGCAGCAGGCGAGCTGGTCATCGTTGACAACATCGACGTGAAAGACACCAAAACTTCTGCTCTGGCCAAACAGGTTGGTGCGTTGGGTTGGAAGCGTGCGTTGATCATCGATGGCGCCGAAGTCAGCGCTGACTTCAAAAAGGCAGCTGCTAACATCACAACCTTGAACGTTCTCCCTTCTCAGGGTGCTAACGTTTACGACATCCTGAAGTCTGACACTCTTGTTCTGACTAAAGCAGGTGTTGAAGCACTGGAGGCTCGTTTAGCATGAGCGCGAAAGCAGAACACTACGATGTGATCCGCAAGCCGATCATCACTGAAAAAGCAACAATGGCTTCTGAAGCTAATGCTGTTGTTTTCGAAGTTGCGATCGAAGCAAACAAACCACAGATCAAGCAAGCTGTTGAAGCTCTGTTTGGTGTGAAGGTTAAAGCGGTCAACACAACAATCACTAAGGGTAAAGTGAAGCGCTTCCGCGGTTCGCTCGGCACCCGTAAAGACGTTAAGAAGGCTTACGTTACTCTCGAAGAGGGTAACACCATCGACGTCTCGACTGGCCTGTAAGCCCGTCGGATAGTATTGGGAAAGGCCCTCGGCGAATGCCGGGGGCCTTTTTCGTTGCGCATTGCCTGCAAATGACCGTACTCGTAATCAAAGCCAACCCGAGGGCAAGCCATGACGATGATAACCGAAATTGAAGACTATTTTACCAAGGGCTGCGGGCGCTGTTCACGCTTTGACACGCCTGCCTGTTCAACGACCACTTGGGCGGACGGTCTGGCGGTGCTGCGCGATATCTGCCGTGATGCCGGACTTGAAGAAACGGTAAAGTGGGGTCACCCGTGCTATATGCATGCGGGGCGCAACATCGCATTGATCGGCGCGTTTAAGGGCGATTTTCGCCTGACGTTTATGAATGCGTCCCTGTTGAAAGACCCCGAAGGCGTACTGAAGCCAAGTGGCCCGAATAGCGCCACGCCAAGCGTGATGTATCTGACATCTGCCGATGACGTGGAGCGTCTGCGCCCGGTGATGCAATCATACCTGGCTGAGCTAAAGGGCTTTGCCGAAGCAGGGATCAAGCCGCCCAAAGTCGAGCGCGAACTTGAGCTGCCCGAAGAACTGATCGCCGCCCTCGACGACGACCCCGAACTGGCCGAAGCATTCCACAGCCTGACGCCGGGCCGCCAAAAAAGCTATGTGATCAACCTGAACGGCGCAAAGCAGTCAGCAACGCGGGTAAACAGGATCGCGAAGTTTCGGGATAAAATCATTGCAGGGAAGGGTGCGTTGGAGAGGTAAAATACGCGAAAAATTCCTAATGATCTGTCTGAAATACTGCTCGAAATAGATGCAGAGCTGAAGGCCCAAGGGGTGAAGCAGCATGCTAGGCCGATTCAGGCTGTTCGTGCATTTAGTAAACGTTTCAGCATTTCCATGCCATTGACTGATCAACTTAACACAGGTGCGCCTCGAGAGCTGAAGGTTGCGTCAAAATACACGAGAGAAATCTATCGATGGTACGACGATATGTACGGGGATGCACTCAAAGTTGATTTTTCCGAAAGAGCAAAAATTGGCGTTCTCGCTGATGGCGACATGTGGGAGATGCGTATTCCAAAGGTCTTTGGATTGGTTGTTGTGGAGGCGACGCGTGAAATGAGTGAGCCGACTACGAGCGCTATTGCTACCGGAGTAATTAGAGTTAATCCCTGTTGTTCTTTAGTTGGGCTTACGGAGGGACGCCTATCTAGGTTTGCTGGCGCTGATCTGAATGAGATCTATCAGTTGTACGTGATAGGGCTTGATGTCCGTGCTGCATTCGACCGATTTCGAAGTGCCCATCCAATGTTCGCGGAAGCAGAGAGTGATTGGGCTGCTGCGACAATGCACTTGACGGCGCAAACGCCAAATTATGGGCAGTCACGATGGGCTTCATTGCAGCTGTGTGAAAAGTTTATGAAGGGCTTAATCGCAATTATCGGTGACGAGAAGGTTGAGCGTACTCATAAGCTAAGCAGTCTTCATGATGCGTTACGTAAATCAGTTCCAAGCCTGAACCTGCATCACATGTTGTCTGACGTTGAGTGCATTGCTGCCGTTAGATACGGCGAGGTGCCTTCTTCGCGGATGGAGGCGTACGCGTCGCACAAGTCTAGTTTGCTTTTGGTGCGAAGTCTTGGTTCAATACGTGACGCCAATGATAGGTAATTAGTGATGCCGATAGCATACTAAAAAGCCCCAGCCTATAGACAGCCACCCTCGTCCCTGCTAAATCCCCGCAATCGCTTGGCCCCGGATTCGTTCTGGGGTCTGTGTGTTTATTACTCAGGGGACCTTCGGGGCCCTTTAACTGCCGGGTACTTTCCAACGCTGGTTGGTGCCCGCAAAGCAAACGGAAGAAGCTAACATGGCACTTAAGTCGTATAAGCCGACGACGCCAGGCCAACGTGGGTTGGTGCTGATCGACCGTTCGGAGCTTTGGAAAGGACGTCCAGTCAAGGCCCTTACACAGGGTTTGACGAAATCGGGCGGCCGGAACAACACCGGACGAATCACAATGCGTCGCATTGGTGGGGGTGCAAAGCGCCTTTACCGTATCGTTGATTTCAAACGTAACAAGCTGGACATGTCCGCTGTTGTTGCACGTATTGAATATGACCCGAACCGGACCGCATTCATTGCGCTGATCCAGTACGAAGACGGTACACAGAACTATATCCTTGCTCCTCAGCGTTTGGCTGTTGGTGACAAGGTGATCGCATCTGCCAAGGCTGACATTAAGCCAGGTAACGCGATGCCTTTCTCAGGCATGCCTATCGGTACGATCGTTCATAACATCGAAATGAAACCCGGTAAGGGCGGTCAAATCGCTCGTGCTGCTGGTACATACGCACAGTTCGTCGGTCGTGACGGTGGCTATGCGCAGATCCGCCTGTCTTCTGGCGAATTGCGTCTGGTACGTCAGGAATGCATGGCAACTGTCGGTGCTGTGTCGAACTCTGACCACTCTAACCAGAACTTCGGTAAAGCCGGCCGTATGCGCCACAAAGGCATCCGTCCTTCGGTTCGTGGTGTTGCGATGAACCCGATCGATCACCCCCACGGTGGTGGTGAAGGCCGGACATCTGGTGGTCGTACGCCTGTGACACCTTGGGGTAAAGACACCAAGGGTAAGCGTACCCGTAACAAAAACAAAGCGTCGCAGCGTCTTATCGTACGTTCGCGTCACGCCAAGAAGAAGGGTCGGTAATTATGGCTCGTTCCGTCTGGAAAGGCCCCTTTGTGGATGCCTACGTCTTGAAAAAGGCAGAAGCATCACGCGAAAGCGGTCGCAACGAAGTGATCAAAATCTGGTCACGTCGTTCTACAATCCTGCCTCAGTTCGTTGGCCTGACGTTCGGCGTCTACAACGGCAAGAAGCACATCCCTGTTAACGTCACTGAAGACATGATCGGTCAGAAGTTTGGTGAATATTCACCAACTCGTACCTATTACGGTCACGCAGCTGACAAAAAAGCGAAGCGGAAATAAGCCATGAGCAAGGATAATAATCCCCGCCGCGTGGCCGACAATGAAGCACGTGCAAAACTGCGCATGCTCCGTACTTCGCCACAAAAGCTAAACCTCGTTGCGGCACTGATCCGTGGTAAGAAAGTTGAGCAGGCTCTGACTGACCTGACTTTCTCCAAGAAGCGGATTTCAGATGACGTGAAGAAATGTCTTCAGTCTGCCATCGCGAATGCTGAAAACAACCACAACCTTGATGTTGATGAATTGGTTGTTGCAGAAGCATATTGCGGCAAGAACCTGATCATGAAGCGCGGTCGCCCGCGGGCACGTGGTCGTTTCGGCAAGATCATCAAGCCATTCTCGGAAATCACAATTGTGGTTCGCCAAGTTGAGGAGCAATCATAATGGGTAACAAAGTAAACCCTATCGGTATGCGTCTTCAGGTCAACCGCACCTGGGACAGCCGCTGGTACGCTGACACCAAAGATTATGGTGATCTGCTGCTAGAAGATCTGAAGATCAAAGACTTCATCAAAAAAGAATGTGCACAGGCTGGTATCAGCCGCGTGATCATCGAACGTCCGCACAAAAAGTGCCGCGTTACGATCCACGCTGCGCGTCCTGGTGTGATCATTGGTAAGAAAGGTGCGGACATCGAAGGTCTGCGTCAGAAGCTTGCTAAGCTGACAACTTCGGAACTGCACCTCAACATCGTTGAAGTTCGCAAGCCCGAGCTGGACGCGGCACTTGTTGCTGAATCCATCGGTCAGCAGCTGGAACGCCGTGTATCTTTCCGTCGCGCAATGAAGCGTTCGGTTCAGAATGCGATGCGCATGGGCGCCCTGGGTATCCGGGTCAACCTTGCTGGTCGTCTGGGCGGTGCTGAAATCGCGCGTACTGAATGGTACCGCGAAGGTCGTGTGCCTTTGCACACACTGCGTGCCGACATCGACTATGCATTGTTCGAAGCTATGACACCTTATGGGATCATCGGCATCAAGGTATTCATCTACAAAGGTGATATCATGGAGCACGACCCGTCAGCGCACGATCGTAAACATGCCGAGCTGCAAGAGGGTTCTATCCCTCGCGGCGCTGGCCGTCGCTAAGGAGCTAGATAGATGCTACAACCAAAGCGTACAAAACACCGCAAGCTGCACAAAGGCCGGATCCGTGGTCTTGCTAAGGGCGGTTCCGATCTTAACTTTGGCACATATGGCCTGAAGGCTATTGAACCAGAGCGGATCACTGCACGTCAGATCGAAGCTGCACGCCGTGCAATGACGCGTCACATGAAGCGTCAAGGCCGCGTTTGGATCCGTATCTTCCCTGACACGCCTGTTACATCTAAGCCTGTCGAAGTTCGTATGGGTAAAGGTAAAGGTTCTATCGATTTTTGGGCATGCAAGGTTAAACCTGGCCGCGTGATGTTCGAAATTGATGGCGTCAACGAAGACATCGCACGCGAAGCACTTCGCCTTGCTGCGATGAAGCTGCCGATCAAAACACGTACTGTTGTTCGTGAAGACTGGTAAGCCGTAGGGAGTTAGCTCCCGACGTCGACGAAATTGAAACCCCCGTTGAGAAATCAGCGGGGGTTTTATTGTGAGTGCAGCCCAATTGACGACGAGTGTGCGTCGGTCGCCCAAGTTTTCCCCTCACAGGTTTTATGTGTTCGGTGTAGCCTCATGTTGCAGGCCAGACCTGCACCAGATTTACAGACACAGGGAAAACAATATGTCTATTTTGAAACGCGGCCTTAAAGGCGCTCCTGTTAAACGCCTTCAGGCGAAACTTGGTGTTACTGCCGACGGTGACTTTGGTCCCGGTACTGAAAAAGCACTGAAAGAATGGCAAGCTGCTAATGGCCTGGCGGCTGATGGCATTGCTGGTCCAGATACCTTTGCTGCGATTGGCTTGCCTGAATTGATCCTGCTGCGCAAAGGTTCACGTGGCGCGCAGGTTAAGAAACTACAAGAAGGCCTTGGCATTGGTGCTGACGGTATCTTTGGCACGGGTACGGCGAAATCTGTAGCTGAATTCCAAGCCAAGAACGGCCTTGAAGCTGACGGTATGGCGGGGCCGACGACCCTATCTAAGCTAACAACATTTGCAGATGTCGTGACTGAGAAAGTCGTGGAAATGGCCGCCGTGCAGCCCGACGAAGAGCACTTCGAAGCAGAGCCGCTGCCAGAGCTTGATGGTGTTGAAGTAGTTGCCTCAGCCGAAGCTGAAAAGGCTGAGCCGCCTAAATCTGCATGGGGCAAGGTCAAAGGCTGGTTTTCCTAACTGACCAATACATCCCCGCCGTATTATCGGCGGGGATGTTGTTCAGTAAGGGCTGTCATCCCCAGCTATAGTTGAAACTGACAGATATACGTTCGTCTTCTTCGGCCATGTTCATTGGCACCTCATGACGTAACCAGCTTTCCCATAACAGCACATCACCCACCGCAGGCTTCACATAGATAAAGGGCCGCAATTCTTCGCGAGCGCCTTTGACGCGGGTAGGGGCGGCCATCATCATGGGCAGTCGTGGATCTTCAAGCTTTAGCGCGCTCGCGCCCTCGGGCATAGCGACATAGGTTGTGCCGCTGATCACCGAATGCGGGTGGATGTGGCTGGAGTGCGTTCCGCCGGGCGGCAGGATGTTGATCCAGATATCCTCAAGCTTTAGTTCTTTGTCGCCAAGATCAAGTTCAAGGTCTTTGGCAAATGCCGCAACGTGCGCGTCGAGCGACTTCACCAGATCAGCAAAGATCGGAAAGCGCCATGGCAGGTCGGTGAGCGATGCGTAGGACGTGTAGCCGGGATAGCCATGTTCCTCGCACCATTCTTGGCCAGCCTCATCATCGTCAGCGATAACAAGGCAAGAGTTTTCCAGCTCGGCTGGGTCAATCGCGCCCTGCTCGGACAGGGCAGCGTGGTATAGGCGGGTCGCGAATAGCGATTTGATATTAGACATGCATCGGTTTTACCCCAGCATATAAGTGGTGGCGAGCGCTTTAGTGTTGCAAAATCGCTGCCCTTTGACCTACTCTACCTTAGGAGGAGTGAGTCTATGGCTGATGCACTGCTTGGCGGTATAATTATCAATGAAATCCTGATTGATCCGAATTCGACCACTGCGAATTATGATACCAATCAGGACGGAACTGCTGCTGATAATGATGAATTCGTCGAGCTTCTGAATACGAGTAATGTTGCTGTTGATATCGGCGGTCTGCAGCTTTGGGACTTGGGGGCGGGAAATTGGTTCACTTTCCCAGCTGGCACCATGCTGGAGCCGGGCGCCCATGCAATGGTCATGGTCGGATCCGAAGGGACGCCACTGACGGGTGGAATCAATGACTTGTTCTTTTACGCAGGCAGGGGCTCACCGCTGATTAACCAAGGTGGCGATAATATCGTTGTCTATGATCCCGGGAATGATGAATACATTCAGGCTGTGTATAATGGCGACGCCTTTGACAACCCGGTGGCGAGCTATACCGGATTTTCCGCAACAGCGGCCCTCGTGGGGGCTGGCGAAGACTTTGGCTCAGATATTGACGGCTTCTCGATCCAGCGCGAACCCGATGGTGCTGATGTTTTCAATAACGCGGCGACGCCCACGCCTGGTACCCAGAATATTTGCTTTACCGGTGGAACCGTCTTTGAAACCAAAGACGGACCCCAGCCGATTGAGCGGTTGCGGGTAGGGCAGATGTTGCTGACCCGGGATAATGATTTCGTCCCTATTAAATGGATCTGGGCACGAACACGCACTGCAGCCGAATTGAACGCCGATGAGCGCCTGCGCCCGATTGTCATTCGAAAGAATGCCTTGGGTAATGGGGTGCCAAACGCGGACTTGTCCGTTTCGCGGCATCACAGAATTCTGGTCGCATCAAAGATTGCGATGCGGATGTTCGGCCAGCCCGAGGTGCTTGTTCCCGCTAAGGATCTGCTGGGCCTTGACGGGGTGGATGTCGCATCGGGTGACGAGGCGGTGACCTACTATCATATCCTCCTAGAGGGGCATCAGCTGCTCTATGCCGCCGGAACCCCCGCAGAGAGCCTGTATTTGGGTGACGAGGCGCTAAAGGTTCTTAGTCCCGACGCCCGTGCGGAATTGTGCGCGATTTTCGGGGTGACAGACGCCGCACTCGGCAATATGGCGACACCGCCCATCCGCCCCTTCGCCGAAGGTCGCCGCGCGCGTCAGTTAGCTGCTCGCCACGCTAAGAATGCAAAGCCGCTGCTGGACAGTGTTGGCGGCACGCAAGCAATGTAATCTGAGCAGTGCAATGGAGGGTGTAAGGGCATTAGCCCACTTGCGGTGCCGCATCGTTAGAAAGCGATGCCTTTATGCCTCCATAGGGGTTGCTTTATTGGGGGATGAGGTCTAAACGGCGCACTTCTACACCCACTCCACCGGGAATCGGGTCACGCCTATGTGCGGCCTACCGGTGATGTTGACAAAGGAAAATGGCATGAACGCCAATGAACTGCGGGATAAAACGCCCGATCAGCTCCGTGAAGAGCTGGTGAACCTGAAAAAAGAATCCTTTAACCTGCGCTTTCAGCAGGCCACAGGCCAACTTGAAAACACTTCTGGTATCCGCGCTGCACGCCGCAACGCTGCCAAAGTAAAAACAATTCTGAACGAAAAAGCAGCTGCCGCTGCTTCGGAGGCTTAATCTATGCCTAAGCGTATCCTAGCTGGGGTTGTCACAAGCAACCAAAACGAACAGACAGTTACAGTATCTGTAGAGCGTCGTTACAAGCACCCATTGCTTCAGAAAACTATTCGTAAGTCCAAGAAATACCGGGCGCACGATGAAAACAACTCTTTCAACGTCGGTGATCAAGTTCGCATTCAAGAATGTGCACCGAAATCGAAAACTAAACGCTGGGAAGTGATCGCGTCTTAAGGCGTCCACCAACAGTTTAATCGAAACCCTGGGGCCCCGGACGGAAATCGGGAATACCTCATAGGTCGGAAGGAAACCAAATGATCCAGATGCAGACCAATCTGGATGTTGCTGACAACAGCGGCGCTCGCCGTGTTCAGTGCATCAAGGTTCTGGGTGGCTCACATCGTCGTTACGCGAGTGTCGGTGACATTATCGTAGTATCGGTGAAAGAAGCCATTCCACGTGGCCGCGTAAAGAAAGGTGACGTCCGTAAGGCTGTCGTCGTACGCACCGCAAAAGAAGTTCGCCGTGAAGACGGCACAGCAATTCGTTTTGACAGCAACGCTGCCGTCATCCTGAACAACGCTGGTGAGCCAATGGGTACTCGTATCTTTGGCCCAGTTGTTCGCGAACTGCGTGCGAAGAACTTCATGAAAATCATCTCGCTTGCTCCGGAGGTGCTGTAACTATGGCTGCTAAGCTCCGTAAAGGTGACGAAGTGATCGTTCTTGCCGGTAAAGACAAAGGTCAAAAGGGCACTATCTCGTCCATCGACCCGAAATCAGGCAAAGCAATCGTTGACGGCGTAAACATGGCTGTTCGTCACGTGAAGCAATCTCAGGCGACACAAGGTGGCCGCACGCCAAAGGCGATGCCGATCCAACTGTCAAACCTGGCAATCGTTGACAAAAATGGCAAAGCAACACGCGTTGGCTTCCGTATGGATGGCGACAACAAAGTGCGCTTCGCCAAGACAACAGGGGATGCGATCTAATGCTTGATACCGCAAACTATACCCCACGTTTGAAGTCTGAATACACTTCTAAGATTCGCGCAGCGATGAAAGAAGAGTTCGGCTATAAGAACGACATGCAGATCCCACGTTTGGACAAAATCGTCCTAAACATCGGCTGCGGTGCAGAAGCTGTTCGTGACAGCAAGAAAGCAAAATCCGCTCAGGAAGATCTGACAACAATCGCCGGTCAAAAGGCCATGACAACACGCGCTAAGAAATCCATCGCTGGTTTCCGTGTTCGTGAAGACATGCCTTTGGGTGCTAAGGTTACCCTGCGTGGCGACCGTATGTACGAATTCCTGGACCGTCTGATCACAGTTGCTATGCCTCGTATCCGCGACTTCCGCGGCGTATCTGGCAAATCTTTTGACGGTCGCGGCAACTATGCCACTGGCCTAAAAGAGCACCTGGTGTTCCCCGAGATCAACTTCGACAAGATCGATGAGAACTGGGGCATGGACATCGTCATCTGCACCACAGCGAACACTGACGCTGAAGCAAAAGCATTGTTGAAAGCTTTCAACATGCCTTTCAACAGCTAAGCGTTAGGGAGAGATTAGAAATGGCTAAGAAATCCATGATCGCACGCGAAGTTAAGCGTGAAAAGCTGGTGGCCCAGTACGCTGAAAAGCGCGCCGCGCTGAAGGCAATCATCAACGATAAAGAGAAGCCCGTAGAAGAGCGTTTCAAGGCAACCCTTGAACTGGCAAAACTGCCACGCAACTCTTCTGCAACGCGTCTTCACAACCGTTGTCAGCTCACCGGGCGTCCACACGCCTACTACCGTAAACTTAAGATCAGCCGGATCGCGCTGCGGGACCTTGGTTCCAATGGCGAAATCCCTGGCATGGTCAAGTCGAGCTGGTAAGGAGAGCATAAGATGAACGATCCTATCGGTGATATGCTGACACGTATCCGTAACGGCCAAATGCGCGGCAAAGCTACGGTGGAAACACCTGCTTCTAAACTGCGCGGTTGGGTTCTGGATGTACTTTCTGACGAAGGTTACATCCGCGGTTACGCTAAGAAAGATGGCAAAGACGGTCACCCCGCTTTTGCAATCGAACTGAAGTACTACGAGGGTACTCCTGTTATTCGTGAAGTGAAGCGGGTTTCTAAACCTGGCCGTCGCGTTTACCTGGGCGCCAATGACATCCCATCTGTCCGTCAGGGCTTGGGTGTGTCGATTGTCTCCACCCCTAAGGGTGTGATGTCGGATGCAAACGCACGTGCAGCCAATGTTGGCGGCGAAGTGCTCTGCACTGTATTCTAAGGGGATAACATGTCTCGTATTGGTAAAAAGCCGGTTGAGCTGCCCGCAGGCGTTACTGCCTCGGTTTCAGGTCAAACCGTAGAAGTTAAAGGCCCTAAAGGGACCCAAACTTTTAAAGCCACTGACGACGTGACCATCACTGTTGATGGTAACGTTGTTACTGTAGAACCACGCGGCAAATCCAAGCGCGCGCGCCAGCAGTGGGGCATGAGCCGCACAATGGTTGCAAACCTTGCGACTGGCGTTTCCGAAGGCTTCAAGAAAGAGCTTGAGCTGTCGGGTGTTGGTTACCGTGCACAGATGCAGGGCAACGTCCTGAAACTGTCATTGGGCTACAGCCACGATGTGAACTTCGAAGTGCCAGAGGGTGTCACAGTGACATCTGCAAAGCCTACCGAAATCACAGTGGAAGGCGTAGACGCACAACTTGTTGGTCAGGTCGCGGCAAACATCCGCGCTTGGCGTAAGCCAGAGCCTTATAAAGGCAAGGGTATCAAGTACAAAGGCGAATACATCTTCCGCAAAGAAGGCAAGAAGAAGTAAGGAACGCACAGATGGCAAACAGCAAAAGAACTCTGTTTCTGAAGCGCCGCATGCGCGTTCGGAACAAACTCAAGGGCGTTACAGCGAACCAAGGGCGTGCGCGCCTGTCAGTTCACCGCTCGAACAAAAACATCAGCGTCCAGCTGATCGACGACGTCAAAGGCGTGACAATCGCGTCTGCTTCGTCTCTCGAAAAAGCACTGGGCGTGGTTGGCAAGAACAACATCGAAGCTGCTACAAAAGTGGGCGCTGCAATCGCAGAACGCGCAAAGAAAGCTGGCATCGAAGTTGCTTACTTCGACCGTGGTGGTTTCCTCTTTCACGGCAAAGTCAAGGCTCTGGCCGAGGCTGCACGTGAAGGTGGCTTGAAGATCTAAGACAGCGTAGAGGGTCCCGGACATGTTCGGGGCCCTCTCGATGATCGAGGCCTGCAAAGGCACTGCGATCGACAAAATCGGTGCTATGCACCATTCATAAAAGGACGCCACATATGGCAGAACGTGAAAACCGCGGCCGCGGCCGCAATCGTGAAGAACAAGCTCCTGAGTTTGCTGACCGTCTGGTCGCAATCAACCGGGTATCTAAAACCGTAAAAGGTGGTAAGCGCTTTGGTTTCGCAGCACTTGTTGTTGTTGGCGACCAAAAAGGCCGCGTTGGTTTCGGTAAAGGTAAAGCGAAAGAAGTACCTGAAGCGATCCGCAAAGCGACTGAGCAAGCTAAGCGTCAGATGATCCGCGTTGCCCTGCGCGACGGCCGGACACTGCACCACGATATCGAAGGCCGTCACGGCGCAGGTAAAGTTGTTATGCGCACAGCCCCAGTTGGTACCGGTATCATCGCCGGTGGTCCAATGCGTGCTGTTTTCGAAATGCTCGGCGTTCAGGACGTTGTTTCTAAGTCGATCGGTTCGCAGAACCCATACAACATGATCCGCGCCACTATGAATGGCCTTTCTAAAGAGCAATCCCCACGCAACGTCGCTCAGCGTCGTGGCAAAAAGGTTGCTGACATCCTGCCAAAGCGTGACGAAGCACCTGCTGCCGCCACTGCTGAAGCTGCAGACGCGTAAGGAACCTGAACAATGGCAAAAACGATTGTTGTTAAGCAGGTGGGTTCGCCCATCCGTCGCCCCGCCAAACAGCGTGCTACGCTGATCGGTTTGGGCCTGAACAAAATGAACCGTACGAAAGAACTGGAAGATACTCCTTCTGTTCGCGGCATGGTTAACTCGATCAGCCACATGGTCGAAATCATCGAAGAAAAAGGCTAACGCCTTGCCCGGCTAGTCTGGGTTTTTTTGAAATGATTTAAAACGCCCTCGGGAAACCGGGGGCGTTTTTACGTTTGACCCATTCCTAAAGTCCGTATCGAAAGAATCGCCCCTTTGTGATCCGATCTCGTCACGCACGCACTGTGCGCATTCGGAACATTTAGAGGAGGATACTATGTCTCATAAACTTTCTGGGGGCTGCGACCATATTAAGACCTATTCTGATGCTGATCCCATCGACAACCACACCTGCCATTGCTCGGTTTGCAAGAGCGTGACCGGACAACCGACAACCCACGTTGCGTTCTTTAAGCATGGGGATATTGTCGTTGATGGATCAACTGAGCTGAAGCGCCAGCCGTTCAATGCGAACAACCCTGGTGGGCCGCTTGAGCTGTGTACATGCGGTGAATGTGGCACGCCCATTATGCTAGATGACAAGGAACGCCGCATTCGTGCGATTGTGCCGAACCTGATGGGCTATGACAGCTCGTTCCCGGCGGCGACATATCACGCGTTTTATGATCCCGCCACGGGTGAGCCCCGTCCAACCGATGGTCGCCCGGTTAGCGATGCGCTGCGGGCTGATTTCGTTTGGCCGACGCCTAGCTGAGCATTGGACACGCCCGAACTTTGGGGAGGGAAGAGGTTCGGGCGATGCCAAGTTCTTTCTGTATGCTGCAGTTGCGGCATTCCTATGCTGCATAGCGGCAATTCCATTCCAGCGTTTGTTGCATGGCTCTGAAACGCCTATCTTGAGGTCAAGGAATTCAACGCCCCGCGACTGACCGCAGCGCAAAAGGGGTATCGCTCGAGAAGGAAAAGACACATGGCATACGTTAATGCAAATCTACAAAACGCGACTGGCAACCAGTTTGGTCGCATGATCAACGACACAATCGCTGGCGTGAAAGCCGCCGCCGCCCGCCGCGCTGTATACCGCGAAGTTTTCGGCCAGCTGAACAACATGTCTGACCGGGATCTGGCAGATATCGGTGTGGCACGCATTTCGATCCGTGACGTTGCAAAACAGGCCGCTTACGGCGACGCATAAGTCATTAGTAAACTAGTTATGAGTTTAGGCGCCGGGTGAGTAATCATCCGGCGCTTTGTTTTGTGTGCGCGTCAAATGCGCGCGCCCTTTGGTTGAGTGCATCTTGCCTACTTGATCCAGCGTCACCATCAGTCTATACGCCGCTGGTCGGATCACGTTGACCCGACTCAATTTTAACGCCGTGTTTGACCGCTCCCGTCGCTGGGGGTCAGTTCCGGCAAAAGGAGAAGCGACATGAAACTGAACGAACTTCACGATAACGAAGGCGCAACGCAACGCAAGAAACGCATTGGCCGTGGTCCAGGTTCCGGCATGGGTAAGACTGGTGGCCGTGGTATCAAAGGTCAAAAGTCACGTTCGGGTGTAGCGATCAAAGGCTTCGAAGGCGGCCAGATGCCAATCTACCAGCGTCTGCCTAAGCGTGGCTTCAACAAGCCAAACCGCAAGGCATTTGCTGTTGTAAACCTTGGCCTGATCCAGAAATTCATCGACGAAGGCAAGATCGACATCAAAGCAGACATCACCGAAGATGCGCTGATCGCGTCCGGTCTGGTTCGTCGCAAGAAGGACGGTATCCGCGTTCTGGCAAAGGGCGATTTCAACGCCAAAGCTAAGATCGTCGTGACTGGTGCTTCTAAGGGCGCTGTCGAAGCTGTTGAGAAGGCAGGCGGTTCGCTGACTGTCGCAACTGTCGCAGCGGCTGAGTAAGGCTTGTGAGCGGCGGTAACGTCGCTTACATATCCTTTCAAGTTTTCCCAAACGCCGCCAACGGGGAACCGTCTGGCGGCGTTTAGCATGAAAAGAGACCCAAATGGCTTCTGCAGCAGAGCAAATGGCAGCCAACATCAGTTGGAGCGCGTTCGGTAAGGCGACGGAACTACGTCAGCGTATTCTGTTTACCATCGGGATGCTGATGGTTTACCGCCTTGGCACCTATATCCCCGTACCTGGTATTGATTCGATCGCATTGCGTGAGTTTATGGAGCAGGCATCCAGCGGTATTGGTGGTATCCTGTCAATGTTCACCGGTGGTGCGCTGTCGCGTATGGCGATCTTTACCCTTGGTATTATGCCTTACATTTCTGCCTCCATCGTGATGCAGCTGCTTGGTTCTATGTGGGAACCATTGAAAAACCTCAAAAAAGAGGGCGAGCAGGGACGTCGTAAGCTAACGCAATACACCCGCTATGGCACCGTGTTCTTGGCCACCGTGCAGGCCTATGGTCTTTCTGTCGGTCTAGAGGCTGGTGGCTTTGCTACTGATCCTGGGCTGTTCTTCCGCGCGTCATGTTTGATCACTATCGTTGGCGGCACCATGCTGTTGATGTGGATCGGTGAGCAGATCACCTCACGTGGGATTGGTAACGGGATCTCTTTGATCATCTTCGTTGGTATTATTGCTGAAATTCCAGCTGCCTTGGCGCAGTTCCTAGCTCAGGGCCGTTCCGGTACGATCAGCCCGCTAACCATTATTGGTATTCTGCTAATGGTCGGTTTGGTGCTGTTGTTCGTTGTCTTCATGGAACGTTCACTGCGTAAGATTCACATTCAATACCCGCGCCAACAGCGCGGCATGAAGGTCTATGACGGATCATCGAGCCACCTGCCGATCAAGGTGAACCCAGCTGGCGTTATTCCTGCGATCTTTGCATCAGCATTGCTGCTTCTGCCAACAACCATCAGCACATTTAGTGGCGGTACATCCGGCCCAGTTATGTCGACTATTCTCGCGCTGTTTGGCCCGGGGCAGCCGCTCTATCTGATCTTCTTTGGCGGTATGATCATCTTCTTCACATACTTCTATACCCGCGAAGTTGCGTTCAAGACTGATGAAGTTGCTGAAAACCTGAAAAGCCAAAACGGTTTCGTGCCGGGCATTCGCCCAGGTAAGAAAACGGCTGAATATTTGGATTATGTTGTAACCCGCATTCTTGTGCTTGGTTCTGGCTATCTTGCCCTTGTGGCGTTGCTGCCAGAAATCATCCGCGCACAACTGTCCGTACCATTCTATTTCGGTGGTACGTCGGTGCTGATCATCGTGTCGGTGGGTATGGATACGATCCAACAAATTCAGTCGCATCTCGTCGCCCATCAATACGAAGGTCTGATTGAGAAGTCACAGCTGCGTGGTAAACGTAGTGCAAACAAACGTAAGGGGCCTTCGCGTCGATGAACATTATTCTGCTGGGACCGCCCGGAGCGGGCAAGGGAACACAAGCACGTAAGCTTGTTGAAGAACGAAACATGGTGCAACTAAGCACTGGGGACATGTTACGTGCCGCGCGGACCAGCGGGACTGAAATGGGCAAGAAAGTCGCAGCCGTTATGGATGCTGGCAACCTTGTCACCGACGAAATCGTAATCGGCCTGATCCGCGAGCAGCTTGAGGCTGACAACGGTGCAGACGGTTACATCTTTGATGGGTTCCCACGTACATTGGCACAGGCTGATGCCTTGGGCCGTCTGTTGATGGACATGGGCGAAAACCTCGACTGCGTTATTGAAATGCAAGTGGATGACGAAGCGCTCGTTGATCGTATCACTGCCCGTTCGACTTGCGGCAACTGCGGTGAAGTCTACAACGATAACACCAAACCAATCCCAGCAGACAACAAATGCACCAACTGCGGCGCGTCTGATTTTCAGCGTCGTGCGGACGACAACGAAGAAAGCCTGCGTACTCGTTTGATGGCCTATTACAAACAGACTAGCCCGCTGGTCGGTTACTACTACGCCAAAGGCGATTTGAAATCCGTGGATGGTTTGGCCAGCATGGATGAAGTGGCTAAAAGCATTTCAGCGGCGTTGGCGTAAATTTCTCGAAATTTACGCGTCAGATGGATTTTCTAGAAAATCCATCGCTCTCGCTCAGGTGGGTTGACCCGATAGGAAATGCCCCCTAAACAACGCCATCCCGTAAGGGAATCATTAGATGGTTAATGGGTCGCACCCGTAAAGCTATCGACCACCTCGATATGACTTAAGCCCGGGCGCATCGCTTCGGGCTTGCGTTGTGAAAAAAGGGTCTGGAATGACGGACCCGCAACAAAAAAGGAATTGCACACGTGGCACGTATTGCCGGCGTAAACATCCCGACTGCAAAGCGGGTTCCAATCGCCCTGACATATATTACCGGTATTGGCCCAGCCAAAGCCGAAGAAATCTGTGAAGCTGTCAAAATTGACCGCGCACGCCGTGTTAACGAACTGTCCGACGCAGAAGTGCTGGCGGTTCGCGAATACATCGACGCAAACCTCACCGTTGAAGGTGACCTGCGTCGCGAAACACAAATGAACGTTAAGCGTCTGATGGACCTTGGCTGCTACCGTGGCCTGCGTCACCGTCGTAACCTTCCTGTACGTGGTCAGCGTACATCCACAAACGCACGCACACGCAAAGGCCCTGCAAAGGCCATTGCTGGTAAAAAGAAATAAGGAGGGTCTGACAGATGGCACGCGATACCAAACGCACCAAAAAGAAGGTCTCCAAGAACATCGCCGCAGGCGTTGCTCACGTGAACTCTTCGTTCAACAACACAAAAATCCTCATCTCCGACGTGCAGGGCAACGCGATCTCTTGGTCGTCTGCTGGCACAATGGGCTTCAAAGGGTCGCGTAAATCGACACCTTATGCTGCTCAGATGGCTGCTGAGGATGCAGGCAAGAAAGCACAAGATCACGGCGTGAAAACGCTAGAGGTTGAAGTGCAGGGTCCTGGTTCTGGCCGTGAAAGCGCACTGCGCGCACTGGCTGCTGTTGGTTTCAACATCACATCGATCCGTGACGTGACACCAATGGCGCACAACGGTTGCCGCCCACCAAAGCGCCGCCGCGTCTAATTTCACCCAAACGCTTTGGGGTCGTGCTATATGCACGGCCCCAATACGTCATTTTGAAACCTCGGGCGTTTGCCTTTTGGACATGAAGGCAGACAGGAATGGAGGGACACATGATCCACAAGAACTGGGCTGAGTTGATCAAACCAACTCAATTGGAAGTTAAGCCGGGCAACGACCCGATGCGTCAGGCAACTGTGATTGCTGAACCGCTCGAGCGTGGCTTTGGTCTGACATTGGGCAACGCGCTGCGTCGCATCCTGATGTCATCGCTGCAAGGTGCTGCGATTACTGCTGTGCAGATCGACAACGTCCTGCACGAGTTCTCTTCCGTGTCCGGTGTACGTGAAGACGTCACTGACATCGTTCTGAACCTCAAAGGCGTCGCGATCCGTATGGAAGTCGAAGGCCCTAAGCGTTTGTCCGTTCAGGCCAAAGGTCCTGGCGTTGTGACAGCTGCTGACATCTCAGAAACTGCTGGGATTGAAGTTCTGAACAAAGACCACGTTATCTGTCACCTTGATGATGGCGCTGATCTGTACATGGAACTGACCGTAAACACGGGTAAGGGCTATGTATCTGCAGACAAAAACAAGCCAGAAGACGCACCGATCGGCATGATTGCCATCGACGCGATCTACTCGCCTGTGAAAAAAGTTAGCTACGACGTGCAGCCGACCCGCGAAGGTCAGGTTCTGGACTATGACAAGCTGACAATGAAAGTCGAAACAGACGGTTCGATCACACCTGACGATGCGGTTGCTTACGCAGCACGTATTCTGCAGGATCAGCTGTCGATCTTCGTCAACTTCGACGAGCCTGAATCTGCTTCTACTGGTGCAGACGATGACGGTCTTGAGTTCAACCCGCTTCTACTGAAGAAAGTGGACGAGCTGGAACTGTCTGTCCGTTCGGCAAACTGCCTGAAGAACGACAACATCGTTTACATTGGTGATCTGATCCAAAAAACGGAAGCAGAAATGCTGCGCACACCTAACTTTGGCCGTAAGTCTTTGAACGAAATCAAAGAAGTACTGTCAGGCATGGGTCTGCACCTTGGCATGGACGTAGAGGATTGGCCGCCGGACAACATCGAAGATCTGGCGAAAAAGTTCGAAGATCAGTTCTAAGAATTTGGGTGGGCCTTCGGGCCCATCCGCACAAATGCCAGCACGGGCTGGGAATACTCGGACAATTCTGTCCCACTAACGGAGCAGGCGTCATCGCAGCGCAGGCCCATCATAAAACAAAATGGAGACTATCAAATGCGTCACGCACGAGGTTACCGCCGCCTGAATCGTACACACGAGCACCGCAAAGCGCTGTTCGCGAACATGGCTGGCTCGCTCATCGAACATGAGCAAATCAAAACAACACTGCCAAAAGCGAAAGAACTTCGCCGCATTGTTGAAAAGCTGATCACACTTGGCAAGCGCGGCGATCTGCACGCACGTCGTCAGGCAAACGCACGCTTGAAGCAAGAAGCTCACACAGCAAAGCTGTTTGAAATTTTGGGCCCACGCTACAAGGACCGCCAGGGTGGTTACATCCGCATCATGAAAGCTGGTTTCCGTTACGGTGACATGGCGCCAATGGCGATCATCGAATTCGTTGACCGTGACGTTGATGCAAAAGGCGCTGTAGACAAAGCACGTCTGGCTGAGTTCGAAGCTCTCGAGGATTAAGTTCTCGTCACTTCGTTGAAGTTTTGCAAAGCCTCGCGGTATCGCGGGGCTTTCGCTTTTTGAGATAAGGCATATGTTCCCCCTATGGCTGACCTGTTTGAAACCACCCCGACAGAAACACCTGCAGGCCCGCGCCCGCTGGCTGATCGGTTGCGCCCTGTGCGGTTGGGTGATGTCATTGGGCAGGAACAGGTTCTTGGCCCAGATGCCCCGTTGGGCACGATGCTTGCCTCTGGTTCGTTGTCGTCACTCATTTTTTGGGGCCCGCCGGGGGTTGGGAAAACGACAATCGCTCGTTTGCTCGCGGACGAGACTGATTTGCATTTCGTTCAGATCAGTGCGATTTTCACGGGTGTTCCAGACCTGCGCAAAGTGTTCGAGGCGGCTAAGCTGCGCCGTCAAAACGGCAAAGGTACGCTGCTGTTCGTGGATGAGATTCACCGCTTTAACAAAGCGCAGCAAGATGGGTTTCTGCCCTACATGGAAGACGGCACCATTTTGTTAGTTGGTGCTACGACCGAAAATCCGTCGTTTGAATTGAACGCCGCGGTGCTAAGCCGTTCGCAGGTGTTGATACTGACCCGGCTCGACCTTGCCGATCTAGAACGGCTTGCTCAACGCGCCGAGAAGGACCTTGGGCGACCTTTGCCGCTGGACGGCCCTGCACGCGAGGCACTGCTAGAGATGGCAGATGGCGATGGCCGCGCCTTGTTGAATTTGATTGAGCAAGTTGCAGCGTGGAAGGTCGACGGGAAGCTTTCGACAGATGACCTAACCAAACGCCTGATGAAGCGGGCTGCGAAATACGACAAGTCGGGTGAAGAGCATTACAATCTAATCAGCGCGCTGCATAAGTCGGTGCGCGGATCTGACCCGGATGCTGCGCTATATTGGTTCGCACGCATGTTGGCTGGCGGCGAAGATCCTCGTTATCTGGCGCGGCGGATAACGCGTATGGCGGTTGAGGATATCGGCCTCGCTGATCCACAGGCGCAAGCCGTGTGTCTGCAGTCTTGGGAAACGTTCGAACGGCTTGGTAGCCCCGAAGGCGAGCTCGCGCTCGCGCAGGCACTGGTTTATCTAGCCTTGGCCCCGAAATCGAACGCGGCTTATGCAGGGTATAAGGCGGCGGTGGTCGCAGCCAAGAAAACTGGATCAACCCCGCCACCCAATCATATCATCAATGCCCCAACGAAGATGATGCAAGAGCAGGGCTTTGGTGCGGGCTATGCCTATGACCATGACGCCGAAGATGGCTTTTCGGGTCAAAACTATTTCCCCGACGACATGAAGCGCGGGGTCTACTATCTGCCTGTTGATCGCGGGTTCGAACGAGAGCTGAAAAAACGCGTCGATTACTTTGCGGGATTGCGCGCGAAAAGGAACAAGCAATGACAATGGTAATGGTCGCGTGCGGCGGGGCATTGGGGGCAGTTATGCGTTATGTCGTCGGTCTGAATGTCGCCTTTCCGATGGGCACATTCACGGTGAATGTCGTTGGATCGCTTTTGATTGGTGTCGTCTATGTCGCGACCCAACAAAAGGGGTTGGATGCATGGCAGCCGCTTGTGATCACTGGCATCTTGGGTGGTTTTACGACTTTTTCTGCATTTTCGCTTGATACCATGCGTCTGCTAGAGGCCGGAAGGCTGGCGGCGGCTGGTGGATATGTTATGGGCACTGTTCTATTATCGCTGGCAGCTTGTGCTGTTGGCCTTTGGATTGCGAAAGGTGCCCTATGAGCGGCGTACAGACACGGACAATCGGCCCGGACGACGGCGACCAGCGGGTTGACCGCTATCTGCGTCGCCTGTTTCCTCATTTGACACAAGGGCGCATCGAAAAGATGTGTCGCAAGGGCGAATTGCGTGTGGATGGCGGCCGGGTCAAAACCAACACCCGTCTAGAGGTTGGTCAAAAGGTCCGCATCCCGCCGCTACCAACCGAGGAAGAAGCGAACGCGCTGAGATCATTGGCCAAGCAAGGCGTAACCAAGGCCGATGCAAAGCTGATCCAATCATGCGTGATCTACAAAGATGACCACATCATTGCGATCAACAAACCACACGGTTTGGCAACGCAAGGCGGCACGAACACGACACGCCATGTCGATGGCTTGGCCGAGGCGTTGACCTTTGGCTATGACGAAAAGCCGCGTCTTGTGCACCGCTTGGACAAAGATACCTCTGGTGTCCTGTTGCTGGCGCGTACACGCATGATGGCGAAAAAGCTGACCGAGAACTTGAAGCACCGCGAAACCCGTAAGATTTACTGGGCAGCTGTTGCCGGTGTTCCGCATCCGCGTGCAGGCACGATCAAATACGGCTTGGTCAAATCTGGCGGTCATGGCCGTGGTGGCGAAAACGAAAAGATGCGCTGCGTGCATCCGCGTGACGTCGACAGCACCGAAGGCGCGAAACGCGCGACATCGGATTACGCTGTGATGGATACGCTGGCGTCACGTGCTTCGTGGTGTGCTTTGGTGCCAATCACAGGCCGTACTCACCAGCTTCGTGCGCATATGGCCGAGATCGGGCATCCGATCATTGGCGATGGAAAATACGGTGGCTCTGGTCAGGAAAACCTTGGTGATGGCTGGGGTGCTGGCATGGGCAGCGAAATTGGCCGCAAGATGCACCTGCATGCGCGTTCACTGACGATCGAGCACCCTGAAACGGGTGCGACGCTGCATATCACCGCGCCACTGCCAGAGCATATGCAAAACACATGGGATTTCGTGGGTTGGGTCGTGGGGCATGCCCCTGTTGATCCGTTCAATATGCCGGATGAGTGATCTACGCCTTGTAATTTTCGACGTCGACGGCACGCTTGTCGACAGTCAGGCCGAGATTTTGGCCGCCATGACGCATGCGTTCGCGGCCGAAGGTCGCGCGATGCCGCATCGTTCCGATGTGCTTTCTATTGTTGGGCTTTCGCTCGATGTGGCGTTTGCCAGATTATGCCCTGATGCCGATCAGGCGGTACAAGCCCGGTTGGTCGAAGGCTATAAGGATGCGTTCAGTACCCAGCGTGCGCAGAATGCGGACCACGGTCCTTTGTATCCCGGTGCCCGCGCGGTGCTTGATACGCTTGCCGCCCAAGACAACACGCTGTTGGCCGTGGCGACGGGAAAGTCGCGGCGTGGCTTGGACAAACTGTTAGAACGGCATGCGCTGGAAGGTTTCTTTCACAGTGAGCAAGTCGCTGATCATCATCCGTCGAAGCCGAACCCTTCGATGATCTTAACGGCGATGAATGAATTAGGTGTTGCCCAGAACCGGGCCGTGATGGTGGGCGACACAACTTATGACATGGATATGGCGCGCGCCGCTGGTGTGGCAAAAATTGGCGTTGGCTGGGGCTATCACGCGGCTGATTTGCTGATGCCTGATATCCTTATCCACGAATTTGGCGCGTTGCCCGGCGCCGTTGACGAACTAGCAGGACACTAAGATGAGCGATTGGAAACCAAAACGTTTCTGGAAGACAGCGACCGCGACAGAATGTGACGGCGGTTTTACCGTGCTGCTGGATGAACGGGGCGTGAAAACCCCAGCGAAAGCAGCGTTGACCGTGCCGACCCTATCGATGGCCGAAGCAATCGCCGCCGAATGGGACGCGCAGATCGAAACAGTTGATCCTGTCACGATGCCCGTCACGCGTGGCGCGAATGCCGCTATCGACAAGGTCAGCACGCAACGCGCTGAAGTTGCAGCAATGTTAGCTGAATACGGCGACAGCGATTTGCTTTGCTACCGGGCTGCTGGCCCAGACACGCTGATTGCGCGTCAAGCGGACCATTGGGACCCAATTCTTGATTGGGCGGCTGATACGCTAGATGCGCGTCTGGCCGTGGGCGAAGGCGTAATGCATGTTGTCCAAAATCCAGATGCTTTGACGAAATTGCGGGCGGAAGTCGACGCATATGACGACTTTGCACTGGCCGCCGCACACGATCTAATCAGCATCTCAGGGTCATTGATCCTTGCACTTGCGGTCACGCGAGGAGCGATTTCAGTTGATCAGGCGTGGACCGCTTCACGCGTTGATGAGCATTGGCAAATCGAACAGTGGGGCGAAGACGATGAGGCGACTGCACTCGAATTGACCAAGCGCGCCGCATTTTTGGACGCTGCACGATTCTATGAGCTTTCCTATCGCTAGGTAAATGTCCTGTTTCATCCGGATTGACAGGAAAACTGCCTGTTTTGACGGCGTTTGCATAGGGTTTTCCATTTGTAACCCTTGACCTCATTGTGTGATTCCGCACACTCTAGCCGCATTGAGAAAGGAGTCCTTTCTCATTCACCACACTGTCCTACTAGGACGGGATAAAAATACCGCCTCGCATGTTTGGGGCGGAAACTCAGGAAGAGGTAAAAATGAAAAAAACCGTATTCTTCGGCGCGCTGACTGTTGCTGGCTTGGCTGCCGGTATGGCTTCTGCGGCGACACTTGACGACGTCAAAGCACGTGGCTCGCTGAACTGCGGCGTTACAACTGGTCTTGTTGGTTTTGCTGCACCTAACGCTGAAGGCGTTTGGGAAGGTTTCGACGTAGGCGTATGTCGCGCCGTTGCTGCTGCGATCTTTGGTGATCCAACTGCAGTAGAATTCGTCCCAACAACTGGCCAGACACGTTTCACAGCGCTTGCTTCCGGCGAAATCGATCTGCTTGCACGTAACACAACATGGACAATGAGCCGTGACGTCGACCTTAAGTTCGAATTTGTTGGCGTAAACTACTACGATGGTCAGGGCTTCATGGTGCCAAAAGCACTTGGCGTGACTTCTGCGAAAGATCTGGATGGCGCAACTGTTTGTATCCAAACTGGTACAACAACAGAGCTGAACCTTGCTGACTTCTTCCGCACGAACAACATCAGCTACGAGCCTGTTCCAATCGAAACAAACGCAGAAGCACAGCAGCAGTACCTTGCTGGCGCTTGTGACGTCTACACAACAGACGCGTCTGGCCTTGCTGCGACACGCGCAACATTCGAAGCACCAGCTGACCACGTTCTGCTGCCAGAAATCATCTCCAAAGAGCCACTCGGCCCACTTGTTCGCCACGGCGACAACGAATGGGGCGACATTGCACGCTGGACACTGAACGCACTAGTAACAGCTGAAGAGCTGGGTGTGACTTCTGCAAACGTAGAAGAACTGTCTGCTGCTGCTGGCGACAACCCAGAAGTTAACCGTCTGCTGGGCACCGAAGGTGAACTGGGCGCGATGCTGGGTCTGGAAGCTGACTGGGCGAAAAACGCAATCATGGCTGGCGGTAACTACGGCGAGCTGTTCGAAAACAACATCGGTGAGAACACAACCATCGGTCTGGCACGCGGTCTGAACGCACAGTGGACAGACGGTGGCTTGATCTACTCTCCACCTTTCCGTTAAGAACTGAAAACGGCGAAGGGCTCGGTTTTAACCGGGCCCTTTACCCAATGGCGACCACGCTAAAAAATAAATGTGTGTCTACGCGTGATGACAGTCAGACTAACTGACGCGCACGCGGTCTAAATCAGGACGCACCGGGAGATAAATATATGTCGACGTTGACCGACCCGCCTAAGCCGGGTTTTCGGCTAAGCCAGCTTATTTACGATACACGCTATCGATCTATCACAATTCAGGTAATCGCGCTTTTTCTGATCCTTGCAGGGATCGGTTGGCTTGTGATGAACACTGTGAACAACCTTGCTGCGTTGGGCAAGGATTTTGACTTTGGTTTCTTGGGTCAGTCCGCTGGCTATGACATTAACCAACGTCTGATCGAATATAATAACCAGATGACCCACGGTCGTGCGGCGATGGTTGGTATTCTGAATACGCTGCTTGTCGCATTCTTGGGCTGCATCACCGCCACCGTCATTGGTGTGATTGTTGGTGTGCTACGCCTGTCGAAAAACTGGGTCGTAAGCCGCCTGATGGCCGTTTACGTCGAAGGTTTTCGTAACGTTCCGCTGCTGCTTTGGATCATTCTGATCTTTGCAATCATGACAGAAAGCATGCCGCAACCCCGTGAATTCCGCGGTGACGATGCGACCCAAAGCATGTTGATGGGCGACAACGTTGCCGTCACAAACCGTGGTATTTGGATTCCGCGTCTTGCGTTTACCCGTTCAGTTAGCGGGAACGAAGCAGTTGCACCTATCGAAGATGCGACCCCAGTTGCATCAGGTGGCCTAGATTGGCTGCTGGTCTTTGGTGCGCTGGCGCTTAGCTTTGCGGCGATTACCCAGCTACGTAAACGTGCAGATCGCATCCAGCAGGCGACAGGTGACCGTCCAACAACATGGTGGCAGCAACTGGCGTTGCTTGTTGTACCTGTTGGTCTTGTTTGTGCCTTCTTGGGGATGACTGTCGTTTCTCCATACCTCAAAGGGTTTAACTTCACCGAAGGCATCCATTTGCGGAACTCTTTGATCGCATTGTGGATTGCACTATCGCTGTACACTGGTGCGTTCATCGCCGAGATCGTGCGTGCAGGTATTCTGGCTGTGTCTAAAGGTCAGTCTGAGGCCGCCTTTGCGCTTGGTCTTCAGCCGCGTCGGACAATGAACCTTGTAATCTTGCCGCAGGCGATGCGCGTCATCATCCCGCCGCTGATTTCACAGTTCCTAAACCTGACCAAAAACTCATCGCTAGCGATCGCGGTTGGCTACATGGATGTTCGTGCCACATTGGGCGGCATTACCATCAACCAAACTGGTCGAGAGCTGGAAGGCATGCTTTTGCTAGGTGGTTTCTACCTTGCGCTGTCTTTGGCGATTTCTGCTGGCATGAACTACTACAACCGCTCAACTCAGCTAAGGGAGCGCTAAGATGTCGGATACACACGCACAAACCGTGCCTTACGTACGTGACACGATGCTTCCGCAGCAGACACCGCCGGTGACAGAAGTCGGCGCGATCAGGTGGGTACGAGAGAACTTGTTCTCTAGCCCAATGAACGCGATCCTGACGATCCTGTCGTTGTTTGTGATCTACTGGGTGGTTTCACACCTTGGTCCATGGCTGGTCAACGGTATTTGGGTTGCGGATTCTTTGACTGAATGTCGGGAAATTCGGAATGCGACATTGGGAGAGGATGCTTCTGCCGCATGTTTCGCAGTTATCACTGAACGCTGGCAGCAGTTGATGTTCGGATTCTATCCGAACGATGCTTACTGGCGTCCAGTTCTTGCACTGCTCGTGTTCTTTGTCGGTATTGCACCGGTTCTGTTTGACACGCTTCCGCGCAAACTTCTGATCGGGACACTGGTGACACCATTCATCATGTACATGCTGCTATGGGGCGGTTCGATCTGGGGTCCGCTTGTTGTTGGTCTCGGTTTTGGTCTTGGCTTTGCCATTATCAAATACGTTAGCCCAGTGAACTCGCTACTTGGAACAATCGGTGCGATCATTCTGCCAATTTTCTTTTGGCTGTATGCTGCTGGACCAATTTCCTCGGGGATTACTTCTGTTCTGCCCATCGGGTTGGAGTTCATTCCATCCAAGGACTTTGGTGGTTTCACCCTTTCTGTGATCATCGGGATTGCGGCAATTCTATTGTCGTTGCCATTGGGCATCCTTTTGGCGCTTGCGCGTCAGTCTGACCTGCCAATCATCAAATGGTCTGCGGTGGTCTTTATTGAGGTCATCCGCGGTGTGCCGTTGATTGTTTGGCTGTTCACTGCGTCGTTGCTTTTAAACTACTTCCTGCCTCCGGGCACGAACTTTGACCTGATGCTGCGTGTGATCATCATGGTGACACTATTCTCGGCGGCTTATATCGCCGAAGTGGTGCGTGGTGGTTTGGCTGCGCTGCCAAAAGGTCAGTACGAAGGTGGCGATAGCCTTGGTCTGAACTACTGGCAGTCTATGCAGTTGATCATCCTGCCGCAGGCTCTCAAAATCTCGATCCCGGGTATCGTGAACACCTTTATTGGTCTGTTCAAAGATACAACGCTTGTTGTGTTCATTGGCCTGTTTGACCCTATCGGTCTGGCTGGTGCGATCCGTGCTTCTACGGAATGGAACGGCATCTACTGGGAACTTTTCCTCTTTATTGGCGTCATGTTCTTCATCTTTTGCTTCAGCATGGGCCGCTACTCACTTTACCTGGAGAAAAAACTCCAGCGTGAACACCGCTAAGGAGACCTGACAATGGTTGATATTATACAAGAACGCGAAATCGATCGCAGCCATATGCAAGTCTCTGACGAGGTGGCGATTGAAATCCGCAACATGAACAAGTGGTACGGTTCGTTCCACGTGCTGCGCGACATTAACCTGACCGTACAACGTGGTGAGCGGATCGTTATCTGTGGCCCGTCGGGTTCAGGTAAGTCGACACTGATCCGCTGCATCAACCGGCTTGAAGAACACCAAGCTGGTGACATCATCGTGGATGGGACAGAGCTGTCTTCGGATCTGAAAAACATCGATAAGATCCGGTCAGAGGTTGGCATGTGCTTTCAGCACTTCAACCTATTCCCGCACTTGACGATCCTTGAGAACTGCACGTTGGCTCCGATCTGGGTTCGTAAGACACCTAAGAAAGAAGCCGAAGAAATCGCGATGCATTTCCTTGAAAAGGTGAAAATCCCTGATCAGGCGCATAAGTACCCCGGCATGTTGTCCGGTGGTCAGCAGCAGCGTGTGGCGATTGCCCGTTCACTTTGCATGAAGCCACGCATCATGTTGTTCGATGAACCGACCTCTGCTCTTGATCCTGAGATGATCAAAGAGGTGCTGGATACAATGATCGAACTGGCCGAAGAAGGCATGACGATGCTTTGCGTGACCCACGAAATGGGCTTTGCTCAAGCGGTTGCGAACAGGGTTATCTTTATGGACCAAGGTCAGATCGTGGAACAGAACGAACCGACCGAGTTCTTCAACAACCCGCAATCTGAGCGGACCCAGTTGTTCCTCAGCCAGATCATCGGCCACTAAAAACAAAGCCCCGGGCATGACCCGGGGCTTTTTGTTTTATAGGAATACTGCAGAGTTTTTAATTCCTCTAAATTCCACGTGCACATTTCATGACGACAATACTAGCGGACATTCAAGATCAGTTCGGAGTTCAGGAACTGCCTCATGGCTTATTCTACGCGTTCGACAATGCGCTGCGTTTCGATTTGGGAGGCACAGAGAGTAACATACACCGTCCGATGCGCCGGTTCTGTCAAGCATATGAGCGGGCATGTACGATTGCGCATGCGCATTTTGAAGACTCATCAGAGATTTATCTTCTGATTGCTAGCTATGGCTTAGAGCAGCCTAGTAAGAAACGTCTAAACCATATCGAACTCTGTGGAGTTGAGCGTTCCGAAGTGCAGTACGTGAGTAAGACTGCGCAGCAAGATGAAGAGCATATGGCTGACTTTGGATGTGATCAGTTTCGTCATTGGGATATTGTTAAGGTAAACGACAAAAGATCTATTTCCGATATCATGTGGTTATCCATCGCTTCCGAAATGATGATCGAGCCAGCTTTTCATTCGACGAAGGCGTATCTTGTAGATGCGAGAAATGGTCTAATCCTGCATGCATATGATGATCGCGGGCTGGATGTCGTTTCTCTTAACAAATCGCAGTTATCTGAGCTTTTCATAAAATTTAACAAATGGTTGCTAGAGTATGACCTTGCTCGCATGAGTGCTATGTTTGCATCTGATGACTAGCGGTCTGTGCCACCCGTCGTCCCAATCAAATCGCGCGGCACGATGAAATCTACACACTCCCCCGTATGCCTTTGCACCGCTGACCAGCTTTCTGCGTCAAAGTCGATCACGGTTGTGGCGCAGGTTGGGTAGCCGCTGAAACGTGCGTGATCGGGTGCATTGCCGACCATCCCGTTGGCGAACATGCCGATGCCGGGGTTGTGCCCGATAAGAGCGACGGTTTTGACGCTTTCGCGGTGGATTGTGTCCATCAGCGTGTCTGGGGCGGCGTGGTATAGCGACTTCATCAATCGTAGCTTTGGCGCGGTTGATAGCTCTGCCATGATCAGGTTGGCTGTTTCGTGGGTGCGGCTTGCGTCCGAGCAGAGGATTTCTTCGGGTTCATAGCCGTTGTCCCGCATCCAGCCGCCAATTGCCTTGGCAGATGCGATGCCGCGTGCATTCAGCACCCTTGCGTGATCATCAGAGAACGGGTCGTCCCAGCTAGATTTTGCATGGCGGATTAATATTAAACGAAGTGTCATAGGAAAGCGTCCATGTGAAATGCGGATTGGTCGGTAACACGGCGATCTTGGCCGACAGGGCAGGCGCGTCGAGCAGCGCAGCCCTGTGTCATGCAAGTTCGCCCTTCGGGGGTGGTTAAATAGCTTTTGCAGGTCGGGACATCATAGCTGTCATTAGCAAACGCGCCAACAGGGCAAGTGGTCTGACAGGGTTTTGTTGCGCAAGCCGTGCAAGGTGGGGTCGCGATGGGCATTTGTACCTGCCAAGGCACCAGCAACGCGCCGCGATAGGATACGAACAACCCCGCTTGTTCGTGAACTAATAACCCGATCGGAGACTTCCACGCTTGCCCTGAACGCAGCGCCCAGCTGTAAAACGGATGAAACGGCGGGCCGTCAGAAGGGAATAGCGCCGCGGCGTTGTTATCGATGGCAATGCGGCTAAGTACGCGTTTGGACCAACGATCCATAGGATCGGGGTGCCCGTCGTTGTATTCACTTGATCTGATAAAGTCTGGCCAAAACGCAGGCTCATCCGGCCCAATCAGCAAGAGCGTCCCGTTAGATTGGGGTAATCCGTCGTCTGGGTTGATCGTGAACCCGCCAAGCACGCAAAGCCGCGCCTTTGATAGCGCTTGAAGCATCGCGTGATGGCGGGGATCAATCAATGGCCCGTTAGCGTGGTTCGCGGATAATCGAACCCGCACCATGTTCGGTGAACAGTTCCAAGAGGCTCGCGTTTGGCAGCCGCCCATCAAGTATCACGACCGCACGCACGCCTTTGTCGAGTGCGTCGAGCGCGGTCTCGGTTTTGGGGATCATCCCGCCAGCGATGGTACCGTCCGCGATCATATCGCGGACTTGGGCCGGTGAAAGCTGTGTGACGACCTCTCCGCTGCCGTCTTTGACGCCGGGGACATCCGTTAGCAACAACAGGCGGTCGGCCTTCAGAGCGCCTGCGATGGCCCCTGCAGCGGTGTCGCCGTTGACGTTAAAGGTCTCATTCGCGCTCATCCCGGTGGCGACAGGTGCGACGACGGGGATAATGCCCGCGTTGAACAGATCACGCAGAACTTGAACGTTCATTTCAACAGGGCGGCCAACAAAGCCCAATTCTGGATCGTCGGCTTCGGCAACCAGCAGATCGTCGTCTTTGCCTGAAAGGCCAACAGCGCGGCCGCCTTCGTCCATGATGGCCTGCACAATGCGTTTGTTCACAAGGCCCGTTAGGACCATTTCGACGACTTCGACAGTTGCCTGATCCGTCACGCGTTTGCCGCGGACGAATTCGGATTTGATGCCAAGCTTATCAAGCATCTGGTTAATCATCGGGCCGCCACCATGGACGACGACAGGGTTCATGCCAACCTGACGCATCAAAACGATATCGCGGGCGAACTCTGCCATTGCATCGGCGTCGCCCATTGCGTTGCCGCCAAACTTAACGACCACAATCGCGCCGGAATAGCGCTGTAGGTATGGCAGCGCCTCGGACAAAGTACGGGCGGTTGCGATCCAATCACGGTTCATGTCTTCGGTCCTTGATTTCATGATAAGCCTGCAATGATGGCGCGAAGCGTTGGGATGCCTTCGCCTTTTTCGGATGAGGTCAGAATTAATTCAGGGAATGCTGCAGGGTGCTTTGCCAGCGCAGCACGTGTTTTTTCAAGTGATGCCTCAAGCGCGCCTCCCTTCAGCTTGTCGACCTTGGTCATAACGACCTGAAAGGTCACGGCAGATCGGTCGAGCAATGACATGATTTCTTCGTCTACCGCTTTGGCACCGTGGCGCGCGTCGATCAGAACAAACACGCGGCGTAGCGTCTGACGCCCAGACAGATAGTTTTTAAGCAACCGCTGCCATTTTTCGACAACGGCGACCGGGGCATTGGCAAAGCCGTAGCCGGGCAAATCGACGACGTAGATATCGCCAGCGGTAAAGTAGTTAATTTCTTGCGTGCGGCCGGGCGTGTTGGATGCGCGGGCGAGGCCCTTGCGGCCTGTCAGCGCGTTGATCAGGGACGATTTGCCAACGTTGGATCGACCTGCGAAGCAGATTTCCAGACGGTCGGCAGGCGGCAGTCCGTCCATTGCGACGACGCCTTTGACGAATTCGGTTTCACCCGCAAACAGCAGGCGGCCCGCTTCCAATTCGCTTGGTTCCGGCGTTTCGACCTCGGGAAAGCGCAATTCCATATTTAAGTACCTCGACCTTGTCGTTTCGTGCACCTTACCGTTGTTCGTGACGGTGGCATAGGTGTCAAAAATTGGTGGCCCGAACCGTTTAGCAGAGTTCAAAAATGCAGGGTGGAACGCACGGCGGGTCGTGTTTTTGTAGCAAACCGCGAGGCGCAACGAAGCTCCTCGCGGTTAATTGTTTTCTTAATGTCCGGGTTAGCGGGGCATCGATTTTATTTGCCTTCGTCGGCGTCAGCCGCATTCTTTTTACGGCGCAGGCTGGATTTGATATTTCCAAATACATCCGGCTTTGCACCGTGGCTGCGCATGATCAGATACTGCTGTGTAAAGGTGATCACGTTGTTCGCGATCCAGTACAGGACCAGACCACTGGCAAAGTTGCCCAGCATGAACATGAATACCCATGGCATCCATGCAAAGATCATTTGCTGGGTTGGATCAGTTGGTGCTGGGTTCAGGCGCTGTTGCAGCCACATGGAAACACCAAGGAAGATTGGCAGGATGCCCAGTGACAACAGTTGTAGTGGCCCAAGATCTGGCGCCGCGAATGGCAGTAGGCCAAACAGGTTGAAGATCGAAGATGGGTCAGGCGCGCTAAGGTCTTTGATCCAACCGATCCAAGCTGTGTGGCGTAGTTCGATGGTGACAAAGATCACCTTATACAGCGAGAAGAAGATTGGAATCTGCAACAGCATTGGCAGACAGCCAGATGCTGGGCTGACCTTATTTTCTTTGTAGAGCTTCATCATGCCTTGTTGCATGGCTTGGCGGTCGTCGCCTGCTTGCTCTTTCAGTTTCTCCATCTCTGGCTGCAATTCTTTCATCCGCGCCATTGAGACGTAGGATTTATAGGCCAAAGGCAGAACGATTGCTTTGAGGATAACAGTGAGCGCGATGATCGCCCAACCCATGTTGCCAATCAGACCATGCAGCATGTGCAGCAGCCAGAAGATCGGCTTGGTCAGGAAAAAGAACATGCCCCAGTCAATGCTGTCCAAGAAGCCGTCAACACCTTCTTCGTCTTCATAGTGCTTGATGGCTTCCCATTCTTTCGCACCAGCAAAGAAACGCGTTGTGTTGGTGAATGTCTCGCCGGGCGCGATTGATGCGACGGGCATAACCGCCTCAGCTTGGAACAGGTCGCGGCTTTCATAGTACTTTGAAGTGGAACGGAACGGCGCATCTTGCGCCGGGATCAGCGTCGTCATCCAGTAGTGGTCTGTGTAGCCGATCCAACCGGATTGCGTTGCTTCTAGACGCTCTGCAGGTGCGCCTTCGGTTGGGTGTACTTCATAGTCTTGAATGTCTTTATAGTCGGTTTCTTCAAGCGCGCCGTCAGTCATACGAACCAGACCTTCGTGCAGGATGAAGAATTTTTTCAAATCGGCAGGGATCCCTTGGCGACGGATAAGGCCATAGGGGCGTGCTGCGACTGCTGTGTCAGCGTTGTTTTCGATGCTCTGCTCAAAGCTAAACATGAATTCTTCGTCGACAGATACCACGGTGCGGAAAATCTGACCTGCACCGTTGTCCCATGACAGCGTTACCGGCGTCTGTGGTGTCAGGGTGTCGCCGCTTTCTAGCGTCCAAACCGTATCAGGGGTCGGGACATTGGATGGCTCCATACCCTCTGACGCGGCCCAGCCGAATGCGGTGTAATATGCGCCTGCTTCGCCTTCGGGGCGCAGCAGCTGAACGATCGCTGACTCAGGCTCATTCGTTTCGTGGTATTGGGTAAGTGACAGGTCGTCGATACGACCGCCGCGTAGCGACAGCGTGCCCTCTAGCTCGGCGGTTTTGATCTGAAGGCGTGGGGCAGGGGCATCTGTTGGCGCCGCTTCCGCTGGGGCCGTCGCCGAAGGTGCCGTTACCTGTGTGCCAGGCAAGGCAGCTTCGTTTGCACTGATCGTAGCGTCGGCTGTGATATCGACCGGCTGTTCCTCTGGCGGGAACAATACAGTCCAAGCCATGATCACCGCAAAACTTAGCACGGTCGCCAAGATGAGGTTTTTGTTCTGGTCGTCCATTCGAAACCACCCATTTTCCCATAAAAATCTGATGGCCGTTCAACCCCTCAGGGTCACAAAGGTCAAGCGGTTTTCAGGAAATAAGGGTGTATTGCTGCACTTGTGACCGATATCGACGGTCATAGAGCCGGGCTATGCGCGGCCTAAGCGCGTGAAGCTATCAATTTGGACGGGACTTTAGGTACTGTTTGCGCGTCTGGTGAAACACAGCAATCAGTCGGGGATCGCTAATTGCAAGCTGCTCTACTTGCTTTGAAAACTCGGCTTCGCTTTGGCCGTAGAACGAGGAGGCAGCCGCTTCGTGTGGCGCTGTCAACTTATTGGCTTGTTTCATAACTGCTTACTTTCTGACTTATAACGCCCATTTGCTATTCATCTAACGCGGTAAAATTGAGGCGGCAATATGAAGTATGGATCGAATTTTACTGATCAAACGGCGAGAAAAATGTGTTTTGGCTAATACCTAAGAAACATTATGCAGCATGATTGTTCACAAATGCAACTATTTGGCGGATGCTAGCGCTATCAGTCGGTCGATTGAAAAAAGCGGGTTCTTTGTCGGCTAATCTTTTACGGCACCGCTGATACAACGGTGCCGTCCTAGCAGTATGGTTTGTATGGTTTATTCTTTAAGGGCCTTTATGCTTTCGACCGCTTCATACTGTGACAAATAAACCTTTCCGCTCAGCTCTTGCAGGAAATGCTGTTCGCGCAATTTGTCCATCACGGGGCCCTTTACCTCAGACAAATGAAGTGAAACGCCCATTTCGTGTAGCCGTTCGTTGATCATTTCCAACGATTCGAGCGCGCTCAGGTCGATCTCATTCACCGCCGAACACTGCAAAATGACGTGGCGTACATGTTCGTCGCCAGCGACGCGGTTTTGCACTTGGTCCTCAAGATAACGCGCATTTGCAAAGTACAGGCTCTCGTCGACGCGCAGGGTGACGATTTCAGGGTGGGTCTGCACGTCATGGCGAAGAATGTTGCGGAAGTGTTCAGTGCCAGCAATCAGGCCGACCTCGGCAATGTGTGGCCGCGAAGTCTTATAAAGGTGCAGCAAAACCGAGAGTCCTACGCCCGCAGAAACGCCGACTTCGACACCCAAAGCAAGTGTAAGAAGAATGGTTGTCAAAACGGCGGCAAAGTCGGCTTTGGAATAGCTCCACGCACGGCTCAGGATGCTAAAGTCCACAAGGCTCAGCACGGCAACGATGATTGTCGCAGCAAGTGTGGCCTTGGGAAGGAAGAAGATCAGCGGAGTAAGAGCCAAGGCAGCGATTGCCAGGCCGATGGCCGTAAACGCGCCGGCGGCTGGTGTTTCAGCGCCCGCGTCAAAGTTCACGACAGATCGTGAGAACCCACCAGTGACAGGAAAACCACCCGTGAATGCCGCACCAACGTTCGCCGCGCCAAGACCGATCAATTCTTGGTCTGGATCGATCCGCTGCCGCTTCTTTGCAGCAAGCGTCTGGGCGACAGAAATAGACTCTACAAAGCCGATTATAGAGATAAGGAAGGCTGGCAAGAGCAATTGTCCCAGCAGTGTTGGTGACAGGGATGGCATCGTTAACGGGGGTAGGCTTTGCGGGACATCACCTACAATTTTGACACCTTGATTTGCCAAACCGAATAGCCACACCGCAAGTGTCGTTACCACGACAACCGCAACCGGTCCCGCTTTGACGGCTACGCCGGTTAACCCAGCGCTTAGGCCGGTCTTTTCAAGTAGCGGCTTAAGCCCTTTGCGGACCCAAAACAGGAATGCAGTCGCACTGATCCCGATCACGGCTGTGATGATGTTCGTTTCCGGCAAATGTTGGAAAAGTGATACCAGCAGGTCCAATAGATTGTGCCCTTCGGCATCAATGCCGAGAATGTGCTTTAACTGACTAGCGGCAATGATAAGTCCAGACGCAGTTATGAACCCCGCAATGACAGGGTGAGACAGGAAATTCGCAATGAACCCCAACCGAAAGAGGCCCATCGCAAGCAAGATCACCCCAGATAGCGCAGCAAGCGACAGGGCGGCGACCGCATAGCCCATGGTACCCTGTTCAACGATGTTGCTCAGCGCAGCGGCGGTCATCAGCGACACAACAGCGACGGGGCCAACGGCCAAGGCACGGCTGGTGCCGAAAATTGTGTAAAGAATGATTGGGGCGATTGATGCATAAAGCCCGGCCTCGGGCGGCAGACCCGCAAGTAACGCGTAAGCCAAGGACTGTGGGATAAGCATGATTGTGACAATCACCGCTGCCACGAGGTCATTCGACAGCGTCGTGCGATTATAGTCTTTGCCCCAAGAAAGGATGGGGAGATATCGGGTGATTGCAGCGTTCATCGTATGGCTCAGTTCAATAGGGGCCGCCTTTGGGAGGAAGGTGGCGTTATTGTTATTTCGTCGTGATCTTTTCGGGCTTAGCGAGCCATTCACGACCCTTTAGCATGCCTTTCCAGTAGATCGGTGGCAGCAGCTTCTCTTTCAGGAACCATGCTGCGCGTGTGGGCTTTGTCCCGTCGATCAGGAATTTTGGAAAGCTAGGTAGCAGGGTGCCGCCGTATCCGAATTCAGCTAGAACGATTTTCCCGCGTTCGACGGTCAATGGACACGACCCGTAACCGTTGTATTGGGCAACAGGTGCACCGCCGCGCATGTCGGCAATCATATTTTCAGCCACAACAGGGGCCTGCATACGGGCAGCAGCGGCTGTTTTGGCGTTCGGCGCGTTCATCACGTCACCGAGTGACCAGATGTTGTCATAGGTCTTATGGCGCAGGGTTGCCTGATCGACATCGACCCAACCCGCAGCGTCAGCCAGTGGCGACACCCGGATAAAATCCGGCGCTGTCTGTGGGGGGACGACATGCATCATGTCAAAATCCATCTCGACGCGTTCGGCTGGGGTGTCGGGTTTGGCGACATTGAACCACGCTTTTTTTGCGGGACCATCGACAGCAACGAGGTTGTGAAAGAAGTTCAGCGTTGCGTCGTATTTTTCGACGTATTCCATCAGTGCCGGAACATAGTCTTTGATGCCGAACAGCACGCCGCCAGCATTGTTAAAGTGGATGTCGATGTCTTTTAGAACGCCCCGGCGGGACCATACGTCACCGGATAGATACATCGCCTTCTGTGGCGCACCTGCGCATTTGATCGGCATCGGTGGCTGCGTAAAGATTGCGCGGCCAGACTTCATGTCAGACACTAATTCCCACGTATATGGGGCAAGGTCGTAGCGATAGTTTGAAGTCACGCCATTCTGACCCAAGGTTTCGACCAAACCTTCGATCTTGTTCCAGTCAAGTTTGAGGCCGGGTGTCACGATCAACCGGTCATATTTCACGACCCGGCATCCATCAAGAATGACAGCATTATTCGCAGGTTCGAACGCGGCGACTGCTGCTTTGATCCAGTGAACGCCGCGCGGGATCAAGGACCCCATCGTACGCGCCGTTTCTTGGGGTTCAAAGATGCCGCCGCCGACCATCGTCCAGCCGGGCTGGTAGTAGTGGACATCAGCCGGGTCGATAATTGCGATCTCTAGTTCGGGTTTGCGTGCCTTTAGGCTGGCAGCGACTGCGATCCCACCAGCGCCTGCACCGACAATCACCACCTCATAGCTTGCGTCACCCGTATCGGTCGGGGTTTTGCCGCCATTCGCAATGCGGCGAACAACGCCGCCCATGTCATAGCCAGCTGCTTTGGTTGCAGCCAGAATGTCGGCGACGCTAAGTGTGCTGGCTTGCGATAGCGACCACAGCGTGGCCGACCGTGTGCCAGTGCGGCAATAGGCAAGCACTGGACCGGGAAGGGTGTCCAGTGCATTGCCAAATGCGACAGCATCATCGTCGCTGACTTTGCCAGCGACGATGGGTTGATATACCGCCTCTAGGCCGAACTCTTTGGCGGCATTGGCGATCTCTTGGAACGTTGGCTGATCCGCACCCTCACCGTCAGGACGGTTGCAGATGATGGCTTTAAAGCCGGCGTCCTTAATAACCTGCATGTCATCAGGCATGATTTGGGGACTCGCAGACACGCCTGCGGCAAGGGTGTTCAGTTCCAATGTTCTTCTCCTAGATCAAAGACCGTTTACAGGCACTTTCAGCACTGGGTTGCCGTCTTTGTCTTTTGGGACAGCACCTGCGCGCATGTTTACCTGAAGCGACGGAATGATCAGTTTCGGCATGTCTAGTGTCGCATCACGTTCGGTGCGGAACTTGATAAAGTCTTCGCGGCTTTTGCCTGCGCCGACGTGGATGTTGTGCGCCTTTTCTTCGCCAACAGTGGTTTCCCACTGAATGTCGCGGCCATTGGGGCCATAGTCGTGGCACATGAACAAACGCATGTCGTCAGGCAGTGTCAGCACCTTTTGGATGCTGTCAAAAAGCGTACCTGCGTCACCACCGGGGAAGTCGGCACGGGCCGATCCGCCGTCTGGCATAAACAATGTGTCACCGACAAAGGCTGCGTCACCGACGACATGAACCATGCATGCAGGCGTGTGGCCGGGCGTATAGATCGTAAAGACTTCCATGTTGCCGATCTTGTAAGTGTCGCCGTCTTCGAACAGCGCATCAAACTGCGATCCGTCACGCTGGAATTCAGTGCCTTCGTTAAAGACTTTGCCGAATGTGTCTTGCACGACCATGATCTTTGATCCGACGCCGATCTTACCACCCAGCTTTTCCTGAATGTATGGCGCGGCTGACAGGTGGTCGGCGTGCACGTGGGTCTCGATGATCCAATCAAGCGTTAGACCGCGGTCTTGGACCTCTTTGATCAGTGCGTCGGCATGATCGTATGTGATCCGGCCGGCAGCGTAATCAATGTCCATTACGCTATCGATGATAGCGCAGTGATCGCTTGAAGGGTCTTTAACGATATAGCTGATCGTATTTGTTGCCTCATCAAAATGGGCGGAAACGTCAGGTGTGACGCTCATATCAACGGGATAGGTCATGTGTGTTCTCCTAAGGTCGAAGGAAGTTAAGCCTGACAGGTGCGCAGGCCGAAAATGCGGTAGAGTGGGCAAAACCGCATTGCTGAGGTCGCCAGCAAAACGATACCCACGATCACCGCGACGACAGTCGCAGCGGTGCTTTCAAACAGTGGAAGGCCAGTCGTAAATGGGGCCACAAGCAGTGCAGCGCCAATTACAAGGCGAATGAGGCGGTCGATTGTTCCAACATTTACGGTCATTATCTTGGCTCCGTGTTAGGTTTATAGTCCTTCTACATCGGGTGCCTTTGAGATTCGGTGACTTTGTCACCAAGCTAATGAGGCCCCTTGTTAGCGATTATGACCTGCTAACTCCTCTAGCGCATTGCGCTGGATCAAATGTACGCAACCGCGGCTTTGTTCGATCCATCCCCGACGTTGGAATTCCTGCAGCTGCCGGGAAATCACTTCGCGTGCGGTTCCTAATTCGACGGATAGCTTTTGATGGGTTGTTTTGATCGTGTCCTTACCTTCGGACAGCGCGATCAGCTTATCCGCCAGTCGCACATCCATTTTTTGGAACGCAACTTCGTCGATAACTAAGAATAGATCGGTGATCCGTTTGGAAAACGCGGCGAAGACAAAGTCGCGAAACTGCTTTGATTGCGAAACGAGGTCATCAAACAGTGTGCGTGGGATTGCGGCTGCTTGTACATCGGTTTCACATATACCTTCGGCAGAGTAATCATCAAAGGCAAGCAAGCAAGCCGTCGTGAGCACACAGCTTTGGCCAGCGTGGATGCGATACAGCACAATTTCGTGCCCCGTTTCGGAAACTTGCTGTACGCGCACCGTACCATCCAGCAGGAACAGCATGTTTTCAGGCGAATTGCCCGGGCCGAAAATCGTGGTTCCCGCTGGAACCGAAATCAATTTGCTTTTGGACAGTAGCAATTTCTGCGTTTCAGGCGACAGTTGTGCCAAGCCGGGAAAACGTTGTGTCCAATTTTCAATCGTCATTCTAATGCTCGTCCCGTTACCTATCGCCGCAGTGCGGCGCGATGCCTCATTCATTTCGCCCGGTTGCGCTTTGCCCATGTCGGCTAAGGCGCTATGTCTTCTTATATATTCTAAGGTCGAAATGTGTACAGCGCACTGATCGACCGGAATTTTCAGCCATCGCGCGATGACGTGAATAGCGGAGATAAATATGTTCGATACCCTGACCGCCGAAACCCTTGCCCGGATGCAGTTCGCATTCACGGTGTCGTTCCACATCATCTTTCCGGCGTTCTCAATCGGGTTGGCCAGCTATCTGGCGGTGCTGAACGGGCTGTGGCTAAGGACCCACAACGAAACGTATCTGACCCTGTTCAACTATTGGAAAAAGATCTTCGCCGTCGCCTTTGGTATGGGCGTCGTGTCGGGCATTGTGATGTCCTACCAATTTGGCACTAACTGGTCGGTGTTTTCGGACAAGACCGGACCAGTATTGGGGCCTTTGATGGCATACGAGGTGCTATCCGCGTTTTTCTTAGAGGCTGGTTTTCTGGGTATCATGCTATTTGGTCGTGAACGCGTCGGCGCTGGGCTGCACATGTTTGCAACGGCAATGGTTGCCTTTGGTACGCTGATGTCAGCGACTTGGATTCTGTCAGTGAATTCGTGGATGCAGACACCTGCTGGTTATAGCATGAATGAATTGGGGCAATTCGTACCCGAAGATTGGTGGCAGATCGTATTCAACCCATCGTTCCCGTACCGGTTGGTCCATATGGTGCTGGCGGCATATCTTACCACCGCGCTTGTCGTAGGCGGAGTAGGTGCCTTGCATCTGCTACGCGACCGCGAAGATGCCCCAGCGCGACGGATGTTTTCCATGGCGATGTGGATGCTTGTTGTCGTCGCCCCACTGCAGATTTTTGCAGGCGACGCACACGGGCTGAACACGCTAGAGCACCAACCAGCCAAGGTCATGGCGATGGAGGGTCATTATGACAGCCACCCCGATGGCGCACCGTTGATCTTGTTTGGTATCCCGAACCCGGCGGAAAAGCGGATCGATTACGCGATTGAAATTCCAAAGCTATCGAGCCTGATCTTAAAGCACCATTGGGACGCGCCTTTGGCTGGATTAGACACTATTCCTGACGAAGATGAACCGCCCGTTGTGATCGTGTTCTGGAGCTTCCGGGTGATGGTTGGGCTTGGTTTTGCGATGCTGGGTCTAGGAGCATGGAGCCTTTGGCGGCGCGTGCGCGGTAAGCTGTATTCTGACCGCTGGCTGCACCGCGCGGCAATCTTGATGGGGCCGATGGGGTTTGTCGCCGTTCTGGCTGGGTGGATCACTACAGAAGTCGGGCGGCAGCCATTCACTGTTTACGGGTTACTGCGTACTTCGGATAGCCTTGCGCCCGTAGCGGCCCCAGCTGTGGCTGCATCATTGATTGCGTTTATCATCGTCTATTTCTTTATCTTCGGGGCGGGGACATTTTACCTACTGCGGATGATGAATAAACCTGCGGGCACGATACGCCTTGGGCTACGTGATGCACCGGTGCGTGCGGCAGGTATCACACCGATCCAAGAAACCCACCCCGACGAAGCCCACCGCGTTAAGGGAGACTGATCATGTTTGAACTATCGTTTATTTGGGCAGGCATCATCGCATTTGCGGTACTGACCTATGTGATCTTGGACGGGTTCGACCTTGGGGTGGGGATATTGTTCCCAACCGCAAAGGGCGAAAAAGAAAAGGCAACAATGATGAATTCCATTGCCCCAATTTGGGACGGGAACGAAACGTGGTTGGTCATGGGCGGTGGCGGGCTGTTTGCGGTATTCCCGCTGGCCTATGCCGTCATCATGCCCGCGCTTTATATGCCAATTATCCTGATGTTGCTGGCGCTTATCTTTCGTGGTGTGGCGTTTGAATACCGTTGGCGAACCAAACGGTGGAAGCCCGTCTGGGACGTGGCATTCTTTGGCGGGTCAATCGTGGCGGCGTTTATGCAAGGCATCGCGCTGGGCGCATTGGTTCAGGGGATTGAGGTCGCCGACCGTGCCTATGCTGGCGGATGGTGGGACTGGCTGACAGTGTTTTCCGTGCTGACCGGGGTTGCCGTCGTCGTCGGTTATGCATTGTTGGGGGCAACTTGGTTGATCCTTAAAACCGAAGGCCCATTGCAGCGTCAGATGCAGCGCTACGCCTGGTGGCTGGCAGCCGGAACGCTGGGGTTCATTGCTGTGGTCAGTATCCTGACCCCATTCCAAGACCCAGTCTATTTCCAGCGCTGGTTTAACCTGCCCGGCAGTATCCTAAGCGTGCTAATGCCGGGTGCCGTGCTGATTGCTGCAGTGTCGCTATTCAACGGGTTGAATGCGGGCAAGGACGCGCAGCCATTCTTATCTGCACTAAGCTTGTTTGTGCTTTGTTTTGCGGGGATCGGAATTAGCTTTTATCCCAACATTGTGCCGCCCAGCCTCACTATTGCAGAAGCGGCCGCTCCTGACGCCAGCCTGAAGTTCGCGCTGGTAGGGACCGTGGTCTTGGTGCCGCTGATCTTAGGTTATACCGCATACGCATACTGGGTGTTCCGCGGCAAAATCGACCCTGAAGAAGGGTATCACTAGTGCAAACGCTCGCAAAGATCGCGTGGTTTGTTGGGATCTGGCTTGCCAGCGTGGCGGCGCTGGGCGTCGTCGCATATCTGATCCGGTGGGCCATCATGTAACGACAAAGCCAAAGCAAAAAAGCAGCCCAGTGGGCTGCTTTTAGTATTGGGCGCGTGTCCTGAAACGCGACGTTAGCCGCCTGATGTCAGGCGCCGTGTGAATGCTAATGCGCGCTCACCTTCGAAACCTGCAGTCGCCATTTCATCGCTCCACGCTGTTTCATAGCCAGCAGCAGCGTTTTTCACGGCGTTGATGACGTCTTGCCCAGCGGGTTCGATCGGAATGCCCGACGCAAGGATCTGTTCCTTGCCGATGTAGTCGGCATAGTCGAACGCCTTGGCGGCAAGCACAGGGATCATTTCGTGCGAGTAGCTTTTCACGATCTCTAGGTCTTCGGCAGGTAGACGTGCAGCTGCTGCATTGGACATGCCGTGGAACCAAGTGGAGTTGTAGTAACCGCTTTGGATTTCCGACACGTATGTGATCTGGTCGATGATGTTGAAAGCAGTTGCGCCTTCGAATGGGAAACAAACGCCGTCAATCGTGCCATCGATCAGCGCCTGACGAGCGTCAGTCGGTGACATTGGAACGTTGGTCGCGCCCAAGTCAGACATCAAACCAGAGATATAACCGCCGGATGTACGGACACGCAGACCTTGGAAGTCTTCGGGCTTTTCAATCACTTTGTCTTTCAGCATCAACATGCCGGGGCCGTGTTGGAACAGACCCAAGAGAGTGATGCCCGTGTGCTCTTCTTCGCCGCGCAGCAATTGGCCGTAGACCTTAGAGAAAGCCTGCGACGAGCTGTAAGCGTCGCCCAAGAATGAGAACTGACCGATTTTTGCGCGGGCGAATTCGTTTTGGCTATAGCCGTGGATGCTGAAGCCAACGTCAATTTGGCCTGTGCGCAGCAATTCAAGGTGTGCTGGTGGCGGGCCCTTTGGGGTCGGCAAGATGTTAATCTTGACCCGGCCTTCAGTCACCTCTTCGATGCCTTCGGCCCAAGGGTAGAATAGGTTTTGGGTTACATCACTTTGCAGCGGCAGCCAGACAGACATGTCTAGCGTGTTCACAGCCTGCGCGCGCAGGATTGATGGCGTAGCCAGCGTGGTCGTCACCGCGGCCGTTGTTGTGCTCAACAGCTTGCGACGAGTAATCTGGAATGGCGTCTTATTCATTTACGTCTCCATTGTGTCGCTCATTCTGCACTCGGTTTGGGCAAAGTGGCGGCACGTTCATGTTTATATTTGGGCCGCTTGCTGCGCCGCTTCGTAGTTGGATCCTTTAGATCGTAACATGCGTGGCGGCGCAACCATAGCGCGACTCAGTTTTTAGCGTGTTCAGCGAAGCCAGATTTCAACGCGGCGGTTGGTTTGGCGTCCATCTTCGTCCGAGTTACACGCTGCAGGAGATGCAGCACCAAAGCCCAAAGTCGTGATCGCATTTGGATTAATGCGGCCATTACTTGCAGCCAGAATTTCGTCACGAATTTGCGTAGCACGACGACGTGAAAGGACTGTATTCAGATCACTTTTACCGATCGAGTCAGTGAAGCCGATAAGCAACATTTCGACGCCTTCGTATTCAGGGCGCTCAAGCAATTCTGACAGACGGATAGCATCGGCACGCGCTTTGTTATCGATCTGGCTAGAGCCACTGGAGAAGCGGAAAGTTGTCGATAGGCGCTCAGAATTAAGAACCTCACGCGTGAACTGCTGCATGTTGAACAGTTCGCCGCTTTGTTCTGGGGCTGCCAGTGAATAAGCAAGCTGCTGACCAAAACCATCCAATGTCGCGGTTTCCGAATCAAGGCTAACAAAGCCAGCGTCGGTGACGATCTCTTGGCCTTTAGGGCTTTGAAGGATGGTGATCATGCGGCGCAGCAGGGACGGTGTCGCGCGGTTTGTGGTGTATGCATACATACGACGTGACAACGGGTAGTCTTCTGACCGGATCGCGAACGTATCTGGCTCGGCGATGATGCCGCAGGCAGACGCCAGACGGACAGGACGTGCAACATTGATGTCAGATGTGGAAAGCAGAGCAATCGCACCAGGCTGTTGAGAAACAAGGATATCTAGCTCGTCAGAGCTAAGTGTCCGGTCCACATTCGGCGAGAAGGAAGAGAAGTTCTGATCCAAGATCGCGCGGGTGAAATAGTCGGACAGTTCACCACCGTCTGCTGGTACATAGAGTTGGATCGGTAGGTCGGCACCGCCAATTTCACGCCAGTTTGTGATCTGGCCTGAGAAGATTGCTTCGGTTTGGGCGACAGTGATCGATTTGACTGGGTTGTCGGGGGATACAACAGCGGCAAGCGCGTCTTGCCCGAAAATCGTTTCGTGTGCCGAATCGTTCAGGTTGCCTAGCCCTGCATCAATAAAGCGTTCGACTTCGGCGTTGGTAGCACGGCGTTCGGAGAATACGATTTCAACGTCGCCGTTATAAAGTTTGTCAAATGCAGATGATGTGTCGTTGCTGTGGATTTGGAAGTTACCGTAAAGCAATCCGCCTTCGCCCAAAATCAGGCCCGACTGCGAGGTCGTTTGCTGAACAACAAGCTGCAGGGATGCGTCGCTTTGTGTTGCTAGTTCTTCCATCAGTGGTGGAAGAAGGTCGGACGTGAATGAAGGGTTGGAAGCGATGCGGATCAACTGGTTCAGCTGGTCGGCCAACTCTGGGCATTCCTCACCGCTACAAGTCACTTTGTCACTGTCGATCACAAGCTGACCAAGGCCAGATGCGATTGTATATTGGTCGTTTTCGAATTTGATCAGCTCGCCTGATACGCGAATAGTGCGGTCCATTGATTCGAGAGTAACCTCAGCCATGGCAGGCATAGCTGCTAGGAAACCAGCTTGGGCTACCCAGAAACACCTGTTCAACGTCAGCATAATGTAATCCCTTGATATTGTTTTGAATTGCTTTGTTCTCTGCGGGTGTTACTGATCCATGAATACGGCAAAAAATTGACCGCTTAGGCAAATTTACCCACTTTTTTGCAATCGCAGCATTACTGATACAACACAATGCAACTGAGCCGATAAAAGATTTGTTAGCCTTAGTTGATTGCAATATTGCCTAAAAAACGTGCAGCTTTCGCTGCGCATTTCCGGCCTAAGATTCGACTGATAGAACAGAGCTGACGATCGTATCGACGACATCCGCTTTAAGCGCTTCTTGACCCTCTGGCGTGGCTATGTCGTTCCCGAAGATCACCGAAAAGGTTGACTCGTTTGAGACATTGAAGAAGCAAAGTGCGCTGATCTTCCAGTGCAGTTGAAGCGGGTTGATGTCGCTCCGAAAGATGCCTTGGCGCATGCCACGCTCTGAAATCTCTTTCAGCTGTTCAACGACCGGAGAGTTGCCTGCCCGGATCGTATCAGATTCCGCCACATGGGACCCACGGTGGATGTTTTCGATCATGACAAGTCTGATGAAATCTTCGTTGGCCCGGTGGTGGTCAAACGTATAGGCAACCAGCTTGCGCAGGGCAGCGACGGGATCGAGGTTTTCAAGCTCGAGCGCTTTTTCCCCGGTACGCACATCGCGGTACGCTTGTTCGAGCACTTCGCGGTACAAGTTTTCTTTGTCTTTAAAGTAGTAAAAGATCATCCGCTTTGATGTCTTCGTGCGGGATGAAATCTCTTGGACGCGTGCGCCAGAAAGCCCATGTGCTGCGAATTCTTCGCGGGCAACTCTTAGAATATCTGCCTTTACGGCTTCAGGGTCCTGTTTCCAAGTTCCGCGCTGGCGTGAGGCTTTTGGTTTCGCTTCGGCTGTCATGCGATCTCCTTAAAGGTAAATAGCGCCCACCGCAATTAACCTGTTGGTTCAAAGTGTTTGACATACAATTAACCACATGGTTCATTATGCGCGTTCCAGCGAGCAAGGTTCGGATTCGTTGGGGTGGGGGGACGTAAATGAGATCGCAACAAGAAATCCTGGCAAATGATGCCGACCAAGGCACATTTGATGATTTGGTCATTGGCCTAGTTGGCCGTGGAATTCAGCGATCACGTACGCCTCGTATGCATATGGCCGAAGGGGTTCACCAAGGTCAGCGCATTATTTACCAGTTGTTGGATGTTGATCAGTTTCCCGGCGGTGACCGTCCGCTAGAACAGATTATTGATGCCGCCGAGATTTGCGGCTTTGCGGGCCTGAACATCACGTTCCCATATAAAATCGACGTAATCCCGTTGTTGGACGAATTGTCGGACAATGCGCGTGCGATTGGCGCGGTGAATACTGTCGTCTTCAAAGATGGCCGTCGCATTGGCCACAACACTGATAAGGTCGGTTTTGAAGAAGGTTTTCGGCAAAACATGCCGGGGGCGATCCTTGATCATGTCCTGCAAATCGGTGCGGGTGGGGCGGGTGTAGCCGTGGCCCATGCTTTTGCGTCACTTGGCGTGAAACGTCTGACCATCGCAGATAGTGATCACGCACGTGCAGTTGCCCTACAGGGGCAAATTGCCCAAGCTCATGACGGTATATCGGTCGATGTGGCCAATTTGACCGAGATGCTTGATCTTGCGCCTGATGGTGTCGTGAACGCAACGCCTGTCGGAATGGCCAAGCTGCCCGGCACTGCCTATCCAGTGTCGCTATTGCGCCCCGAGATGTGGGTCGCGGATATCGTATATTTTCCGCTCGAAACTGAATTGCTGGCTGCTGCGCGCGCCAAAGGCTGCCGCGTGCTGCCCGGTTCAGGAATGGCCGTTTATCAGGCTGTACGAGCGTTCGAACTTTTCACCGGGCGTCAGCCAGATGCTGCCCGGATGAAAGCAACTTTTGAGGCTATGACCTCATAAACGACGCTGCGAAAGCAGTAACTACACGCAAAAGGGAGGATACCATGCGTTTCACATTTAAATCCATCGCCGCCTCGACAGCGGTTGTCATGGCGCTTGCGACATCTGTTGCACAGGCGCAAACCATTCGGATCGCACACGTCGATCCAGACGAATGGACAGGCTCCAAGAAAGGTGCCGCAGCTCAGATTTTCCGCAACATCGTAGAAGGTGAAACTGGTCTTTCAGTTGAGATCTTCCCAGCGGGTGCTTTGGGCAACGAAGACGAACTGGTTGGTCAGGTTCAAGAAGGCCTACTGCAGATGGCAATCGTTTCGGGCGCGATGTCCAAAGCATGCCCAGCTGCATCTGTTCTGGACATCCCTTACACATTCTCATCTGCGACTGTTGCATGGGAAGTGCTGGACGGTGAATTCGGTGACGCACTGGCAGACCACTGCCTCGAGCAGACTGGCATGCGCACATTGGCGTTTGGCGAAACTGGTTTCCGCAACTTCACAAACAACACACGTGAAATTCGCACACCGGCAGACATGGAAGGTCTGAAGTTCCGCGTGCAGCCTATCCCGCTGTATCTGGAAATGGTTAGCGGTCTTGGCGGTGAGCCAACACCAATCGCATGGACAGAACTGCCAAACGCGCTTTCTACTGGTGTTGTTGACGGTCAGGAAAACCCTGTTGGCGTTATCTACAACAACGGCCTGCACCAGCTGCAAAAGTACATGACACTGGACGGCCACGTTTACGCGGCTGACTTCCTTGTCATCAGCGATGAATTCTACCAGTCGCTGACAGCAGCAGAGCAAGAAGTTGTTGCACGCGCTGCTACTGTTGCAGGTAACATGGGTCGTTCGATCCAGCAGTGGACATCTGCCGAAGGCGTTCTGGCTGTTCAAGCCGAAGGTATGCAGGTTTACTCACCGACTGCTGACGAACTGGCAATGTTTGCTGAAAAAGCACAGCCAGCTGTTGTAGACTTCCTGCGCGGTGAACTGGGCGACGACGCTGCTTGGATCGACCAGCTGCAAGCTGCAGTTGCTGCTGCTCAGTAACTAACGACAAATGGTGGGCTGCATTTAGGTGCGGCCCGCCACACTGCTACCCCAAAAAGGAGCCCGGCTGATGGCCAAACTGAATTCACTCGTAAGCCGGATATTTGGTTGGGGCGCTGGCCTATCAATGGGGCTGGTTTTTGTAATCATCTTTGTAAATTCACTGCGCCGCTACACTGTCGGGCAATCGGTACAATGGGGCGAAGAACTGCCCGTTTATCTTGCCGTATATGGTGTGATGTTCGGTGTGGCGCTGGCCTATATGCAGGACCGGCACATCCGGTTCACGATCGTCATCGACTTTTTGAATGAGCGCCGCAAAAAGATCATGTTCGCGGTGGGCGACGTTCTGATGATGGTGACAGGCGTGATGCTGGTTTTGTCAGCGCTGGCGTTTGTCGAACGTCGCGGTGACACTATGTCATCAGGCATGTTTGGCCTTTCACGTTGGTTGGGTGATGTGACCGGTATCAAGGCGTTGGATGCGCTTGGTACGCTTGGTCCATACCAATACGCGCTGGTTATCGGCGGCGCGATGATCACGCTAGCTGCTGTTCTAAAATTCATTGAGCGCGTAACTGCGCTGCGGGGGCAATAATATGATCTACGTTATCTTGATCGCGGGCCTTTTGGTTGGTGCGCCGATTGCCTTTGCTATCCTTGCTTCGCTTTCCTACTTCATGGCCACGGGGGATGCGCCCTACAATCTGCGCATCGTCGCGACAGAGTTGTTCAATGGCCTGAATTCCTATCCGCTGCTTGCCATTCCACTGTTCGTTCTGGCGGGTGAGCTGATGAACGAAAGCGGTATCACTGGCCGGATTATCGCATTTGCGAACGTCCTTGTTGGCCGTATGCGTGCGGGCCTCGCGATGGTGAACATCTGGGCCTCTGTTATCTTCGCTGGTCTTTCTGGGTCTGCGGTTGCTGATACCTCTGCGATCGGTCGTGTGTTTATCCCCGAAATGGAAAAGCACGGTTATGACCGCGCCTATGCTGCTGCTTTGACTGCCGCGTCATCTGTTATCGGTCCGATTATCCCGCCGTCTATTCCTGTCATCATCTATGCGTTGATCGTAACGGGTGTTTCTGTGCCTGCCTTGTTCATGGCTGGGATCATTCCGGGGCTGTTGCTGGCTGTGTTCTTGTCTGTCTACGTCATGTTGACCGTCGACATGAAAAAGATCAACGCAGCGTCCGCTGCCCTTAACGAAGAAAAACAGCCCGCACGTGAAGCCCTGCTTGGTGGTATCTTGCCGCTGTTGATGCCGGTGTTTGTTGTTGGTTCGATCCTGATGGGGGTCGTCACCCCGACCGAGGCTGCCAGCTTTGCTGTAGCTTATGCGCTTGTCATCGGTACGTTTGTTTACCGCAAGATCAAGATTTCCGCCCTACCACGGCTGTTCACCGAAGCCATGCGCGATAGTGCGGTCATTATGATCATCATCGCTGCTGTATCTGCCGCGAACTGGTTGCTGACTTATAACCGTGTGCCAAACATGCTGACGGATTGGGTGTTGGGTAACGTTGATAGCAAGACGACCTTCTTGATTGCTGTGATCATTCTGTTCTTGTTCGTCGGCCTGTTCCTAGAAGGCATCGCTGCGATGCTGGTGCTGGTGCCAATCCTGCACCCAATCGCCGTAAGCTTTGGCATTGATCCTGTGCATTTCGGTATCTTGGTTATCTTTAACCTAATGATTGGTCTGATCACCCCACCTCTTGGGTTGTGTCTATTCGTTGCCGAAGGGATAGCCGGGGTCGGGATGGCCCGACTGACCAAAGCGATCTTGCCGTTCTTCTTGGTTGAAGTTGCCGTTCTGCTTGTTCTGACTTTCGTGCCTGAAACAGTCACCTGGCTGCCAACCGCATTAGGATACTAACATGAAAACCTCGATCGCCACGGTCTCTATCTCTGGTAGCCTTCCTGAAAAACTGGATGCCATTCAAAAGGCAGGGTTCGACGGGATCGAGATTTTCGAACAGGACTTTATCGCCCATGACGGCAGTCCGCGCGAAGTGGGCAATATGATCCGCGACATGGGGCTGGACATCACGCTGTTCCAACCCTTCCGCGATTTCGAAAGCCTGCCAGAACCGTTGCGCGCCAAAGCGTTTGATCGTGCAGAGCGCAAGTTCGACCTGATGCAAGAACTGGGCACCGATTTGGTGCTGATCTGTTCTTCTTGCCATCCCGAGGCTATCGGTGGCATCGACCGGGCCGCTGCCGATTTCCATGAGCTGGGCGAACGCGCTGCAATGCGTGGCTTGCGTGTCGGCTATGAGGCATTGGCCTGGGGTAAGCACGTTAATGATCACCGCGATGCATGGGAAATCGTACGCCGCGCTGATCATGAAAACGTTGGGCTGATTGTTGACAGCTTTCATACGCTTTCGCGCAAGTTAGACCCGAATTCGATCCGCAGTGTGCCGGGCGACAAGATTTTCTTTGTACAGCTGGCTGATGCACCGCTGATTGGCATGGACCTGCTGTACTGGTCCCGCCATTTCCGGAACATGCCGGGAGAGGGTGATTTAGACGTGACTGGTTTCATGCAAGCTGTCATGGCAACCGGGTATAGCGGCCCGATCAGCCTTGAGATTTTTAACGATCAATTCCGCGGCGGTAGCCCGACGACGATTGCCAAGGACGGCCACCGTTCACTGATCGCGTTGATGGATGATGTGCGTCGTGCAGAACCGACCGTGACCGTTGATATGCCTGCAATGCCGCCGCGTATCGGGGTTGATGGCGTATCATTCGTAGAATTCGCTTCGCGCGGCGCCGAGGCCGAACAGCTAGAGGCCATGCTGCAAACGCTGGGCTTTGAAAAGGCGGGCAATCACATCGCAAAGAACCTCGCGCTGTGGACGCAAGGCGATGTCCGGATCGTGGTCAACCGCGAAACCGAAGGCTATGCCAGCAGCGCCTACACCATGCACGGCACCACAGTTTGCGATATTGGCCTGTCTGTCGACAATGCCGCTGCGACAGTGGCGCGCGCGATGGCGCTTGGTGCAAATACGTTCAACCAACCTGTTGGCCCCGGCGAATTGGATATCCCTGCGATCCGTGGTCTTAGCGGATCTGTGATGCACTTCATCGACGAAGAAAGCGGTCTTTCCAACGTTTGGTCGGTTGAATTCACGTCGGATGAAAATGTCGGTACCGGAGCAGGTTTGCGCAGCATCGACCACCTTGCCCAAACCATGAGCTATGACGAGATGCTAAGCTGGTCACTGTTTTACACGTCGTTGTTCTGCATGGGTAAATCGCCGATGTTTGACGTGGTCGACCCGGACGGGTTGGTGCGCAGCCAAGCATTAGAGACCAAAGACGGCAGTTTCCGTATCACGCTGAACGGGGCTGAAACCCACCGCACCATGGCCGGGAACTTCCTCGCCGATAGCTTTGGTGCATCTGTTCAGCATATCGCGTTCGCCACCGATGATATCTTTGCGACACGCGACGCGATGGCCGAACGTGGCTTCAAGCCGCTGCCGATGTCCGACAATTACTATGCAGATTTGGCAGCGCGGTTCACGCTGTCGGATGAAAAACTGGCCAAGCTAAAGGCTGGCAGTATTCTGTATGACGAAGATGCCAATGGCGCGTTCTATCAGTTCTATTCGCAACCATATGCGGGCGGAATGTTCTTTGAGATCGTTCAACGCAAAGGTGGCTATGCGGGTTACGGTGCACCAAATGCGCCTTTCCGCATTGCCGCGCAGAAACGCCTGATGCGTCCTAAAGGTATGCCAAAAGCCTAAGTCCCGCGTGTCACTGGTGGTCTGGCTATGAACCTGATTTAATTGGCGCAAATACTTTTGGGGGCACTATGACTAATCCTTGCATTATCTGCGTCGCAATTACTGGGTCTCTTCCGACCAAGGAAAATAACCCGGCGGTGCCGATCACGATCTCCGAACAAATCGAAAGCACGCAAGAAGCATTCGAGGCAGGGGCGACCATTGCCCACTGTCACGTCCGTGATGACGAAGGCAAACCAACATCGGACCCAGATCGCTTTGCGCGTCTTAAGGAAGGGTTGGAAAAACACTGCCCCGGTATGATCGTGCAGCTGTCCACTGGTGGCCGTTCGGGTGCGGGGCGTGATCGCGGCGGGATGCTTTCGCTGCGTCCAGATATGGCGTCACTGTCTGTCGGGTCTAACAATTTCCCAACGCGGGTGTATGAAAACAGCCCTGATCTGGTCGATTGGTTGGCGTCTGAAATGCAAGCCTATGACGTCAAGCCAGAGATCGAAGCATTCGACCTAAGCCACATCGTGCAAGCGACCCGCATGGCCGCCGACGGGCGGCTCAAGTCGCCCTTGTACGTGCAGTTCGTGATGGGCGTGAAGAACGCGATGCCAGCGGACGAGCCGATTTTCGATTTCTATATCGAAACGCTTAAGCGCCTTGCGCCGGACGCGCAGTGGTGTGCTGCAGGGATCGGACAAGCGCAGCTTACGATCAATGAATGGTCTATTGCTAAAGGCGGGCACACGCGAACTGGATTGGAAGACAACGTGCGATTGGATCGCAACACGTTGGCATCGTCCAATGCAGCCTTGGTGCAGCGGGCCGTGGACCTGTGCGAAAAATACGAACGCCCGGTTGCGACCTGGCAGCAAGCCCGCGACATCCTGGGCCTGCGCAAAGTCGAAACAGCCTAAGGACCGAACAAATGCCATTCGCTAATGTAAACGATGTGACGCTACACTACCGATATCGGGCGGGCTCCGGCACGGCTGTGGTATTTCTGAACTCACTCGGAACGGATTTCCGCATTTGGGACGAAGTCATCGCCGATATAGACCCTGATACGCCGGTGCTTTGTATGGATAAGCGCGGTCATGGCCTTAGCGACGACGCTGAGATCACCATGGACCTTTTGGTCGCTGATGTTGCCGCGTTGATGGACCAGTTGGAGATTAAGAATGCTCTGATTTGTGGGGATTCAGTAGGCGGAATTATCGCGCAGGGATTGGCCGCAACGCGTGCGGATTTGGTTTCGGGGCTGGTTCTGTGCTGCACAGGGGCAAAGATTGGCGATGCCGACGGTTGGAACGCCCGGATCAACGCCGTACTGTCCGATGGTATCGCGCCCATCGCAGATACGATTATGGAACGCTGGTTTTCGCCGGGCTATATTTCGGCGCAGCCAGCGGGGCTAGCTGGGTATCGCAACATGTTGGTGCGCACTTCGGCTGTAGGTTACGCGGGGGTGTGTAGTGCAATCCGCGACACGGACTACCGTGAACAAACCGCCCAGCTCACTGTGCCGACCCATTGTGTTGCGGGGACAGCGGATATGTCGACGCCTGTTCCATTGTTGCAAGAGCTTGCCACGATGATCAAAGGTGCGACGCTGGAAGTGATCGAAGGTGTTGGACATCTGCCGTGTATTGAGGTCCCTAAACGGGTGGCGGCAACCGTTACTAACATGCGAGGCGCGCTCAATGACTGACGTTTTTAACCACCCGTGGCTTAGCGGCCTGTTGGGCGACGCAGAGGCAAGCGCGATCTTTGGCCCTGACCGTCAGTTGGCGCATATGATGGCGTTCGAAGTCGCGTTCACGCGCGCGCTGGGTCGTGCTGGGGTCGTAGCCGAAGACGTTGCTACAACGGTCGCGGATCAACTGGCTGGCTTTACGCCTGACATTGCTGATTTACAGGTCGGATCGGGCCGAGATGGCTTGCCTGTTCCAGCACTGGTTGCGCAGCTGAAAGCACTGGCAGGTGATAACGCCAAGGCCGTGCATAGCGGTGCGACCTCGCAAGACGTGATCGATACTGCGCTTGCCCTTTCAGTGCAGGAATTCAACGCGCTGTTGCAGGAACGTCTGACCGGTTTGGTCGCTGCGCTGCGCAATCTGATTGCCCAGTTTGGCGAAAACCAAATGATGGGCCGTACGCGTATGCAGGCGGCCGTACCGATCATTGTGGCGGACCGTTTGGAAACATGGGTGCAGCCGCTTGAGGCACATCTGGAACGACTTGGGCAGATCCAACCGCGTGTTGAATGCCTGCAGCTTGGCGGTGCCGCAGGAAATCGTGCTGCTCTGGCTGACAATGCGACTGAGATTACCGCTGATATGGCGCAGCAGTTAGGTCTGCAAAACCCAAAGCGCGCATGGCATGCGATACGCGATGGCATCGCCGAATACGCGGGACTTTTGTCACTGATCAGCGGTAGCTTGGGCAAGATGGGCCAGGACGTTTGTCTCATGGCGCAGCAAGGCATCGGTGAGATTGGGATGGATGGTGGCGGCGGTTCATCTGCGATGCCACATAAACAGAACCCTGTTCTGGCCGAATTGCTCGTCACGCTCGCGCGTTTCAATGCGACCCAAGTCGCTGGAATGCACAATGCGATGATCCACGAGCAAGAACGGTCCGGCGCTGCTTGGACACTCGAGTGGATGATTCTGCCGCAGATGGCGCAGGCAACTGCCCGCAGTTTGTCCGCCGCAAAGACCCTTAGCGACCAGATCACACGGATCGGTACAGCCGCCTAAGCGGAAACGTGCTGATCAACTTTCACGGCGATCGCGCGTCACTTGGCTGCAATCTGTAGTTGCCGTTTGCGCGGTCGTCGGCTGTTTCTGCATCTGCAACAACCTTTGCTGCGCTGCAAAAATTATGCACTTTCCCATTGACGTTTGCAGCGCGTAAGTTGTTTATAGAAATAGTAAAAATGGTTGTTGCGCCCACAGGTTTTATCGCCCGCGCTGCCGTGCTTTGAGTCTCGAGTTTAATTGTTCATTGACATAACAATTCGGATGATGAAGCTTTCCGGCAGGGAGGACGACAATGACATTTGCAGACACTTGCGTAGTGGTAACCGGCGCAGGCAGCGGCCTAGGTGCGGCAACGGCAAAGCGCTTTGCGCGGCTTGGCGCGAAAGTAGCCTGTCTTGATCTAAGCAGCGACGCTGCGAATGCGATTGCGTCCGAAATTGACGGTAAGGGATATGCGGTCGATGTGTCGGACAGTGCTGCTGTTGAAGCAGCGTTTGGCAAGATCGTTGCCGAGCTTGGCGTGCCCCGTGTCGTGGTGTCATGCGCTGGTATCGGAACGGCCAGCCGTATCTTGCCCCGCGACGGTAGCCTGACAATCGACAGCTTTGAAAAAACCCTTCGGGTTAACTTGCTTGGCACTTATGCCGTGATGAATATCGCAGCGCGTGCAATGGCGGTGGCTGATCCAATCGACGAGGATGGCCAGCGCGGGGTGATTATTAACACCGCGTCGGTCGCGTTCGAGGATGGGCAGATCGGCCAAGCGGCCTATTCCGCGTCTAAGGGCGGCATCGCGTCGATGACCTTGCCTGCCGCGCGAGAACTTGCGCGATTTGGTATTCGCGTGATGACGATTGCACCCGGCCTGTTCGAGACCTCAATGAGCGCAGGTTTGCCCGACGACGTGCGTGCCGAAATCCTAAAAGCGGTGCCGTTTCCATCACGGATGGGCGACGCCGATGAATATGCCCGACTGGTGCAAAGCATCGTCGAGAACCCCATGCTCAACGGTACGGTGATCCGTCTTGATGCCGCTGCGCGTATGCCGATTAAGTAAGGAAAGACAGTGTCCAACACTCCGACAGAACCTGTTCTATTAATTGACGTTGATGGCCCGATTGCCACATTGACGATGAACCGTCCGGCCAAGCGGAACGCGATGTGCGACGAATTGCTTGACGACATCGATGCGTTCTTTGCAAAGCCGCCCGAAGGCGTGCGTGTTGTGATTATGGTCGGCACCGCGGGGCACTATTGTTCCGGGTTGGACCTTTCTGAACATGTTGCGCGCGATGCTGAAGGCACGATGCGCCATTCGCGTAACTGGCACCGGGTCATGGATACGATCCAGTTCTCGGGCTTGCCAGTTGTGTCGGCCATGTTTGGTGCTGTGATCGGTGGCGGGCTTGAGATGGCTGCCTCGACGCATGTGCGTATTGCTGAGCCGTCTACCATCTTCCAGCTGCCCGAAGGGCGGCGTGGCATTTACGTTGGTGGCGGTGCTTCTGTTCGGATTGGCCGCATTCTGGGTGCTGACCGGATGTGTGAAATGATGCTGACTGGGCGCAAATATGACGCCCAAGAAGGTCTGGCGATGGGTCTAACCCATTATGCCGTAGGTGAGGGCGAGGCGCTGCCTTTGGCCCGTGAACTTGCTGGAAAGATCGCGCGCAATGCGCAGCTTTCCAACTATATGATGATTCAGGCGATTAGCCGGATTTCAGATATGTCTCGTAGTGATGGATTGTTTACCGAAAGTCTTGCCGCAGCGGTCTCTCAGACCAGTGCGGATGCCGAAGAAGGGCTCAAGGCGTTCTTAGAAAAAAGAAAACCTGTTTTCCGGTAATCCGGGAAACCAAGAAGCTATCTTTTCCAAAACAGGGGAATCTAAATGACAACAATGACACGCCGTACGGCACTTGCTTCGATGGGGGCCGCGCTTGCGACACCCGCGCTTGTTTCTAATCTGAACGCCGCCGAAGTGACGCTGCGCCTGCACCACTTCTTGCCACCTGTCGCACCAATGCACAAAAAGTTCTTCGAGGTTTGGTCCGCCGAATTGTCCGAAGCTACAAACGGTGCCGTAGAAGTGCAGATTTTCCCAGCAATGCAATTGGGCGGTAAGCCGCCACAGCTTGCTGATCAGGTGCGTCAGGGCATCTGTGATATCGCATGGACACTGCCAGTTTACACACCTGACCGTTTCCCAATCGCTGAAACAATGTCGAACCCATTCATGGTGACCAACGCTGAAAAGTCTTCGGTTGCGATGCACACATTGATGGATGAATTCGGCCAAGGTGAATACCGCGGCATCAAGCCACTGGCGTTCCACACACACGATGGCGGCAAGCTGCACACACGCAACGCGCCTGTGCTTAGCAAAGCTGACCTGCAGGGGCTGAAACTACGCGCGCCGAACCAGTCTACTGGTGACATGCTGACTGCGCTTGGTGCAGAGGTCGTGTTCTTCCCAGTTACTGACATGGTTGTTGGCCTGTCCAACGGCGTGATCGACGGTTGCTGCCTACCATACGAAGTTGTGCCTGCATTCAAACTACAGGAACTGACATCTTACACTGCTGCCCCGGCACCTGCGTCACGCGGTCTGTATTCGAACACCTTCGCGTTCATCATGAACGAAGCAAAATACGAAGGCATGTCTGACGATATCCGTGCTGCGGTTGATGCTGCATCCGGCATGCAGTTGTCACAGCGTTTGGGCGCACAGTTCGATGTATTCGAAGCAGGCGGTAAAGCTGCTGTCGAAGCACAGGGCAACACCATCGTCGAAATTCCAGCCGAAGAAATCGCGTCTTGGCAGGAAGAAGCAGCGCCAGTTCACGAAGCGTGGATCGAAAAGCTGAACGGCATGGGCCACGACGGTGCTGCTGTGATGGCACGCGCGAACGAACTGCTGGACGCAGGCTGATCTGATCATGTCTGAACCGATTGTTCACCAGACAGGAGAGAGTAATTCTCTCCTGTACCGGCTTTTGCATGCCGTCTGCATCTCTAGCGCTGCGATTGGCGGGCTGGTGATTTTCGGAGCGGCGTTTGTTGTTACGTATTCGGTGCTATCCAGCACCCTTGGATTCGGCGCTGTGCGCGGCGAATTCGAACTTGTCGAACTGGCCTGCGCAGCAAGCGCCTCGCTGTTTTTGCCACTTTGCCAATTAACAAAGGGTCACGTCATGGTCGACGTGTTCACAAGCAAACTACCGGGGGCAATCAACACGACCGTTGATGCCGTCTGGACGCTATTTTTTGCTTTGGGCTGGGCCTATCTTGCTTGGCGGTTAAGCGTCGGCTTAGAGGAAATCCACGGTTACGGTGACAAGACCATGCTTTTGCGTGCACCTGTCTGGTGGGTTTACGTTCCGGCCGTATTTGGCACCGGACTATCCGCAATCGTTGCCGCACTTATGGGCCTATCGGTGTTCATGCCGCGCCTTATCCCGATGGAGGCCAAATAATGGACCCGTTTACACTTGCCCTTCTTCTTGTTGTTGGGTTGTTCATTCTTATCTTCCTGCGGGTTCCAATTGCGCTCGCTATGGCGCTGGTCGGTGTCTTTGGCTATATACAGCTTAGTTCGCTAGCAGGGCTGAAGGCCTATCTCAGCACGGCGTGGGTCGACAAATTCATGTCATATGATCTGTCGGTTGTGCCACTGTTCATCTTGATGGGGCACTTGGCGACCAACTCTGGGATTTCCGCATCGATCTTTAACGCCGCACGGGCGTGGATCGGCCATCTTCGCGGTGGTTTGGCCATGGCCGCGGTCGCAGGTTGTGCCTTGTTTGGGTCTATTTCGGGATCGTCGCTTGCCACTGCTTCAACGATGACACGCGTCGCGATGCCTGAAATGCGCAAGCACGGATTCTCTGGTGCGCTTTCATCTGGTTCGCTAGCCGCCGGCGGTACATTGGGTATTCTGATCCCGCCATCTGTGGTGTTGATCATCTATGCGCTGTTGACTGAACAAAACATCGTCAAACTGTTCCTTGCTGCGACTGTGCCGGGCATTTTGGCCGTTGTCGGCTTTATCATCGCGATTTCTATTTACGTCCGCCTGTTCCCTGAAGAGGGTCCAACAAGCGAACGGTCAAACATGAAAGAACGCCTGCTGGCGCTTGCCGATATCTGGCACGTCATGGTGATCTTCGTTGTGGTTCTGGGCGGTATCTATGGCGGGTTCTTTACGCCTGCGCAGGGCGCTGCGGTTGGCGTTGTTCTGACGCTGGTGCTGGGCACAATCAAAGGCGGACTGACACCAAAGACGATCCTGAACAGCCTGATCGACACGGCGGGTTCAACCGCAATGATCTTTGCGATTGTGTTTGGTGCGGACCTGTTCAACGTCGCGCTAGCGCTAAGCCGGATGCCGATGGAAGTCGCGCAATACTTTGCGACCTCGGACATCGCGCCAATGGTGGTCTTGTTGGGTATCGTCGTGTTCTATCTGGTCATGGGTTGCCTGATGGACAGCCTTTCGATGATCTTGCTGACTGTGCCGGTGTTCTTTCCGACCGTCATGGCGCTTGATTTCGGGATGACCTTTGAACAGCAGGCGATGTGGTTCGGAATTATCTCGCTTGTTGTGGTGGAAATGGGGCTGATTACGCCGCCGGTGGGGATGAACCTATTCGTTATCTCGGCGATGGCAAAAGACATCCCAATGACGCAAATCTTTCGCGGTACAATCCCGTTCATCATGGCCGAATTTATCCGCATAGCCATCCTTATCGCCTTCCCAGTGCTCAGTTACTGGCTGGTTGATTTGGTAGCCAATTAAGGGGGACGCATGTCCGATACGTACGAAGACAAACCTTCTATAGACACTGCTGCAGATCGTTTTCTGCAGCAGTTTACCGGATACAGAGTCAAACGTGCGTTGTTAGTAATCCACGAGGATATGGCCGAAAAATTGGCACCGCTTGGGCTTAGGGTTGGCACGTTTTCACCCTTGGCCGTTATTGCCGCCAATCCGGGAATATCCCAAACGCGACTGTCAGATGTGCTGCACATAAAGCGATCTGGCGTGGTCGCCGTCGTCGATGAACTAGAACGCATGGGCGCGATTGAGCGTAAGCCAGTCAAAGGCGATCGTCGCACTAATGCGCTATCCATGACCGCGGCAGGCCGTAAGCTGTGGGAAGCCGCCGAAGGCGTCATTCAAGCGCACGAAGACCATCTTTTTGCAGGCCTTAGTAATCAAGAAAACGAACAGCTGCGTAATTTGTTAACGCGCGTCACTCAAAGCGCGACGCAGGCCAAGGAGTAAGACCCAATGACCGACCCAATTACTGGTCTCAACTTGCGCCCACATTCGGTGGAGATGAAGAAGGCTGGCAAGGATCTGATCCTAACTTCGAAGATACCGTTGGACCCGGTTGTCGACCGGACGGCGGATTGGCTGCATCTATGGGCAGATAAGACACCGGATGCAGTGTTTTTGGCTGAACGCGCCGGGGGCGAATGGCGCGAAGTAACTTACGCGCAGGCTCTTACGGCTGTCCGCGCGATTGCCACGTCGCTGGCTGGTCGTGGCATGGGGCAGGAAACGCCGATTGTCATCATGTCTGGGAATTCGATCGATCACGCGTTGTTGTCGTTTGGTGCGCAATATGCCGGTGTTCCGACCGTACCGCTGGCCGAACAGTACTCGCTTATCCCCGAGGCGCATGGCCGCTTGATCTATGTTTTGGACAAGGTCAAACCGGCGATGGCATTTGTCGATGATGCAGGACGCTATGCTGCTGCATTGGCATTGTCTCAGCTAGACGAGGTTGAGATTGTTGCGTCAAAAACTGACGGGGCACCGGGCAAAGTCACTAGCTTTGAAGCACTGCTTGCAGGGGATGACAGTCAAGACGCGGATACGCTGTTGGCGACGACCGGTCCTGATACAGTCGCGAAAATTCTGTTTACGTCTGGGTCGTCGTCTGACCCCAAAGGTGTTCTGACGACACAGCGCATGATGTGCGCGAACCAATCGCAGATGGCCTCGGTTTTGCCATTCATCAAAGAACGCGCACCGCGCATCTGTGATTGGCTGCCGTGGAACCACGTGTTCGGCGGATCGCATAACGTGAACATGATGCTGGCCCATGGTGGTACGCTGACCATTGATGCTGGTAAGCCGACCAAGAAACTGTTCGCCGAGACCGCGCGCAGCATCATCGAACGCCCCGGCACGTTGTCGTTCAATGTCCCTGTTGGGTTCGCGATGTTGGTTGCCGAAATGGAAACCAACCACGCCCTGCGCGAGGCATATTTCAAAGACCTCGACATGATCTTCTATGCGGGCGCATCGCTGCCCCAAGATGTTTGGACCCGGCTCGAGGAAATGGCGCTAGAGGTACGTGGCAAGCTACCTCTGATGATTTCTAGCTGGGGTATGACCGAAACTGCGCCTGCTACGATCATGCTGCACGAACCCATCGGGCGTTCGGGTGTTGTTGGTGTTCCGCTGCCGGGCACCGAAGTGAAATTACTTCCCGATGATGAAATGCGCTGTGAAGTGCGCGTCAAAGGGCAGAACATTATGCCGGGGTATTTTGCCGATAGTGTCAAAACAGCAGAGGCATTTGACGAAGATGGTTTCTTGCTGACTGGCGATGCGATGCGCTTTGTCGATAATGACGATCCTGAACGCGGTCTAAAATTTGACGGTCGCGTGTCCGAGGATTTCAAACTGCTGACAGGTACATGGGTGCAGGCGGGTAAGCTGCGGTTGGATGCACTGGATGGGCTTCGTGGCCTCGTTCAGGACGTTGTCATTTGTGGCCACGACCGCGATGCGATTGGGCTGTTCATTTTTCCGCGTCCCGATCAGGTGCATGGTGACAATACGTCCGATGGTGCAGTCATTGATCCAGCCTTGCAGGCGCAGATCGAGGAACGTTTGCGCGACATGGCAAAGGCCGCAACAGGTTCGGCCAAACGGATCAGCCGCGCGCTAATCTTGGCCGAGCCACCGTCGCTTAAAGATGCCGAAGTCACTGACAAAGGGTCGCTCAACGTCCGCAAAATCATGACGCGCCGTGCCACCCTGCTTGAGCGCCTGTACGACAACGAAGACCCCGCGCTGATCCGCGTTTAAGGAGCAAACAGATGGTCGATTTTTCCAAAGTCCGCGCGATTGATTTTCATACCCACGCAGAAGAATCCTGCGGCTGTCACGATGATGATGGCTATGACGAACTGCAATCGACGATGGCGAAATACTTTGGTGCGCCTTGGGCGCATCCGCCGACGATTGACGAAACCGCAGCGCACTACCGTGAAAAGAACATCGCCGCCGTGATCTTTCCCGTCGATGCAGAGCGCGAGACTGGCTACCGCCGCTATGACAACTACGAAGTTGCCGATGCCTGCGCTAAGAATGACGATATCCTGATCCCGTTCGCCTCGATTGACCCGGCAAAGGGTAAGATCGGCGCACGCGAGGCCCGTGATCTGGTTGAAAACCACGGCATTCAGGGGTTCAAATTTCATCCCACGATGCAGGGTTTTTATCCCAATGATCGCAGCGCTTATGTACTGTACGAGGCGATCGCAGAATCGGGCAAGCCTGCGTTGTTTCATACCGGACAAACCGGCGTTGGATCAGGGATGCGCGGCGGCAACGGGATGCGGCTGAAATACTCCAACCCAATGTATATGGATGATATCGCCGTGGATTTCCCGGACATGCCAATCATCCTCGCGCACCCGTCATTCCCTTGGCAGGAAGAGGCGCTTTCGGTCGCGACCCACAAACCCAACGTCTACATCGATCTGTCTGGCTGGTCGCCCAAGTACTTTCCGCCGATCCTCGTCCGCTATGCCAATACGCTTTTGAAAAAGAAGATGTTGTTCGGGTCGGATTGGCCAATGATTGCCCCGGAAAAATGGCTTGATGCCTTTGATAAGGCAGAGTTCAAAGACGAAGTGCGTCCGTTGATCTTAAAAGAGAACGCCATGCGACTGCTTGGGGTGTCAGAGTGACCCCATTCACTGCGCCAGTTGATGACATCTTGTTTTCGCTGCGCAGTGTTGCTGGCGCTACCAGCGTTGCTGACTGGGATGATGAACTTGCCGAAGGGATCATCACCCACTTTGCGTCTTTTGCCGAAGGTGTGATCGCCCCACTTGATGAAAGCGGGGATCGTCAGGGCTGTCGGATTGATAACGGCCGGGTGACGATGCCCGATGGGTTTGTCGCAGCGTTCGCGGAATTGGTCGAGGGCGGCTGGCAGGGGCTAAGCGCCCCCGAAGAATTCGGCGGAATGGCGCAAAACCATCTGATCGCCGCTGCAGTGTCAGAGGTGTTTTCCGGTGCGAACCACGCCATGCAGATGGTCTGTAATCTGGTGCCGGGCGCAATCGCGACGTTGATGCGGTTTGGGACGGATGATCAGAAATCAACTTGGGTTCCAAAGCTTGCAAGTGGCGAGGCGCTATCGACGATGTGCCTGACTGAGCCGGGGGCGGGGTCTGACCTGTCGCGGATCCGGACTAAGGCGACGCGCGACGGTGAAAGCTGGCGTATTGATGGCGAAAAGATCTTCATTTCGGGCGGCGATCAGGACATGTCGGATGACATCCTGCATCTGATCCTTGCCCGGACGGGGGATGCCAATTCGGGCGTGAAGGGTTTGTCGCTATTCATCGCCAACAAAGCTGCTGCAGGCGATACGATCAAAGTTACACGTATCGAAGAAAAGCTGGGGCTGCATGCATCGCCGACCTGTCAGATTGTGTTTGACGGTGCGTCCGCCGAATTGGTCGGGCAAGAAGGTGCTGGGCTGGCCGCGATGTTCACCCTGATGAACCACGCACGGATTGATGTCGCGCTTCAAGGTGTGGCCCATGCTAGTCGCGCCCATGCGATTGCCGCTGCCTATGCCGCCGAACGCAAGCAGGGACGGCGTGCTGACAAGTCAGATGCCGTTCTGGCCGATCATGCCGATGTTAAGCGGATGTTAGACGACCAACGGTCCCTTGCTATTGGCGCGCGTGCGATGGCGCATATCGCCCTGGTGGAGCTTGAAAAGGGCGAACGTCCCGGCCTTGTCGATTTCCTGACACCACTTTGCAAAGTGTTTTGTGCCGAAGCGGGGATCGCGGCTGCTGATCTCGGGATGCAGGTTTTGGGCGGATACGGCTATCTGACCGAATACCGGGTATCGCAAACATGGCGCGATGCACGGATCACGTCGATCTACGAAGGCGCAAATGGCATTCATTCACTGGCGACCACAACACGCAGTTTGCGCGTTGGTGATGGCGCGGATACGTTTGATGCGCTGATCGGCGAATTGACAGACCATTCTGCCGTTATGACATTGCGGGATACTTGGCGTGCCGCACGCACACACGTGACGCATTCCTACGATCCAGCTGCGCTTGCTCATGATTTCATGCAGCTAACGATGCAGCTATATTACCGTGCTGTTTGGTGCCGGATTGCTAAGTGTGATGCGCAATATAATCGGCTGCGTGATGTGGTCTTATCCCGTCCAATCCCCGTGGCACCTGCCATGATGGCATTGGGCTAAGGGCGCTGCACGTAGTCCAAAAGGCTTTGCCGGAATAGATGCGCAATTGCGCTGGGGACTTCTTCGGACCTTGCCATGACGCCGATGGCACCTGTCGTGGCCGACATGTCGATATCGATTGCCACCAGTCGCCCGCTTTCCAGATCATTGGCGACGACGCCGTGTGAGATGAACCATATTGCTTGGGCGTTGCCCAAGGCCATTGCACGTCCGAATTCGCCGGATGCGCTTTCAATCCGGTTGTTGAACAGCGGAAGGCCCGAGGCGATCAACTTACCTGCAACCAAGGGTCGGATCGCCGCTGCTTGTGGTGGATAGACGATTGGAAATCCATCAAGTTGTTCAAGCTGCGTTGCGCCTGCCAGCGGATGGTTTGGGGCAACAACAATCACGACTTCTTCGGAATACAGTTGTGTGAATGATAGGCCGACCATACTTTCGGGCCGCCCCAAACGCCCAACCGCGAGATCAAGTGCGCCTGCGCGCAGGCGGTCAGTCATGTATTCGTGGGGTCCTTCAAGCAATTGCACGACCGTACCCGGCGATTTTTGACGAAAATCTTGCACCGCCCAAGGAAGTAGTTGGCTTGCCACACTGGGCAAGGCGCCCACAGTCAATGTGGGATTGCCGCCAGCCCCAATGCTGGCCACACTGCTTAATCCAGTTTGCAGCGCTTGCATACTTTGTTCGGCAAACGTCAAGAATACTTCGCCCTCGGGCGTGAGCCGCACGCCAGCACGGCCACGATCCATCAGCTGCTTGCCGATGATCACCTCAAGGTCCTTGAGCGTTTTTGATATCGCGGGTTGCGTCAGATGTAGCTGCTCAGCCGCGCGTTTCAGGCTTTTGGCCCGTGCAATGTGGGTGAACGCCTCTAGGTGACGAAATTTAATTCTGCGGTCCATAGTTGCCTATTTGGAAAGTAAAACGGTCCAAATGTCATTTTACATATCTAAAAATGATAGGCAAATTGCATGGGTAAGAGACTCGGAGACACACATGAAAACGCAAGTCCTCATCATTGGGGGTGGGCCATCGGGCCTGCTTTTGTCACAGCTATTGTACACACGTGGGATCGACAGTGTCGTTCTGGAACGCAAGACAAAGGACTATGTTCTGGGTCGTATTCGTGCGGGCGTGTTGGAACGTGGGCTGCTTGATCTGATGCGCGAGGCTGGTGTTTCCGAACGGATGGAGAAAGAGGGCTATCTGCACGATGGTACGCTAATTTCCTATGACGACGAGATTTTCCGCGTCGATTTTAGCGAACACACTGGGCGCGCGGTGATGGTTTACGGCCAAACCGAGGTTACCCGTGATCTGTACGAGGCCCGTGAAAAGGCCAACGGTAAGATAGAATTTAACGTTGAAAACGTCGTTATCCACGACGCCGATAGTGATGCACCCTATGTGACCTATGATGTCGCGGGCGAGGCTCGTCGCGTTGATTGCGATTTCATTGCGGGCTGTGACGGTTTCCATGGCGTGAGCCGTCAGGCAATTCCGTTGGACGTGCGCAAAGAATACGAAAAGATTTATCCGTTCGGTTGGCTTGGCATTTTGTCAGAAACACCGCCAGTGAACCACGAACTGATCTATGCAAATTCGTCTCGTGGCTTTGCGCTTTGTTCAATGCGGAACGAAAACCTAAGCCGCTATTACATCCAGTGTTCGCTGTCAGACAGCCCCGAAGATTGGACCGACGATGCATTCTGGGAAGAGCTAAAGCGCCGCATCCCTGCGGATCAGGCCGAAAAACTGGTCACGGGGCCGTCGATTGAAAAATCCATTGCGCCGCTGCGGTCATTTGTGACCGAACCCATGCGTTGGGGCCGGTTGTTCCTTTGCGGGGATGCCGCCCATATCGTGCCGCCAACAGGGGCAAAGGGGCTGAATACGGCAGCGTCAGACGTGCATTACCTATATAACGGTCTGCGCGACTTTTATGAGAACAACAGTTCCGAAGGTATCGACACCTATTCGCAAAAGGCGCTGGCCCGCGTTTGGAAAGCGGAACGGTTTAGCTGGTGGTTCTCGTCCCTAATGCACCGTTTCCCGGACCAGACGGATTTCGACTATAAAATCCAACTCGCAGAGCTTGAGTTCCTGCGCGAAAATAAAGCCGCGCAGCAAGCGATGGCCGAAAACTATGTGGGCTTGCCCTATTGATTGCTGAAAGGCCAAACAGATGACCAACCGATACGATACAGGCATGAAAACCCGCCGAGAGGTTCTGGGCGACGCGCATGTCGACCGCGCAGAGGCGAACAAATCGACCTTTGACGTGCCGTTCCAATCGATGATTACCGAAGGTGCATGGGGCACCCTGTGGTCTGACGACACGATCAGCCGCCGTGAACGGTCTATGCTGACACTTGCACTGCTGGCGGCCTGCGGGAATTTTGAAGAAATCCCGATGCACATTCATGCCAGCCGCAATACCGGGGCCAGCCCCGAAGATATTCTTCAGGCCTTTATGCATGTGGCTGTCTATGCTGGTGTGCCCAAGGCCAACCACGCGATTAAACTTGCGAAACAAACCTTCGCCGAATTGGGAGTCGAGGTATGACAATCATCAAAAACACAGGGGGCTTTGTTCCCCGTGACCGCAATTGGCAGCCCGCCGCGCTGACGCCGCAATACAAGACTTCGGTCAAGCGCAGCCCGCAAGCCGCCCTACTTTCATTTCCAACGACCCTTAGCGAAGAAACCAACCCCGTGTTTGGTCACAACATGCTGGGCGATTTGGATAACGACCTGATCCACAACTACGCCGCCTCTGGTGAAAGCGCGATTGGTCCGCGCATTATCGTGCATGGCCGCGTTTTGGATGAAATGGGTCGTCCGGTTCCCGGTGCCTTGCTGGAATTCTGGCAGGCGAACGCGGGTGGTCGTTACCGCCATAAGAAAGAAAGCTATCTTGCGCCGCTTGACCCCAACTTTGGTGGTTGCGGCCGTACGATCACAGGCGAAGACGGATCATATGAATTCCGCACCATTCAGCCCGGTCCGTACCCTTGGCCCAATGGCATGAATGATTGGCGCCCGGCGCACATCCACTTTAGCGTCTTTGGTCATGGCTTTGCTCAGCGTCTGATTACGCAGATGTATTTCGAAGGTGACCCTCATATCTGGCTGTGCCCAATCGTTGGTACAATTGATGACAAAGCCGCCGTTGAATCGCTGATCGCGCCTTTGGATATGCACCGCACTGTGCCAATGGATTCACGTGCCTATAAGTTTGACATCGTCCTACGCGGACGCCGTCAGACGTTCTTTGAAAACCGTGTTGAGGGAATGTGATTATGACTCAGAAGCTCGAATATCTCAAAGAAAGCCCGAGCCAAACAGCTGGCCCATATGTCCATATCGGTTGCACACCGAACTTCACCGGGATCGATATTTACGGCGAAGACCTGGGCGCATCCATGAAGACCGGCCCGGTCAAGGGACAGGAAATCACGATTAAAGGGACAGTGTTTGACGGCACTGGAACGCCACTGCGCGACGCTATGATCGAAATCTGGCAGCCAGACGGTGAGGGCCTGTTCAATTCTGCCAATGAAACACGCGGACAGGCTGACCCAAACTTTACGGGGTGGGGCCGGTCGCCGGGTGATATGAATACGGGTGAATTTACCTTTGATACTGTGAAGCCTGGTGCAGTGCCATTTCCTGATGGCCGGATGCAGGCCCCGCATGTGACCTTTTGGGTTGTTGCACGCGGGATCAACATTGGCTTGCACACACGCATGTATTTCGAAGACGAGGCAGAGGCGAACGCGGTCGACCCGATCCTAACCCGGATCGAACACCAAAACCGCGTGCCGACACTGCTGGCCAAGAAAGAGGCTGACGGTGCTTACCGGTTCGACATCCGCCTACAGGGCGAAGGCGAGACGATCTTTTTCGATATCTAAATAAATTTGGCCCGCGATCAGATCGCGGGCCAAATTCCTAGGCGTGATGAAATACAAACGACCGCATTGATACAGACCCAAGGTCAATTGCGTCGGTCATAAACGTCAATTTATCCTGATCAGTCGACGCGCCTGCGATTGTCAGAGCAGGTAGATAGTGATCGACAGACGGGTGCGCCATCTGCAGCAATGATCCAAGCGATTTACGATCAGTCAGCGCGCCAAAATCGCGATCCTGCAATTTATTAGCGACAAGACTATCGAACTCGAGCGCGAAATCTTGCGGCCGCCCGCCATATTGCATGGCACGCAAGTTGTGCACCACGTTCCCAGACCCCAAGATCAATACGCCCCGGTCGCGAAGTTCGGAAAGGGTTTTGCCGATCTCAAGCTGATAGCCCAAGTCACGTGTCATATCGATTGAGATTTGAAAAACAGGGACGTCCGCGTTCGGGTAAAGGAATTTGAGCACGGTCCAAGCGCCATGATCTAACCCCCATGTATCATCCTCTTCGGCGTGATGGCTGGCGAGAATTGAAACAACCTCGCGTGCCAAATTTGGTGCACCTTGGGCTGGGTATTGCTGTGCAAACAGTTCTTCTGGGAACCCTCTGAAATCATGGATCGTGCGGGGCAGGGCGGACACGTCAACCAGCGTGGTTCCTTGCGTCATCCAATGTGCCGATACGACTAGAATCGCTTTTGGACGCGGTAGGCTTTTGCCTAAATCAGACCATGCGCGGCTGTATGTGGTGTCCTCAATCGCGTTCATCGGGCTGCCGTGGCCCAGAAAGACCAGTGGCATGCGTTCGCTTGGTGCTAGGCTTTCGCGCAAATTGCGCAGGGATTGTGCGGTGCTCATTTTCGGCGTCCTTTCGTGGCTTGCGATGAACTTAAATCTTGAAGCTAATCCATAAAATGGCGAAGCTATGGATTGAATTACCACAAAATGTTCTTAATCGGATTTTGTTATGGATATGCTTGATCAGCTGCGGGCATTTGTTGCGACCGCACAAACCGGATCATTCACAGCAGCGGCCGATCAGCTTGGGGTTTCGAACCGCCTCACCTCTAAATACGTGGCAGAGCTAGAATCGCAGTTGGGCGTGCGGCTATTCCAACGGACGACGCGGCGCGTTGGTATGACCCCAGCTGGCGAGGATCTTTTGGCGCGGGCGCCCGCGTTGCTCGATGATCTTGATGCCCTGTTAGGCGAAATATCCGAAGGATCGCGCGGCTTTTCCGGTGTCGTCCGAATTTCAGCCCCCGTCACATTTGGAGAGGCATACATCGCCCCGATGCTAGGGCGGTTTGCAATGCAGCACCCCAACCTGACTTTCGATATGCGGCTTAGCGATGACTATGTTGATTTAGCGACCGAAGGTATCGACGCTGCGTTTCGTTTGGGCGTGACGGACATGCTTTCGATTAAATCGCGCAAGCTCGGCACGATGCATAGCGTGGTCGCGGCAAGCCCCGCCTATCTAGCTAAATACGGTAGTCCTTCGACCATTGAGGAGTTGGCAGATCACGCATGTATCGTCGACACCAACCGGCGCAATCCCCGGCGTTGGGCTCTATACCAGGAAGGGACAGAATGCGCTGTGATGGTTGCGGGGCGGTTCCAAGTGAATTCGGCAAGGGCGGCCTGCGATTTGGCCGTCGCTGGGCAAGGCATCGTCTACTCCCCCGATTTCGCTGTGGCTGATGCGCTGAAAGCCGGTACTTTGGTCCCGCTTTTTTCTGACTTCACTTGTGAGGATATTCCTGTCAGCGCCGTGTACCTTGAAGGCCGTGCATTGCCGCGCAAAATCCGTGCGCTCATCGATTTTGCGGTTCAGGATATTCGAAGTTCACAAAGCGCCTGATCGCGTCAACTGACCTTGGGTCACGCGAACCAAGACATTTACGCGGTCTCGCGCTATTGTGCAGTACGGGAGAACGGCCACTAGCCACGGGAGGGGGGAATGGTCATTTCAGAAAAGAAGCTGCATATCGACCGCATTATGGGTGCTGTGCATTCACGATCTGCTGCTGCGCGGTCATCGCTTGCTGCGTCATGGCGCAGGTCGGTTGAACGCCACGGGTTAGATCCTGCAGACGATATCATGGTCAATCGGATCGACGATAGCGAACTGCAAGATCGACGAAACAAACACGACCGGTTTATGATGGTGGCGGCACCGAAACTTGACCATCTATTTGGTCTTGTGGGCAATTCTGGCTGTGGTGTTTTGCTGACAGATGAGGTCGGCATCGTTTTGGACCAGCGCTGCACTGACGCCGACAGTACGGCGTTTACGAAATGGGGGCTATGTCTGGGCGCAGATTGGAGCGAAGCCGCCGAAGGTACTAACGGCATCGGCACATGCCTGACCGAACAGCGCCAAGTGACCATCCATCGGAATGAACACTTCCTCGCGCGCAACATCGGAATGAGCTGTATGGACGCCCCGATTTTTGGAATCGATGGTCGGTTGCTTGCCGCGTTGGATGTGTCATCGGCCCGCGCGGATCAAACCGAAAGCTATAATCAGTTGATCGGGGCAATGGTCGGCCAAACGGCCAAGTCGATTGAATCAGACTTTTTCCGAGCATCATTTCCAAAGGCCCGGATTGTTGTGGCCGATAGCGGCGATTCCGATATGGCTACTTTGCTAGCAATTGACGCCGACGACATTGTTATTGGCGCCACACGCAATGCCCGCAAGATGTTTGATCTGGAATTGCTAGGCGCACTTAAGCCGCGTCCGGCCTCTGACATCTTTGGTCGCGAAGACGGCCCCACTGGTTTTGTCAAAGCGGAACGGGCGGCTGTGGTGCGTGCACTGGCGCGAGCGGGCGGTAACGTGTCCGAAGCAGCACGTGCCTTGGGGGTGGGACGTGCAACGCTTTACCGGCGAATGAAACGCCTTGGGCTTGGTGATTAAGTCGCGTTGACGATGTGAAAAAATCTACGTATGCATGATTCTGCAACATATTGCAGGAAATTGCATGAATTTGAATATTCCAGATACGCGGCAACGCATACTCGCTCAGCGACTAGCTGATGGTATGCAGGTCGTTGCCACCGATGTTGCTGCGGAATTTGATGTGTCGCTGGATACGATCCGGCGCGATATCCTCGCGTTAGAGGCAAACGGAAAAGCGCACCGAGTACGTGGCGGCGCTGTGCCTGTCGCGCGCCCTGCAGGTCCACTTCATTCGCGGTTGTTAGGCGGCGCGGTAAAGACCGACCTGATCCGTGCAGCAATTGACCAAATTGGTGATGCGCAGACGCTGCTGCTGGATGGCGGATCGACAACGCTCTCGCTTATCCCGATGCTTCCTGCTTTGCCGGGGCGGTTGGTGATTACACCTTCGCCTTGGATCGCCATTGCTTGCCAAGAGCACAACATCGAAGTCTTTTTGCTGGGCGGCAAGTTAAGCGCGCAGGGCGGGATCGCCGTGGGTGATGTGGCGCTGGGTAAGGTCGCTAAGATCGCCGCTGACATCGCCGTTTTAGGTGCCTGCGGTGTCGATGCGGAATTCGGTCTTAGCGCGGATGATTACGATGAGGCCCAGATGAAACAGGGGATGCATGACGCGGCCGTCCGTACATTTGTTGTCACTAGTTCAGAAAAGATTGGACGAAGAGCACGGCATCATACCCTGCCAATTCGTGAAATCGATGTGCTGATCACGGATGCTGATCAAGGCGCAACAACGCAGCTGGCAAACGCCGGAACCACAATTATCACGGCATAAATCCCACATTTTCAAATCCAACGATGCAAGGAAATCCATTGACCGATTTTTCAACGACCGCACCTGCGCGTCTTGCTACGCGGCTTGCGTTTTTCGCGGCTGGTTTTTCGATGGCATGTTGTGCCCCGCTATTTCCGTTCATCAAGGCGAACATCGGCGCAGATGAAGGGCAATTTGGGCTGGTTTTGCTTTGCCTTGGGCTTGGTTCAATTATCGCGATGCCGGTGACTGGGGTCATCGCCGCAAGGCGCGGCGCCCGGCCTATGGTGCGACTTGGTGGCTTCGGTTTGGTCGCGTTTCTGCCGTTGTTGGCATTTGCGGGAACGCCGATGTCTCTTGGGGCGGCCTTGTTCTTTTTTGGTGCGTCTCTAGGCACGATTGATGTTGCGATGAACATCCACGGTGCAGAGGTCGAAGGCAAAGAAGGCCGTGCACTGATGTCGAATTTTCACGCGCAGTTTAGCATCGGTGGATTCTTTGGCGCAGGCCTTATGACAGTGCTTTTGTCATTGGGTGTTACAACCGTGGTCGCAGCACTTATCGGTGCGTTTGTTGCGCTCGTCGCGATCCTGCTTTCAGGCTCGCGTTTGTTGGCTGTGAGCGGCGGAGAGCCTGAACCATACTCGGTCCCGCGCGGTATTGTTCTGCTGCTCGCCGTTCTAGCTGGTGTCACGTTCTTGGTCGAAGGGGCGATCCTGGATTGGGGCGCGCTGTTGATTATCGACCGTGAAATAGCCCCGGCACAAAATGCTGGCATCGGGTATATTTTGTTCTCGGTTGCGATGGTGGCCGCGCGTTTAACTGGCGACCGGATTGTTATGGCATTGGGCGAATTCCGTGTTCTGATCATGGGAGGCATTGCAGCGATCCTAGGCATCGGAATTGTGCTTGTTTCGCCTTGGGCGTTGGTTGCCTTATCTGGGTTCGTATTAATCGGCCTTGGTGCCGCAAATTTGGTGCCTATCGTGTTTAGCGCGGCGGGCAGACAAAAGATCATGCCGCCTAGCCTTGCCGTCGCATCTGTGACCACGACGGGTTACGCTGGCGTGCTGATGGGGCCTGCTTTGGTTGGCTTTGTCGCTGACGCGACCAGCCTGCCGTTGGCGTTTGCTGTCTTGGCAATTCTAATGGCCCTTGTGCCGTTGACCGCGCGCAGAGTGGTGCGCGCCTAATACAGGGCCGAAAGTTAAGTTTCCGGGCGTCCTTGTCTCAGTTTTGAGACAGATCGGATGGTGCATCTTTTTACGTCCATTTACCTCTTAATCGAACGGTCGTTAGCCTTCTTCAACCGGGTGGAGGACTCGGTCAGGAGGAGAAAATTCATGAATGAGATGTCACAAACGGAGCAGCAATTTAGCTCTCCGTTCAAAAACCGTTATGACAACTATATCGGCGGGAAATTCGTGGCGCCCGTAGGCGGGCGCTATTTTGATAACATCACCCCAATCACCGGCAGCGTGGTTTGCGAGGTCGCCCGTTCTGACGCGGCGGATGTTGAACTGGCACTGGATGCAGCCCACGCAGCAAAGGAAGCTTGGGGCAAAACATCGGCCACAGAGCGTTCCAACATCCTGCTGAAAATCGCAGACGTGATCGAGGCAAATCTTGAACTGATCGCGACTGCGGAAACCTGGGACAATGGTAAGCCAATTCGTGAAACGATGGCTGCGGATATTCCGCTTTCGGCTGACCACTTCCGTTACTTCGCCGGTGTTCTACGTGGCCAAGAAGGGTCGATGTCAGAAATCGACGCGGATACCGTTGCCTACCACTATCACGAACCACTTGGCGTGGTTGGGCAGATTATCCCTTGGAACTTCTCGGTTTTGATGGCGGCTTGGAAACTGGCACCGGCGCTTGCTGCTGGGAACTGCATTGTTCTGAAACCTGCAGAACAGACACCAGCTGCGATCATGGTGTTCGCTGAACTGATCTCAGACCTGTTGCCTGATGGTGTGCTGAACATCGTGAATGGCTACGGCGCAGAAGTAGGTGCTGCGCTAGCAACGTCTTCGCGGATCGCGAAAATCGCATTTACGGGGTCTACTGCGACTGGCCGCAAGATCATGCAAGCTGCGACCGAAAACCTGATCCCAGTTACGCTGGAACTGGGCGGCAAGTCACCCAACATCTTCTTTTCGGATGTGATGGCAAAGGATGACGCGTTCCTAGACAAAGCTGTCGAAGGTTTTGTGCTGTTTGCCTTTAACCAAGGCGAGGTCTGTACCTGCCCAAGCCGCGCACTGATCCAAGAAGATATATATGAAGAGTTCATCGCACGCGCGATTGCACGGGTAAAAGCCATCAAACAGGGTGACCCACGTCTGCCTGACACGATGGTTGGCGCACAAGCAAGCCGTGAACAGCAGGATAAGATCCTGTCCTATCTTCAGATCGGTGTGGAAGAAGGCGCACAGGTTCTGGCCGGTGGTGCAGCAGCACAGATGGGTGGCGACCTTGAGAACGGGTTCTACATCCAGCCAACGATCCTGAAAGGCCACAACAAGATGCGGGTCTTCCAAGAGGAAATCTTTGGCCCGGTTGTGTCGGTGACAACCTTTAAGGACGAAGCCGAAGCCCTAGAGCTGGCAAATGACACGATGTACGGTCTTGGCGCCGGCGTTTGGTCACGTGACATGAACACCTGCTATCGCTTTGGCCGCGGGATCGAGGCAGGCCGTGTGTGGGTGAATAACTATCACGCTTATCCTGCCCATGCTGCATTTGGCGGCTACAAGCAGTCCGGTGTTGGCCGTGAGAACCACAAAATGATGTTGGATCACTATCAGCAGACCAAAAACATGTTGGTCAGCTACAATCCAAACAAGTTGGGATTCTTCTAAGCCAATAAGAGGCGGCGGCGATTTCCCCGTCGCTGCCTCACTTTGCGGTCAATAGCGCATAAACTATTCAAGTTGCACGAAGATCGTGCAGTTCTTGGACATTTCTATTGATCTGAATCATTAATCAGTAGCGGCTACTCGGGCACCCTACGACCATTCAGGTTCGTACGGAGAACGCAACATGCCCGATACCAAAAGCGAGATCGAAGCGACCCTTGGTGTGGGTCACGCCAAACGGCATCTTCCAAAGATTTTGGGATGGATCGTCGCCGTTTTGGTGATTGCTGGTCTTGCCGTGTGGTGGATGCAAGAGGCCGAAGAACGTGCTCAGGTGCAATACATTACTTCACAGGTTGGTCGCGGCGATCTGACTGTGACTGTGACGGCGACAGGTACGATTGAGCCAACAAACCTAGTTGAAATTTCGTCTGAACTGTCCGGTACAATGGCAGAGGTGCTGGTTGATTTTAACGATACCGTGGCCGCCGGGCAGGTTTTGGCCTTGCTGGACACTGTTCAACTCGACGCCCAGCTTGCCGTTCAAATCGCAAGCCATGCCGCCGCCGAGGCCCAGCTGGCAAGCGCGAGGGCGAGCCTGCTAGAAGCAGAGGCGGATTTCGAAATCGTTCGCCAGCTAGACGAACGCGGTGTCACGTCACATACAAACCTTACTGCATCACAAGCAGCGCTTGCCCGCGCACGCGCCAATGTAGCGAGCGCACAAGCCAACGTTGACCTCGCGCAGGCGCAGCTAAACGCCCAAGAGGCGGTTCTAAGTAAGGCGACTATCATATCCCCAATCAGCGGCATTGTGCTGGATCGTTCAGTGGACGCAGGGCAGATCGTGGCGGCCAGCCTTTCTGCGCCGGAACTGTTCACAATCGCCGAAGATTTGGCGCAGATGGAACTGCAAGTGGATGTCGCGGAATCTGACATCGGCCGCATCGCTATCGGCGACGCTGCTACTTTCACCGTGGATGCCTATGATGAGCAACTCTTCCCAGCCGAAATTGCGATGGTGCGCTATGCTTCTGACAGCACAGATGGGCTGGTGACGTACAAGGCAATTCTGTCTGTCGTGAATGATGATCTGCTATTGCGTCCCGGCATGACAGCTACTGCAGATATCACCGTTGCGCAGTACGACGATGTCTTGTTGGTGCCGAACGCCGCGCTGCGTTTTGCCCCGCCGCAAGTGATCGAGGTTGAGGCATCTGATGAGGATAATAGCGGTGGCGGCTTGCTTGGCCTTCTTATGCCATCGGGTGGGGACTCGCGGCGTGCGGTGTCTGACAACACGCTGTGGGTTCGACGCGATGGTGTTCCTGTCGAAGTGGAAATCCAAAAGGGTGATAGTGACGGTCTATACACAATTATCATCAGCGGAGAAATCGCCGAAGGCGATCAGGTTATCACTGATATGATCGAGGGTGGGTAGATGGCCGTTGTTACCCCAGTGATCGAGCTTCGAAAGGTTACGAAAATCTATGGCATGGGCGAAGCGGAAGTGCGTGCCATGGATGGAGTCGATCTAACAGTGAATGCCGGCGAATTTGTTGCGCTGATGGGCCCGTCCGGTTCGGGGAAATCGACAGCGATGAATATGATTGGCTGCCTCGATAGCCCAACAAGTGGGGACTATTTGTTTAACGGTGTTCATGTTGGCAAATTAGACCAAGATCAGCGTGCGCTTTTGCGGCGTAACTATCTTGGGTTCGTGTTTCAGGGGTTCAATCTGCTGCCGCGTACGTCGGCGTTGGATAATGTTGAACTACCATTGATCTACAAGGGGCTGCCCGCTGCCGAACGGCGCGCGCAGGCATTGGATGCGCTTGAAAAGGTTGGGCTGAAGGGCCGCGAGCACCACGACCCATCCGAACTGTCTGGGGGGCAACAACAAAGGGTTGCAATCGCGCGTGCGCTTGTTGGCAGTCCAGAAGTCATTCTAGCGGACGAACCCACAGGCAACCTTGATACCAAACGGTCGCTCGAAATCATGGAACTGCTACGCGCATTGAACGAGACGGACGGCATTACCATCATCATGGTTACGCACGAAGACGAAATGGCCGCTTTTGCACACCGCGTCATTTGGATGGTCGACGGTAAGGTTGATCGCAGCGGGACACCGCATAGCGTGCTGACCCCAGAAAGGCAGCAGGCATGATTAAGGAAACGATCAAACTGGCAATTCATGCGATCTTTCGTAATGCGATGCGGTCGATCCTGACGGTGCTGGGCATTGTCATCGGTGTTGCTGCGGTGATTGCAATGATGACGGTCGGGCAGGGCAGTTCTGATCAGGTGACAGCGGATGTTGAAAAGCTGGGCACGAACGTATTGATCGTCATACCCGGCGGCGGGCAGATGGGCCCGGGGAATACTTCGGTCGCTGCTGCGTTTGAATTGCGCGACGTCGATGCCATTATTGACCAGTTAACAAGCGTCCGGACCGCTGCCCCGTTCAACCAGACGAGCCTGAACGCGGTTTATGGTCAGCAAGACACTCGTACTTCCGTAGTAGGTACAGACGGGCAATATCTTGAGGTCGTGGACTGGCCTATCGTTCTGGGACGCAGTTTCTTAGCGACCGAAGAAAGCGCAGGCCGGGCCGTGTGCATCGTCGGTGAAACTGTGCGGCAAAACCTGTTTGGAAATACGGACCCGATTGGTGAAACGATACGGCTCAAGAATGTGTCGTGCGATATCGTTGGCCTGCTAGAGGCGAAAGGCGCATCCAGTTTTGGCACGGATCAGGATGACGTGGTATTAATGCCCGTTAAGGCATTCCAGCGGCGCGTTGTTGGGTCTTCGGATGTTTCGATGATCTATGTTGCCGCTGCTGATGGTGTCTCAACCGATCGGACTTTGGTGGATATAGAGGTCCTGATGCGTGAACGCCGCCGGATCGGCGATGGTGAAGAAGATGATTTTCAGGTGCGGGACATGAAACAGCTCGCCTCTATGCTGACAGGCGTTACGAATGTGCTGACCGGTCTGTTGTCGTCGGTTGCCGCTGTCAGTCTTCTTGTCGGTGGCATCGGGATTATGAACATCATGCTTGTGTCCGTGACGGAACGTACGCGGGAGATCGGAATTCGCCTTGCCGTTGGCGCAACGGCCAATCAGGTGCTTTTGCAGTTCCTGGTAGAGGCGATTGTGTTGTCGATGATCGGTGGGGTCGTTGGGATCTTATTCGGGCTTGCACTGGCGGCGGTTGCTTCAAACCTTATGAGCATTCCGTTCAGCCCAGACCCGGCTATCGTGGTGCTTGCGTTCTTGTTTTCGGCAGCAGTGGGGGTGATATTTGGCTTCTTCCCTGCACGCCGTGCTGCACGTCTAAATCCAATCGACGCGCTACGGCATCAGTGATTTTCAAAGCGACGACGCGCCTATTGTCGCATTAAGAACCGTATGCAGCGGTATACTGTAGACGTCTCTGGACGCATCCGGTATGGAACGGGCAACTCAATTTCAAGAGGTTTCCTATGTCAGATATCATCTATACCAAAGTTGACGAAGCACCCGAGCTGGCGTCTGCGTCTTTCCTTCCGATTATTCAAAAATTCGCTGCCGCTGCTGGCGTGTCGGTCGGAACCAAAGACATCAGCCTTGCAGGTCGTATTCTTTCCGCTTTCCCAGATTACCTGACAGAAGCCCAGCGTCAGACCGATGATCTGGCCGAGTTGGGCCAACTGGTTAAAACACCAGACGCAAACGTGATTAAACTGCCAAATATCTCGGCCTCTGTCCCGCAGTTGGTTGCTGCCGTAAAAGAACTGCAATCGCAGGGTTACGCATTGCCAGACTACCCAGAAGCCCCAAGCACGGACGAAGAAAAAGCTGTTCGTGCTAAATATGATGGCCTGAAAGGTTCCGCTGTGAACCCTGTGTTACGCGAAGGTAACTCTGACCGTCGTGCGGCCAAAGCTGTGAAAAGCTTCGCGCAAAAGAACCCACACCGCATGGGTGAGTGGACTGCCGACAGCAAAACACGTGTGGCCTCTATGTCAGGCGGCGACTTTTTCTCAAACGAAGTGTCTGCGACACTTGCGAAAGAAGCGACTGCAAAGATCGTTCTGGAAACAGCTGATGGTGAAACTGTCCTAAAGGACGGCGTCACTTACCCAGCCGGTACCGTCGTTGACGCGACATTCATGAGCGCCGCAGCACTTGATGCGTTCCTTGCCGACGAGATCGAAAAGACCAAAGCCGAGGGGACATTGTTCTCTCTGCATATGAAGGCAACAATGATGAAGGTCTCTGACCCGATCATCTTTGGTCACGCGGTTAAGGCGTGGTTGGCACCTGTGTTCGAAAAGTTCGGCGACAAGTTGGACGCGCTGGGCGTGACTGGCAACGCTGGTCTGGGTACGCTTCTTGAGAAGGTAAAAGGCGAGCCTGAGATCGTTGCCGCGATTGAAGAAATCACTGCGCAGCGTCCGCCGATGTACATGGTCGACAGCGACAAAGGCATCACCAACCTGCACGTGCCATCCGACGTGATCATTGACGCGTCAATGCCTGCACTGATCCGCGCTGGCGGTAAAGGCTGGGGTCCAGACGGCAAAGAAGCTGACGCAAACTGCGTAATCCCAGACAATTCTTATGCACCGGTCTATGACGAAACGATCAATTTCTTCAAAGAAAACGGCAAGCTGAACCCAGCAACTGCTGGCACTGTTCAGAACATCGGTTTGATGGCGCAAAAAGCCGAAGAATACGGTTCGCACCCAACGACATTCGAAATCCCTGCGGCAGGCACCGTCAAGATGATCCTTGATGATGGCACTGTTTTGCACAGCCACGACGTGCAGGCAGGCGACATCTGGCGTTCGGCGTCTTCACGCAAAGCACCAATCGAAGACTGGGTGAACCTTGCGATTGATCGCCAAAAGGCCGAAGGCACACGCGCGATTTTCTGGCTAGACGCAAGCCGCGCCCACGATGCAGAGCTGATCGCCTATGTGAAACCAATTCTCGAAGCCAAAGGCGTCGCCGACAAGTTTGAGATCATGGCACCACGCGAAGCAACACGCGCATCGCTTGAGACGATCACAAAAGGTGAAGACACGATCGCGATCACCGGTAACGTGCTGCGCGACTATCTAACCGATTTGTTCCCGATCCTTGAACTGGCGACATCGGCAAAGATGCTTTCTATCGTGAAACTGATGAATGGCGGCGGTCTGTTTGAAACGGGTGCTGGCGGTTCCGCACCAAAGCACGTTCAGCAGTTGGTCGAAGAAAACCACCTGCGTTGGGACAGCCTTGGCGAGTTCTGCGCGCTTGGCGAAAGCCTGACATTCCTTGCCGATGTCAAAGGCAACGAAAAGGCACGCGTTCTGGGGCAGGCCGTTGATGCGGCGACGCAAGGTATCTTGGACAACGGCAATTCGCCTTCACGCAAAGTCGGTGAGCCTGACAACCGCGACAGCCACTACTGGTTCGCGCGCTACTGGGCAGAAGCACTTGCCGCGCAGACAAGCGATGCAGAGCTAGCCGCGTATTTCGCGCCAATCGCTGACGCGCTGGTATCGAACGAAGCAAAGATCACTGCAGAGCTGGCCGCGGCACAGGGATCAGCAGCCGATCTAGGTGGTTACTTCCACACCGATGCCACGAAAACCGCAGCTGTTATGCGCCCGTCCGCAACGCTAAACGCGATCATCGGCTAAGCGAACGCGGATAAATCATACAAAAGCCGCGCGGTCGTAATGACTGCGCGGCTTTTTTCTTTTTGGGGCCTAGCTAAATGCGCGCGCTATCGTGACGCCGGCCCACGCAGACATGCCAGTCAAGACGCCGCCCCATATCGTGTCGATAGCGACCTGTTGTACTGACCAGTCGCGTAGCGTGGCGTAGTTGGTGAACTCATAGGTTCCATAGGCCAGTAGCCCTAGCAAGACTCCGTTGACCAGCGCGGCCATTGGGTCGCCAGTACGCAGCGCGGGCAAGGATACAAACCATAGAACGCCTGCCACATAGCCAAGGTAGAATAGCGCGGCAGGTATGATGCGGAATGGATCGGCGAAGAGGTGTTCAACGTGCTGTTCGAAGACTGGCTTTATCAGCAGCCGTAATCCCACAGCATCAGCTGCGAAAAAGATGCCTGCTGTTGAAAGGTAAAGAACAAGTATCTGCATGAGTTTCATCTTTCTGAAAGTCAGTGCGCACACTGACCGCAATTAGCGGGTAAGGCGACGCAAAAGAGGGAGTGACGCCCAATAGGGCAGGACGCTGATCACTTTGAGGATGTAGGTAAAACGGCGTGGGAAATGCACCTCGAACAGCCGAGATTTAAGACCCTTGATGATCGCGTCCGCCGCCTTTTGCGGAGTGATTATCGCGGGCATGGTAAAGTCATTTCGTTGGGTTAGCCGGGTCTCGACAAATCCGGGGCTGATGAGCCGGACGTCAATAGTACCCGCCAATTCGCTACGCAGTGTCTGCGCAAGGTTGATGACACCTGCTTTGCTGGCCGAATAAATCTGCCCTTGGGGTAATCCGATATAACCCGCCACCGACCCACACAGAGCCAGTTGACCACCTTTTTTCAGCAAGGGCGGTGCAATCTGCGCGATGTGGAAGCTGCCGGTGAGGTTCACGTTGACGATCTCTGCGGCTTTATCCGGATCTATTTCCGCGACCTTCCCGGGATCATACAGGGCCGCCAGATGGATGATGCGGTCCAATGGTCCGATGCGGCTGATCTGGTCCGCCGCTGCGGCGATGGTTGATCTTTTGCCGACATCTAATGGGATCGCGATGTGCTGGCTTCCCAGCTCTGCGATGAGCCGATCCAGTTTTTCCGATGATCGTGCAGAAAGGATCAACCGTGCCCCTTGTGACGCCCATGCCCGGGCCAGAGCCTCGCCGATGCCTTCGGTCGCGCCGATGATCCAAATGACCTCAGGCATGGGTGAGTTCCACCTGCACGACATCAGTCTGTCCGGTCTTAAACGAGGCAGCGCAGATGCTTAGGTAGAAACGCCAGTTCCGCAGAAAGCTTTCATCGTAGCCAAGCCGCTTGATGCGGTCCGACATCTGGTCAAGACGCTGGTACCAAGCGTTACAGGTTGTCGCGTAGTCGGTCCCAAACGCGTGACTGTCGCGCACGATTAGGCCCGCACGCGACGCTTGATCTGCGATCACAGCATTTGAAAGCAGCATGCCGCCCGGGAATGTATATTGGCGGATGTAATCCGAACTGCGTCTGTAGGTGTCGAAATAGCTGTCGGGAACTGTGATCGCTTGGATCATAGCGCTGCCTTGTTCGGCAAGCCGCGCCTTGATCGTTGCGAAATAGGTCGGCCAATAGGCTTCGCCTACGGCTTCGATCATTTCGATCGACACGATGTTATCGTATTTTCCCGTACTTTGGCGGTAGTCCTGCAACTTGATGTCAGCGCGGCCATCAAGGCGTGCATCTGCGTAACCTTTCTGGCTGGGCGAAATAGTGAGCCCCGTTACATGTCGCCCTGTGTCAGTCGCGCGTTCAGCGAACCCGCCCCAACCGCAACCGATTTCCAGCACACGTTCGGCGTTGTTTAATCTGTCTAGAATCCGATCGTACTTGCGGTTTTGCGCGCGACCAAGGTCTTGGTCATTGTCGGCAAACATGGCAGAGGAATAGGTCATGCCTTCGTCTAGCCAAAGCTGGTAGAACTCGTTCCCGACATCGTAATGTGCACGGATGTTGCGCGAAGCGCCGCTTAGCGAATTTGCTCGCATCAACCGGTTCACAACCCGGAATTTCAGCGTATTCCAGAACCCGGCATAGGCGTAGCCGCTGAACTGATCGAGGTTCTTAAGCGCGACTTCAGCCAAATCCGCGATAGACGGTGTTTCCCACAGACCAGCCACATAAGTTTCGCCAAGCCCGATGTCACCGCGTGCGGCAATCGCCGTAACGACTGACCAGTCAAAGATTTGCATTTCAGCCGAAGGGTTTCCATGCCCAAAATCGAAAATCTCGCCCTCTGGCGTGCGGAGCCGCAAGCTACCCGTCGTTATCTGCGCGCAGGTTTCCAGAAAGTCGTATTTTACGCGTTTTGTTAGAAATAGCATTATGTAACCTCGGTTTTTGGTGGGGCAGGGCGCGTCCGATATTTCGCGCCTTTCAGCCGTAGGCGCAGGGCCTGCCAATAAATAAGTATCGTTGTACGAAGCCCGCCTAATGGGCGGCGTAGCGACGCATAAAGCAGCCCGGTATTCGTCATAGGAGCGCGTGACCCAGAAAGGGTCGCGGCGACGCCTTCGTCACCGTTTTTATGAATGATGCGAATGGCGATTTGGTCGGGGCGGATGTCAAAGCCGAATTCGTAACCGCCTTCGATCTGCTGGAATGGCGAAACATGCAGTGACTTTGGCTTTTCTAGCCTTGCTTCTGCAGTGATCGGGGCAAAATCAGGCAGGTGGCATAGATATGAATGACGGTCACCAAAGGGTGTCGATACCTCAGCAATGACAGCGACCAAAGCGTTATGTTGAAAAGCCAGCCAAAAGCTAACCGGGTTGAAAACCTGTCCCCAAAACCGCGGCTGGGTCAGCAGCAAAAGCTGGGTTTTCGCAGCGGTCAGCCCATGATCGGCAAGAACATCCCGTGCCCAGCGCGGGCCGTGGCCCTTGTGTAAGGCCCCCCCATGATCCCGATCAAAAACAGATGCCAGATTCATGCGGTTACGCGAAAATAGCTGCGGGCCTGTGCCCGTCGCCTCTGGGTCGATAATCACAAAATCTACCCGATAGCGAAACGCATGGCGGATCGCGCCACGTCTGGTGTGTGTTGTTACGCCTGCTATCTGTTCAGCTACGTGTTTCATACAGTTTGTCGATCCATCAGACGTGCGATACGTGCCGCGCTGGCAAAGCCATCTTCGTGGAACCCGTGTCGGGTGTAAGCACCCGCAAACCAAGTATTGTTCTGACCTTGGATTTGGGTCAGCCGATCCTGCGCGGCAAGCGCGGGCGCGTCAAACACCGGATGCCGGAACGTCTTTTGATCGTAGATCATATGTTCTGGTACAGGTGTTGACGGATTCAATGATACAAAAAGCGGATCGCTTTCGGGAATATTTTGTAGCCTATTCATCCAATAGGTTACGCCAATTGTGGGTTCTGGTTTTGTTGTATCGGCTTTGTAGACCCAGCTTGACCAGACGGCTTTGCGCTTTGGCATTTGGCTTTTGTCACGATGCAGGATCATCTGGTTGTCCTGAAACCGTATGGCGGATAGGGCAGCTCTTTCATGGGACGAGGGCCGTTCAATGATGCGCAGGGCCTGATCCGAGTGGCAGGCAAAGATGACCTGATCAAAAGCCATTTTCGGTTCGTCTGCAGTGTGAATGCTGACGGAATGACTAGTGCGGGTTACACGCTGCACTGCGGTCTTAGTGCGGATCGCTACGCCGCGGCCCCGAAGGTGGTGTTCAAGCTTGCGTACATATTCGACGCTACCACCATCCACGGTCCACCATTGGTGCTGACCCGATGTGCTTAGCAATGCATGGTTCCTGAAAAACTGGACCAAGGCGCGGGCAGGAAATGACCGAATTTCGGAAGGAGGCGTGGACCAGATCGCACCGCACAACGGCATGAGGTAATACCGTTGAAACCACTCCCCTAGTTGCAGGTAACGCATCAATTCGCCAATCGTGACGCTTGAATGTTCGGTCAATGCTTCAGCTGTTTTATTAAAGCGCAGGATATCGCGCAGCATACGGTGAAAACCGGGCCGCATGAGGTTGCGTGGTTGCGCAACAAGTGAGCGCAGCCCCCGAAGCCCGTATTCTATTTGGCCGTCGTTGATCGAAGCGCCAAATGTCATGTCACTTTTGGCGACAGGCACGTCGAGGTCCTGAAACATGCGCGTCAAGTGTGGGTAATTCGCATAATTGAACACGATAAAGCCAGTATCGACAGGCTGATCACCGTTTCGGCCCGCAACAACAGTGCGCGCGTGACCACCCAGCTTTGGCGCCGCCTCGAACAATGTGACAGAGTGGTTGGGCGCTAGCAGGTAAGCCGCTGCAAGGCCAGATATGCCCCCGCCAATAATCGCAATGCGTTGTTCGCGGTGGGGAAGTATATCGAGTGACATTCTAGCTCCTGTGGCATCTTCGTAAGTATTACGCCTCGAAAGAATAATTGGATCATTTTTGATCCAACTTTCATCTGCGTCCGTAATAGGTTTATGTTGAACGCGAGCCTCGATATCGAAATTGCTGAACGATGCTCTGTTGTGGGGCGTCAAAAGGATATTAAGCAGGTGGCGTCAAAGTCCCCAAAAATCTCGATCCACACGACATGGATGCTATCCGTGCGAGACGAGCGTGATAGATCAGCTTTTGTATCCTTGTTTGACTTTTTTGCGCCGCGCTTGAAAGGCTTTGTCATGCGTTCGGGGCTAAGCGCTGGGCAGGCCGAAGAGATTGTTCAAGATGTCATGCTTACGGTGTGGCGCAAAGCGGGGCAATTTGATCCGGCGCGGGCGCAGGTGTCGGCTTGGATTTATCAAATCGCACGTAATCGTCAGATCGACATGATCCGAAAAGAAGGGCGTCCAATGCCCGAAGAACTGACACAAGAGCCCGAAGCCGAGGCTGACGCGACTCAAATCGTAGCGCTAGAGCAAGAAGCGGGGCATCTGAAAACTGCGCTGAGTAAGCTTGCTCCGGATCAGCGCGAAGTGATCGAAAAAGCTTACATGGGCGAATTGACCCATCAGGAGATCAGCTCTCAGACGGGGTTGCCGCTGGGTACAATTAAGTCACGGATCCGGCTTGGTCTGGAACGGTTGCGTCACGAGTTGAAGGACATGCGTTAAAATGAACCAGATTGCACATCATATGCCTGACGCGCTGTTGGCATCCTATGCTGCAGGCAACCTGCCGCATCCCTATGCGCTTGTCGTTGCTGCGCATATTTCGCTATGCGTTGAATGCCGTGCGGGATTTGAGGCGCATCAAGCAGCCGGTGGGGCGGTATTGGAAACCGTGGACACGGTAGATGTGTCTGACGCGTTGAAATCAGATGTTATGGCTTTGCTTGATACACCGACAGTACCAAAACCGACCTTTGAGCGCGCTGGTGTTTATCCCGGACCCGTGATGGAGGCCCTAAGAGGCAAACAGCCGCGTTGGCGATCGCTTGGGCTTGGCGTCCGGCAAAGCATTCTCGCGGGAGGTTCAGAAGGAAGCGTGCGACTGCTATATATCCCACCGGGACAAGCAGTCCCGGATCACGGTCACAACGGTCTTGAACTGACGCTCGTCTTGCAGGGCAGTTTCAGCGATGAAACAGGCCGGTTCGGTGTTGGTGACCTAGAAGTGGCAGATCAAGATTTGCAACACACACCAATCGCAGACGCGGGCGAAGCATGCATCTGCCTCGCCGCAACCGACGCACCGCTGCGGTTCACGTCATTGGTGCCAAGGATCTTGCAGCCGCTGTTTGGGATATGATGTTATCGCGATCTATTAACTGGATCACGCGACCCAATACCGTGAAAAATAGCTAGCAGCTTTATCGATGCCCATTTTTAGGAAAGCGTCTTTTGCCTTGCGCACTATTTCACGTTCTGTGGCGAGCCAGACAAAGGTGTCTTTGGGAACGTGTCTAATTTGGGATAGTCTTGTCCAAAGTCCGTTGTCCTTCGTACGTACGACCCAATCGATTTGAACACCTTCCGGGCAAGCGAAAGGAATGATTTCACTTGGGTCGCCGACTTCGATGATGGCAAGGCCAATTGTGTGCTTGGGTGCGCAAGCCAGTATGCGCCGGATTGCTGGAAGAGCCGTCTCATCACCAGCCATTAGCAACTTGTCACTGACCGGAAACTCGCCTCCACCTGGACCAGTGATACCGACAACTTTGCCCGGAAGGGCCGATTGGGCCCATCGCGTTGTGTGACCACCGGCATGTTCGTAAATGTCGAAGCTGAAGCTGTTTGCAGCGAGGTCGAAATCAACAAAAGTATAGACCGCACGGTGAAGCTTTTCGTCACCGGTCGGCCACACGGTACGTTTCCTATCGTTTAGCGTCGGCCAGACCACCGGCTGGCCCTCTGGTGGGATCAGTAGCGAGAAATGCATCGCTCCAGAGGATAGCCTTGTTACATCTTCGCATTTCAATACTACGCGCAAAAAATTCGCCGAAACGCGGCTGACTGATAGCACGTGACAAATCTGGAAATTTGGTGGATTGGTGCTCGAGATTTCCTCGCCACTCCAGGTCATTTCTTGGCTGGCTTGCGGAAAGACGTGATCGAGAAGATAGTTTACGGCTTCTCGAGTTTGGTACACTTGCCCGCTATCTTTGGCTGTAATGCCAACGCTGAAACCTGTGTCACCAACAGCGTAGGAGACCCGCGACTTACCATATTCAACGTCGAGCCGATTAGCCGCTCGTTTTGAGGGCAGGTCATATTCTTCGACATGGTCTTGAATGCGCGCAAGCAGGTCTTTGGGTGTAGCGCCTGAATAGTTACCAGTACTCTTGCTAGAGGCATCGCAGCATACGGAGTTGTCGAGTGGTGAGTGCATATTAGGGTCCCGCAAGCTTAGGTTTTGCTTTGGCTTGCCCATGACCATTGCTACCGGTAATCCGGTTTGGTCATTAACTTGCTAGATGCTAAATCTGACTTATTTTATCAACATATATCAGTCGTGATTGTCAATCGGTCAATGCAAGTTCAACATTTGGAAATGGAATCTAGCCAAGGCCGAATGGGCGGTCTTTTTACTTCCGAGATAATGCTCTGCTAAGTGGGCGCATTTCAGTAGACAAGCGCAGTCAAGAGATCAAATCGTTGTCTTGATCGCTCCAAGTCACCGTAAAGCTTTGGCGTATTTGGCTAAATTCCAGTCATCTTTCAGGTTGACGCTACGTGAGTTAGCTGGTCGCGATAGTTGTACGTGAAATACCATTTCTCGTCTGGCTTTTTTCATGTGAGTGTTACTGAAAGATGAAAATCACATTTTAACATCAAAGCAACCTGGGGGTTAATTATGAAACATTGGAATTTTAACAAAGCATCGCATCGTCAGGCACCGCAATGGCCGAATTTTGAGTTTGGTGGCCGGGGTGATGATGTGCTCGGCGGTACCGATGGTAATGACCTGATCTTTGGTCGTGGTGGTGATGATGTGATCGCAGCTTCGTCTGGTTTTGATTTCATTCATGGTGGGCGCGGCTTTGATACGGTGACTTTCCAAGGCTCCATTCTTGATGTCAGCCTTTCGGTTTTCGGCTGCAAGAAGAACACGACGGCACTGGTCACGACCTTTGACGAAGATGGCAATGTTGCTGGGATTTCTACCATCAAACAGGTTGAGGCTCTATATTTCGAAGCCGATGATTACACCCTGTATCTTGATGGACGTAACAATGCGGTTCTTGCGGGTGACGATACTGCTACGGCGGTTGAAAACATCGAGACAGTACTAAGCGCCGAGGATTTGCTTGCGAACGACAGCGAATTTGATGGTGACACTGTTGCGATCACAGCGGTTGATACCACCTCTGCTTTGGGCGCCGAAATTGCATTTGTGAATGGAGAGATCACCTATCTTCCCGGTGCCGCGTTTGATGCATTGGCCGAAGGCGAAGTCGTGACGGATACGTTTACCTATACAGTCGACGACGGTTTGGGTGGAACGGATGTTGCAACGGTCACCGTGACTGTAACCGGCGCAAATGACGCGCCTGTATTGACCATTGATGATGCGGCGATTTCGCTTGATGAAAACACCACAGTAGTCGCGGCGGGCATTACTGCGCAGGACGCCGATGGCGGTGCCGTGTTAACCTATGGCCTGTCAGGCGCGGATGCGGCGTTGTTCACAATTGATGCCAGCACAGGTGAAGTTGCATTTGCGACTGGCCCAGATTTTGAGGCTCCCGCCGATGCAGATGGTGACAACGTCTATGAATTGACGGTTACGGTGACTGATGAATTTGGTGGATCAGATAGTGCAGACCTAACGGTCTCTGTCGATGATATTTGGGATCCGATTATGTTGACTCAAGGGTTCGAGACAGAAGCGAAGGGGCGCAAATTCACTGCAGCTGACACCGACGGTTCCGTTCTTCCAATCGGGGCAGAAGTGGATCTTACGAATGACGGGGGCGCAACCGTTGACAGCACTGCCGCCTCTGAAGGTCTTTTGGGTTTTGATTTGTCATGGGTGAATACACGCGGCAGCACTGGAATCTCTGACGGTGATTTCATCGGCGTAACCAAGCATACGGCTGATGTGACCGCTTTCTCGGAAGGTGTTCAAGGGTATCAGATGCAAGACGCTGACGGCCTACTGCGCCTGACGTTTGACACGGTCGACCTATCGGCAAGAGCCGATTCAACAATCGTGAAAATCTCTATTGATGCGTTCATCAAAGAAACCGGATGGGAGGCTGACGACCTAGTCAGCATTTATGTCCAAACAAACCTAGGCACAGTCGTGTTGTTGGATACCACAGGTGTCGACCTTGACGATCTTGATATTGAAGGCGCTTGGCAAACTCTAACCGCGACGCTTGGCGCTGATGTGACCGAAGCAACCTTGATCGTCGAGCTTGATAGCAACGCGAGCTTTGAGACGCTTTATGTCGACAACATCACGATAAAAGAGGTCTTTTACATCGGTCAGAGCTTTGAGACCGAGGCAGCTGGCGACAAGTATGTTTTCGATGCGGCTGACGGTAGTCTTGTTGGGATTGGCGAAACAGTTGACCTGATCAACGTCGATGGGCTTGCGACAGTTGACAGTACCGATGCTTCAATTGGGCAGCTGGGCTACGATCTTAGTTGGGTCAACACACGTGAAGATACCGGCATTTCTGACGCTGATTTCATCGGGGTGCAAAACTATACTGGTACCGTCGGCGAATTTACGGATGGCATGCAGGGCTATGAACTGTCCGATGCAGATGGTTTGCTAGTTATGACCTTCGACGAAATCGACCTATCGGCCGTGGGCGAAGTGACTCTATCGCTTGATACATTCGTCCAGTCCACCGGATGGGAGGCCGACGATCTGATCAATATCTACGTTGTCACGGATCAGGGTACAGTTTCGTTGCTCGATAGCACTGGCCAAGATATCGACGATATGGACATCGAAGGCGCATGGATGAATCTATCGACCACATTGGGAGAAGATATAAACACAGCGCAATTGATTGTTGAGTTTGACAGCAATTCGTCATCCGAGGCGATTTACTTCGACAATGTTATCGTAACGTCGGATCCCGAAGAACCAACTGTCGATCCAGAGCCCGAGATCATGCTCATCTCAACTATCCAAGGCGAAGGCGACGCATCGGCCTATGAAGGGCAAGACGTAGCCGTTTCCGCAGTGGTAACGCTTGCCACGGATGACGGTTTCTATCTTCAAGAAGAAGATGCTGACAGCGATGGGAATGCGCTGACGTCCGAGGGCATCTTTGTCTACACCGCTGGTGCCTATGCGGTATCGGTCGGCGATCTGGTGCAGGTCACTGGTACAGTCACTGAATTCTTCGGACTAACTGAGATCACCAATGTGACGTCGTTTGAGGTCACATATTCCAACGTCGTCCTACCGGCGCTTACCACTGTTACACTCTCCCCAGAAATCGCGCCAAACTACGAAGCGCTCGAGGGGATGTTGCTGTCGGTTGAAACCGGAACAGATGAAGCCTTGACCGTAACCGAGAACTACAATCTCGACCGCTATGGGCAGATTTCTATCGCGGCGGGCGTCCAAACCCAACCGACTCAGATCTATGACGCGCAGACCCAAGCAGATGAGATCGCGGCACTTACCGAAGCCAATAACAACGCGAGCCTCTTGTTGGACGACGGATCATCGGCCCAGAACCCGACCGAATTCGCGTATCTACCGGGCGGTGCAGGTGATGATGGGGATGGTATCCTCGATAGCGGGGATGATTTCTCGGACACGGGAACAACTGTTCGGCTTGGCGCCGAAGTCGACGGCTCTGTCGATGGCGTTCTGACCTATGCGTTTGATGAGTGGACGCTGAACGTGACTGACACGATTGAATTCGTCGAAGCAACCAATTCGGGCGCGCGCGAAGCAGCACCAGCCGATGTTGGTGGAACACTTCAGGTTGCCTCTTATAACGTGTTGAACTTCTTCACGACGTTTTCGGGTGGGACAGGGCCAGACGGCGACCTAAACCCACGTGGCGCCGATAACCAAGATGAATTCGACCGCCAGTCATCGAAACTCGCCGAAGGGATCATCGGAACGGGCGCCGAAGTCGTCGCCCTGCAAGAGATTGAAAACAACGGCACCGAAGCAATCGGAGCCGTTGTTGATATCCTGAACGCCGAAGGCACGGGTGCCACATACGCCTATGTCGATCCAACTGGCACAGGCGATTTCGTAGGGACAGATGCGATCACGACTGGCATCATCTACGATAGCTCTGCGGTGACGCTGGTTTATTCGGATTACATCGTGTTCGACGAAGCCTCGGCTGACGCGACTTATGCCATTGCGTCATCACTTGGCGGGCTTGTTGGTGAAGAATTCAACGACTACCAGCGTAACCGCCCATCTGTTGCTGCAACCTTTACTGATAATGAGAGCGGCGAAACCTTCACTGTGGTTTCTTCGCACTTTAAATCCAAAGGCGATAGCGACCTGCAAGACGTTGCGGATGCGGCCGAGGCATGGCTGGCAAATAGCGCCAATGCAGGCTCGGCTGATTATACAGAGGTCTCAAACCTGCTGGCCGATCTGTACGCCGATCCAAACTTTGACCAAGGCGACGGTCAGGGGTTCTGGAACGCTGTGCGCCTAGACGGGGCGGTCGAACTCGCCGACTGGATCGCAACCGACTACAACGGTGGAGGCGTCACCAACTATCTTCTGTTGGGCGATATGAACTCATACGCTGAAGAAGATGCAGTGCAGTACCTTGATGACGACGCCGGGCTAACCGATCTGATCGACGCATTTATTGGTCAGGACGATGCCTATTCATACGTCTTCAACGGGCAGCGAGGCACGCTTGACCAAGGGCTAGGCGATAGCGAAATCGCGGACAACGTGACAGGCGTCACCGAATGGCACATCAACGCCGATGAACCAGACTTGATCGGATACGACACCGACTTCAACGATCCCGCGTTCTACAACGACGGCGTCTACGCGTCATCCGACCACGACCCACTGATCATTGGGTTGGACTTCAGCACACCCGATGACCTGATTATGACATAGGATATTTGGCGGTAACGAAGGGCGCAGCAGCGTGTTGCGCCCTTCACATTTGGGTCGTCAGTACGCCACATAGAGTGAATTAGACAGGACATGCTTTTCGGGGGCTGATCAGCTTGCGTAGTTGTCGCGTAAATACATTCGTTCAATTCGGTCGATCTTTGTGTATTATCTTCAATGATGTCTGATTTCTTTACGTACTTTCCTCTCAAACATGGTCGCATGCACGAAGTATGCGGTCCGAATGCTGTGCCGTTTGCTTTTGCATTTGCTGGGCAGGTGCAGAGCACGGTGATGTGGGTTGCCGAGGAATGGCATTCTTCTATAATTAATCCCGTGGGATTTAGCATTTATCTAGAACCCCAAAATCTCCTTATGGCTAAAGTCAAAAATCAGGACGAGGGTTTAGCTGTTGCTGAGGAGAGTTTGCGTTCTGGTGCGGTCTCTTTGACTGTTATTGAATTAACAAAACCGCTTAGCTTTACTGCGGGTAGGCGCCTGCAGTTGGCCGCTGAGACAGGCAATTGTACGGGAATATGTATCATTCCAGAAGGCATGGGTAATAACGCGGCTGAAAGCCGATGGCGCTGTTTACCTATTTTTGATCCTCAGGACTCGACTCTCCAGCGCTGGGAAATTATTAAGAACAAATCGGGAACATGCGCTGGTTGGAATGTGAGATGGGATGCAGAAACGCGTCGTATCATTGTGGTTTGAAAGATTACCTAGTGAGAGGGTACTACGCATAAACCCTACCACAGCGCCCTTTGCGCTGACGCAGAAGCAAAGTAATACTGATTGGATTTATTGCCTAAATGTAGAGGCGGAAAAGGCAGGGCTATACCGCGGTATGAGTTTTTCCGATGCGCGTGCCTTTTGCCATGAGCTGCAAAGCCGTCCTGCCGATATCAAGGCTGATGAACGGTTTCTAAACATGTTAGCGCGATGGAGTAAGCGTTATTGTCCATGGGTTGGCCTTGAGGGGCGCGATGGCTTGTCCCTCAACATCACGGGGTCAGCACATTTGTTCGGAGGGGAAGAGGCGCTCTTAGATGATATGCGGTTTCGTCTTTCTCGTTCTGGGATTGGGGCTCGCATTGGGTTAGCGGATACGCGCGGGGCAGCTTGGGCAATGGCCCATTTTGGTGCGGGTGGAATTTGTACTGTGCCGCAACTTTCAAGGCTGCCCATCGCAGCGCTGCGCCTTGAAGAAAAAACATGCATTAATCTGCAGCGCCTTGGAATACGCACTATTGCTGATCTTATTGCTTTGCCGCGTTCTTCTATAACTCGTCGCTTTGGCCCTAATGTATTGTTAAGGCTGGATCAGGCGTTAGGGGATCAGCCAGATAATATCTCATCTTTACAAGACGCACCTCATTACGGGGTGAAGATGACACTACCAGAGCCTATTGGCCTAAAAGAAGATATAATGGCTGGGACCGAACGGCTGTTGCAACGCTTATGTGCTAAGCTGAAAGTACATGATCAAGGTGCGCGTACATTGCAGTTAACACTGCGCCGCGTAGATCAAGACAGTCAAAATATAGAACTACGATTGGCACAAGCACTTCATGATGCGGCTCGTATCTTGCCACTGTTTGAGCGTGGCGTAGCTGCGGTTGATGCAGGCTTTGGTATTGATCAAATGCGTCTTGAGGCAATCCAAATCGAAGCTTGCCCCGCCCAACAAATCAGTCATAGCCGAACAAAGAATAATGATACGTTAGATGACTTAATTACCCGGATTGGTGTACGTATTGGATTGGAAAATGTGCAGCGATTTTTACCCGCTGACAGCCATATCCCGGAACGCAGCTTTATTATCTCTCCTGCGGCGTATTCTTCGCCTGTGGGTGTTTGGGCGATGATACGGCCACGTCCAGTACGTTTATTTCCACCTGAACATATCGTTGCTCACGGGCACCGTCCTCCGGCAAGGTTTCGGTGGCGGCGTATGCCTATGACTACAGGGCGTGCTACTGGGCCAGAGCGCATTGCGCCTGAATGGTGGCTGTCGGATGACAACTGGCGCTCTGGCGTACGTGATTATTGGAAAATAGATACCAAAGAAGGCCGCCGTCTCTGGCTATTTTATACGCCGCAATCCCCGAATTGGTATGTTCAGGGAGAATTCGCGTGACCGAGGCCATCTATGAATATGCAGAGCTGTGCGTGACGTCTAATTTCACTTTCTTGACGGGCGCGTCACATCCAGAAGAGTTAGTGTTGCGTGCGGTGGAACTAGGGCTGTCTGCGATTGCAATCACCGATCACAATTCATTGGCTGGTGTCGTGCGGGCTTATTCAGCTTTGAAGGAACTTGCTCGTGATACCGTTGAGCCGATCAAAATCAAGTCGGGTCAACAGCTGGACCATAGCAGTCGCCAACCTATCTCACCTTCAATGGAACTGCCCCGCCCTGAAAGGGCACGCTTGCCTAAATTGATTGTAGGCTGTCGCTTGTTGTTACGCGATAGCCCGGTTGATTGGATTGCCCTGCCTCAGGACCGCCCTGCGTATGCGCGCCTTTCTCGTCTTCTAACTCTTGGTAAATCTCGGGCAGAAAAGGGCAAATGTTATCTTGATATGTCGGACATTTTAGAGGGATGTACGGGCATAATACTCATTGCCCTACCTCAAAAAAATATACATACAAAACAAGTGCATGAACATATACAAGCAGCGGTACACTGCTATCCGGGCCACGTTTTTGTAGGCGCTGCACCTAAGTATAATGGCTTAGATCATGAGTATCTTAAAGCTTGTGCCAATTTAGCACATCGAACGTCCGCGCCTATGGTCGCTCTAGGGGATATTCTGATGCACCATGGCAGTCGTCGGCAGTTAGCTGACGTGCTTACTTGTATGCGCGAACATATAACAATTGATGAGATCGGCACACGGGCTTTACCTAATGCAGAACGTCGCCTCAAGGCCGGTGCAGATATGGCACGTATGTTTCATGCGCACCCTGCTGCAATAAAGCGTTCGCTTGAGATTGCCGCACGATGCGGGTTTTGCTTAAGCGAGCTATCGTATGAATATCCTGATGAAATTTCTGGCACAGAGACACCTCAAGAACGGCTCACTCGGCTCGCAGAAGAAGGATTAAAACGTCGCTATCCAAGTGGTGTACCCCAAAAGGCCTATGCGAAGGTTAAAAAGGAGTTGGCTCTCGTTCAGAAGCTGCAGTTCGCCGCTTATTTCCTTACAGTGCATGACATTGTGCAATATGCACGTTCTCAAGGGATACTTTGCCAAGGGCGTGGTTCTGCAGCAAATTCTATCTTGTGCTATCTGTTGGGGATTACCGACGTTAGTCCCGAAACCATTAGTATGGTTGTCGAACGGTTTGTTTCTGAGCATCGTGGTGAGCCACCTGATATTGACGTCGATTTTGAGCATGAGAGACGCGAAGAGGTAATCCAGCATATCTACGCCAAATATGGGCGTCGTCGTGCGGGGTTGTGTGCCACTGTCATCCATTTTCGTTCGCGTGCCGCGATACGTGAGGTTGGCAAGACTATGGGCTTATCTCAAGATGTTACTGCCAATCTTTCAGGGCAAATCTGGGGTATGTCTAGCGGAGGGGCGGACCCTGAACGGATACGAGAGCTGGGCCTTGATCTAAACGATAAGCGCCTTGCTCAGACCATACGCCTTATTGGCGAAATCATTGGGTTTCCGCGTTATCTATCTCAGCATGTGGGTGGCTTTGTTATCACGAAGGGCAGACTTGATGAACTTTGTCCTATTGAAAATGCGGCGATGGAAGACCGTACTGTAATAGAATGGGATAAGGACGATATTGATGCCCTTGGTATTCTAAAGGTTGATATACTTAGCCTTGGTATGCTCACCTGTATTCGCAAATGTTTTGATTTAATCGAAGCACATGAAGGTGGTGAACGGCTGAGCATTGCGAGCGTTCCACAAGCAGATTCCTCTACGTATGAAATGCTTTGTGCCGCAGATGCCGTTGGCGTGTTCCAAGTTGAAAGCCGTGCGCAGATGAACTTCCTGCCGCGTATGAAGCCGCGTGAATTTTATGATCTGGTAATTGAGGTTGCGATTGTGCGCCCTGGCCCGATCCAAGGCGGTATGGTGCAGCCTTATATTCGTCGACGACAGGGCTTCGAAGAAGCCGAGCCTTTTGGACCAGCGCTTGAAGAAGTGACCCGAAAAACGCTTGGGGTACCTTTATTTCAAGAACAGGCGATGCAAATCGCAGTTGTAGGTGCTGGGTATTCAGCCGAAGACGCGGATCATCTTCGACGTTCCCTAGCTTCTTTTCGCCGCATGGGGACCATCGGCGCACACCGCGAACGGTTCATCAACGGAATGCTGGGCAATGGGTATAGTGCTGAGATCGCAAAAAAATGCTTTTCACAAATAGAGGGTTTCGCAGATTACGGTTTTCCTGAAAGCCACGCTGCAGCTTTTGCGTTGCTTGCGTATGTTTCAGCATGGCTCAAGTGCCATCATCCTGCAGTTTTTGCATGTGGGCTCCTCAATTCACAGCCAATGGGGTTTTATGCGCCGGCACAGATCGTGCGTGACGCGCGCGAGCATCACGTCGAAGTCCGTCCGATCTGTGTGAACAATAGTGAATGGGATAACACCCTTGAGCGCCGTGCTGATAATAGCTTGGCGTTACGTCTGGGCTTTCGTCAAATCAAAGGTTTCCGGAAAAATGATGCGGATTGGATCGTGGCAGCTCGGGGGAATGGTTATCCAGCACCCGATAGCTTGTGGTTGCGCGCTGGTATTGCTCCCAATGTGTTAGAGCGCCTCGCGGAAGCAGATGCATTTCATGACATGAGGCTTGGGCGCCGTAATGCACTATGGCATGTTAAAGCTATCCGTGGCCGACAAGCGTTGCCTCTATTTAACGATCCCATCGAGGGAGAGGGTATTCGCGAACCCGCCGTTGATCTGCCTGCCATGCACCTTGGCGAAGAAGTGGTAGAAGATTATGTTGCGATGCGCTTGTCCTTACGGGCTCATCCGATGGAGTTGCTGCGCCCCGATATGCCGTACGTCATGGCCCATGCTGCTCTCGCTACGGCCCCTCAAACACGGATCACAGTATGTGGTCTTGTAATTACACGTCAGCGACCTGGTACTGCGTCTGGTGTTGTTTTCCTGACGCTAGAAGATGAAACGGGAGTTTCCAATGTCGTAGTGTGGCGCAAAGTATACGAGCAGTTCCGGCGCGCAGTGATGGGCGGGAGGCTATTGCGTATTACAGGTCAATTGCAGCGTGAGGGTACTGTTGTGCACCTGATAGCTCAACATATTGAAGACATGTCATCGCGACTCAGCGAATTAGGCCATCCTATGGGAAACGAGATTGGAGATACCACAACCCAATCTGACGATGCGCCGCGTCCGGTTCGCAATCCACCTAGTGCTAGACATCCACGCGAACAAGCCAAGCGTTTGTTTCCTAGTCGCGACTTTCATTAATTCAAATCTGAACGAAACACTCTGCTTGTTAGTGGGCTGTTTTTCTAAAAAGCCCCAGCATACTCCTGCCGCAGTACGTTTTTTTGTACTTTCCCCATCGTGTTTCTTGGCAGTTCGGGGATGATGATCAGTTTTCGCGGTTGTTTGAAGCGGGCGAGTGATTGCTTCAGCGTTTCTTCGATTTCATCTAGGTTTGGCGTTTCGCCTTTTTGGGCAACGATCAGGCCGATCACGGACTCTCCGAAATCGGTATGCGGGACGCCGATTACTGCGCTTTCGAGGACGCCGGGTTGTTCGTCTAGGACCAGTTCGATTTCTTTTGGGTAGATGTTGAAGCCACCTGAAATAATCAGGTCCTTGTTCCGGCCGACTATTGTGACGTATCCGTCATCATCAATCATCCCAAGATCGCCGGTAATAAAGAAGCCGTCAGCCCGCAGTTCTTCCGCCGTTTTCTCGGGCATCTGCCAGTAACCGACAAATACGTTTTCCCCGCGGACTTCGATCTGGCCAATGTCGCCGGTGGGAAGCGTTTTGCCAGTTGCTGGATCGGTGATTTTCAATTCAACCCCCGGCAGCGGAAAGCCCACGGTTCCGGCACGCCGATCCCCCTCATAGGGGTTAGACGTATTCATATTGGTTTCGGTCATCCCATAGCGTTCGAGGATACGAAGACCTGTTCGGTTTTCAAAGGCCACATGAGTTTCGGCTAACAAAGGCGCACTGCCTGAGATAAACAACCGCATGTGTTGTGCGATTTCTTTGGTAAAACGCGGATCATCAAGCAGACGCGTATAGAATGTTGGCACGCCCATCATCGTGGTCGCGCGATGCATGTTGGCGATCATAAAGTCGAGATCGAATTTCGGCATAAAGATCATCGAACCGCCAGCCATGAGCGTGACATTCACTGCAACAAACAGCCCGTGGGTGTGAAAGATCGGCAGCGCATGCAAAAGTACGTCTTGGTCAGTAAATGCCCAGATATCCACGAGTGTCGTCGCGTTGGATAGAAGGTTGCGTTGCGTTAGCATCGCGCCTTTGGACCGTCCGGTGGTGCCTGACGTATATAGGAATGCGGCCAGATCATCGACTGTTCGTTCGACAGTTTCGAACACATCGGGCTGGTCTTTCGCAAGATCGGCAAGGCTACCGCCTCCGGCCACGCCCAGCGTTTCTAACCGCGTGTTTGTCGCAGTTGCGAGGTCCTTCAATGCATCACGCCGTTCGGGCTGACAGACAAAAAGTGCAGCACCGCTGTTTTCGATAAAGTAGCTGACTTCGTCCGCAGTATAGGCGGTGTTGAGTGGCAAAAACACCAGTCCGGACTGAACGCAGGCCGCGTATAGCACAAGCGCATCGGCGGATTTGTCGATCTGCGCAGCAAGGCGGTCACCGGGCTTTAGCCCCATTTCGGCAAGCGTGTTCGCAAACCTTGCGGTTCTTGCCAGAAAATCTGAATGTGTGATCGTCTGTCCGTTTTCGAGGTGCAGAAATGGGGTCGCCTTTCCGGCGTGACGACCGAACAATGTATCATAGAGTGGGTTGACCATCGAATGGTTCCTTATGTGTCGGACTTTTCTGCAGCGCGTGCCAGCGCTTTGACGTCGGCGGATGCGGCGACCTTGTTCGATGCCGCGAAGTGTTCATGGTTTTGCGCTATGGCGGACAGATCGTAAAGGTAATTGACCATCGTACCCAGCGATTGGGCCTGACCATTGGCCGATGTGTCTGCATTTGCATGAACAGCATGCACTTTCGCGCCATTCCCAAGGTGAAACCGCGCCACAGGATCAAGCGGTCCGCCGTTTGGTCGCTTGGCGTTTATTAAGTACCGCGCTGCAAGTCCGGGCAAGCGTTCGGGCGTAGCACTTTCATCTAAACCTTCGGCGGCGAGCCATTTGGTCAAGCCGGGAATGGGCGACAGGGTTACAAAGGTTTTTAGCCCCGGCAGTTCACGCGAAAGATCATCAACAACCTGTTTGATCAAAGAATTCCCGAACGAAATTCCCGCAAGCCCCGCCTGACAATTCGAAATTGAATAAAAGACCGCTGTGTCCGCCATATCGGCATCCAGCACATCGCGCCCGTCGGCAAGAACGTCTTGGATTGATCCGGGCACACCTTTGGTTAACGCGACCTCGACAAATATCAGCGGCTCATCCGGCATGGCGGGATGAAAGAAGGCAAAGCAACGACGGTCCGACGGCTGCATCCGCCTACGCAGATCACCCCAGCTGTCGATGGCGTGCACGGCTTCGTATGCGATGATCTTTTCAAGAATATACGCCGGGCTTGCCCAGTTGATTGGGCGAAGGACAAGAAACCCGCGGTTAAACCAAGACAGAAATAAGTGCCGGAAATCTAGATCTAGCGCTGCAAGAGATGCGTCTTCTTTAACCATGCCAAGCAGGTCTTTTCGCATTTTCACCAGACTACCCGTAGCGCCCGGTACCTGATTCAGGCGACGCACCAGTTCTTGCCGGGCTGGCTCTGCCGCAGTCATGAAACTGCGGTAGGTCGCTTTTGAAGGCTCGGCCTCATAGGCGTTTAGGGCCTCGCGCACGGTTTCAGGATTAATGTCTAACCCTGTCGCCAGATGCAAAAAGAAATCACGCTTTTCGTCTGTCTCCATCGCCGCATAGCGATCTAGGATCTGCCGCGCCAGCGTCATCCCCCGGATTTCGCCGCGGTTGCCGATCAGGTCGGCAACCAGTTCTTCGATTGGCCGGTTGTCCCATTGCGTAGCAGCAGAGGCTTTGGTCGACCGATCAAAGACCGAAGACAGAAGATCTGCGAGAAGGCTCATCGGGCCGCTCCCATCACATAGTCGGGCAACCATGTCGCGATACCCGGAAACAGGCACAGCAAGAAGATTGCCAACACCATACAGGCCACATAAGGGAGTGAACCCAGCAGGATCGTTTTAAGTGGGATATCCGGTGCAATGCCGTTGATCACATAAAGGTTCAGGCCAACCGGCGGCGAAATCAGCCCAATTTCCATGTTGATCGTCAGAACAACCGCAAACCAGATTGGGTCAAAGCCAGCGGTAACGATGACGGGCAGTAAGATCGGTGCTGCCATTAGAATGACCGCGACGGGTGGTAGGAAGAACCCTGCGATTAGTAAGAACACATTGATTGCCGCCATCAGCCACCAGCGGTTCACGTCAAGCTCTGCAATCCATGCCGCAATCGACTGCGTGATGAAAAGGCTCGACAACATATAGGAAAACACACCTGCCGCCGCGATGATGAACAGGATCATCACCGACTCTTTGGTGCTGTCCCGAAGCACGACCCACAGGTCACGCGGGTTCCAAAGCTTGTAGATCACCATGGCAACCAACAGGCACAGCAGTGCGCCCACCGCCGCCGTTTCCGACGGCGTCGCAATGCCCCCATACATGGAATAAAGAACGCCCAAAATGATCAGCAAGAACGGGATCACGCGTGGTAAAATCTCAAACTTTTCGCGCCAGCTGTAGGTTCCAGTGTTCAATAGTGCGCGGTCACCTGATTTCGCCGTGGAGTAAAGCGACCACATCATGAACAGCCCCACCAGCATCAATCCGGGGAACACGCCAGCAAGGAACAGACGGCCAATCGAGCTTTCGGTCGCGATCCCATAAACGATCATGGTGACAGAAGGCGGGATAAGAATGCCCAACGTACCACCCGCCGCAATTGATCCGGCGGCAACGCCATCTGGGTAACCACGCTTGCGCATCTCGGGAATGCCCATTTTACCGATAGCCGCACAGGTGGCAGGGCTTGAACCTGACATCGCCGCGAATAGTGCACATGCGCCAAGGTTGGAAATAACCAGCCCACCGGGCACGCGGGTTAACCACCGCTCAAGTGCTTCGTATAGGTCAGCGCCCGCACGGGTCGACGCAATCGACGATCCCATAATGATGAACATCGGAATGGATAATAGCGCAAAGTTATCCAGCTTTCCGAACAGGATTTCGGGCATCAGCTCCAGTGAACGGGTGCCATCGAAGACGATCAGGAACCCTGCTGATACGATCAAAAGGCCGATGGCCACCGAAACGCCAGAGAATAGAACGATGATAGTAAATAGGGCGACTAGGCCACTAAGGACGAGCGGGTCCATCAGTTATCCTCCAGTCCGAAAGGTTGATCGATTTTCAGGACAATTGCGACAAGGTCCGCGATGAGTTGCAATAGTAGCAGCCCCAGACCGACAGGCAGTGACAGATATGGGATCCACAAGCGAACACCCCAAACAGTGTCAGATTTCCAGCCACGATCCCAAGCAAAGTGCCAGAATTCATACCCGTACCAAAGCATGACAGCCATAATCGCGATCGACATCGAAAGCGTCAGAATAGACAGATAAAACCGTGCCCGTTTAGGCAGTAAAAGTGGGATCAGATCGACATTCACATGCCCGCGCAGCCGCTGAACATAGGGCAGCCCGATCAATGTCGCCGCGATCACCAGATAGATCACCATCTCAGTCTGCCAGATCGTCGATTGGTTCAAAACAAAACGCACAAAGATCATTTGGCAGGTCACCCCGACCGCTACAACGATCATCGCTGACGATACCCAGCCTGCAACGGTCGATAGCGCGGCAACAGTTTTTAGAAAGGGGTTATTCCCCGTGTTGGATGCAACTGCATCGTGGTGGCCAGTCATGTGTCACCCTTTTTGCCTGTATATTGTCGAATGAAGGGCGGTGATGAACACCGCCCCGTTGCGATCACTCTACTGCGAGCGCCAGATCAAGCAGCGCCTGACCATCGGGTGTTTCTTCGACAAAACGTGCGTAAGAGGTTTCTTGCGCCAGTGCCCGCCAAGCATCGAAATCCGCTTGGCTCATCTCTGCGATCTCAACGCCTGCGTCGCGGAACACTTCGGCAGATGCGGCATCCTCTTTCTTTGCTTCGGCCAGATAGTAGGCTTGGGCATTTTCAGCGGCGGCAAGAAGGGCAGCTTGCTGATCTTCGTTCAGCGCCTCAAAAGTCGATTTATTCATCAGCATCGGCTGATACATGAACCAAAGCGCAACATCGCTGGCAGGTGTATAGCACGCAACCTGTTCATAGATGCGATAAGACACAAACGACGAAGACGATGTGTTTGCAGCGTCAAGAACACCTGTCTGCATCGCGTTATAAATCTCGGACGAGGCCATTGATGCGATCGACGCACCAGCACCGGCAAGCATCTGTTCGAATGCCTTACCAGCCGCTCGGGTCTGAAGGCCGTCAATGTCCTCAGGGCTAGTGATGCAGCCTTCTTTTCCGGCAAATCCACCGGCTAGATAGCCGTGAACCAGCACCATCACATCGTCGTCGGCCATCTTCTCCTCAAGCGCGGCCATAAACGGTGATTCATTCATGCGCGCTGCATGGTCGTGGTTCTTAATCAGACCCGGCATAAGCGTGAGGTTATAGGCAGGCTGCTGACCACCCGCGTAGGAAAGCGGTAACACCGTCATATCAAGCTGGCCACGGCTAAGCGGCGTGTATTGTTCACGTGCTTTAAAAAGAGACTGCGATCCGAAAATCTTGATCTCAAGATCGACATCAGCTGCGGCAACTTCATCAGCGACCATTTGCGCGACTTGGTTACGAATGTCTTGGTTCGACCATTGGTGTGACAGGCGCAGTTCCTCGGCTGCAACTGAACTTGCAGCTAACGACACGACGGCCGCAGCTGTAGATAGCTTAAACATATTCATTTTTGTTCCTCCCCTGGAATACAGCGCAACGCGAATCGCACCGTATCGCAGCAGGTTTGAACATCGTGCATCACAAGTCAACATTCTTGTATACAAGAATAACCCGATTGTACTTCCTGCGATCTGATCTATGATCGGGCTATGACAATACGAAGCGCAGATCGGATCACAAAAGAGCTCGAACACCTCGTTTTTACGGGTGAACTGGGCGACGGCGAACGACTTGATGAAATCAAGCTGGCCAAAAGGTTCGGGGTGTCGCGTACGCCCGTTCGGGAAGCAATACAAAAGCTCGCAACGTCTGGGTTAGTGACACAAGAACCGCGACGCGGCGCATTTGTCCGCCAGCCGGGGCCCGTTGAGCTCATGGAAATGTTCGAAGCAATGGCCGAGCTAGAAGCATCCTGCGGCAGACTGGCAGCATCACGGGTATCTGATGATGCGCTCGCCCAGCTTCAAGCCGCTAACGACAAATGCCAAGCTGCAATCGATCAGAATGATCCGGACCTCTACTATCAAGAAAACGAACATTTTCATCACCTGATCTACAAAGCATCAGGTAACGGGTTTCTGGAACAAGAGGCGCAGAAACTGCACCGGCGGCTAAAACCTTTCCGACGCGTCCAACTGCACCTGCGCGGACGCATGAAACAATCGATGAGCGAACACCGCGAAATCGTCAAAGCGCTGGTAGAGGGCGACGGCAATACCGCCGCCACAGCACTACGGGGCCACGTCGCGATTCAAGGTGAGAAGTTCCACCATTTGATGGCGAGCTTGAAGGATACCACTTTGTGACGATAGTTGGTTTCACTGCAGAGGAAACAACTGCGCATAGGATGGCTATACTTGTCGTGAATTCCGATACGCATCCGCGATTTCTGTTAGTGCTGATAGCGCGAGCGTGTAGCTGTCTCTGGCTGCCGGGATGACGCCGATTGGGCCGGTGATGCGTGTTTTAGCGTTGTTGCTTTTGCCTCGTGCCTCAAGCGCCTCGATCCGTTTTTGTTGGGTGCGCTCGCTGCCTAATGCGCCAATGTAAAATGGATTTCCAGCAAGCGCGGCTTCTAGGATGCTGGGTTCCCAATCATGGTCGTGAAAAAGAACGAGCACGGCCGTCCACGGATCCAGTGATAGATCAATTTGGGCGTCTTGCGATATCAGATGCGTAAAGCTTTGGCGGCTTGCGGGCGTCGCATAGTTTACCGCCTTGTCATCGGGAGAGAGTAGGTGAAATTCTATTCCCATAGCGGTTGCCAGCTGTACAACGGCAGCCAAGGGAGGGCCGACGCCAGCAAGGACCAACCTGAGTGAAGGGGCTTGATAGCCCTTAAATATACCTTCATTCCATCCCGTCTTGGGATGGTTGAGGGTTAAATCGACCAGCCCCGGTTCAGACGAAAAGCAAAGCGTGACGGCCTGCCGCTGTTTCAGCCGATCCAACGCATCAATGCATGTTGCGGGCGACGGCGAAGGGTCGATCAGAATGTTGACAGTCCCGCCGCACGGTAGGCGCAGGTCGACAAACGGACTGCCGACACCATAGATAACCTCGCGAGGTTTGCCTTTTTCCATGGCATGGCATGCTTGTACGCATAGATCAGCATCGATGCAGCCATGTGAAACATAGCCAGCCATTTCGCCGTCAGCACGCACTGCAACCAGCGTACCGACGGATCGCGCGGACCCGCCAGATACGCCAGTCACCACGCAAAGCGCGCAAGGGATTTGCGCGCTCTGGCAGTCCTGAACAAAAGCCAAAATATCCTCGGCATTTTCGAGGAACTGACGGTTTTGCATTTTTAAGCTTCTACCTCATCCACGACTTCAGCGAACTTTTTAAAGAACTTTGATGCCAGCTTTTTTGCGGTGCTTTGGATCAATCGCGAGCCAAGCTGGGCGAGTTTTCCGCCGATTTCAGCTTTGGCGGTGTAGGTAAGGATAGTCGCGCCATCGACTTCTTTCAATGTAACATCAGCGCCGCCCTTTGCGTGGCCTGCAGCCCCACCGTTGCCTTGGCCCGTCAGTGAAAACGCTTCCGGGGCACCGGATGTGTCTAGCACTACATCGCCTTTGAAACGGGCCTTTACCGGCCCAACCTTCAGCACGACCTTTGCTTCTAGTTCGGTGTCGGAATGTTTGATCAGCTCTTCGCAGCCCGGAATGCATTGCTGCAGTATTTCCGGATCATTTAGCGCCTCGTAGACGCGGGCCATTGGTGCGTTGATCGTGATTTCGTCGTTCAGTTCCAAGGTGTTTTCCTTTTTAACAACATGGGAATTTAATTGAGGCCAGAATGGCGGCCTGTTCTTCGCTAAGAGGGGCGGGTTTGCATCGATGCAAAAGCCGGGTCACAATGCGGATCATGGCGTTAGCTCCTCTTGTTGAGTGAGGTTGTCCAAGTCTTCGGGCTTGTCGATGTCTTGGAAAAATGGGTGTTGGCCTGTTTCGACAAACTTCACCAAGTCAGGGTTCTGGCGTGTAAACATATAACACCCCGGGTTTCGTTTGTCGGCTAAAAGCCTAGGCATTAGCGCATGAGGCACCACGATGGGGTTGCCCCGATTTTCCCCGCAGATCGGTATGGTGATTTTGGCGGCGTTTTGTTGCGCCAAGAGCCATGACAGATGTTGCGGTGTTAATCGTGGTTGGTCTCCAAGCACGACCAAGGTGCTTTCCGCTTCGGGGGAGGCGTTTAACCCGCAGGCCACTGATATTTTTTGCCCTTTTGCGTAGTTTGGGTTGAACACGAATGTCACTGGCAGACCTGACAACGCGGCCTTGATCAAATCGCTTTGGTGCCCGGTCACGACTGTAACTGGCGCATCGCAGGTTGCGAGGGCGGTCATGACTGTCCGCCGGATCATTGGTGTTCCGTCAATTTCGATCAGCAGTTTGTTGGTGTCACCCATGCGGGTCGACATCCCTGCAGCCAAAACAATTGCGGCACATTTATACATCTGCGTCGCCTTCATCACGTTGGTTTTGCCGGCGAATTTGGGTGAGCTGGGCAAGGATAGAAAGCGCGATTTCGTCCGGCGTCACCGCATTGATCGACAGCCCGGCAGGTGCATGGATTTTAGCGACCGCCGTTTCAGCGATCCCTTCCTTGATGAGCCGATCTGACAGGGTGTCGAACTTTCGTTGGCTCCCAACGAACGCGATGAATTGCGCGTCGGCATTTAGCGCCGACTTAAGGGAGGTCAGATCATCCTTGCCCTGTGTTGCGACCACAATCATCCGGGTTTCACCGTCAGCAAGGGGGGCGGGTGCGTTTTCTGATGTGCCCTCAGCCACCGACCATTGAAATTGCGTTGCCAGTTTGGCCAGTGATTTGGCGACGGGAGAAACCCCGTAAATCAGCAGCTCGGGCATCGGGAGGATCAGCTCAATAAAGATGTCGACTGAGCCTTTGGATGGGCAGCCATTGACTGCGAATCGCACGCCGTCAACGTCGTCGCCCGGTGTGATGCCTTTCTCGTCCAGTAGGTCGCGCGGGTGCAGCGAAATCAGCTGCGGCGCGCGTTCGGTCATGGCGCGTTTGGTTGCCTTAGCAATTGCACCGCGCACGCAGCCTCCGCCAATCCAGCCGTGCAAAATCGCGCCGTCTGCGCCTAGCAGGGCCTTGGCGCCGGGTTTGGCGGCGGTGGCACCCATCGTGCGAATGACGGTTGCGATCGCAAAAGGTTCGCCCCGTGCACGCATGTCCTTGGCCATTTCGGCGATGTCGGCATCTGTTAGCTCGGCTGGTGTCATAGGCGTGTTAGCTCTCGTTCTAGATCGGCCAAATCGGCAAGGCGGTTGGCGGGGCGGAACAGATCAAGGTGAGGCATTGCCGCGACCATGCCGCGGGCGACAGGTTCGTAACCGTCCCACCCTTTTAATGGGTTCAGCCAGATGATTTTGCAGCCACGTTTTTTAAGTGTCGCAAGTGCCTCGCCAATTAATTCAGGGGTATCGGTGTCATAGCCATCGGAAAGGATCAGCACGACGGTCCGACCATCGACAAAACGTCGGGCGTAGGTGCGTGAGAACTGCATCAGTGACGCACCGATCTTGGACCCGCCGCCAAAGCCATCGGCAAGGACGGACAAGCGCCCCAATGCCCGGATCGCGTCTTTGTCACGCAATGCTTCGGCGATACGCACAAGTCGGGTGTGGAATAGATATGCATCACTTGTTGTGTCGGCGCGCATGAGGCCAGCGATGAATGCCAAAAAGACTTGGGCATAGGTGGTCATTGATCCCGACACATCACAGATCGTGACTATCTTCATTGGGCGGTCGGGACGGCGTTTCTTGAACAGCTGCAAGGGTTCGCCACCCGTTGACAGGCTTTGCCGTATCACCTTGCGATAATGTATCTGGTCGCCTTTGCGGGCTTGTTTGCGGCGGCGTGATCTGCGGTCGCGTAATGCAGCGCCCAAGCGTTCGGCGATCTTTTGTGCCTCTAGGATGTCCTCGGGTTGCACGAGATCGCGCAGGTCTTTCTTCATGGTCGCCTGTGCGATGCTGGCTATCAGTTTGCCTTCGCCATCGGCTTCGGCGGCACCGTCATCGCCGTCAGGCGTTGTTGGGGCACCGGCGCCGGTATCAGCGTCGGACCCCTTGGCGTTGCGTGAAGAGTGGACGTGGTCGGATGCGGGTGTTTGTGTCGGGATGGTCTTGTGGGCCACCCGACCACCGTTCATCCAAAACGCATCAAATAGGTCATCGAAACGTTCAACGTCTTCGGCGCATCCACAGCAAACAGCCCGCAGCGCATGGCGCGTTTCGTGTGGTGAGGGGGCGTGGACATGCGTGAGCGCGTGAAGGCCTAGCTCAGTCTCTCCAACGCCCAAACGCATCCCGTTGTCCCGTAGATGTGCGACGAAGCCGCTCATCCTTGCGGCAGGGCCCGGATCACGGGCCGCAAATTTGGTGACGCGGCTCATGCGGCTTTGCCTGCGAGGCGCTGCGCAACTTCGGTCGTGATATTGTCGCGGTCAGATTGGGTTTTTAGCAATGTCGCAAGGCTGGCCTGTAGAACGACGGGATCATGCGTTAGGTCAGCGATGCCAAGCCCCATCAAGGCCGAGGCAAAATCCAACATTTCGGCAATGCCGGGTTTCTTTTCGAGGTCTTCTTTGCGCAGCGATTGCACAAAGCCGATGATCTGACCGGCGAGCGTTTCCTCGATCCCAGCGCAACGCGCGTTCAGGATTGCCAGTTCGGTTGCGCGGTCGGGATAGGCCACATGGGCATACAGACAGCGCCGGCGCAGCGCATCAGACAGATCGCGCGTCCCATTGGCCGTTAAGATAACGATAGGTCGCGTGACCGCATTGATCGTGCCAAGTTCTGGCACTGTTACCTGAAACTCTGAGAGTATTTCGAGCAAGTATGCTTCGAATTCTTCGTCTGCCCGGTCGACCTCATCTATCAACAGAACAGGTGATTTTTCCTGTCGGATCGCCTTGAGTAGAGGGCGTTCGAGAAGGAAGTCTTCGGAGAAGATACGTTCTTCGACCTCGCGCCCTGTTGCACCGTCCTCTGCGGCAGCGCGGATCGATAGCAATTGCCGTTGATAGTTCCATTCATAGATCGCCTGCGCGGCATCTAAGCCTTCGTAGCATTGTAGGCGGATCAACAGGGTGTCCTGAACCTGCGACAGCACACGTGCGACTTCGGTTTTGCCAACGCCAGCGGCGCCTTCCAGCAGCAAAGGGCGGCCCAAGGCAAGTGCCAGATGCACTGCCATAGCGAGATCATCGTCGGCAATATAGCCTTGATCCGCCATAGCGGTTTGCAACGTTTTCCAGTCCATGTCGAATTCCGATCCGTGCAGAGGGTGGCCTTTGGTGGCCACCCCGTTTTGCTTAGTCGTGCAGCCCAAGTTGGTTTGCAGCCTGCCAAATCCGCCAGTGGTCGTGCGGCATATTAGTGTGCCGCAGTCCAAAGGCGCGGAATGCATCCTGTACCGCATTCGAGAAACACGGCACGCCACCAACATGGGGGCTTTCGCCGACGCCCTTTGCCCCAATCGGGTGATGTGGGCTTGGGGTGACGGTATAGTCGGTTTCGTAGTTTGGTACTTCCCATGCAGTTGGCAAGAAGAAGTCCATCAGCGTCCCGGTCTTCACGTTCCCTAGCTTATCATACGCGATTTCTTGACCCAATGCGACGGCGAGGGCCTCGGTCAGGCCACCGTGTACTTGTCCTTCGATGATCATCGGGTTGATACGTGTACCGCAGTCATCCAGCGCATAGAAGCGGCGGATTTCTGGAACACCTGTATCAACGTCGATGTCCATCACGCAGACATAGGCCCCAAAGGGGTAGGTCATGTTGGGTGGATCATAATAGCTGACAGCTTCAAGACCTGGTTCAATCCCCGGAATGGCCTGATTATAGGCCGCATAGGCGATTTCTTTCATCGTCTTGAACTTTTCAGGGGCGCCTTTAACCACGAAGCGGTCGATGTCGAATTCAACATCGTCGTCATGGACCTCTAGCAAGTAGGCCGCAATCATCTGTGCCTTTGCACGGATTTTGCGCCCGGCCATTGCTGTCGCCGCACCAGCCACAGGGGTAGATCTGGAACCATAGGTGCCCAGCCCATAAGGCGCTGTATCGGTGTCGCCTTCTTCGATGGTGATACTATCGGCAGAGATGCCGATCTCGCTTGCTAGAATTTGCGCAAATGTGGTCGCGTGACCCTGACCTTGCGAAATTGTCCCAAGCCGTGCAATCGCGGACCCTGTTGGGTGGATACGGATTTCACAGCTGTCGAACATACCCATCCCAAGGATATCGCAGTTCTTGACCGGGCCTGCGCCCACGATCTCGGTAAAGAAGCTAAGGCCGACGCCCATTAGCTTGCGGGTTTCTCCACGTTTGAACGCCTCGACCCGCTCGGCCTGCTCTTTGCGCAAGCCATCATAATCGACAGTCTTGAGCGCCTTGTCCCAAGCGGTGTGGTAGTCACCGCTGTCATATTCCCAGCCAAGCGCGGCTGTGTAGGGGAACTGTTCTTTTTTGATAAAGTTGATACGGCGTAGTTCAGCGGCATCCATGTCCAGTTCAATCGCGAGCACTTCGATCATGCGTTCGATGAAATAGACGGCCTCTGTCACACGGAACGAACAGCGATATGAAACGCCGCCCGGTGCCTTGTTGGTGTAGACACCATCGACAGCCAGATAAGCGACCGGGATGTCATAGGATCCAGTACAGATGTTCATAAAGCCCGCAGGGAACTTTGTCGGGTCAGCACAGGCATCAAAGCCACCGTGATCGGCGGTGACATGACAGTGCAAGCCAGTGATCTTACCGTCCTTGGTCGCAGCGATCTTACCGGTCATCCAATAGTCCCGCGCAAATGCGGTGGACATCAGGTTTTCCATCCGGTCTTCGACCCATTTGACGGGCTTTCCGGTTACGATTGATGCCACGATAGAGCAGACATAGCCGGGGTAGACCCCAACTTTGTTCCCAAAGCCGCCACCGATGTCAGGGGATACAACGCGGATGTTGTGTTCTTCGATGCCGGACAACAACGATGCCACGGTCCGCACCACGTGCGGTGCTTGGAAAGTGCCCCAAAGGGTTAGCTTACCGTTGACCTTGTCCATCGAAGCAACCGAGCCGCATGTCTCAAGCGGGCAGGGGTGCGTGCGGTGGTAGTACATGGTTTCTTCGGCCACGACCTCGGCATTGTCCAGAACCTGATTGGTGCCGGTTTCGTCACCTTGTTCCCATGTGAAGATATGGTTGTGGTGTTTGCGTGGGCCATGTGCGCCCTCTGTCTGGCCCGCTAGGTCTTCGCGCAAAACCACGTCGGATTTCAGCGCCTCGAACGGGTCAGTCAGAACAGGAAGTTCCTCGTATTCCACCTCGACCAATTCCACGGCGTCCGCCGCGACATAGCGATCAGAAGCGACAACAAAAGCCACCTCTTGTCCTTGGAACAGGACCTTGCCGTCAGCCAGTACCATCTGTTTGTCACCCGCAAGCGTGGGCATCCAGTGTAGGTTCAAAGGCGCAAGGTCTTCGGCGGTCAGAACGGCCACAACGCCGGGTAGGGCCATTGCCGCATCTTTGTTGATCGAAACAACCCTTGCGTGGGCATAAGGCGACCGTACAAAGTCACCGTGGAGCATGCCGGGCAGTTTGATGTCATCGACATAGTTGCCCTTGCCTTGGGTGAACCGTGCATCCTCGACGCGTTTGCGCGAGCAACCCATGCCTTTCAGATTGGCGGAGCGTTCTTCGCGATCTGGTGTCAAATCGTTCATTGCGCGGCCTCCTTCGCAGTGTTGATCTCACTTGCGGCGGCCAGAATGGATTTCACGATGTTCTGGTAGCCAGTGCAGCGGCAGATGTTGCCAGCCATGCCAAAGCGGACTTCTTCCTCGGTTGGGTTTGGATTTTCCTCTAGCAGTTTAGTCGCGCGGGTGATCATGCCGGGCGTGCAGAAACCGCACTGTAACCCGTGATGTTCACGAAAGCATTCCTGAAGGACGTGCAGCGCATCAGGTTCACCGATGCCCTCGATTGTAGTGATCTCTGCGCCATTGGCTTGAGCCACGAACATAGTGCAAGATTTCACGGACTTACCGTTCAGCGTAACCGTGCAGGCCCCGCAGTGGGACGTGTCACAGCCAACGTGTGGGCCCGTGATATCAAGTTTTTCGCGCAGCGCGTAAATCAGCAGCTCGCGTGGTTCAGCAAGAAACTCTTTGTCCTCGCCGTTCACTTTCAGTTTGATGTGCATTTTGTCAGTCATGGTTCCCCCCTCAGGCCCGCGACCACGCGCGTTCGATGGCGCGCGTAAGAATGATACCAGCAACGTGGCGTTTGAAGGCGACAGGCCCGCGGTTGTCTTCGGCAGGATCAATGTCTCCTAGCATCGCAGCGACCGCGGACTTTACCGCAGCTGCGTCGCACGCGGTGCCGACCAGCGCGTCGCAAGCGGCCTCTGACCATACTGGAACATCGCTGAGGTTTGTCATCGCGATAGATGCGGATTTGACTGAGCCACCGACTTTTACGATCTGAACAGCAGCAGCGGCAGTGGCGTAGTCACCAATTTTGCGTTTTTGCTTTTCATAGGCATAGCCGCCTTGCGGGGTGTCCATGCTGACCGAAACCAGCACTTCGTCGTCTTCGCGGTCGGTCATATAGGCCGCTTCGTAATAGTCGCGCGCGGCAACCGTGCGTTCGCCTTCTGGGCCAATAAGGTGAATTTGCGCATCAAGACATTGCATCAGGCCGGGCATGTCGTTGCCCGGATCACCATTGGCCACGTTCCCCCCAACCGTGCCCATGTAACGTACCTGTGGATCTGCAATCTGAAGTGCCGCTTCGCGCAGGATTGGCGCAGCAGCGGTCAATCCATCGTGATTGATCAGATCGTGCTGTGTCACCATCGCCCCAATCGTGATCCGGCCTTGATCGACCGAAATGTCGCTAAGTCCGTCGATGTCCTGAAGGTCGATAAGATGGGGAACTTCCGCCATCCTTAGTTTCATCATTGGGATCAGGCTGTGCCCGCCCGCCATTACACGCGCGTCATCGCCGTGTTCCTGTAGTAGGGCTATCACTTCGTCCATTCCCTTTGGACGATAGTAATCGAATGCCGCTGGTATCATGCTGGTCCTCCCCGCCATGAATTAATCTAGCTGGGGGAATGGTTGTATGCGGCCGCATACGCCGCACGTGTTTTTCCTTTAAATAAGCGTATTTTTGCACGAAATGCGAAAGAGGCTACACGAAATCCGCCTGACTATACGCCGAGCACCTCACGCACCTTCTGCAATTGAGAGCGGCTGACGGGAACCTTGGCAAGATTGGCGAGCTCAAAATGACAGACCCCGTTATCTTTGAGTCGTTCAAAACCTTTCACATATGCTGGGTTTATTAAGTAGCTACGATGGGTCTTGATAAAGGGCCCGGTTTTCAATCTTTGTTCAGCTTCGGTGATCGACCAAACGCAAAACAGCTTGCCGGTTTCGGTGTAGAGATGTGTGTAATGACCTTCGGCCCGAATGGCGGCGACAGTCTTTATGTCAATGAACAGCGTACGCCCGTCTTGTTCATATGGAATTTGCTTAGTGATGATCGGTGTCGCTGCTGTCGGTTCTACTGACGGTTTGTCGGCAGGCGCGGTGACATCAGGCTGGGCAGGGGTCAAGAACGTGACGCCAGTCAGCAAAAACGCACCGCATAGGACAAAGCTGCTAAGCACGACACCAACCGCGAGCACTTCGTTACTAACCAATGGGCCGACTTCGCGCAGGGTTTCAACCGCAACAAAGGACGTTCCCCAGATTGCGATGAAATGCACGGCGAACACCGCAAAGCCAAACACCAAAGTTCCTAGCACGATATTGCGTTGGGTGCGCTTTCCATACGCGATCGAAAAGGCCGCGATGTTCAATGCACATGACGACACGACAGCCAGCGCAAGACCGAGCGGTGTGTACAGCGCCCGACACAATTCCATCGCGGACATGCCAAGGTAGTGCATCGCCAAAACGCCAATGCCAACAATCGTCCCTGCCAGCACCAACGTAGCCCGCGTTCGCTTCCAAAAATGCAGAATGAGCAAGGCAGTCCCAGCCACGAGAATTGCAACAAGCGCGGAACTAAGCGTGACCGCAGCATCGTAATAAAACAGAATTGGCAGTTGCAGGCCCAGCATGGCGACAAAATGCATCGACCATATGCCACCACCCAGTGCGATAGCGGCGAGGACAATCAGTACCTTTCGCTGGGCAATACTGCGTTCGGACAGTCCCTTGGTTAACGAAAAACCAGTAAAGCCCGACATCATCGCTACAAGCAACGACGCGGCAACCAGCGCTGGGCTATGGGAAAAGTCGAGGGTCTGCATTGATCTCAACTAACGCATATTAACATAATCCCGCAAGCTTTGCGTCGAGCCATTGGCCACTAGGTTGGGTGAGTTCAGTTTTGATTTCAGCAGCATTGCGACTTTGTATGGCGCCAAACTGGCCGTTGTCATGTTGACGCTAGGTGTTGCCGGCCCGCATTACGCCGTTAGGGAAGTGCTCGTCTAGATGTCAAATGCGAATACCGTCGCCGAAGGGTGCAAGGTCTGATGTGCTTAGACTTCGTCTGGTAAGGTGCAAGGAATTTGGCACATCATATGGTCTCTATTGCGGATTGTTTATGCCGGTCACACCCAGCCCAAGCTATAGCGATCTAGCTGAAGACCCAACTAATTTCGAACGTCGATGTTGTGTAAAATACACCAAAACTCAGCACTAACTGCATATCGGTGCGCTTGATTTAACATCAACCTCTGGCATCAATTGTCAATTGATGCTTTTAGGGAAGACGCTGCTCGGGTCGACACAAAGTCTCAAAGTGTCAGACGATGAAAACCCTTTGGTTCGAGCTAAGTCAGCGCATATATCTTCGTCCCAGACTCCGTAAAAGCCGCCCACTGAAGTTTGATAGCTTTTCGCGTACGGGATCACGGCGCGACCTGAAATCAGAATGCCGCCAAGGAGCACTAGCAAGCTGAGGGTTAATACGCGTCCATTGTTCAAATATGTTGTGCCAAAACGTGCCATTAGGCCGGGAAAGCTAAGCAAGCAGAGCACAATGATCAAAGGCCATAAATCCGTACGATAACGAAAAGCTACGGTTGGGAAGCTAAGCATCAACACCGCAGCCAAGCCAACCGCCGTCAAGAGGGGGAGGGACGTCAGCCCGCCCGCTATGCGGGGACGCCCAAGGCAAAGGCCGAGGAGCATTAGAATGATCCAACTGGGCCATATGAAAAGCATTCCAAAACGAGGTGCTTCCACTTTCCCAAATCCAGAGATATCTTGTGTCACCGTGCGGTGCAGCGATGAAACCCAATCGCTAATAGCAGGGTAATCGAACACGTATATCAATAGATTTGGTACAATGCGCCATGGATGGAAGGTTCCATGATCTAAGAAAGCTTCCGCTGTATCGCCATTGGCATAGTTAGGATCCCAAAATGCTGCTCCGTACTGAATAGTGTTTGTCTCGGTCGTTGCTCCTACGTGCCCATGAGCCTCGATCATTGAACCAAAACGGGCAGCATTAATGTACATGAAAGCTGCGCCGAACGCAGAGAGAATTAACAGGCATGTAATTATTGATGGAATTGGCCATCTTGGCGTCCGAAACGTAGACAGCAAAATTAGTATAACAACACCTGTATAAAGACCGATGGCCATGTGCGGACGCGAATGCAGTAGAACGCCTGCAAGTAAAGAGGCTGGGATTAACGCTCTGTGAAGCGGCATGTTGAATAGTGTGCATTGCAATAGAAGATATACGGCAATGGCCATTGCTGCATAAGCGATACTTATTGGTTCATGGTATAGCACCAAATTTGCACTTAAAAACAGCCCCGGGCTACAAAGCCATATTACTAGCGCAACGACAGTTCCCCAGATAATGCAGGAGTGTATTGACGAAGGGCGAGCGTATTTTTGCATCACCTTATACGCTGACATGTGGTAAAAGCCCGTACCAATCACCGCCCACAGCCAGATTGACAAAGCCGCAGTGGGAAACTGTTCAAGAGACACAAATGGGTAAAGTAGGGCGCGTGTCAGAAGCGGAGCTAAACCATGATATAATACGCCCGTCCCATCCGCAGCATAATGACCTTCATAACGCAACATGCGCATCGGAAGGTCAAAATGCCCCTCAAGCAGTCTGTAAAAATATGCGTTATAAATATCAGAGCCATAATAGGCGTGCTCAGGTGGAAATAGTACGCCGAACGCGAGTAAGGCGTAGAGGCAGGCACCAGCTATCGCGCACAGGCACGCACTTAACGCAGAAAAATCTCTCTTCATGTACACTCATTCCGAACAGTAGTTGAATTGGAGCGGGCGTCGAGCGTTTCGATATATGAGATTTCGGTAGCCATTTATTAGTCTCTCACGCGCTTTTGATGGCTATGCGCGAAGCTGTCTGTTTGTCGCAATGATATCACCTAGTAGTGCGAGTATCTCAGTAGTGTAGCCCGCCCATTGCAGGGCGCAGCCGAATATGAATGATCCTACTTTGGCCTCTCTGGCGATCCATCGTCAATAGTTTGTGTTTCGGTGAAGGAAGCATGTGGGATCTTGCTTTGGATTTAATTGAGAACCTGAGTGGTTGTCTTTCTAAGCTCAGGCAGGAACTAAAATAACTGAGTTCATCGGCTATTCCTTTGGTGCGCGTGCCAGCGTAAACGCAAATACCGTTCCGAGTGCGGAGTGTAGGCCCATAAATGGCCATACAGATCAATTTCGTCGTCTGGCATTTTTAACTCTTTTCGGTGTTTCGCTATTAAGTGAGCTAGGTCGCGTCCAACTGCCAGACTTTGACCTGAGCCCCTAAAGCTCCCCCAAATTTGGGTAGAGCCTGCCCAACAAAAAGGACGGACAAATGAAGGCGAAGAAAAGGCTTTGATACTCACTGCCTGTTTGGCCGCTAGATGATTTGCGTTAGTGCCGATTCTTGTTGGCTTGGCGGGCTCGTCGTAAGCGTGATCCGTCGAACTATGTGTTGTAAGGGAAAATTCGCGCTAAACGGGTGTACTGTCTCGGGGTATTGGACTTGGAGACCTATCCTAAAGTATATGATTGATGGTTCTCTTCTCTAGATATTAAGCCGGAAAATTTTACATTCACAACGTGAAATCTGTAATGATTTTTTTCAGGGTTGTTGTTATTACTTTAATTACAATAGTTTAAGATTTTTTTACCAAAAAATAAAAGATATATCCGATATAATTTATCGGAAATCCGTGACGTAATCTTGACACTATTGCCCTAAATTTGCCGTTTGCCAACTGAACAAGTTACTGCGATCACTCATCTTAAGGGTGAGGCTCTTGGTTGTTTTGTATTGTTTGTAAGAGCAGTTTTTCGCCTTGGGAGGTCGCTGGTTTCGCTTTCGGATCGCGTGTGTTGCGGTTCGAAAAAAGGACTGAAACGCGCCTCCAATTGTTGACGAGTTCCTGAGTGGCTTTGCCGCTCTTGAGGTAAAGAGAGCGTGCTTATGTTGAGCGGTGGTGTGGTTAACAAGAATGGGTGTTTTAGGCACATTGGCAGTCTACCATTGGCCTCCCAAAACGTCGGTCAAGCAGGGCGGCTATCCATGTCGATAGGGACCTGCGGTCGTGACCGTTCTAATGTTTACACCCTTCCTTCACCCCAGGGGCGCATTGCGCTGCCCTTGGGGCACAAAGCGTGCAGGCACGACCGCGCGATCCCCAGGCCGGTTAAATGCAGACCTCCGATTACCCCCTCGCGCAGCAATAACCAGTTTTCAATTTCTATGTTTCTGAACGAGTGCCCATCATGACCCAGCAAGTAAACGCTTCCAAGTCCGCTCACATTGTTCGCTCAGTTGCTCGTTTGACACGATCCGCCGCAATGGCGGTTTTTGTGTTTGTGGCATTAACGCTACTTTCGATTGCGGTGCCGGCTTCATCGTCCAGTTAGTTGAGCGCGTTGAGCTCCGCTGTTCAGGCACAGAACCTGATCACGAACCCCGGTTTTGAAAATAACCCGCCAGGTGCTGGCGGGAATAATATTGACCATAGGATTGCTCCTTGGATACTCGGGCCGGGAGATACCCCGAATGTTGTTAAGGTCGATGGTGATGTGACTATCTTTTAAGGCTCTGGGGGACCTGCGTACGATGCAGCGGCTCCAAGTGCGGGGACGCAGCAACACTACCTCGATATCCTAGGAACGAATGAGTTTTATCAGGCATTTACGGTGCCAACGTGTTCAAACACCGCGTTGACTACGACTGCGCAATACACACTTAGCGGTTTTTTCTCAACGCGTGATAATCTGTCAGGTAGTGGTAATATTGCTTTGCTAGAGGGGGATGGTTTAGCAGGCCCGGTCGTCCCAGGTACTGAGCTTTCAGTGACGCTGCCAGCCGGCACTACAAACACACTTCCGCTGTGGTCGAACGTCAGCGCAACTGTTCCTTTGAATTTGGGGCAGACCTACTCCTATCGAGGGGCGATGGGGGATAATCTCAACTTTGATGAGGCGTCACTTACGCTTGATGACATTTCATGTCCTGAGCTCTCTTTGAACAAGACAACGACTTCTACGCCAACGCAGGCAGGCGACATATTAGACTATTCGTTCGAGGTGACGAATACGAGTCCTACAAATATTGCGATATGGGGTGCAGTACAGCCCGAGTAGCCTGCTGACCTACACAGGCACCATTGAAACTGGACGCATCGTTGATGAAACAAATGGCGACTTTGATCGCAATGCGCTGTCATTTGGTGTCGTTTACAAAGACGCCGAACGGCTAAGTGCACGTGCAAGGTTGGAATACCGCAACGAACGTGGCGTGGATGGCGCAACTAACCGGGATTCAGATACTTGGCTCGTGGCCGCTGGCGCCCGCTATAAAATCGATGAAAAGCAGCACTTGCTGGTCGAGTTTGACGCACTTTATACCGACACCAGCCTCACTAATTTGCCAGACGCCGAATATGTCGAAGCGACTGTTGGCTATTCCTATCGCCCTGTCGAAAGCGACGCCCTGAATGTGCTCGCCTCATATACATATCTCTATGATATGGCCGGGCAGACGATCAATGGAACAACGGAAACAGGCCCACGCCAGCGCGCGCATATCCTAAACTTGAACGCAAACTATGACCTTTCGACAGAATGGACATTGGGCGCAAAAATCGGTGGCCGGATATCTGAACAAGCCGCAATCGGCGAAGACTTCGTCGGAAATGACGCGCTGCTTGGTGCACTGAACGTCCGCTACCACGTCACCCACAACTGGGATGTGCTCGTCGAAGGGCGGGCCTTGCACGCAGAAGACATCGGAACGACAGAATACAGCGCACTCGCCGCAGTCTACCGCCATGTCGGAGATAACTTCAAAGTTGGTGTAGGCTACAACACAGGCCGCTTCTCAGACGACCTGCGTGATGTGACCTACGACGACAAAGGCGTCTTTATCAACTTCGTCGCTAAGTTCTAAATATCTGTGATGGGCGTTGCCACTTGCGATGCCTGTCCCAGACAAACCAAAGGCCGGCGAAGTCTTAATCAGTCCGCACACCTTGCTGTCTGATGATCACTTGCACTGCGGAAATATCGACTTCGTCGAAACCGCAGTCACACTTGACTGACCATGCTGCCGCGACACCAGCACCTTGCCCCGCGACGGCACAGCACGCCATGTTTCGTGTTGCAGCATGTGCAATGCGGTCACCGCCGATTGCGCGGCCCGCAACGATTAGGTTCTTTACGCGTTTCGGCAGCATCGACCGATATGGTATCTGCATGTAGCGGCCCGTTGTCGGAATGATCAGAACGCCATACCCATCGATGAACTCGGGATAAATGCCGATGCTATCCTCAAAACGCCCCTCGAAACGAACGTCGCTTTCAGTCACGTTGTAGGCCGCGTCAATCTTGCGCGTATCGCGGATGCCAATGGACATTCCGAAATTGCGCAGGCGCATGCCATCGCACCCCGGCGTGTAATGCCGCAACGCGTCAATTGCGAGCATGGCTTGCTTGCGTCCCTCAATCTCGAACCGTGTCATGCTGTCGGGATCGGTCCCATCGCAACCTGCAAGATGGATGAGGTTCATATAGGTCATTTCACCGCTGTCGTGCACCGCACCCCAGGTCCCACCGATCGTATTAAGATGCGTTGGGATGACGCCATCTTTGATCGCTTGGGCAAAGGGCTTGGCGAGGAACGGAGAGAACATGTCGTCAGATTTACCGTCGGATTCGACCTGCCATTCGCCAGTCGACCAATCTTTGTAGGTCTGCGGATCGGCTTTGACCCCAGCCATGAATGAAGCTTTATCGACCCCGGCGACATGGAACATGACGCTCGCCGCCTGCATTTCTTCGACAGGCGTTTTGATCGTCGGTGCGCCTGCACGCTGCGCGATGTCGGCATCTCCTGTGGCATCGATCACGCGTTTGGCAAGGATGGCCTCGCGACCGGACTTTGATTCAACAATGACGCCAGTGATCGTGTCGCCATCCATGATCGGAGCAACAAATTGACGGTGCAACATCGGATGAATACCAGCTTCTTCGACAAGCCGATCGGCAACCAGCTTAAAGCCTTCGCTATCTAACTCGTAGCTCAGTGACTGGCTTTCTGGAACAGCGGCACCCATCTCCTTGGCGCGCTCTTCGAACTCGCGGCCGATACCGCCTGCTTCGATAGTCGCCTCGTGCCGGTACCACGCAAACCCCTCGACCCCGACAACCGTGATATTACCGCCAAAGCAACCAAACCGTTCAAGTAATGTAACATCGACACCGCAACGCGCCGCAGCCAACGCCGCAGCAAGGCCACCCGGGCCAGAACCAACAACCAATACATCGGTTTGGTGAATAACGGGCGTTGTGCGGGCAGGTTCTGTGATTGTTGATTGGGGCAAATGTCGACCTCGAAAGATTTTGCTTTAATTCACGCTATCATCGCAATCGCAAGGTGAATAGATACAGCCCGCGCGCAAGGATTAGTTTGCGCAGCAGTACCAAAATGGCAATGTGGGTATTCGGCGCTTATCGAATTCCAATAATCGAATGTGTTTTGACTTAGATCAATTCATATCGCTCAGTCGCCCAGTAATCTCCCAATATCAAGGGTCGATATGACCAAGGTATGTGGGGGCGAGTTTTAGAGAGCGAATAGACTGTAGGCGTAAAGCCTTAAGAAAAAATCATACCACTTAGTAATATTTCGCATTGCGGGCGTCCGATAGGACGGGCTGGCAGTTTGTATGTTTGGTTGTCATCGTTTTCCTAAAATCTTCCTTCCCCCAATGCAGAAATCGTAACTGGAAGGAACTGAAGGATGGCTACCCCGATTAACCCCGAAAATGTAATGGACTTCGATCAGCCGCTGAACACTGATCCAACGTACACAGCGATGCATGTGTTTAGTACAGATGACATCACTGGCACATTTGATGGCCTGACACAGGGCGATGTCACTGACGGCCCATCCATTATCGATTTCACGGCTGATCCAAAAGTCACGCAAGACGGCGTGAACCTTTACCCAATAAACAGCGAATTTGGTTTTGAGGTCACTGACTTTGATGGCGCGACCGAGAAGTCGTTTGATGACGGGCTGTACGAGGAAGGCTGGGCCGGCGATCTTGTTATCGGCGGAGAGCATGTCGGTCTTGTTATTTCCGATGCACCGACGGACACGTTCAAGACACCAGCGGTTTTAGGTACGTGGCTTGCTGGCCTAGGCGGCAATACCGTCAAAGCATCAACTGAGCATTATGTCGTGATGCAGAACGTGCTGTCTGACCAGCACTTCCCAGATGATCCTGACGCGGTTTACGCATTGGATGACAATTTGATCATGATCGGTGGCGAATATGATGGCGAAGCTGTTGCGGATCTTTTGGCTGGAAACGTTGACGGCGTCACGATCGAAGACGTGAACCTAGACGGTGTCGTTGATATCAAGGATATCCTGCAGCCGAACGAAAGCTCGATCCAGTATGATATCGCGGCGAGCACCGATTACTCGGTCACGATGAAAGACGATGGTAAACTACTTTATCGCTGGGGCAACACGATCAAACGCCCTAACGATGTCCGGGTCGAGGCCGAAATTCCGTTGCCAGACGAGTGGAATGAGCTTGATGTCTACAGCTCGCTAAAGCCGCTCTACAAGGTCACTCAGGCAGAGCTGGTCGTGCACCACACGATTACCAATAACCCGAACGATCAGGTGCGTCCTGAGGATTTCGAGAACGAGTCTGCAATCGGTACTTTGCCGACCTACGAAATCGACGCAGATGGTCGCTGGGTAACGACAGATGACTATTATGCAGGCGACGGTACGCTGTATCCTGCTGGAACAGTGCTGAAGGATCCTGCGCTGGCCATTTCCGATACGGCAACGCTTGCGCAAATTGGTGCGGCCTCCGAGGATCTTCTCGAAGGCTATACTAACGCTTGGTACACCACGATGAACCGCGAACCGTTTGAGCCTGTCTTGAACGCTGACGGCACCGAATACATCGTTGGCCCACGCTGGCGTTTGCAGCCTGACAAATACGGTCAGGACCTTCCAAGCGTTGTGATCCCGCTTGACCCAAGTGCGACTGCAAATCCGACTAAGGATCAGGTCAAATACGAAGTCGGCGCTGAAACGCAGACCGTTCTGAATTTGCTGGACTGGGAAACCGATATTTCGCCGCTTTCTATCAGCGCAGGATGGCAGAACAACTCTGGCACCGTGTCGGCCAATGGTCTGAACATGACCGAGAACTTTGATGTCGCGCTCTATATCAAAGGCGACGTAAAGCCAGCCACAATCTATAGTGCAGAGCTTGTTTTGGACTACGAAGAAATCGAAATGTTCGCCGATGGTGCGTCCATTTCGGGTACGGACAACGACGACTTCCTTGTCGGGATCGCAAACAACACCTTTACCGGTGGGGCAGGGTCGGATCTGTTCGTGGTGTCATATGGCACAACGATCACTGACGAAATTACCGCAAGCGTCATCACTGATTTTGAAGTCGGGGTCGATAAAATTGGCCTGATTGGTTTCGATGCACTCGCTGGTTTTGACATCGATAGCGTCGAAGACCGTTCTTTGATTGGCCAGACTGTTTCAGGTGATGACCTCGTAATCTCTATCGATGGCGAACAGGTGGTAACACTAACGGGTACCGCCGCGGCACTTGATATGGGTGACACTTTTGATCCCGGTGAAGGGCTAAGCATCCTTGATAGCTTCTTGATCACAAACCCAAGTCCAGGTGTTGAAGGTGGAGAAGAACCTGAGATCAACATAATCGATGGCACAGCTGCATCCGAAACGTTGGTTGGCACAGCTGGTGACGATTACATCTCTGGCCTTGCAGGCAATGATTACATCTACGCGCTTGTTGGTGATGACACCCTAGATGGCGGCGCAGGCCTTGACCGTCTTTATGGTGGGGCAGGCGAGGATGTCTTTGTCTTCGCAGAAGGAACCACATTGGACATCGTCTATGACTTCGAGAACGACATAGACCAGATCGCACTTATCGGACTGACCGAAGACGAATTCGGCGACGTGACCATCTCTGCCTACGGTTCAACAGGAACAATGCTGCTGGTCGGGGATGACCGCATGATCCTGCGTGGCACAGCTGTCGACGAAATTACCATTGATGACTTCATCTTCGACGAGCCAGCAATGCTCGCTTAATCCGAAAATGAATGAAAATTAGGAATAGGAACTCAAAATGACTATTGCACGTAAAATCGCAGGCTCATTAGCCCTGATCGGAGCCCTCACAGCCTGCGGCAGCAACGGGAGTGATGATACTCCCCCGCCTACAACTGGCGGCCCCGTCACCTACACCAACTTTGCTGATATCAGCGCTGACGCAGATGCTCTCAGCAGCACCTATGTGGAAGATGATGGCACGTTACTTGCAACACGTACACTTGAAGCCGAGCTGCCCACAACGGGTGCCGTTGAATACAACGGATTTGTCACCGGAGATGTGGGTGGTAGTAGTCTGGTTGGGCAAATCGCTCTGACCGCAGATTTCGATAGCGACGCGATTAGCGGTACAGCGTCGAATTTCATCCATGAAACTGCAGGTGACTACACTGGTACACTTGATGCCACGGGAGCCGTCTCTGCGACCGCACCAGTTGGGGTGCCTCAGTTTTCAGCCACACTTGAAGGAGACCTGTCGAACGCTGGAACTATTCACGCAACCACAATCGCGCTCGAAGGAGACTTCTTGGGAAGCGATTATGGTGCAATTGGTGGAGAGGCTCTTGGTCTCGTCGGAGCGGACTTCATGTCAGGCAACTTTGCTGCGGAACAATAGGATTTATGTAGGGGCAGTTGGCTGCTTAGGCTTCCTGCCCCTTGTATTTGTTTCGTGCGCAAAAAATCGCGTCAGTTGATTTGTGTCAAACGGCAAGCGCTAGTCAACGGTACCGTGACAGGCAATTGACTTAGAATATCAACTGATGAGTTGTCGTTGCGAAGATGCTTTATCACCCAATTTTCGGGCCGCACCGTGCTTCTCGCCAACAAAGGGAACGTAACATGTTCAAGAATATTTCACTTATTGGAGCCGCCGGAACCGTAGCACTTCTGGCAGCATGCGCACCAGCACCAGCGCCTACCCCAATATCTGTCGAACCAACATTCAACAAATATGGTGTTCCATCATGCCGTCCAGCGGATATGCCAGTCGGCGGTATCTACACCGCTGATCTACCGCTATGCGCTGTCATTACGAACGGAACTACAATCGTTGATACAGATGACACTGATATCATAGATTCCGATGATGACGGCATCCCAGATGACATTGATGATGATACGCCTGATGACACAACGGGCGGAAACCAAAACCAAAACCAGAACCAAAATACGAACCAAAACCAAGGCGGCTGAAGCAACTCTTGATTAGTAAGCTAAAGTACGTTGGTTTGAAGTGGTCGCTATACGCTAAAGCTGGCGTAGGGAGTATGCTGTCGTTGACGACGATTGGGGTTCGATGCAACTTCAAATCGTAGCGATGCTGTTGACTGCTGGCACCGCTGTTTCGTCTTTGATACTGCAATTGTTCTGGGCAGCCGCTCGGATGATAGAATGGTAGCTGAGCGACCGTACGAGTAGAAGTTATAAGCCATCGCTAGGCAAACGATTAAAAAGTGCGATTGCTTAGCGACACATAGTCCATTGTATGAACGCTTCATAACTTCCACCTCAGGCACTCATAATTAGGCGAACTGGAAGTCGTCGCTCGCGAGTGTTGTGTTTTCGATCAGAGTTTCATTAGCACCATAGGCGATCAATGTACCTGCGCCGACTTCAGTGATTTCAAGATCGCTTAAGTCAACTTACTGGTGACTAAACACAATCAAATCTGTGCCACTCTCAAAGTCTTTAACGATATCTTGACTGTCATTTACACTAAAGATGAACTGGTCTGCTCCAGAACCTCCCACAGGCGTGTCGTTTCCGATACCACCTGTGATTACGTCGTTTCCTCCATCGCCATAGCAGGTGTTGTTGCCACCACCACCATTGATGGTGTCATTTCCGTTACCAGCGTGGGCGGTGTCTTTCCCTTGGCAGTCGTTCTGTTCATTGTCGGTAAAGATGCGGCCGCCGCCGCCAGCATAGACATGAATTTGTTTAATAGCCCGGTGCAATACCGGCCAAAATGTCGTTGTCGTCTCAGCCATTTAAGTTTTTTCGATTACAGTTTTTTTTAACCGATGTTATTACCTTATTCTAATTGTTTTCAGTAGATTGATTGCCCCCTTGCGGGGAGAGACAATAAAGATATTAACTATTAATGTCATAATAGGAATGTATGAACGTGATCGGGGTCAAGCACGTACGCCTGAGCTGATCTTCAGGGTGGCCTATTTGCAGAGACTTCAACCTAATTGGTTGCGTCTTGTACGACAGCTAGCAACTTCAGAAAGTAGCCCGATGGGGCGTTCGGTTCCTAAATCTGATGCAAATACAAAAAAATCTTTCGCTGTGCCAGGCTAGGCATTTACCGCAGCCTCGCATGGGGCAATCGTTCCAAATGAAAATATGGCTTATGGCCGAGACCTAATCGCCACTCCTGTTGATGTTAACTGACTAACGGCCATATGCTCCCTAACCGGAAGGTCCTCTTGTCTTGGTAGCAGCGTCTTAGCCGTCCCTGAAATTTTTTGGGTTACGACGGAACCTTTATTCACTTTGGTGCGTTAAGGACTAATTGTGGTTACCAAAGTCAGCAGGCAGGTGCGTGAGATTATGATGAATGTACTAAGGGGTGTTCGGTCGGCGTTGGACCAGCTGGGCATTCGTTTCGCCGTTGTGCTGGCTGTCGCGCTGTTGCCGTTAGCGATTGTGTCGGTGCTTCGGTCGCAAAGCGTGATCAGTGAGGCGCGCTTGCAGTCGGAAGCGGCTTTGGATGGGGAAACGCTTCGTGTGGTTTCGCGTGAGCTGGCGCTTATTGAAGAGGCGAAAGGTGCGGCAATTGCGCTGGCAGAGGTGATGCCGTCGTTGATGGCAAACCCAGACACCTGCGTTGCATCGATGAAACGTATCGTGGATGCGCAACCGTTTTCCTTTGCTGGCTACTATGATCTGACGGGTTATGTGCCTTGCTCCAATGCGGATGAGCCTTTTAGTTTTGGTCTGACCGAAGATTTGAAAGCGCAGATCGCGGACCCGCGTACGACGGTGCTGGTGAACCGAAATGCGCCGGTTTCGGGGACATCAGTTCTTTATTCGACGTCACCTATGTACGACGTTGAAACGGGCGAATTGGTTGGCTTTGCCGCGGTGTCCGTGCCGCATCGCGCACTTACGCCTGCTTCTGAACGCTTTGCTAATGATGTTGCATTCTTGACCCTGAACTGGGACGGTCAAATCCTCACGTCGACTGTGCCGCTTGATGACGCGGATGATGTTCTTCCTGTTGATGGAAAGGTCGTTGAATACTTAGGTCGCGTGAAACCTTTTACGCGCGTTGATCGCACGGGTACTTTGCGTACCTATTCGGTTATTCCGATTTTGAATGGTCAGGTATACGCATTGGGAACCTGGCCAGAGGCAAGCATCAGCAACAACAATTTTTACCTGAGTAGCCCGGGATTGTTCCCGGCGTTGATGTGGTTGGCAAGCCTTGGGGTTGCTTGGTTTGCATCATCATTGCTGGTGACTGGTCACGTGCTACGATTACGAAACGCGATGCAAGACTTTGCAGAGGATCGTCGTCGGACCGATATTTCAAGCTTTCGTCATGCTCCGCAAGAGCTCCGAGAGGTGGCGCAAGCGCATATCGATATGACAGACCAATTGATGCGCGATGAGGCATTGTTGGAAGATACTGTACGGCAAAAAGATGCTTTGCTGCGCGAGGTACATCACCGCGTAAAGAACAACCTACAACTCATCGCGTCGATCATGAACATGCAGATGCGCGGGTCAAAGTCCCCCGAGGTGCACCAGCTGATGCGCGGGCTTCATGATCGGGTCATCAGTCTCGCGACTATTCACCGTGGGCTTTATCAGACGACGGGCCTTGCTGATGTGCGCGTTGATGAATTGCTGGCAGAAATTGTCCAGCAGGTCGTTCGTATCGGCGCGGCAGATCTTAAGGCCATTGATGTGAAAACCCAGTTTGATGAGCTGCACCTCAATCCAGATCAGGCAGTGCCGCTATCGCTTATGGTGACGGAAGCGCTGACCAATGCGCTTAAATACATCGGGTCCAAAGAAGGCGCGCAGCCAAAGCTGACTGTGGAACTGCGATCGCTTGATGGTGATATGGCCGAAATACGAGTGAAGAATACTTTGCCAACAATTGTCACCCCACCAGACGAAGTTGAATCGACTGGACTGGGTAGTCAGCTTCTCGAGGCGTTTTGCCAGCAATTGTATGGTGAGATGGAAAAAACGGACGATGGCGATTGGTTTACAGTCAGTGTTCGCTTTCCCGTCGAAGAGCTAACGGCAAGGCACAAAGAATAAAGAAGAAGGGCGGCACGATGAACGTGCCGCCCTTCTTCTTAGTGAGAATGTTAGCTGTCTCTTAGACTGGTGGACGGCCGCGTACTGCGCGCGCGACCATTGTCACGACAAACAGAACCAAGAAGACCAAGAACAGGATTTTCGCGATACCAGCAGATGCGCCAGCGATGCCGCCAAAACCAAGTGCTGCAGCGATAAGTGCAACAACTAGAAAGGTAAGTGCCCAAGTTAGCATTGTGTTTCTCCTTCGGGATAATTTCGTTTTGCCTTTGTGATTAGACAACAGCCGAAGGGGTTAATGGTTCCCGGAAAAACAAGGAAAGGATGAACACAGGACCGCTAAACGATTTCTTCGGGCGCACCTGGCACCGTCAGTCCATGTGCTTTTGCAGGCGCCAATGCGTAGGGTACGATAAACCCTTTGCGGGTTTCGGGTGTACGGTTTGCATTACTAAAGGCAAGCTGCTTCCAACGGGCGAATGCGGTGTCCGGGTGGTAAAACTCGGGGCCGGCGGTATCGGGCAGCCAATGCTGAAACACTTTGTCTCGGACCATTTTGACATCAGTTGACGTGTTTAAGACCACGCCTGCCTCGGCATCCCACTTCATGCTGCGCCCGTTCAGGTTTGCCGAAGAAACGATTGCGGCGCTTTCATCAAATACTGAAACTTTGGCGTGCACATAGATGATAGGCGCGCCCGCAAGCGTGGCCCGTTCTGTTGATTGGTCGTCTTTTCTTGGTCGCCTTGGCTGGACGGGGCTGACGGTCAAGAAACGTTCACCGAACGCGCGGCGGACCCTGCGAATTGCGCGGGTCTGAAGGTATTCTCCATATCGCGCATCAACGCCGCGGGAGGCCTCGAATGCGACGTCTTCTGGTGCAGCTGGCAATAATACGAGGAGTTTCAGTTCAGGATTGGTGCGTCCGGCCTTGGCCAAAGCAGACGCAATCCGCCGATCCCGAAAGAACTGAGTTTCAAGGTAGATCAACGTCTTTGCGGATTTTATTTGGCGCAAATGTTCCTGCAGCAGGTCGTCGGCGATGTTCTTTGGGGCCAAAGCAAATGTGTTGCGTTGCCGCTTGCGTGATAGCGTTCTAAGGAAACGCGATTTCGTCTTAGGTAGATTGGTGTCGCCTTCGATCACATCTGGCAGGGCCTTCAAATAGCTCGAAGCGTCCTCTGCCACATCGGAGTCTCGCATGATCAGTTGGACATCGTGCCAAGTGTCTTGCGCTGGTTGATTATGCGTCTGATCGTCGTAGCGCCGATCATTCAGATCAAGCCCGCCAATATAGGTTGTGGTGCCATCAAAGACGGCCATCTTATGATGCAAGGTTACCGGGTTCAGCGACGGAATAAGCCAAGGACGCAGGCTGATCCTGTCGTTGATGATAGAAAGCATGGTCTTTAGGCCGGGGACGTCGCGTAGCCGGCCTTTGATATCTGATTGTTCATTTAATGATGTTGCGATTTCACGCAACTTTTTGCGGGTTTTAGGCGCGAACAGGATACGCGGAATGATCCCACCAACGGCGGGATGCAATTGGCAACGAACAGTAATCTGCGCGGCACCGGGCTTTGTTCTGTCATTCAGCCCTTGCAGTATGCGCAGGCTTTCCCAGCTTGAACGGTGCAAGTCGAACCCAACAATCGGATCGAAATCGGAAAGCAACAGGTCAATCGACACGCCACGGTCTAGCGTCGCGACGATCAAGTCCGCCCAGCTGTCGCCGATTTTAAGGGCAGCGTCAGAGCGCAATCTTGTCGTCGGGTCGAAAATACGAAAGCCAAGTTCAATTTTGCGCTCTGCGGCTAGAAACAACGCCTCGAATGCGGGGTATGCTTCTTTCGCGGTGACAAGAACAGTGATGTCAGCCGCATTATTCGTCGTCACGTTAGGCCCGCCGAACAGGAAGATGTGCGGTCAATACAGCCATTGTTCCGGTGTCGGTCAGCTCCATTGAATCTTCGTCGGACAGTTCAAGCAGTTCGACCAATCGCTGGCGTGCACGGTTCACACGGCTTTTCATTGTGCCAGTCGCGACTCCGCACATCTCTGCGGCTTCGTGATAGGCAAAGCCGGATGCCCCGACCAATGTCAGCGCTTCGCGTTGTTCATCGGGAAGCTGATGAAATGCGACAAGAAAGTCAGTCATCGCCAGCGCACCGTCATGTTCGGGTTTGACCGACATCGTCGCTGCGAAATGTCCATCGGTGTCGGAAACTTCGCGACGTGTTTTGCGATGGTTGGTGTAATAGGTGTTCCGCAAGATCGTGAACAGCCAAGCGCGCATGTTCGTACCTTGCTCAAATGATCCAATCGATTTCCATGCCTTCATAACCGTATCTTGGACAAGGTCATCAGCCGTGGCGGAATTGCGGCATAGGCTTAGGGCAAACGCACGCAAGACACCCAAATGGGTGACCAGTTCATCACGGGGATCCATCGTTCCCTCAAAGTCACTTTGCGCCATTATGGTCATCCTGATCCCTCAATTGGGCTAACAGAGCAACAAGCTCTGCAGGTAGCTCCTCTGATGCTTTATCCTCAAATGCGCGGCGAAGATTTTCCTTGATCAGGTTATCTGCACGGCTTTCCTTCTTGTCTTTGTTCATCGTTCTGCCTCTAGTCTGCCCATGCTTACCTATTGCCTCACCAGCTTCGAATAAAAATCACATCTCATGGAACCAAACTAGTCTTGCCGCGTTTGGTTCCAAAGAAATTGAAAAAAAGGGACACTAAATGTCATCCGATGCATCACAAAAGCAATTGTCACTGGTTGTAGCTGAACTTTTGCCATTCCTGCGCCGATATGCGCGTGCATTGACAGGGTCACAAAAAAGCGGCGACCGCTATGCTGCTATGACGCTAGAAGCACTCTTAACGGACCGCAGCATCTTTGATGAAGCATCCAGCCACAAGGTGGCCTTGTTCGGGGCGTTCCACCGCATTTGGCAAAGTCTAGGTGAACCCGTGCAGAATGATTCAACGGGTCTGTCTGGCAAAGCGCTGGCGCATTTGGCACGCCTGACCGTGAACACCCGCGAAGCGCTATTGCTTCACACGATCGAAGGTTTTTCTGTCGCAGAGATCGCCGAGATCATGGAAACCGATCAGGATGAGATTAACCACCTGTTGCGGGTTGCGCTCGACGAGATGGAACAATCAGTCGCCGGCGATATCCTCGTGATCGAAGACGAAGCGATCATCGCGCTGCACATCAAACAGATCGTAACAGAACTGGGTCACAACGTAACTGGCGTGGCGCGCAAGCATAGCGAAGCTGTTAAAATGGCGGCTGATAAACGGCCAAGCCTGATCCTGTCTGACATTCAATTAGCAGACGGTTCTTCTGGGATTGATGCGGTGAATGAGATCCTGAAACGGGCAGGCGATATCCCTGTTATCTTTATTACAGCGTTCCCAGAACGGCTGCTAACGGGCGAACGCCCAGAACCAGCATTCCTTATCAGTAAGCCGTATACAGAGGAGCAGGTTCGCTCGGCTGTTAGTCAGGCGATGTTCTTCTCCTCAAGCGAAGAAATCACGATTTCCTAAAGAAAACGTGGAACTTTTGGGACTGTTGCCGGTTGGTTTGGTGAACGAAACAAACACTGGAGAATACCAATGGCACAGTCCACCAAAAGCAACGTCTCCGATCTTGGCGGCGACATTAACAAACAGATGGCCGTTTTGCGCGAAGACATCGCAAACCTGACGGCAACTGTCGCTGACTATGGCAAAGCCCAAGGCACACAGCTTAAAACTGCGGCAATCGGCACAGCAGCAAACGCTGCAAAAGCTGGTGCAGTCACTGCAAACGCAGCCAAACAAAAAGCAGAGGCAAGCTATGCCGAGGCTGAGAACGCAGTCCGTGCAAACCCCGGCGCGGCCGTAGGCATTGCTGCAGGTCTTGGCTTCGTTGTCGGCATGCTGGCATCGCGTCGCTAATGTTTAGCGTCGAGAGAAAAATAGCAGAGACCGCCCAAAAGGCGGCTCTGTTTTCGGCCAGCGCAGTACTCGCGATGGTAGGGGGTGGTTTCTTGACCGCAGCTGCTTGGATGCTGATGACCGAACTACAATCGCCACTATTCGCAGCAACAGTGATTGGCCTTGTCTATTTCGGCCTAGCGCTGATCGGCATGGGCCTGGCGTCAAAATCGCGTCGATCTTTGCACCGTGCCAACGGCCAACACCCCAACACAAACGACCTATCACCGATGCAATTGGTTGCAGTGTCGTTCATCCAAGGGCTTGAGCAGGGCGCACGCGCAAAACGCGCGCCCTGATTTATCACGCCACAGTTTTTCTAATGGGCCTTTAGCCTTGTGATTAAATGCTGAACGGCTTTCTTATTCTCAACATTGGCCTGTGCGGATAGCTGATCAAGCAATCGTTCCAGCTCTGCCCGGGCCAATGCATCGTCACACACATACGGCACGCAGTTACCTAGTCCGGCGTCTAGCAAGCGTTCAAATGAAATAAGTGTTAAGCTGATGTTCTTTTCAGTGATAACGCCTAAGCCATCAGTGTTTTTGGATGCTGCCGCAAGGCCAGCCTCTAGCCACTGCATGCAGCTAATCGCAGTAAATGGATCGTTAATACCAGGTGACATCGCGCGGCCGACGATCTCGACCAGTTGCTCTACTATGAACAAGATGTTCTGATCCTCGGTTTTGCTTTCTCCCAGCGCGACGCATTGTCTTAGCGCCGAACGTTCTTCGTCAGACAGATCCGACGGGCCCCAGACGCGCATCATAGGTATTTGGGCGTGAACGAACACGCCGGGCGCGGCTAGTATCTCGACTATCCAACCATTGTCAGTCGCTAGATCAGAAAGACGCGTTGCGGCAATTCCGTGGACATAACCCGCAGTATGCATCGCAACATCAACCGACGGCCCGTTTTGTTGCGGTACGGGGGGATGACTATCCTGAGTCTCCAATCGTTTCATCTCGGCGATGAACCGGCGCCCAAGCGATGCAATAATATTCGAGACGCTGATCGTTTCTGGTACATGATGGACGTGATAGATCACCGTAAAAACGGACCCTAACGCGAGTATGAGCGCCACAAAGATGGAGACTTGGGGCACAAACATCGTCGCATCGGCCGCCTGCGGGCTTTGAACCGCGCGCAAGATCAGTAGCGAATAGGTGAAAGTCGAGATCAGGATGCCGAGGCTCCACTGATTGCCGCGGTCACGCATGAAGTTACCAATCAATCGTGGACCGTATTGGCCAGACGCAAATGTCACGGCAACCATTGTGATGGAAAACATCACACCGGCAACACCGATTACCGATTGCGCGATCACTGAAAGGACTGCCCGCGCGCCATCGACACTGGCGCTGGTCGCGAGGAAGCTAAGCTTAAATGGAATAAGGTCAGGATTGCGATCTGCGATGACCGTTGCCTGAGCAAGGACCATCGCAGAAAGAACAAGCACAGCCGGAATAAACCAATAGCTGGCTCTTACGTCGTCTATAACTTTGGTGACCCGTGCACTGACGCTCATGACACAGGCTTACTCGATAAAATCCATTGAGGCATCAGCTTTTCGAAATCGATCGTAGCATCCATGCCGCCTTTTCGTGGAAAGCGGATCGCGCTGTCGCAAGGTCCTCGGTCACGGGATCACCAGCATCGCCCGAAGCCTCGATCAATTTGTGAAGCCGCTTGGCGATCTTGCTATGGTCGTTGGCCAGATCTTGGCACATCTCGCCTGCCGTTTGCGGCGATGAAATATCCTTGACCACGGATTCAGCAAGCAAACCTTTTGATGACATCTGGGTCAGATGCCCAAGGGCGCGAATACGCTCCGCGATCACATCCGCAGCCGCGAATAGTTCTTCATACTGCGTTTCGGTCAGATTATGGACCGCATAGAACATCGGCCCTTCGACGTTCCAATGCACGACATGGGTTTTGATCAAGACGCGATAGGTATCCGCTAACACCTCGCTTAGGCCGTCGGCGACTGCCTGAGGGTCGGAGACACCCGTGTTCACGTCATGCTCTTGTGGTTTTTCGGCAAGTGCAGATTTCATTGCGCTCTCCTTTGCGTTCGGTGTCAGGGGCAGAATTTAAGGCGGCAATGAATGCCGCCTTAATGTGAGGTCAAAGTTGGTTGCTAAACGCGTCAACTTCTTCTTTCGCTTGCTCTTTGGTCTTGCCGTATTTGGCTTGGATTTTACCTTCCAATGCCTCACGGTTGCCATCGATCTCAGCGATGTCATCGTCTGTCAGGTCACCCCATTTTGCCTTTAGGTTGCCTGTCAGCTCTTTCCATTTGCCTTCGATTTGGTCCCAGTTCATTGGTTTTCCTTTCGTGTGAATGCACGCGCTCAGCAGCTAAACGCTGAACGTGACGTGCTGTTGATGATTTGAGGTTTGGTAGCGGCTACTTAGACAAGTCGCTTGCTGGCACGTGGCCCGGCGATCAGCCAAATAATAAAGCCAAGTAGCGGCAGGATCAGAACAAGCAAGACCCACAAGACCTTGTTGCCCGTCGAACTGCCGGAACCCACAATTGACACGATCGCCACGACATCAAGGATGAGGACAAGCAGACTTCCTATTCCGGTAACTTCCAACATTGCATTCTCCAATTTGTTCATGGTTCTCGGGAATAGAATGCAGTGGGAGCAGATTGGTTCCGTAAAGAAACGGTTTAGTCGAGGAAACGGGTCCTAGGAGTGACAGTCTCGATTGCTGCGTCTGCTCAAATTAGGGATCTAGGCGTTCGCCATCAATCTTCAGTAATGTCTTAGCGGTGTATCTCACGATAATTAGAAATCTGGCATGCTCTAAAGCCAGCGCAGTGGAAACGCATCATATACCTGGGCAAATGTCTTTTTTATGGTCGCTGAGTGCGCGCTAGTCACAGATATAAAGATTTATGACTAGACCCTGATACCGAGTTCCGTTTCTAACGCTAGCTTAGTCTCGTTCGGGATTACTTCTTGGTAAAACCAACTGTGGATTAATCTGATAACTCCAGTATCTTGAGTGTGTCGGGCCATTGCCATTCACGCTACCACTGTCCGGCGACTGTACGAAAAGTCTGTTGTCATTGGCTAGAGGTTTCATGTTTGTAGCAATTTTCCAAAGCCTGACCTCACTGCTTTTTGCTGGCGTTTTATGTTATGCAATCTTCATATCGGAGAGACTGAAATCCCGGAGGCGTTTGCAGCAAGCGCTGATTGGCATTGTGCTTGGTATTTTGGTCATTTCTCTGGGGATTAACGCCTATATTGCGCCGCCCCGGAATGTGCCTCTTGATGCTAATGCGGGGCCTCTGATTTTTGCCGGATATCTTGGCGGTCCTATTGGCGGCCTGATCACCGGAGTAATCGCAGCCGTTTACGCGACGACAAACGCCGGACCGATCCCATTATTGGGGATTTACATAAACTTAGCTATTCCGGCGGTTGGGGTAATTGGCCACTATCTGTTCCCACCCAAAGACTGGCCAACCATACCGCGGTCAGTGATTGCGTTTCTTTTAAGTGCATTTCCGTTCTTGTTCACCGTGACCATTGCGGTCGCCGGTGCAGCCATCCCTGTGGATAACGGCTATTTGATTGCGGCAAAGGTGGCGTCAGCTCTCATCGCGGTTGGATGGGTTTCTATTCTTCTGACGTGGCAGATCCTGAACTATGCGGCGAGTTTCGCGACTGAAGCGTCGCGGTCGGCTGAGTTGGCCAAACGGTTGAAGTTGACTCAGCAGTATTCGGGCATGGGCATGTTCGAACGAAAGGTCGGGGAAACGAACATACACTTTGACGCTGCCATGATAGAAACCTACGGGTTAGATGTAGAACCCGGGTTGGTGCCACTGACCACTTGGGCAGAACTGATCCATCCAGACGACTTGCCCAATGTACAATCGGTCATTCAAAAGTCTGACAGCAAAGAGCTTGATCGTGGCCTGATTGATTTTCGTGTCGTGAGGCCGGATGGCGATTTGCGCTATATCCGTGCCTATTGGGTTAGTGAAAGCGATCGAACCGGCAAGCCAACGCGCATTATTGGCGTTCAGTCGGACCTTACTGACATTCGATTAAGCGAACAAAAACACGTGCAATCGATGGAACGCTTGGCACTCATCGCTGAAAATTTGCCTGGTGTAATGCTTCAAGCAGATATGACAGAACGGAAAAGGCCAAAGCCGACATTCATCAGCCCTAAATGTCTGGCCGTCTGGGGCTATACCGACGAAGAGTTCTATGAAGACAGTTCATTGCTCTACAAGGCCCACGACCCTGACGACGCGGACGATTTTTTGGCGCTGTTAGCAGGCGCCATCGATACTGGTGAATCTGTTTCGCACCGTTTCAAGATTACCACCCGTGAAGGTGAGACGCGTTGGTTAGACTTCCATGGTGGTGCCACCCATTCTGATGGGCGCGATATAGTTGAAGCAATCATTCTGGACGTGACCCGCGAAGTTCACATTCAAGAGCAAGGCGAAAAAGAACGCGATATCGCCTACCGCGCCCAAAAGAGCGAAAGCATCGGTCTGCTTACTGGTGGTGTCGCCCATGATTTTAACAATTTGCTGGCAGTCGTTTTAGGTAATCTTGAACTACTTGCGGACGATAATGACCCTGCGACCCAGAAAGAACTGATAGACTCTGCAATCGCCGCTACTTTACGTGGCGCAGATTTGACGAAGAACCTTTTGTCTTTTGCACGCAAAGCCCGGCTGAAACCAGAGGTTCTAGACCTTAACGACGTGGTTCGCGAGGCCAAGAACTGGATGGGCCGAGCTCTGCCCGAAAGCGTTACGGTTGAGACATCTCTACTGGCCGGCCTGTGGCCGATCCAAGCAGACCGCAGTTCGTTAGAAAGTGCACTACTGAACCTCATTCTGAACGCCCGCGATGCTATGGCGCTGCATGGGAACCTGACAATCGAAACGGCCAATATCCGCATCGACGAAGCTTACATCGACTCGCGGCAAGAAGACATGAAACCCGGTCGCTATGTTATGCTTGCTGTCAGTGATACGGGTGAGGGGATCAATAAGGACGATCTTGCCTCAATTTTCGAACCGTTCTTCACAACCAAAGCGCCCGGGTCTGGTTCGGGTCTTGGATTGGCTATGATCCTTGGCTTCATGAAACAATCTGGGGGTTCGGTCCAAGTCTACTCAGAAGAAGGCGAAGGCACGACATTCAAACTCTACTTCCCCGCGACTGGGGTGAAACCAGCGCAAGTTGGCTTGCCAGCCAGTCTTGATAACGACGTTTCCGTGACAGCACGACGCGTATTGATTGCTGAAGATGAGGAAGCTGTTCGAGAGACCTTGGTGAATATTCTTGAACGGGCAGGTTACCATGTGACCGCGACAGTATCGGGGGATGCAGCGCTAGAGGTATACAAGGCTAATCCAAATTTCGATCTATTGCTGACAGACATTGTAATGCCCGGCAAACTACAGGGAACCCACCTCGCTAAGGCACTTAGAAAACTCAACTCTGACCTGCCCGTTGTGTTCATGTCCGGCTACGCAAGCGAAGCTACAGTACACGGAAATGGGCTGCGCCCAGAAGACATCCGGCTGATGAAACCCGTCCAACGCGCTGACCTACTGGCGGCCTTGGCAAAAGTGGTTGCGGTGAAACCCGGTTAATTTGAGACGAGCAAGTCATGGCGAGAGCGAGCTTTCGGATAGCGAGGCCCTCTTGCCAGTTTAAGATTGACTCGTACGCGTTACCCAATAGCATGACCAGTCAGGATTAATGCTCCAACGTCCCTTCCGATAGACATTGTCGCCGTGACCTCAAGGGACCGCTGGACTTCAATCGCCACGCCTTTCAACACCATACGTACCCAGAGATTTCGCTATTGCGCTTAGTAGGTATTGTCGTTGGACGGGTTTCATTAGTTTTGTGTCTTCTGGACGCGCACCTTCGTCTAGTTCTGTCGCGTCACCAGCGTATCCAGACATGAAGATCACGGGGAGTGAAGGTTCGATCTCACGTATGACTTCGGCAAGCTTAGTGCCGCGAAGCTGGCCCGGCATTACGACGTCAGTCAGGAGTAAGTCGAAGGCAGGGTCCGCCTTATAGAGTTCTAACGCTTCGTCACCTGATCGGGCGGCGGTGACGCGATAGCCCGCCATTTCTAATGTGTTCACAATGACGCTGAGCAAGTCCGGCTCGTCTTCGGCGACTAATATCCGTTCTTGGCTTAGCGCAGCAACTGAAGGCTTCTTTTCTTCACGCTCAGAAGGAACCGCCTCCTCGCTCGCTCTGAAATAGAGCCGAACGGTCGTACCGGCACCTGCCTTGGAACTGACCTGAACGGCACCACCGGACTGCTGCATGAACCCCTGGACCATTGAAAGACCCAAGCCGGACCCGCTGCCAACAGATTTTGTCGTAAAGAATGGCTCAAAAATATCCTCGAGCGTCTCCTGCGGGATGCCCTTTCCCGTATCGCGCACCGACAATAGAACGTAGCGGCCGGGCTTGAGCGCCATGTCGATGAAGGCCACATCGCTCTCGAGCAGCACTATATTGTTGGTCTCAATCGTAATCGTCCCACTTTGGGAAATGGCGTCCCTCGCGTTCAGGATGAGGTTTAGTAACGCACTTTCGGTGGCGCCTGCGTCAGCTTTGACCGCCCACAAACCATCCAACAAGTGAGTTTCAATTTCGATGTTTGAGGGGATAGCCCGAGCAGTCCATTTTTTCGTTTCCAAAACAGTCTTGTTCAGGTCAATCAGGCTAGGCGTAAGGGTGGACTTGCGCGCAAAGGCAAGCAAGCTGCGTGTCAGATCCGCCCCCTTTTCGCTTGCTGTCATCGCAGCATTGGCGAGGTCAAGTTGATCTTTGTCCGTGAGCGTATCCTGCAATAGTTCAATATTGCCGATAATAATCGCAAGCAGGTTGTTAAAGTCATGTGCTACACCGCCGGTCAATTGTCCGATGGCTTCATTTTTTTGCGCCTGTTGCGCGACTGCAATTTGTCTGTCCAGTTTCTTTTGGGTTTCCACTTCGGCGGTTACATCAAGAAGAAAGCTATCAATTTGCATACGACCATCGGACGACGTCGAAGCGCTAGCGCGCACATCCAGATACTTTAGTTCACCGTTGCGTGCTGTGATCTTGAACCGCTTACTGAACGGCTCTCCTGTTTCTGTCGTACTTGTGACCGCGACCCTTAGCCCGGGAAGGTCGTCTTCATGTATAAGCTTACTGAACAGTGTCGGATCATCCCAAAACTCTTCTTCTGTGTATCCCCAAATGCTACGACAATTCGGACTAATATATTTGAATTCAACGGCAGCGGTTGGCGAGTACACGAAACTAAGAAACGCAATGGGCAGATCTTCAATGATCTTACTCAGCCTGTTTTCGGCGTCTTCTTTTTGTCGCTGCAATTGGTAGACTTCGGTCAGATCAAGATAGATGGCGCGCGCACGCTCCACTTTGTGGCCTCCAACAGGCTCTACTGCCCAACTCGCCTGGACATGACGAATTTCACCATCTGGTCGCTTGATACGAAAAAATATTGGGGCCTCTGGTGGTCGCCCCGCCCACGTCGCGGCCATTGCGTCAAACGCGGCTGGGCGATCCTCCTCGAAAATGATTGCTTTTGCCTCTTCGGCAGGGACCACGCCCGGATGCTCTGGTAGGCCCCATATATGGGCCAACCCCTTATCGTATCGCACATAATCACTACCTGCTTCGCGTTCGAAAATGCCAATCTTGGCAGCATTCATTGCGAGTTGAAGACGAAACGCATTTTCTTTCGCCGCAATGGTCGATGACGCAATCGCATGTGCACGATGAATGATGAAATACATCACAGAAACTGAAAGCGCGTTGGCAGCCGACATCAACAAAATTACCTGTGGGCCAGTTTGCGGTGTCCCTTCATTATTCCAAGTCGCAAGGAGCATAGTAATGAACTGAATGAATAGCGCGCCTGCAATAAGGTAATAGACAGCTTTCTGCGGAACATTTGTTTTCTCGTCGGTGCGGATAAACCGCGCCACGACCACGCCGACAAGCGCCGTAGCAAAGAAGTAGGCGACGCCAAGCCAAGTATTGTCACCACCGATACTGATACGAGCGACTGAGCCGATCGCCGCCGCAACGAACGCCCCAATTGGACCGCCAAGGTACCCAGCAAACACAAGCGGACCCACCTTTGAATCCAATGGGGCATGCATGTTTTCAACGATATATGCGTCCGATGAGACTATAAAAACAACAACACCCATGACCAAACCGATCATAGCTTGCTGTCCTAGTCTTTGCTGTCTGAGTTTCTCATTAGATAAAACATAGAATACGCCCACGCCCGCTAAAATCAAAAGCGCGAAACTATTCAGAACATACAAGACCATATTAACTTACCGCTGTGAAAGTAGCATGGTTTACATTGCACGGTTGAGCGACGACAAATCAACAACTGACTTTGGGGACTAAATGTTTTGAGATCATAGTCTGACAGGTGAAGCTAACGACTAGGCTACAACCGCCCGTCACGGATTTGCCATGTTCTTATTTATAATGCACATTCGTAAGCAGTGCCGTTGAGTTTGCGGTACTGAGTTACAATTTGAAGGTTGGTCAAAAAATGCAGAGCAACTTCGCCGCAGCAATCCTTATCGAAAAGATTGTGCGCGAAACATATACAAAAAGATCGTCAACGGCGATCCAGCCATTGCAGTGGTCGATCCTGCGCTATTTGCAGCGGACGCCCGACGCGCAATGCACTATGAGCATGCTCGCCAATTTCCTTGGCCTGACGCATGGGCCAGTGGTGCGTGCGATCTCTACATTAGTTAAGCGCGGTCTGGTTGAACAAACCGCAAACTTGCAAGATGCACGAAGCAAAACTCTTACACTTACCAAAGCCGGCCATGAGGCTTTGAAATTGGATCCGATCCTTGGCATTGCGTCACGTATCGGCAGTCTCCCCGAAAATGACAGACAACAGTTCGTTAAGCTGGTGCGATCGCTGGCAATGTATCCCGTCAAAGAGGATTTGAGTGAAAATGAAGTCAATACTTCTAATTGATGACGATCCGGGCATCAGTGATCTGATCGTCAAGATGTTGAACAACTCTGACTATGAGGTGCACGTCGTAGAAACCGAAGCCGCCGCGATTGATATGATTAACGGTCCGACCGAGTTTGACGTCGCAGTGGTTGATTTTTGGCTAGGTTTCGAGGACTCCACCGGCCTACTTGATCTTCTCGCGGCAAAGCGACCGAATGTACCTTCAGTGTTAATTTCTGGCGGGGACGGGAAGTTTTCTATCGAATCGACGCATGCTGTGGGGCAAATAAGTGGCGCGATACACTTTTTGCAGAAACCATTCCGAAAAGCTGAGTTAATGAACGTACTGAATTCAATTACCTAATTGGTTAAATTAGACATCCGGAATATTATTTATTGACTTTATGTGCTAGTGGCACATATATTAAATCCATAGATACCGACAGTATGGAGGATTTACCAGTGGATAACGTTTGTCACGATGCCCTAGAAGAAGCCCGTCAAGTTCTTGAAGGTCTTTCAATCTATCTGATGCGCGTAAATGCTTCACGATTAAACACTCCTGTTCGTCCGTTAGTTGGTATCGCGGCTGACCTGAGCGTAATTGCCGATGAAATTCAGACAATTCAAAAGAACCCAATGCCATCCCGCCCAGCACTCAGCTTAGTGCAATAAAATACCTAAGCGGACCTGGCGGTACTAAAAAACAACCCGGCCAATACCGGACTTTTTTACCCTCCCCCGGAAGCCGTGCGCACCCCCTCACCTGATTTCTTAATCAGTTGCGCACGGCTTCACTTAATTCCTCAACAATTGACCGAAACAATTTGGTGAATTGTCGAACACGATAATGAGAATACCCTGACGAAAGACCACAGCTCTGAATTATTCAAAGTGGTCACCTCCTCTGTCAGGCGCAAATTCAGACGACGACACAACTAATGGCGTTCCTGAGCAAACGCTCACCACTCACGGCGCTTATTGGCTAATGTGTCAGTCCGTAAAGACCGCAGGCAAATTCGGCCTGCGGCGGAGCAACGGCTTCTTGGCCGTTCCGAAAATCGGGCATCTTTGAAACCACTTAAAAAGTTACCATTCGGAAATAGAGTGAAACTTGTCTATAACTTTCTTGCATTGGGCGGGTGCCCTCTTAGGGGTATCAGGTACATTGACGAATTCAAAGAATGACCGGCGAAGGGGGAGGCTTTGACGACGGATTACTCGAAATACCAACAGGCACTAAGAAAACTGATCAACGAACGGCAGTTTTCTAGCCTTAAGTTCGAAGATGCTCTTAAGTTCTTTTGCACGACAATATCAGAAGTATTGTCGGTTGATCGAGTGAGCATTTGGGAACTGAGCCCAGAACAAACCGAACTCAAGGCTCTTCTACAATGGAGCCAATCGCTACAGACGATCCACTCTGGCGACACTATTCGTCAGAACCAGGCTAGTCAGTATTTCCAGGCGATAAAAAGAAACGTGCAGCTTAGCATCGACGACACGATGCAGGACCCTCAATGTTCAGAGCTAGCCCAGACCTATTTAGCGCAGCACGACATTTCATCAATGCTCGACTGTCAAATCCACAACATTGGAACGATGATCGGCCTGCTATGTATAGAACACACTGGTCCAAAACGGATTTGGACGACCGCAGAACAAGACTTTGCGGTTTCAGTCGCCAGTCTCATTTCGTTTACCTTTGAAAACTACGAGCGCGTCAAAGCTGAAAAGCAAGCAAAGCTGCAAACACGGCGACTAGAATTCTACACCAACCTTGCAACTGATTGGCAGTGGCAGACTGACGCGAGTGACCTGATCACCGAAATTATTGGAACTGCCCCGACGGGTGACAGAACGTTCAATGAATTTCTTGGACGCACACTGTGGGACATAGAAAGTCTTGAACCGGTAGACCGATCATGGACGTCGGTGAAGAATCTGGTCGCTGATCGAGTGGATTTGGATAATCTGGTTTTTTCTATCTCGGTACCAACCGGGAGTAAGGTTTTTTGGGAACTCTCTGGGCGTCCCATTCTTGACGAGAACGGAGCATTTTCTGGTTATTGGGGGGTCGCAAGAAATATTACCGAAAGGTTAAGGGCCGAGACCGAGCTTCGATCAAGTGAACAAAAATACCGTAATGCGGCCCGGCTTGCTAAAGTCGGTTCTTGGGTTTGGGACGAAATTGAAGGCAGGATGACATACTGCTCTCCTGAGTTGGCCGATATTTATGGAATAACGCCAGAAGAACTCATTGAACGGACTGTCGCAAACAAGCTGCCTGCTGGGACAGCTCCAAGCCCTGGTGCCGCACCATACGAGAAAGACCTGAGCTGGATACACCATGCAGATCGGGCAACTTACCGGCAGGTGATTGAAGACGCCCATAAGAACGAAACAGGATACGAAATCATTACGCGGATCGTCCGTGATGATGGTTCAATTCGTACACTTCACGAGTTATGCGAACCAGTTTTCAGCAACGATGGACGGTTTGTTGCAACAACCGGCGTCTTGCTGGACATCACTGATCAAGAAGCGCGGAAAGACGAATTGCGGCAAAGCCGCGAGCAGCTTGCCAATCTCATGGATAACATTCCGGGCGCGCTATACCGCGTCAAAAACGATGTAAAATGGACGCCAGTCTATACCAGTGCTGGGTTTAATCGGCTTTTTGGCTTTGATGATCAAAGCGACGAAACTGATGGCGATGCCGTGTCACCGTATCAACGCGCGCTAAAAGATAACGATTTTCAAATGATGAATGAGGTGGTGGAGGCTGCGATCGAAAACTGGACGAGCTATGAATTTGAATATCCGGTCTTCCGAGATCCCTCGGAACCCCCAATCTGGTTATTCGAACGGGGACGCCCAGTGATGACACCATCAGGAGAGGTCGAACTGGAAGGTATTCTGATCGAGGTCACAGAAAAACATGCGGCAGAAGAGGCACTGATTCAAAGCCAACGACTAGACGCTGTCGGGCAATTGACAGGGGGTGTGGCGCACGACTTTAACAACCTTTTGGCGGTCATCTTGGGGAACCTTGAAATCCTGAAAGATGAGTTGAATGAGCAACAGCAATCTGAATTCGTTGACGCAGCGATTACCGCTACCTTGCGTGGCGCGGATTTGACTAAAAACATGCTCAGCTTTGCACGGCAGGCCCGGCTGGCACCGTCTGTATTCGACCTCAACGATTCTATCGTTGGTGTTCAGAACTGGATCAATCGCACTTTACCCGAGAATATTTCGATACGGACGAGACTGGACCCGGACTTGTGGAAGATCGAAGTTGATCACGGATCGACCGAAAGCCTAATCTTGAATCTGCTTTTGAATGCTCGCGATGCCATGCCGCAAGGTGGGAAGCTTACCATCGAGACTTCAAACAAAGTCGTAGGGTCAGATCTGGTTGAGGCACCGAACGAGACCCTTCAGCAGGGCAAATACGTTGTGTTGTCGGTGACAGATAGCGGACACGGCATTCCAAAAGAAATCGCAGACCGCATCTTTGAACCCTTCTTCACGACCAAGGCAGTGGGGACTGGATCCGGACTTGGGCTTTCAATGATCCAAGGATTTATCAAGCAATCCGGCGGGACAGTTCATGTATACTCAGAAGAAGGTATCGGCACGACTTTCCGAGTATATTTTAAAGCAAAGACAGACTGTCAGAGTATTAAAATGGAAGTGGACAGCCCTGTTAGCACACTTCCATTCCAAGGGGTCAGAGTGCTGCTGGCAGAGGACGAGGCAGAAGTCGCGAAGATAATCGCTACGACGCTCAAGAAGCAAGGCTGCATGGTCACCGTCGCTGAAAGCGGCGACAAGGCTTTATCCGTTTTCCTAGCGGATCCAAATTTCGACCTTTTGCTTACCGACATCGTTATGCCCGGAGAGCTAATGGGAACCCATCTGGCAAAAGCCGTACGCGCAATTCAGCACGACCTACCCGTGATATTTATGTCCGGCTATGCGAACGAAGCATTGGTTCACGGCAACGGATTGCGGCCCGAGGACATTAGATTAAGCAAACCAATCAGCCGGTCCGATTTGCTACAATCGATCGAGAGAGTGGTGAAATTGTAGCAATCAGCGAGCGTAGGTCCGCGCCAACTGTATGTTAGAGTTTGCTTTAGCGCTAATCATATGCGTGCTGGCTGCAGTGATCATGTTTTGCAGCCAGCGTGATGCTAAATGTGCTTACAATGACAACGTCTTCTCTACGCTTTTCACTTGCACGCGAGCCATCCCTAGGTTGGCGGTCTTTTTGTCGAGCGCGACATAGAGAAAGACTGTCGGTGTCTGCTCAAGCGGGCGGATCAGGTGGAATTGTTTGCCCAATGTAATCAGGATGTCGTCGATCGCATCGTCAAGCCCGAGCATTTCGATTGCAGCCAGTTTTGCTTTAACAACTTCGGTATTTGCCGCACCCGCCGCCTCGAGATCGAGATTGCCGCCGCCTTCAGACGCCATCATCAGGCCGGTTTCGCTATCGACAAGACATGCGCCAATAAAGCCACCGATTTCAGCTAGTTTAGAGATATCAACATTTGCCATACCATATTCCTTTCTAGGTTTCGATTGATCGTGGTGCGCAGCAAGAGCTTGGCCTTGCTTCTTTTTTCGCGTCTTTTGCGGTCTCGTTTTTTTAGCTTTGGGCACGGCGTGACCTCTGCGTTTTATGGTTTTGATTTCGCCGGGGTGTTCGCGACAGCCAGACGTTTCAGCGTTTCAGCCAGTTCTTCGGTAATTCCCTTCAGCCTTGAGACCCTAAGCCGAATTTCCTCTTCCATACCAAGCGTACGCAGCGCCTCGGCGCGCTGTTCCTCGTCGTTCAACATCGCAATGTTTTTTAGCCCGTTGATGTGGTCTTCAAAAAAGCAATTGATCTGCATGCTGTTTTCGGCAGCAAAGTCAGCGACATAAGCTGTTTCGATTTCGTCAAGTGTTTGCCGCTTTTCGGCTGCCACAAGCTGACGCAGCTTTCTGATATAGGATGGCCGTCTAGCGCGTTGGGACAACCAATCCTTCAACCAGTTCGACGTAATATCAAGCGGCATCGTCCGCATTAGACATGCAGCTTTTCGAGGGCTGTGCGATTCCGGTGTCTCGACCGAGATAATTTTGACCGCATTGTTCAGCGCTTCGTTATAAATACCCTGAACTTCGTCAGCCGCGCGGGCCAAAATCTGGTCAATTTTACCGGGGGTTTGATTTGCAAATTGGGTGTAGGTCGCAATCAACGACCGACGCAGGTTTTCGATCTTGGGAACCCATCGCTCAACGTTTTTGTTGGTCGCGAGCTCGGATTCCAACGCCACTTGTTCACGGTCGGAAAACGCTTGATAGGCGTTCGACATCTCTTCGATCATGGCCTCGGCTGCGGATTTGGTCGCCTTAGCGCATTCAGCTTGGACCGCGTCTTGCATGGCTTCTAGGTTGGCAATCGCAGCGTCGATATCAAAGTCGGGCGGGGTAACCCAATTCGTGTCGTCGACTTGTTCAAGAAAAATTTGCGATGTCCGTGCGATATCCAGCGCTCTTCTCGCTGTGCTGGCGAGATGAGGAATTGCGATATCACTTAGGCTTTTTGTTTCGATAAGCTTGCGCAATTCGAACAGGCCCGACAAATCCCTTGTTTTGGAAAGTGTATGCTCTGTTGTGCCAAGTTGACTAACCATGCCATTGCCGTTGCGTGTCGCTGCACGTTTCGAAACGAGTTCGGACAAGCACTCCATGGATGTTTCAGACATGTTTTCATGCATTCCGAACGCTGCCATCTCTGCCCAAGCCGCGCTGCCAAAAACAATTGGAATGTCGGTAGGAAGGTCTTCTTGGCGCAGCACTTCACGAATGTAGCTGTCGATTTCGGGGATTTGCTCAGATGGATTGCTGAGCTGATCAACGCGGTTCACGAAGAAAATAATGCGGTTCTTGTTCATCGACCGGATCGTGCGCAATAGGCCAACATCAACGGTGCTGAACGATTGCTGCGCGCTCAAAACGAGCACGCAGACGTCTGTACCGCTTAGGCTTTCAAGCGTGACTGCCTCGCGCATTAGAAAGGGGTCGTTTACGCCCGGCGTATCGTGAATAATTGTCGGAACACGGTAGGTTGCACTGTCGATGTAAATATCTGCAGATTTCGTGACATCCGCATAGCGCCCATCAGGAACAGCACCGTCGCCCTCGTCACCCAAACACACATATTTACGCAGCATTTCCGATGAAAAGCCCAAGAAACTATGCTTGCCGCCCATGAGCATCGAAAAATTGTGACCTAGCCTCAATTCCGTGCGCTGCTGCATCTCACGGATCTGCGCCTGCATTTCTTCTACTTCGTCGGTAAAGCCACTGCGGCTTGCGATTTCACCTAGCGTGCCACCGGTTTCCACCATGTTCAGCCATTCTTGGGTGGTAAAGAAATTGAACACCGCCGTTTTGCCTGCGGGTTTTGGCGTATTGATATGTACGGACGTGACCACGGATGTCCAAGGATTGACGTCAGAAGGCAACATTTCGGGTTTGCCAATCAACGCATTTGTTAACGCGGTTTTCCCCGCCTTCACTTGCCCAATCAGGGACACATCAATCGAGAAATTGTCGAGTTCATTGATTAACGCCACGACGCGATCATGCGAAAGCAACGCCACCGTTTCGCGCAAACGACAAAGCACACTGTGCAAATATTCACGATTCTGATCGAAATGCAGCTTTCGGTAGCCCTCTACTTTCAGCTCCTCAGTCGCAGATTCGGTCACGCCTTCGGAAAGGCTCGACACTAATAAATATTCGTTACTCGATTGGATTGCTTCAGAAACTTCAATAGGAACCACCGACTTACCTCACAGGTGAAATGCGTATTAATCTCGGTCAACGATGTGCGCGCTTAGGTTGAATTTGGTAAACGATAGTCGCTCTTATCGTTAAGCGCAAGGACTCGGCTTACGACTTATATGGTCGAAAATATGTGTGAGTTTGGACCTTGGTATCTTACAAGTTGCAAAGCATTATTTTAGTGTTTTCTGTTCACGTGAAACGTTGTCGCAGTGTCCTACATGGCGGTATCGTTGCACCTTCATATTATATCGCCTTAATTTATGCTGCGGCACAGAAATTGTACCTGCAGTCTATCAATCAAGTTCAACTGGTGGCGTGTCGTGTTCACGAACTTCCAATTTTCTAACAGTATTTGGTAGTTATTTAACCGTTGCAAAAGCACGCGCTAAATTAGATTATTATTAATAATGTTGCTGTATGTTTTTGCATTTCGGAATTTTATTACGTTATCTAAAATTTAGTTCGACAACTTGCAGGTGACTGTTCTCATATCCTGACCACATCCGGCCCGACAAATAATGGCCCGTACAGGGAGGAACGTATGGGAATTTTTGATTATAAAGGGCGTGATGCGTCCGCTGATATTGCAGAGGCTTATCAGCTTGCCAGCTATGCGAACCTCGCCAAATTCGAAACGCTACTCGACATCTTCGTACCGTCTGCGCCCAAGCTACCAGAAGGCTGGATGCTGATTGATCCAATAGCGCTGGGGGTGGACCCAGAGAGGATGAATAGCTCCGGCTTTTACACGGGTCAAAACAGCAGTGACGCCGAAGCGCAGATCGTCGGCAAGTATGACGAGACCGGCAACCTTATCAAGATTTCAGTAACTTTTGCCGGTACGAATGGGGTGCTGGATATAGCCGATTACCCGGCCATGCTAGCGGATGATTATGTTGGCGAATTCGATTACCTGCTGGGTGCAGTGGCAGAGTTCACGCTGGATCAGGGGATGTCCGGCGAAGATGTTGTTATCACCGGCTATAGCCTTGGCGCGGGTGCCGTGAATAACATGGCGACGATCAAGGAGGATGCCTATGGTGGTTTCTTTGATAATTCAGATTACTTCGCGTTTGCCGTGCCGAAGATCACGGAAAATCCTGATGTGTTAAACATCGGTTTTGAGAATAATGTAGTGCATCGTATCGGCGGCACCGGCACGGATTTTTGGGAACACGCGTTAAGTGGTGGCTTTAACGGGGATGTGAATTATTCGAACACCATAGGAAACCTTGTCCAGACCAATGGATATTTTGCGCAAGACTTCTATGACATCGGTCCATGGTTCATCCTAACGTAACGAAGCCACCACATAGTTGGATCTAATTGAGTTGCCTTGGAGGCAAGGCTAAGTTTTGTCGCACTGGTGCATTTAGTGGGGTTCTTTGCCAAGTCAGCTTTCAGTTTCGTGGCATACCCTTTGCACGCAGCAGCCGTTTTTGTGCGGCGATACGGAACGGTGCGTTTGGTGCGCCGTATCCGTTGTAGCCGCCGCGCCGTTCTAGCAATTCAAAGAACATGCCGCCTGCGAAGGGTCGTGAATACAGTTGGAAAAACTCGCCGTTTTCATCCCGATCATACAGGATGTTATGACGTCGCATCGCGGCCAATTGATCAGGCGCAATGTCGAACCGGGACTCCAAATCGGCATAGTAGTTTTCTGTCATTGGTAGCGGTACGAAACCGGCTTTTGCCAACTGCTCTGCCGCTGCAAAAATATCATCGGTCGCGAACGCAACATGCTGCACAGGCGCACCAAAACTATCCGCCAGAAATGACCCCGCAAAAGTTCGGTGGCTCTCAGCACCGTTTAGCGTGATCCGAAATGCGTCTGACTTACCTTCAAGGGCCTGACTGCGCACCAACCCATCGGGGTCGGTAACATCGACCATTACTGCTTTTTTCATGTCAAACAGCGAAGTGTAAAACAACGACCAGCTTAGCATTTCATCATAGGTCATGGTCTGAGCGACATGATCAATCCGCGTCAGGCCAATGCCCTGATCAGCTTGTTCAACCGGTTTAAATTCGGCGGTCCAAACATCCGACAGCGCTTGCGATCCGTCAAGAAAATGCAAAACGCTGCCACCCAGCCCCCGGATCGCCGGGATTTCGATCTGCCCTTGGCTTAGCGCTTGGGCAAATGGCTTACCACCAAGCGCCTTTGCGCGGGCCGCAGTGTCTGCAGCAGAACCGACCGACAGCCCAATATCATAGATGCTCGTCCCATGCGTTAGGAAGATAGACGCGGCAAGGTCGGCAGTTTCTTCGTTGATAAGAATGCGAATGTCGCCCTGCTGCCAAAGAGTCAGCGCCTTGGAAATATGCTGGCCGACTTGTGCAAAGCCTAGCCCACGCAAAAGCGCCTCAAGCGCGCGTGCTTCTTCTCCGCGCGACGCAAATTCGATAAAGGCCACGCCCTGCAAATCGCCACGCGCAGGAAAATCGGCAATATCCACTGATATCGTAGGCTCTGCGCGGCGCACGTCGTCCATTAGGTTCAGCAAAGACCGATACCCATCACGCGCGACGCTTTTTGCGCTGCCACCGCGAAACTGGTCGTTGAAAATTTCAAGACTGATAGGCCCGCGATAGCCTGCCGCCATCACCGCCTGCGTAAACGCCAGTACATCCAGATCGCCTTCGCCCGGCATGTTCCGGAAATGCCGCGACCAATATAGCAAATCCATTTCGATACGCGGCGCATCGGCGAGCTGTACAAAGAATATCTTATCTCCCGGAATCCGGCGAATGGTATCTGGGGCAATCCCCCGACCCAGCGTATGAAAACTATCTAGGATCAGGCCGATATTTGGATGATCTGCACGGCGGACGATTTCCCACGCGTCGCGATGGTCATTCACGTGGCGGCCCCAGGCCAGCGCCTCGTACCCGACGCGAATACCGTGTTCGGCGGCAACTTCGCCCAATGCAGCAAAATCATCGGCCGCGCGATCAATCCCACCCAGGTTTTCTGGATGAACAGATGAACAAAACAGCACTAGGTCAGTACCAAGTTCCTGCATCAGCTCAAACTTTCGCTGCGCGCGTTCAAACGCTTTGGCACGCAGTGGATCTGGCAGACCTTCAAAATCGCGGAACGGCTGGAACAGCGTGATCTCAAGCCCATGATCCCGGATCATCCGTCCGACATCGGCTGGGCTGCCATCATCCGCGATAAAGTCTTGTTCGAAAATCTCAACGCCACTGAACCCGGCTGCGGCGATCGCCTCTAGCTTTTCACGCAGATTTCCCGGGACTGATACGGTGGCAATGGACGTTTTCATGACGGTTCCTAACTAAGAAGAAGATCATCGCGTAGTCGTGTTTCATCAACCGTCTGCCCCGAGAAAATGCGCCAAGCATGCACACCCTGAAAAAAGAACAGTTCCCATCCTGAAATGACAGTCAGGCCTTGGGCCGCTGCATCATTGAGAAACTGGGTATTCACGGGCGTGTAAACTGCATCAAAGGCCCATTTTGCATTGGCCATCGCAGTTGACGGTAACGGTGTCCCATCATACCCGACCATGCCAACCGGTGTACAGTTTATCAGGCCTTCGGCACCGTCAGCCGCGCCGGACGCGTCATCACAAATGGATATCTGCAGGTCGGGGGCGATGGAGTTAAGGGCTTTGGCCAATGCTTGGGCTTTGGCAGTATCGCGATCAACCAATCGCAGTTCTGCGGCACCCAGTTTAGCAAGCCCAAAGGCAACAGCGCGCCCAACACCACCTGCACCAATCATCAACACCGGACCCGGTTTCACATCTTGGCGAACACGCTGATAGGCGGCCATGAACCCTGAGTAATCAGTGTTATGCCCAAGCGCCGCGTCGCCTTCGAAAACGACGGTATTGGCTGCCCCAATTGCCCGCACCAGCGGGTCATCAATCCGCAGGGCCGGCATAACCCGTTCTTTGTAGGGGTACGTCACGTTAATTCCGCGATAGCCACCTGTCTGGCAGTAGGCCAACGTTTGCTGGAATGTCTCGTTTCGGTCCTTGGGAACGAGCCGGTCATAGGTAACAGCAATGTTGTTTTGATCACCAGCCAGCCGGTGCAGCAACGGCGAGCGCGACCGGGAAATATTATCCCCGATCAAGCCTAGACGAATATCCTTCATCACGCCTTTCCTCGCATCACGATGGATTTCGCACGGGTCCACAGCGGGGTCTGCGAGACAAAGATCAAAACAACCGCAACGAACAGCGCAGTTGATAGCGGGCTTGAAAACAGGCCACCAAAGAACCGGCCAAGGTCTTCACGCTCTGAGATAATCGCACGGCGCCAGTTGTCGTCCAACAAACGTGACAAAATCACCCCAAGGATCACCGGCCCCAGCGGATAGCCATAGTGGCGCATGAAATAGCCAAAGACGCCAAAGCCAAGCATCCAATACACGTCACTGATCGCGTTGTTCACCGCATAGGCACCGACGATTGATAGCAGCATGATCAAAGGGATCAGCACTGCGCGCGGCATCTCGACAATCTTGGTGAACAACCTGATCCCGGTCAGACCGAACAGCAGCATGAAACAGTTTGCAGTCACAAGCGCGCCAACGATGAACCAGAACATATCCGGCTGATCAATCATCAACATCGGTCCGGGGTTTAGGCCATGAATGAACAGCGCACCGATCATGATTGCGGTGACCGCGTCACCGGGAATGCCCAGTGTCATCATTGGTATGAATGCGCCACCAATCGCCGCGTTATTGGCGGTCTCAGGGGCAACCAACCCTTCCATTGCGCCATCACCAAATGGACGCTCGGGTTCTTTTGTGATGCGCTTTGCGTGGTCATAGGCCATCAACGCAGCGATATCACCACCAGTGCCGGGCAACGCGCCGATGACAACCCCAATGGTCGATGTCTGCACGGACAAGGGCAGATGCTTGCGCACTGTGGCAAACGACGGAACAATCCGGCTGATCTTTTGGCGCACAGCGGTTTTATCAACATGATGCAGCTGCATCAGCGCCTCGGACACGCCGAACATGCCGATCATCACAGCGATAAATGAAATCCCGCCTTCCATCATCCGCAGGTCAAAGGTGAACCGTTCCGTGAATGTCAGCGGATCGCGGCCAACGGCACCAATCGCAATACCCAACGCGCCTGCAAAGATCCCTTTGACAAGGCTGCCAGTCGACAACGACCCAACCAACAAAATACCAAGCACCGCCAGCAACATATAATCGCGCGGCTGAAACTTTAGCGCAAAGTCGGACACAAACGGCGCAGCCAAAGCAAGAACGCCAATCCCGATAAAGCCGCCGATAAAGGACATCACCGTGGTGACACCAATCGCGGTACCCGCTTCGCCGCGTTTCGCCATCGGATACCCGTCCAATGCGGTCGCAATGGCCGACGGCGCACCGGGAATATTGAGCAAAATCGCCGTGCGCGAACCGCCATAAACGCCGCCCATATAGATACCAATCATTAACGAAATGGCCGGGTAGACATCCCATGAAAAAGTGAATGAAATCAGGATCGAAACCGCCATCGTCACTGACAGGCCCGGAATAGCACCGACATATACGCCAGCAAACGTACCAAGCCCCACCAGCATCAAAAGCTGCGGCTGCGAAAACACCGTCAGAAAAGCAATCAACGTGTCCATCAGTTGGCTCCTCCGGAAAGGTCACGGAAGAATTGGATAAATTCGGCCTCTGGGACGATGCCAGCGGGCATCAAAACGGTAAACACAATCCGGAAAATCAGCCAAATCGCCAGCAAACTGCCCAGCGACACTGTCAGCGTAAAACGCCAGCTGCGTTTTGACAGCAACTTAATCGCGATAATCAAGAACAGGGCCGAGGTAGGCAAAAAACCCAGCGGGCGCAGCAAGACGGCATAACCAATCAGAAAACAAACAAACAAAATCACGACAATCGGCAAAATGTCCTTTGCCAATGTTTCGGTCGTAACGCGCGGCAGTGACGCCGTACGGACGACAACGATCAAAGCGCTGATAGACATGACCAAAGTGGTGGCCATCGGTATCGCGCCCGGCGCGGACAATGCCTCGAACCCGGAAATACCGTAGGCGTTCCATAGCAGCCCAACGCTGGCAATCAGCATGATAACGGCAAAGCCCAATTCACCCGGACGGCGATTACTTTCATATCCGCCTGGCGTGGCGTCGGATGTCCCGTCATGGTGATCGGGTTCTGGTGTTGTCATGATGTCCTCCCCAGGCCAACGGCCTGCTCCTTACGAAAAGGCGCCGCGCTTCTGGTTTGAAGGCGGCGCCGCTTTTTGTTCGTGCGACGAATTTAGCCGCAGCCCAGCTTATTCGCCCGGACGTGCGATGCCGAACTCTTCTGGGGATGCTTTGGTCAGACCAGCGTCGTCCAACAGCCAAGCCGTACCCTGCTGCCATTTGCTCAGGAATTCCTCTGCCTCATCGCCAGAAATACCCATCAGCGTAAAGCCACGGTTGTCCATCAGCTCAACAAAGTCAGCATTTTGGGCGCCTTGCGCATAGGCGTCAGCCAATTTGGCAACCACGTCATCAGGTGTGCCGTTTGGCGCAAACACACCAAAGAACGGACCCCAAGGAAGGTAGGTTTCATAACCTGCATTAAACGAAGTCACCGCAGGTACACCCGGCAGCTTGTCGTTTTCGGCCACATCGAACACCGCCAGCGGCTTCATGTTGCCAGCGCGAACACCTTCGATCGCAGCACCCAAAACAGCAGGCATCACGTCAATTGCGCCACCTTGCAGGGCAGTCAGAGCTGGGCCGTCACCGTCATAAGGCACAGCGATCACGTCCAATTCGCCCTCAACTGTGTTGATCATCGCTGTGACCACAGATGGCAGACCACCTGGACCGGTCGCACCAAAGCGTACTTCGCCGGGGTTTGCCTGAACATATGCGATCATTTCGGCATAGTCGTTGAATGGCGCGTCAACATTCGCCACCAACAGCGGCGTACCACGTGCAAGAATGCTGATCGGGGTGAATTCAGAATAGTCCTTTTCGCCTAGGCCCATGATCTTATAAAGCATCGGGTTTTCGGCACCCATCAACAGCGTATAGCCGTCCGCATCCGCGTCAGCGACATAGTTCAGCGCGATTGCACCAACAGCACCTGTCATGTTTTGCATGACAACCGTACCACCCAAAACCTCTTCGGCATGCGGGGTGACTGCACGCATCACTGTATCAGTAGAACCACCAGCACCCCATTGGATGATGCCTTGGATCTCTTTGGTTGGGTAATCTTGGGCCTGTGCTGCACCAAGGCTCAGTACCAGCGCAGATGTTGCGCCAAGGATAATACGTTTCATTGGGTCTCCTCCCTTGAATAACCTGCGAACGAAATACGCGATTTCGACCGTCACAGGCAATTATCATCGCGCCTTCACCGTAACGTCAAATGCTGTTTTGGTGCATATGTTAACCTTGTGTTAATTTGGACTATCTTCGCGCCAGTGGTCATGCGACTCTGACAACTCTTTGGCGAACTGGCGGATCGCAAATTCCGCAAAGTTGGACATAACCCTTCCTTTCTTTGCAACGACATAGATCGAAATCGGGGTTGTCTCGACGACGGGGCGACGGACAAGGCCCGGCATATAGACCTCGGCCACGGAAAACTCGTCAATTAGGGCAACACCCAACCCGTGACGGACAAAACTTACCACTGTCTGCGCAAAACGACCGCGCATTGAATAGTTGGGCTCGATCCCCGCTTCGAGAAATGGGCGGGCCATAATCGCGCCGTATGGGTCGGCAGGGTCCACACCAATCAGTGGCTCTTGCGCAAGCTCGGCGATGGTCACAACATCCTTTTGCGCCAGTGGGTGACCCTCGGGCAGGATCGCAACGATCTTTCCTGCTGCAATTTCTTCACTCTCAACACCCGGGTTGCTGACCGGGGAACTCATGATCACGAACTCACCCCGCTCAAGAAGAAGGTAATCCGGGGTTTCTTCGATTTTAAGAAGGTTGAGATCAACAAACAAATCAGGATAGCGCCGGCGCACCGTGCGAATGGCACGTGCCGCAATGAATTGCGCGACAGACGGCGCACACGCAATAGAAAGCCGCACATCCTCGCCCTTTTTCAACGAGGTCAGCGCACTCTGAAGGTTTTCGACGCCTTTGTAGACCTCGCGTATCTGATCAAACACTGGCCCGGCCTCTACCGCAGGAACGAACAAACCGGCGCGACGTTCAAACAGCCGAATACCCAGCGACTCTTCTGTGTGTTTAATCAAGCGACTAACGCCCGGCGCAGAAACGCCCAAATGCTCTGCAGCACCATTAATCGTACCGCGCAACATAACGGCGCGGATCATTTCGACCTGACGCAAAGTGATTTCGTGCATTGGCATTCCCTCCCGATGCACGCTTAACATCAGGTTATAAAATGCACAAAAACATATCTGACGTTATTCGATGGACCTTCTTAAGCGTTCTATCCGGGTAGGGACTGATATGCAGAATAAACTCGAGAAATGTTCACGCTAGCGCCATTGTTTTGCTTCGGGTGGTTTACTTCGAAGTCATCGATATGAGGTGTGGCGGCAAAAACCATGGCAGACCTAATGAAATCTTTCACGCATTGAGATAAGTTATTTCTTTGTGGTTCATCAAACGCTGTCCCAGATGCGCATTCGACAAAAGCGCGCCTCCACCGTCGACATTGGCGGCAGAGATGAGCGTCATTATCGGCTAGCAATGTCGTAGGTTTCAGGCGTCAACCCAGCGATCTCAAGGATCAATTTGCGCCGCACGGCTTTTGCAAAACTAGCCCGGTCCTCGGCTGTCACCATAAAAGATCCGGGGCCACCGATGATGTTATCGGCATAAAGCTGTTCTAGGTTGGCACCAGCGCGTCGCCCGTCTTCTGGTCGTAGGATTGGCAATGCGTTGATCGTTATGCCTGCCGCCAGTACTTCATCCCGGGCCAATAAGATCGGTGGCCCCGATGAATTGCCCATGCTGTCGCCAGAGAAATCGATCACTTGCCGGGGCGAGAAGATGTCGTTCTCTTCGATTAAACGTTTGCCTTCCAGCAGTGCTGAACCAATGGCGTTGCGTCCAAAGGCTTGGCGCGGTGGTTCCAGAATGGCATTGGCAAAGGCCGCAGCGCTTTCGGCGTCATCTACGATCATCCATTCAGCCACAACGACCTGATTGGTGGCCCACTCGACATAGGTGATCGCGATATTGCCATAAAGCGAACCTTCGATGGCATCCAATACCATCGGGTCTTGAATGGCATCAACGTAGCCTTGACGTTGAAAAATCAGCTCGGCTTGATCAATGGAACCGGAGGCATCTGCCAGCAGAACCAGTTCTAACCCAACCTCTGTTTCCTGCGTGGCAGCGGGAAGGGGGAGAGAGATGAAAAATGCAAAAATGAAATGTTTCATGACAGTCAGCTTACTCAGCTTAAGCTGCATGACAATGGCGTGTATGTTCACTTTTTCTGGCGACACTTCGCTGCGGGCGAATGAAAAGCGCGATCTTGAGTATTGCCGCGAATGCCTAGCCCGAGCCTACAGTGCGTAGTACTGCATGAGAAACGAATGGCGGCTGGTGTGGTCTGTCCATAATGATCGTCTTGTTGATGTTTAGTAGTCGTGTTGCACGGAGTACTTGGCCACCGATAACTCCATAGATTGTATTGTTTGGCATGCATGTTGACGACCACTTCCAAATCTTCCGATAATCGATTTGATCAACTGCTTGTGCAGCGGCGACGAATGTGAGCGATACTTTAACTGCGATACTTGCTGGTATCAGAATAGGGGCTTGGTGAAGGCGCAGTGAACAGCGGGTTTGTCCGGATAGCCGCCATCCGGCCAGACTAAATTCGGCACTGTATCTCCAATGGCATGTGTGGATAGCTCCTGCATAGCAAGATATTTTTGACGTAATTCTGCACTGGTCAGAAGCAGACGTATGTTCTGCCTTTTTGCGCAGCATACGTGGCTTCTGGCCTTGATGGTTTCCGCGACCAAGTCTCAAACGGCTTATCGGACAACAGAGTGTCCCAGATTATTCGTGCGGTGGTGTTCGCCATTGCCACAGTTGCCAGTCGAGCTGGTTTTCGTTCAAGCAGGCCAATGGCCCATGGATCCACACGGTCATGCCAATTAGACAAGGTTCTAGATTGCTGAAGAATTGCATAAGCTGGGCGCGCCTGATTGCTCGATTGAAGAAACCTCCCCACCTTAGGTAATCCCATGGACCTGAAAAACATGTTTGGCCAGATGGATGCCGACTGTTGTAACTTGCATTGGGTAGCTCCTTTCCTAGCAGTGATAGACAACGGCAGTATGGCGCATTGTGACGCCGCGTGGAGCATGAGCTTTCGACACCATCCGTTTTTGCAAGCTGCACCGTAGCCTTGACCATTCTGCCCAAGGTCCGGTGCTGGCCGATTACATCGCTCATGCAAGCATGCCTGAGAAGATGCTTTCGCTACGCTGAGTATCCATATTGATTGTGCAGCAAAGACCTGCCGTTCGAAAAGCATCCCAGTTTTGACTGTGTATCTAGACTAGCAGGTATTTCTTTAGAAAAGGCAGTGTTTACTGCCTGCAATGCTGACCTCACATATCATAATGGATCAAACAAAAGGGTTCGTAATTTGATCACGAGACGATCAAGAAGACTGGATAGGTGACTTCGCAGCGCGACCGTTACATGATGCGCTATCTGATTTTTGGGAAGACAGTTAAACTTCAATCTCAAGTTGTTCGATGGTGCGAAAGCGGCCATAGGGCACGACCAAAAGTCAGTAGACTTACTTGAAGAAATCAGTGAAGAAAGTTTTGTTTGGGGCAGGAGTGTTCCAAGTGTGGGCGGGTATCGCATGTAAAACCACGTTGTTTGGCTCAATGAACTGTTCAAGTATGAGGTTGTGTCTTGCAGTCCTAGAATGCGGCGGATTGGCTAATTTCATTTCCCGTCTACTGTCTCGAGCAGTGTTCGCAGTCACTATTAGTGAAGCTTTTCGAGTATTACCATTGTTAGGTGAGCATATTCTTGAATAACGATGATCAGGTCGATTCCACGGTTATCGGCTTGAAAACAAACTACTTTGAACGAAAACTGGGAAGATGTCCCAAGGCAGCGCGAAGTGCCTCGCCCCAGCCTTCGGAGATGGATAGAAAGTATGGGTCGTCAACTTCAATACGGGATTGCTCGGAGGCTTCAAAACTGTCGAGCTTGTAAGTGTGAAAATCGATTGGCAGCCCGACCGACAAATTTGCTTTGATCGTGGAATCGAATGACACGAGTAGCAGTCGGATGGCGTCGTCAAAGCTCATGTCGGGGTCATAGGCCCGCACTAGGATTGGTTTGCCATACTTCGTTTCACCGATTTGAAAGAATGGCGCGTCATCGGTGACTTCGATGAAGTTGCCTTCTGGATATATCAGGAAGAGTGTCGGTGCGCCGCCTTTGATCTGACCGCCCAAGATGACAGATGCCCGGAAGGCAGAGCTTGCGTCTTGACCGTCGCCTCCGCTTTCGGCGATGACCTCTTTCAACGTTGAGCCAACAAGCCGTGCGACTTGAAACATAGTTGGCTGTTCTAGGATCGTTGGGTTCCGATCAGAAGGTGCTTTTGATCGCTCTTCTAGAACGCTGACCAGCGCCTGTGTCGTTGCCAAGTTGCCGGCGGTCATGATCGTAATGGCCCGTTCTCCCGGAACACTCCAAGTGAACATCTTCTTAGTTACTGAGAAGTTATCAAGACCCGCATTCGTGCGGGTGTCCGACATAAACACAAGGCCATCGTTTAGTTTTAGGCCAACACAGTAGGTCATTTCTCAGTTCCAAATTTCCGCGGTGACAGATGCTAACCGCAATGGAGTATATTTATTGCTGAATTTGAAGCGACACAATCATGGATTCAGCCGCTTGACCTAAACGCATCCCCGACGTTGGGGCAGCATCGAGTGAATCACAACCAACAGCGATGCGAACATATCTTTCGTCGGGTGAAATGCCGTTTGAGACATCGAAACCGACCCAGCCCAGATCAGGCACATGGGCTTCGGCCCATGCGTGGCTTGCGTCTTGATCAACACGGTCATCCATCAAAAGGTAGCCGCTGATATAGCGGGCCGGGATGCCCGCATGTCGGGCGGCAGATATGAATATCTGCGCGTGATCCTGACAAACGCCGCCTTTTGCGTTCAGTGCCTCTTCTGCTGTTGTGCCTGCCGAAGTTGGGTTCATATTGTAGGGCACTGCCTCCAAAATCGCCCGAGAAAGGGTGTGCAGGCTACTAAGCGTATCCCCATCAGCATCCACAATCTTCGATAGCTTGTGTATACCCGGGCCAGCCATTGTTCGGGGGGTAGGGGTTACGAAATGCCATAATGGTGCAACCCCATATCGTTTGCCGTAGATGCCGTCAGATGAATGGGTCTCAATCTCGCCCGAGACATTGATTACTACTTGGCTGGTCCCTGGTTTAGCTTGGACCAAGAGCGTCTCGTTTCCGTATTGATCACAGAATGCGAGCTCTTTAGAGCCGCCCTCGATATCAATTTTCCAGTTGAGGACTGTCTGGTTTGGATCTGAAGCAGGCGTTAGTCGAACCTGCTGAAGCGCGTATTTGACAGGTTCATCATATTCGTACTGTGTGCTGTGTGTAATCTTCAGTTTCATGCCACCACCTGACTATTCATTGAACCTGTAGTCTTGTTCGATTTGAGCCCCGATCGCATTATTGTCCCGGATGAAATCGGTAATGAAATTGTGTAGCCCTTCCTCAAAGATTGACGAAATGTCGTGGTTGCGCAGTTTATTACGTTGAACATCGATCATGTCGTGGCAAGGCATGCGAAACCCATAGTCTTTGGCAAGAAACTCAAGGTTTTCTTCAACGATCCGACTTGAGAAGGATAATGACCGAGGAAAGCGTGCGTCCAAGATCAAGAAGTCCGCGATATTTGAAGAGGTCATGTCACCTTGGTTAAGCCAGCGGAAAGACCGATGCGCCGAAACTGACCGCAAGATCGTTTCCCATTGGACGTTATCAAGTGGTGAGCCCACAAAGCTCGCGGATGGCAACAGCGTGTAGTATTTCACATCGATAATACGCGCTGTGTTGTCCGCCCGTTCTAACGCCGTCCCAATCTGGGCAAAATCATAGATGTCGTTTCGTAGCATTGTTCCGTGCAGCGCACCGCGCACTAACGCGCTGTGTTTGCGGATTTCCGCAAGAACGGCGGGCAGGTCAGTTTCAGCGACGGGTCGTGCCATAATCGCCTTCAACGACATCCAGTTCTCGTTGACCGCTTCCCAAACTTCGGTTGTTAACGCGGTGCGGACCATACGCGCGTTTGTCCGTGCTTTTTCTGCGGTTGAAATCACGCTCGACGGGTTGCTGGGATCACGCAGCAAATAGTCAACAACGTTGGTCGCGTGGTACCCATCGTATTTGGCTTCATAACCCGGTTGAACACCCACCGTGGTAACCACTGATTTCCATTCGTTTTCGGCGTCATTTGATCGGGTCAACGCAATACGAAACCCTGCTTCAATCAGACGTGCTGTGTTCTCACAGCGTTCAAGAAAGCGGAGCATCCAATAAAGGCCGCCAGCTGTTTTTCCAAGCATGCCTAGTCCTCCAAAACCCAAGTGTCTTTTGTGCCGCCGCCTTGGCTTGAGTTAACCACCAATGACCCTTCTTTCAGGGCGACGCGTGTCAAACCACCGGGTGTGATATCGATGCTGTTAGTCGACACAAGAACGAAAGGACGCAGGTCAACATGTCGAGGCGCGAGTCCCTTCTTTGCGAAGATTGGGACGGTCGACAATGACAAGGTAGGTTGCGCAATGTAGTTGTCGGGATTCTTGCGCAGTTTAGCTGCAAACGATGCAATCTCGCGCTTGCTTGCCGCCGGCCCGACGAGCATGCCGTATCCGCCCGAGCCGTGGACCTCTTTGACGACCAGATCTGACAGATTATCAAGCACATACTTGAGAGAATCCAGCTCAGAACAGCGCCAAGTTTGAACGTTCTTAAGGATGGCCTGTTCGCCTGTATAGAAGGCTACAATGTCGGGCATGTAGGAATAGATTGCCTTGTCATCAGCAATCCCCGTTCCCGGCGCATTTGCGATGGTGATGTTACCCGCACGATAGACGTCCATTATTCCCGGCACGCCCAACATCGATTCCGGGTTGAAGTTCAGCGGATCAAGATATTCGTCATCGACACGTCGATAAAGAACATCAATGACCTTATAGCCGCGCGTGGTACGCATCGCGATATGGCCGTCAACAACGCGTAGATCGTGACCTTCAACCAGTTCGACACCCATTTGATCGGCCAAAAATGAATGTTCGAAATACGCTGAATTGTGAATGCCCGGGGTCAAGATCGCGACCGTCGGCTTATCTTCGCAATTCGCTGGTGCCGACGCGGCAAGCGAACGACGCAGGTTCTTTGGATAATTACTAACCGGCTGAACCCTGTTTTGGGTGAACAGCTCTGGGAACATCTGCAACATCGTTTCACGGTTTTCTAACATGTAAGACACGCCCGATGGGGTTCGCGCATTATCTTCCAATACGAAAAAGTCGTCTTCGCCAGTCCGAACAATATCGGTGCCAACAATGTGGGTGTACACGCCACCCGGCGGTGTGAAACCCATCATTTGCGGAAGAAATGCCGCATTGCGCGCAACCAAATCGACAGGGATGATGCCAGCCCGCAAGATTTCTTGGCGATTATAAATGTCATGCAAAAATGCGTTGATCGCTCTGACACGCTGCTCAATACCCTTAGAAAGGCGCGACCATTCTCGGTTCGAAATGATCCGTGGGATCAGGTCAAATGGTATCAGCCGTTCTTGCGCTGCCGCCTGTCCATAGACGTTAAAGGTAATACCAGTACGCCTGAAAAAAGCTTCGGCCTCTTTCGATTTCTTTATGAGCCGATTAGGGTCTTCGTTTGAAAACCACTCTTGATACTTTTGATAGGGCTGCCTGACGCCGTCCTCAGCCAAAAGCATTTCATCAAAGTGTTTTTTACTATCCATAACTCTAGCGTACCGCCTTCATACCAATCTGCAACACGAATACTGAAATGGCCTAAGTTAGATATACCAAATAATGCGAAGTGACTGGATATTGCACTTCTAGAATGCGTTGTTCGCGTGTGTGTACTCCGAGTGATCATGACAGACTGGAATTTCGCGGCGAACCGCAAGAACGCTAGTGAAACTAGACGCGGCTTATGTCAGTCATCGGTTGGCACTCGGGAAAAGCAACCACCTCCAACAACTCTACACGCATTCGACTAATGCGACACTGTTCTTCTGGTGCCGTTGTGCCAACTTGCGGCCCTTGCGTCCATTCGTCAATTGACGGCAAGCGGGCGTTTGGTAGTGCATATCGAAAAGTTCAGGAAAAAGCGTCAGGATTTCTTTGCGGGCCTCACTACTAACCGCTTTAAGGGCCTCCGGTCCAGTATAGAGGCTCTCAGTCCAAGCTCCGTTTGAATAGACAACTTGATGCCGGTCGAAAAGTAAGTGGAAATATTCGACGCCATCTTTCTTCTCACTAATTGACACCCCGTCGAGTGCCTCGAGGAACTTGGCGGCTACTAGTATTTCAGTGTCTCCGAACATTCGCTGCGAAATCCTTGAGCGCACCAAGAGACGCGGTGTTGGGGAGAAACCACTAGATCAGTAGATGGCATGTCTGTGCCAAGTGCACCTTTACTAATGCAGACGGGACGCAGATTGGGTTGTTTGTCGAGGCGGGAGGCCGAAACCTCTTTGCGCCCTATCCAGCGCAGCGGCTGATAACCAGCATCGGCTGTCAGCACTAAATCTCCTTGCTCGAGCTCCTCGATGGGCACTTCGCCGGATATAGTCTTGATCAGCGTGCCCTGTGTGAAACAGGTCATATCGCGATAATCTAAATCGTTGACGAGAGGGACAGCTTCAGAACCATTTAGGACAACGTCATTATCAGTGTCAGCCAGCGTAAAGTTGCCCGCGCCGTCGATATCGGCGTCGTTGGCGTCGAAACCAACCACGTCACCCACGACATCCTTGATGCCGTCGCGATCCGTATCGGCAGACGCATCGATGGCGGCCTGTATTACGCCTATGGCCGGTTTCGTCAGTAGATACGTACGAATCCGGTCATGCAATAGATTAGCCTAATTCCGATCCGATAAAGCTTTTGAACAAAGTGTATAAAGTGCACATATTGCCGTTCCCTTGCTTGCCCCTGTGGCACGAATTTGTGACGTTGCCTCAATTTTGAAACCGGGATGCCAGTGAATTCAATGGGCCCGTGTTTCGATTGAAGGGGCTGGGGCAGGGCGTCTTCATCAATCAAAGCAGACATACGCTGAATGCTGTGCCAAGGTCCGGTAAGCGGGACGTTGTTGCCGCTCTGAACGCGCAACTAAATGTCGGCTTTTTATGAATTACGGCGCCCGGTCCCGATATTTTGAATCGGCGCTTTGCATGTAGGTTACTTCGACCGGAATGCTCCCTCACTAAACCATCGTGTGAATGCATCAACGGCAGATGATGGTTTCCGGCGCTCTGGGACGAGCACATAGTGTCGTTCTTCCGGCTCAAGTTTGGGCAGGTCCAGCGCAACCAACCGGCCATCGGCAAAGGGCCGATCTAATAGGCCGGTCCAGCCGAGGATAACCCCTTGCCCAGCCATGGCCGCATATGTCGCATCTGAGTAGTTAGTGAAGTTCAGGCCGGGATGGACGGGACCGCCGGTCCAACCGCTGAGCGATAACCATTGGGACCAGTTGAGCCAGCTCGGTTCTGGCGCATAGCTTTCGATCAGTGCCACATTTGTCTGGCGCACCAGCTCCTCGATTGAGAGGTCACGGAGCGTTTCAGCGACGTCTGGCGCGCACGCTGGCACCACAGTTTCGGTCAGGGACCCTACAATTGACATTCCCGCGAAGGGTGGACGACCGTAACGGATCGCAATGTCAATCGTGCGGTCATGCGGAGCACGCCAGTCATCTTCAGAAATGACCCGTAATCCGACCTTTGGCGCCGTGGAACGAAACGAAGATAGGATTGGCAGAAGGCGAAAATGCCCAAACGCCACCGACACGCTGACAGTGAGATCGACATTCGCTGTACGTAGTTGGGCAACGGCATCCGTAATTTTTTCGAACCCGCCTGTCACCGCTTCGTGCAAAGTCTCGCCGCCATTGGTCAGGCGAACGCGGCGGTTGGCCCGTATGAATAGGGCCACGCCCAAATCAGCCTCGAGAGCCGAAATCTGTCGACTGACCGCAGCTTGGCTCACACCAAGTTCAGCGGCGGCGCTGGTGAAACTTTTGTGCCGACCCGCGGCCTCAAACGCCACGAGCGCGGTCAGGGATGGAACACTGCGACGTATCTGTTGCGCCAAAACATGGTACCTATGTCAGTAAATTTGATAACCTGAGCGTATGGGTTTGCGTGAATTTGTGCAGTTGTCAGAGAATGTAGTCAAGATCACAGTTCAGCTAGACCCACCCCATTGCGGTGCGAAGTGTATTAGCGAGGTTCAAGGATGCTGGATACAGGGACGTCACACGTCGACGACATCGGTAAGCTTTTGGCTTCGCGCCAGCCTGGGCACAGTCTGCCCGCCCCCTTGTATACGTCCGACGCAGTGTGGCGAGCGGATTGCGAGGTCATTTTTGGTCGACATTGGATCGCCGTAGGCGTTGCCTGCGATGTCCCAGAAGCAGGTGATGTTATCGCTCTTGATATCGGGCTTGCCTCCATCATCATCGTGCGTGACGACGACGATGAGTTGCGCGCGTTCCATAACGTCTGCTCACACAGGGGCGCGCGTCTTGTCCCGCCTGGTCGTTCGGTCGTGGGCAAGCTTGTTTGTCCATATCACCAGTGGACATATGATCTGGATGGCGCTTTGGCGCTTGCCCCTCACATGGGTCTCGATTTCGACCGCGCGCTTCATCACCTTAAGCCAGTTGCCCTGCGCGATGTAGCCGGTCTCCTTTACGTTTGCCTGTCCGACAATCCGCCCGCCGATATTGAAGAACTGGCAGCGATCATGGAGCCGCGACTTGGCATTTACGACCTGCGCAACGCAAGGGTTGCCTTCGAGCAGGACGTGATCGAAGAGGGGAACTGGAAGCTGACGATGGAGAACAACCGCGAATGCTACCACTGCGCGGCCAACCATCCGCAGCTGAGCCTGTCGTTCCATGCCGCAGATTTCGGTTACGATCCCGAGGGCCTGACTGAAACCGAGCGCGCCGAGGCGAATGCCCTCTTGGATGCCTATGCCAGCTACGAGGAGTACTGGCACAAAGAGGATATGTCCTTTGCTGCAGTGGAACACACTGTCGGCTGGGTGACTAATTTCCGCACTCAGCGGCTGATCATCGCAGGATTGGGCGAGAGCCAGACGCCGGACACGCGCGCCGCTGTTCAGATACCGTTGGGCCAAGCGGACAAGCCTTGGATGGGCGACGTGCACCTTTGGGGTATCAATTCGTGGAACCACGTTATGTCGGATCATGCGGTTGTTGCCACAGCCGTTCCAATCGGGCCGGGTCGGACGTTGGTGCGAACCAAGTGGCTGGTCCATGCGGATGCTATCGAAGGCGAGGATTATGATCTGACGAATCTCACATCTGTCTGGACCTCCACCAATAATGAGGATGCGCATCTCGTGGCGCTTGCGCATCAAGGGGCCATGTCACCCGGTTATCGTCCCGGCCCTTATTCCCAGTATACCGAACGCGCATTGGACGAATTTGCCTCTTGGTACGTCGCCCGGATGCAGGCGAACGGATACAGCGCATGACGGAAGTGGATTTAGCAGACTGGCGCGCACGTCGCCGTCGCCGGTTCGCACCGGACAAGTGGGGCGTTCTGGTTTGTCGCGCCGTGTGGGACGAGTCAGCAGACACGCGTACCTTTTTGCTGACTCCAAAGGACGGAAGCCGGATCGAGCACGACCCGGGCCAGTTCATGACGTTCCGCATTGATACGTCCGATGGGTGGATCGAAAGGTGTTACACCATCACATCATCCGCCGCACGCGACGGCGGGATAGAGATTTCGGTGAAGCGGCAAGTCGGTCTCGGCTCAGGGGCCCTACATAAAACGCTGATCGCGGGCGCCGAAATCGAAGCTTTCGGCCCATCCGGGCGCTTTGGTCCCGCGAATTTACCCGGCGCGAACTATGCGCTGATCGCGGCAGGTAGCGGCATTACCCCAATGCTATCGATCCTGCGCACCGCGGCCGATAGAGGTATCGATCTTGATGCCATCTTGGTGCAGGTCGTCCCCACATCCGCAGACTTGATCGCCGAGGCGGAGATCACGAACCTGTCGCGTCGGATGCCACGGCTGACCCATTTGCCCATCCTGACCCGTAGCCCAGGTAACGGCCGCCCCGATTCAGACCTGTTGGCCCGCGCCATTCCCGATTTGGTGGATCGCACAGTTCTATGCTGCGGCCCACAACCATTTATGGAAATGGTGCGCAGTGCCGCGCTAAAAGTCGGAGTGCCTGCTGAGCGTTATGGCGAGGAATGCTTCGACTTTTCTTCCCCGATTTCGGACTCAACGGCTGGCGCAGATACTCAGATTCGGACGGTGACATTTGCCCGAAGCGGTCAGACATTCGACTGCGCCGAAACCAGCACGATCCTAGAGGCAGTGAAAGCCGCCGGTCTACCGCTGCCGTCGTCCTGTGCACGCGGCATATGCGGTACTTGTAAAACGTTTAAGCACACGGGCGAGGTCACGATGGCACATGATGGCGGTATCCGTCAGCGCGAGATTGATCGCGGCTTTATTCTCCCCTGCGTCAGCCGTCCGCTGACTGATATTACCCTCGATTGCTGAAGAAAGTGCGTGCCCGATGACAGACCAGACCTCTACCGATCCACTCCTGCAGCCTTATAAGTTGAAGCACTTGACGCTCAAGAACCGTGTTATGACCACAAGCCATGAACCGGCCTACCCCGAAGACGGAATGCCCAAGGCCCGTTACCGCGCCTATCATGAAGAGCGCGCGAAAGGCGGCGTGGCACTTGCGATGACAGCCGGGTCGGCAGCCGTGTCGCGCGACAGCCCGCCGGTCTTCAACAACATTCTGGCCTACCGCGACGAGGTCGTCCCCTGGATCAGGGAGCTAACGGACGCCTTGCATGAACACGGGTGTGCGGCGATGATCCAACTGACGCATCTGGGTCGGCGAACGAGCTGGAACAAGGGCGACTGGCTGCCTTCAATCTCGTCTGGGCCGCATCGGGAGCCGGCACACCGCGCATTCCCCAAGATGATGGAAGACTGGGACATCGAGCGCGTGATCGAAGACTATGCGACCGCCGCCGAACGCATGCAAGCTGGCGGCATGGACGGGATCGAGATTCAGGCCTACGGACACTTGATGGACCAGTTCTGGTCGCCGCTTTCCAATAAACTGGACGGTCCCTATGGCGCGGACACGCTTGAAAACCGGCTTCGTTTCACCACCGACGTTTTGACGGCAGTGCGAAAGCGCGTCGGGCGGGAATTCATTGTTGGCATTCGTTACACTGCGGACGAGGCGCAGGCAGGCGGTATCACGGCCGAAGAAGGGATAGAGATATCGAAGTTGTTGCGGGATACCGGGCAGGTCGATTTCCTGAATGTTATCCGGGGTCGCATCCACACCGACCCTGCTATGACAGATGTCATTCCAATCCAAGGTATGCCTTCGGCTCCGCATCTGGACTTTGCGGGAGAAGTGCGGCGCGCCACCGGAATGCCGACCTTTCACGCGGCCAAGATTCAGGATGTGGCCACCGCCCGGCACGCGATCTCTTCCGGGCTTCTGGACATGGTCGGCATGACACGGGCGCATATGGCCGACCCCCATATCGTCCGCAAAATTGTAGAGGGGCGCGAGCATGAAATCCGGCCTTGCGTCGGCGCGAACTACTGCCTCGACCGTATCTATCAGGGAGGAGAGGCACTGTGCATCCACAACGCTGCCACAGGTCGCGAGTTGACGATGCCACAGACGATTACATCAAGTGCCCACCGCCGCAAGGTCGTCGTGGTCGGCGCTGGCCCGGCGGGATTGGAAGCGGCGCGTGTCGCTGGTGCACGAGGCCATGAAGTCATTGTGTTTGAGGCGGGCGACCGCGCGGGCGGTCAGATTCTCTTGACGGCGCGGTCCCCGCGTCGGGCAGAGATGATGCAAATCATCGACTGGCGCGTTGCCCAGTGCGAGGCGGCAGGCGTGAAACTACGCTTCAATATCTACGCCGAGGCAGAGGACATACTGGCCGAGACACCGGACGTTGTAATCGTCGCCACAGGCGGCATTGCGAACACGACCCTCTATGAAGGGGATGAACCTGATCACGTCATCTCCGCGTGGGACATCCTGTCTGGCGACGTGAAGCCAGCCGGATCGGTCCTGATCTACGACGAAGCTGGGGACCACAGCGGATTGCAGGCCGCCGAGATGGCCGTGGCCGGTGGTTGTACCGTAGAAATCATGACCCCCGATCGCACCTTCGCTCCCGAAGTTATGGCGATGAACCTCGTTCCCTATATGCGAAGTCTGCAGCGTGATGAGATCACCTTCACGGTCACCAAACGCCTGCGCGGCGTGAAAAAGAAGGGTAATCGGCTGTGCGCAACCATCGGCACCGACTTTTCCGAAAGGGTCACGTACGCCGATTACGATCAGATTGTGGTGAACTACGGCACGACGCCGCTAGACGAGTTGTACCACGAACTACGACCACACTCGTCAAACGGCGGTGCAGTTGATCACGACGCCTTATTGAGCGTGCGACCGCAAACTACTGTACGCAATGCGGAGCGCTCCTTCCAACTCTTCCGGATTGGAGACGCCGTGTCCGCCCGTAACACGCACGCAGCAATTTACGATGCGCTACGGCTGACTGTTGCCGTCTAGGTAAGACAAAATTAAAATCAGAAATTTGAGCCTTTTGCAGCAAGCGTCGGATTGGGCTAAATCTGCTGAAAAACTCGTGTTGATTTGAAGGCCTTTGACTGATTGAATTCCCCTACAAAAACGGCGAATTTGGCAGCGTCACAACGACCCTTTTAAGGCCGTACTAAAGGTGAACGTTTTCAGGATGTTAGTTGCCTTTTGTTGCGGCCCATGCACGATCCCGTCGCCCGGCGCGCAAGTTTTCGGGATTGATCGAAAAGTCAATGACGCCGCAATCGCAAGACATAAAATCCATATCACCATCGGAAGCGAACTGTGCAAGATGAATACCATAGCCACCTGTTGCATTCTTCCTACCATCATAAGCACCCAACAAGAAATGCCACAAGAAACGGTTAGGCTCTTTAGAGGCGAGTGTCGCAGCGCTGAAATCCGCAATCTCTTTCATCATCCTATCCCACCGCTGCTTTATGTAGGGAAGTTGTAAGCGTAATCACCTGGTATGTCGTCACGCTGCGACCATGTGGCTATCTGAGGCCTCTCTATCACCCATCGGCAATAAACGCGGAACGGAGTGTTATCTTCTAAACGGGGGCAAAGCCCAAATCACCGGCATGTGGTTGCTCGCGGGCAAGTTTTCTGGCGCATCGTGGTGGGGTAAACCCGCTGCCCCAAATTATTTCACTGTCAATATCAGCAAAGAACCGAAGCATGCCCTTTGTATGTAGTTGGATATTGTCTGAAATTCCCTATGCAGGCTGCGCCTACACCATCTCAGACCAGTGTCGAAAGGCAGCTCAGGGCCGGTTTGCTGTTCACAAAACTGCCACTTCTCGAAAGCGGACTTTAGCTGCAATCCAGCAATCCGGGAGTTTAGGGTCAATCCGGTCATTCGCTGCACTCTGCACCAATGTCAGTCTTCAGATGCTTTCATACATCTATTGAGACGCGGCTGAACCGCGTCATATTTATCATTTAGCTCAGGGGGGCAAGCCAGACGCCCTTCGAATGCCTTGCCCGCCGATCCAAGAAGGCAAGTCCTGCTGCGCGTAGTCCTGGTCTGAAGTAAACGCGCCGCTTGAGCCGCCAAAAATAGATGCTCTGGGCTATTTTTACAAAAGCTTCACTTTGCACCTGTCAATAATTCATATATTCATGAACTATGGAAATATTGATTCCCAACCGCCTCTCGATCCTAGGCCACCCGCAACGGCTGGCTGTGTTCCGGCTGCTGATGCGCCGCTACCCCGACCGCGTTCCGGCGACCGAGCTGGCGCAGGCGCTGGGGCTGAAACCCAATACGCTGTCCACCTATGTAAACGCGCTGATGCACGCCGGTTTGTTGACGCAAGAGCGCGTCGGGACATCCCTGCGCTACGCCATTCACATGGAGGCGGCCCGCGAGACCATTGACTATCTCATCATCGACTGCTGCCGGGGCCGCCCAGAAATCTGTTCGCCCGACCTTTACCCAACCCCTCTTGGAGAGACTGCCATGAGCGCCCGCAAGTTTAACGTCCTGTTCATCTGCACCGGAAATTCTGCCCGGTCGATCTTTGCTGAATCCATCCTACGCGACATGGCGGGGGATCGGTTTGTGGCCTATTCGGCAGGCACCAAACCCCGCTCGGAGTTGAACCCTTTCTCGCTCCAAGTGCTGGAACAGAAGGGCCACGACGTATCGGTGCTTCGGTCGAAAAACATCTCCGAGTTTCAGGGGAGCGGTGCACCGAAGTTCGACTTCGTATTCACCGTCTGCAATCAGGCGGCAAACGAGGAATGCCCGTCATGGCAGGGTCAGCCCGTCACTGCCCATTGGGGGTTGCCCGATCCGGTAAAGGTCGAAGGTTCTGACGCGGAAAAGAACCTTGCTTTCCATCAGGCCTACGGTGCGTTGCGCAATCGAATGACCGGTTTCACCAATCTGCCCATGGCATCGCTGGACCGTATGTCCCTGCAAAAAGCTGTCGATGATCTGGGCCAATCACAAAAAGAAGGACCCGCCACATGACTGTCTATGCCCTGAATGGCCTTGGCCGTATTGGCAAACTTGCCCTGAAGCCATTGCTCGCACGCGGTGCGCAGATCGCCTGGATCAACGATGCTGTCGGCGATCCTGAGATGCACGCGCATTTGCTGGAGTTCGACACGGTGCATGGACGCTGGAACGCGGACTTCGCCCATGATGCGGAGAGTGTGAGCGTTGATGGCACCCGCATCCCTTTTATTGGTACGCGCGACATTGCAGACCTGCCGCTGGAAGGTGTGGATGTGGTGATCGACTGCACGGGCGTCTTCAAGACGGAAACCAAGCTCGCACCATATTTTGAGGCAGGCGTGAAGAAGGTTGTCGTCTCGGCCCCCGTGAAAGATGGCGATGCGGCGAACATCGTCTATGGTGTGAACCACGATATCTACGACCCGTCGGCGCACCGCATCGTGACTGCCGCGAGTTGTACAACCAACTGCCTCGCCCCGGTGGTAAAGGTGATCCATGAAAATCTGGGCATCAAGCACGGCTCGATCACCACGATTCACGATGTGACGAACACCCAGACCATCGTGGACCGGCCCGCCAAGGACCTGCGCCGTGCCCGCTCGGCGCTGAACTCACTGATTCCAACAACGACGGGTAGTGCGACGGCGATCACGCTGATTTACCCGGAACTGACGGGCCGTCTGAACGGCCACGCGGTCCGCGTTCCGCTCCTGAACGCATCGCTGACCGATTGCGTCTTTGAGGTTGAGCGCGAGACGACGGCCGCAGAGGTCAATGCCTTGTTTAACGCTGCCTCCGAAGGGCCGTTGAGCGGCATTCTGGGCTACGAGGAACGCCCGTTGGTCTCGACCGATTACACCAATGACGAACGTTCCAGCATCGTCGATGCACCGTCCACGATGGTCATAAATGGCACGCAGGTGAAAATCTACGCTTGGTATGACAACGAAATGGGCTATGCCCATCGCCTTGTCGATGTGGCGTTAATGGTCGGAGACAGCCTGTGACCAATACTGCGACGCGCCCCGAGGGGCTGTCAGCCTATATCGCCGTCACGGCGGCCTATTGGGCATTCATGCTTACCGACGGGGCGCTTAGGATGCTGGTGCTGCTGCATTTCCACACGCTCGGGTTTAGCCCTGTGCAACTGGCTTATCTCTTCGTGCTCTATGAGATCGCCGGCATGATCACAAATCTCACCGCTGGCTGGATCGCAGCCCGCTTTGGACTGACCTCAACCCTCTATGCGGGACTGGGCATTCAGGTGCTGGCTCTTCTGGCGCTGACGCAACTGGACCCGACCTGGGCGATCGGGGCCTCGGTGGCCTTCGTAATGGTGGTACAAGGGGCAAGCGGCGTGGCCAAGGATCTGGCCAAGATGTCCTCTAAATCCGCAGTCAAGATTCTGGCACCCAAAGAAGGGGACGGATTGTTCCGGTGGGTGGCGCTCCTGACAGGCTCGAAGAACGCGGTAAAAGGTCTTGGGTTTCTTCTCGGGGCCGCGCTCCTTGCAACGCTTGGGTTCCAGGCGGCCGTGCTGGGCATGGCGGCTGTTCTCTTCGTCATCCTCGTGGCGGTGCTGATCCTGATGCCCGCGGGTTTGCCGAAAGGGCGCAAGAGCGCAAAATTCTCGGAGGTCTTTTCAAAATCGGCGAATGTGAACTGGCTGTCGCTGGCGCGGGTGTTTCTGTTCGGCGCGCGGGATGTGTGGTTCGTCGTGGGCATTCCGATCTATTTCTACGCCGTCTTGTCCGACGGCACGACAGAGGGCAATCGCGCGGCGTTCTTCCTGATCGGCACATTCATGGCGCTTTGGGTCATTCTCTACGGGGCCGTGCAAGCCGCCGCACCGCGATTGCTGCGGGCCAGCAGTCGGACTGAGACTGACTTGATCGGTGCCGCACGTGGCTGGGCATGGGGTCTGACAGTTGTTCCCGCCTTGCTGACCGTTGCCGCATTGGCCGCCTCAGGACCGCAGACATGGCTCACCATGTTACTTGTGGTCGGTCTGCTCGCATTCGGGGTACTGTTTGCGGTGAATTCAGTGCTGCATTCCTATCTGATTCTGGCCTTCACAAAGGCTGACCGTGTCACAATGGATGTGGGGTTTTACTACATGGCCAACGCAGGCGGGCGATTGGCGGGCACGGTCCTATCGGGAGTGACCTATCAAGTTGGCGGACTGAGCCTTATGCTGGGGACGGCGACTGGCATGGTTGCCGCTGCCGCACTTGTATCGGGTCGCCTGACCAGTGAACAAAAAGAGAGTGTTGTTGCATGAGTACATTTGAACGTTATCTGTCGCTTTGGATCGCACTGGCCATGGTCGCGGGGATCGCCCTTGGCAGCGCTGCGCCCGGCCTTGTGAATGCCATTGCGGCTGCTGAAGTGGCCAGCGTGAACCTCGTCGTAGCTATCCTGATCTGGGCAATGGTCTATCCGATGATGGTGGGCGTCGATCCATCGAGCCTACGCGACGTGGTCAAGCAACCAAAAGGGCTGGCGATCACGCTGATCGTCAATTGGCTGATCAAGCCCTTTACGATGGCGGCCCTCGGTGTTCTGTTTTTTGAGGTTGTCTTTGCCAAGCTGATCGCACCCGAAGACGCGCAACAATACCTCGCTGGGCTCATTCTGCTGGGCGCGGCACCTTGCACGGCGATGGTGTTTGTCTGGTCGCAGCTCACCCGCGGTGACGAGAGCTATACGCTTTTGCAGGTATCGGTGAACGATGTAGTGATGGTCTTTGCCTTTGCGCCGATTGTCGCCTTCCTGCTGGGTGTCACGGATATTGTGGTGCCGTGGGAAACGCTGGTTCTGTCTGTGGTTCTCTTTGTTGTGCTGCCCTTTCTTGCCGGGTTCCTGACCCGCAAAAAGCTGGGCAGCGAGGCGCGGATCGACGCCTTTCAGGCGCGGGTCAAGCCCTGGTCGGTGATCGGCCTGATCGCGACCGTGGTGATCCTGTTCGGTTTGCAGGGGCAGGTGATCCTCGACCGACCGCAGGTCATTGCCCTGATCGCGGTGCCGATCCTGCTGCAATCCTACGGAATTTTTGCGCTGGCCTACGGCGCTGCCTATGCGCTGAAGGTGCCGCACCGGATCGCGGCCCCTTGCGCCTTGATCGGCACGTCGAACTTCTTCGAACTGGCCGTCGCCGTCGCCATCAGCTTGTTTGGGCTGAATTCCGGAGCGGCTCTCGCGACCGTCGTCGGGGTCCTTGTCGAAGTGCCTGTGATGCTCTCGCTTGTGGCCTTCGCAAATCGCACACGGGAACGGTTCGCACCAGTGTCCGAAACAATGGCTGAGATGCCTTCGGCAAATCGGCCAGGCACCTAAGCTAGGCGGCGATGGAAACAGAACCGACTGATGCGCCACGGAGGTATATGTTTATTACTACCCATAGAGACTGCTACGGAAGGATGCTTCCAGACGCGCTGACTAGGGACCCAACTGGCGATCACTCCGGAAAGAACTTCGCCTATCGCATTGATAACATCGGCCTCTCGCGCAGCCAGCGTAGCGTTGAGGTTGATATGGCGGCGTCGGATGGTTGCCTTCGATGCCCTGAATTCGAGACCTCCTACAAGCTCTCGTTGGGAAAATTCGCGCTTCAAAGCACAATTCGCGAAAGCTGATCATTCGCTCAAAGGCGAATTCCGCGCATGCTCTCCTTGTATGGCAATCTCAATCCGGTCAGCTTCGGCATCGAAGATTTCGTGCCAGAACGAATTGATGCAACCCTCGCCGGGAGCAAGTTTTATAGGCAGGCGCGCTGAAACGCCTTGTTCAAAACCAGTTTTGAAAGCGAAACAATGACAGAAAGCATCTCAACTCATCAAAGCTATGTATCGAAAAAGGAAAGGGTCTGTCGCAAAGGGCAGAACTATGTGCCGTTTCACAATGTGTGTGGGGCGACACATAGTTTTACCTTTCTTATGAGGACGACCGTCTGATTTTAAAGAGAATTCTAGAACTGCGACGCACTAGCTTTGCCTTTTGCGACTCGAAGGTTTTCCTTTGGTCCCGAGGCGATAGACCTAGAAGATTACGTCTCAGGCAGTCAATCAGTCACTATCGGCCCTAGATACGGTCGGCCAGCACAGCGCAGCCCATGGGCCGTATTTTCCGGGGTGTAGATCAGGAAAGGCCTCAACGCGGCGCACGCCCGCCCAACCTGCAACATGATCAAGTTGTTGTTCTGCGCGGCCCTCGATCCAGGCCGCAGATGTATAGAATTTTTTGACGGTGGCACCGCTGGAAACAGCAGGCGTGCCACCATCCACGACAGAATTGCCCATAGACTAGTACCCGATAATCGAAATTTAGATATGCCGACCATCTGGTCAGCGTATTAGATCATGTCAGGCCAGTTGCTGGCTTAAGCTGTGATCTGCCCCTGAAGGGCGTTGCGATGAATAGTCATGTGGTGCCCTTTCTTGGCTTGAGGTACGATTTGGGTCTTAGAGACCGTCGAGTTCGGCTCACCTAAGGGCAACTGTTGATTCCAGCAAACCTAAATTTCCCAAGTCTGTTAGATCTTGCGTTTTGGCAACGGCTTTAGAGTTGTTGCAGCCTGGGATCGATTGGCGCGTAGCAATTACTCTCTACAGGTGGCCCATTCCAACCCAAAGCGATCAAGGTATTTACGCAGTCGGTCAGCATCATTACGGCTGGTTTTGGTCGCACGAGAGGCTGCAAAAAGCCGCCGTCCAGCGGCGCTTAGGCTAGCGCTTTGCTGGCATGCGCGGATTACCGCGGCGAGTTGCACCCGATCGAATTCGTCGATGTCATTCGCCTTTGATCCGAGAAGTGATCTGAGCAGCTGCATGTCAGGATCCCGGCTGGCGTTGTGCCAAATCGCGGTGATTGTCTCTATTTCGGTGTGTACCATCGAAAGGGTAATCCGCCCTTGCGGTGCTAACGTGCACATACGTTGCACGGATGCGCTAAGATCGCGAAAGTTGCCCGCCCACAAGGTGGATGGGTCAGTCGCAAATTTCTGATACGCAGTCAGGGCGTCGGCGTTAAATGTAATCCGGTTGCCCAGCAGTTTTTCGACGCGGTCCATTTCAAAGGCAATGTTGGGCGGGATGTCTTCGGGGCGATCCCGGAGTGCGGGTAGGGTGAACGTCCAGAGGTTAAGGCGTGCAAATAGGTCTGCTCGGAAGCGCCCTGCCGCGACCATTTCAGCCAAATCCCGGCTTGCACCAGCGATCAGGTGAAAGCGGCTGGTCACTTCGTAGTCAGAACCGAGCGGGAAGTATTTGCCAGTTTCGATCGCGTGCAGGATCATTGCTTGTTCGTCTAGGCCTAGCTCGTCGATTTCATCTAGGAACAATACGCCGCCGTCTGCTTCGCGCAGTAAGCCTGATCTGTCTGCCCCTGCGCCGGGGATTGCATGACGCCGATGGCCGAACAGCGTAGACATCGCGCGTTCACCTTTGAGAGTCGAGCAGTTGACATGCACCAGTCGTCCCTTGATCCGGCGGCGTTGTAGCTTGAGTTCGTAGAGCCGTGCAGCCAGATCCGATTTGCCAGTGCCCGTTGGCCCCATCAGCAGCAAAGGCGCGTCGGAGTTTGAAGTCACCACCTCCATCCTGTCGATCATGGTGTTAAAGGCAGCGTTTCGAGTGTCGATCCCGCCCTTCAGCAAAGTATTGTATTCTTTGGTGACTAAGTCGAACCGTTGCTGCAGGGCGTTGTATTTCGATAAGTCGAGGTCAACGACCTGAAGTGTGCCAGGTCCTTCAAGTTCGCCACGCGGTGGTCCGGTTTGCACCAGCTTGGCTGGAATATGGCGTGCTTCGGTAAGCAGGAACCAGCAAATCTGTGCGACATGTGTCCCGGTGGTCAGGTGGACATGGTAGTCTTCACGTTCATAATCAAAGCCGTAGTCGCGGGCAAAGTCATACATTGCGCCGTATACTTCTTCGAAATCCCATGGGTCGCGTACTTCAAGTTCTTGCAGCAATACTTCTGTTTGCGGATTGTTGCCTTCGACTTCAGCTTTGATCTTTTGAGCAAGGCCAGACCAGCGCCGCCCGTGGAGAAGCTCTAACCGAGCAATCGGAAAGTCCGAATGCTGGGCGATCTGAACAGAGGGCCGCCATCGCCGCCGCTTGCCTGCGTCAAGATTAGTACCGAGAAAGCCAATAACAACGTTTTTCTTCATGCGTATATCCAAATTTATAAAATACTATACATATGGATTGTGGATGGGCGAGATATTTTTGCCTAGAATATAAAAAATATTTATTATCAATTACTTATGTTGGTTTCGATTTTATTTCGTAATGGTCGAGATATCAGCCAAAACGTCCCCACTAAACAAGTGAAGGACGAATGAAATGGCAAACAAATCCGTGTTTGCATCAATCAAGGGTCGGTTGCTTCCTGCTGCGGATGCAACCAATGCAGCGAACGCACCGGCCTACCGATATTCAGATGCACATGCCCTGGCCCAAGTCGCGATGACTGGGACCTTTGGTGCAACATATTACCAAGACCCGTTGCAGGAACTAACCCGCACGCTGGAATTGGCGAACAAGGTTGATCCGTCATTTCTGGCGCAAACAGCCGTCTATATCCGTAAACACGGGCATATGAAGGACATGCCAGCTGTGCTGTTGGCGGTCTTGGCTGGGCGTGACCCGATCTTGTTTCAACGTGTCTTTGGGCGTGTTGTGGACAACGGTAAAATGCTGCGGACGTTTGTGCAGATCATGCGGTCTGGGCAAACGGGGCGTAAATCGCTTGGATCTGCGCCAAAGCGGATGGTTGCCAACTGGCTGAATGATGCGTCCGACCGGGCGATCTTGCAGGCTAATGTTGGAAATGACCCGTCGTTCGGGGATGTGATCAAGATGGTGCACCCAAAGCCTGCGTCAAAGGCACGTGAAGCGCTGTTTGCGTGGATCATTGGGAAACCGTGTGACGTGGCCTTGCTGCCGCAAAATGTGCAGGATTTCCTGCGGTTCAAAGATACGGGCAAAGGGGTTGTTCCCGATGTGCCGTTCCAGATGCTGACCCAGCTAGATTTGTCTACGAAACAGTGGGCAAAGATCGCCGAGAATGCATCATGGCAGATGACCCGTATGAACCTGAACACGTTTTTGCGTCATGGGGTGCTTGCGATGCCGAAGATGCGTCAGCATGTGGCGGCAGTCCTGCGTGATCCCGACCGGATCGCAAAGGCGCGGGTGTTCCCGTACCAGCTGATGACGGCCTACAAAGCGCTGTCAGCGGACATGCCGATCGAAATCCGTGATGCATTGCATGACGCGATGGAACTATCGGTGCGCAACGTACCACGCTTGCGTGGTCAGGTTGTCGTTTGCCCGGATGTATCTGGGTCGATGTCTGGCGCTGTGACTGGTTACCGTAAAGGCGCCACCACAGCGACGCGTTTTGTGGATGTAGCAGGCCTCGTGTCGGCTGCAATCTTGCGGCAAAACCCATCGGCGACCGTGTTGCCGTTCGAAGTGCGGGTCCGTGAAGTGCGGATGGAACCACGCGATACGATCCTAACAAACGCAAACCGTTTGGCGGATGAGTGGGGCGGCGGGACCAACTGTGCGGCACCGCTTGATTGGTTGCTGGTCAAGGGGCGTGCCCCTGATCTGGTGATCATGGTGTCGGACAACCAGTCTTGGGCGCATGCGGCGTATGGAAACAACGGAACGGTGATGATGCGCGCTTGGGAAAAGCTGAAACGCAAAAACCCAAAGGCCAAATTGGTCTGCATCGACATCGCCCCATACGGGACGACACAGGCGAACGAACGCGACGATGTGCTGAACATCGGTGGGTTCTCAGACTCGGTCTTTGACCAAATTGCAGCTTTTGCGAGCGGCGAGATGGGCACAGACCACTGGGTCGGCCAGATCAAGGCTGTTGAGGTCTAAAATAGTGGGGCAGGCGGATAAGCCTGACCCAACCAGATAATTCCGGCGTGAGTGCGCCACTGATGACAATGAACTGAAAGGAACAAAACCCGGCGAATGCTGGTGGAACTACAGGTTAGAGCGTCGGCTGACATGCCGGAGGGGCGGGTTCAAATCTCGCCATCATGCAAATGATGTAGCTCATTATCGTTTCACCCCGCCTTGTTGCCGGGACCGATAGATAAATACCTTGGCAAATGCTGATGGAACTACATGAGGGACGTGAAGGCGGTTTGCTTGCAAATGACGCGCATGTGACTGTTTCATCCCATCCTTGTTGCCAAGGCCTAGAAATTATCTTGGCGAATGCCAAAGGAACTACATCGCACCAAATGCGGGATCATCCGAGCGGGTTCAATTCCCCTCCTTGCGTGCGCCCATACGGCAAACCGTTCCGTTTGGAACGGGGGCGGGACCCCGAGACTGTTTCTTTACTCTTGTCGCCAAGACAAAACACTTTGCGTTGAATGCTGACACACGCGGAGGCACAATCAGAGGAACTTGAGGGTTCGACTCCCTCACTCTTGCGGGTGCTCTTTGGCATGGGCTGGACCTCGTACTGCGTGTGTCTGCATTCAACGCATATCCGGCAAATGCTGGTGGAACTACAATTGGTCGCGGGTTCGAACCTCGCCTTGGGGGTCCATTCCCAAGTAGCTCAGTTGGTAGAGCAGTTTTAACGTTTCACCGCCCCCTTGTTGTCGGATCCGAATACCCTGGCGAATGCTGGGTGGAACTACATTCATAATGTCGAGGTCGTGGGTTCGAATCCCACTCCTGCTACCATGGCGGGATAGCTCAGATGGAGAGAGCGCGTAACGTTTCACCCTTTCCTTGTCGCCGGGAACAGCAACGCAGAGCTTGGCGTAGGCTGGTTAGAGTGCCCCACGCGGACCGTGGTGGTCAGGGGGGCGATCCCTATCAGTCGAGCTTGTATTGGAAGGTAGCTCAATTGGTAGAGCACCGGTTTTTGGTACCGTAGGTTGCAGGTTCGAATCCTGCCCTTCCAGCCAAATAGAGAGAAGACATCCGGGGGAATGCCCGTGGGAATACATCGTCTAAAAACGGTCGCGGCAACGCATCTATCTCACGTAATCTTGTCCTCCGGGCCCATGTTCGGAAATGCCTGCAGGATTACAGGTAGACGCGCCCGCAAGGGTGGCCTTCGGGCCGTGCTGGTCCAAGTCCAGCCCAGAGAGATCTGGTGGCGGAAATTCATCCTGCAAACACCTTGTTCCAGACGTGGATTGATTTGAGAATTGGAACGATGACGAATAAAGAAAAGAAACACCTGCAAAAAGTAAGCCGCCTTTTGGCGCAGGTTTTGCGACATACGCCTGAAATGCTGGGTCTTAGACTTGACGCAAATGGATGGATCGACACAGAGCTGTTGCTGACCGCGCTTGACGCTAACGGGCTGCCAGTCAGTAAAGAGCAGCTCGAACTTATTGTCGTAACCAGCGACAAAAGCCGGTTTACGCTGACTGCTGACGGCGCGCGCATTCGTGCGGCTCAGGGGCATTCACTCGGCGTTGACTTGGGTGTTCCATCGCGTGAACCGCCTGAAATCCTGTACCACGGGACTGCGACGCAGAGTGTGGTCAGCATAATGCGTAACGGGCTTGTCCCAAATGGTCGCCAGCATGTTCATCTGTCGCGGGATAAAGACACCGCAAGGACGGTCGGATCACGACATGGAGATCCGATTGTGCTGCTGGTCGACAGTGCCGGAATGTATGCAAATGGGAACGCGTTTTACCAAGCAGACAATGGGGTCTGGCTTACGGATCACGTTCCCCCAACATTTATTCGACCACCAGAATAGACTTATCGGCCCCACGGCCAAAAATATGAATTGAGAAGAAAATGACGAACGTTGAAATCACAGGTGAGCACCTTAAAGAGTGGGGGCATATCCCCGGACCAGAATTTGGTCGGGTGCTTGAAATCGCGCAGGCAGCTGCTGCGGCGGGATACGACATTGGGCAAATCCAAACCAAGCTAGACGGTATGAAGCCACCGCCTGCTCCGCCAACGATACCGCTACAAAAGGCGGGGGACGTGCCGTTCCATTTCAACATCGAAGCGTCTGATGACGCGGACGAAGTAAAGAACCTTGAGATGGTGCGCGAAACGATGATGGCTGTGATACGCACGCCAACGGTTACGGCGGCGGCGGTAATGCCAGATGCCTGTCCGGCTGGCCCCTTGGGAACGATCCCAGTGGGTGGTGTTGTTGCGGCTAAAAACGCAATCCATCCTGGCATGCATTCGGCCGATATTTGTTGCTCTGTCATGATGACGGATTTGGGTGAAATTGATCCAAAGGCCGTCTTGGATGCGGCAGAAAAGGTCACACATTTCGGCCCTGGTGGGCGTCAGAATGGCAAGCGCTTTACCCTGTCGCAAAAGCTGACGGATGAATTCCGGGCGAACCGGTTCTTGAATAACCCCAAGATCCTCCGCATGGCCGTTGAACACCTTGGAACGCAAGGTGACGGGAACCACTTTTTGTTTGTTGGGCGTTCGCGCAACACTGGTCGAACGGCGATTGTTACCCACCACGGGTCTCGTGGTCCGGGGGCGATATTGTACAAGCTGGGCTTGGAAGTGGCCGAGAAATACCGCCGTAAACTGTCGCCTAAGACGATGAAGCAAAACGCGTGGATTCCGGCAGATACGGAAGACGGCCAGGAATACTGGGCAGCGTTGCAGTTGATCCGCAAATGGACCAAGGCGAACCATAATGCCCTTCATCAGGCGACAGTCGAAGGCTCTGGCGCACAACCGGGCGAGCGGTTCTGGAACGAACATAACTTCGTCTTCAAGCGGGGTGATCTGTTTTACCACGGCAAGGGGGCGACTCCTGCGTGGGATGGTTATGCAACTGACGCCACTGGGCTGACGTTGATACCGTTGAACATGTCTGAACCCGTGCTTGTTGTCCGTGGCAAGGATGCTGACCATGCCTTGGGGTTTTCTCCACATGGGGCAGGGCGCAATTTTTCGCGCTCTGAACACAAGCGTCGGATGGGTGAAGTCACACCAGAACAAGCGCTTGCGGCAGAAACGAAGGGTCTCGATATTCGCTTCCCAGCGGGCGGTATCGACGCATCGGAACTGCCGTCATCCTACAAGAACGCGTCCAACGTTGTGCGGCAGATCAATAAATTCGATCTGGCCGAAATCGTCGACTACATCGATCCCTACGGGTGCATGATGGCAGGTGACGTACCGCCGTTCTGGATGAACAAGAAAAAGAAAGGGCGCCGCTAATGCGGCGCCTTGATAGTCCGAAGGTTGGCAATCGATTGAGGTCTGAGCATGAATGGGCTGATCCACGTTTTCATCAAAATGAAGCATAGCACGACAATAAGTTGCTATAATATTTGCGGAAAATGAAATCAGAGCGCCCCAAAGATCTGGGGCGCTCCATTGTTTTTACGACTTAGCTGTTTCTTTCTTGGGCGTGTCGCTGCGGGCCACATCACTTCCGTCGAATAACATTGCCTCGCCTCCAAGGTTCTCAGAAACCTGGGTGATTAGCTTTGCTAGGTTTTTCCTGTCGTCATCACACATTGCTGTTCTCCCACCAAGTCAGGCACACGTCCAGAGTGACGGTCACCAAAGACCGATGCGAATACATCAATCGCGCCTTGACGGCTTTCGGCACTACCCAGATCTTCGGTTTTCAGCAAAAGTTGTCGGCAACCTGCCTCTGCGTCGATTATTGCGAGAAGCGACAGCGCGAAGCCCGTCGAAAGGCTTCCGTCCCTAAGTGTTTCTTCTAGCGCATCCTTTGCCTGCTGACGAAATACTGCCCCGCCTTCCTCCTCAATGATACGGATTGCATACTCTAGAGCGTTCCTCGCACCGGCCTGCTCAGCCGAAAGGAAGTCTACAATTCGAGGGGCGATGCGAGTAGCTACCGCATCCTTCATGTTTGCCGTTCCGTGGTACAATACATCATGAAAAATCTCGGCCTGCCCGATATCGGCAAGTTGCTGCAATTGCGCCAGTGCCTCCAAGGATACTACTTCCGCGACCGCATTAGGGTGCGCCTGATCAAGCATGGATATAGCCGACTTTCATGCAAACTGCCGCAGCAGGGAAAGTGGTTCCAAAGCAGCCTTTGCGGTGGTGCGGCACCCAATCTA
>NZ_JBHZRX010000002.1:441058-589167 GCF_043641945.1 Yoonia maritima | reverse complement strand
CATCTAGATCTGCCGAAAACCCTCTAACGAACTGCGTGTGACGCTGTGCGTCACACATCCAAATATGGTCAGTCACTTGTTTCGGCCTCTGTTGCACGCAATTTCAAAGTAACCTTAGAGAAGTTGAATATAATGTATATGGTTAACGCTTAGCATAATGAAAAGGCGGGCATCGGCCCGCCTTTGATCGTTGTGCCGCAACCCTTACAGGTTCGGATACATCGGGAATTTGTCGCAGAGCGCTTCGACTTCGGCGCGGACTTTGGCTTCGACTGCTGCGTTGCCGTCTTCGCCGTTGGCGGCCAAACCGTCGGTGGCTTCTACGATCCAGTCAGCGATTTGACGGAACTCGGCTTCGCCAAATCCGCGTGTCGTGCCTGCGGGTGAACCCAGACGGATGCCGGATGTGACCATTGGCTTTTCTGGGTCAAACGGGATGCCGTTTTTGTTGCAGGTGATATGTGCGCGACCCAGTGAGTTTTCAGTCGCGTTGCCTTTGACGCCTTTGGGGCGCAGGTCAACCAGCATCAGGTGGCTGTCGGTGCCGCCGGATACGATATCGAGGCCGCCTTTCATCAGCTGATCAGCCAATGCTTGGGCGTTTTTGACGACTTGCTCTTGGTAGGTTTTGAACTCTGGGCGCAGGGCTTCGCCGAATGCCACGGCTTTACCCGCGATGACGTGCATCAGTGGGCCGCCTTGGATGCCGGGGAAGATGGCAGAGTTCACCTTTTTCGCGATGTCCGCGTCGTTGGTGCAGATCATGCCGCCACGTGGGCCGCGCAGTGTTTTGTGCGTGGTTGTTGTCGCAACATGTGCGTGTGGGAACGGCGATGGGTAGATGCCTGCCGCAACCAGACCAGCAAAGTGGGCCATATCAACCATCAGGATCGCGCCAACGCTATCCGCAATCTCGCGCATTTTTGCGAAGTCGATGATGCGTGGGATCGCGGAACCGCCTGCGATGATCATCTTTGGCTGGTGCTCGGTCGCGAGAGACTGAACCTCGTCATAATCCAGCAGGCTGTCCTGACGACGCACGCCGTATTGGATCGCATTGTAGATTTTACCGGATTGGTTCGGCTTTGCACCGTGGGTCAGGTGGCCACCTGCGTCCAGTGACATGCCAAGAATGGTATCGCCCGGTTTGATCAGTGCGTTGTAGACGCCTTGGTTCGCCTGAGAGCCAGAGTTCGGCTGCACGTTCACATATTCACAACCGAACAATTGCTTGGCGCGGTCAATCGCAAGGTTTTCCGCAACGTCGACAAATTCGCAGCCACCGTAGTAGCGGCGACCCGGGTAACCTTCGGCGTATTTGTTTGTCATCACGCTGCCTTGGGCTTCCATGACGGCGGCGGATACAATGTTTTCGGATGCGATCAGTTCGATCTCTTTGCGCTGGCGGCCCAGTTCGCCTTGGATCGCGGCGTGGATTTCTGGATCACGTGTATCCAGTGTTTCGGTGAAAAAGCCGGCGTCGCGGACTGCAGATGTCATGGATGTTTTCCCTTCTCAGGTGCCAAAAGCGGTAAGACTGGCCCCTCATACCGTAGGAATGCCCTGTTCTAAAGCATCAAAACGACCATGATCTTTATGAGCGCGTCATGAAGGTTTCGTATCCGCGTCTTGCGTTTCAGGTTTGATCAAAGCACAACTATCCGGAACAAGAGGAAACTTTCGCCAATGCCGCAGCCAAAAATTGCTTTTGTCGCCAGTCCTGTCCCGACAGCACAAAGCGCATTGCGTGAATTATCGGAACGGTATGGCGATGTGCCGCCGGATCAGGCCGACGTGATCGTGGCCCTGGGTGGTGATGGTTTCATGCTTGATACTTTGCACGGAACCCAAGGGCTGGATGTGCCTGTGTATGGCATGAACCGTGGCACGGTTGGCTTCTTGATGAATGAGTTCCATGCCGAAGATCTGGTTGAACGACTGAATGCCGCTGTGGAGGAGGTCATCAACCCGCTGGCCATGACGGCCCTGACAGTGGACGGCCACATGCACGAGGCGCTTGCCATCAACGAGGTCAGCCTTCTGCGCGCAGGCCCACAGGCGGCAAAGCTGCGTATTACAGTGGATAGTAAACTGCGTATGCCCGAGCTGGTGTGCGATGGCGCGTTGTTGGCAACGCCCGCGGGATCGACCGCCTATAACTATTCCGCGCACGGTCCGATCTTGCCGATTGGTTCTGATGTTTTGGCCCTGACCGCCATGTCTGCATTCCGTCCCCGCCGCTGGCGCGGTGCGCTGCTGCCAAAACGCGCGGTGGTGCGGTTCGACGTAATCGACCCCGGCAAACGCCCGGTTATGGCCGACGCTGACGGAAAATCAGTGCGCAATGTTGCCAGTGTGGAGATTAGGTCAGAACCAATGGTCAAACACCGGATACTTTTTGATCCGGGTCATGGGCTAGAAGAACGACTGATCAGGGAACAGTTTGTTTGATCAAAGTACCTGTAGCCCAAGCTGACTAAGAAGGTCCGCAGCCTGCTGTTTGGATATGATGGCACCTTTGTAGCGTTTTGAGTCAGATATTTGGATGCCGCCAAGGTTCGCACCGCGTAGGTCCGCGCCTTCGAAGCGGCAGTCATGCAGGCGGGCGTCCTGCAGAAGGCAGTCCTCGAACACCGTTTCTCGAAAATCGCAGTTACGCAGATCAGCCTCGCTAAAGTCGATCTGGGTCAGCGTGGATTTTTTGAAAGAGAAACCAGATATGGCGGCCATGACAAAGAGGACTTCATGCACGGTTAAATCCAATGCACGTACTTCTGTCATCTCTGTTCCGGTCATTTTGCAACGCATGACATTGGCAGATGAAAGTGTGGCACCGCGAAAGTTGCTGTTGCTGAAGTCACCCCCGTCGATGATCGCCTCTGTTAGGTCTGCACCGGGGAAGTTCGCGCCTGTCGCACGGCAGCCTTTGAAATGGCTTCGTTCAAGCCGGGTGCTGCTGAAATCGGCATGCGAGAGGTTGCAGCCTTCGAACGTCCAGCCTGATAGATCAAGCCGCGAAAAATTTAGCGCGCTCAGGTCGCAGTTTCTTAGGGTTTGAGGCTGACCTGCCTTACTTAGACGTTCTAGCGCAGATTGCGTCGGTGGATCAGTGATCGGTGTGGTCATCTTGTTTGCCTTTGCTGGGGCCACGACAACCCATGTCTGTATCGAATAAAAAGCTCTGACATAATACACTATGCCAGAGCTAATCTCATTCACTTTGGTCACGCCTTAGTTAGCGGCGTTAACCCGTGTGATGAACTTGTCAGCGTCGCGCCGAACTTTGGTTTGGCCATTCAGCCAGTCACCTTCTGGGTCACGGTAGCCGAGTGGCATGATCGCGACCGAGCGCAGGCCGCGTTCGCGCAGGCCTAGGATTTCGTCGAATTTATCCGCCTCAAAGCCTTCCATTGGCGTGCTGTCGACTTCTTCGAATGCGGCAGCGGTTAGCGCGATGCCAAGGCCGATGTAGGCTTGGCGGGCGGCGTGGTCGAAGTTCACATCCGCAGGGCGGGACAGGTACATGCCTTTTAGACGGTCATAGTATCCGGTCAGCGCTTCGGTCAGTCCGCCGCGTGCCGCTGCTGTGTCGTTCACGACGCCGTCGATGCGTTCGTTGGTGTAGTTGTCCCAAGCTGCGAAAACCAACAGGTGGCTGCCGTCAACAATCTGAGCTTGGTCAAAGGCTGCATCTTTCAGCTTTGCGCGCACGGTTGGGTCCGTTACGACGATGACTTCGAATGGCTGAAGGCCACTGGAAGTGGGTGCAAGGCGAACAGCCTCTAGGATGGCCTCGACCTTTTCTTCGGGGACAGGTTTTGACGCGTCCATTTTTTTCGTGGCGTAACGCCAGTTTAAGCGATCTAGAAGCATAGTAGTATTCCTGATTGGGCGGGGCGAGAGCCCGCGTTGTACACGACAGTATTTGGGGCGTAACTCGTGTTTCAGGAACCCCAGAGTTTGCACAGGTGTTGTGTATTCGTGCACAAGATTATCATTGTAATGTTCGATCTGGCACATATCGCAAAATAAGCGGGTGCCACTTGTGTGCGGGCGCAGCATAGCCGAATCGGGGTTTTACGCTGTGATGCAGCATTTGGTCTGTGCGTGGTTGAACACGGGTCCGTTGGCGTCAAACAAAGCAATAATTCCGGGTCCAGCCCGAATTTTGGACGAATTCCCTACACCAGAGCTATTTCCCGAAGGCGGCAAACTGCCTATAGTCGTTTGAAAAGCGGGAACAAACTCGCAGTATGTGATATGTGTTTTTTGGGAGGCCACTTGTTATGATCCGATCTGAATTGATTCAAAAAATCGCCGATGAGAACCCTCATTTGTATCAGCGCGACGTCGAAAAAATCGTTAATACTATTTTTGAGGAGATCACGGACGCTATGTCGCGTGGTGATCGTGTCGAATTGCGTGGCTTTGGCGCGTTTTCGGTGAAAAAACGTGACCAACGTATCGGTCGCAACCCACGTACGGGTGAAGCGGTCGAAGTTGAAGAAAAACATGTTCCGTTTTTTAAGACCGGTAAGCTCTTGCGGGATCGGCTGAACGGCAACTAAAGCTTGAACGGTAACTAAGAGGGTACCATGAAAACCATTCGCTACGCCTTTTGGGCCATTGTTGGCCTGTGCTTGATCCTGATTGGGTTGGCAAATCGCGGTCTTGTGACAGTACGCGCTTTGCCGACAGCTGTCGCAGATCTGTTTGGGCTATCGCCAGATCTACAGCTGCCCCTATTCATCGTCATCTTTTTGGGCGTTGGCGCTGGGCTTTTGATTGGCTTTTTGTGGGAGTGGGTCCGCGAGCACCGTGTTCGCGCTGAATCACGTGCGAAAAGTCGCGAGCTTGATGCATTGCGTCGCGAAGTTAAGAAATTGCGTGGCGAAGCCGTTGGCGCGAAAAACAGTGATGATGTTCTTGCGCTGCTGGAAAACGCGGGCTGATGGACTCTGACATTCGGATTAAGATTTGCGGTCTGCGGACCGTTGCTGATGTATTGGCAGCGGCAGACGCGGGCGCGACCTATGTCGGGTTCAATTTCTTTCCCAAGTCACCGCGCTATGTCAGTTTCGATAAAGCGCGTGATTTAGCTGTCGAAGTGCCCGTTGGTGTCGCCAAAGTCGGGCTTGTCGTGAATGCTGACGATACGTTGCTTGATGCGCTGACAGAACGCGTGCCGCTTGATATGTTGCAGCTTCACGGGAGCGAGACACGAGAGCGCGTTGCCGAAATTCGGGCGCGCTATGGCCTGCCAGTGATGAAAGTATTGGGTATATCGGGACCTGCCGATCTGGACGCGATTGATGCCTATAGCGCAGTTGCGGATCAGTTAATGCTGGATGCAAAGCCGCCAAAGGATGCGGTGCTGCCCGGTGGAAACGGGATCAGCTTTGATTGGTCACTGTTGTCTGGGCGCAAATACTGGACCAAACCTTGGATGCTTGCGGGTGGTTTGAACGCCGATAACGTTGCCGAGGCGATCAAGCACACAGGTGTGAAGCAGGTTGATGTGGCTTCAGGTGTTGAATCCGCGCCGGGTGTAAAGGACGCTGAACTAATGAAGGCGTTTTGTGAAGCTGCGCGGGGCGCTTAATTCACGCGTTTGCGCAGCGCAAATGACCCTGCCTGCTTTACCATCATGCACAATGACGCTAGTCCTGACGGGCGCGATAATATTAGGTGTGACATGGCCAACGATCTATTCAATAGCTTCATGACGGGTCCCGATGAAAAGGGACGTTTTGGTGATTTTGGGGGCCGTTTTGTTTCGGAAACCCTGATGCCGCTGATCCTCGAACTTGAGGAGCGGTATGAATATGCCAAGACGGATGAAACCTTCTGGGCAGAGATGAATGATCTGTGGACCAACTATGTTGGCCGTCCTAGCCCCCTATATCACGCCGAACGCCTCTCAGAGCATCTGGGCGGCGCTAAGATTTATCTCAAGCGCGATGAGCTGAACCACACAGGCGCGCATAAAATCAACAACGTGCTTGGTCAGATCATTCTGGCCCGTCGCATGGGCAAGACCCGCATTATCGCTGAAACAGGTGCTGGACAGCACGGTGTTGCGACGGCGACCGTTTGTGCGAAATTCGGTCTAAAATGTGTGGTCTATATGGGGGCACATGACGTTGAACGCCAAGCACCGAACGTATTCCGTATGCGTCTGTTAGGTGCCGAAGTCGTTCCTGTGACCTCTGGTCGTGGCACATTGAAAGACGCGATGAACGATGCGCTGCGTGATTGGGTAACCAACGTTCGCGACACATTCTATTGCATCGGTACGGTTGCGGGTCCGCACCCTTATCCTGCGATGGTCCGTGATTTTCAGGCGATCATTGGCAAAGAAACCAAAGAGCAGATGCACGCCGCCGAAGGCCGTTTGCCTGATACATTAGTTGCTGCGATCGGTGGCGGATCAAATGCCATGGGCCTGTTCTTTCCGTTCCTTGATGACAAAGACGTCAATATCATCGGCGTAGAGGCCGGCGGCAAAGGCGTGAACGCCAAGATGGAACATTGCGCGTCACTGACGGGCGGTCGCCCCGGTGTGTTGCACGGTAACCGGACCTATCTGTTGCAAGATGACGATGGTCAGATTTTGGAAGGTTTCAGCATCTCGGCTGGTCTTGATTATCCCGGTATCGGGCCAGAGCACGCATGGCTACATGAAATTGGCCGCGCCAAATACGTATCGATCACTGATGTCGAAGCGCTTGAGGCGTTTCAGCTGTGCTGTGCGCTGGAAGGGATCATTCCTGCGCTAGAGCCATCACACGCGCTGGCACATGTGATGAAGATCGCGCCGACACTACCCAAGGATCACTTGCTGGTCATGAATATGTGTGGGCGTGGTGACAAAGATATCTTTACCGTCGCCAAACACCTTGGCTTTGATATGAAGACCTAAATTACCTCATTTACGGGCCTAAACGAAAGTTTAGGCCCGTAATCTTAGGTTTAAGTTCCCCTTTATAAACCCCTGATCCATGGCCTGCGCTTTGGTTGGTGGTGAATATCACATCGACGGACCGCATATGGTCGGCCCGCATGTTTGAAAGGAACTTACTCATGAAAAAACTACTGCTTTCCACAACCGCCGCCGTCGCATTGTCAGCGAGCGCTGTCTTTGCACAGTCTATCGCTGAGCAAGTGATCACCCAGCTGCAAGCTGAAGGGTATGACCGGATCGAGGTCAAGAACGGCCCAACCCAAGTCAAAGTCGAAGCGATCCGCGACGGCATGAAATTGGAAGTTGTCTATGACGCACTCACGGGCGAAGTTCTTAAGCAAGAAGTAGAGCCAGTCGACAGTGATGATGACACATCAAGCGGCGTCAGCGTTGAGGATGATGATGAAGACTTCATCGATGACGACGATGACGACGACGATGACGACGACGACGATGATGACGACGACGACGACGATGATGACGACGACGATGACGACGACGACGATGATGATGACGACGATGATGACGACGACGATGATGATGATGATGATGATGATGACGACGATGACGATGACGACTAAGCACCGCGTACTGTCCGAAGCGTCGAAAATCGCGTAATGGAGTAGGTATGTTTAAGAGGCTATTATTATGTCTCGTTCTGGCTGGGGCGCCGCTCACTGCGGTGGCCCAGTCTGTTCAAGACCAGATTGTGTCCCAGCTGCAGGCTCAGGGCTTTGACAAGATTACTTTGAATAACACGTGGTTGGGCCGCGTTCGCGTTATTGCTTTGCGTAATGATTTGCGCCGTGAATTGGTCTTTAATCCTCAAACGGGCGAAATCCTTCGGGACTATTGGGTTACGCTTGACGATGACGACAACGATGATGGTCCAAGAATTTTCAACCCGGATGGGGGTGGCAGCTCGTCGGAGAACGCCAAAGACGATGATCACGATGACGACAGCGATGATCGTGACGACGATGATCGCGATGACGATGACGACGATGATCGCGATGACGATGACGACGATGATCGCGATGACGATGACGACGATGATCGCGATGACGATGATGATCGCGACGATGACGATGATGAAGAGGATGACGACGAGGACGATGACGACGACGAGGATGACGAATAGTTGCGCTTAACCTCAGTTAGGAACGCCCCTTGAAAGGGCAGTGGTACGTCGCAGCGATTGTGATTGTGCAGGTGCTTTGCGCCTTCTTTTTCGTGTCTCAAATTGTCGCGTCGATGCTTGGGCTCGCGCCAATCAGTTGGAACCTATACGAACTGATCGAACTGGGGGCCGCGCTTGGTTTGCTGCTGGGTGTTGGGCTTGGCGTGCTGCTGTTGCGCAAAACAATGGCCCGCAATGTGCATGTGGAAGGACAGCTTCGTATTGCCTCTGGCGCGTTCATGGACGTGGTCGAGGAACGGTTTAGCGAATGGGGGTTAACACCTGCCGAACGTGACGTGGCGTTGTTCGCCATCAAAGGGTTATCAACCCAAGAAATAGCGGACCTGCGTACCGTCAGCGAAGGAACCATCAAGGCGCAGACCAACGCCATCTTTCGCAAAGCTGGTGTGACCGGGCGTACGCAGCTTTTAAGCCTATTTATTGATGAGCTGATGGCCGGCACGGATGCGGGCTGATTAGTTCAGGTTTGCCCCCAAAGCGTGGGTGCGCAGCACATCGATCGAAACGATCTCGAGGGCACGGACATGCGTGGCGTGCAAATTGACTTGGGGTGCGCAGCCTTCTTCGTGTGCTTGCAGGAACCGGCTTGCACAAAGGCACCAGCTGTCGCCAGCTTTTAACCCTGTAAATCCATACTCGGGGCGCGGTGTGCTTAGATCGTTGCCGACGTATTTCGAATAGGCCAGAAATTCATCCGTCATCACGGCGCAAACTGTATGGCTGCCTTGGTCTTGGGCGCAGGTATCGCATGATCCATTGCGAAAGAACCCGGTCATCGGATCTGTAGAGCAAGGGATCAAGCTGCTGCCTAGGACGTTAAAGGACGGGTCTTTTTCCATGGTTTTTCAGGCTTTCTGCGATCTCTTGAAAGATCACTTCGTTTTCGCGGCTGACGCCATCTTCGCGGAATGCCCGGTCGGCACTATGCGTGGCGATGACGACGTTGTTGATACGATCAATGTAAATGTATTGCCCGTAAATGCCACGGGCCAAAAACTGTCCGTCTTCGTATCCAAGCGGTATCCACCATTGGTATCCATATCCGATTTCATCAGGTGCGGTTTTTGCGCTCGCGGTTGTAGACGCGGTGACCCAATCCTCGGGCACGATTTGTTTGCCGTTCCATTGACCACCCTGTGCCATCATTTGCCCAAAGCGGGCATTGTCGCGGGTTGTGCAATTCAAGCCGCCCAAAACAAACGCCACGCCATTGCCATCAGTAAGGTAATAGGGGGCTTGTTCCATTCCCAATGGCGCGATGATCTTTTCGTGCAGTAGTTCCGCGATGCCGCGCCCTGTTGCACCTCGAATGACCATCCCGATGATGTGAGTGTCGATGGACACATATTCCATCCGTTCACCGGGCTGTGCGGCGCTTTTGGTTTGCTGTTTTGCAAAGCCGTCCATTGACCCGCCAAGCGCAAGAACCCGGCCCATCCGGTTAATGTCGGAAAAGAACGCGAGGTAGTCTTCGTCAAAGGCAAGGCCCGACGACATTTGCAGGACGTCTTTGATCGTCGCATCTTTATAGGCGGTGCCGGATAGTTCGGGCGCGTATTTGGTGACGGGGTCGTCAATGCTTTCGATTGCGCCTTCGGCCAAGACAATGCCAAATAGGGCCGACAGATAGCTTTTTGATACTGACCAGTTGATCCGTAGATCATTTGGCCCAGTGCCGTGAAAGTAGTCTTCGAATACCAATTCACCGTCTTTTAGCACGACCAATGCGGTCACGTTGCGGTCTTTGATCCACTGATACGCCTGTGGCGATAGTGTAGCAGTTGTGCCTGTCCTAAGCGGAATTGAAGGGGATGAAGCAGGAAGCTGATCCGACAGGAACACTGAGTTCATGTGCGAGAAATTATGCACGATCTTGTCGGCCGAAAACAGGTTCAACACATGGCGTAGTCGTCCAAGCTCGGTCCGTTTCCAAAATGCTAGCGCCGCTAGGCCGCCGACAGTGGCGATTGCCGCCGAAGATATTATGTTCATTATGTTTTCCGTCGTAATTCACCTGAACATGCCTTGCCGAGCCTAGCGTTGCAATGCGTGTTTATGGGGCAGCCCAATGCACCCAGCGCCCATGAAAATCAGCGCGTCCGAGAGGTATGGTTAAGTCGCCGGGCCATAGGCGCAGCGTTAGCGCCGCTCCGGGGCTTTGATCGTCTGCCTCCATCCCGAACCAAGCAAGAGGCGTATCATCTGTTGCATCTTCGCCCGCTTTGGCAATCGCCGCCGTTCCTTCGGCCTGCTTGTCCGCTGGGAAATACTGCCAAGCGATGGTGCTGTAGATCATGTGCAGCTCGCCCGGTTTATGGTGAAGCTGGGAGCGCAGCCAATCAATCGCATCGCCTTGATCAACAGGTGTCTGAGCTGCGGCAATGGCCGCCTGAGTGAGCCGCAGCCGTTCGGGTTGATCTGGCCATAGGTAGGCTTGCAAGCGTAGTGCGTCGCTTTGCGGGTTAAGCGGGTTCAAATCCACGCCTGCGCGGTTAGTTACGTTTGGCTGGGCCTTTGGGGGCAGGGGGCCTGTCCAATCAGGGCGCAGCGTGAGGATAGGGTCAACGGGGCCAAAACTCTGCCCGCTAACCTCTAATGCGTAGCGATCCCACTGCAGGTTCAGCCCGGCACTTGCGCCCAACTCAGATGTGCGGATTGGCAGCCCAAAGCGATCAGCCAAGAAATGCCCGACTGCGATCAAAGCCGCAGACCTTCGGACTTCGTTGGTTTGCGGCGGACTATCGAGCCACGCCATGATGGTTGGGGATTGGTCGCACAGTGTCTGGCTGACTGCCTGCCATAAAATGTTGTCTGGCACAGCATTGGGTGGATAGGCAGCATCAAGCACAGCATCGCCATTCAGGCGTAGGGCATGTAGCGCACCGGCAAGCCGCAATGGCACCGATTGGCTGCGCGGACTGAGATCACCTTGCCATTGGAATATCCGATCTGTGACCGGGCAGTCAGGCCATTCGCGCGTCGCGCAAAGGCCCATGAGTTGGCCCATAAAGGGCGACCCAAGTTCCGTGCAGGATTGGGATTGATTGGCGAATGCCGCAGAGACATTCGCGGGGATCACCGAAAGCGATCCACCAGCTTTTGCATGGGCGACCGCGCGTCGTTGTCTGGCTCTGGTGCTGCGACCGTTGGTTTGGGCTTTGGCTTGCTTGTCGATGACCGTGGGGGCGCGACGCGCAGGGCAATCGCATTCAGGAACTTTGGCCCGTCACCTGCAACAAGATCAGCGATGCCATCACTGATCCCGCGCATTTCATCGTCCAGCCATTCAGCGTCAGACTTGGCAAAATCGCGCAGCACGTATCCTGCAACCGCATCCTTGTGGCCGGGGTGTCCGATGCCCATTCGCACGCGGTCATAATCAGGACCGATATGTCCGTGGATAGACCGCAATCCGTTGTGTCCCGCATGACCGCCACCTGTTTTCAGGCGAACCTTGCCGGGGGCAAGATCCAGCTCATCGTGGAACACAATGATGTCTTCGGGTGCAAGTTTAAGATAGCGCATTGCCTCGCCAACGGATTGGCCAGACAGGTTCATGAATGTTTCGGGTTTGAGCAGGGCAACCTTTTCAGAACCAAATCGCCCTTCGGAGATCTGTCCTTGGAATTTGCTGCGCCACGGTGAAAAACCGTGGTCTGCTGCGATAACATCCATGGCCATAAAGCCGATGTTGTGACGATTTCGCGCGTATTTCGCGCCGGGATTACCTAGGCCTACGATAAGTTTCATAGCGTTTACTTAACCCATGCCGCACCGCAGCGCTAGTGCGCGGTTTCGCACAGGCTGTGATCGGCAAGAGATGTCAGAACATAACAGTCGCTTGCCCGCCCTTTTCCGTCGCAATGGGTGGCGATCCGGACCAGTTCCGTTTCCAGCCGCTGCAAGCGTGCAATCTTGGCACGCACGTCATCAAGTTGGCCTGTAGCAATCGCATTTGCGGTCGCACATGAATGATCAGGGTGATCGTTCAAATCAATCAGCGCACGTATCGCCTCGATGGTGAAACCCAGATCGCGGGCGTGTTTGATGAAGCCCAGCCGATCCAGCCCAGCCTGTGAATAGCGTCGCTGATTTCCGGCCGTGCGCTCAGGTTCGGGCATTAGTCCCATTTCTTCGTAGTAACGAATAGTCGGAATTTTTACCCCTGTTCGGTCAGAAAGCGCGCCGATGGAAAACATCTGAAAAACCTCTTGAACCTCTAGTTACTAGAGACGTTAGATCATGAGTCGCAAAGATGAAAGGATATTAAGATGGCAGGTTGTTGCGGGCATGATGCCCAATTTGAAGGGGTGTCAGCCGACTATAAACGGCGTCTTTGGGCAGTTATCGCGATTAATGCGGGGATGTTCGTGGTCGAGATGACGGCGGGGCATATGGCGCGCAGCCAAGCATTGCAGGCCGACGCGTTGGATTTCTTTGGGGATGCAGTGACCTATGGCATTTCATTGGCCGTAATCGGCGCGTCTTCACGGGTACGCAGCACTGCCGCATTGACCAAAGGGATCAGCCTGTTGTTGATGGGGCTTTGGGTGTTCGGAACAACAGCATACCGAGTCTTTGCTGTCGGCGTTCCAACCGCAGAAGTAATGGGGATCATCGGTTTTCTGGCGCTCATCGCCAACCTTGCCAGCGTGGGACTGTTAATGCGTTACAAAGACGGCGACGCAAACGTGCGATCCGTTTGGCTATGTTCACGTAATGACGCAATCGGGAATGTTGCGGTTATGGTTGCCGCACTTGGGGTTTGGGGCACCGCGACCGGCTGGCCCGATCTGATCGTTGCAGGAGTCATGGCCGGGCTGTTCTTGTCATCGGCATGGCAGATTATTAGGCAGGCGCTACGAGAACTGCGAAGACATGTAGGGCACAGCACGTCATCTGGCTAGATCATGCCACGTGCGGCAAATCCCATTAATGAAAGCATGAGAATAACGTTCACGATCCAAATAACGATTGATACGCGTCGCTGCATTGACACTTGTCTGAACAGATCAGTCATAGTTGAACCTTTCTGATAGGATCTGGCTGGAAGGTGTGCCTCTTGAGATGAGGTGTTCTTCGATCATGTCCATCATGATTGGTGGGCCGCAAAGAACGAATAGCCAGTCTTTGTACTGCGTGTCCGAGAACATACTGTCCAGCAGGCGCGCATCGATTAGTCCGCTTTCACCTTTCCAATGTGCGGGTGGTTCAGACAGCACGTAAGTTACGTCTTGATCAGTTAGTTCGTCGCGATAGACGATCTGATCTTCGCGTTTGTTCCCATAGATGAGTTTCACCTCGCGTGGGTCGTTCGTATTTCGAAGATCACGCAGAATGCTGAGCAGCGGGGCGACGCCTACGCCACCGGCGATGAGCGCGATGCCGGGCTCATTGCGCCCGTCGACGGTAAGATGTCCGAATGGCCCATCAAGGTAAGCGCGGTCGCCGATTTTGATTTGATCGAGCGAACGCGTGAAGTCTCCGAGTTCTTTGATAACGAAGGAAATGTCAGCACCCGCGCTTGGTGCGGAGCTAATCGAAAACGGGTTTTCGTGTAGCGTGAGTGGGCTGTGTCCAAGGTTTAGCCATCCGAACTGTCCGGCTTTGTACTCAATACCGCTGTGTCCATCTGGCGAGATCGTGAGCCCCCATTGCTTTGGTGTCAGCCGTTTGATTTCGGTCACGCGCCATCCCTGCGAACGCTGCAATAGGGGCGCGATCAGATAGACATAAAGTAGCGAACCCGCTGCGATTGCCGTCATTCCCAGCCATAGCCCGACCATAACAGGCTCAGCGCCATACCGCCCCGCATAGATCGCGTGATGCAAGAGTAGCCCTGCGATCAAAAGCGCGCCAATGCCGTGCAGCAGCCGCCATGTTTCGTATTTGTAATCGAGTTGAGTGCGAGCGATGGCAAGCAAAACGAGGCTCGGCAAAAGGATGAAGGCCGCAATGCCGGTCGCGAGGTTAGTGAAGTCTGTCGTTACGGTAAGCTGCCGGGTGGCGTCCCATGGTCGCGCCCCGCCTGATGGGCTGCCGCGGTATAGAAATGGATGTAGCATGGCGAAAACCAATGCGGTGCGCGCCATAAGTTGGTGAAACCGCATCGTCACGTCCATCCCGATACCGTTTGAGATGCGCTTGAAGCGCCCAGACAAAACGAATTCCGCAAGGATCATCGAAAAGGCCAGCATCCCGAGGCCAGATGCAAGTTCGTGTCGGAATGGCCGCGGTTCTGTACCAGATGCCCATGACAGGATCAGGGGAAGCAATACCGCGAGTAGGTATATCAAGAGGAGACCAAGAGCTTTCATGCGTTCATTGTGCCGTATTCGCGGCGGGTGACATTGATATGGCTCAAGCGTTCAACGCATTGCGCGGCGTGATTTCGCCCTGCTCAGTTATCGTGGTGTCCAAAACAAAAAGGGCACCCAAATGGGTGCCCTTTGATCCACGCGAATGCGTTGGATTATTCTGTCGCTGCTTCTTCGGCTGCTTCTTCTGCGCCTTCTTCTGCTTCATCTTCATCGTCAGCAGACAATGTACGTGGAGCAGAGATGTTCGCGATGACGAAGTCACGTTCGATAACAGATTTCGCACCTTCAGGAAGTGTGACGTCGCTGATGTGGATAACATCGCCCATTTGCGTTTCCGCAAGATCAACAGTGATGTGATCAGGGATTTCACCGGCTAGAACATCAAGTTCGACTTCGTTACGAACAACAGTCAGAACGCCGCCTTTTTTCACACCTGGGCAGGTGTCTGCGTTTGCAAACTCAACAGGAATGAACAATTTCACACGGCTTGTACGCTTCAGGCGCATCAGGTCGATGTGAGTTGGCAGGTCTTTAACCACGTCGCGCTGAACGCCACGGCAGATCACGCGCACGTCTTCTTGACCTTCAACCTTGAGGTTGAAAAGAGTCGACATGAAGCGGCCTTTGCGCAGCATAGTCAGCAGGTAGTTGAATGGGATGCTGATGGATTGGGGCTCTGCGCCACCACCATAAACAATGCCAGGTACGTCGCCATCACGGCGAGCTTGGCGGGCGGCCCCCTTGCCTGTCCCCGCGCGTACCTTGGCGTTAAGATCTGGGATCTTTCCAGCCATAGTAATTCTCCGATATGTTATGAGCCGCCCTCCAAGGGTGTGCGGCCCGTTAAGGACTGTGCCTATAGGCGGGATTCGCCCTGTTGAAAAGGGGTTTTGTGTATGCGCGATGGCCCAAGATAGTCACTTATATTGCCTGCTGAGTGCGTTTGTTTCTATATGCGCGACAATATGTGCTCGCGATTTTCTTAAGAATCGTGTAGGAGCCTGCGCCATGCGGCACAGAATTAGCATTGTTGGTAGACTATTCACGACCTTGGCATTGATGCTTGCTTTGGTTGTTTTAGGCACGGCATCGCCCGCGCAGCATAGCGAAATGGACGACGATCTGGCGGCCTATTTGGCTGCTGGGGGAACTTTCGCTGATTTATGTGGAGGTACCACGGACCCGCGCAAGCCGATGCACAAGCACTGCGCGGCCTGTCATTTGATCGCCGCGGCTGTCTTGCCACCAGTTTCGTATGGGCCGCCTGCGATCATATTCGGTGATTATGACGTTTTGGTCGCGGTTGCCCAAAACATTCGCAACGCGCAACGCCTTGACCCTGCGCGGCTGTCGCGTGCGCCGCCCCAAGCCTGAACATTTCACCCTTGAATAGTTCAATCACCGCCCTCGGGCGGACAAATGGCTTGGAGCCTTAAAACATGAATATATCGAAAAATGCGCAGCCAGAGGGCGGAGTGAATAAACTCTATTTTGCTGCATGGCGTTGGCATTTCTACACGGGATTCGTTGTGATCCCATTTCTGATGATCCTTGCAATCACGGGTATGATGATGCTTTGGATTTCTTGGATCGACGGGCGTGACGGTGAAAGAACCGCCGTGATCCCACAAGAGACCGTTCTTTCAGTCTCGCAGCAGGCGGATGCTGCAGTTGCCGCGATTGAGGGCGGGGTGCTCAAGCAATACGTCGCGCCACGTCGCGATGATCTGGCGGCGCTTTTCCGTGTGGATCAGGGCGACGACGCAATCATGGTTGCGGTCGATCCTTATACTGCATCCGTTATCGAAACATTCCCGCGGCGCAGCGGGTGGTACGATTTCTTTGATAACATCCACAGTGATCTGATGCTTGGGGTGACGGGTGACCGCATGCTGGAAACGGCGGCTTCACTTAGCCTCGTTTTGATCGCAACAGGGCTATATATGTGGTGGCCGCGTAGTGGTGGCTGGCGTGCAGCGTTGTTGCCGAAGTTCACACAAGGGCGCAGTCTGTGGAAATCGCTGCATGGCGTTGTCGGCATATGGGTATCGGTTTTCTTGGTGCTGTTCCTGATTTCAGGATTGGCCTGGGCCGGTATCTGGGGTGGTAAAATGGTCCAAGCTTGGAGCCAATTCCCTGCCGAAAAATGGGACAACGTGCCACTATCAGATGAGACCCATGCAAGCATGAACCATGACCGCCATGAGGTGCCTTGGGCGCTGGAGCAAACACCTATGCCCGCATCGGGCAGCGAAGCAGGGCAGGTGGCAATCACTGGCGCTGTGACAATCGATACGGTTGATGCCTTGGCGCGGGATATCGGGTTTGACGCTCGCTATCAGCTCAACTTACCGCGTGGTGATACCGGCGTATGGACGCTTAGCCGGGATTCCATGAGCACCGATAGCACAAGCCCGACGACAGACAGGACAGTGCATGTCGATCAATTCACAGGCAAGGTTCTCGCCGATGTACGCTATGAGGATTATTCGCTTGCGGGCAAAGCAATGGCTGTCGGAATCGCGTTACATATGGGCACACTGGGCCTATGGAGCGTCTTAGCCAACACGGTCGTTTGCCTATCGGTGATATTCCTATGCGCAAGCGCATTGGTACTGTGGTGGAAACGTCGCCCAACCAAAGCAGGTCGGCTTGCCGCACCGCCGATGCCCAACGAACTGCCGCTTTGGCAAGGGGCAGTCTTGGTCGGTTTGGGAGTGTCGATGGCATTCCCAATGGCTGGCCTTGCCCTGCTAATTGTTCTGGCGATTGATACGTTGATCGTATCACGGATTCCAAAGTTGCGAGCAGTTTTGAGCTAGAAAACAACCGCGCACCCACAAGTCTTGGGGTGCGCGGTTGCCCCTAAACGTAAAGTGAAATTTGAAACTTGCTTTGGTAAAAAATATCGTTCAGCCATGGCGTTATGTCTATTTTGAACGCGCTTATTATTTCCCGTCGCCCGGCTGCTGCCTTTGTGGTTGTTGGCCTGTTTTGGGGCTGCTTTGCGGCCTATGTTCCGCATATTAAAGCGACGCTTGGTGTTTCGGATGCGTTGTTTGGCACTTTGTTGCTGGGGTCAGCCACGGGGTTGGTCTCATCGATGTGGCTTGCGCCGATCCTTGATCGCTGGCTTGGTGCGCGCGCGTTGCAGTGCGGAGTGGTGTTTTTAGCCATCGCATGGCTTGTGCCGGGGCATATGCATACACCGCTTGCTTTTGCCATATCACTTGGGCTGGTTGGTTTGGCATCAGGACTGTTGGATGTCGTCATGAACGCGCGGGTCAGTTTGCTAGAGGCTGCCCACGACAGGCCACTGATGAACGCGAACCATGCGATGTTTTCCGTCGCTTACGGTGTCGCGGCTTTGGTCGTTGCCGTCACGCGCGAGGCAGGCCTGCCACCGGGGCCGGTTTTCGCAGGGTTCGCCGTTGTCAGTTGCTTGGTTGCGCCGTTCATCTGGATGGATGTTCCCGACATCGAAGCCGACGAGGAGAGTGGGAACGGCCGCTACCCGCTGTGGCCAATTATTCTATGTGGCGCCATCGTGTTGGTCGCCTTTATGTCCGAAGCCACCGTCGAGGCATGGTCGGCGCTTCACCTAGAACGGACATTGCACGGGCGAGCCGCCGAAGGCGCGTTTGGTCCGGCGATGTTGGGGCTGACGATGGCAATCGGGCGGTTTTCGGGGCAGGCAGTTGCCGCCCGTTGGAGCGAGATCGTCGTCGTCATCTTTGCGGCGATTGTATCGGCCATCGGTGCCGTGATTGCGGCGCTCGCGCCTAGTCCTGCGGTGGCCTATCTGGGTTTTGGCATCTTGGGCTTGGGCGTTTCGGTTATCGGGCCGATGGGGCTCGCGCTGGTCGGTAAACTTGTCGCGCCGCATTTGCGGACCGAGGCGATTGGGCGCACCGCTGTGATTGGTTTCTCGGGGTTCTTTTTCGCGCCTGTACTCATGGGGATCGTGTCAGATGCGTTCGGGCTACGTGTCGCCTTTGGCGGGGTCGCAGTTTTATTGCTGTTGGCGGTGCCGTTGGTTCTGGTCGTCGCAAAGCTTCCGCGCTGGAATAGAAAAGGGGCTGGCGTAATGCCAACCCCATAATCCGACCAGCCAAGGCTAGTTGATTTCAGATCGCCAAACCGGCGTTCTGTCTTATTCTGCTGAAGCAGCAGCTGCGATAAGCAGAGCAGCAACAACACCAACAACCACGTATGTTGAGCTTACGGAAGATGTCTTTGGTGCTTCCATAACTTCAACTGGCTCAACGATGACAGGTGCAACACCGCCAGCGAAAGCAGATGTAGAAACAACAGCCAGAGTTGCTGCAGTGGCGAGAGTTTTTGTGATGCGCATAGTAGTTCTCCTAATTAGTACTTTTTCACATGAGTGCTGTTGATGGCGACCAGAGTCGCCGTCAGCATTCGACGGTAAACTTTAGTTGATTTAGCGTGAGGTCAATGTTTGCATTGATGATTTTTTCCCCCTTGCCCCGCATTCCGTTAAAAAGTGTCGCGATTTGCACGTTAAGCGGGAAGGGTAAGGTAAAATATATGCGTTACTGCCATTCACCCTCAAAGTTTCTCGGGATGAGAAGCACGTCTGGATCAAGCGTTTTGACATCACGCCGTCCGCACAACGCCATCGTCAGGTCGAGCTCTTTGTGAATAACCTCTAGCGCGGTGGTTACACCTTTTTCGCCCATCGCACCTAGGCCATAGATAAACGCGCGACCGATATAGACACCCTTTGCACCCAGTGCCAAAGCCTTGAGCACGTCTTGGCCGGATCGAATGCCGCTGTCCATGTGGACCTCTACCTGATCTCCAACAGCCGCCACGATGGATGGCAGCATGCGGATGGCGGAAAGCGCACCGTCAAGCTGGCGACCGCCGTGGTTGCTGACGATGATCGCGTCTGCACCGATCTCAACCGCTTTCTTCGCGTCTTCGACGTCTAGAATGCCCTTAAGGATCAGCTTGCCGCCCCATTTTTCTTTGAGCTTCGCAATCATGCCCCAGTCCAGTTTGGGTTCGAACTGTTCAGCGGTCCAAGATGACAGGCTGCTGGTGTCACCGACGTTTTTCGCGTGACCGACGATGTTGCCAAACGTGCGGCGCTTGGTTTGCAGCATCTCGATCCCCCAGCGCCATTTGGTCGATAGGTTGATCATCGTCGGGATCGTCATCTTGGGCGGGGCGGTTAGACCGTTCTTTAGGTCCTTGTGCCGCTGTCCAAGAATTTGCAGATCAAGTGTGAGGACCAGCGCCGAACAACCTGCGTTCTTAGCTCGGGCGATGATATTGTCGACGAATTCTTCGTCACGCATGACGTATAGCTGAAACCAAAATGGGTTTTTGGTGTTCGCAGCAACATCCTCAATCGAACAAATCGACATGGTAGATAGGGTGAAGGGCAAGCCAAATTTCTCGGCGGCTTTGGCAGCCTTGATTTCCCCATCCGCGCATTGCATGCCGGTCAGCCCAACAGGGGCGAGCGCCACAGGCATCGCCACATCCTGCCCGATCATCTGCGATTTCGTCGTGCGGTCCGACATATCCACCGCGACGCGCTGGCGGAGGCGGATTTGGTCAAAATCAGTCGTGTTCTCGCGAAACGTCTGTTCAGTCCAGCTACCGCTTTCGGCGTAATCATAAAACATCTTAGGCGCGCGACGTTTATGCAGGCGCTTAAGGTCGTCGATGGTTGTAATGACTGGCATGGCTGAAATCCTGAAATTGGTAATTATTTATTACCGATACGGGGGCTTCATGCAAGATGCTAAGGCGTTTTGTGTCCTAAGATTGCCTCACCGCTGCGATATGCTTGGCAAAGTGCGGAAACGAGTAACAACAGGGCAAAAATACCCACAAGCTGTGAGAGGTAGCTCATAATTGTGCCGATCAGGCTAAAACTGCCGTAATCGTCCCATACAGTGTATGACAAGCCAGCCCTTTGCCATTCGGCAAACAACTTGTTCGTACCCCATCCAAACAAGGCCGGCCCGATCAGAATGTTTTGTACGAGGAACCAGCGCCGACCCTTACTGCGCAACGCGGCTAGGGCAAGGCCGGGGTTGGTACCAATTGCGGCTGCCGGTAAGGCAGATCCGAACCGCCCCAAAAAGTAGAAATTGAACAAAATCAAAATAAGGATGGGAAAAAGGAGGAAGGCCGGGACGATGTCGGGACCCAGATATGTTTCTGCGGACAACAAGAAGATGAATGATGCGTAGATTGCCGCATTCAACAAAAAAAACGGCAGGGATGTTTTTAGAAATCTCCGCGAAGGAATAACGCGCGTTGAAGAAAGGTCCCGTGGTCGGAACGATTCATTGAGCATCATGATCCGGTGTCCAATAAATGCGATAGGCACGGCGCACACCACATTTATGACCAAACTCAACAACGCCAACGCGGGATTGCCTTGGAGTAACAGCGCTTCGATCCCGACAAGGATTAGACCAAGTGTTGTGAAGAATAGAAAGTTGCCGAAAAACGCATCACGCGCGGTGCCATAGATATGCTCAAGAATACCCGTCAGCGGCGTGTGTTGGTTCAATTCACTTCCGTGATCATTCATCAGCCCCGATGCGTCCCATCCGCCAAAGACTTCACAAACGCTAGCACGTCAGCCACGCTTTCGCCTTTGCCGATTTTATCGACGATGGCGGAACCCACGACGGCGCCGTCTGCGATGCTGGCGATGTTTTCGGCGGCCTCGGGGGTTTTGATCCCGAACCCTACGATTACGGGCAGGTCGGTTTTGGCTTTGATCCGCGCGACCTCTGGGGCGACGTCGCCTGCTTGGGCCTCGGCGGTGCCGGTGATGCCGGTGACGGAGACGTAGTAAACAAAGCCGGATGTGTTTTGCAGCACTTTGGGCAGGCGTTTATCGTCGGTCGTTGGGGTCGCAAGACGGATAAAATTGATGCCTGCGGCTTGGGCAGGAATGCACAGTTCTTCGTCTTCTTCCGGCGGCAGATCCACGATGATCAGCCCGTCTATTCCGGCCTCGACCGCGTCTTTTAGGAAATTATCAACGCCGCGCGAATAGATCGGGTTGTAGTAGCCCATCATGACAATCGGCGTGGTGTCGTCGTTTTTGCGGAATTCGCGTGCGTATTGCAGCGTTTTCTCGAGCGTCTGACCTGCCTCGAGCGCGCGCTGGCCCGCGAGCTGGATCGTTGCGCCATCTGCCATCGGGTCGGTAAAGGGCACACCAAGTTCGATGATATCGACGCCCGCATCTGGCAGACCTTTGACGATCTCAAGCCCGGTGTCATAATCGGGATCACCTGCCATCACATAGGCAACAAATGCCTTTTTGCCTTCGGCCTGCAACTGCGCAAATTTCGCGTCGATTCTGCTCATCTTAATCCCCAGTGTAATTCTTGGGTTCGGGTTTGCGCGATGAGGGGCGGAAAATCAATGGGTCGCACGCAATTGGTCCCCTGTTTATCTTGCACCAAACCCAATCCCCCCCTAGAAGCCCACAAGAGTTTCAAGGAGAGCTGACATGGGTTTCAAGATGGGTATCGTGGGTTTGCCAAATGTGGGCAAATCAACCCTGTTCAACGCGTTGACGAAAACCGCTGCCGCGCAGGCTGCGAACTTTCCGTTTTGCACCATTGAGCCCAACGTGGGTGACGTGGCTGTGCCTGATGCGCGCCTTGATAAATTGGCTGAAATTGCTGGGTCAAAGCAGATCATCCCAACGCGGATGACGTTTGTTGATATCGCAGGTCTGGTTAAGGGCGCGTCAAAGGGCGAAGGTCTGGGTAACCAGTTTCTTGCCAACATCCGTGAATGTGATGCGATTGCCCATGTGTTGCGCTGCTTTGAAGACGACGACATTACCCACGTCGAAGGCCGTGTTGACCCGGTTGAAGACGCCAATGTGATTGAAACCGAACTGATGCTGTCCGATCTGGAAAGCATCGAAAAGCGCCTGCAGAACCTAACACGCAAGGTCCGTGGCGGCGATAAAGAGGCTGTGCAGCAGGTGCGCTTGCTTGAGGCGGCCCAAGCGGCGTTGGAAGAAGGTAAACCTGCACGTACGGTTGAGGTCGATGCCGATGACGCCAAGGCGTGGAAGATGCTGCAACTGCTGACTACCAAGCCGGTTCTTTACGTTTGTAACGTCGAAGAAGAAAGCGCTGGTGTTGGTAACAGCCAATCCGCACGTGTGGCCGAAATGGCTGCGGCGCAGGGCAATTCCCATGTTGTGATCTCTGCCCGGATCGAAGAAGAGATCAGCCAGCTCGACGCCGAAGAGGCCGACATGTTCTTGGGCGAAATGGGCCTAGAGGAAGCGGGTCTCGACCGTCTGATCCGTGCTGGATACGAGCTGCTGCACCTACAGACTTATTTTACCGTCGGCCCGAAAGAGGCCCGCGCTTGGACCATCAAAGAAGGCACATCCGCCCCACAAGCCGCTGGCGTCATCCACGGTGATTTCGAACGCGGGTTTATTCGTGCGGAAACCATCGGGTATGATGATTTTGTCGGCCTTGGTGGCGAACAAGCCGCAAAAGAAGCCGGTAAGATGCGCGCAGAAGGCAAAGGCTACATCGTTAAAGACGGCGACGTGATGCACTTCTTGTTCAATACGTGAGTTCGGTTCCGGGGCTGTTTCGCGGCCCCGGGCACGATTGAGGCGAACGGCAGGTGCGAGCCCATTCTACCGAATGCTGCGATACGCACCAATCAACACATAGCGTGTGGCGTGGCCTACTTAAGTTTTGGGTCTATTTGAGGTTCTTCTTCTTTTCGGTTTGTCGGATACCCGCTCGCCCGACCAAGAAGCGGTTGAATGAGCATCCGATCAAGCCAAAGGCTGCGCCGATTTCGAAATTGTTCTATTCCAATTGTCATGTCTTCATGCCCGGACTTGGGTTGCGCCAGATAGGTTCCCAAAATCCGATCCCACCAAGGCACGTTGAACCCAAAGTTGCTGTTGGTCTCTGATGGCAGAATTGAATGATGGACGCGGTGCATGTCCGGCGTGACGATGAACAACCGCAACACAGCATCGACCTTGACCGGAAGGCGTATGTTGGAGTGGTTAAACAGCGAGCTGGCATTCAACAGGACTTCAAAGATCAAGACCGCTATTGCAGGTGGCCCAAGAGCCAATACGACGCCAAGCTTGATCAACATCGAAAGAAGGATTTCAAGGGGATGAAACCGTAGACCCGTTGTCACGTCAAACTCAAGATCAGCATGGTGCATGCGGTGCAGACGCCAAAGTGCTGGCACGGCATGGAACAGGACATGTTGAAAATAGATCGCCAGATCAAGCGCCAAAATCGCAATGAGAATAGCCAACCAGTAAGGTATACCGATCTGGTTTAGGAGACCCCAGCCACTTTTTTGAGCGATTACAGCAAGTCCGACTGCGACCACTGGGAACACAAGCCGAACGAGGAGTGTGTCGATAGCGACCAAGGCAAGATTATTCGACCAGCGCAAAAGCCGAGGAATTTCAACTCTCCGTCGCGGAACTGCGACCTCCCAAGCCGCCATGCCAATGAGGACACCAAGGAATACCGCGAGGCGGATCGCTGGTTCCTGCTCTAGAATGACTTGGGGCATTTTTTTCACCGATGCGTCTAATGAGCGTCTTTTATAGCAGTATAGAGTTGTTAGCGGCCATTGGCTAAGAATATCGCAACGGCGGTTTCGTCCCGCACTGCAGCCTTTTGGCTGAAAGCTATGGAGTGGGGCAGCGCGGCAAACTGCAACGTCACCTCAAGCTTTGGGTGCCTGTATTTCACCCGACGGATTGAACAAATCCCCTAAATAGTCGTCGATCCGCTTCTTGCTGCTGGGCCAGTCGGGTTTGGGTTGGCCGGGGTGAAAGCTTAGGTTTCCGTTGATGAATTGTGCTGTCACGTCGGGGGTGGCGATCATCCAGTCTAGGTCGGGCAGTCGTTGCGCGAAGTAGGGCGCGATTGGTTCGACCACGTGATGCGCCGGCACAAACCATGCGGCAAAGCTGTGTCGTGCGCCGCCTTGTCGTAAGTCTCGAAAGCTGATGGATTTGCGCATCCGTGCTTGGGCCCGTAGTACATCATCGTCTAGCTGCCGCAGTGCGATCAAGTCTGGGTCGTCGCTGTCATTCATCAATCCAGTTTCATTCCGCAGCCGCCAAAGCACCGTATAAAGTCGCGTGAACCTGTCGTCGTTTCGATGCCAGACAACCGTCTGCGCAAGCGTTAGAAAACTGTGCGGTGCCTGCACCCGACGCTTGGCTTCGGGAAGCGGCGTTGCATTGTCGAGCAGCGGTGTGAGCGTTCCCGCGAAATCCCAAAGCACCTCTTTTGGTGGGACGCCCGCGCTGATCAGTCGTTTTGCGGCGTCACGCCATGCAACGTCGGTTCCGATGCGGGGAAGGGGGACAGTGAACATCAAAGGACTCAGCGCTGTGGTCGTTATATGTTCATGTTATGTTCCTGTCGCCCGAAGGGCAAGTAAAGCTTTGCGATTCGCTTTACTTAAGCAGTGTGGGCGAGCTGAACCGGGGCCGTTTTCCGGTGGCTGAGGAACAGGATTGCTGGGTTGGTGATGCCATGATCGTTGATTGTTTGCGTCAAATCAGCCGCTTTGCATTGTGCGATCTTTTGCGACGGCATTTGTGCATTGGCGACGATGTCGACTTCAACGATATGGGCTAGGCCTGCTGTCGTGAGCGCGGCTTCGATCCGGTCTGCAGTGCCGACGCCCATGTAAACGGCGACGCGCCGCCCTTGGGTCAATAGGCCCGCCCAATCGGGGGTGTCGTCGATATGTTCACCGCGGCCTGTCGTCAGCACCAATGTGTCGCATTGGCCGCGTTCAGTCAGGAAACCACCCATGGCTGCGGATGCCGCACTTGCCGCAGTGACGCCGGGTACGATTTCGAATGGGATGCCTGCCTCGGTCAGTGCGTCTGCTTCTTCGGCACCACGTGCGAATACGCCGGGGTCGCCGCATTTCAGGCGTACGACGCGCTGCCCTTGGCGCGCTGCTGCAACCAGTAATCCGCTGATTTTGTCTTGGGGCCAGCTGTGGGCTCCCGGGGCCTTGCCTACATAAACACGTTCTGCATCACGGCGTGCGAGGTCAAGGACTTCGGGGTCAATCAGCCGGTCATAGAAAATGATGTCGGCCTCTTGCAGGCGTTGAACACCACGCAAAGTGATTAGGTCTTTGGATCCCGGACCCGCACCAACAAGTGCCACTGGAGCAGGGCCGGCTTGCCCAAAATCGGCGGTCGCGATTGCGTGTTTGATCAGCTGTGCTGCTTCGCGTTCTGCGCCGCGTTTATGCGCGTCGCGGGCAGGGCCGTTAAACACCCAGCGCCACAGGTCGCGGCGTTGACGCGGCTGGAGCCGCATCGCGGCACTGTCACGCAATCGACCAACGACCGCAGCCAGATCACCAAGTCGAGGCTCAAGCAGTTCTTCCATCCGCGTTTTGATTTGCCGGGCCAGCACAGGTGCTGTGCCTTCGGTGCCGATCGCGACAACAACGGGCGAACGGTCTACGATAGACGGAGTGATGGCGTCGCATAGGTCTGGGCGGTCAACGACGTTCACGGTCGCGCCTGCGTCCTTGGCCAGCGCGTGAAGTGCTGAATCAATTCCAGGGCACCCGGTTGCGATGAATACCAACGCGGTGTCTGCAAAATGTTGCGCCGTGATCGGCGTGTTATCCCATCCGATTTTTCCGGCGGCATGGAGGTCTGCCAGCTCAGGGTCGAGTGAGGAAGACAGAATGGTGATCTGTGCTTCGGTTTTTAGGATTAACCGGCATTTTTGTGCGGCCTGTTCACCGCCGCCTGCAATCACAACGCGGCGACCTGCCATGGTCAGAAACATTGGAAAGGTTTTCATGCAGATATCCTTTGCTGGCTATGCCGTTCTGCCCATAGGGCAGCGGCCATCGCGTCGGCTTGTTCAACTGTGTCGGCAGCACCCAATGTCCACAGGGCGATGCCTGTCGTGCCAATAACTGTGGCTTCGGCAAAGGCATCGGTTTGCGTGCCTGCCCAGATTTGGGTGGCGTCCACTTGGGCTTCTGGTTCGTTCATGCGGCGCGTGTCGTCGCGAAGTGCGGAGGCTTCGGTCTGGTGATGTTCACCATTGCGCAGGCCAAAGATTTGGATGCCTTTGGCTGGATTGCGTTCGAATTCACCGCCGCCGCCTTTGATCACCGTAAGGTCAGATTGATCCAATAGCGCAGCGGCCTGCGCTTGCAACCCGCGATAAGACGGGTGGAATACGCCCTGAACCGTCGCGCGGGCGCTGGTCGGGTTCCACATGCGCAGCACCGTGTTGATGCAAGACCGCAGGCCAAACGTATCGCGAAGCCGCAAGACATCGAATGCCTCTGGCGCGTGGGTTTCAACGGGCAGATAGGTGATTGGCGCGTCGCTGGCATCAAACGGGATATCAAGCGCACCAAGCGCATCGCGTACAGATGCGCCTGTGCTTTGGTGAGAGTTCCAGCCGTGCATGACTACGCGGTAGTCTGCCTGCGCAACCAATTTCGCCGATAGCAAAAATAGAGGCGCACCGCGTGTGCGGCCCGCTGCATAAGACGGCCAGTCCAAATCAGCGGACATTGGCGCCGGTGATTTGGCGCGTAGTGCTTGTGTGAAACCCGCGATCTCTTCAGGTATTTCGCCCCGAAAACGCAGGACCATCAAAAAGGCACCTAATGCCTCTGGCTCTGCCTTGCCGTCCAAGATGACTTGCATGGCATTTGCTGCTTCGTCCTGTGTCAGAGGGCGGGCGCGGCCAGCGCCGCGAGCTACTGTTTGGACAAAGGGAGTTAGGGTCATTCAGCGGCCACCGGGATTTGGAATTGCGCGATCAGGGCCGCCAATTCGGGTTTGCAGGACCCGCAGTTGGTGCCAGCGCAAGTTGCTTCGCCCAATGCGGCGACGCTCATAGCACCGTCGCTAATCGCGCCTCGCAATGTGTTTACGCCGACATTGAAACAGGCGCAAACGGTGGCACCCGGGTCTGGCATATCCGCAGCTGTCCGACCGGCGAGCGCCTCAAGGCTTGCAACGCCTGATCCGATCAGCGTCGCCGCATGTTGACGGGCTACGACAACTGGGGTGGTACTTGCAAAAAACAGCGCGCTGATTTGGTCGTTTTCAATGATCGCGACGCGGACATCTCCTGTCGTGGCGTCCTGCATAACGGCAGCGCTACCTGCCTTCGTGCCAGCAATATTGCGTGCCTCATGTTCCCAGTTGCTTGGGGCTTTCATGCCTGCAAATTCTGCCTGCCAACCTGTGCTTGTCTTGGCGATAGCATGGTAGGGGCGGCTGGGCTGCATCTGCGCCGCGCTAACGGCGAAACCGTACCAAGCAGCGTCGCATTTGCTCGCGTCGACTTGTGCGCTTTTCGTGGCGGGTTGGCCCGAGATAGGATCAACACCCGTTTCGACCGTGCTATTGACGACTCCTGCGGCAGAAAGTTGGCGTGTCCAATGCAGTGGCGCGAATAGGTTTCCGGGCGCGACCTTATCGCTGATCAGTGCGCGGAAGATACCTTTGCCCTTTGGGCCATAAAGCGTGATCAGTTCTGCCGTATCAACGCCAATTGCGTCAGCATCATCTGGGTGGATTTCGACATAAGGCTCTGCCAAATGCGCGCCAAGCCGTTGCGATTTGCCAGTACGGGTCATCGTATGCCACTGGTCGCGGTTGCGGCCTGTGTTCAGCCTGAACTTGCCTGTCCTGAGTTCTGGCGCGGTAACCGCAATCATACGTGCCTTACCGTCTGGGTGATAAAACGCGCCATCCGCAAAGAACCGGGTTTGCTTGCCAACAGGCCATTGGGTTGGCGCAAGACTGTCATAGTCCGCATCAGTTAGCGCTGCTAGATCAAGGTCTTTGCCAAATTGTTGGCTTAGCGCTGTTGTGGCTGCATATTCAACAAAGATGTCACCGGCGGTTTCATAACCGAAGCCATCAAAGCCCATACGCTCGGCCACGTCACAGATGATTTTCCAATCTGGGCGCGCAGCACCGGGCGTCGGCAGGAAAGCACGTTGGCGTGAAATGCGGCGTTCAGAGTTCGTAACGGTTCCGTTCTTTTCGCCCCAACCTGTTGCTGGCAGCAATACATCAGCCAAATCGCCGGTGTCCGTCCGCGCCATGATGTCGGTGACAACCGTGAACGGCACGTTGCTGATCGCCTCTGCCACGCCATCCGCATCCGGAAGGCTAACAGCGGGGTTCGTAGAAATGATCCACAGCGCCTTGATCGTGCCATCGGCGCAGGCCTTGAATAGATCGACCGCTTTTAACCCCGGTTTGGTGCAGATGGTCGGGCTGTTCCACGCGGCCTGCACGGCATCGCGGTGGTCGGCGTTTTCGATATCAAGGTGATTGGCGAGCATATTGGCCAAGCCGCCAACTTCGCGGCCGCCCATCGCGTTGGGTTGTCCGGTGACGGAAAACGGGCCCATGCCGGGTTTGCCGATGCGGCCCGTGGCAAGGTGGCAGTTGATGATCGCGTTGACCTTATCTGTCCCCGACATCGACTGATTAACGCCTTGAGAATAGATCGTGACAGTCTTTTCCGTACCAGCCCACATTGCGTAAAACTGGGCGATTTCATCAGGGGTTAGCCCGCTTGCAGTCGGATCGTCCGCAGTTGCGCTTTCTAGCGCAAGATCAAAGCCGTTAACGTGGGCATTGATGTAATCGCTATTGAGTTTTCCACTGTTAGCCAGATGGCTAAGTAATCCATTGAACAATGCAACGTCACCATCGCCTTTGATCTGCAGGTGTAGATCGGCCAAATCGCTGGTTGCAGTAATGCGTGGGTCAATGTTGACGACGCGCATTTCCGGGCGTGCGGCCTTTGCTGCTGCAATGCGTTGATACAGCACCGGATGGCACCAAGCGAGGTTGGAACCAACAAGAACGATTAGATCAGCTTCTTCTAGGTCTTCGTAAGTACCGGGAACCGTGTCAGTGCCAAATGCGCGTTTATGCCCGGCAACAGAGGATGCCATGCAAAGGCGGGAATTTGTGTCAATGTTGGCCGAGCCGATGTAGCCCTTCATCAGCTTGTTGGCGACGTAATAGTCTTCGGTCAGCAGCTGCCCTGACACGTAAAAGGCAACGCTGTCGGGGCCGTAATCGCGGATTGCAGCGCTGAACTTTGTTGCGACCAGATCAAGTGCATCGTTCCAACCCGCTTCACGGCCAAGGATCTGCGGTGCGAGAAGACGACCATCGAGATCGATGGTCTCGCCGAGCGCCGACCCTTTGGAACACAGCCGACCAAAGTTGGCCGGGTGATCAGGGTCGCCTTTGATCGTGCCGTCGGGCTGCGCAAGCACGCCACAGCCCACCCCACAATAGGGGCAGGTTGTTTTTACGCATGTCATTCTGCGGCCACCTGTCCTGCAATCGCAGCGCTTGATAGCAGCAGACGCCCATCTTCGACCTTCATTTCATAGGTGCCAACACAGCCTTCGTCCGCGCCTTGGGCTTCGCCGGTGGCCAGATCAAACACCCAGTTGCGCATTGGGTCTGTGACCTTTTCGCCGTGCTGGATACCGTTTGATAATGGGCCAGCTTTGCCTTCAAGGTATTCGTCTACAGCGTAGAAGTGGCCGGATGCTGTGTGAAATACTGCGATGTCGCCATGCGCCGTACGAACGATGCGCGCGCCTTGAACGGGAATATCAGTTACGCTTCCGATGTCGATGAAATCAGTCATTCTGCAGCTACCTTTGTAAAGTCAGCGAGCGGGGTGAATTCATGTGAATCCACGCCTTTGCGCGCGCGTTCTGCCCATGGGTCAACTTGGTAGAATTTTTGCGAATAGCGGAACCGTTCAGCAAGTGCCGCACGGTTTTCCAGATCATCCGCGACTTGTTCTTTTACCCAATCAAGACCAACTTTCGCGATCCATTTATAAGGGCGATGCAGATACTGCGCACCTTCACGGTACAGCTGATAAAAGGCGCAGGACACTTCGATCGCTTCTTCCTCGGTCGGTACGGTAATCAAAAGCTGGGCTTCAAGCAGGTCAAGACCGGCGGCACCGCCAACAAGGATTTGATAACCGCTATCGACGCAGACGATCCCCAGATCTTTGCACGTTGCTTCGGCGCAGTTGCGCGGGCAACCTGTGACCGCAAGTTTGAATTTATGCGGTGACCACGCCCCCCACATTTCAGATTCAATCTTGATGCCAAGACCGGTGGAGTCTTGCGTGCCAAAGCGGCAGTGATCGGTCCCCACACATGTTTTCACGGTGCGCAGACCTTTGGCGTAAGCTTGGCCGGACATCATGCCTGCCTCGCCCAGATCATACCAAATCGCGGGAAGGTCTTCTTTTTTGACGCCCAGAAGGTCAATCCGCTGGCCGCCGGTGACCTTCACTGTTGGGACCTTGAATTTATCGGCAACGTCGGCGATGGCGCGCAATTCTTTAGGCGTGGTGATCCCGCCAAGCATCCGTGGAACGACGGAATAGGTGCCGTCTTTTTGGATGTTGGCGTGTACGCGTTCGTTGATGAAACGTGACTTGCCGTCGTCGACCTCTTCGCCGGGCCATGCGCAAACCAGATAGTAGTTCAGCGCAGGACGGCACACGTGACAGCCGCCGGGGGATTTCCAGTCCAAGTCCTGCATAACATGCGGGATGGATTTCAATTCTTTGGCGATGATCAGCTTGCGCACGTCGTCGTGGGATAGGTCCGAGCACTTACAGATCGTCTCTTTCTCGGGCATCTTGAATTCGTCGCCCAATGTCAGGCCCAGCACTTGGGTGACTAAGCCAACACATGACCCACAAGAAGAGCCGGCTTTGGATGTGGCCTTTACCGCGTCAAGCGTATCGGCACCGCCGTTGATTGCAGCGATGATTTGACCTTTGGAAATGCCGTTACACCCACAGATTTCCGCGTCATCTGGTAAGGCTGCAACGGCTGCTAACGGGTCCATGGGGGTTCCCCCCTGATAAGCGGGCCCAAAGATCAGCGTATCGCGCATATCAGACACATCTGTCGCGTCTTTGATCAGTCCAAAGAACCAGTTGCTGTCGGCGGTATCACCATACATGACCGCACCGATCACTTTGTTCGATTGCAGTACAAGGCGGCGGTAAACGCCACGCGCCGGGTCACGGAATACGATATCTTCGCGGTCTTCGCCTTCGGCAAAATCGCCAGCGCTGAACAGGTCGCAACCGGTTACTTTCAGTTTGGTCGAAATCTCGCGCTGAACGAACGTCGCGGGTTCATCAAGCAAGGTTTTCGCCGCAACTTTGGCTTGGTCATAAAGCGGGGCGACTAGACCAAAGATGGCGCCGTCATGTTCGACACATTCACCAACCGCAAGAATGTCGGCGTCCGACGTCAGCATCTGGTCATCCACGTGGATACCTTTGCCAACCGCCAAACCGATATCTTGGGCGAGCTTCACATTTGGACGGATTCCGACTGCCATCACCAAAAGATCGCATGGCAGTTCAGTGCCATCGTCCAATTGCAGCGCACGTACTTTGCCGTTTTCACCAAGGATTTGTTTCGAGTTCGCCTGACAACGGACAGTGATCCCTTTGTCCACGAGCGCCTTGCGCAGTAGGTATCCTGCGGCTTCGTCCAGCTGACGTTCCATCAGGTGGCCCATGATGTGGACCACGGTTACATCGACGCCACGCGCGGCCATGCCCGCTGCGGCCTCTAGGCCAAGCAAACCGCCACCGATAACGACGACCTTGTTGGTTTCGTTCATCGACATCATCAATTCGGTGTCTTCAAGATCACGGTAGGCAATGACGCCTTCCAGATCATGGCCCGGCATTGGGATGATGAATGGGTTCGAACCTGTGCCGAACATCAGCTTGTCGTAGGGTAGTTCATCGCCGTTCTCTGCGATCACAACCTTGCGCGCGCGGTCGACATTCGCAACGCGTTCGCCAAAGCGGCAGGTGACGCCGTTCTCTTCGTACCATTCGGCGGAATGGGTGACGATTTCTTCGTATGTCTTTTCGCCCGATAGGACAGGGGACAGCATGATCCGGTTATAGTTACCGCGTGGCTCTGCGTTGAACAGGGTCACGTCATAGGCGTTTGGATCGGCCTCGATCAGTTGTTCCAGCGCGCGGCCAGTGGCCATGCCAGCACCGATTATGATTAATTTCTGAGTCATGGTTTACTCCGCTGCTATCGATTGTGGCTTTGGTTTCGGCTTGGCGCCGTGTTCGTATTCCTCAAGGAAATCCAGAACCTCTTGGCGGTAGGTGTAGTAATCAGGATGTTCGAGTAGCGCCTTGCGTGTCCGTGGGCGCGGCAGGTTTACGTCGGTGATTTTACCGATGGTTGCCTGTGGGCCGTTGGTCATCATCACCACGCGGTCAGCAAGCAAGATCGCCTCATCCACGTCGTGGGTCACGCAGATCGCGGTGACCTTCGTGCGGGACCAGACTTCCATCAATACTTCTTGCAGTTCCCAACGGGTCAGGCTGTCGAGCATCCCGAATGGTTCATCCAACAGCAGCAGTTTGGGCGACAAAGCAAAGGCGCGGGCGATACCGACGCGCTGCTTCATGCCGTTTGACATGCTGACGGCAGACTTATCCATGCTGTCGGCAAGTCCAACGCGTTCAAGATAGTATTCAACGACGTCTTGGCGTTCTGCTTGGGAGGCTTTGGGGTAGACCTTGTCCACACCAATCGCGACATTTTCCTTGGCCGTGAGCCAAGGGAATAGATTGGGCGATTGGAACACAACGGCGCGTTCTGGGTCGGCACCTTGTACGTCCCAACCATCAAGACGGATCGCACCCTTTGAAATCGGGTTCAGCCCTGCGGCCATTGTCAAAACAGTGGATTTACCACAGCCCGAATGCCCGATGAGGCTGATGAATTCACCCTTGTTTACTTTTAGGTCAAAGTCTTCGACCACAGTCAGGGGACCCTTTGGGGTGGGGTAAATTTTATGCAGCTTCGAGAACGTCAGGAAACCGTCGTCGCGGACGCTTTCTTGGGCTTTGGCAACGGCGGCTGGCACACCATGGATCGGCGTGACATCGGGCAAAAGGCGTGTGCCTTCGACCTTGGACGCGATGCCTTTGTCCATCAGGTATTTCGTGACTGACGCACGCAGTTTCTTAAAACCATCGTGGTTGTTCATCTCGGTCCGGTCACGTGGGCGCGGGATATCGACGCTGAATTCATCGCCCAATGTGCCATCTGGGTTTAGAGCGATGATCCGGTCGGCCAGAACAATGGCTTCGTCCACGTCGTTGGTGATCAGAACGCAGGTCTTTTTGTCGGCTTCCCAGATGTGTTCGATTTCGTCTGCAAGGTTCGCACGTGTCAGCGCATCAAGTGCGGACAGTGGTTCATCCAGCAGCAGTACCTCTGGGTTCATGGCCAGCGCCCGTGCGACGTTTACTCGTTGGCGCATACCGCCGGACAATTCAGCCGGGCGGCGCTGCATGGCGTGGCTAAGGCCAACCATCTTAACGTAATGCGCGACTTTTTGTGTTTTCTCTGCCTTTGGCATGTTCGGAAACACGCTGTCCAAAGCAAGCTGCACATTGCCGCTAACTGTCAGCCAAGGCATCAGAGAATAGTTCTGAAAAATCACGCCGCGTTCAGGGCCGGGGCCCGTGATGGGCGTGTCTTTGAATGTGACGCTGCCGGATGTCGGCTGTTCCAGTCCAGCCATCAGGTTGATCAATGTGGTTTTCCCGGTGCCGGAAAAGCCAAGGAGGACAAGGAATTCGCCCTCTTTCACTTCGAGGTCGATGTTCTTTAGTACGTCAGACTTATGCAGTCCTTCGCCAAAGCTTTTTGAGACGTTGTCGAACTTGAGAATGCTCATGATCTTACCGCTGCTCTGTGAAGGTGAACATGGATTGCAGGGCGTACATGACCCGGTCGAGCATGAACCCGATGATCCCGATGGTCAGAACGGCAACCATGATTTTAGCAAGCGACTGTGACGACCCGTTTTGGAATTCATCCCAAACGAATTTGCCAAGGCCGGGGTTTTGCGCCAGCATTTCAGCGGCAATCAGCACCATCCAGCCAACACCCAGTGACAGGCGTAGACCCGTAAAGATCAGCGGCAACGCCGAAGGCAGCACCAGCTTGGTGATCTTGGTGTAGGTGTTCATTTTCAGGACTTTGGAAACCGACACGAGGTCCTTGTCGATGCTTGCGACGCCTAATGCTGTGTTGATCAGCGTTGGCCACAGTGAACAAAGGGTCACGGTGATCGCGGAAACAAGGAAGGACTTTGAGAACATGCCGTCGTTGGTCGCATAGACGGCTGAGACAACCATCGTCACAATCGGCAACCAAGCGAGTGGCGAAACAGGTTTAAAGATCTGGATCATTGGGTTGATTGCCGCGTTCGCCGTCGGGCTAAGGCCCGCCATGATGCCCAGTGGGATCGCAACGATTGACGCAATCAAGAAACCAAAGAAGACCGTTTTGATCGAGGTCCAGATTTGGTCGTAATATGTTGGTTTGCCCGTGTACGGGCGGTCGCGCACTTTGTCGGTGTCACCGTTGGCGATGTGTTCGGCGTTGCGCGCGTCTTGGCGTTCGTAAAACGCGACTTCTTTTTCACCTTCGCGGATAGCATCAGCGTGCAGGTTTTTCGCTTGTTCCAAGACCTCAACCGGTCCGGGGATCGCGCCAAGGGATGTTTGCACCTTGGGTGCAAGCGTGCCCCAAGCGACAAGGAAAATACCAATCGCAAGGATCGGCACACCCAATAGGCGCCAGATTTCGGAGAACTGTGCGCGTGGGTTATCGCCTGCGACGGCTTTGAGAATGGGTGTTACCCATGACAGGCCCAAAACTTGGAACCATGCGTCTGCCTTGTTGATCCTTGTGAACAGGCGCGCGCGGCGTGCCTCTGCGTCAAGGGTATCTGGGTCGATTGCGGTCATGATGCTGTTGTCCTGTGGTCTGTTAGGGCAAGTGGGGGTGCCCCACCCCAAGGCGGGGTAGGGCGTTATGTTGCGTTAGCCTTGGATTTCGTTACCGACGATGATCTGCTCGCCTTTCAGGCCGATTGGCAGGCTGTCGAGATAGGCGTTTGGTGTGCGGCCATCGTAGGCAATGCCGTCGATGATATCCTCGGCGGGTGTTGGTGCTTTGAAACCGTCGCTGTCCCAAGGGAAGTCAGCCTCGTCCGCCAGACCTTCGTCGACCAGCAGGCGTGCTGCTTGGAGATAGATGTCAGGACGGTAGACGTCTTGGGCTGTCTCAATGAACCATTCGTCAGACTTTGGCTCTGCGATTTGCCCCCAGCGACGCATCTGTGTCAGATACCAGATAGCGTCTGAATAGAACGGGTAAGTCGCGTTGTAGCGGAAGAACACGTTGAAATCAGGCACTTCGCGAACGTCGCCTTTTTCATATTCAAACGTACCGGTCATCGAGTTCGCGATCACTTCGGCATCTGCGCCGACGTATTCAGAGCGCGCCAGAATTTCCACGGCTTCTTCGCGGTTGGCGTTGTCGTTTTCATCCAGCCAGATAGCCGCCCGGATCAGCGCCTTGGTCAGGGCCAATGTGGTGTTCGGGTTCTCTTCTGCGAATTCAGCTGACAGGCCGAACACTTTTTCAGGGTTGTTCTTCCAAAGTTCATAATCGGTGATCACTGGAACGCCGATGCCTTTGAATACGGCCGCTTGGTTCCATGGCTCACCAACGCAGTAACCAAAGATTGTACCCGCTTCGAGAGTGGCCGGCATCTGTGGAGGAGGTGTCACAGACAACAGCACGTCAGCGCCAATCTGGCCGCTGATGTCGTCAGTTGAGTAGTAACCGGGCTCTAGCCCGCCAGCGGCAAGCCAGTAACGCAGTTCATAGTTGTGTGTAGAGACGGGGAAAACCATGCCCATGTTGAATGGGATACCTTGGTCTTTGTAGTCTTCAACAACGGGTGCTAGGGCACTTGCGCTAATTGGGTGCTGTGGGCGACCGTCGTCCATCAAGGGCACGTTTGGTTTCATCTGTTCCCAGATTTCGTTGGAAACGGTAATGCCGTTGCCGTTCAAATCCATGGAAAACGGTGTGATAATATGGGCTTCGGTACCGAAACCGATTGTCGCGGCCAATGGTTGACCTGCAAGCATATGCGCGCCGTCTAGCTGGCCGTCGATCACACCATCTAGCAGAACCTTCCAGTTCGCTTGTGCCTCAAGTGTGACGTACAGGCCTTCGTCTTCGAAATAGCCATTTTCATAGGCAACAGCCAAAGGTGCCATATCTGTCAGCTTGATAAAGCCAAACGTCAGGTCCTCTTTTTCTAGGTCAAGCGTTTGACCAATAGCTGTGGTGCCAAGAAGAACGCTGGCTGTCAGCGCAAGTGGGAGGGTCTTAAGCATGTTCGCGGTCCTTTCCGTGTAACGCGGCAATGAAAAAAAGCCGCTCGATAAATCTACGCAGGGAGGTTTGCGCAGAGGTATCGAGCGGCTTTGCTCAAATTACTTGTCGCCAATCAGTGGAGACATTTAAAAGACGCCATTGTCTTTGTTGGTTCCCATCATGGCCTAAGCAGTGCGGTATTCAAGCAAGGCTGTTTGGGGTGGGTTTCAAAAATGCTGCGGTACAGCATTTGCACAATTTTTGATCAATCTTGTGCGTCGAAGTCGAAAATCGCGCCATCAAAGAATGCGTCGGGACCAAGAATCAAGTGTCCCTTGGTCGAGGCAACAGCCATCGGATTGCGCAGCGCGCCTTCGACTTTTGCCGAAGCACCAGGCATGTCGATGCCAAGCGAAGAAAGGTTCGCCCGATATAAATCGCTACGAAAGCTCGCTTTGCCACGGCGCGATGCATCTTCCGGATCCAACCCACACCAAGTGGCGATCCGTTCTGAAACCCACGCGGCCTGACTACGCCAAGGAAAATTCCCTGCATTGTTGTTAAAGAACAAAAATCCGGGCGGTGTGACGGGTTTTGCGCCCTTGCGCGGTACGATTTGTCCAAAGATCGCAGGGTCAATCGCCTCGTGCGGTAGGTCAATATGTTGGCTGCGCGCTAATATTTCGACCGCGAGCGGTTTGTTCCGCGGCTGATCTAACCATTCGGTCGCACGGTAGATCGCACGCATTAGACCAGCACAGGTTTCTGGGTGCTGCTCGATCCAGTCCCGTGTCGCGCCTAGTACCTTTTCTGGTGCGAACTGCCAGATTGATGATCCGGGCAGGATCAATTCTGCAACACCTTGCTGCACTGCGGCAGTCCCCCAAGGTTCGCCGACACAAAACATGTCCAAGGTCCCGTCTGCAACGGCTTGTGCCATGCGCGGCGGTGGTACGGTGATGATTTCTACGCGTTTGCTGCGGAACGACGGATGCGCCGACAGCCAGTGTTCAAGCAACATCCTGTGCATTGAAAATGGAAAGGGAATGCCAATCCGTATCGTCTTGTGCCCCGATGCGAATAGCGCGGTCGCAGCGGCGGCGGGGCTGGCAAAGTCACTGACCCATCCGGTTTTTTCCATATCTCGCGCCAAGGTCTGTGACACGCCGACAACGGTGCCATTGACCGACAAAACCATCAACGCGTCGACATTCGTCGGCATGCCGCTTTGACCAAGTGTCATTGCGATGGGCATAGGCGAGAGCATATGCGCCGCATCAATTTGACCAAGCGCCAGTAAGTCGCGCAAAGCTGACCACGACGGCTGCTTGATCAGTTGCAGATCAATGCCTTCGTCTTGGGCAAACAGTAATTCGCGTGCGATGATCAACGGTGCCGCATCAATGAGCGGTAGGAAGCCGCATTTTACCTGATGCTCTGTCATCCCAACAAATCCGCCGCAGTCACAAGCGCCTGCGCCACATCAATGACCTTGCGGCCTTGATCCATCGCGGTCTTACGCAACAGGCTATAGGCATCTTCTTCGGTGATACCCCGCGCATTCATCAACAAGCCTTTGGCGCGATCAATGGTTTTACGGTCTGTTAGGGCCTGCTTCGCTGCATCAAGCTCATGGCGCATCCGTTCAACCATCTTGAAACGCGCGATCGCGGTCTCAAGCACTGGTTTGATACGATTTTTCTGTAAGCCATCTACGACATAGGCGCTTAGGCCTGCTGTAATGGCGGCTTGGGTCAATTCTGCATCAGATCTATCCACGAACATCGCCACAGGCCGAGACTGCGCATGGGACACATGGCCGATGTGTTCAAGCGTGTCACGGTCCGGGTGGGCGAGGTCAATGAGAACAATGTCGGGGTCAATTTCAGTCAGCTTGGGTGCAAGGGCCGAAATGTCAGAGACAATAAACACATTGCCCCATCCACCATCCTTCAGCGCATCAATGATATCTTGAGCGCGGGTGGTGTCAGGTTCAACAACCAGAATTTTAAGGGCTACGTCCATGAGGTCGGATTAGCAGATTGGCTGTCAGCGTGTAGTTATGTGCTCATAAATTGTTCACATTATCGGTCTGTGATCAATAATGTATCGGCTTACCTAGTCACTGCTTAATAGATGGGCACATCAAAGTGCTTGCGCCCGTTTCCTGTCAATTTGGGCATCAACCTTGGTTTTGAACGCGAGGGTCGCGCTGCGCATAAGTTCGAGCATTTCTGGATATGACTTGCCGTTATCAATTTCGGTCTGCCAATTTGCCGGCGTCGCAAAATGCGGAGTGAGCCGGTATCCGTAGAACTTTTTTGAAAACGGGATACAGATCGTCTTACGGCCCATCAAAAGCGCCCAATATACCCCGTGATAAGAGTTTGAAACGACAGTCTCACCACTTGCGATGAACGACAGTGCGTCTTCTAGCGAAGTGCAATTGTTTGAAAGCTGCGGAATGCCATCTGGAATCTCAATGTTTTGCTGCGTTGTCTTACCGCCATGGCAGTAGAATACAACTTTGTGTTTTGGCGCTGGTGGGCTATCAAAAAGTGGTGACATACAGGTCGGGCAAGGGGCAAAGTCGTATCTTTTGTCACCCCAATCGCGACTGCCAACAAGTGTGCACATCTTTCGAGATCGGTAATATTTTAGCGACCAAGGTAATGTTTGGCGAGTGCCGACACCCCAAGCAATATGTGTGACTCCGGGCGCGTGGTTGACACCGGGTCCTGATGCAAGGCCTCCAAATATCTTTCCGCCACCATAAACGCCGACGTCGTAATCGGGGCTTGGTGTGCGCAAGTCCTTGGCCTGAGCGTCGCCCCAGTCGAAATAGTCGAATGGACTACAGACTGCGTCACCAATGTTCTTACTGTCTCGAAGGTGCTGAAAGAGAACACGCATTAGCTAACCTTTGAATTTTTTGTTAAAGACGTCGGGCGTCTGTAGCTTGTGAAGTGCAAGAAAATCGATGGCTGCTGTATCTTCAATAGGGTTGTCTTCAATGATTTCAGCTTTGTGCCTGATTGCGACTTCTCTTTGTTCTCGGGACACTCCGGACACCGCACCATTTGCTATCTTAGATTCGGTTTCAGCCTTCGACATGAGATAATAGTGATTGAGTTGAAGTCGCTCTGTCGTGATGAAATCAGCCGCCTTGCGCTGTTTGTTGCGTGCAACATGGCCTAAGCTATTTGCAGAATTGCTACCCATTTTTCGAGTTTCAAACTTGTGGGTGCTGACCTGAGTGACGTCACAAGGGTCTACGATGCACTTAAAGTTCAGCAGTGCACCAATCGATCGACGCGCGCGCCTATTATAGGCAATAGGAATTGGTGATGTAGGCGCGACATCGAAACCGGAATGCCCAAACATTGTCCATGGCAGTGAAATGTTAGTAAAGCTCATCAAGTCATCTAGGACATCCGAAATCTGTAACTTGCCGCGCGGTACAATGTATTCGTCCACATCGATCATAGCCATCCATCTGAATTTAGCCCCGAATGTCGAAATGGCATGGCAGTAGGCAAGTATTTGACGCGGCAGGATCAGAGCAGGGCGTACGGTTTGGGTATGCAATTGCCACGGAATGACCGTGACGGTCATACCTTTGAAATTGTTGGCGACATCTACCGTATCGTCGTCCGACATATTGTCGTACAAGATGACACTTCTGACACCGGCTACCGCATGAAATGTTAGCCAGTCATTCAGTCTCTTTCCTTCGTTGCGGACAATGACGACAAGGCAAATACCATGCCGGTCTTGTGCGGGTTCTGGTGGCTTTATGGCGATTTTCGACGCGCGCCCGACGCGTCGTCCGAAGAAATTCCAGTTCATTTCGATGTCCCCCAGAAACCATATTTATCTTTGCCGCTTAGGCGCTGTTCAATCAGCGTAAAATTGTCGGACTGATTACGCTTGGGGTAATAGTATTCATCAAGATAGCTTAAAAATGCCTCCCGAGCTTCGCAATCATATTTAAGTTTATCTACTGAACGAAATACATCAGCCAATTCACTTACGGTTTGGGCTGTTTGCGCAACACCCTCGATAGCCCAGAAGCATTGACCACAAGCGATGACCGGTTTGTCAAAGAGCATTGCCTCCAAGCCGACGGACGAATTCACGGTCACGACGCCGCGAGATGCGGCGACTTGGCTGAAGGTATCGGAGTTGTCGATATAAATACGGTTCGGCGCGGCTGAACGTATCTTGTCGGCGAAGGAAACTGGTGACGTCGGATGTTCTTTGACGCGCAGATGCCATTCCGGGGGCAAATGTTTGACTGCTTCTGCGAGCGCCGTGATGAAGCTTTCAACTGTTGAAAATTCTCCGCCGAACAGCCTCAGTTGACTGTCACCCGGCGTCTGTAATGGCACAAACAAGAACGGTTCTGTTAGCGGCGGTAGTGGGTCATCGGATTCATGTGCCTTGATTGGTTGGCGTTGCCGAACAAGGTTTCGCAACGCCTTCCAGCTTTCAGACGGTGAGCTCGCTCTCCAAGCGAGGTAGGGTTCGATAGTGCGTGGAAGGCTGTTTGCGTAGTTCACACCACTTGGATCGATGGTGCAGCGGCCGGGAAACGGCGCTAGCTCAAAAAACAAACGCCGGGCGCCAGCGTGCTTTGCACCCTGCATAAAGACGCGCCTAGTACCATTTAGGCCATTCCAGCAAACGGCGACAGCATCATTACGGTCACTGAAATAGCGCCGTGCGCCATTGTATTGCAGTTTCAGGAGCTGCAGATGAAGCCAATTTGGCAATTTACTTCGCTTTCGCTCCTTAGACATTGCCAGAGCAGTTTTCGCTTCACTTGTAGTCTCAGGCCAGCTTCGAAGGCTTATGGGGCACATATGCATCCACCGGATAGAACCGCCGGGTGATAGCATTCGTGACATTGTGGCGCGCTTTTTCTTGCGTGGATTTAGGCAAATGAAGTTGAATGAAGCATTCATCGTACTTTACCCATCTAAATCGGTCCATTTCAATTGTGTATTACGGATGACCGAACGAGTTAGCGTCTTGCCAATGACTTTGTCGAAATCATAGCCAGCTATTTCGCCTGATCCGGGGCGTCGTGCCCAGATGTCGGCTTCGGTGATAACGTGCCCGGCGGGTAAGTTGCGGTCGGCGACGACACTTGCGCGCGCAAAGCGGTAGACGTCTTCCTCTGCGCTGGTGCGCTGTTTTGGATTCATTAGGGCAGTGTGAATTTCACGTGACCGATCAATGATATGCCGCAGTTCAGATGGGTCCATTGAATTGATGATATCTGGCCCCTTCCGGTAGCGGCTATCGGTGTAGTGGCGTTCTAGGATGCATGCACCAAGTGCGACGGACGCGAGCGCCATTTCTGGCCCAATCGAATGGTCCGAAAATCCGACAATTGCATTGGGGAATGCGTTCTTGAGGTCAGTTACACCTTGCAGTGAAACGATTTCTGGTGGCGAGGGGTAGAGGTTTGTGCATTCCAAGAGGGCATATTCAATGCCCGCATCTTCGAGGATTTGTACTGAAGCACGGACGCTGTCGATGCTTTGCATGCCCGTCGACATGATTACAGGTTTTCCCATCCGTGCGATGTGACGGATAAGGGGTAGGTTGTCTGCTTCACCCGAACCAATTTTGAACGCAGGAACATCGAGATCGTTTAGGAAATCGGCAGCGGCACGCGAAAATGGTGTGGAAATCCAGATCATGCCGAGGCTCTCGGTATATTCCTTCAGCGCTTTTTCGTCGTCGAGCGATAGTGCGCAGGCGGCCATGACATCCCAGATCGACACATCGGCGTTCGGTGGGAAAATCTGCTTAGCCTCTTCCGTCATCTCGTCTTCGATGATGTGGGTCTGGTGCTTGATCATTTCGCAGCCAGCGCCAGCAGCAAGGCGCACCATTTCTTTGGCTGCTTCAAGATCACCACCATGGTTAATACCGATTTCGGCAATCACCAAAGGTGGGTGCTCTGGTCCGATTTTGCGGCCTGCGATTTCCATGTGCGTGCTCCTGCGCGTATTGTTAATGTGGTTCTAAGGTCTTTGACGCGGCGGAGCAATTGCAGTGTGACCATTGCAAAGCCTATGCGCATGGTCCAAGTGAGACGCGATAGAAAAGTTGGGCCTGTGATGATCCGTCAGATACTACAAAATCTCGCAAATAAAGAGAAAGCTTTACGGCAGTCTTTCGGGCACGATATTGTTGATCCGGAAGAGCGGAAGCGATCCGAATGGCATGTGAACTGGCTGGATCACGGCGTATTGCGCAAACGATGGCACAATTTTGCTGAATTTGCACCGGGCGCTTACCGTTCAAACCATCCAAATCATAAGCGCTTTGAAGTCTACGCAGACATGGGCATTAAGACGGTGTTGAATCTTCGTGGAGTTGCTAAACAGCCCCATTACCTGTTTGAAGTCGAAAGTTGTGAAAAGCTGGGAATGACATTGGTCACTGCGCATATGGCTGCACGTAGTGCACCAAGGGTCGAAAGGCTGGTGCATCTAATCGAATGCTTTGAGGCGATCGATCGTCCGTTTCTGATACATTGTAAGTCGGGTGCTGATCGCACTGGTCTTGCTGCAGCGATCTACCTCATGATGTTTGAAGGCAAGTCGCTAGACGAAGCGCGCAAACAACTTAGCTTTAAGTTCCTTCATATCAGGAGAACCAAAACGGGCATTCTTGATCATTTCTTAGATGTTTACGCGGAACGCATCGCCCAATCGCCTATCGCGATTGATGAGTGGATTAAGACTGAATATGATCCTAAGGCGCTGACTGAAAGTTTTGCTGAAAAACAGGCGAACCTAAAGTTTTGGCAAGGCTGGCGTTAGGTGGGGCGAAAGAATTTCTAGAAATTCTTTCTATTTTGCCGGTGCACGCAATCCTTCGGCGATTTGTTTTCCCATGAGGTATTCGATCACATCCCAGTCAAATGGGCTGTCGACGTCAAGGCTGCGTTCATTGGGCACGATAAGCGGAATTACATGGCCTTCGAATAGCCGGGTCGCGGTGCGCAGGTATGAAGGTTTGACCACATAAACCAGCCCAACATGGTCGTAGACCATCGGCGCTTGTTGGCGGGCAACGACACCGTGGGGCAGGGGTTTCGACACATGTAGCCCACCGGTTTCGTCGGTTTCTAACATGTTGAAATAGGGGTTCTTGCGGCTTTCGCAGCAAGACATGACCATATCCGGCTGTTCTTTGAAGAACAGGTCGAGCCCAGCATTGACATCCTCGGGAAGGCGCAGGGGCGATGTGCAATCCAGATCAAGGAATGCATCCGCAGAGCCGGTTTGCTTTTCAACCTCAAGTAGTGCGTGCTGCCACACGTCCCATTTGGCGGCTGTATCAGTCGCCAAATGGTCGGGGCGCAGCCCGATATCCAATGCACCGCGCTTCAGCCCGTGTTCGTACATTTTCGGGCAATCAGTGGACACGACAACATGGTCTACGCGGTCATTTTCGAACAGCTGGTCCAGCGCCCAATCGATCAGAGGCTTGCCATGCAGATCACGAAAATTCTTGCCCGGGACGCCCTTGCTGCCCGCACGTGCACCGATGTGACCAATGATCATTGTCGTCCCCTTAGTCGCGTGTGCCAGCGAAGCGTTCAGCCCATTCTTCGCGCTCTTCGTCGGTGATTTTACGGAATAGGTTTTCCGGTACCGTGAACGCATGACCAGCAGGCAGCGTTTCCAGCGCCGCTGCTACATCTGTAGGCCAGCTGTCATCGTCTGTCTGCATCGCGGCGATCATGGTCGCAGCAGCGTCAGGAATGAATGGCGCCGACAAGACTGCGTAAATCCGGATCAGGTTTAACGCGAGGCGGATTTGCATCGCGGCGGTTTCTGGATCGGTCTTAAACGTCGTCCAAGGCGCGTTGGATTGTAGGTATTCATTGCCCAACACCCAAATCGCGCGCAACTCGGCTGCCGCTTTGCGGACTTCGGTTGCTTCCATGTGGGTTTCGTATGCGCGGATACGTGTTGTGAGGTCGGCGATTAGCTGTTTTTCGGCGGGACCATAGGTGCCGCCGGCGGGAACATCGTCAGAAAACTTTGACCGACAAAACTTTGTCACGCGGCTAACAAAGTTGCCCAGTACGTCGGACAGGTCTTTATTTGTATCCGTTTGGAAGTTTTCCCAAGTAAATTCTGTATCAGAGGTTTCTGGCGCATGGCTTAGCAGCCACCAGCGCCAGTAGTCTGAGGGTAGAATCTCCAGCGCATTATCCATGAAGACGCCGCGGCCACGTGTTGTGCTGAATTGGCCGCCATCGTAGTTCAGGTAGTTGAACGATTTGATGTAATCGACCAGTTTCCACGGCTCTTGAGTGCCCATGATCGTCGCCGGAAACGATAGTGTGTGGAAGGGTACGTTATCTTTGCCCATGAACTGGGTGTAGGTCACGTCATCTGCACCTTTGTCGGTGCGCCACCAGCGTTCCCAATCGGTGCCTTTGCCAGCGTCTTCCCATTCTTGGGCGCAGGCGATGTATTCGATGGGCGCGTCGAACCAGACGTAAAACACTTTGCCTTCCATGCCGGGCCATTCGGCATCGCCTCGTCTGACGGGTACGCCCCAATCCAGATCGCGGGTGATGCCGCGGTCTTGCAGGCCGTCACCGTCATTCAGCCATTTCTTAGCGATGGATGTCGTAAGAATTGGCCAATCGGTTTTGCTGTCGATCCAAGCGGCCAAGTCGTCTTTTAGCTCTGACTGGCAGAGGTACAGGTGTTTTGTTTCGCGGACTTCAAGATCGGTTGAACCGGAAATCGTGGAATGCGCGTCGATCAGGTCGGTCGGATCAAGCTGTTTGGTGCAGTTGTCGCATTGGTCGCCACGGGCCGATTCAAACCCACAGTTGGGGCAGGTGCCTTCGATATAGCGGTCGGGTAGAAAACGACCGTCTGCAACAGAATATACCTGTTCTTCGGTGACTTCGCGGATCAAGCCCATATCTGCCAGACGGCCAGCAAAGGCTTGGGTAAGCTTTTGGTTTTGCGGGCTGGATGAGCGACCAAAGTGATCAAAGGAAAGGCGAAAGCCCTCTGCGATTTTGGCCTGCACATCGTGCATTTCGGCGCAGTATTCGGCGACAGGCTTACCTGCCTTGGCCGCAGCCAGTTCAGCAGGGGTTCCGTGTTCATCGGTCGCGCATAGAAACAAAACTTCGTTACCGCGTGCGCGCATGTAGCGTGCGAACAGGTCAGCGGGCAGTTGGCTACCCACAAGGTTTCCAAGGTGTTTGATCCCGTTGATATAGGGAATTGCGGACGTAATGAGGTGACGGGCCATCGTGGTTTTCCTATCAATTTGCGCCTATCTAACGGGGTGCGCCGCTAGATGCCAGATGTAGTAGTCATCTACTGGTATTGAGGGGCGTACGACGGTACCATGTGAGCACAAAAACAAAATTGGGGCTAATCATGAAAACATTCATATTGGGTGCAGCTTTTGCTGTAATTGCAGGCGGGGCAAGCGCACAGGATTTCTATGCAGGTGGAGCGCTTGATTATGCATATCCGCATTCTGGTGACTCGCAAACAGTTGGTTCACTAATCGGTGGTGTAGGGTTTGACCGTGGGCTTTATGCCTATGGGGCCGAGGTTGAGCTTGGCGGCCATGTTGGCGGTGACGCTGATTATGGCACGCAACGTCTACGTGCTTGGGGGACATATGACCTTGGCAATGTGGCAGCACGTGTCGCTGGCGGTATCACTGAATATGACTTGGATAGCGGCACAGCAGACGGCTACAACCTTGGCGTTGGTGTGCAAACGGAATTCACGAACAGCATCACCCTGCGGGCCGAATTCATCCGTGATTTTATGGATGATAACTCCACCGCAGCCGTCACAACGACGCGGATTGGCGCATTCTACAACTTCTAAACTAAAGAAATGGCAGGACCCGCGATGCAGGTCTTGCCTCTTGCTGTTCGGGCATTAGTCTTGGCCCGAACCAAGAACTGAAAGCAGATTTATGAAAAAGCTACCCCTTGGCCGCACAGGCATCGAGGTCACTGAATGGTGCCTTGGAACGATGACATACGGCAACCAAACCCCAGAAAATGATGCACATAATCAGATTGATATGGCGTTAGATGCGGGGATCAATTTTTTGGATACGGCAGAGGCCTATCCCGTGAACCCGATCAAAGCAGAGACTGTCGGCCTGTCTGAAGAAATCGTCGGCAACTGGCTGGCCAAGACCGGTCGCCGTGATGAGGTTATTATTGCGACCAAAGTTTCCGGGAACAATCCGGGCTGGGTCCGTGATGGCAAAGGCTTTGATGGTGGCAATATTCGCGAAACGACAGAAGCATCACTGAAGCGTTTGAAGACAGACGTTATCGACCTTTACCAACTGCATTGGCCTGATCGTGGGTCGTATATGTTCCGCCAAAACTGGACCTTTGATCCGTCAGGCCAGAACCGTCAAAAGACGCTTGACCATATGATGGGCGTGCTGACCACGCTTGGTGATCTGGTGAAAGAAGGTAAAATTCGCACTGTTGGTACATCCAACGAATCCGCTTGGGGTATGACCAAATGGGTTGATCTGGCCGAAGAGGCTGGTCTTCCGCGTATGGCTGCTGTGCAGAACGAATATTCCCTGCTTTGCCGTCTGTACGATACGGACATGGCCGAGATGTCAGTGAACGAAGATGTGACGCTCTTGGCGTTCTCTCCGCTTGCATGCGGGTTGCTGACTGGGAAGTACCAGAACGGCGCATTGCCAGAAGGTAGCCGTATGGCGATCAACGGCGATCTTGGCGGCCGCAAATCAGACCGCGTGTTTGAAGTGACCCAAGCCTATCTTGATCTGGCCGCGAAACACGGTGTCGATCCGGTGCATATGTCGATGGCATGGCAACGCACACGTCCGTTCCCCATTTCCGCAATCTTCGGCGCGACCACGTCTGCGCAATTGAAACAAATCTTGGGTGGGAAGGACGTTGTATTGAGCGCCGAACTGATCGCTGAGATTGATCAGGTGCACAAAGCACACCCAATGCCCTATTAAGTAAGGTGGATCGGGATCCACCCTACGGGGTGGGGCTAAAGCGCGATTTGAAATCTTGGGCCGGGAAACGTTGTGATCTCGGCCCAACCCATTGCCCGGTAGGCGGCCGCAGCGCCGGAGTTATCTGGAGCTGTACCAATCGTTAGTCTGGTTGCGCCGTAAGCCTGAGCATGCTCTTTGGCCGCTGCGACAAGGCGCCGACCAACGCTGCGCCCCCGCATTTCTTCGGTCACGTACAAATGCAAGATATCGATGCTATCGCCGTCGTTCATAGGCCGCCAGTGTGTGACCAGTGCGGCATAGCCGACGGCCTGTTCGCCCTTGCGTGCGATCAACCCAACCAGTGGTCCGCCAATGAATTTCGTTTGGGTTTCTGCAAGCCCGCGCGTGCAGGTGTCGCCGTGGAACGCACAAAGCTTGCTGATCATATCCAGAAGCTCTGGGATGTCTTTTGGTGTGACTTGATTGATTTTTATCATCGAAATTGTCCTTTGCGTTTGCCGCAAGGACACAAGAATAACCTGAACACCCTTGCGGGCATGTCGGTGTCTTTGGTGTCAGGAAAGAACCGGCCGCCGCGATATGGGGCCGGTAAAATAAACTGCTGCGATGTGCATACAATTGATCATGCCGTAGACCTGCCAGATGCCGGGATGGTCTGTCAAGAATTCCGCCTTGTGGCACTGGCATTTTTCAGTGAGTGTCGCAGCAAGTTGATCTAACTACGGGAGTTCCCCATGCCACTTGCGATGAACCGCGAGGTGTTTATCACATGCGCTGTGACCGGATCGGGCGCGACCCAAGACCGTAGCCCACATGTGCCGCGTTCACCAAAGCAGATTGCAGATAGCGCGATTGATGCCGCCAAAGCAGGCGCGGCGGTCGTTCATTGCCATGTACGTGATCCTGATACTGGCGCACCTTCGCGTCGCTTGGACCTGTACCGAGAGGTCACTGACCGTATTCGTGATGCAGAGGTCGATGTGGTCTTGAACCTGACCGCAGGGATGGGGGGAGATATTGTGTTTGGTGGTGTTGAGGCACCGTTTCCGACCGCTGAGGGTACCGACATGATTGGCGCGACAGAACGCGTTGCCCATGTCGCCGAATGCTTGCCAGAGATTTGTACGCTTGATTGCGGCACGATGAACTTTGCCGAGGCTGACTATGTCATGACGAATACGCCCGGCATGTTGGTTGCGATGGGGCGGATGATGACTGAATTGGGTGTGAAGCCTGAAATCGAAGCCTTTGACACCGGGCATCTTTGGTATGCAAAGCAGCTTGTCAAAGATGGTGTGTTGGACGGCCCTGCGCTCGTTCAGCTTTGTATGGGGGTGCCTTGGGGGGCGCCTGATGATCTGAATACATTTATGGCCATGGTGAATAACGTGCCAGATGACTGGACATTTAGTGCCTTTGGGCTTGGGCGGTCGCAAATGCCCTATGTCGCGGCAAGCGTGCTGGCGGGCGGTAATGTGCGTGTGGGGCTAGAGGATAACCTGATGCTAGATCGCGGCGTTCTGGCGACAAACGCACAGTTGGTCGAACGGGCGGTTGGAACGATTGAAAACCTTGGCGCGCGGGTTATCGGCCCCGCAGAGGTACGTGCCAAACTCGGCCTAACCAAACGCGCACCGGTGACCACATGAGAATTTTATTCGCGATACTCCTGCTTGCTAGCTGTGCACCGATGGCTATCTACCGGGATGTCGATGCACCGATTTCATCGAAAGCGCTGTTCGAACCAGCCCGCTATATCGGTGTGTGGCACGAGGTGGCGCGTTACCCCGTACCGTTTGAAAAGGACTGCGCGCGGGCCACAGCGGAATATGGCCTGCTGGATAACGGCTCCTTGTCGGTTCTTAATATCTGCCGCAACGCGGATGGCACCGAACGGTCGCGCATCAATGGAAGTGCCGAAGTCGTTGGCCCCGGCCGCCTAGTGGTGCGTTTTGATGGCGTTCCGTTTGTCGCTGCCGATTACTGGGTTCTTTGGGTGGATGAAGGCTATCGCACGGCGGTTGTTGGCGCACCCAATGGCAAGTCGGGGTGGATTTTAAACCGTGATCCTGAAATACCCGCGGATAGGTTGCGCGCCGCGCGTGATGTTTTAGAATTTAACGGCTATGACCTTAGCCAGTTGATGGAGGTTTCCCCGTGAAGAAATTGATCTTGGGATGTGTTGTGTTTTTGTCCGCGTGTGAAACAGGCGGCGCAATTGGCGGAAGCCCCGGCATGCAGGAATATCTCGTTATCGGAAACCGGATGACATTCGAACAGTGCCGTGCGCGTGGTGGTTTGATCATTCGTGATCATGGTAGCCCGATGGTTGCTTGTGATCCGACAGTGCGTCGCGAACCTGTTCCGGCAGACGAATTCAACCACCCCACCGAACAAGGCTAGCATTTAGTGAAACAAACGGCAGCAATCATCGGCGGTGGCGTCATTGGCGGTGGTTGGGCCGCTCGGTTTTTGTTGATGGGCTGGGATGTCCGGGTCTTTGACCCTGATCCAGAGGCCACTCGGAAGATTGGTGAGGTTATTGTCAACGCGCGCCGTTCCCTGCCGGGGTTGTCAGACGTTGCGCTGCCGTCCGAAGGAAACCTGAGCTTTCACGACACGATGTCTGACGCTGTTCAGGGGGCATCGTGGATTCAAGAAAGCGTACCAGAGCGGTTACCGCTTAAGCGTAAGGTTTATCAGGCGTTGCAGGAACATTGCGGGCCTGACGCTGTGATCGGGTCATCGACAAGTGGTTTCAAACCTAGCGAGTTGCATGGATGCGCTACGCGCCCCGAACAGATCGTCGTCGCGCATCCATTTAACCCGGTTTATCTGCTGCCCTTGGTGGAACTGGTTCCCGGTGAAAAGACATCCCCCGCGATGACTGTCAAAGCCAAAGAGATACTAACCGCCATCGGCATGCACCCGTTGCACATCAAAGCCGAGATCGACGCGCATATTGCGGATCGCCTGCTAGAGGCTGTTTGGCGAGAGGCGCTTTGGTTGATCAATGATGGGATCGCCACGACGGAAGAAATAGACGACGCGATCCGCTATGGCTTTGGCCTGCGCTGGGCGCAGATGGGGCTGTTCGAAACCTACCGTATTGCCGGTGGAGAAGCGGGCATGCGCCATTTCATCGAACAGTTCGGCCCTTGTCTGGAATGGCCTTGGACCAAACTGATGGATGTGCCGGAACTGACTGATACTTTGATTGATAAGATCGCAGATCAGTCTGATGCGCAGTCGGGCGCCATGTCTATTCGCGAACTTGAACGCACCCGCGATGATAACTTGGTCACGATCCTACGCGGACTAAAGGCGCAAGATTGGGGGGCAGGGGCGTTGCTGAATGCCCAAGACCAACGGATCGCAGGCAAGCCCGTTTTGTCCGATGACCTGAGCAAACCAATCGTAACGGTTGAACGGGCTGTGCCGCTGGATTGGACAGATTACAACGGGCACATGAACGAGGCACGGTATCTACAAGCCTTTGGCGATGCATCTGATCGTATGATGCTTCTTGCCGGTGTCGATGCGGATTATATCGCGGGCGGTGCAAGTTATTTCACGGCGGAAACTCACATTCGGCACATCGACGAAGTGCATGCAGGCACAGTGATCCGTGTCGAGACCCAAGTGCTTTCGGGTTCTGGCAAAAAGATGCATCTGTTTCACAGGATGCTTGCTGGTGACCGCGAACTCGCGACTGGTGAACATATGCTGATCCACGTGAGCCTTGAAACACGTCGCGCATGTGATCCGTCGCCCAAGATATCGGAGGCTTTACAACAGGTAGCCACCGCACACGCCGCGTTGCCAAAACCGCATGGGGCAGGCAAATCGGTTGGGGTGAAAGGATAACCTTTCATGGAACTGTGGATTCCCATCACGCTGGCGGCGGCGACAGCGCAGGCGCTGAGGTTTATGCTGCAAAAGCATTTGCGTGGTATGCAGCTATCGACGGCAGGTGCGACCTTTGCACGGTTTATCTATTCCTCGCCGTTGGTTGTATTGATCGCAATCATCTATGCCCGAACTAGCGGGCAGGGCGTGCCACAAATCCCTGCGTTTTTTTGGCCCTATGCGATTGCTGGCGGTGCCTCGCAGATATTGGCGACCATGTGCGTTGTGGCGCTGTTCAGTCATCGAAACTTTGCTGTGGGGATCACGTTTAAGAAAACCGAAGTCTTACTCAGTGCGCTGATCGGGTTTGTGATCCTTGGCGATGTCATTACAGGTTGGGCGATTGGCGCGATGATTATCGGCCTTGTCGGGGTGTTGTTGCTTTCTGATCCACCAAATGCGATTGGGCAGTGGCATCAACGGATTTTTAATCGCGCGACGGCGCTGGGTCTCGGGGCCGGGGTGCTATTTGGCGTGTCTGGAAACGGATACCGTGGCGCGTCACTGTCGTTGCAGGAAGGTGATGTATTCTACCGCGCGATTGTAACACTCGCGATTGTGACTGCATTGCAAACGGTAACGATGGCACTTTGGTTGGTTTGGCGTGAACGCGGAGAAATTATGCGTGTGATAAAGGCTTGGCGGGTTGCAGGGCTTGTCGGATTAACCAGCATGGTCGGGTCGATCTGTTGGTTCAACGCTTACACTTTGCAAACTGCGGCCTATGTGAATGCACTGGGGCAAGTCGAACTACTGTTATCGCTGGCAATTGGTGCCATTGCATTTGGCGAAAGGATTAGCCGCCGGGAATGGCAGGGGATCATATTCCTTGGCGTAAGCATCGTGTTGCTGGTGTTAGTCACCTAAAGCAGGCTTTGACCGCCAAGGTGGCTTACCAACCGCGGTTCGTCATCGTTTCGAAAGAACGGGACACTGGTGGGGCGAACTCCAGAGGCGATTTGGGCAGTGAGTTCGGCCAACACCACTTGCGTAATAAACGGTAGATCAAAGCTTCGCGCATCCTTTAGCGGCACCCATTGTAGATGCGCTAATTCATCCTCGGCGTTGCTGAAGTCATCAGGGTCCGTGGCGAGCGCGGCGGCGTCGGCCAAAAAGAACCGCGCATCAAAACGACGGGGGCGTCCAGGTGGGGTGATGGCCCGAAAGAAAAACTGTAATGCAGCTGCATTTGGCTGATAACCGGATGCCGCAAACCCACGCCAACCTTTGGGGGCATCGGCCCAGTTTGTCGGGGTGCCTAGGATATGACCCGCCTCTTCCCACAACTCTCGGATCGCGGCGGCGGCAAGGGTTGTCGGGGCAAGATCACTGTCTTCGCGCAGCTGATCATGGTCGGTTTTGTGCAGGGCCGTGATAGGTACATCCGCATCGACGGTATCAACCGCACCGCCTGGAAACACAAATTTGCCGGGCATAAATGCAGCGCTTGCGCCACGTTGGCCCATCAACACAGATGGCATGCTGGCCGCGTCACGTAGCAGGATGATCGTTGCCGCATTGCGGATTTCGGTCTGGCTCATTCTATCCCTGACTGGTTTGGGTCAGGTGTTATGTCCAAACCCATGCATACGGCGCGCCCATTGAATTGCGACGATCATGCCTTTTAAGCGTGGCAAAAGATAGAGAGACAGCCCAACTGCTGCCAACGTCAGTGTCGTTGCCATCACAATGGGCTGTGGTTGCCAAATGACCCACATAAGGTGGATTGCAAAGCCAAGGATGTGTGCGACCAGCAGGATGGTCAAATAGGCAGGTCCATCGTCGGCGCGGTGCTGGCTTAGGTCTTCGTTACACACTGGGCAATTGTCGACGACCTTAAGGTATCCATCAAACATATGGCCTTCGCCACATTCGGGGCAACGACGACGCAGGCCGCGTATGATCGCAGGTTTGCTGGGGCGTTCGGCAGGAAATACTTGGGCGTCTGACATGCTGTGACTCCGATTTTCACTAACCCAGATGGCCTATCTTGGCCCCGTTTAAAAGGGGAATGCGCGATATTGCGGCACCGTGTCGCGTGGGCGGCAAAGTTTTTTCGCGTGTTCGCGACGGAAATATCTGGCCCCTGCGTTGAAGGAGGGTCTGCGGCAAACGAACGTCGCACATAACCTTAACTGAGGAACGACAATGAAAACTAAGATTTTGATGGCAGTACTTCTTTCGGGCGTCGTGATGACAGCAGGCGCAGTCACTGCACAAACTGCACCAGCTGAAATGCCTGAGCGCCCCGACTTTGCAACGCTTGATACGGATAGCGATGGCGCACTGACAATGGCTGAAATGGAAGCACGCGGTAACGCACGCTTTGCTGATGCGGACACAGATGGCGACGGTGCCCTAAGTGCCGAAGAACTGGTCGCGCAGCACACTGCAAACGCTGAAGAACGTGTCGCACGCATGATCACGCGTATGGACACAAATGAAGACGGCATTTTGCAGATGGACGAAATGAAACCGCGTGGCGGTGCCCGTTTTGAACGCATGTTCGAACGTATGGACGCCGACAAAGATGGCGTTCTAAGCGAAGAAGAATTCGCGGCAGTTCAAGATCGCATGCAAGACCGAGCAGGTGGTCGTCACGAGCGAGGCCGTGACGGTGGGCGTGGTGACGGACATGGACCACGTGGCAAACACTAACATGGCCAATGGCAGGGGAGCATTGCGCCCCTGCCATTTGCTAAGCTTTCAGAATATCGGTAGCACCAGAATTAATGAACGCCATGCCAGACCCCTACGCGGGCGCCCCAGACGAGGCGCTGCTGATTGCATTCGCCAATGGCGATGCAGAAGCTGCGCGCGCGTTGACTGTCCGTCTTTTGCCACGGGTGTTGGCGCAGGCAACAAGGATGTTGGCAAATACGGCAGAGGCCGAAGACGTAGCCCAAGAATCCATGATCCGATTGTGGAAACAGGCCACCGAATGGCGCCAAGGCGAGGCGCAGGTCAGCACTTGGCTGTACCGGGTCACGGCGAACCTTTGTACGGATGTTTTGCGCAAACGCCGGGGCGGGGTGTCGTTAGACCAAGTCGCGGAACCAACAGATGGCACACCAAGTGTCGCGGAACAAATACAGACAAAGGCACGTATGCAGGCTTTGTCGGATGCGCTGGCCGCCTTGCCAGAACGGCAGGCACAGGCTGTTGCGCTACGGCATCTAGAGGGGCTGTCCAACCCCGAAATCGCGCAGATTATGGACATTAGCGTACGCTCGGTTGAAAGTTTGACCGCGCGTGGGAAACGGGCCTTGGCCGATATTATGGCGGGGCGGAAGGCTGAACTGGGGTATGATGATGACTGATCATAATGATGACATGCTGGAAGACATTTTCGCGCAGGTTCGTACCGTTGCGCCGACCCCGTCTGATGATCTGATGGCGCGGGTGTTGGCCGGGGCTGTGCCGCCTACGCCGCAGATGAATACTGCGCCTCCTTTAAGTCTTGGTAAGCGTTTGCTGGACCTGCTTGGCGGATGGCCTGCAGTCAGCGGGCTGGTGACTGCAACCTGTGCCGGGGTGTGGATTGGTGTTGCGCCGCCTGCCTCAATTCAGGATTACACGGCGACCTATTTCGGTGATGAGGTCAGCGTGAGTATTTTTAGTGAAGACACGATCTTCGCGACAGGAGATCTAAATGATGGCTGATGAACAAGGAAAGTCCGGGCGCACCATGCGTATCGTGCTGGTTGCATCTTTGGCGCTGAACCTTGCCGTTGCTGGTCTGGTTGTAGGGTCATTTGCATCTGGGCGTATGGGCGATGGTCCGCCGCGCAGCTTTGATTTGGGCCTTGGACCGATTTCACGTGCATTGGCGCCCGAAGACCGCCGTCATGTTGCAATCGCTCTGCGGCGTACACGTCCGATGGCGGATTATGATCTGCGCGGTCAAATCTCACAAATGGTTGCAACGGTGCGTGCCGATCCGTTCGAACCTGATGCGCTGCGTGCGCTTTTGGTTGAACAAAGTAAGCACACTGACCAGTTACAACACAACGCCCAAGAGGTCCTAATCAACCATTTCGCCACAATGTCGGTTGAGGAACGGAACGCATTTGCTGACCGGCTGGTCGCAGAGCTTTCGCGTGTTCGCGAACGCCGTGACCGCAAGTCACGCGACTGAGTTCGCCATCGCGACTTGGTCACGCCCGGCTGATTTCGCAGCATAAAGCGCGGCGTCAGCCTCCTTGCAGATCGCACTTGGGCGGCATTCTTGCTGTGCATCTGTTGGGCTGAGCGCAACGCCGACCGAGATCGTGACAGAAAGCGGGGGATGCGCTCCGCCTATGTTAAACGGTGTGCTGTTAACCAATTGCCGTAACCTGTTGGCTGTTGACTGCGCTTGGGCGGCTGTCGTGCCGGGCAGGGCGATTAGGAATTCTTCTCCTCCGACGCGGGCGACAAGATCAACGGCGCGAACATTTTCCTGAAGCCGCTTTGACAGCTGCTTTAACACCTTGTCTCCTGCAGCATGGCCATAGGTGTCGTTGATCATCTTAAAGTGATCGATATCAACCATCATCACTGCCATCGCATCGCCAGAGATTTGCGTTTGATCTGCCATGCGTGCCAGATGTGGATCGACATAGCGCCGGTTGAATAGCCCAGTCAGCGGGTCAGTCACCGCGGCCTGAAGCCCATCACGGACAGTATCGCGTAGCCTGTCATGTAGCCGTTTTCGCTGAATAAGCGATTTTGCTCGCAATGCGATCTCTTTTGGCGATGCATCGGCAGGAATCACATCGTCTGCGCCAAGATCCAAGAACATCGCGGCCATTTCATCCGCACTTTTCGGGACAACAATGAGCTGCGTTGATTGCCGTGTCTCGGCACGTGCGCGCAGGTCCGACACAAGCCCAAAGAACCGGGATTCCAAAAAGTCAGGGTCACTTGCATCAACGACAAAAAGATCAGGCGTCGGCGTCAGGCGCTCTGTGCGTAGAACGGTGTCTGGATCAAGAGAGCGCACAATATGACCAAGACCATGCGTCAAAGACGCAAGCAACGCACTATCTGGCGAGCCCGCAGCAGACAGCAAGGCCACATGGGCGGCGGTTTCAAATGTGGTGGCTGGCTCTTCGAAGCCAAGTGCACTGCGGGTGCCATCGCGCAGTTGCAGTTCCTGATGCGTGCTATGAACCCTCAACAGGCTGCGGATGCGGGCGAGCAGCAACGCGTCATTCGTTGGCCGTGGCAGGACATCATCTGCGCCTGCGTCAAGTGCTGCAAATCTTGCAGTTGCGGTCTCTGCAACGCCCATGGCGATGATTGCGACGCTTTGTGTGCTGGGCGATGCCCGCAGTGATTTGCAAAAATCATGCAGTTCTGTCGCTGGTTCACCAAGGCTGACAAGGATCAGATCAGGACGGTTTTCTCGAATGCAGGATTCAGCCTCTTTACGGTTAGCGCAGACATCCACCCGAAATTGCGCCGCCAGCATTTTAACCTTCATGACGATCCGATTGGTGGCGACGGTATCGACGATTAATATACGTCCGGGCATTCTGCTATCCTCCACGGGGTTTCCCCCATTTCATTCGGACAAGTTGAATGACATTAGTTAAAAAACAGTTTCTGAAAGCTTAAGGACCACTCATGGATCAAGAACAAGCACAGGTAATCGCGCTGCAGGCTTTGGCGTGGTTGGTCGGCAATGATGAACTTTGTCCTGTATTTTTAGGCGCGACCGGCGGGTCGGCTGATGACCTGCGTGCAAAGGCGACGGACCCTGCGTTTCTGTCATCGGTGCTTGAATTCATTACGATGGACGATGCATGGGTTGTTGCGTTCTGCGACACGGTGGATCTGGCATATGACAAGCCGCTGCGCGCGCGATACGCACTGCCGGGGGCAGAGGCGGTTCACTGGACCTAAGTACCGGATACTTAATTGACATGACTTGTCTGCCGGGGTCGTCTGACGCCGCAACATAAAAAGGGTGGCGACGTGATCAAGGGCATCATTTTCGATAAAGACGGCACATTGTTCGACTTCAATGCGACATGGGGCGCGTGGACCCGCCAGATGTTAGAGGCCGAAACGGGTGACGATCAGGCCCAGTTCGATGCGTTGACAGAGGTCTTGGGATATGACGCTTCGGCCAACCGTTTCTTTCCGGGAAGTGTTGTCATCGCGTCGACCGTTGATGTCGTCGCTGACCATATTCTGACGGTGCTGGGCGATGTATCTAAGGCTGATTTGTTATCGCGCATGAACGCTGGTGCTGCACTGGTCGAACAGCAAGAGGCGGTGCCACTCGTGGATTATTTTACCTCATTGGCAGAGATGAATTTGGTTCTTGGCATTGCGACTAACGATGCCGAAGCCCCGGCGTTGCGTCACCTCGAACGTGCCGGGGTGCGGTCCCATTTTGATTTCATTGCAGGATATGACAGTGGCCATGGCGCAAAGCCAGAGCCGGGGCAGTTGCACGCGTTTTGTGCCCAGACAGGGTTAGGCGCGGCAGAATGTGCTATGGTCGGCGATAGTACCCATGATCTGGACGCTGGGCGTGCAGCGGGGATGTTAACGATTGGCGTTTTGACTGGCCCCGCGCCACAAGAAGAGCTCGCGCCGCGAGCGGATGTCGTGTTGCCCCATATCGGCGCGATCCCAGATTGGTTGCGCGCCGAAGGGTTGGTTTAGGATAGGCAGTCGCTGAACGCGGTGGCAAGGCCCGACAAAAGTGCCTCGTACAATTCCGGCCCGGGCGTCAAAGTCATTCCGATCCCGTCAAGCGTTTGCGTCTTTGCATTCGATTGTTCAGTTATAAGCGCGGTTGTGCGCGGACTAATTTCATTGTCACTAAAGACGCAATGAACGTTGCCTGCGGCAACGAGGTCGCGCAATTCCGCAACTTTTGCTGGCCCTGGTGCGCGCGCGTCGATGCCTGCGATCATGGCAGTCGCCTCTAGCCCATAGCGATGTTCGAAATAGTGATAGCCGTCATGAGGAAGCAAGTACCCCGTCGCTGGGACTTGGCTAAGCGTGCTTTTGATTTGGGTATCAAGCGCGGTTAGACGTGCGATGGCGGATTCTGCATTGGCGGCATAGGTGTCCGCATTTTCGGGGTCCGCAGCGCTCAGGTCGGCCGCAATAACCGCGACCCAATTGGCAGCAATCGTTGGGTCAAGCCACGCATGAGGGTCGACATCGCCGTGGTCGTGGTGATCATGCTCGTCATGCTCGTCATGCTCGTCATGCTCGTCATGCTCGTCATGCTCGTCATGCTCGTCATGCTCGTCATGCTCGTCGTGGTCATCGCTATGTTCTTCAACATCACGCGGAGCTAGTTGTTCCCAGCCCTCTGTCGCAAGCAATTCACGCATTACTGCATTGGGGGCCAGTGTCGTCAGTGGTTCCTCTAACCAAGGGGTAAGACCCTCACCGACCCAGATTACCAAATCAGCATTTGCAAGACGGCCAGCATCGCTGGGCCGCAAAGAAAAATCATGTGGATCAGCGCTAGGCGGAAGTAAAAGGTCAGGCGTGCCAAGCTCGCCCATGACCTGCGCAGTCAGGCTATGAATAGGCGCGATGTCGGTCATAACTTGCGGCGTTTCGGCGATCGCCGAGAGTGGAAGAAGGCAGAGCGCAGTGCATGTGCGAATCATAATTCGGTCCTTGTCCTTTGATGACGGCAAGGCTATAGGGTGTATGTTATAACATCACAAGGTTAAATATATGCCCTCTGATACGCTTGGTTTTGCCAATCACGATCACAATAGTTGTGTCGCGGCCGCGCTCGAATGTGCCGAGCGTAGCTGTGAAGAAAGCAAAGCGCAGCTAACCCCTGTGCGTCGCCGCGTGCTGGAAATTTTGTTGGAAAGCCACGCTGCGATGGGGGCCTATGACGTGTTGGCACGGCTTGATGCTGAAGGGTTGGGGTCCAAGCCGCCGGTGGCGTACCGCGCGTTAGGGTTCTTGGTCGAACAGGGTTTTGTGCACCGGATAGAACGTTTGAACGCGTTTATCGCCTGCACGCACCCCGGCGCGTCGCACGATCCGGCATTCATGATTTGTCGTGAATGTGGCCTCGTGGCCGAAGCGCAGGCCGCGAACCTTGCTTTGCAGCAGGCTGCTGCCGACAGTGGCTTTCTTTTAGAACAGACAGTCATCGAAGCCGAAGGCCTATGCCCTGCCTGCCAAGCCAAAGGTGCGACCGCATGAGCCTGATATCGGCAAAGAATATCGACTTTTCACATGGCGGGCAGCGGGTGCTTCAGGGCGTGAGCCTGTCGCTTGAACCCGGAGAAATCGTCACGATTGTTGGTCCCAACGGGTCCGGAAAATCAACGATGTTGCGGCTGTTGATCGGTGCGCTGAAACCACAAAAGGGCAGCGTGACACGCAAGCCCGGTTTGCGCGTTGGCTATGTGCCGCAAAAGCTCCATATTGATCCGACGTTGCCGATTACGGTGGAGCGTTTTCTGAACCTGCCGCATCGCGTAGCCGCAAAAGATGCAGCAGCTGCGCTCGAAACAGCAGGCGTGCCGGGCGTTGGCCAACGGCAGATGTCGCAATTATCTGGCGGACAGTTCCAGCGTGTACTGTTGGCGCGCGCAATTTTGGGCAAACCTGATGTGCTCATGCTGGACGAGGCGACACAGGGCTTGGATCAGCCGGGATCTGCATCGTTTTATCGCCAGATCGAATCCGTGCGCCGCGATCTGGGCTGTGCGGTACTGATGGTAAGCCATGAATTGCATGTCGTGATGAGCGCGTCTGACAGGGTGATCTGTTTGAACGGTCACGTTTGCTGTGAAGGTACCCCAGAGGTCGTTTCTGTGGCGCCTGCCTATCGCGAATTGTTCGGGACAGGTACGGGTGGTGCCTTGGCGCTGTATCGCCACGAACACGACCATGGGCATGACCACGACCATGATCACCACCACCATAAGCACGAGGCGGCAGAATAAATGTTAGACGATTTTTTGGTGCGCGCTGCCCTTGCCGGGGTTGGTACGGCGATTGCCGCAGGTCTTTTGGGGTGTTTCGTCGTTTGGCGGCGGATGGCCTATTTTGGCGATGCAACGGCACATGCGGCTGTTCTGGGCGTGGCGCTTGCGCTGGGGTTTGGCACCTCGATCACCTTGGGCGTGGTTATTGTTGCGCTGGCAATGGCGGTCTTGATCCACGGCCTTAGCGGGCAGGGGGCGGCGATTGATACCATGCTGGGTGTGCTTTCGCATGGGGCTTTGGCGCTTGGTCTTGTGGCGGTCACGATGATCCCCGGTCAACGTATTGATCTTGATGCCTATCTGTTCGGTGACGTTCTAAGCGTGACCCGGTTTGATTTAGCGATCATATGGGGCGGTAGCGCTGTCGTTGCAGCCGTGCTGTGGTGGCATTGGTCGGCGATGCTGACCGCGACCCTTAGCTCTGACCTTGCCTATGCGGCGGGCATTAACCCGCGCCGCGAACAATTGGTTCTTACGCTACTGCTGGCCGGCGTGGTTGCTGTTGCGATCAAAGTCGTTGGTGCGTTGCTGATCACCGCGCTGCTGATCATACCGGCTGCAACCGCCCGAGGGTTCGCCCGCACACCAGAGCGCATGGCGCTGCTATCAGTAGGTGTCGGGGTATTGGCCGCGCTAGGCGGTTTACGCTTTGCGTTGATCTTTGATACGCCCGTGGGGCCTTCGGTGATATGTATGGCAGCCGCGCTGTTCGGGCTGGGAACCGTTGGTGCAAAACTAAGGGCTTAAACGTCCATCCAAATCGTAACCGGGCCGTCGTTCGTGAGGCTGACAGCCATGTCAGCGCCGAACTGCCCGGTTGCGGTTTCGATACCAAGCGCGCCAACATCAGCAGTGAACTGTTCGTATAGCGCTTTGCCCTCGGCAGGTGGGGCCGCTGCTGAAAAACCGGGACGGTTACCACGCGAAGTATCTGCGGCTAGCGTGAATTGGCTCACGATTAGCGCGGAACCCCCGGTATCAAGTAGGGATTTGTTCATCTTGCCTGCGTCATCAGTAAAGATACGTAGCTTGCTGATCTTCGCGGCGAGCTGCGCAGATTTCGCTGCATCATCGCCCTGCATGGCGCAGATTAGGATCAGTGCACCATGGCTGATTTCACCAATCACTTGCCCATCAACGCTGACGGATGCCTGCGTGACGCGCTGGATTAATGCTCTCATAGTTCCGAAGCCCAAGGTGGGTTTGCGCCTGCGCGGCTGACCGTAATCGCAGCAACGCGTGCACCAAAAGCGGTGGCTGCATTTAGATCGTCATGGGTTGCCTTGGCGATCGCTTCTTTCGTCAACAAACCGCGCTTGTCCATTTCAGTAAGGAAACCAGCGCTGAACGTATCGCCGGCGCCCACTGTATCAACAACAGTCGCTTTTTGGGCGGGCACGTCAAAGCTGCCAGTGGCGGTGACCACTGTGACGCCTTCGCTACCACGTGTTAGCAGAACGATCTTTGCGCCTGTGCTGGCCAAGAGGGCCTGAGCATCAGTGTTTCCGGTGATCCACTCAAGGTCTTCGTCAGAGGTTTTGATAATGTCCGCAGCGCCCAGCATACGGGTCAAACGGGCCCGATAGCTTTCTTCGTCGGTGATAAAGCCCGGGCGAATGTTCGGGTCGATCATTGTGACGCGCGTTGGGGCCTCGCGTAGCATCAACGCCTCATAGGCAGCACCGCATGGTTCCACGACAAGGCTGATCCCACCAAAGAACAGCGCATCCGGTCCGGACGCGGGTAGGTCATCAACAGACAGCATGCGTCCTGCGGTGTTTTCATCATAGAACGCATAAGACGCATGGCCGTCGGTCAATGTGACGAATGCCAGCGTGGTAGGACGATCCGAGATTGCAGCAGGGCTGCTATCGACGTTTGATTTGGCCAACTGATCGCGCAGGATGTCCCCGAACAGGTCCGAAGAAAGCCCCGAAAAGAACTGCACTGGCGTATCAAGCCGCCCTAGCGCGACCGCTGTGTTAAACACCGCCCCGCCAGCATGCGGTGCGAATGCGCTTTCGCCAGCTTCTGTTTGGCGTGGCAGCATATCAATAAGGGCTTCGCCGCAGCAGATGATCATGACAGTTCTCCGAAATACTTACTGGCTGTTAGCGATAACAAATCCAGCGATAAGCGCAAGGATCAGACCGATCAAAACTGCAAATGCGATCTTCCAAGCGGAATAGGGCCGCTCACCTTGAACGCGGCCAGTCCGGCCATTCACGACAAACCGATAGGTTTTACCCCGGTATTTATACGCAGCCAGCCAAACAGGCAGCAAGATATGCTTAAAGGTAACGTCGCTGACAGCCGTTTCGACAGAGCTGATCCGTTGTTCGTCACCGCCGATGTCGTATTTCACGTCGCGCCGGATCATACGGTCCATATAGACGCGGGCTTCTTGAAACCCTGCGTCGAGTTCGACCTGATACCCTTCGGCGCGGAACCCGGCCAGATATTCGGGTTTGTAAGGTTCCAACGCGGATAGATCCCATGGTTCTAGTCCGTCGGTGTATTTCTTCGGCAGCGACTTTGAGGCAAGCACCAGCACATCATCAAAAAACCGTGCAACGCGCCCCGAAGCAGGCCGCCAACGGGTCTTGCGCACGCGTACTTGGGTACGCTTGCCGTCCCGCATCACGGTTTTTGTTTCATAGTAATGCGTGCCGCGTTGGCCGCGATAGCTGCTTTTGGTGTCGGCATCGAATGTCCAGTAGGGAACGTAGATACCGTTCATTTTGCGGCCCTTGCGGGCATATTCCATGAGACCGTTTGGCGCGAACCATAGACTACCCAGCCAGTTCGTCAGCGCCCCGCGCGCGGACCCTTCGTCCAGATCAAAGGGGAGCAAACCACGTGGTTTGATATGTCGATGAGTGCCCGTATCGGTAACAACTGGTGTCGCACAAAATGGGCATTCTGCCGCGTGCACATCAGCATCGAATTCCGTTTGCGCCCCACAGTTGGGGCAGGTGGTCACGCGGACTTCTTCGATTTCTTCGTTCGACAGCCGATGATCAAGACCGGCCCGAAAGTCGAGCTCCTTGATGCCGCCAGCAACATGGCGAGAGCCTTCGATTGGCTCAACATTTCCGCAGTGGTCACAGACCAGTTGGTGTTCGCCGGGATCAAAGCGCAGGTCGGACCCGCAGGTATTACACGGAAATCGGTGTTCGACTTCGGAGACGAGTTCAGCGGTCATGTGTGCACTTTGTGTCAAACGCAAAAAGGGAAAGGATGCGGCACACTGAAACGTGCCGCACTAATGGTTAAGCGCCCGGTGGCGGTGGTGGCATGATCGTGAATAGCTGCGCAAGTTCAATGACTTCACCAGCCTGTAGCCAGCCATCTTGCCCTTGCGTCCAGACCATGCTGTCGCGAGAAAGCGTGCCTTCAGTCACCATACGCCCCATGGCGGCCTTTGAGAACGGCCCCGTTACTTCGCCAGCGTTCGCAATGTGCCATACGTGTTCAACAGGTGGTGGTGGCGGAGGTGTAGCCGCTGCCGGCGCAGGCGCTGCACCCCAAGGCCCTTGTTGTGCCATTTGGCCAGCCATAGCCATACCCATTCCAGCACCCAAACCTGCAGCCATACCGCCACCAGCCGGGTTGTTCGCGGCAGCCGTCATTGCCTCGGCTGCGGAATACTGTGTGAATTTGCCCAGATCACCAGCTAGCCCCATGGACGTGCGTTTATCCAATGCAGCCTCGACCGCAGGCGGCAGGCTGATGTTTTCGATGTAAAGCTCTGGGATCGACAGGCCGTATTGCTTCATGGTGCCGTCGATTGCAGTCGCAATCAGCTTGCCCAGATCAGCAGTGTTGGCGGCCATATCCAGAACGGGAATGCCGGATGATGCGATCACGCGGCTGAATTCCTGAACGATGATGTTGCGGATTTGATAACTGATTTCATCCATTGTGAATTCGCCATCGGTACCGACGATTTCACGCAAGAACACAGCCGGATCACTGACCTTAACTGTATAGGTGCCATAAGCACGCAGGCGTGTTGGCCCAAACTCTGGATCACGCAGCATGATCGGGTTTTTGGTGCCCCATTTCAGGTCAGAGAACCGAGTCGTGTTGACGTAGTAGATTTCAGACTTGAACGGGCTATCAAACCCATGATCCCAATGTTGCAGGGTGGTCATGATGGGCATGTTGTTGGTTTCAAGCATATAAAGACCCGGCGTAAACACGTCTGCCAACTGACCTTCGTGCACGAACACTGCCGCCTGACCTTCGCGAACGGTCAGTTTGGCACCGTATTTGATCTCGTGGTCTTCACGTTCAAACCGCCAGACCATCGTGTCGCGGGTGTTGTCGGTCCAGTGAATAACGTCGATGAATTCGCCGGTAAGAAAATCGAAAATGCCCATTTACGTGGCCTCCGTAGTTATAACAGTTCAGCTTGCCCCTTGTGCCATCAGGTCACGCGCGATGAGCCGTGCGATGGGGGCAGCAGTTGCGGGGTCCATGTCTGTTTCGAGACGTGGATCATATAGCATTTGCAGAAGCAATTCGTCATGCGTTGTTAGCAGCGCAAATTCTTCGTCATCGTTAAAGATTGAGGGGCGCGCGCCGGGGCTGTCGTTGGCAAGACCCATACCTTGCGCCAATTCTTCGTGGATGCAGGCGCTACGCATGAGGTTCGGGTGTTCGGCGCGGATCACGGCGATTGCTTTGGTATAGCTAGAATGGCCGGGGACAAATGTCCCGATGACAACGCAAAGCTGATCGCGCGGAAGATTAACAAAGGCCCGCACTGTCGCATCCGAGATGGTCGGGATCAGTTCGCGTAGTTTCGGTTCGAAAGCACGGCGGTCGTCTTCGCCCAGAAATAGGACATGGTAATTCGGGTTGGTATCATCAAAGGTTATCGGCACCCCAGTCAGCCGCGATAGTCGCGCAGCATATGTCTGAACGCTTGCCTTATCTTGATCACGCTGGTCATGGGGCACCGTGCTGCCGAATTCGACTGACATCCGAATGGACTGATCCCAACGGCGCAGCTTAGAAACTGTGCTGTGGGCGTTCCGAAAATCGCTGTCGTCGCGGTATTCGTTGAATAGTGCGATACGTACGAAATTGCGGGCCAATTGCGTGTCGGTGAATTGGGTGTCGGGGCCGCCCCCGTCGCCGCGCAATAGGCCTTGGGTCAAAAGGTCGTTTTGCAGACGCTTATAGTAGACAGCTAGTTGTTTGCTGGCCTCGCTCGGTTCCATCACCTGTGGTGGGGTGACCGGCGGGGCGACAACCTCTGTCTTGGGTTCTTGGGGTGTTTCAGTTGGGGGCGGGGCAAATGCCACGCATCCGGCCGTACTCGCCAAAGTGACGAGCAAGCCGAAACACTGCAATTTCCCCCCAAACCCCATGTTTTCTTAGCTATTGACCGAGGTGCCAACCACGTCGCCAGTGCCAGTTGCCTTTGCTTTGGCAGCGGCGAGCGTGTCTTTCAGCTCAGTTTCCATCTTCTGCATCTCAACTTCGGCTTCCGCACGCTTGCGTTTACCTTCGTCTGCGATCTCTAAGCTTTCGTTGATTGTTGCGATCAGGTTGGCGTTGGCCTCTTTGACGGCATCAATATCGAACACACCGCGTTCCATTTCTTCGCGGATGGTGCGGTTGGCCTGGCGCAGGTTCTTGGCGTTGGCGGTCAACAGTTCGTTGGTCAGATCGTTTGCATCGCGGACGGCTTCTGCGGCCTCAGACGAACGCTGGATGGTGACGGCCTGTGCCAGCTGTGTTTCCCAAAGTGGTACAGTGTTCACGAGGGTCGAATTGATCTTCGTGACCAAAGACTTGTCGTTTTCTTGTACCAAGCGGATAGATGGCAAGGACTGCATCGTCACCTGACGTGTCAGTTTCAGATCGTGTACACGGCGTTCCAGATCGTCACGGGCAGAACGGATGTCGCGCAGTTCTTGCGCTTTCATCACGGCCTGATCTTCTGGGGCTGCCTGTACTTCAGCTTCTTTCGCTGGGATGGTTGTGGCGTCTAGATCAGCGATCTTGGCTTCTCCAGCAGCGATATACAGCGCCAATTCGTCATAGAATTGCAGCGTTTTGTCATAAAGCACATCGAGGCTTTCGATGTCTTTTAGCAGGATATGTTCGTGGCCCAACAGATCATCAGTGATGTGGTCGATCTGACCTTGGACATCTTCGAAACGGGCAACGAATTTCGCCATTGGCGCCGCGCGGCCCAATAGTTTTTCCCACCAGCTACGCTTGCGACGTACATCCAGTTCAGAGATCGAGAAGCCGCGGATCGTTGTCACGATGTTGCGCAGGCTGTCGCCAGCTGGGCCGACGTCTTTGTTGCGAACACCGGCTAGCATTTCTTGGCTGATGACTTGCAGTTCAGCCTGTGCCGAAGAACCAAACGACACGATAGAGTTGGTGTCAGTCACATCAATTTCCGCGATGCGTTTGGTAATTTCAGCGCTGGTTGGTGCGTCGGCTTGTTCAAGCGTCACTAGTTCGCCTTTTGGTTCAGGCAGAACGACGGCTGTCACTTTCGCCACTTCTTCAAGTGCCGCTTCGGCCTTTTGGCGGGTAATCTCGGTCATTCGTCATTTCCTTTCGGTTTCAAGCTGACGCCTTCGCGTTGGAGGCGGTCACGCAATACGTTAATTTCAATATCCATGTCGCTACGGTCATCCAGCATCATCTTGTGCGTGCGCGCGGCAAAGTTTTGTTGCAGATCATCCAACAGCGCCTCATAGTTTGAACGGGCGCTTTCGTCTTTTTTGCGCTGGTACAGGTCGACAAATTTGGTTGTCGCGTCGCGGGCACCTTGCAAATAAACACCAAGGAACTTGCGTGCGCCTGTTAGATCGCGTGGGTCTTCTTCTACAGTGCGGATCATTTTGCGGGCGACTGTTTGGAACGTAGCAACACGCATGGTCAGCTTACGGTCGTTCAGAATGTCGATCTGGCCGCGCATGGCTTCTAGGTGTGCTTCGGCCTTGTCCACGACGCGGGCAACGCGATCTTGTTGAAAATCGTCGATGCCTTCCATTCGTTTGTCCGCAAGCGGATCAATCCCAAATGCCGCAACATGCAGGCCAAGTGCCGCAGCACCGTATAAAACCGAACCGATAACTCCGGTGTCGCCAGTATAAGCGGCAATTGCGACCCCGATCCCGGTCAGCAGTGATGCCATCATCTTGCGTGGCAATGCAGGGCGGCGGGCAACCTTGCGGGCGTTATACGCGGCCTCAGCGACGAGTCCCTCTTGGAGTAGCCAAGCCGCAAGGGTCAGAACGCCGCCACCGACAAGCGCTGCTACCAATGTCGCCGGACCGTCGTTGATTGAAGTTAGAACCAGAATAACTGCTGGAACATATAAAATCCGGGCAGGGGACCTAGCTGCGCGGGCCTCTCTGATATCAAGAACGGCCTCGCGGGGTGCATTATTCGTGCCGTCAGGGCTATATTTTCCGCCAAATCGCTTTGCCATCAAGAGGCCCCTAACATGCCAGAAGTGATACCAAACATGAGAATGACGAGAACAATATAACTGATCCGCTTAAATGTTTGCGGCATCTGGTCTTCTTCCTTTCCTTGGGCCCATAGGGCCACCGCCTGCACTGTTCCTAGCAGCGCCAATCCAGCAACCGCGAGGATTGCGAGAAGGGCGATAGCAAGGAACAAGCGGGCCATTGCATTGCTCCGGCTTAGTGTTTCTGCTCAGCGTGGCGCTGTGCACTGAGTTTGCGGCTGTAGCCCGACTGGATGATTTCGACAGCAACCAGCACGACGACAGAGAAGTAGAATGTAGACTTAGACATTGGGATGATATCCTTGCCAAAGACCTTGATGTTCAACGTGTCGTCGTGAACGGCGTGGGCTGCGGCTGGGCCAGCTTCGCCCAAAAGAACGACACCAACGATCAGCAAGATAAACAGGCCAAGGACCTCGTACATACGGTTCTTTTCCAAGAAACGCGTGACGCCATCAGCCAGCAGCAACATCGCAAGGCCAGAAAGGATGATCGCGAAAGCAAGAATTGGGAACACATCCGTAATCGCCAGCGCCGAAAGCACCGAGTCAAACGAGAAGATCAGGTTCATGATGACGATCAATATGACAACCTGAGCAGCAGATTTTCCTGATTTTCCATGAACGTCATGGCCTAGGTTATCCATCGACAGCATGTGCGCGATTTCTTTCACCGCGGTGTACATGATGAAGATACCACCAATGACAAACACGATGGTCGCAAAGTTAACGCCGCCTTCAAGCACACCAACCCAGTCCATGATAAAGAAGGGTTCGGACAATGCATCAATCAGCTTGATCATCGTGAACAGCAGCACCACGCGCAGCGCGACAGCAATCATGATACCCCAAGTGCGTACCGATTTTTGCTGCGCTACCGGGGCGCGTTGGCTCTCGATTGAGATATAAAGAAGGTTATCAAAGCCCAGAACAGCCTGCAAAAAGCAAAGCATGAGCAAATTAGTTGCGTTTTCGAGCGTCAGCAGGTCGGCCAAAGCGAATTCCCCCAGAAAGTTTTGTTACTTTTACCATGCACAACGCAAAGTAACAGAACAAGGGTTCAACTGCGCCGTTTTTTCCCCGCGCTAGGCCGGTTTACCGGTTTTCGAACGCGCGTTGGTGTTGGTTTGTTTGATAGGCCTAGCTGATCTCGGACAACGCGCTGTTTTACTTCTTCAACTTCGCCAGCCTTTAGCTCGCCCAGTTGAAACGGACCATAGCTGACGCGGATCAGCCGGTTCACGGTCACGCCGATTGCTTCCATCGTGCGACGAATCTCGCGGTTTTTACCTTCGCGGATGGATACAGTCAGCCACGCGTTCGCGCCTTGTTGGCGGTCAAAGGTAACGATCATCGGTTGGTATTTGACACCATCAACCTCTATGCCGGCGCGCAGTTGATCTAGCTTCGCTTCGCTTGCGCTGCCTTTGATCCGTACGCGGTAACGGCGCAACCATCCGGTTGAGGGCAGTTCCAGCTTGCGTTTGACACCGCCGTCGTTGGTCAGCAGCATCAGGCCTTCTGAATTCAAATCAAGGCGGCCAATCGACATGACTCGAGGCATATCTTCGGGCAGGGCACCAAAAACAGTCGGGCGGTCGCGTTCGTCGCGTTCCGTCGTCACAAGGCCTGTAGGCTTGTGGTACAGCCAAATGCGTGGCGGTTCTGGTTCGCCCACCAATTTGCCATTGGCAGTGATCTTGTCGCTTGCGGTGACGTTCAGCGCAGGGCTGTCGATTACCTTGCCGTTCACGGTCACGCGGCCGTCGGCAATCATACGCTCGGCCTCGCGGCGACTTGCGACGCCTGCGCGGGAAAGGACTTTGGCGATACGATCGCCCTGAGGAGTGTCATTGGTCATATCTATGCCCATAGCTGCTTTGATCGCCCCTTGCCAGTGGGTGCTTGGTCGGGGCATCACATTCACATGAATTTTCGTAGCTACATGAAGATTGCTCTAGACGAAGCACGATCTGCCGCTGAGCGTGGTGAAGTGCCCGTGGGTGCTGTTATCGCGGGTCCGGAAGGTGTGATTGCGCAAGCGGGCAACCGCACACGCGAGTTGAATGATCCGACCGCCCATGCCGAGATGCTGGCGATCCGGGCGGCTTGCGCGACCTTGGGACAAGAGCGGCTGACGGGATATGACCTGTATGTAACCTTAGAGCCGTGCCCGATGTGCGCCGCAGCGATCAGCAACGCGCGGATCGCGCGGCTCTATTACGGAGCGGCTGATCCGAAGTCTGGCGGTGTCGGGCAGGGGCCGCGCGTATTTTCGCACCCGCAGTGCCATCACAAGCCAGAGGTCTATGACGGAATCGCAGCACGGGAGTCGGAGGATCTCTTGATGGATTTTTTCGCGGCACGACGCGTACCCGTTAAGTGAATTGGCTTGCGCAAATCGACGGGTATTGTGAACGCACCGATGCGGCCTATTGGTCCGAGCCGATAAACGCGCTTACGAACCTCGCGTTTGTTATCGGCGCAGCAGTGATGTGGCGGCGAACGAACGGTCAGCCTTTGGGGCGCGCGCTTTGTGTGATTTTGGCATTGATCGGGATTGGCAGTTATCTGTTTCATACCCATGCCACTGCTTGGGCAGCGCTTGCGGACGTCGCGCCGATTGGTGTGTTTATCTTGGTATACCTGTTTGCGGTGCATCGCGATGTTCTAGGGCTTAAGCGGCGCATCGCGATGTTCGCGACAGCAATGTTTATACCTTATGCCGCGATCACCGTTCCGGTTCTGAATGCGACCCCATTTGTCAGGATCTCCAATTTCTATTGGACGGTTCCGATTTTGTTATTTGCTTATGCCTTTGCACTGCGAAAGCGTTTGCCGGATACCACTGAGGGGTTTGCAATTGGCGGCGCATTGCTTTGTTTGTCTATCGCGTTGCGTTCGCTTGATGAAATCTTATGCGCCGCTTTCCCAATTGGGACCCATTTCATGTGGCATTGCCTGAATGCCGCAATGTTGACGTTGATGATTCACGTTTACAGCCGCCATATGCTTGCGACCCGCAGTTTGTAGCGGTAAACGCGGGTGAAAGATTTACCGGAGACGCGTTCCATGTCGATTGACACAGAAACCGCCCGCCGCGTGGCGAAACTCGCCCGCATTAAGGTGGAAGACGATGCACTGCCTGCTTTGGCCGCTGAATTCAGCGCGATCCTTGGCTTTATCGAGCAACTGAATGAAGTCGATGTCGAAGGCGTTGAGCCAATGACATCTGTCACTCCGCAGCGCCTAAAGCGTCGCGAAGATGTTGTTACTGATGGCGATCAACAAGAAGCAGTTCTTAAGAACGCTCCTGATGCCCGCGAAGGGTTCTTTGCCGTGCCGAAGGTGGTTGAATAATGACTGATCTAACAAAACTGACCATCGCGCAGGCCCGTGACGCAATGCGCAAGGGTGATACAACCAGCGCTGAGATCACAGCCGCTTGTTTGACAGCGATCGAAGATGCGGGTGCGTTGAACGCATTTGTTCACAAGACGCCAGAAATTGCGACCGAACAGGCCGCAGCAGCTGATGCACGTATCAAAGCAGGCGATGCGCCAGCAATGTGTGGCATTCCGCTGGGTATCAAAGATCTATTTTGTACCAAAGGTGTGCCTTCTCAGGCGGCCTCTGGCATCCTTGAAGGGTTCAAACCTGAATACGAATCAACCGTGACAAGCCAATTGTTCGACGCGGGCGCAGTGATGCTGGGCAAGCTGAACATGGATGAGTTCGCGATGGGTTCGTCAAACGAGACGTCTGTCTATGGCGACGCCGTAAATCCGTGGAAAGTCGATGACCGTAAGCTGACACCTGGTGGATCATCCGGTGGTTCGGCAAGCGCGGTTGCTGCTGACCTTTGCCTTGCGGCCACAGGTACAGATACGGGCGGTTCAATCCGTCAGCCTGCCGCCTTCACTGGTATTACTGGTTTGAAGCCAACTTATGGCCGCGTGTCTCGTTGGGGCGTTGTCGCCTTTGCGTCGTCGCTTGATCAGGCTGGCCCAATGACCAAAGACGTGCGCGACGCGGCTATCATGCTGCAGGCCATGTGTGGCCACGACCCAAAAGACAGCACGAGCGCCGATCTGGCTGTGCCCGATTTTGAGGCTGCCTTGACTGGCGACATCAAAGGCAAAGTCATTGGTATTCCCAAAGAATACCGTATGGACGGGATGCCCGCAGAGATCGCGAAGCTTTGGGAAGACGGCACTGCCATGCTTAAAGACGCGGGCGCTGTGATCAAAGATATCAGCCTGCCGCACACGAAATACGCTTTGCCAGCATACTATGTGATTGCCCCAGCAGAGGCATCGTCAAACCTTGCCCGCTATGACGGCGTTCGTTTTGGACACCGCGCGAAACTAGACGCAGGCGATGGCATCACTGAAATGTACGAAAAGACCCGCGCCGAAGGCTTTGGTCACGAAGTACAGCGCCGCGTTATGGTCGGTACTTATGTGTTGTCCGCTGGTTTCTATGATGCCTATTACAACCGCGCTCGCCGCGTGCGTGCGTTGATCAAGCGCGACTTTGACAATGTGTTTGCTGACGGTGTCGATGCGATTCTGACGCCAGCGACGCCTTCGGCTGCGTTTGGTTTGGGTGAGATGACAGACGCGGATCCGATTCAGATGTATCTGAACGACGTGTTTACCGTCACTGTGAACCTTGCTGGTCTACCCGGCATTGCTGTGCCAACAGGCACTGATGCCAGAGGCTTGCCGCTTGGTTTGCAGTTGATTGGGCGTCCGTGGGAAGAGGCTGATCTGCTGAATGTGGCCTATAGCCTAGAGCAAACAGCAGGTTTTGTAGCCAAACCGACCAAGTGGTGGTAATTATCTTCAAAAGAAGATGTTGAGTAGCAGGTGATCATCGATGAAATTTAGCTATGGTATTGCGCTAAGCATTCTGGCGTTGGGCGCTTGCGCGACAACGGATGCACAACGTGCGCGTGGCGTCGGATTCGATGATTACTCTAACTACGAACTGGAACGTGCGCGCCGCGAGGCCGCACTGACATCACCACAGACATCAATCATCCCACCTGCGAAGGTGACGACGATTGTGCGCAATGACCCCGCGCCAGTCTCAGGGACGCAAGCGATTGCGTCGTCTGAACTCGCCAATGCAGGCATTGGGCAATCACGACCGGCTCAGCCGGTTGTTGGTGAACCGCTTTCGGCGCTCAACCCAGTTGCCGTTCCATCAAGCAATTCAGGCATCTCAGACGAACAAAACTTTGATGCTGTGGCTGGGCGTGAAACCATCGAAAGCGACGCGGCACGCCGTGCGGCCCAGGCTGCAGCACGCGAACAGGTCGAGCCAACAGCTGTTCCTGACCGTCCATCGAACACGGGGCCGAACATCGTTGAATACGCGGTAAATGCGCCAAACGTAAAAGGGCAGGAATGGTATAGCCGTTCTTTGCTAACCACGCAGGGACGCTATCAGCGTAACTGTGCAGACTACGCGACACCTGATGACGCGCAGCGCGATTTCCTTGCGCGTGGTGGGCCAGAGCGTGACCGTCGCGGTATCGACCCTGATGGCGACGGCTTTGCCTGCGGTTGGGACCCTGCGCCGTTCCGCGCAGCCTTCGGCAACTGAGACTGACCACACATAATTCGCCTAATTGTGGGCCTCGTCGGGACGGTGCGCAGCCGGATATGGTTGTGTTGCACTATACGGCTATGAAATCTGCGGATGCCGCGCGACAGACGTTGTGTAATCCCGCGAATGAGGTTTCCGCGCATTATCTGATTGCTGAAGACGGCGAAGTCATGTCGCTGGTGCCAGAGGCGCTGCGTGCTTGGCATGCTGGGGCAGGGCGCTGGGGGGCGGTCACTGACGTTAACAGTAGATCAATTGGGATTGAGATCGCGAATGACGGCTTTAGCCCCTTTGCAGCCCCGCAAATGGATGCGCTGGCCGATCTGCTGAAAGGCATCAATGCGCGCTGGGGCATTCGCCCAGAACGTGTCATCGGGCATTCGGACATGGCGCCGGGGCGCAAGATTGATCCGGGCGCGCGATTCGACTGGCGTAGGCTTGCGCGGATGGGGTTTGCGGTTTGGCCCGAAGAAGTTGCGTCAGAGAGCCCTGAGTTCTTTGCACCGCGCATGCGGGCCTTCGGGTATACGGCCACGGATGATGCTGATTTGCTGCTATCTGTGTTTCGGATGCGATTCCGTCCTTGGGCCACAGGCCCCCTTGATGAAACTGATGCTGGCATGATCACCGATCTCGCGCGCCGTTTCCCCGTTGACGTGAACGCCGCGAGCACCTAACTGCGTTATGCGCGGATGGCTGGATGGCCGCGGGCGGTAACGTCCGAGGAAAGTCCGGACTCCAAAAAGCACGGTGCCGGGTAACGCCCGGCGGGGGTAACCCTAGGGAAAGCGCCACAGAGAACAGACTGCCTTGGTCGCATCTATGGTGCGCATTCGTCAAAGCCAAGGTTAAGGTGAAACGGTGGGGTAAGAGCCCACCGCGCGAGCGGCAACGTAAGCGGCACGGCAAGCCCCACCGGGAGCAATGCCAAATAGGGACTACGCGCCGTAAGGCAGGGAGGCTTGAGCCCGAGTAGTCCGGGTTGGCAGCTAGAGATCGTCTGGTAACAGGCGGTGTAGATGAATGGTCATCCATTTGGGGTAACCCAAAGGACAAGATCCGGCTTATAGGCCGTCCGCGCATATTCATCCCCTCTTTCCGCGTCTTTGCGGTTGACTCGGGGCACGGCTGGCGTAAAAGGCAGCTTCAATGAATTTATGCGTAGTGCCGATGATGGCCCGCAACCAGGAGAGATGAGATATGGCGAAGCCTACCACCATCAAGATCCGCCTGAACTCCACTGCGGGGACCGGGCACTTCTACGTCACGAAAAAGAACGCACGTACAATGACCGAAAAAATGGTCATCAAAAAGTACGACCCAGTTGTGCGTAAGCACGTCGAATACAAAGAAGGCAAGATCAAGTAATTGATCGTCCCTTTGGATCGAATAAAGGCCACGCAATAGCGTGGCTTTTTTCGTTTTATCGGGTGTTTCAACGTCGGTTATGCAGAGACGCTGTTCTGCATGGTGGGCCTAGAAGAATAACCCCCACAGGATTGGAACAAGCAAAGCGGTGGCTATGGCATTCAGCCCCATTGCAAGGCCAGAGAATGCCCCAGCTGTTTCGTTAACCTGCAATGCCCGCGCTGTACCGATCCCATGGCTGGCGGTGCCAACAGCTAGCCCACGGGCGCCCCAGTCCTTTACCCCTATCAAGTTCAAAAGAAGCGGTCCAAACATCGCGCCAAAGATCCCCGAGACAATCACAAGCACAGCGGTAAGCGACGGCAGGCCACCCAAATCTTCTGAAATCGCCATGGCGACCGGGGCGGTCGCGGATTTTGGGGCGATCGAAGCAAGCAATGTCTCCGAGCCCCCAAACACCCATGCCGTACCGACAGCAGTAAGAATCGCGACGAGTGAGCCGGTTAAAAGGCTCGCGCCAATCGCGAATGCCGATCCGCGTACACGATCCCATTGCCGATAGAGCGGTATAGCGAGCGATACAGTCGCGGGACCCAGTAGAAAGTGAACGAATTGTGCGCCTTCAAAGTAGGTCGCATAGTCGGTTTTGGTGACGAATAGTACTGACACGATCACAATTACGGATCCCAGTACCGGGTTCAGCAGCGGATTACGTCCGCCCTTTTCGAATAGCCAAGTTGCCGCCTGAAACGCGACCATTGTGAGTGTCAGGTGAAAAAGTGGTGAGGCGTTAAGATAGACCCAAGTCTCCTGAATGCTATTCATCAGTACCAGCCCGGTTTAGCCAGCGCATCATAAGCGCCGTAACAATGATCGTCATGGATGTGCTGACTATCAGCGCGGCGCTTAGGGGCAGCAAGGCCTCTCCTAGCAGTTTAAAATGCATCATGACCCCAGCGCCAGCAGGCACGAAAAGCAGCGACATAGCTTGGAGTAGGCCATCTGCTGTTTTGCTTAATCCCTTTGGTATTTTTCCCCGCATTAAAAGCAGACTGAAGAGAATTAGCATGCCAACCACCGGACCGGGTATGGCAATCCCAAACATGCCAACGATGAGTTCTCCTATCAGCTGGCAAACCAAAATGAGTGTGAAGTAACCGACCATCGTATCCCTATGAACGTTAAAAGCTTAGCCTCTCATCCCGCAGGATTCGGTTCAACAGTCGAGTTTACGGCAGTTTTGGCGGCTGGCTTGGAGGCCAGCATGAACAGGAATGTGTTCACTCGTAAGGGGATTCGGCTGGCCTGCCGTCAATCGTCGTATGGCTCCGCTCACCCTTCTTTCGATCAAAACGCAGTATCCGGTCGTGATCAGGGTAGGTGACGACATCGCTATCAGATCGCGTTCCGATGACGAGGTAGGTCGCATCTGCGTCGCTGGTGTTTTCCAAGAAATGGCCCTGCTGCTCACCTGCTTTGAAGGTTGCCGCGTCGCCGGGGTTAAGGGGGGGAGTGCTATCGCCTTCATGGACGGTGACCGTGCCCGAAAGCATATAGATCATCTCATCCTCATTCTGGTGCCAGTGTCGGAGGGACGATTTTGATCCGGGCGGCAGGGTCTCTGTGAACGCGCCAAACTGCGTTAGGCCACCGCTGTCGCTAATTAGTCGGGCACTATAGGTACCCAAGACCGGGTGTGCCTTTTCGGGTTCATCTAGCTTTGCTTCGTTGGCGCGGATGATGGGCATCGTAAGACCTTTGCGAATAAACGAAAAAAGGCCAGCGTTTCCGCCGGCCTTTTGTGTTTGCTATGCTATCTGGCTTACTCGCGGTTGCCGAACAACTGCAGCAAGAAGATGAACATGTTGATGAAATCAAGGTACAGGTTCAGCGCACCCATGATTGCAGATTTCGCCAACCATTCGCTGTCGCCGTGAGCCGCGTGCGCGATGTAGTCAGTTTTAATCTTCTGCGTGTCATAAGCTGTTAGACCAGCAAAGATCAGCACACCAATGCCAGAGATCGCGAACATGATCGCAGGTGACTGCAGGAAGATGTTGACGATAGACGCAACGATCAGACCAACGACGCCCATGATCAGGAATGTGCCCCAGCCGGACAGGTCTTTCTTAGTGGTGTAGCCCCACAAAGAAAGGCTCGCGAAAGCAATCGCTGTGATCAAGAAGATCTGAACGATTGATGCGCCTGTGTAGACAAGGAAGATCGAGCTGAGCGAAAGGCCCATCACAGCTGCGAACGTGTAGAACACAAGCTGCGCTGTTGCAGCAGACATACGGTTGATCATCGCGCTAAGGCCAAAGACGAATGCCAGCGGTGCAAACATGATGACATAGCGTAGCGGAGTTGTGTAAATCAGCCGACCCAGCTCGGTCAGGTATTGACCTTCACGCAGTGCAACCTGAGCACCTGTCGGGTCTGACGTCACGGCCAGCCCAGCAATAGCCCAAGCAGCCAGAGCTGTGATGACCATGCCGATAGACATGGTTGCGTAGACTTTGTTCATATGGGCGCGCAGACCCTCGTCGATCGCACTCGTGCGTGCGCCGGCGCCTGTGTCTGCCCAATCGTATTGTGCCATTGTGACCTCCAAATAATATCGTGGTTCCGACAGTTGGAACCCTTGCTGTCGATATTGGCAGCTACTGCCAATTTTTCAAGGTCCTAGCGCATCAACGACACCGTTTTCGCACAAATTTGTGGTTTATTGGGTCCAGTGGTCGGGAACATCCCACGGTGCTTTGTGTGCTTCCCTTTCTGCTTGGCTTCTGCTGACACCAATATCGCGCAGCATGTGGTCGTCTAGGGCTTTGAGCCGACGACGCTGCCGGGCCACCCCAGCAAGCCCTAATAGACGTGAAAAGATGCTGATCCGACGACGCGGTCTGCGAAGTATAGTATGTTGAATTGAACTGTTCATGACCTGTCCTTTCGTGATGAGTCCACTGTTTTGCATTTCAATGCTTGATGAATAGTCTTCGATCATCCATAATCAAAATGAATGTTTGAGTTATGATATATCAGGAATATTGATATGGCGCGAAATCTAGACACAACTGCACTGCGATCATTTGTTGCTGTTGCTGACACGGGTGGAGTCACGCGGGCAGCAGGATTGTTGAATTTAACCCAATCCGCCGTTTCGATGCAGCTTAAGCGGCTCGAAGAATCGTTGGGCGTTGGATTGTTTGACCGGTCCTCGCGCAGCATCAGTCTGACCTCTCAGGGGGAATTGCTGCTTAGCTATGCACGCCGAATGTTAGAGTTAAATGACGAAGCCTACGGCAAACTGACAGCGCCTGATTATGAAGGCGAAGTTACGCTGGGTGTTCCGCACGACATTGTTTACCCAGTGATTCCTGTAGTTCTTCAACGGTTTGCGGCCGCATATCCGCGTGTTCGTGTGCATCTCGTTTCTTCGTTCACGCGTGGATTGGTCGAAGATTTTCGGCGCGGTGCGATTGATATTATCCTAACAACCGAAGATTCGGTGGGAGAGGGCGGTGAAACGCTCACTAAAATTCCGCTGATTTGGGTTGGTGCGCCAAAGGGGCAGGCTTGGAAAAAACGACCCCTTCGACTGGCCTATGAGGAAAGCTGTATCTTCCGTCAGTTCGTGCAACGTCGCCTGGATGAGGTCGGCATCCCATGGGAGATGGCGGTGGAAAGCAACTTTAGCCGCACCATCGAGGCAACGGTCAGCGCAGACCTTGCTGTACATACGATGCTAGAGGGCACAGAGCCCCGTCATCTCGAACGGATCGAACACGGTGGTCAGCTACCCAGTTTGCGCGAAATGAACGTGAACCTTTATCAAGCGAACCTTGATCAGGGGCCAGTCGTTCGAGATTTGGCAAAGTTTGTCCGTGATGGTTTTTATACGCTCAAAGCGCCCGTTATGGCGTGACGACGACCTTTCCGGTCGATTTGCGGGTGCGCAGCAGGTCCAATGCCTCTGGTGCTTTGTCCAAGGGCATGACGTGGCTGATATGGGGCTGCAGGCGGCCCGTGGTGTACCATTCCATAAGCTCTGCCAAACTGTCAGTCAGTGCCTTTGGATTAAACGTCAGATAGCCGCCCCAATAGAACCCGATCACACTAACGTTTTTGACAAGCAGTATGTTGGCAGGAACTGGCGGGACGTCACCGCTCGCAAATCCAATCGCAAGGATGCGGGCCTCGCGATTACATGCGCCAAGGGCGGCTTTGAACAACTCGCCTCCGACCGGATCATAAACGACATCAGCGCCGCCCAGCGATTTCACAACGGCCTTAACATCATCAGTATCGCAATCGATCAGATGGTCGGCACCGGCCTCTTTTGCGACAGCGAGCTTTTCAGCCCCGCGCGCAACAGCAATAACGCGGGCGCCCATTGCTTTGCCGACTTCGACAGCGGTCAGGCCCACGCCGCCTGCGGCGCCAAGCACCAAAAGCGTTTCACCCGGCTGCAAATTTGCCCGGCGCTTTAACGCAAGATGTGATGTTCCATATGCCACCATGAACCCGGCGGCTGCTTCGGCTGGCATTCCATCGGGCACGGTTGTGCAGCGATCGGCGGGGAAAACACCCTGTTCGGCAAGCCCGCCTTTGCCTCCGAAAACGGCGACGCGCGTGCCAACAGCAGGTTCTGAAACGCCCGGCCCTTGCGCGACAACTGTACCGCATACTTCCATGCCCAATGTAAAAGGAAGGGCGGGGGTGTCCTGATATGTACCCTTCGACATCAGCAGATCTGCAAAGTTTAAACCGCAAGCTGCGATGTCCAAAAGCACCTCTCCGGCCTGAGGTTTTGGCGTCTCAACGTCTGCCATTGATGGCGGTTGAGTGTGAGAAGTGACCTGAAAAGCGCGCATGTGACCCCGAATCGCAGTAGAATGTTTCGTGTTTTCTTATGCGAAAACTCACCAATCTTTACAATTTGCTCGTTTTTTTACCGTTTGATCGACAATGAACGCGTGCTAACCTGTCCTTAAGGTAAGGTAGGGCGCTGCAACCGTTGCGTGTTCTTCACGACACGTGCATTCCATCTGCACGGCATCGTATGTGGCTTTAGTCAGGCTATACGTGCGTCGCCTATCGGGGAGCGGAAATAATATAGCCGCAAGAAAATTGAACTAAGGATACGATAAATGAAACACCCAGTCGATGTACACGTGGGCAAACGAATTCGTCATCGCCGTTGGATGAACGGAACGACCCAACAGCAGTTGGCCGAAAACGTTGGAATTAAGTTCCAGCAAATTCAGAAGTATGAAACCGGCATGAACCGCGTTAGCGCGTCCCGCCTTTGGGATATTGCTAAGGTGTTGGACGTGCCAGTTTCTTTCTTCTTCGAAGGACTGGATGATCAGGCACAGACCGACAGCGCAAACAGCAATATGCCTGGCGATATCCTGACAGACAAAGAAGCACTTGAGCTTCTGCGTTCATACTATGCGATCCCAGAGAACCAGCGTCGCCGCCTATTTGATTTGGCACGCGTTCTTAGCGAAGCTGCTTAAGCGGCCTTGACCATCACGACTGCCGCACGTTACCGCATTAGGTAACGTAGCGCAGTCGGGAAAAGCATATGCCATTGGATACGACCCTTCAGGCGGAGTTGATCCGCGTGGCAAATCTACTTGCGGATGCAGCACGGCCAGAAACCCTGCTGCATTTTCGTACATTCGCATTGGTTGCAGACGACAAGGGTGATCAGGCCTTTGATCCGGTCACAATTGCGGATCGCGCAGCCGAACAGGCAATGCGCAAACTGCTCGCTGTTGAACGGCCCAATGACGGTATCTTGGGTGAAGAGTTCGGCGAGACTCCCGGCACATCTGGATTGACTTGGGTACTTGACCCAATCGACGGCACGCGTGGCTATATTAGCGGCACCCCCACATGGGGCGTTCTGATTTCAGTTGCAGATGAAACTGGCCCGTTGTTTGGCCTGATCGATCAACCTTACATCGGTGAACGGTTTGTAGGTGGCTTTGGCAGGGCCGAAGTAACCGGACCGATGGGTGCGCATCCGTTGCAATGTATCGCGCAAAGCAAATTATCTGATGCAACGGTACTGACGACTTTCCCAGAGGTGGGCACCGCCGACGAAGGACGCGCCTTTCATGCTGTCGCCCGTCAGGCGAAACTGACCCGCTACGGTATGGACTGCTATGCCTATGCGTTGCTGGCTGCAGGACAGGTCGACCTTGTTATCGAGGCAGGGTTGAATGCTTATGATATTCAGGCCCCAATTTCCGTCATCCAAGCGGCTGGTGGTATTGTGACTGATTGGGATGGCGGACCTGCACACCATGGTGGTCGTGCGCTGGCAGCAGCGAACCCAGATATCCACGCCGAAGCTATGGCGATCCTGCAAGAGAGCCTGAATGGCTGAGACGCTCATCAAAAATGCTGATATCGTTCTGACGATGGACGACGCGCGCCGTGAATTGAAAGGCGCGGATATTCTGATCCGTAATGGCGTCATCGCGGCCGTCGGGCAGGGGCTTGAGACGCAGGGTGCCGCGGTTAATGCAAATGGTCGCATTGTGACGCCGGGCCTCGTGAATACGCACCACCATCTATATCAAACACTGACCCGTGCTGTGCCGGGTGCGCAAGACGCGCTGCTGTTTGGCTGGCTGCAACGCCTCTATCCCATCTGGGCCCGCTTTGGCCCGGAAGAAATGTTCATCTCTGCCCAAGTCGGGTTGGCTGAATTGGCGCTATCGGGCTGTACGCTGACGTCGGACCATTTGTACCTTTATCCAAACGGATCGCGGTTGGATGATACAATTGCCGCCGCCCAAGAGGTTGGCTTGCGTTTTCATGCCACGCGCGGTGCGATGAGCATTGGCGAAAGCGACGGTGGCTTGCCGCCTGATGCTCTTGTCGAAAATGAGCGGGCAATCCTAGAAGACAGCATTCGCGTTATTGATGCGTTCCACGATCCAAACCCGGGCGCGATGGTGCGTGTCGGCGTGGCCCCATGCAGTCCGTTTTCCGTATCGCGTGATCTGATGCGCGATGCTGCTATTCTTGCCCGCGATAAGGGCGTGATGATGCATACCCATCTGGCCGAGAATGATGAAGATATTGCCTATTCTCTTAAGAAATTCGGCTGCCGACCTGGTCAATACGCTGAAGATTTGGGTTGGACAGGTGATGATGTCTGGCATGCGCATTGCGTGAAACTGGATGGTCAAGAAATTGATCTGTTCGCGCGGTCGCAGACAGGTGTTGCACATTGTCCCTGTTCCAACTGCCGGCTTGGTTCCGGCATCGCGCCTATACGCGAAATGCGTGACGCTGGTGTGAATGTCGGGCTAGGCGTCGATGGATCGGCAAGCAACGATATCGGCAACCTGATTGGCGAAGCACGTCAAACGATGCTTTTGCAGCGCGTCAAAAATGGGGCGGATGCTATGTCGGCCCGCGAGGCATTAGAAATCGCGACACGTGGTGGTGCACAGGTTTTAGGGCGTGACGACTGCGGTCAGATCGCAGTTGGCAAACGCGCGGATATTGCTCTGTGGGATGCGCAGACCGTTGAAAACGCAGGGTCGTGGGATCCTGCTGCAATGGTGCTGGCCGGACCTCAGAAAGTACGCGACTTGTTTGTCGAGGGGCGTCAGATTGTTGCGGATGGACAATTGGCAACGTTCGACCTGGGCGCGACCATTCGCAGACAGAACGACTTGGCGCAGCGACTGGTGAATTAAGCCTGTCGCCTTTGACCTGCAATCCACACGTCTTTGATTGCGCGGTCATCGCCCATCATGATCGTTGGGAATAGCGCGTCCCAAATGTCGGCCGCTCGGACTGAACGCTGCGAAATCGCGGGCGTTGAACCAAGGTCAAGCACAGTAATGTCCGCCATCGCACCCGCGCCCAGATGACCAATTTGCCCAGACATGTGCAGCGACTTTGCAGACCCTTCAGTCGCAAGCCACATCAGTTGCGCAGGGTGCAATGCCGTGCCGCGCAACTGGCCGATCTCATAAGCAGCAGCCATGGTGCGCAGCATCGAAAACGACGATCCACCGCCGGTGTCAGTGGCAAGCCCGATTGACAGCCCAGTCTTTGCCAACCCCATCAGATCAAATAGTCCTGATCCGATGAACGTATTGGACGTCGGGCAGTGCACGACTGCGGCACCGACTTCGTTCAGTCGGTCAATCTCGCGCTGTTCTAGGTGGATGGCATGGCCATACAGGCCCTTAGCGCCTAACAGTCCGAATGCCTCGTAAGTATCCAGATAGTCACGGGAATCGGGGAACAGGTCACGCACCCAAGCAATCTCGGGGAGTTGTTCACTCAGGTGGGTCTGCATGAGGCAATCGGGGTGTTCGGACCAGAGCGCACCAAGGGCCGCCAATTGTTCTGGCGTCGATGTCGGTGAAAACCGTGGTGTAATCGCATAGCTGGCCCGCCCTTTGCCATGCCACTTTTCAAGCAATGCCTTACTGTCATCATAGGCCGATTGCGCGGTGTCTTGCAGATTGTCAGGTGCATTGCGGTCCATGCAGGTTTTACCCGCAATCACGGCCATATCGCGATCAGCGGCAGCGCCGAAAAACGCATCAACACTTGGAGGATGGATCGTACAAAAACTGGTGAGCGTGGTGGTGCCGTGGTCAAGCGCAAGGTCGAGCGTACGTTCCGCGACTTCGGTTGCACACCTGGGGTCGCTGAAACGGGCTTCTTCGGGGAAAGTGTAGGTATTCAGCCAGTCGATCAGCTGTTTTCCCCAGCTCGCGATGATGCCGGTTTGCGGGTAATGCATATGGGCATCGACAAAGCCTGCGCTGATCAGCGCATCGCCGTAATCGGTAACTTTTGCGTCCGGATGCGCAGCGCGCAGGGCGGCGGCCGAACCAACTGCGCTAATTTGTTTGCCCTCGATCAGCACAGCACCTGCGCTATCGAGCTGTACGGCGTCATTCCAATCCCCAATCAAAGGATTGCCTGAAAAGCCAAGCGTTTGGCCAAGAAGAAGTTGCTTTGTCATAGCCTGATCATATGGGGCGGCTACGGCGGGGTAAATCGCTGAATGGCGTTGCCAGCAGGTCGTGATTGGCTATGTTGCAGGAGGTAGCGAGGGCAGGTCATGGCAGAGCAACTAGAAATCAACGAAGACGAAGCATTTGGCATCACCGATCGGCTTATTGCTGAGGTGCTGGACGCAGTTGCAGCCGAAGACGCTACCGCGATTGATACGCTGCTTGATCCGCTTCACCCCGCCGATATTGCGCATCTGATAGAACAAATCGATGGCCGTGATCGCCGCGATCTTATCTCGGTCTGGAAAGGCGGGATGGACGGGGACACCCTGTCTGAATTGAACGAAAGCCTGCGCGAAGAAATCATCGAACAGCTTGCCCCTGCCGATTTGGCCGAGGCTGTTCGCGAATTGGAAAGCGACGATGTCGTCGATCTGGTCGAATATCTGGACGATGACCAGCAAGAAGCCGTTCTTGGCGCGTTGGACGCGGGTGACCGGGTCGTTGTTGAACAGGCGCTGTCCTATCCAGAAGAATCAGCTGGTCGCCACATGCAGTCCGAACTGGTGCGTGCGCCAGAGCATTGGACCGTCGGTGATGCGATTGATTTTTTGCGTTCTGATGTCGTGCTTCCCGATCAGTTTTATCACGTTATCCTTGTCGATCCGCGGCTTAAGGCAACCGGATATGTCACGCTTGGGCGTATCCTAAGCAATCCACGTGACACGCCGCTATCGGACCTAACCGAAGACACATTCCGTACCTTCCACGTCACCCAAGATGTCGAAGAAGTCGCGCAAGCGATCAACCACTATCACATGATCACCGCCCCGGTCGTTGACGATGACGACCGTATTGTCGGTGTGATTACGATTGATGACGCCATGGCGTTTCTGGAAGAAGAAGCCCACGAAGACATCCTACGTTTGGCGGGTGTTGGCGAAGGGTCCTTGTCCGACCGAGTAATTGACACGACAAAGCGACGGTTTCCGTGGCTTGCTGTGAACCTTGTCACTGCCATCTTTGCTTCGCTCGTGATTTCGCTGTTTGAAGATACAATTGCGGGGCTCGTGGCTCTCGCTGTCCTTATGCCGATCGTTGCATCGATGGGCGGTAATGCGGGAACACAGTCGTTGACGGTCGCCGTGCGCGCCATAGCGACACGCGATTTGACCACGGCAAACGTTTGGCGGGTTATCAGACGCGAAATCTTGGTTGGTCTGATCAATGGTTTGATCTTTGCCATAGTGATGGGGATTGTCGGGGTGCTCTGGTTCGGATCGCCGATGCTTGGCGTCGTAATTGCAGTTGCGATGGTGATCAACATGGTCGTTGCTGGACTCGCCGGAACGGTTATTCCTGTGACTCTGGAACGCTTTGGCATCGACCCTGCGCTTGCCTCTGGGGCGTTTGTGACGACCGTAACAGATGTTGTTGGGTTCTTTGCCTTCCTCGGGCTTGCTGCCATGTGGTTGCTATGATCGACAAATCCGCTGCTCGCAAAGCTGCCTTTGTGCGTCGTAAGGCGGCACATGAGGGCGCTGTGGCTGCCTCCGGGTACTTAAGCGAAGTACTGGCCGGGTATCGTGGTGTGCCGATTGCAGGCTACAGCCCGATCCGAACAGAGATAAACCCGTTGCCTGCTTTGGCCGAGGCGGCAGCCCATGGTCCCGTTGGCATGCCTGTGATCATCGCAGAGGCACAACCGCTGAAGTTCCGACTGTGGGAACCTGACTGCGCAATGGTGGCCGGTGCTTTTGGTGCTTCGATCCCCGAAAAAGGCGAATGGATGACACCCGAGATTGTGATCGTGCCCTTGGTGGCGTTCGACCGACGGGGGGGCAGGTTAGGCTATGGTGGCGGTTTCTACGACCGCACGCTGGAACATCTACGCTCTGTACAGCCAACAATGGCGATTGGATTTGCTTATGCGGCGCAAGAAGACAAGTCACTACCGCTTGAACCTACCGATCAGCCGCTTGACCTGATTGTCACTGAGCAAGGTGTTATTACACCCGCCAAAAAATAAACCCCGCCAGGTGCGTCAATTCCAATTTGGAAATTGCGTACCCAACGGGGCGTAATCGACAGGTGCTTTTTACAGAAGTTACTCTTCTGCGAATGCAGCCATAACCTCATCAGAGGCTTCAAAATTCGCCGTAACGCGCTGCACGTCATCGTCTTCTTCAAGCGTGTCCAGCAGCTTCATCAACTTGGTCAGACCTTCGGCATCGACCTCTGTGGTCATGTTAGGCTTCCAAATCAGTTTAGTGGATTCGGATTCACCAAGTTCAGCCTCTAACGCGGTCGACACGTCATTTAGGTCAGTGTCCGCGCAATAAATAACGTGGTTTTCTTCGTCGCTTTGCACGTCGTCTGCACCAGCCTCGATCGCGGCCATCATCACTGTGTCAGCATCGCCGACAGACGCTGGGTAGACGACTTCGCCCATACGGTCGAACATGAAGCCAACTGAACCGGTTTCGCCAAGGTTGCCGCCATTCTTTGAGAATGTTGAACGTACCGTTGATGCAGTCCGGTTGCGGTTATCCGTCATCGTTTCAACGATTACAGCTACGCCGCCTGGGCCGTAGCCTTCATACCGGATTTCATCATAGTTCTCAGCGTCGCCGCCTTGAGATTTCTTAATCGCGCGGTCGATCACGTCCTTTGGTACAGAGCTGGATTTGGCTTCTTTGACAGCCATCCGCAGACGTGGGTTTTTGTCGGGGTCCGGGTCGCCCATCTTGGCGGCCACAGTGATTTCTTTGGCCAGCTTGGAAAACAGCTTGGAACGCAGTTTATCCTGACGCCCCTTGCGGTGCTGAATATTCGCCCATTTTGAGTGGCCAGCCATCGGAAACCTCGTCTTTATAGATGTAAATTTGCGTCTCTATACGGCATCCATCGGTGCCCCCGCAACCCTTGCTTACAAGGGCCAGAAATAGGGGATCGCGAAGGAAACAATTGGCGCAAGCGACAGGTTCAGCGGAATGCCGAATTTCAAGAAATCCGCGAACTTATAACCACCCGGACCGTAAACCAGCGTGTTGGTCTGATATCCGATTGGTGTCGCGAAACTCGCGCTGGCTGCAATCATAACAGCGACGACCAAAGGCCGAGCATCAACCCCAAGTGCGCTTGCCAGACCAATGGCGATGGGGGTCATGACGACCGCGACAGCGTTGTTCGATACAAGTTCAGTCAGGGTGGACGCCATCGCGAATACGGCCAAGACTACAAAGAACGGCGGTAAGACCATCATAACAGGCGATAGGGTATCAGCGATCATCGCAACTGCGCCGGATGATTGCAGGGCAGACCCGACACCGAGCATTGCAAAAATTAGCGCAAGAAGACGACCGTCGATGGTTGAAAAGGCCTCGTCTGCGTCAATACATCCCGTACCCAACACTGCGGTTACACCGAGAATAGCAAGCAGCAGAATCGGCGCGACCCCAACGGCAGCAAGGATCACAACAAGTAGCAGTACACCGATAGCAATTGGTGCATGGGCGCGGCGATAGGCGCGCTGCGAAGGTTTCGACACATCACCAAGGTTCATGTCTTCAGCAAGACGCTGAATGTCTTCGGGCGCACCTTCAAGCAATAGGGTGTCGCCAACACGCACGATCATGTCGTCCATCTGTTGGCCAAGGTTCGTATCACGACGGTGAACCGCAAGCGTGTAGACAGCGTAACGACGACGTAGGCGCAGCGCACCAAGGCGGCGGCCGACCATCTTACAGTTTGGCGTAATCAGAACCTCGACCGTGGTGGTCTCAACCGCCGAAAGCTGGTCGACACGGCGCAGGTCTTTGGTTGCTTGTAGCGAAAGGAGCTCAGCCATCGCAGTACGCAGCACGACCCGGTCACCCACTTGCAATGTGACATCCTTTAACTCGCGCCGCAGGGATACATCGCCACGTACAACGTCGATCAGCCGTACGCCGTCACGTTTGAATAGCTGCACGCCCGTGACTTCGCGACCGATCAGGTTGCTGTCTGGCGGAATGATTGCCTCTGAAAAGAACCGCATTTTGGAACGATCAGACAGCATAGTGGCCATGCTTGTCCGGTCTGGCAGCAGACGCGGACCAGCGAAGTAGAGATAGGCAAACGTCCAAGCGACCACAATTACGCCGATTGGTAAGATCTCGATGATACCAAAGGGCTCCATCCCAGATGAACGCGCAACGCCGTCAACCAATAGGTTGGTCGACGTACCCAGCAAGGTCATCGTGCCACCAACAATCGCCGCATAGCTAAGCGGGATCAGTAGCTTAGAGGCCGACGTTCCCAAAGTCCGTGCGAGCTGTACGAACACAGGGATCATAACCACGACAAGAGGTGTGTTATTCATAATCGCACTCGCGACGGCCACGAAAACCAAACTGCCGCCAATCGCCCGTGCGGGGCTGATCTTGGCCTGTCTTTCGACGGCCTGCGTCATCGCATTCAGAGCACCTGTTCGCACCAGCGCGCCGACGATGATAAACATCGCGGCAATCGTCCAAGGGGCAGGGTTGGCAAGCACGGCGACTGCGTCATCGTAAGGCAAGACACCTGACACGAGTAAGATGGACACGCCAATCATTGCGACAACTTCTGTCGGAAAGGCTTCGCGTAAGAACATGATAAACATGCCCGCCACGACGGCCATGGTTAGAAAGGCGGACTGCGCCTGCGAAAGATGAAATACAGTTTCCATGATCTACAGTCTTGCGGAGAGAATGATGAAGGGCAAGCGTTTGCGCATTTACGCAGGGCCCGCCTGTGCTAGCCGCCCACCTTGGCGCACCATTTCAACGCGGGTCGCTTTGCCTGTCCGGTCATCTGTTTCGACGTAAAGGCCAGATAGGGTGGCTTCTTCGTTGGCAGGGGTAAAGCGAGCCTTGGGCATGCCTGTGATAAAGCGGCGCATCGGTTCAGCCTTGTCCATGCCGATGACCGAATTGTAATCGCCGCACATGCCAGCGTCGGTCATATAGGCGGTTCCGCCGGGCAAAATCATCGCGTCACCCGTTGGGACGTGCGTATGTGTGCCTACAACAATGCTAGCGCGGCCATCGCAGAAATGGCCCGTCGCCATCTTTTCCGATGTGGCTTCACAGTGGATATCGATAAGGCTCGCCTGAATTTGGCCACCCATTGGGTATTGTTTCAATAACCCATCAAGCGCCGAGAACGGATCGTCGAACGGGCGTTTCATGAACACCTGACCAAGGGCCTGCGCTACAAGCACCTTGCGCCCGCCGGGGGCGTTGAAAATCCGGGCGCCAACACCGGGCGCGGATTTGGAAAAGTTCAAAGGTCGAATGATGCGTGGCTCGTTTGCGATAAAAGACAGCATGTCCTTTTGATCAAATGCATGGTCGCCCAGCGTCAGAACATCAGCACCTGCATCAAGCAGGATCTTCGCATGATCGCCGGACAGGCCCATGCCAGCCGTTGCGTTTTCACCATTCACGACAACAAAATCGAGTTTCCATTCTTCGCGCAGTCGCGGAAGATGTGTGCTAATTGCAGTGCGGCCGGCGCGGCCCATAACATCGCCAAGAAACAGTATTTTCATGGACACTGTGTTATGCTGCCAGCGCGGCTTCTACCAGATGATTTTTAGCTAAAAATCATCGCGCCCCCTGCTTGCCAATTCTGGATCGGGGTGCCACGACTTGCCCATGGATAACCAAAAACAATCACGGCCCATCGCCGGGGTCGGCTGGATGATCGTCACAGGGTTGATGTTCGTTGGCGTTACCGCGGTCGTAAAACATGTCGGTAACGGTGTGCCCGCAGCGCAGGCGGCATTCTTGCGCTATCTACTTGGGATCGTCTTTCTGATCCCAATGATTAAGCCGATTTTGGACGCGCATCTGACGAAGCGTCAGATTAGGCTATTTGCCTTTCGGGGCATCGTTCACACCATTGCCGTGATCCTTTGGTTCTTTGCTATGGCGCGCATTCCCATCGCCGAGGTGACCGCGATGAACTATCTTTCGCCAGTCTATGTCTCGATCGGGGCGGCGCTGTTTTTGGGAGAACGTTTACCACCGCGCCGGTTGGCCGCTGTGGTTGTCGCGCTGATTGGCGCGCTCATAATCCTGCGACCGGGAGTCAAAGCAATTGAGCCGGGCCATATCGCGATGCTGGGGACCGCAGTTTGCTTCGCCATCGGATATCTGATCGCGAAGCAATTGTCTGGTGAAGTCTCGGCCCCTGTGATCGTTGGCATGTTATCTATCACCGTGACCATTGGCCTTGCTCCAGCCGCGATCGCGGTCTGGGTGACGCCGACACTGCCGCAATTGGGTTGGCTGTTCTTGGTCGCATGCTTCGCTACCGCTGGCCACTACGCGATGACGCTGGCTTTTGCCGCCGCACCACTGACTGTCACCCAGCCGGTGACGTTCCTGCAGTTGGTATGGGCTGTGCTTTTGGGTGCTGTGGTGTTTGGCGAAGGCGTTGACGGCTGGGTGATTTTTGGTGGCGCTGTGATTATGGCTTCGGTCAGCTTTATCACTTGGCGCGAAGCCGTCGCGCGTCGTCAGATTACCCCGCCGGTCACAGCCACAAAGGTGTGACCGGCGCAGGTTGTTTTATTCTGTTGGCGTTGTCGGCGCGAGCCGCGCAAGAAGCGAACTTTGGGTGATCTGACCCACTGGCGCACCGTTTTGGGTGACTTGCAATGCTTCTGTTTCGATCTGTGAGATGATGTCATTCACAGGCGTTTCAACGTCGATCTCCGGCCCGTCACAGGTGCCATCCGTCATCACATCACGCGCGGTAAGAACACCGAGCGGGTTCATATGCGCGACGAATTCGGCAACATAGTCGTTCACTGGGTTGGTGAAGATGTCACGCGGCGTGCCGCATTGTACGATCCGCCCACCTTCCATAATCGCGATGCGGTTGCCGATTTTGAACGCCTCGTCCAAATCGTGGCTCACAAAGATGATGGTACGGTTGCGTTTCTTTTGCAGGTCCAGCAATTCGTCCTGCAACTTCGTGCGGATCAGCGGATCAAGCGCGGAGAAAGGTTCGTCCATCAGTAGGATTGGGGCATCGGTCGCGAATGCACGGGCAAGCCCAACACGTTGCTGCATGCCGCCCGATAGTTCACCCACCAGTGCATCCGCACGATCAGCAAGGCCAACCAATGACAATTCTTCGATCACGCGCTTGTTGCGGGCAGCCTTATCCATACCAGCCAGTTCAAGTCCAAGCCCAACATTGTCGCGCACAGTGCGCCACGGCAGCAGGCCAAACTGTTGAAACACCATTGCAACGTCGTGCAGGCGCAATTCGCGCAGCGTCTTTTTGTCGGCGTTTGTGACAGATGTCATGCCCTGGGATGTCTTGATCCGAACATCGCCGCGCACGACGGGGTTCAGCCCGTTAACCGACCGCAGCAATGTCGATTTGCCAGACCCGGACAGGCCCATCAGCACAAGGATCTCGCCTTCTTCAACGTTCAGCGAACAATTGTGCACGCCAAGGATTTGGTCGGTGGCCCCACGAATTTCTTCGCGTTCCTGACCTTCGTCCATCAGTGGCAGGGCTGACAGCGGTTTGTTCCCGAATACGATCGAGACGTTATCAAATTCTACAGCACTCATTTTGTGTTCACCCGCAGCATCCGGTCCAGCATGATTGCAACGGCCACGATGACAAATCCAGATTCAAATCCTAGGCCGGGGTCGTTACGCCCCAAGGCCTGCACGACAGGCTTACCCAACCCATTCGCACCCACATAGGCCGAGATCACGACCATCGACAGTGACAGCATGATGACTTGGTTTAGGCCCGCCATGATTTGCGGGAACGCATAGGGCAGTTCGACTTTCCATAGGCGCTGCGAGGCTGTTGCACCGAAAGATTCAGCGGCCTCTAGCAGCGGGGTAGGGGTGTTGGACACGCCCAGGTATGTCAGGCGAATAGGTGCGGGCAGCACGAAGATCACCGTCGCGAATAGTCCCGGCACCATGCCAAGCCCAAAAAATACGATTGCTGGGATCAAGTAGACGAAGGCAGGCAGTGTCTGCATCAGATCCAAGATCGGGCTAAATGTTTGGTAAAGCTTTGGGCGGTGCGCAAAGAAGATGCCTAGCGGCACGCCTAGCCCCATGCAAACCACACACGACGATAGCACCAGCGCAAGGCTGTCAGTTGTTTCTTCCCAATATCCTTGGTTCACAACGAACAGCAGGCACAGCAGCACCAACACGCATACTTTCCAAGAGCGCTGCAAAACCCAAGTCAGGGCAATGAACAGGGCAATGATTAAGAACATCGGCGGCGTTTGCAGGCACCAGACGATCCCGTCGATCATCCAATCTAACCCGTCGCTTAGCGTGTCAAAAAATGCGCGCCCATAGGTCTTGAGCCAGTCCACGGCGGTCTCGGCCCAGTCTCCGACTGGTATTTTATGTTCTGTTAGCCAGTCCATCATCGTCCCTTTAGTCGTAATGAAAAGGGGACCGCGTCATGCGGCCCCCCAATCTGTTTTTTATTCAGCCAGTGCAGCTGTCACAGCAGCAACCGCGTCGCCACCGTCTTTGGTTGTTACGCCGTCCAACCATGGTGTCCATGTATCAGCGTTGCCAGCCAGCCATGCTTTGGCTGCATCTTCTGGATCAACGTTGTCGTTTAGGATCGCACCCATGATTTCGTTTTCCATAGCGAGTGTGAAAACGAGGTTCTCCAGCAGCTTACCTGTGTTCGCACATTCAGCGACATAGCCAGCACGTGTGTTGGTCGCAACGATCGCGCCACCAAGGTCCGGGCCAAAGTAGTCATCGCCACCGGGCAGGTAAGTCATTTCGTAGTTGGCGTTCATTGGGTGTGGTTCCCAGCCCAAGAATACAACAGGCTCGTCGCGGTCGTTTGCGCGCTCAACTTGTGCCAGCATGCCTTGCTCAGAGCTTTCGACAACTTCGAAACCGTCTAGGCCGAATGCATCAGCGTCGATCATGTCCATGATCAGGCGGTTGCCGTCGTTACCTGCTTCGATGCCGTAGATGTTGCCGTCCAGCGCGTCTTTGGCTTGGGCGATAGATGCGAAGTCAGTGATTCCTGCGGCAACACCGGCAGCGTTAGTCGCCAGCGTGTATTTCGCGCCTTCAAGGTTTGTGCGTACGGTGTCGACTGTACCAGCTTCGCGGTATGTCGCGATGTCGCCTTCCATTGTCGGCATCCAGTTGCCCAAGAACACATCGATGTCGCCTTCGGCCATTGATGCGTACGTGACAGGTACAGACAGAATGTCCGTTGTTGTCTCATAGCCCAGTGCCTCAAGCACAATAGACGTCGCCGCAGTTGTCGCAGTGATGTCTGTCCAACCTACGTCGGAAAAGCGCACTGTGTCGCAGTCTGCCAGTGCAGGTGCCGCAGCACAGATCGCCAGTACGGACAAAGTTGATTTGAGTTTCATTTCATAGCTCCCAGTTTTGGATCTTTTTCTTGATTGACGAGTCAATAAAGAACAATCTAGTCTGCTTTGGCAACCTCACAGTGAGAATTAGATGCCAAAGCTTGGGATGGAACCTATCCGTCGCGCAGCGCTAGTGAAAGCGACGATTGACGAAATCGGTGCCGCAGGGACGCTGGATATAACGGTTAGCCGTATTGCTAAGCGTGCCGGAATGTCTTCTGCCTTGGCGCATCACTATTTTGGTGGCAAAGACCAAATTTTCTTGGCTGCAATGCGACATACGCTGACAGTTTATGGTGCCGAAGTACGTGGTGCTTTGGCGATGGCAGACGATAATGTATCGCGATTACAGGCGATTATTCGCGCAGGCTTTACGAATTCGAATTTCCGTCGCGAAGTCATTGCCGCGTGGCTGAATTTTTACGTTTTGGCGCAGTCCAGTGCGGAAGCCCAACGTTTGCTGACGATTTATCAACGCCGCCTACATAGTAACCTTGTTTATGACCTGCGCCCGCTGATCGGTGATCGCGCAGATGCCGCAGCCGAGCGAATCGCTGGGCTGATTGATGGCCTCTACCTACGTCGCGGTCTTGACCAAAGCAGCGACATGGGAATCGACGCCACAGAACATGTGCTTGCCCTGCTGCAGGCCGAATTAAAGGAACACGCATGAGCCAACCAAATATCTTGATCATCATGGTCGACCAGTTGAACGGCACGCTGTTCGCTGATGGCCCTGCTGATTGGCTACATGCGCCAAACCTCAAAGCTTTGGCCGCGCGTTCGACCCGTTTTAAAAACAGCTATACGGCGTCACCTTTGTGTGCCCCTGCGCGTGCTGCGTTTATGTCTGGACAACTGCCCAGCCGGAATGGAGTCTATGACAACGCTGCGGAATTTGCTTCTAGCATCCCGACCTATGCACACCATTTGCGCCGGGCGGGATACCAAACCTGCCTTTCGGGCAAGATGCATTTTGTCGGACCAGACCAAATGCACGGGTTCGAAGAGCGGCTTACCACCGACATCTACCCAGCTGATTTCGGCTGGACCCCTGATTACCGTAAACCCGGCGAACGGATTGACTGGTGGTATCACAACATGGGTTCCGTCACGGGCGCAGGTGTGGCTGAAATCTCTAACCAGATGGAATATGATGACGAGGTCGCATATCACGCGACCCGTAAAATCTATGACCTGTCGCGCGGGCATGACACGCGCCCTTGGTGCCTGACCGTCAGCTTTACGCATCCACATGATCCCTATGTGACCCGCAAGAAATACTGGGACCTGTACAACGATTGCGAACATCTTGATCCGACAGTCGGTGAAATCGCTTACGACGATCTCGATCCGCATTCCAAGCGCCTGTATGACGCGATGGATGCCAAGAATTTCGACATCACACCCGAACATGTCCGTCGGGCACGTCAGGCGTATTTCGCGAACATCAGCTATCTCGACGATAAAATCGGTGAAATCCTGCAAACGCTAAAGGATTCGCGGCAAGAGGCGACGATCATGTTTGTGTCCGACCATGGCGATATGCTGGGCGAACGCGGTATGTGGTTTAAGATGTCGTTCTTTGATGGGTCGGCCCGGGTGCCACTGATGATCGCAAGCCCAGAGATGAAGCCGGGGCTGATAGAAACACCAGTGAGCACCATCGACGTAACACCAACGCTTTGTGATATCGCGGGCGTGGATATGTCCGAAGTCATGCCTTGGACCAGCGGCGAAAGCCTTGTGCATCTGGGGCAGGGCGGTGAACGCGATACGCCAGTGGCAATGGAGTACGCCGCAGAAGGCAGCTACGCGCCGCTTGTGTCCCTGCGCTATGGTAAATGGAAATATAACCGCTGCGCACTAGATGCGGATCAGTTGTTCGACATGGACGCCGACCCGCACGAGCTGACCAACCTTGCCGAAGTCGCCGAACACCAAGGCACAGTCGCACAGCTTCGCGCCAAATCCGAAGCCCGCTGGGACCTTGCCAAATTCGACGCCGATGTGCGCCACTCACAAGCCTGCCGCTGGGTCGTCTATGAGGCCCTGCGCAATGGTAATTACTACCCATGGGATTACCAGCCGCTGCAAAAAGCGTCTGAACGCTACATGCGCAATCACATGGACCTAAATGTTCTTGAGGAAGGCCAACGTTTTCCACGTGGCGAATAACCCCCCTCATCTTGTTTCAAATACTCCCGCCGGAGGCACCTGCCATGACCACACAACCTACCGCTAGCCACTTTATCGATGGCCAATATGTCGAAGATACCGCAGGCGAGGTGATCGATGTGATTTACCCCGCGACGGGCAAATCTATCGCGACCCTACATGCCGCGACCCCGGCGATTGTTGAACAAGCATTGGCGTCAGCCAAACGCGCGCAAAAGGAATGGGCAAGCTGGACCGCGACCGACCGTGGTCGCGTGTTGCGTAAAGCTGCTGACATCATGCGCGAACGCAACCATGAACTTTCAGTGCTCGAAACCTATGACACGGGTAAGCCGTATCAGGAAACATCCGTCGCCGACGCCACATCCGGTGCCGATGCGTTGGAATATTTCGGCGGGTTGGCCGCTAGCATTACGGGCGAACACATCCAACTGGGAGATGATTTCGTCTATACTCGCCGCGAGCCTTTGGGCCTTTGCGTCGGGATCGGCGCTTGGAACTACCCCACGCAGATCGCATGTTGGAAAGCTGCGCCTGCGCTTGCTTGTGGCAATGCGATGGTTTTCAAACCGTCTGAAATGACGCCGCTTTGTGCGCTCAAAGTCGCAGAAATTCTGGTTGAGGCAGGTGCCCCCGCTGGCGTTTATAACGTGATCCAAGGCTACGGTGCAGTCGGCGCATCGCTGATCAGTGACCCACGCGTTGATAAGGTATCTCTGACTGGTTCAGTGCCAACAGGCCGCAAAGTCTATGCCGCCGCTGCCGAAGGTATGCGCCACGTGACCATGGAACTGGGCGGTAAATCTCCGCTGGTTATCTTTGACGATGCTGATCTCGAAAATGCCGTTTCTGGCGCAATCCTTGGTAACTTCTATTCCACAGGTCAGGTCTGTTCGAACGGTACACGCGTGTTCGTGCAAAAGGGCATCAAGGATGCGTTTTTGAAACGTATGACCGAACGGCTCGCGGGCATTAAAATGGGTGATCCGCAAGACCCCGATGTGAACTTTGGTCCGATGGTCTCGGGACGTCAGCGCGATATCGTCGAAGGCTTCATTGCCAAAGGCAATGAAGAAGGTGCGACGCTTGTGACTGGTGGTAAACGTGTGGATGGCGACGGTTTCTTCCTAGAGGCCACAGTATTCGCAGACGTTACCGACGGCATGACGATCGCTCGCGATGAAATCTTTGGGCCGGTGATGTCAGTGCTTGATTTCGATACCGAAGAAGAAGTTCTAGAGCGCGCCAATGCGACCGAATTTGGTCTGGCCGCTGGTGTGTTCACCGCCGATCTAACCCGTGCGCATCGTATGGCCGCCGGTTTTGAGGCAGGCACATGCTATATCAACACCTATAACCTTGCACCAGTTGAGGCCCCATTTGGTGGGTCGAAAATGTCGGGCGTCGGGCGCGAAAACTCCAAAGCGGCCATCGAACATTATAGCCAGATCAAAGGTGTGTACGTGGCGATGGGCGAAGTCGAGGCACCGTTCTAATGCAAGCAGATTATGTAATTGTTGGGGCCGGTTCGGCCGGTTGTGCCATGGCGTATCGGCTGGCCGAAGCAGGTAAGCAGGTGCTTATCATCGAACACGGCGGATCAGACCGTGGTCCGTTCATTCAGATGCCAGCAGCGCTCTCATATCCGATGAACATGAAGATGTACGATTGGGGCCTGAAAACAGAGCCCGAGCCGCATCTGGGTGGCCGGTCGTTGGTCACACCGCGTGGCAAGGTCATCGGGGGATCGTCTTCGATCAATGGGATGATCTATGTGCGCGGTCACGCACGTGATTTTGATCACTGGGCCGAAAGCGGTGCGCATGGTTGGTCCTATGCGGATGTGCTGCCCTATTTTAAACGGATGGAACATTGGCACGATGGTGGTCATGGCGGTGATCCAGCATGGCGCGGCAACGACGGTCCGCTGCATGTCACGCGCGGCCCGCGCAAAAATCCACTGACCCGCGCGTTTGTAAAAGCGGGCGAAGAGGCGGGTTATCCTGTCACAGGTGACTACAACGGCCAACAGCAAGAGGGCTTTGGCCCCTTTGATGCGACGATTTACAAAGGGTATCGCTGGTCGGCTGCGAATGCATATCTACGGCCTGCGTTGAAACGCGCCAATTGCAACATCACCCGTGCTTTTGCCCGTCGTATTGTGATCGAAAATGGCAAGGCTGTTGGTGTCGAAGTCAGCCGCGGCAATAAGATCGAAGTGATTAAAGCCAACGTCGAAGTCATCGTCGCGGCGTCGTCGCTGAACTCACCAAAATTGCTGATGTTGTCTGGTATCGGGCCAGCGGATCATCTGGCTGAACATGGTATCGAAGTCGTCGCGGATCGTCCCGGAGTTGGGCAGAACCTGCAAGACCACTTGGAACTTTACATTCAACAAGCAGCGACAAAACCTGTCACGCTGTTTTCCTATTGGAACCTGCGCGGCAAGGCCAAGATCGGGCTGGAATGGTTGCTTTGGAAAACCGGTCTGGGGTCTTCGAACCAGTTTGAAAGCGCTGGCTTTATTCGCTCTGACAAGGGTGTTGATTACCCTGATATCCAATTCCACTTCCTGCCGATTGCAGTCAGCTATGATGGCAAGGTCGCACCGGAAGGGCATGGTTTCCAAGCACACGTTGGTCCGATGCGGTCGAAATCGCGTGGGCAGGTTACGCTGCGGTCAAGCGATCCGAACGACAATCCGAAGATCGAGTTCAACTATATGTCCGACCCTTCCGATTGGGAAGATTTCCGCAAATGTATCCGCCTGACCCGCGAAATCTTTGGGCAAGCGGCGTTTGACGAATATCGCGGTCACGAAATCCAACCAGGAGAAGCAGCGCAGTCTGACGAAGAGTTGGATAACTTTATCCGCGAACATGCCGAAAGTGCTTATCACCCGTGTGGTACCTGCAAGATGGGCGCGGTTGATGACCCAATGGCTGTTGTTGATCCAGAGGCCCGCGTGATCGGGGTTAAAGGTCTGCGGCTTGCTGATAGCTCGATCTTCCCGCGTATTACCAACGGGAACCTGAACGCGCCGTCGATCATGGTCGGGGAAAAAGTGTCTGACCACATTCTGCAGCGTAACCCGTTGCCAGCTGTGAACGATGAGCCTTGGATTAACCCAAACTGGGAAACATCACAGCGTTAACCTTTATTAACATCGCCCCTTGAATGGGGGCGGTGTTAACAACTAGTTAACCGGCATGTTCCGGTTTTGGTCTTTTTTGATTTTTACACTGATTGCGTCGCCTGCATTGGCTGCGCCCAACGGTGTTATCCACGTGATCGATGCGGATACTCTGGACGTTGGCGGTGTTCGGGTGCGTTTGCATGGCATTGATGCGCCTGAGATGGGGCAGCCGTGTTCGGCGAATGGTGACGAATGGGATTGCGGTGCTTGGGCGCGCAATGCAGTCTTGGTGCAATACGAAGGCCGCGAGGCGCGATGCACCAAGGTTGATACTGATCGATATGGGCGCATCGTTGCACGCTGCACTGTCGATGGTGCGGACATGGGCGCCGCGATTGTGAATGCAGGATATGCTTGGGCCTATCGGCAATATTCAGGCGATTATGATCTGGATGAAAAGGCGGCGGCTATCATGGGCCGGGGGCTTTGGGGTTTTCAGGTGCAGGCACCAGCCGAGTATCGGTCGGAACAGGTCGCAGAACGCAATGCTCCGACGACCGATTGCGTGATCAAGGGTAATATATCGGACAGCGGCAAAATCTATCATGTTCCGGGAAATCAAAACTATGATCGCACCGGGATAAACGCCTCAACCGGCGAGCGCTGGTTTTGTACCGTAACCGAGGCCGAAGCGGCGGGTTGGCGACCAGCACGTCGTTAAATTTGTTGATCCGGATCAATGTGAGGTCATACGGGCCGTTTTATGATGACCTCAATTGGACATCAGAAGGATAGAACCATGTCTCACACACCTCATGAACTGATAGCGGAATTCCCAAATCAAGTTGAAGCGATGCAGCAGCTAAAGGCGTCTAATGCGCATTTCGCAAAGCTGTACGATGAATACCACGACATCAACCGGGCCGTTCACCGCGCTGAGACCGACGTAGAGCCGACAGACGATTTGAACATGGCGCAGATGCGCAAAGAACGGTTGGCCCTGAAAGACCAAATCGCGAATTTGCTAGCAAACGCGACCTAATCCACATCTTAGGCAGAGGCGTCATTGTCTCTGCCTTCGACAGTTTCTTGAAACTTTTCAAAGAACTGATCGGCCATCTTTTTGGCAAAGCCACCGATCACGCGGCTGCCCAATTGCGCTAGCTTGCCGCCGACTTTTGCATCGACCACATAGCTAAGTTCGGTCCCTTCAGTGACGGTTGAGAGCGTAACATCGGCCCGCCCTTTGGCAAATCCTGCAACACCGCCTTTGCCTTCGCCGACGATAGTATAGCTGTTCGGAGCGTTAACGTTTTCAAGCGTTACCCCACCCTTGAAGGTCGCGGATACTGGGCCGACCTTTTGTTTGACCACTGCGGCAAACCCTTCGTCCGGCGATCCTGACAATTCCTGACAGCCCGGAATGCAGGCTTGCAAGGTTTCAGCATTGTTCAGATGCGCCCAGACCGTATCAATGTCTGCAGCGATGACACGTGTGCCTGTCAGTTCCATATTGTGTTTTCTTTCCTAGAATGACGTTCAGTCGATTTGATAGGGTAGTACGCCGCGCGTATTTGGGTCGACGCGCAATTGGCGTTCAAGTGGGGGTACTGACCGCTGATGACAATTGCGGCGTTCGCAGATTCGGCACGAAATCCCGATCGGGGCATAGGCGTCTGCCGCGCCCAAATCCATGTGATCTGCATAGACCAAGGCGGGTGCGTGGCGCACCTCGCACCCTAATCCAATCGCATAGCGCCGTGTTGGCACATTATATGCGCCGCCCGATTTGCTAACGTCGCGGGCAAGGCAGAAATAGCGTGCGCCATCGGGTGTTTCTGCAAGTTGGCGCAAGAATTGGCCCGGTGTTTCGAATGCCTGGTGCATGTTCCACAGCGGGCAGGCCCCGCCATAGCGTGCGAATTGTAGCGTGGTGGCGGAGTGGCGTTTGGTGATCGTTCCAGCCTGATCGACACGAACAAAGAAGAACGGGATGCCCTTAGCGCCCGGGCGCTGCATGGTCGAAAGGCGGTGCGCGACTTGTTCGATGGATGCGCCGAAACGCGTCGCAAGCACCTCTAGGTCGTGTCGTTCTTTTTGTGCAGCGTCTAGGAATGCGCCGTACGGCATCAGGGCGGCCCCCGCAAAGTAGTTCGCAAGTCCGACCTTCGCGATGCTGCGGGCCTCGGGTGATTGAAAGCGGGCAAGGTCCAGTGTTGCGTCTAGCAACGATTCTTGGGTGATCAGTGCGAGCTGTAACAGCAATTGGAAGCTTTGGGTCGCGGGATGGGCATAGCGCGAAATGGTTAGCGTTTTGCTAGGCGCATCGTAGTGGCGAACCGTATTGGTGTCGCCGTAAACGACGTTGATTTGCTGGGCTGACAGTGCACGAATAACGGCGTCCGCGATTGTCTCATCTGGTTTGCGTTGGCTTGCAAATCGTTCGGCGCTTCGGTCCACGGCATCGATGTAGTTGTCGCAATAGTGAAAGAAGTCGCGCACCTCTTCCCATGGGCTGGGTTGCAGGCGGGCGTCTTCACGGCCCAATGCCTCGTCTAGGGAGGCCAGTCGTTCATGAGTTTGGCGATAAGCGGCGTGTAGATCCAGAAACGCACGTGCAATCGAAGGGGCGTTTGCCGCAACTAGTCGCAGGTCAGCAAGGGCAGGGGCCGCGCCGCTGAGCACCGGATCGGCCATCGCTTCGCGCATGTCCCCGACAAGGCGGGCCTCATCCCCGGCTTGCAACTCAGTCACGTCGAACCCGAACTCTTGCGCCAACCCCAGTACCACTGCCGTCGATACGGGGCGGTTATTGTTTTCCATCTGGTTTAGGTAGGGCAGGGATACGCCAAGCTTACCTGCGAAATCCTTTTGCGTCAGCGATAGCCGTCCACGTAGTTCGCGCAGCTTTGCGCCAGCATAGAGTTTTTGAACGGCCATCTGGCTACCTTTGCAAGTTTGCTAACTTAAATTAGCTAATGCAAAGGTGGGGTCAAGTGATCTTGCGTTCGCGCCAGACGACAAACAATACCGACAGCAATGAAAGCACGGCAGTTCCCAGCATTAGGAGCTGTAACGGAAGCGTGCCTGTTTCTACAGTTAGGATACCGCCAGCGAATTGCGACAGCGCCGCGCCGCCTCCGATCATGATTGCGCCGCTTAACCCGCTCGCTGTGCCAGCAAGGTGTGGTCTGACCGAGATCGATCCGGCCATGACGTTCGGAAGGACGATGCCATTGCCAAGGCCGAGGAAAACGCAAAACCCGAAGAAGCTAAGCGGATGGGCAAGGCCGCCGAGCGTCAGGGCTGCTGATGCGCCAAGCCCCAAGATGGTAAGGCTCGTGCCAATGATGGCCATCTTGTTGATGCCGACTTTCACAGAATATCGCCCCGACAGGTAATTGCCGATTGCATATCCAATGGCTGGTGCGCCAAGCGCGATCCCGCTCCACATTGGGGAAAGTCCAAAGATTTCACTGCCGACGAAGGATGCGCCGCCCAGCAGTGCAAAGAAAGCGCCGGATGAAAATGCGCTGCACAGGGCGTAGCCCCAAAACCGAGGCGAGCCGAGTAGCTCTGGATATGCTTTGACCTGATCGCGAAAGCTCACGCCGCCTTTTGCAACAGTTTCACCAAGGTCTAGGTAAACCAGTATTAGTGTGGCGAACCCTGCGGCGGCCAGAAATATGAATATGGCGTGCCAGTCGAATGCTTCGTCCAGTAATCCGCCGATCATCGGGCCGAACATCGGGACAAGTGCTGTGCCCATCGTGACGTAACCCATCATGGATGCCGCTTCTTCTTGGGAGACGATATCGCGCACGATGGCGCGGCTAAGTGCCAGTGACGTGGCAACGGCAGCCTGTAAGATGCGGAAAAACAAAAAGGTCTGTACTGTGGGTGCAAGAAGTGCGCCGATAGATGCGATGACAAAAATTATCAGTGCACCCATAATCATGATGCGCCTGCCGTATCGGTCCGAAATTGGTCCGATGAATATTTGCAGAACGGCGGTCGCCGCGAGGTAGCCGGAAAGTGCGATCTGCATGATCGCGTAATCCGTGTCGAAATAGGCCGTCATCTTGGCGAGGGATGGCAGGAAAATCGACATGCTTAACGCCGACATGCCAGTAATAAGCACGAGCGTTACGATATGTGGCGGGGTGGTTCGATCTAAAAAACGAATGAAAGGTAAATTGCTCATTTCCAAGAGGTAGGGCCGCGCATCTGGGATGTCTATTCAAGGTTTCGACAAAATTTGACCAAATAGCAAAAATTTGCACATTTGCAAAATGTGAAATTCGCTAACTGGATAATTTGCAAATATTCGCCTTCGTGCTTCTTGGTGGTGCTATTTGCGGTTATGGGTAGCTATTGAATTGACGAAGGGGCGATCTGATGGATGTTTTGCAAGAGCTCGAAAACCGGCGTGACATCGCGCGGCTTGGCGGTGGTGAACGTAGGATCGCTGCACAGCACAGCAAAGGCAAGCTAACAGCGCGCGAGCGGATTGACCTGTTGCTGGATGAGGGCTCTTTCGAAGAGTTCGACATGTTTGTTGCACACCGCTGCACCGACTTCGGGATGGAGGCGGACCGCCCAGCAGGCGATGGCGTTGTGACTGGGTGGGGCACAATCAACGGTCGCATGGTCTATGTGTTCTCGCAGGATTTCACCGTCTTTGGTGGTTCGTTGTCGGAAACCCACGCCCAAAAGATTTGCAAGATCATGGATATGGCGATGCAAAATGGCGCGCCAGTGATTGGTATTAACGACTCGGGTGGGGCGCGTATCCAAGAAGGCGTTGCGTCGCTTGCGGGCTATGCAGAGGTTTTTCAGCGCAATATTATGGCATCGGGCGTTGTTCCACAGATCAGCCTGATCATGGGGCCTTGCGCGGGCGGGGCCGTGTATAGCCCGGCGATGACCGACTTTATCTTTATGGTCAAAGACAGCAGCTATATGTTTGTGACTGGTCCAGACGTTGTGAAAACTGTCACGAACGAAGTCGTGACCGCCGAAGAGCTTGGCGGTGCATCGACCCATTCCAAGAAATCCAGTGTCGCAGACGGTGCGTTCGATAATGATGTCGAGGCCTTGGCCGAGGCGCGACGCTTGGTGGATTTCTTGCCGCTAAATAACCGCGAGAAGCCACCTGTTCGTCCGTTTTTCGATGACGTGAACCGGATCGAGGACAGCCTTGATACGCTGATCCCTGATAACCCGAACGCACCTTATGACATGAAAGAGCTTATTCATAAGCTCGCGGATGAAGGCGATTTTTATGAAATTCAGGAAGAGTTTGCGAAGAATATTCTGACCGGATTTATCCGCCTTGAAGGATCGACAGTCGGCGTCGTGGCTAACCAGCCGATGGTGTTGGCTGGCTGTCTTGATATCGACAGTTCACGCAAGGCCGCGCGATTTGTGCGCTTCTGTGATGCCTTTGAAATTCCGATCCTGACCCTCGTTGACGTGCCCGGTTTCCTCCCTGGTACATCGCAAGAGTACGGTGGCGTTATTAAGCACGGAGCGAAATTGCTCTTTGCTTATGGTGAGGCCACCGTACCCAAAGTTACTGTCATCACCCGTAAGGCATACGGCGGCGCATATGACGTGATGGCGTCAAAACACCTGCGGGGTGATTTCAACTATGCGTGGCCGACGGCTGAGATCGCGGTGATGGGCGCCAAGGGCGCCACCGAGATTATCCACCGCGGAAAATCCCCTGAGGAAATCGCAGAGCGTACGAAAGAATACGAAGATCGTTTTGCCAATCCATTTGTTGCAGCCGAAAAAGGGTTCATCGATGAAGTGATCATGCCGCATTCGACACGCAAACGGGTATGCCGCGCCTTTGCAAGCTTGCGCAGCAAGAAGCTGCAAAATCCGTGGAAAAAGCACGACAACATTCCGTTGTGATAAAGGTGCCGCGCGCGTTTTCGCGCTGGTTGCCGTCTGTGGGTTTGGGTTATCTGATCCGCGCAGACCACAATAGAAAAAGGGTACATCATGGCATTGCCATATATGGATAAACATCGCGGCTTTCCGGGACGCTTGCCGGGTACGGATTTTCAGTTCGTGCTTCGTCGCGCCAATAAGGATGGTGCGACAGAACTGACCGAGCGCGTCCGTTACCCTGATCGCCGTCCAGCCGACAAACGCGCCGACGCCGGTTTTATGCAGGCGCTGTGGGAACACTTTGGCGAAGAACCATTCGTGCGCGGTAACCTTGATGCCGGTCGCCTGAGCTGGCTGTTCGGCCGAGAGGTGATCCCAGCCGAGGACCCGTTTGATCCCGCCGACTACGAGGCGATGCTGAAGATCAACGTGAATGTCGCCCGTGTGAGTTTTCCCGAGATATTCGGAAAATAGGCATGATGGCTGTTGGTGTTCATATGGTGTGTTGCCTTCGCTCTCAGCGGAAAACCGCCCATTTATGGGGGGGCACAATAAGCGGGTATGTAGATTCCGCTGTTTCCCGCACACTTGCATCAAGGGTGCAGCACGCCACTGATCGTGCCGCCTTTCGAGATCAACACACTGACCCAACTCTATCCCGGTCTGCCTCCTCACTAGGCAGACCGGACGCTCAATTACCGCTGTCCATCGGCGGAAAAGCGACTGTTATTGAATATCACGCAACTGTGGCTATTGATTTACCTGTGAATAGGGCCAATTCTTGGCCTGCAAACACATATTCAAAGGGCAGAAAACTATGCAAAAGACATCTATCATTCTTGCCGCAGTGGCAATGTTCGGCCTCGCTGGCTGTCTCGAAGGTGACGTTGAGCGCGGCGTCGCTGGCGCAGCGGGCGGCCTTGTGGCAGCAGAAGTTCTGGGCACAGATCCAACGGGCACTGCGATCGCAGGCGCTGCCGTCGGCGTGCTTTGCGACGATGCAGGCATCAACGGTTGTAAGTAACACAAATACGCGCGTCATTTCGGCGCGTCTAAATCAAATGAATCGCCGCCCGGGTATTACTCCGGCGGCGATTTTTTGTTTGGGGGAGCCAACATGTTTAAGAAAATCCTAATCGCTAACCGAGGCGAGATTGCCTGCCGCGTGATCAAGACAGCACGCAAAATGGGCATTCAGACCGTCGCGATTTATTCTGATGCTGACAAAAATGCGCTGCATGTGAAAATGGCGGACGAAGCGGTTCACATTGGCCCACCCCCTGCGAACCAGTCTTACATCGTCATCGACAAGGTGTTGGATGCGATCAAGCAGACCGGCGCAGAGGCAGTACACCCCGGTTACGGTTTCCTTTCTGAGAACGCCAAATTCGCTGAGGCGTTAGAAGCCGCTGGCGTCGCCTTTATCGGGCCACCTAAGGGCGCGATTGAGGCGATGGGCGATAAGATCACGTCCAAGAAGCTCGCCCAAGACGCAAATGTTTCTACCGTTCCGGGTTACATGGGCCTGATCGAAGACGCCGAAGAGGCAGTGAAGATTTCCAACCAAGTTGGTTATCCCGTCATGATCAAAGCCTCTGCTGGCGGCGGTGGTAAGGGGATGCGTATCGCTTGGAACGATAACGAAGCACGCGAAGGTTTCCAAAGTTCCAAGAACGAAGCGGCCAGCAGCTTTGGCGACGACCGCATCTTTATCGAAAAATTCGTGACCCAACCACGCCATATCGAAATTCAGGTCTTGGCGGATAGCCATGGTAACGCTGTTTACCTGCACGAACGTGAATGTTCGATTCAGCGCCGGAACCAGAAGGTGATCGAAGAAGCACCAAGCCCATTCCTTGATGAAGCGACCCGCAAAGCGATGGGCGAACAGTCTGTCGCATTGGCGCAGGCGGTTGGCTACACAAGCGCGGGTACGGTGGAATTCATCGTTGATGGTGACCGGAATTTCTATTTTCTGGAAATGAACACGCGCTTGCAGGTGGAACATCCCGTCACCGAACTGATCACGGGCGTTGATCTGGTCGAACAGATGATCCGTGTCGCTGCTGGTGAAAAGCTGCCGTTCGCGCAGTCCGATCTGAAAATTAACGGCTGGGCGATGGAAAGCCGCCTGTATGCCGAAGACCCATATCGTAACTTCCTACCATCAATTGGCCGTTTGACACGCTATCGCCCACCAACCGAAGAGGCGACGCCTACGCGGGCAGTTCGCAACGACACTGGCGTGTTCGAAGGCGGCGAGATCAGCATGTATTACGATCCGATGATTGCAAAGCTGTGTACTTGGGCACCGGATCGCGCCACCGCGATTGAAGAAATGCGTTTGGCGTTGGATGGGTTCGAACTCGAAGGCATCGGTCACAACCTACCGTTCTTGGCTGCGGTCTATGACCACCCGAAATTCACCAGCGGCAACATGACGACCGCCTTTATCGAAGAAGAATACCCCGAAGGGTTTGAAGGCGTAACGTTGGACGAGGATGCTTGTATCCGGATCGCTGCGGCGACCTCTGCCATGCACCGTGTTGGCGAAATCCGACGCGCACGCATTTCGGGCACGATGGGCAACCATGAACGTCACGTTGGCGAAGATTGGGTCGTAAGCCTTCAAGGCGCGTCACATGAAGTAAAAATAGACGCCGACCGTGATGGCGCTACTGTCACAATCGGTGGCGCAACGCTGCGCGTCGAAAGCGATTGGACGCCGGGTGATCCGCTTGCGCGTCTAACTGTCGACGGTGCGCCACTGGTTCTCAAGGTAGGCAAAATTTCGGGTGGTTTCCGGGTGAGGTACCGTGGGGCTGATATTAAGGTCCACGTACGCAGCCCGCGTCAGGCGGAACTCGCCAAACTGATGCCAGAAAAGCTGCCGCCGGATACTTCAAAGTTCCTACTTTGCCCGATGCCCGGTCTGATCGTGAAGGTCGATGTGCAAGCAGGCGACGAGGTTCAAGAAGGTCAAGCACTGTGCACTGTTGAGGCGATGAAGATGGAAAACATCCTACGCGCTGAACGCAAGGGCATCGTGAAAAAGGTCAACGCAGCAGGCGGCGATAGCCTCGCCGTGGATGACGTGATCATGGAGTTCGAATAAGTGACCTACTGCGCCAACAAACGACGGTCTTCGACCTCTTGCTGGCGCAGGGGCATTTTGTCGATAGATCGTGATAGTTCTCGTACGCTCCATGGGGCGGGTTTGCGCAGCGCGACGCGCCCGTCTTTGCCGAGTAAAACCATAGAATACCCACGCGGGCGTAAGGTGTTACGCACCGATGTGCGCGCGGCTGGGTCCGTGTCGGTGATGATGATCACATCACGCTCTGCTAGGTCATCAAGGCCTGCGGCAAGCAGATCCATCTGTTGCCTGAATCTTGGGTCGTTGGGGCTATCTGCAAAGACAATCAAGGGCCGGACAAGCCACAGCATTTCGTCCAGCGACACATCACTTGCATCGAAAATTTCGGTGTGGTCGGCCTCCCAGCGTTCCAGAACTGTTTGTTCTTGGGCTGCCAGCGTATGGCCGAAAACGATGAATAAAACGGTTAAACCGATGTTCGTTAGTAACTTCATAACATTAGATATAGCTGCCGCTGGCCCAAATACTAAGGGCCAAGCGCAATTCAGCGAAATAAAATTCGCACCCTCAGCAGGAGGCCAGCATGACCGATAAGAAAAAATGGGAAGAAATCGCCACAAAAGAACTACGTGGCAAGCCCTTGGACGCCCTGACATGGGACACTTTGGAAGGTATCGCGGTCAAGCCGTTGTACACTGCCGAAGATACCGCTGACCTGCCACATATGGGTGGCATTCCGGGTGCAGCGCCCTTTACGCGCGGTGTAAAGGCTACGATGTACGCTGGCCGCCCTTGGACGATCCGCCAATATGCAGGTTTTTCGACCGCTGAAGAATCGAACGCGTTTTACCGTAAGGCCCTGGATGCCGGTCAGCAGGGTGTGTCCGTTGCTTTTGATCTGGCAACACACCGTGGCTACGACAGCGACCACCCTCGGGTCGAGGGCGATGTTGGCAAAGCTGGCGTTGCGATCGATAGCGTTGAGGATATGAAAATCCTGTTCGATGGCATTCCGTTGGATAAGGTTTCCGTATCGATGACAATGAACGGCGCAGTGATCCCGATCCTTGCGAACTTTATTGTCGCTGGCCAAGAGCAGGGTCACGATAAAGCGTTGCTGTCAGGGACGATCCAGAACGATATCCTAAAGGAATTCATGGTTCGGAATACTTATGTGTATCCACCAGAACCCTCGATGCGGATCATTGCGGATATTATTGAATACACCTCGAATGAGATGCCGAAGTTCAACTCTATCTCAATCTCTGGCTATCACATGCAAGAGGCGGGCGCGAACCTTGTCCAAGAACTGGCTTACACGCTGGCAGATGGCCGTGAATACGTCCGTGCCGCGATTGCGCGGGGCATGGATGTCGATGCATTTGCCGGGCGTCTGTCGTTCTTTTTCGCAATAGGTATGAATTTCTTCATGGAAGCCGCGAAACTACGCGCCGCCCGATTGCTCTGGTCTCGGATCATGGAAGAGTTCGAACCAAAGAACCCAAAGTCATCCATGCTACGTACACACTGCCAGACCAGCGGCGTTTCTTTGCAAGAACAAGACCCTTACAACAACGTCATCCGCACGGCATATGAGGCGATGGCCGCAGCGCTGGGTGGCACGCAATCGTTGCACACGAACGCGCTGGACGAGGCGATCGCGCTACCGACTGAATTCAGCGCACGCATCGCCCGCAACACGCAGCTAATCCTGCAAGAAGAAACCGGCATCACCAATGTCGTCGATCCGCTGGCCGGGTCGTATTACGTCGAGAATCTGACCGCTGAGCTAGCGGATAAGGCGTGGGCGCTGATCGAAGAAGTCGAAGAAATGGGGGGCATGACCAAGGCGGTGGCTTCTGGGATGCCCAAACTGCGTATTGAAGAAACCGCCGCCCGTCGGCAGGCGGACATTGATCGCGGCACCGAAGTGATCGTCGGCGTGAATAAATACCGCAAGGACAAAGAAGACCCGATTGATATCCTTGATATCGACAATAACGCGGTCCGCGAGGGCCAAGTCAAACGTATCGCCGCGACCAAGGCTGCCCGCGATGCGGCCGCTGTTGACGCGGCGCTCAATGAACTCACCCGCCGTACGACCGAAGGCGGAAATCTTATAGAAGCTGCAGTCGAAGCCGCGCGCGCGCGCGCCACAGTCGGAGAAATCAGCATGGCGATGGAGAAGACATTTGGACGGCACCGAGCAGAGGTCAAAACGCTCGCTGGTGTATATGGGGCCGCTTACGAAGGCGACGAAGGCTTTGCTGAAATTCAGCGCAGTGTAGAAGCCTTTGCCGAAGACGAAGGCCGCCGCCCGCGGATGCTTGTGGTGAAGATGGGCCAAGATGGTCACGACCGAGGTGCTAAGGTCATCGCGACGGCATTCGCCGATATTGGTTTTGACGTCGATGTTGGCCCGCTGTTCCAAACGCCAGCCGAAGCCGCACAAGACGCGATCGACAATGACGTGCATGTCATCGGGATCAGTTCGCAAGCTGCGGGTCACAAGACGCTGGCACCACAGTTAGTGCAGGCGCTTAAGGATGCAAATGCCGACGACATTATTGTAATCTGCGGTGGCGTCATCCCGCAGCAGGACTATCAATTCCTGTATGACAACGGCGTCAAAGCCATCTTCGGCCCCGGTACGAACATCCCAAAAGCAGCACAAGACATCCTGGCGCTGATCCGCGAGGCCCGGAGCTGACCGCTTGCATCAAGTCTGAAATGGGGTTTTGTTAGCGCTATTCATCGTTAGCGCTTAAAGGCAGACCGCATGCTAGTTCTTGACCATTTGGCCGTTGCAGCCACAACTTTGCACGACGGTGTCGCGTGGGTGCAATCACAGCTTGACGTGCAATTACAGCCCGGCGGTAATCATGAGCCGTACGGCACCCACAACATGTTGCTCGGGCTGGCAGATGGCATCTACCTTGAGGTCATCGCCAAAGACCCAGATGCGACCCCAGCAGCGGGGCATAGTTGGTTCGGTCTGGACGATTTTACTGGCCCGCCACGATTGGCCAATTGGATTTGCCAATCAGATGACCCGTCCGGTTATGCCGATACCGCTGGACCAGCACGGGGGTTGTCGCGCGGTGATCTGCGATGGGATATCACCGTTCCTGATGGTGGTAGTCTGCCCTATGGTGGCGGCTTTCCAACCTTGATCAAATGGGGCGAAGGGGTTGTTCACCCTGCCATGAGCCTTAAATTGTCTGGACTAAGATTAAGTGAATTTATTGTCTCGCATCCGGAAGCCGCAGAAATAGAAGGGCTTGCGGCGATAGACGATCCGCGCATTAAACTTGAGGTCGGATCGCCCGGGTTCGTTGCCCGATTTGACGGGCCGAATGGGACTAAGGAACTACGATGATACGCCCAGCCGTGGCCGGTGACGCGCCAGCAATCGCGCAGATATGGAATGCTGCCATCCGAGATACGACGATCACGTTTAACCCGGATGAAAAATCAGTAGACGACGTTGCTGCTCTGATCGAACAGGCTTGTCTTGTGTGGGAGGATGAGGGCCGTGTTCTTGGCTTTGCACGCTATTTCCAGTTTCGCGGTGGTGCGGGCTATCGGTACACGGCAGAGCACACGATCATGCTGCATTCTGATGCCCATGGGCAGGGGGTAGGGCGACAATTGATGGGCGCCCTGTGCACGGATGCGAAAAATGCTGGCATGCATACGCTGTTTGCTGGCTGCAGCGCAGAGAACCCTGGCGCGGTGCGATTTCATGCCGCGCTTGGGTTTCAGATGGTTGCAACCCTGCCCGAAGTGGGGTTCAAGTTCGGCCGTTGGATCGATCTCGTATTGATGCAAAAGCACCTTTGAAAGGAATGCACATGTCGATCTGGTCGCGCATTGCCGAAGCGCTTGCCGCACTTACTGCAGGTGAGGGGCTCTCTGCGGTCTTTGAAAAGCTGCGGACTTCACCCGACCGGACTGTGGCCTTTGCGATTGCTGTGATTGCCTTGGGTGCCAAGATGGCCAAGGCCGACGGAATTGTGACACGCGATGAAGTCGTGGCCTTTCGTGAAGTATTCGTCATTCCCCCAGAGGAAGAGGAGAACGCAGCGCGTGTGTTCAACCTCGCGCGGCAGGACGTTGCTGGCTATGAGAGCTATGCCCGCCAGATCAAGGCAATGTTTGGAGATGATGACCGACCACTTTGCCATCTGATGGAGGGCTTGTTCCAGATTGCGATGGCTGACGGTGTTTATCATCCGAAAGAGGATGATTTCCTATTTAAGGTCGCAGAGATATTCGGTTTCGATGATCGGCGTTTTCGCGGTATCCGCGCGCAGTTCGTGACCGAGGCAGAACGTGACCCATACGATGTGTTAGGTGTGTTGCCTGAGACACCTATGGATGAGGTCCGCAGCGCTTGGCGGCAGTTAGTGCGCGATACCCACCCTGATCAAATGATCGCGCGCGGCGTCCCAGAAGAGGCCGTAAAACTGGCCGAACGCCGCATGGTTGCGATAAACCGTGCTTGGGAAGAAATCCAAGGTGCCCGCAGATGAGAATAGCGACCTACAACGTCGAATGGTTTAACAGCCTGTTTAACAACGCAGGAAAGCTGATCAACGACGGTGGGTGGTCTTCGCGCTGGGATGTGACACGCGCACAGCAAACGCAGGCTTTGGGTGATGTATTCACGGCGCTGGATGCTGACGCGGTTATGATTATTGAAGCACCTGACATGAGCCCACATCGTAACACGGTGACGGCGCTTGAAAACTTTGCCAGCGCTTTTGGTTTAAGGGCGCGTTCGGCCCTGATGGGGTATTCGAACGAGACACAGCAAGAAATTGCGCTGCTCTATGATCCTGATGTGGTTACTGCGAAGCATGACCCGTTGAGTGACGATAAGTACCCGAGGTTTGACCAGACATTTGCGATGGACCTTGATGTGGACGCCGCGCCAGAACCGATCCGGTGGTCAAAGCCGCCGTTAGAGTTGGCGATCGACGGACCTGCAGGGCCGCTGCGTTTGATCGGGGTCCATGCCAAGTCAAAAGCCCCACATGGCGCACGTAATGAGGCTGAGGCGATCCGGATTTCTATCGAAAACCGTCGTAAGCAATTGGCGCAATGTGTCTGGTTGCGCGGACGGGTCGAAGCCCATCTTGCCGCTGGCGACGACCTGATCGTGCTGGGTGATTTCAATGATGGTCCGGGCCTAGACGAATATGAGAAACTGTTCGGTCGGTCTGGTGTCGAAATTGTTCTGGGCGAAGGCGATGGGACACAGATGTTCGACCCGCATGCCCGTTTGGCGCTTAGCCGTCGGATAGGCGCGGTACCCGCGACGGCCCGGTTTAAACGTAAAGGCGAACCATATCTTCAAGCACTGCTTGATTACATAATGGTGTCGCCGGGGCTGCGTGATAAATCACCTAGATGGCAGATTTGGCATCCGTTTGATCACCCCGATTGCTACGAAAACGAAGCACTGCGGAACGCACTATTGCTGGCATCTGACCACTTTCCAGTGGTGTTAGATTTATCGACCTAAGGCGCTATTTGGTGAATTTAACCGTTCCTGTTGCATCAAGTGCGGAAACTAGCGCGGCAAAGCGGGCCTCTGCGACTTCACCATAAAGGGGCCGCGCATGTTCGGTAAGCACAAGCGTAAGCTCGCGTGTCTTTGCTCTCCATTTGAGCGTGCCTGGCGGCTCATCGGCTGACAGCCACAGCATGGCACCAAGCCGCATCGCTTTGCCTAGGACTTCGGCCTCTTTGATTTGTGCAGGTTCAAGCATCTCGAACAGCGGGGCAAAGCGCGTTTTGTCGGTTTTATTCGTGTAGCGGTTCATAAGCGCGAGCCCCAATAGCACACGTTCATAGTGCTTTAGTCCGCCAAGGTTGGCACGGGTCGCGTTATCAAACGTAACCTCTGCGCGGTAATCCGGGTGCGCACGCCAGCTCACGTCGTGCAACAGGCAGGCCGCCTTGATGATCCGCTTACGCTGCCAATTGGCGCGCGGGAACAGTGGCTTCACAAAGTCATACAGCAACCGACCAAAGCCGGGCAGGCGCGCGTCCTTAGCCTCGGCAAAGCGACATGCCTCGACCAGTGGATCACGCTCACGCAGTTCACGCGGCATTTGTTCAAACAACATGCCCTCACGGATACCATAAGACGAAATCGCAACATCTTTTGGTTTAAAGGTGCGCATCAGTTCTTTCAGAACAATCGACGCCAGCGGCACGAGCGACATCCGGCTGTCTGAAATATTGCAGCGGCCGCGCAAATCTTGAAGGTCAGATTCTGCGATGTACTTTGCCGTCTTGCTGATCTGGCGTGATGACATGCGGTATTCATGCAAAACGGTTAGCGGGTAGTTTCGGCGTTCCATATCGACACGCGCGATCGCCCGCCATGAACCACCAACAAGGAACAAGCGCATCCCCGTTTCATTGCCCATTTCGTCGTGCAAACGGGCCATGGTTTCGCGTACGTATTCTTTTACGGCCTTTTTGCCCCCCTTGATTTCGCGCAGCTTAAGCGGGCCAAGCGCAGAGGTCACACGCTGTCCAACACGTCCTTCGGCAAGGTCGGCGAGCTCCATGGAAGAACCGCCGATGTCGCAGACCAACCCATAGCTACCCGGCCAGCCAAGCAATACACCTTGGGCCGAAAGCCGGGCCTCTTCTTTTCCGTCGATGATCCACAGCTTTACGCCGGTTTCTTTTAGAATTTCATCGCGGAAGTCTTGGCCGTCGCTGGCTTCGCGGACAGCGGCGGTCGCAACGGCAGTCAGGGGCAGGATACCCATGCCCTCGGCCAAGGCTGCAAAGCGGCGGATTGCGGAAAGCGCGCGTTTGCGGCCCTCGGGGTTTAAGTGGCCAGTTTCAGATAGGCCAGCACCCAAGGCGCACATGATCTTTTCGTTGTAAAAATAGGCGGGTGACCGCGCCGCGCCGTCAAACACGACCAAACGGACCGAGTTAGAACCAACGTCGATGACGCCAACACGACTAAGGTTTTTGGCCGCTGCATCTTCGAACAGTGGTCGCCCAAAAGGACCCCAATCAATGGTGTCCGGATCTGGTTGTGTCGTCATGTGATCCCCGTATTCTACCTTTTCAGGTATCGGTCAATCGTCGGTATGCGTCAACCTCGGGACGTCAGATGCACCTGCTGAACCGCGACCAGACAAAGACGGGTTTTCCATAAAGAAACGGTGGCAATTAAAGGCGAACTCGCCTTCGGGTATGATCGCACGGCTGAAACTGCCGTCTGCCGCCATCACCCAGCTTTGCGCGACGTCAGCCATATTCGCAGCCATAACCTGACTAACGATCTGTGCCTTCACGGTAGCGTTCTTGATTTCGACCAGTGTTTCAACACGTCGGTTCAGGTTGCGCCCCATCCAATCGGCAGAGCTGATATAGACCTTCGCCTTTTTCGACGGCAGGTCAGACCCATTACCGAAACACACGATCCGCGAGTGTTCTAAGAATCGCCCGACGATAGATTTAACCCTAATATTCTCGGAAAGTCCTTTGACCCCGGGCCGAAGGCCACAGATACCACGGATCACGAGGCTGATTTTTACGCCCGCTTGCGATGCCGCATAAAGCGCATCAATCACATCGGATTCGATCAAAGAGTTCATCTTTGCCCAGATCATTGCGGGTTTGCCTTCGCGCGCGTTATCGGCCTCGGCTGCGATGCGATCTAGCAAGGTTTGTTTCAGACTTAGCGGCGAAATAGCAAGGTTTTCAAGCGTCTCTGGCTGGGCATATCCAGACAGGTAGTTAAAGACTTTGGTTGCATCACGGCCCAGCTTTGCGTCGCAAGTGAACAGGCTCAGGTCGGTATAAATCCGTGCGGTGATCGGGTGATAGTTGCCGGTTCCAAAATGCGTGTATGTGACCAGTTTGTCGCCCTCGCGGCGGACGACAGTGCTGATCTTCGCATGTGTTTTATAGTTTAGGAAACCATAGACCACATGCGCGCCAGCGCGTTCGAGACGACGCGATTGACGGATATTGGCAGCCTCGTCAAAGCGGGCTTTCAGTTCGACCAGCGCGGTGACCGATTTGCCATCTTCAGCTGCTTCGCACAGGGCCTCAACAATCGGGGATCGCTTGGATGTCCTGTAAAGGGTTTGCTTAATCGCAACGACATCGGGATCGCGCGCGGCCTGCTGTAGGAAACGGACCACCATATCAAAGGTTTCGTATGGGTGGTGCAGCAGCATATCTTTTTGGCTGATTGCTGCGAACATGTCGCCGTCATGGTCTTGGACACGCTCTGGAACGCGCGGCGAGAACGAAGGCCAGAGTAGATCGGGCCTGCTGTCGAGAACCAATTCGCTAAGGTCAGAAATACCGATCATGCCGTCCACTTCGACGACCGCCTCAGAGGTGACGTGCAGTTCAGACATGATCAGCGTTTGCAACGCCGCAGGTGCCTCGGCTGAGATTTTTAAGCGTACGACCTCACCGCGGCGGCGGCGTTTAAGCGCGACTTCAAATTCACGCACCAAATCTTCTGCTTCGTCTTCGACCTCAAGATCGCTGTCGCGCAGTACTTTGAATGCGCAATTGCCTTTGACTTTATAACCTGGGAATAGCTGGCCGATCTGCAAAAGCAGTAGTTCTTCGAGCGGGAGGAACCAGTTTCCTTGTTCAGAGGGGAGGGCGATGAATCGGTCGATCTGGGCTGGCACTGGTAGCAACGCGCGCAGGCCGCGTTTGTCGCTGGGGCGCTCAAGTTGCAGCGCAAGCGCAAAGCCTTCGTTCGGGATAAACGGAAACGGGTGGGCAGGGTCAATCGCCAGCGGTGACAGAACCGGGAATACTTGTTCTAGGAATACATCTTCGAGGTAGGCGATATCGCTCTCGCTTAGGTCTTTTTGCGTGAGCAGGTGGATGTCTTGGTCCGCCATTTCCGACTGCAAGGCTGTGAAAACGCTTTGCTGACGGGCCATCAGATTGCGGGCGTCAGCATCAATCAGAACCAACTGTTCGGCAGGCGTAAGGCCATCAATGCCCGGCGTGACGTTTCCGGCATTCGCGAGTTCACGTAGGCCCGCGACACGGACGCTAAAGAACTCGTCCAAGTTGGTCGCTGAAATAGATAGAAAGCGCAGTCGCTCCAATAAGGGTACGCGCGTGTTTTCGGCCTCTTCCAGCACGCGCCAGTTAAAGCCAAGCCAGCTTAATTCGCGGTTGTAGAAACGCGCTGGCGTCGTGATATCTAGATCAAGTTTGGTCGCGGCAGGAAAATCTGCTTCGAGAAAGTTTGCTGTATTCATAACGGCCTTATGCGCCGCATGTATTGCGGCTTTGTGACAATTATCGCGGTACGCGCGTTAGTTGTCCAGCAGGTCCGCAGCGAGCGCCTTATTGATTTTGCGACCAGTTGTGAGAGCGGCTTCGTCAAGCCGATCGACGATGTCGGCGGCTGCAGCAAATGACCGTTCAATGCGCGTCGTCAAATATTGGACCAGCGCAGGTTTGGGCATCATCTGGCGATCCGCAAACAGCTTCATCACGAGCGCCGATAAAAGCGCGTCGTCAGGATTTTCGATTTGGGTTACCGTCGTGGCCTGCATCCGGCTGGCCAGATCGGGAAGGGCGACTGGCCAACGGCTTGGCGCGCTTTGCGCCGTCATCAGTAACGTGCCGCCCGTGTTGCGTAGATGGTTGTGAAGATGGAACATTGCCTCTTCAGATGACTCTGGCAGGCTTTCCATGTCCTCAACAATAACGAATTTTGCGTCGGTCTGAAAATCTGCGGGCAGTTGCGCCGCGTCGATTGTTAACGCATCCGTCTGTATCTGAAAGATACGTGCCAGATGGCTTTTGCCACAACCTTTGGGGCCCGCGACAACGAGCTTGCGATCGGGCCACGATTGTGGGGCTGTCAGCATTGCAAATGCTTGCGCGTTCGCGCCGGACACGAAAAAATCGTTCGGCCCCAGCGCAACACCTGTTGGCCAGTTAAAAGTAAGTTGATCAGCCATGATTATTCGTCCGTTGATAGTCCGCGGTAAAGGCGCCCGCCTTTGTAGTGCTCTATCCCATAACGGGTCAGTACGCCAATGACTGCCGCAACAGGCACCGCGACGAGCATTCCGACAAATCCGAATAGCGATCCGAACACTGACAATGCAAATAGCAGCCAAACCGGGTGAAGCCCTACAGAGCCGCCAACTAGTTTTGGTGTCAGAATGTTGCCTTCAAGGAATTGCCCTAAGAAAAAGATGCCAGCGACAATGCCAATCCGCAACCAGTTGGTTGTTTGGGTGACCGTTTCGCCATCGATGACTTCGCTGCCGCCCCAGAATTGGAAAAGGGCCAACCCAACGGCGAGCACCCCACCAACCAGCGCGCCCACGTAGGGAATGAACGTAACCAGCCCTGCAATAAACCCGACAATCAGCCCGAACTTCAGCCCAGCAATCATGAGCGCGACGGCATAATAGGTGCCCAAGATTAGGCAGACTGTACCTTGGCCACGAATGAACGACGCTAGGGTGCGGTCGATCTCACGGGCAAGCATGCGAACCGTGTCAACGTGATCGCGTGGCAAAAGGTCATCAATACGGGCGGTCATCTTGTCCCAATCAAGCAACAGATAGAATGCGACGACAGGAACGATTACCAGTAAAACAACAACATTCAGCAACCCAATGGCAGAGCTAAGCACGCCGTTAATTAGCTCTCCGCCCTTTGATTGGATGGCTTCACCAATCGCCAATAGCTGTTTGCGCACGGTGCTTTCTGAATCGACAAGAGACGGGAAACGTTCCGTGAGTGCAGACTGAAGGCGGTTAAATAACTGTGGTGCCGTATCGATGAGCTGCGTTGTTTGCGAAATCAACGTCGGGATTACGAGCAGGATCAACAAGATGAACAGGATAACGGCAACCAATGTGATGATCGTAACCGCCGCCGTGCGGCTAAAGCCAGCCGCCTCGAGCCGATCCGCAATTGGATCAAAACAGTATGCAATAGCACCGCCCAACACAAAAGGAAGGATCACATCACCCAAAAACCAGAGCACGACGAGCATGACAGCCGTCACGATTCCCCAATATTTTGCTTGTTGTTGAACTGGCAGCGCCATCTGTCACCCCTTGTTACTTGTCCAATTAGATGCGGTATGGAGCTAAGCTGTGCAAGGGTAGCAGGCAAATTATCAGGCGATTGCTGACCATTTGGGCACATGTCTTCGCTTGCGAGGGGCGCGCACGCAGATTACACCCGTAACAACTTATTATTCCAAGAAGGTCGATCCGATGCGCATGAGCCGCTACTTTCTCCCCGTTCTCAAAGAAACGCCCCGCGAGGCGCAGATCGTCAGCCACCGCTATATGTTGCAGGCAGGCATGGTCAAACAGGCCAGCGCGGGTATCTACTCGTGGTTGCCGCTTGGTTTCAAAGTGCTGCGCAAGATCGAAAACATCGTGCACGAAGAACAGGCACGCGCGGGCCACATCGCCATACAGATGCCAACGATCCAGTCGGCGGACCTGTGGCGCGAAAGTGGCCGCTATGATGCCTACGGCGAAGAAATGCTGCGCATCAAAGACCGCGGTGGCCGTGAGTTGCTGTTCACGCCAACCGCCGAGGAACTGGTGACTGACATTTTCCGGTCGCATGTCACTAGCTACAAAGACTTGCCGCTGACGCTTTATCAAATCCAGTGGAAATTCCGCGACGAAGTCCGCCCGCGTTTTGGCGTGATGCGTGGCCGCGAATTCTACATGAAAGACGGTTACAACTTTGACCTAACCAAAGAAGACGCGCTGCACGCCTATAACCGTCACTTGGTCAGTTACCTGCGCACCTACGAACGCATGGGTCTTCAAGCGATCCCAATGCGTGCTGATTCCGGCCCTATTGGTGGCGACGATACCCACGAATTCCTTGTTCTGGCCGACACAGGTGAATCAGAGGTGTTCTACGACAGCGAAATTACCGATTTGAAATTCGGTGATCGCGAGATCGATTATGATGATAAGGCTGCCTGTGCTGCTGTCATGGACGAATTCACCAGTCGTTACGCCCGTACCGATGAAACCCATGACGAAGCAGTCTTTGCGGACGTTCCTGAGGAGCGTCGCCGTACCGCACGTGGCATTGAAGTTGGCCAAATTTTCTACTTTGGCACTAAGTATTCTGATGCAATGGGCGCGCTGGTCGATGATGGCAAAGGCGGCAAAGTGCCTGTCCACATGGGGTCGCACGGTATTGGTGTGTCCCGTCTACTGGGCGCGATTATCGAGGCGAGCCATGACGACAAGGGTATCATCTGGCCGGAAGGCGTTACGCCTTTCCACGTCGGCATCTTGAACATGCGTTCAGGTGATGCGGCTTGCGACGCGGCATGTGAAGACCTGTACAAACAGTTCATTGATGCAGGTCTAGAGCCGCTTTATGATGACCGTGATGAACGTGCCGGTGCCAAGTTCGGCACTATGGACATGATTGGTCTACCTTGGCGGATCACTATCGGCCCGCGCGGCATCAAAAACGGTGTCGTCGAAGTCACCTGCCGCCGGACAGGCGAAGCCACCGAGGTGCCCGCAGCAGAGGCCATCGCAAAGATCACCAAGATCTACGAAGGTATCGCATAAGCGAACACAGCACTTTGATGTGATGGAATGGGCGCGGTCCTTGCGGATCAGCGCCCATTTTTTCAAGATACGTTAACGGGTCGCGAAATCTCTGTTATGCTGCCCGAAAATAACATGTGTTGAGGCAGCAGATGACACAGACTGATTTGACGGGATGCCGGATATGATCCGGGTGCTTTGCCTTGCAGGCGGGGTTGCTGGCGCTGCCGGTCTGTCCCAATTCCCGGAATTTTCGCAGCAGTATCTTCAACGACTTGGTGGCCAGGTGGATGAACTGTCACGCCAAGTCAAAGAATTCGACGCGACCGCTTTGCAGGACGGGCTTGGCCGCGAAGAAATGTTGGAAGCGATGGCGGCGGTTCCCCTGATGCAAGGGCAAGAGGCCATGTGGCGGCGAACCATTTCACGGCATACGCGACTAAGCGATAATCTAATTGCATTGCGTGATGCGTCTCCGATTGAACGGATGCTTATGCCGCATCGCATGACAGACACCGAGACCTTCCAAGCAGTTTGGCAGGACTTCATCCCTGCCGTTCCAGTTAGCACCGCTGGCGCGGCGGCGGCGGGTACAGGGTTTGTTGGTGGCTGGGCTATCTTTGCCGCCTTGTTGGGGATGTTGACCACGCCATTTCGACGTAAAAAAGCGAAAGCTAAGCCCGCAGCCAAGGGGCAGAATACGCGTATAAAAGCAGATCCGCCCGTCCGGCGCCCGACGCCAGCGGCCCAACCCCAAAGCCACATTCGCCCATTGTCCGGAGCGAAAAGATGACCAAAGCACTTATTACTTGGGGCGGCTGGGAAGGCCATGAACCCGACAAAGTCGCGGCTATCTTTGATACGATGCTACGTGACGCGGGGATCGACACAGCGGTCACCGATAGCCTTGATTGTTTTGACGATGGGGAACGGTTGAAGACCTATGATCTCATCGTTCCTGTTTGGACGATGAGCGACCTATCACGTGAAGCGGCGACCAATGTGTCAGAGGCCGTTGCGCATGGTACCGGGATTGCAGGGTGCCACGGTGGCATGTGCGACGCGTTTCGTGGCTCTCCTCTATGGCAGTTCATCACTGGTGCAAACTGGGTCGCGCATCCCGGCGGCGACGGCGTCAAACATCGGATCACAATCACTTCGGACGATCCATTAGTCGCAGGGATCGGTGATTTCGACGTCGAGACCGAACAATACTATCTGCACGTCGATCCAGCCAACAACGTGTTAGCAACAAGCCGTACGGATGTGGTGACATGGTATCACAGCCCGAATGGCGCGGTCGAAATACCAGTGGCCTGGACACGGGCCTGGGGATTGGGACGGGTTTATTACAATTCTTTGGGGCATCAGGCGAACGTGATCGCTGGCGGCCCCGCGCATGAGATGCTACGTCGCGGTTTGTTGTGGGCGGCCCAAAGCAAAGCAGCAGTAGCCGGGCAGGACATCACACAGTTCCAAAGCCCCGGAAACCATTGGTAATAGAAAAAGAGATTTCATGACGTCTACTCGCCCATTTGCCAAATTCGAATGGATGATCGCTTGGCGATACATTCGTGCCAAACGTGCCGAAGGCGGCATCAGCGTGATGACTTGGATCAGTCTTATCGGGGTCACCTTGGCCGTTTTCGCCTTGATTGCGACGCTTGCTGTGCGGTCAGGATTTCGCGCTGAATTCGTTGATACCATCGCGGGTGCCTATGCGCATGTTACGGTACAGCAGCCGGGCGGGACCATCGACGATTACGAAGCCGTATCTGCGCGCATACTTGAACAGGACCATGTGACAGACGTGTTTCCGCTGGTACGCGGGCAGGCGATGGCGAATGCATCTGGACGGCTGGGGCTGGCGGATATCTATGGGATCAGACTTGAAGACCTTAAGGTTTCTGACGCAATCGTTGAAAGTGACCGTAGCTACGGCAACATCGACGACCTGCCCAACGGGATCGCGCTTGGCTCTGAACTGGCCGCGAACCTTGGGGTGACCATCGGGGACCGGATTGAGATCACGACACGCTCTGGGGCGGCGACGCCCATGGGGCAATCCACACGGCGCAACGCCTATGATGTCGTCTATATCTTCTCAACCGGGCGCTATCAGATTGATGAAGTACGCGCCTATCTGCCGCTGGATGTCGCGCAGTTTATATTTAACCGCGATGGTGTCGCGGATGAGCTTGCCGTTCAGCTAGACGACATCACCCTGTCCGAAGGGCTAAAGCAATATATTGCTGATTCCGCGGGCGGAGGCATGTGGGCCTATAGCTGGGAAGATCGTGTGCGCCGCTATCTGCGTGCGCTGACTATCGAGGACAACGTGATGTTCATCATCCTGTCGATCCTAGTGCTTGTGGCGTCGATGAACATCATTAGTGGTCTAATTATGCTCGTTAAAAACAAGGGGCGTGATGTTGGAATTTTGCGGACCATGGGGCTGACCGAAGGGTCGATCATGCGTGTGTTCTTTATCTGTGGTGCCGGTATCGGGACCATTGGAACGCTTTGCGGCGTTGTGCTTGGGTGCCTGTTTGCGATCTACATCGACCAGATTTTCAGCTTTGTGAACTTTGTCTCGGGCGGGGGCGTTTGGGATCCTTCGATCCGCGGAATCTATGCTGTGCCTGCTGAACTCCATCTATCTGACGTTCTAAAATCAGTGTCGCTGTCGCTGGGGCTGTCTTGGATTATCACTATTTTCCCGGCGCGCCGTGCTGCCCGGATGAACCCGGTCGAGGCGCTGCGCTATGAATGATTTCACGCTTGAGGTCGCAGACCTGACAAAAACCTACAACGCCGGAAAACCGAACGAAGTTCGTGTGTTGCAAGGCGTATCGCTGTCCGTAAAACCGGGCGAGGTCGTAGCCCTTGTCGCGCCTTCGGGCGCGGGTAAGTCAACGCTGCTGCATATTGCTGGGCTTTTGGATACGCCGGACACAGGGACGGTGACGATTGGTGGGACGGATATGACCAATCTGTCGGATCGCAAACGGACAGCTGTGCGCCGCGATACGGTTGGATTTATCTATCAATTCCACCACTTGCTGCCAGAGTTTACCGCGCTTGAAAATATCGTGCTGCCACAGTTAGCAAATGGGGTAACTGAAAAGGCCGCGCATGCGCGGGCGATGGATTTGCTGGGCAAGGTCGGCATCGCAGAGCGGGCGTCGCATCGTCCGGCGGCGCTATCGGGTGGGGAACAGCAGCGGGTAGCGTTCTGCCGGTCGCTTGCGAATGAACCCGCGCTTTTGCTCGCGGATGAGCCGACAGGGAACCTTGACCCTGATACATCGGACCAAGTGTTTGACGCGTTGATGACGTTGGTGCGCGACACCGGGCTGGCGGCGGTCATTGCGACACATAACCTTGAACTTGCCGCGCGGATGGACCGACAGGTGCGTCTGACTGCTGGCGTGTTAGAGATGATCTAGATCAATGTCATCCGTAGCAATACTGCTAACGTGATGAAAATAGGGAGATATACATGCGGTACTTGATGATGTTTGCGGCGCTTACGCTGGCCGCCTGTGTCGAGGAACCTGAAACTGGGGCAGAGATTTTTGCAACCGAATGCGCTGGCTGCCACGGTGCGGACGCGCGCGGTGACGGGCCTTATGCGCGTGGGTTGGATACAGTGCCGCCGGACCTGACGACGATCGCTTCGCGTAATGGTGGGGTGTTTCCACGGGACCAAGTCATGAGCACCATCGACGGGCTGCAACGCGACGCGCACTTTAGCGTGGCGATGCCGGAGTTCGGCGCAGGCGATCTGGGCGCGACCGTGATTGTCGAGGAAAACGGGCTGGGAACGCCTGTACCGACCAAGCTGTTGCTGCTGACTGATTACATTGAGCTGCTACAACGCGAAGGGTAGGGCTGCTTTTGTCAGCGTGCGGTGGGTTGAAACCCACCCTACGGGGCGGGGCTGCGAATCATAGGTTAACGCCTTTGTTTTATGGGTTTTGGGGCTGTCGGCATCACGTCGGAATTGCGTCGGCAAAGCGTCGGACATTTTAGATGGAATTGTGGGATAAACGGGGCGTTCGATGATCTGTGATCCGCGTTGTGCCTAGACCGGGGAGTCGCCGTTTCACAAAGATAGTGCTTGATAATAGCGATATGAATTACTGGTTGGAACACGCCATACTTACGGAAATAAATGCAAGAGCTATGATGTTAACGATCAAATGAGAAATTGGAGTCCATCCGGAAGTATGCAGACATTGCTGCTAACACAAATTTTTCTGATCCTCTCCAATCTACAACTTCCAAGGTTATATCAAGAAATGTAATTTTGCGCGTGTATGAGGAGAATTTGCATTCACATTGCTCGCAAATGAGAGCTGAAAAAATGAGTCCAAGTATTAATTTTTTAGGGTAAAGATTAGCACTATTTTTACTGCCGGTGTTTATTCCGCCCATCAGTTCAGAGCCATCTGTAAATTCTATAAGTTCTGATAATTGGTTCTCATGCATGAGAGCGCATCTAACATCTTCATATATGATTTGACCAAATCCCCGATCACCGAATTGACAATCTACGAATAATGAATTGGTAGCAAAAAGCATCGCAACTGGTTCAAATGCATTAAGAAAGGAGATCATTCGTTTCTTATTGCCGCCTCCGTAGCGCCTTTTAGCGAGGATATCTATCGCTTGGCTAATTCGCAACAATGCATCGTTGAAATCTCCCTCATCGTAAGCAGACAAAGCCCTGCGGATAGATTTTTCAAGTGCGTCATTCTGGTCGCGCTTAAACAATGAGTTTACTCCTTACACTTACTCAAACATCCAACTCCTCCACGAACTGCGCGTTTTCTTGAATATATTGGAACCGCAGTTCTGGTTTTTTACCCATCAGGCGCTCGACCAGATCGGCTGTATCGCCGGGTTCGTCGTCGTGGACGGTGACGCGGATGAGTTTGCGGGTGGCCGGGTCCATCGTGGTTTCTTTGAGGTCTTTTGCGTCCATCTCGCCCAGACCCTTAAACCGCTGCACGTCGATCTTGCCTTTGCCGCCTAGGCCCTTTTCCATCATCGCGTCTTTTTCGGCGTCATCGGCCACATAGACGCGCCGCGCCCCTTGGGTCAGCCGGTAGAGCGGTGGGCAGGCCAGATAGAGGTGCCCTTGGTCGATCAGCGGTCGCATCTGTGTAAAGAAGAAGGTCATCAACAGCGCCGCGATATGCGCCCCGTCAACGTCCGCATCGGTCATGATGATGATCTTATCGTAACGCAGATCATCGACGTTGAATTTCGTGCCCATGCCAACGCCCAATGCCTCGCAGAGGTCGTTGATTTCTTGGTTGGACGACAGTTTGTTCGATGCGGCCCCCAAGACGTTAAGGATTTTACCTTTGAGCGGTAGCAGCGCCTGTGTCTTACGATCACGCGCGCCTTTGCCAGAACCGCCAGCCGAGTCACCCTCGACGATGAACAGTTCGGTGCCGACCCGGTCTTTGGAGGTACAGTCGGTCAGTTTGCCCGGCAGACGCAGTTTCTTGGTCGCGGATTTGCGCGAGGTTTCTTTTTCTTGTTTGCGGCGAAGGCGTTCTTCGGCGCGCAGTACAAGGAAATCAAGGATCGCACCTGCGGATTTGGTATCCGCGGCAAGCCAGTTGTCAAAGTGGTCACGCACCGCGGCATCGACCATTCGCTGGGCGTCTGTGGTGGCAAGGCGGTCCTTTGTCTGCCCGACGAATTCTGGTTCACGGATAAAGCAAGACACAAGTGCGCCGGCACCTGTGGTCAGGTCTTCGCGCGTGATTGTCCCGGCCTTTTTATTGCCGACCAGATCACCGTAGGCTTTGATCCCCTTGAGGATCGCGGACCAGAACCCGGCCTCGTGCGTGCCGCCTTCGGGGGTGGGGACGGTGTTACAGTAGGACTGAATGAAGCCGTCGCGGGCAGGGGTCCAGTTGATGGCCCATTCGACCTTGCCGGGGACGTTGAATTTGTCTTGGAACGACACGGTGCCCGCAAAGGGTTTTTCAGAATAGGTCGTCGCGCCTGACATGGTTTCGGTCAGGTAGTCGGCCAAGCCGCCGGGGAATTTGAATGTGGCTTCTAGTGGGGTGTCGCCATCATTGATTCCCGTCTTCCAGCGGATTTCAACGCCAGAGAATAGGTAAGCCTTTGACCGCGCCATTCTGAATAGTGTTTTGGGTTTCAGCGTCAGCTTGCCAAAGATTTCTTCGTCGGGGTGGAATGTCACCGCAGTCCCGCGCCGGTTTGGCGCTGCGCCGATTTTCGCAAGTTTCCCTTTGGGGACGCCGCGCGAAAACTCCATCGCGTAGAGTTCCTTGTTCTGGGCGACTTCAACGCGCAGGTGATCGGACAGGGCGTTCACCACCGACGAGCCAACGCCGTGCAGACCACCAGATGTCTGGTAGCTGTCGCCCGAGAATTTACCGCCCGCGTTCAGCGTGCAAAAGATGATTTCGACCGCAGATTTGGTTGGGTCCTTGGGGTGTGCCCCGATCGGAATACCGCGCCCGTTGTCGCGTACAGTGACGTGACCGTTTTCGTGGAGCTCGACCTCGATCCATGTGGCGTGGCCGGCGACCGCTTCGTCCATGGAGTTGTCGATGATTTCCGCGACCATGTGGTGCAGCGCGCGTTCGTCCTTACCCCCGATATACATGCCGGGACGTAGGCGCACGTGCTCCATATCCTCAAGCACTTCGATAGAGGATGCATTGTAGTCGTCAGGGGAAGCGCCCCCAGAGAGAAGATCATCGGCCATGGTACTGCTCATTCTTTTGGTTTGGGCCATAATGGCAGGCACAGGCGGCTGGGGCAATTGGCAAAGGACGTTGATTGGCGTCTATTCTCCCATTGCTCTTGGCTGCGGGCAAGTTAGGTTCACGGATAAAGGGGGACAAACCATGCGTATCTTTTTTACTGGTGGCAGCGGCAAGGCTGGCAAACATGCGATTACCTATTTGCAGGGGCAGGGCCATACGGTCGTAAACGCAGATATGACCCCTTCGGGTTTGGATGTATCTGAGCTGTTGATTGATCTGACGGATGCCGGTCAAGTCATTGGGGCCATGTCACAGTTCACCGATTTTCATGAATTGGACGCGGGAACCGGTGTGCCGAAATACGATGCCGTCGTGCATTTCGCGGCTGTGCCACGCGTGATGATCGGCACGGATGGCGAATGCTTTCGCCAGAATACCATCACCACATACAATGTGATCGAAGCTGCCGTGAAGCTGGGTATCCCCAAGGTCATTTTCGCAAGTTCCGAAACCACCTATGCTGTTTGTTTTGCCGATGGTGAGGTGAAACCCAATTACGTGCCCATTGACGAAGATCACCCCACCGTGCCGCACGACAGTTATGCCATGTCCAAGGTCTGCAATGAGATGACGGCCAAGTCGTTTCAGGCCCGTTCAGGCATCGACATCTATGGGCTGCGGATCAACAACGTGATCGAGCCGCATGAATACGCGACGAACTTCCCAGCCTTTATTGAAAACCCCGCGCTGCGACGCCGTAACATCTTTGCGTACATCGATGCGCGCGATCTGGGGCATATGGTTGATTGTTGCCTGAAAACGGATGGGCTGGGGTATGAGGTGTTCAACGTGGCCAACGACGACATGTCGGTTGGGATCACATCCGAAGAAGTCATCGCGCAGTTTTACCAAGGCGTGCCAGTCAAACGTGAAATGCGGCCGGACGAGACGTTTTATGCGAATGACAAAGCGAAGCAGATGGTCGGGTTCGTGCCCAAGCATTCTTGGCGGGATGTGTTGGGCTAGGCACCTTCAATGCAGGCAAATCCCAACGAATACGACTTCAAGGGGGCTATTGAAATGAGACAACGTACTGCTTCATGCGCCTGTGGTACTTTGAATGCTGTTACGACAGGTGACCCGTTACGTGTCGCCATATGTCACTGTAATGACTGTCGGACCCGAACTGGTAGTGCGTTTTCTTGGAATGCCCGGTTTGCGGCAGATGCCATTAGTCTGAGTGGAGAAAGTCGCAGTTTTATCCGCACTGGTGACGAAGGTAGCGTGATAACTTACCATTTTTGTCCAAACTGCGGCGTGACTGTTTGGTATGAAAATGATCAGTCCGACGGGATAGCTATTCCTGTTGGTGTCTTTGCACCCGGCGATTTGCCGATGCCGCAAGTGTCCGTATACGACAATCGCAAGCCCGATTGGATTGATTTGGCAGCACATGACATGCAGATTTGGAACTAGCGTGTTGGTGGGTTGTTAAGCATGAAAACCTCTGAGCCAATCGCAGTCATGGACGCCACCTGTGCCCTATGTAGTTGGGGTGCGCGTATGATCCATTGGCTTGATAAGTCGGGCGAGATTAAGATCGCTCCGATCCAATCTGATACCGGGGCGGCGTTGATGCGTGACAATGGGCTTGATCCGTTAGATCCAGATACTTGGTTGTTTATTGAAAACGGGGCGGTCTGGCGCGATTTTGATGCGTTGATCCGGGTTGGGCAACGCTCTGGCGGGTGGGGCCGATTGTTCGTGGCTTTGCGGGTGATCCCGCGTCCAATCCGCAATTGGCTTTATGCCCGTGTTGCCCGTAACCGCTATGCGATGTTTGGGCGCGGGGATATGTGTGCCTTGCCCGACCCGAAATTCCGCGCGAGGTTGTTGTCGTGAAAATTATCGTCCTTGGTGGCTACGGCGTGTTCGGGGCAAAGCTGGTTGATTTGCTCACCCGTGACAAGCACGAGGTTATCGTGGCCGGGCGTTCCGCTGAGAAGGCAGAGGCACTGGCTGCTCAGTTCGGGGCTGGGCATTTGGCCGTGGACCGCTCTGGTGATCTGACACCGCTTTGGGCACTGAAACCTGATGCAGTCGTTGATGCCGCAGGCCCATTTCACGCTTACGGTGACGACCCATATTCGTTTGCAAAGGCCTGCATCGCGCAGGGCGTGAATTACCTTGATCTGGCGGATGATCCTGCCTTTTGCGCCGGAATTGCAGCATTGGACGAAGCGGCAAAGGCTGCAGGCGTGTTCGTGCTGTCCGGTGTGTCGAGTGTGCCGGCGATTTCTTCGTCGGCCGTGGCTGAACTCATCAAAGGTGCGGATGAAGTTGATACGATCAGTACTGCCATCCTACCGGGAAACCGCGCGCCGCGTGGACGGTCTGTCGTAGCGAGTATTCTGCATCAATGTGGTGCTGATTTTGATGTGCCGATAGATGGCGCCAATGTCCCAATGCGCAGCTGGTCGCGCCCTGCGCGTTTCGACATAGGCAAGGGGATTGTGCGGTCGGGCTGGATGATTGTGGTTCCCGATCACAGATTATTTGCGCAGGCCTTTGGGGTGCGTTCTGTGCTGTTTCGCGCGGGGCTAGAGCTTGGCGTGATGAATTGGTCGTTGGCCGTCCTTTCTTGGCTGCGCGGCTTTTGGCGATTTCCAATACCGGGATGGCTGATCGGGTTCCTGTTATGGCTGGCAAAACTGCTTTATCCGTTTGGGACGGATGCGGGCGGTATGTCGGTTGCTGTCACTGTGCGATCAGGCACGGGATGGGAACGCCGGACATGGCGGATGGTGGCGACCAAGGGCGAGGGGCCATTCATTCCTGCAGTCGCGGCACGTGTCGTTTTGCGACAGCCGTCACAAGTTCCAGCAGGGGCGCGGCCCGCTGTTGCGGTTGTCTCGCTTGATGCGATTTGCGATGGCATGGCTGATTTGGCAGTCTCGACCGAGGCGATAACTGAAGAAGTCCAACCTTTGTTTGCCCTCCATCTTGGGGCCGATAACGCGACCCTGCCGGTAGAAGTACAGGAACTTCACGATGTTTACGGACCGCGCCGATGGGCTGGACGTGGTTCGGTCACGCGTGGAAAATCTGTTTGGGCGCGTCTTTTAGGCACGCTCTTTCGGTTCCCGCCAGAGTCGTCGGATATTCCCGTGCGGGTGATGATGTTACCCTACAACGGGGGCGAGCGGTGGGAACGTGATTTTGATGGTCAAAGGTTCACCTCATGCCTACGCCAGCACAAAGGTCAGATGACGGAACGGTTTGGCCCATTTACCTTCACCTTGGGGCTACATGTCAGCGATGACAAATTGCACTTTCCAGTGACGAGTGGAAGAATAGGCCCCATCCCGCTGCCCCGCTTTGCGCTGCCCAAAAGCGTGTCGCAAGAGTATGCTAAAGATGGCCGTTTCTATTTTGACATTGCGCTAATGGCGCCGTTCACACGTGCTCTTGTTGTGCACTACCGGGGTTGGTTAGAGCGCGCGTCGTAGGTCGCGCGGTCCTCTTTCCACCAGTCCTTTGTGTTGTTGGCCTCCAGCTTTTGATAGAACGGCTGTGCGTCGGAAATCAGTGATGCATAGTCGCTTGTCATCGTCGCCCCCAATTTTAGTTCAGCATGTCACGGCAGTTGCGTTGATGTCTATGGACGGAGCCTGAAATCCTCCCTAAGCCTTTGCACATGGAACGTATTGCGCAATCATATCCTGAGCATATCCGGGCGGTGACGAAGCTTGGGATGCCCTTAATCCTGAGTAACGTCGCGCAGTTTGCAATCCACATGACCGACACGATTATGCTTGGTTGGTATGATGTGACTGCGCTTGCTGCGTCGACGATCGCCAGCACGATGATCTTTATCGTATTTATCGTCGGTGGGGGCTTTGCGCAGGCGGTCACCCCGCTTGTGGCATCCGCAGCCGAGGAAAACGACGAAACCCAAGTACGTCGCGTGGCGCGAATGGGCTTGTGGTTGTCGATTTTCTACGGGCTTGCCGTGATGGCGCCGTTCTTTTGGGCCGAGGATATTTTGATCGCCATCGGCCAAGATGCAGACGTGGCGCGTTTGGCGCATTTCTATCTGCAGATTACGATTTGGCAGATGATCCCAGCGCTGATGGTCATGACGCTGAAATCGTTTCTAGCCGCGCTTGAACATATTTCAGTGTTGCTTTGGGCGACGGTCGGAACTGCGGTCTTAAATGCATTCGTGAATTACGCGTTGATCTTTGGGAATTGGGGCGCACCTGAGCTTGGCATCCGTGGGGCGGCGATTGCATCGGTCTCTGTGACGATCGTCGCAGTCATTATTCTGATCGTCTACACATTGCGCGTGCTGCCGCAGTACCACCTATTCAAGAACTTTTGGCGTAGTGAACGCGAGATCCTGCATCGTGTTTTCATGCTTGGCTGGCCCATCGGGCTGACATCTTTGGCCGAGGGTGGGTTGTTTAGTGCCAGCGCCGTCATGATGGGCTGGATTGGTCCCATCGAATTGGCCGCGCATGGTATTGCGATCCAGTTGGCGAGCCTGACATTCATGGTCCATATCGGCTTTAGCCAAGCAGCGACTGTGCGGGCAGGGCGTGCGATGGGGCGAAAAGATCCTGCTTCACTGCGTCGTGGCGGCATTACTGCGATTGGGATGTCAGGCGTGTTTGCCTTGGTGACATCTGCGCTGTTTATGCTGTTTCCGGAGTTCCTTGTGTCTCTGTTTATCGACCCGGACGAACCCGCACGTTTGACGCTTTTGTCCGTTGGTGCACAGCTGGTGGCCGTCGCCGCGTTGTTCCAGATTGTCGATGCGGCCCAGGTTCTTGCGCTGGGCTTGTTGCGCGGCGTGCAGGATACTGCGGTTCCCATGGTCATGGCGACGATCAGCTATTGGATCATCGGGCTTCCGGCCAGCTACGCGCTTGCGTTCTGGTTCGGTTACGGTGCTTTGGGGCTTTGGTTTGGATTGGTCGCGGGGCTTGTTGTGGCCTCGGTGCTTCTGATGTGGCGGTTCTGGTCTCGCGCGCCACGCATCACTTAGCAATAAGGATAACTATTCTAGTAGCTCTAAATCGCGCAGGCGCAGGCGCGGGTTACGCATTTCGCCAAAATCATCCAAATCGATCTTGTGCGGGAACAACGAGAGATATTGCGCGAGCATCTCACCGCGCAGGCCAAGCCCAAAAAACGTACCGGGATGCAGGCTTTCGATTTCGATGCCGTTGACCATCAAGCTTTCTTGGCGCGTAAAGCCAAGTTGATAGACGTTCACAGGCATAGCAGGGCGCAGTTCGATGAATTGGCTGCCGTCGATGAAATCGCGGGCGGGAATAAACGCGGCCCGTTTGCCGGTCAAAGTGCGGATACCGTTTGCGCGGTGCAACAGGTGGGCAGTTGGCCCGAGGATCAGGTCGGGCGACGGCCGCGATGGACCCAATGCATCCGCAGTAATTCGGGTTAATCGGCGATTTTCACCGTTAGAATTATCGTCGTCTGGCTGAATAACCATCGTCCCGCGCCAAACGAGCGTGTCGAAGTCGCCGCTGGCCAAGCGAATGCTATCGCCGGGCAACAGGTCTTCGACTGTCATTGGTCCGTTTTGGGTCACCACCATGGCCCCGCGACCAAGTGCGCCAAACGCATTTTCGAACGTGGGGAGCGCCGGCGCCATGCGCGACAACTCCGCAATCTCGCCTTTCCGGGTTAGGTAGCTGACCTCGTATTTGCGCATCGGAACCTTGGTAACCCGCCGTCCCGTTGAGACGGTCGCGGTAGAGGTTTCAAGTGTGGCGTCTGCCCCAGTGTTCGGGGGTGTATTCATACGGTGGCCTATCGGGTGCTACATCAAATATCGTTGCCTAAGATCTATATTTGATTAGTTTTTTCAGTTTGGGCGAACTAAGTCGAATTGACGTGCGATGTCAAAGTCGTCGGTTGAAATGGGCAGAAACCTGCCAGGATGAAACGGCTAGCGTCGACGGGAAATCATGTGTTGTCGTGCTTTGCCGCGTTGCCACGGCAACACCGCGTCAAAATCACCGATTGCTGTCCGAAGTGCTGTTTGCCAGCGTCGTTTCATCGTCGTCCCTCCTGTTAGGCGGGGGTCAAGCCTTTGACCCGATGAGCCAAACATTATTGGCGATTCGGGCATTAGTTAGGCGTATTGATGGAGTTTTCGATTGGGCTAAATGGTGATCGCTGCGATCAAGCGACCATAGTCTGCTTCTTTTTTATGGACGGTGCGACGGTAGCTGTAGAACCGCGCTGGGTCGGCATAGGTGCAGTGGTGGGTCCAGCTTGCACGTGAAATGCCGCATTCGCGCAGCTTCATCAGGCCAAAACCGGGCAGATCAAAGTGATAGCGATCATCGTTCCCTGCAACGAAAAACCGATTGTAAATCGGGTCCACGGCGATGAACTGTTCCATAAAGTCAGGACCGACCTCATACGCCGGCTGGCTGATGCATGGACCGATCACAGCGCTGATGTTTGCTGCTTTCGCTCCTAGGGCTTCCATCTGTTGCACGGTGCGTTCTAGCACGCCGTTCAGTGCGCCTTTCCAGCCAGCATGCGCCGCGCCGATGACGCCAGCTTTGGTATCGGCGAAAAGCACGGGCTGACAATCGGCTGTCAGGATCGACAGCGCGACACCTTTGGTGGCCGTGACAATCGCGTCTGCTTTGGGGTGTTGATCTTGCGGGCCATCGGCGATGACCGCGTCGGCCGAGTGTATCTGGTGCACACCAACCAAGTGATCGGGTGCCACGTGCATTGCCTCGGCGACGCGTGCTCGGTTAATGCTGACGATATCATGCTGGTCAGAGCTGCCGTAACCGCAGTTCAATCCTGCGAACACGCCGGATGATGCGCCGCCACGACGCGTAAAGAATCCGTGCGTTGTGCCGTCTAGGTCGGGGCTGGTGATAATGTCGAGAGTCATGGTTCCAATCCGGGGGGCGGGGTTGCCGAAACAGGATAGATACTGATCACTTTGAAAAGGTCGCCCATTTCGGCAGGGTGGGTCAAGCGCCGATGTGCTTTTACGTGCGTTTCAAGTGCTGTGCCTTGCAATCGGGTCGCCAGCTTTTGTGCGCGTTGTGTGATCCCCAGTCGTTCGAGGAAGACACCTTGGGGTGTCAGGCGGCTGAATTTGGCAGGGGCAGCATTGCTCGCGATTTCGGCGAAATCCACATGTGCCGTCAGATCAGCAGTGCCGGGTTCGGCCAGCGGATCGGCTTTTTCGTGGGAAGACAGTGCTTGCAATGTATCGCCCAATGACTGCCAGTCGCCGTAGTCGATGATCAACGCCGTGCCGCCGTGATCCGCGATCTTATGGCTGATATGCTGCATAACACCGGGCAGGGCGGGGCAATGCTCTATCAGGTCACCGTCTTTGGTGTCCGCGAGCCGGTGTTCAAGCATGGCAAGCGGTGCCGCAGCTGAGAGACCAAAGGTGAGGGTGTCATCACTGACGCCAACCATCCGTTCACGCCATCCCGTGCCTTCACGGACAAACTGCCGGATGGGGAGCGCGTCAAAGAATTCATTCGCGACCAGCCATAAAGGCAGATCAGGCAGGGTCGTGACATCATCATGCCAGACAGCGTTGGGAACGGCGCGGGCTTGGGCTTTGCGTAAAACTGGGGAGGCTTCGACAAAATGTACAGTCAAAGCCGCATGAAAGCCGGGAACGGATTTGGTCGCGCGTAAAATGTCGGCCATCAGCGTGCCGCGTCCGGGGCCAAGCTCAGCAAGTGCAATCTTTGTCGGCGCGCCTTGGTCCAGCCAGCTTTGCGCGAGTGAAAGCCCAATGAGTTCGCCGAACATCTGGCTGATTTCGGGCGCGGTGATGAAATCGCCCTTTACGCCCAATGGGTCGCGGGTGGCGTAGTAACCGTAGTCGGGGTGCAGGAGGCATTCGGCCATATAGTCGCCAAGCGTGATCGGCCCTGTGCGTCCGATCCGTGCAATAAGCTGCTGCGCAAGCGGTGTCATCGGCGCCACGCCATTGCCACGACGGTCAGGCCAATGATGATCATCGGTAAGGTCAGCGTCTGTCCCATTGTCAGCCCATAACCATTATAATGGAATGCAAGCCCAAGCTCATTTCCGACACTTTGGAATTGCGCGTCTGGCTGGCGCACGAATTCAACAAGGAAGCGGGCAAAGCCATAACCGGCAAAGAATGTCCCGGTCAGCAGCCAAGGTTTCTTCAGCCCGTTAAAGCGGAAGGCGAGCAGGATGAGGAGCGTGCCGAGAAGAAGGCCTTCGAGCCCTGCTTCATAAAGCTGCGACGGGTGGCGTGCACAGTCAGCAAGAAGCGTCGCGCATGATTGTGCAGCTTGGCCCGGAAAAATCACGCCCCAAGGCAAATCTGTAGGCCGTCCCCATAGCTCGGCATTGATAAAGTTTGCGCAACGCACCAGCAGGATCGCGGGCGTTGCGGCGACTGCAATGATGTCGGCAAGATCAGACAGCGGAACCGATTTACGGCGGCTGAACAGGATCACGGCAAGGATCACACCAAGGAACCCGCCGTGGAATGAAAGCCCGCCTTCCCAAATCTTGATGATATCAAGTGGGTTGGACAGGAATTCACTGGGCTTATAGAACAAGATATAACCCAGACGCCCTCCACCGATGACACCAATGACGATATACGTCAGAAGATCCTCAAGCTGGTTTTCCTGCATTGGCGGACCGTTACGCCACAGCTGCGGACGGCGTAGCGCCAGTTTGATCAGCTGCCAGCCAATCGCGATACCAACGATATAGCCCATGGCGTACCAGCGCAGCGCCAGTTCCATACCAAAGAGGTTTATCGAGATGATCTCGGGCGAAATATCGGGGAAGGGGATCGCTGCAAACATGCGCTATTCCTCTCTTGGTGCTGCGGCGAAGTCAACCAGCTACAACGCTTGTGCGCAGCGGTCCCAAGCCCCATATAGGACTTAACCGCGAACGGAGAGTGCTATGCAAAGCAAGAATAAGATTTTTGATGACCTGAGCCAGCTGATGACCAATGCCATGGGTGTTGCGCAAGGTGCCAAGGACGAAGCGTCGACGGCGATGTCTTCTATGATGGATCGCTGGTTGGCTGACCGCGATTTCGTAACGCGCGAAGAATTCGACGCGGTGCGTGCAATGGCCCAAAAAGCCCGCGAAGAAAACGAAGCGCTTGCCGCGCGTATCGCTGCACTGGAAGCGAAATAAGCTAAAGCAGTTCTTGGAGGGCCAATCTCGTCATTGGCTTTCCTTGAGTGCACTAAACCACCCAGACTACGTTATTTTCAATTTTCAGAGAAAACCTAAACAAAAAGCTATGTTCTTTAGGTTTTCTTCAGAGAGTTGACGCGTCTGTGCCATCTTTCGGGCATTTTTCCCCTTAATTAGAATAACTTCTCCCGGTAATTTAAGGGGGTAAGTATTCATTGGAGGGAAGACTATGCTGGATATCATTCTAATAGCTTCGTTGGTTGTGGTTTTGTTTTGTGGTGCGCCGCAAAAAAAGTCGCGCGCCCTCAGTGATGTGTCACGCAGTGCAGGTAAGAAGCCGACAGTTCTGGGCCTGAAGGCCGTAAACAGCTAACTGCCGTCGAAATTTTTGCGACGTTTCTATTTTTGACTATTTAATCAAATCGTTTTTATACTATAGGTAGAGTGGTGAACCGTTAACCCTCTACCTGAACTGGTGACCGTTTTGATAAGTTACCTATCTAATGTTGTGACGTCTCTTGCTGGGCTTATACTGTTTTGTATAGGGACTATCGGCCTGAGCGGTTTGGCTGTAGATCCTTCTCCGGCAGTCACAATGCTGCTAACCCCAATGGGTTACGGTGATAAACTTGATAACCTTTATTATTGGATGATGCTGCTTCTAGGCATCTGGTTAGTGATGTTTGTCTATGTGCGCCCCGCCGCTTTCACTGCACTCACGATGGTATTGGGTAAGTCTGTTGTCCTTAAAGGATGGTTGCCTTTGCTTGGGCTTGCCAGCCTTTAATTGGGGTAGGTGACGTTTTTAGTCATCATTTATTAGTGTTTTTAGCGTTTCTTGCGCGCCCTGTTTGTGTTCGCATAGTTCAAGTAACGCCTTCCATATTCCCCAACCCTTGGCCCGCGCCCATGTATTAGCATCCGTGCCCATGGATCGGATAAACGTCTCACGCGCGTCGCCTGTGAAATACGTCCATGCGATCGTTAGGTCGCATGCCGGGTCGCCAATACCGGAGGCACCGAAATCTATCACGGCGCACAGCTGATTCTCCGTGACTAGAAAGTTGCCGGGCGCGATGTCCCCGTGGACCCAAACTGGTGGGCGATCCCACCGGCTGGCGCAGGCAACGTCCCACAGTTTTTCGATTTTTTGGACGTTTACGTGACCCGATAGTTCGTTCAAGCAGCGCCGCACATCATCCTTGTAGTTGTATAGTTCGCCGCCGCGGTAGAAGTTTTGTGGACCCGCAAGTGGCCCGTTTTCGGCTGGCGCGGATTGCAGTGCAGAAAGGAAATCAGCAAGATCAGACGCAATCTGTGTTTGATTGGCACTGGATGCCTGATTAGCCGGTGTGCCTGTAAGCCACTTCATAATGCTCCAGTGGAACGGGTAGCCGTGCGACGGCAGACCCATGGCAACGGGCGTTGGGATTGGAACAGGAAGGTGTGGGGCGAGGCGTGGTAGCCAAGTCTGCTCTTTCGCGACCTGTGCCGCGTATCTTTTCGCGCTTGGCAGTCGAACAGACATTTCGGTGCCGAGGTGGAATGTGTAGTTATCCCAACCCGAGGCTTTGACTGGGCGAATAGGTAAATCCGCCCAATCTGGAAACTGCTCCGCAACCATTGCGCGGACCAGTTCTGTTGTGATCGTGAGGCGGCTCAATATTCGCTTAGGTACGCAACAAGGATATCCAGCGCGGCTTGTAGGTCGCTCTTTTCGACCATTTCAGTCACCGTGTGGATATAGCGCGTTCCGACAACGATGCCGACTGCACGCGCGCCCGCTGCCGCCTGTTGTGCCGCCGCACCGTCTTGGCCGCCAGCGGCAAGCATGGTTCGTTGGTAGGGGATGTCATTTTTGATAGCCAAGGCTTCGACTTCGTTGACTAGTGCCTTGTCGGCGATGAACGAACTATCACGCACGTGTAGGCCGAATCCTTTGCCCTGCTGGGTCGTCGCGTCTTTTTCGGGGATGCCGGGCGTGTCACATGAAAGCGTCACATCGATGCCAAGACCGATATCGGGTTTGATGGCATAGGATGCAGTCCGTGCGCCGCGCAGGCCCACTTCTTCTTGGCAGGTAAAGGCGACGTGAATTTCGGCACCGCGCCCTTTTTCGCCAAGTTGCCGGATTGCTTCGATCCCAAGCCAGCAAGCGATCCGGTTGTCCAACGCTTTGGACACAAATTTATCGCCCATCTCAAGGAATGGTTCGTCCATCACTACAAAGTCGCCAACCTTGACGAGGTCACAAGCTTTCTTGCCCATGCCGAGGTCCACAAAGAATTCGCCTAGTTCGGGCACTTTTTTGCGGTCTTCTGGGGATGCAATATGGACGGGTTTTCCGCCGGGGTTCATGACACCTTTATAGTCGCCATCATCGGTGCAAACCAAAACGCGTCGTGAAAATAGGTTGCGTGGATCAAAACCGCCTACGGGCTGCAGGTAAAGAAAACCGTCTTCGGTGATGTGGCTGACCAGAAAGCCGATCTCGTCCATGTGGCACAGTAGCATTATCTTAAGCGGGTCAGGGCCTGTCGCATTCCGCTTGCATAGCAGTGACCCCATTGGGTCGACGGTGATTTCGTCGAATAGGCCTTCGATCTCGTTCGAGATTAGATCGCGAACGCGGTCTTCGTTGCCGGGAACACCGGGCATTTCACATAAACGTTTGAGTAGATCGGTATTCATGTTGGGGCTCCTATATTTGCGATGCACTGTGTGTTCTGACAGATCAAAACACAATTATCCCCAGCAAATTTTCCGTGGCCCCGACTTATCCCCAAGAAATTGCTTTACAGAATCCCCCTAATGGCCCCACGATATGTTGTATGGGGCGAACACAAACAACACTGCCCCTAGAGCAGGCACCTAGCGCTTGGGCACTGCCATGACCCATGCGCCAAGTTAGCGAGGCCGAGCATATGGCATTGTCCGAACAGTATCTCGAGGCAGAGGATCTTCACCCGATTGATTTGGTGGAGCACATCGCAGAGCATCATGAATGGGAATTCGACCGCATTCACGATGATCAAATCGCAATGGTTGTCGAAGGTCAGTGGCGCACATATTCCGTGACATTGGCGTGGTCCGCATATGATGAAACGCTGCGTTTGATCTGTACGTATGAAATGGAACCACCCGCAGACCGGATGCCCGCGCTGTACGAGGCGCTAAACACGATCAACGATCGTTGTTGGGCTGGGTCGTTCACATGGTGGGATGAACAGAAGCTGATGGTATATCGTTATGGCCTGATGCTTGCTGGTGATCAGATGGCTGGCCCAGATCAAATTGACACCATGATCAAAGCCGCGGTGAGCGCGTGCGAACAGTACTATCCAGCGATCCAATTGGTGACTTGGGCAGAGCGTTCAGCCGCCGAAGCGGTGCAGATCGCCATTGGCGGCGCATACGGCCGCGCCTAAAATAAAGCGTAAGGTGGGTTTAAAGCCCGCCTGACTTTGCGTAATCTTGCACCACTCTATCAAGAAGGTGCATATTATGGACATGAATGACGTCGCTACGCGCGGTCTTGTTCTTCTGGGTTGCGGTAAAATGGGGTCGGCGATGCTTGCCGGTTGGTTGCGCAACGGCTTGCCGCCAAAATCAGTTTGGGTCATCGAACCGAACCCATCTGACTGGCTAAAATCACAAGGCGTGAATATGGGTGGTGATCTTCCGAAAGATCCTGCAATCGCCTTGGTCGCCGTGAAACCCCAGATGATGGCCGACGCATTGCCCGATGTGAAATCGCTAGGCGATGGGAAAACCTTGGTTATTTCGGTCGCAGCCGGAACCCCGATACGTACTTTCGAAGACATGCTGGGTGATAAAACGCCAATCATCCGCGCGATGCCAAATACGCCAGCAGCAATTGGCCACGGCATTACTGCACTGATTGGCAATGCGAAAGCCATGCCAGACGATATGGATTTGGCCGAGGCGCTATTGTGGTCAATCGGCCAAACTGTGCGTCTTGATAACGAAGGTCAGATGGATGCGGTTACGGCTGTGTCAGGCTCTGGTCCCGCTTATGTCTTTCACATGATTGAAACCTTGGCCGCTGCCGGAGAGGCAGAGGGCCTGCCTGCTGAGCTTGCGATGGAGCTTGCCAAGGCGACTGTTGGCGGTGCTGGTGATCTTGCCGAAAACGCAGACGAAGACCCCACACAGTTGCGCGTTAACGTGACTTCGCCCAATGGCACGACCCAAGCAGCACTTGAGGTCTTGATGGATGATGAAACAGGCCTTGGGGCTTTGATGCGTCGTGCCGTCGCTGCGGCTGCTGCTCGGTCGCGTGAGCTAGCAAATGAATGAGATCAGTTTTGACGACTTTTTAAAAGTCGATGTGCGTGTCGGTACGGTGATACGCGCAGAGCCATATCCAGAAGCACGCAAGCCAGCGATCAAGCTATGGATCGATTTCGGCGATGAGATCGGCGAAAAGAAAACATCTGCCCAGATTACAGCGCATTACGCGGCAGAAACACTGGTCGGCAAACAGGTGCTGGCCGTGGTGAATTTTCCGCCGCGCCAGATCGGCAAATTCATGTCCGAGGTGCTTGTTCTTGGGATGCCGGACGAAAAAGGTGAGGTCGTTTTGGTCGGTCCTGATCAAACTGTACCTGTGGGAGGAAGACTGCATTGAAAAAGCTACTACTCACTCGGGCATTTCCCGAGGCGAATATTGCCGCAGCGCGTACAAGATATGATGTGACTGTGCGTGATATGTCCGAAGGTTTGACCGCGTCAGAAGCGAATACTGCCCTAAAGGAATATGACGCGATCCTGACGACGCTTGGTGATCAGTTTAGCGCAGAGGCCTTTGAAGGCGACTTGCGTTGTGGTGTGCTTGCGAATTTTGGAGTTGGCTATAACCATATTGATGCCGACGCAGCCAAGGCGGCTGGCGTTGCAGTGTCGAACACGCCAAATGTCGTAACCGACGCGACTGCCGATATTGGTATGACCTTGATCTTGTCGACTTGTCGTCGCGCAGGTGAGGGTGAGCGCCTTGTGCGCGCCGACAAATGGACGGGTTGGGGCCCAACCGAGATGTTGGGAACGCATGTGACCGGTAAGACGGTTGGCATTGTTGGTATGGGCCGTATCGGGCAGGCTGTTGCGCGCCGCTGTCATTATGGTTTCGAGATGCCAGTGATCTATTTCAACCGATCACGCAAAGACGTGGATTTCCCAGCAACGCAGGTGGATACGCTGGCAGACTTGATGGGGCAGGCGGATATCGTTGTTGTCACGGTTCCCGGTGGCGGTAGCAACACGAACTTGATCGACGCGACAGCGCTCGCTGCGATGAAGCCGCGCGGTATTTTCGTGAATATTGCACGTGGTGACGTTGTTGACGAAGACGCGCTGATCGCGGCGCTTCAGGCTGGCCAGATCGCTGGCGCGGGACTAGATGTGTTTGTGAAAGAACCGATTGTCCCAGACGCATTCCGTGCGATGGAAAACGTTGTCCTGCTGCCGCATCTTGGGACCGCAGCGCTTGAGGTCCGTGAGGCGATGGGCCAGATGGCGCTAGATAACATTATCGCTTGGGACGAAGGGCGACCACTGCCGCAGGGCGTCTAGGCCTGCCTATTCGCCGTTCGATTTTGTCATGCGGTCCGCTTTTTTGCGGACCAGTACGCTGCGCAGATCATGCATTGCGAGCAAGAAGCGGTCAGTGATGTCTTCTAACTGCGCGTCAGTGGCTTTGGATTGGACCCATTGGGTCGTGATATTCATCTGATCAATCGCACGGTGAATATCATCAATATCGCGGTGGGCGTTCAGTTTCGTGCGCGCGGCAAGCCATTCTTCGATGGCGGCGATATCATCATCGGTCAGCGTGTAACCGCTTTGGGGTTTATAGTCGCCTCGGTTGGTATTGATGATCGCGATTTGATCCATTTCGATACGACGCTGGCGGTTTTCGACATCAAGCCGAAACACGGCAGCCCCGTTATCACGGACCCGAAAGTAATAGGGGGGCAGATCGTTCATGTGAGCCCCTTGCAGAAGTTTTGGATGCGGGTGCAGGCTTCTTTGAGTGACTCGTCTGATGTTGCATAGCTGACCCGGAAATTCGGTGACAAACCAAAGGCTGCACCAAAGACCACTGCCACGCCTGTTTCTTCAAGCAAGGCGGTCGCAAAGGTTTCATCATTATCGATCAACGTGCCAGCGGCCGATGTCTTGCCGATGCAGTCCGCGATGGACGGGTAGACATAAAACGCGCCTTCCGGCTTTGGGCAGATGATGCCTTCTGCGGCATTCAACATATCGACAACTAAATCGCGGCGACGCACGAACATTTCGTTGTTGGGCGCAAGAAAATTCTGCGGGCCATTCAGGGCCTCAACCGCAGCATATTGGCTGACCGAACATGGGTTTGACGTGGACTGTGACTGAACTTTGCGCATTGCCTTGATCAGTGTTTCTGGGCCAGCGGCGTAGCCGATGCGCCAACCGGTCATGGCATAGGCCTTGGACACGCCGTTCACTGTGAGCGTCCGGTCATAAAGACCCGGTTCAACTTGGGCAGGGGTGCAGAACTTAAAGTCGTCATATGCAAGATGTTCATACATATCGTCGGTCATGACCCAGACGTGAGGGTGCCGCATCAATACGTCGGTGAGTGCCTTTAGTTCGTCCCATGAATATCCCGCACCTGTGGGGTTAGAAGGAGAGTTAAACAAGAACCACTTTGTCTTGGGCGTGATCGCGGCCTCTAGTTGTGCGGCTGTGATTTTGAAGTTTGTTTCCAAGGATGCGGCAACTGCAACTGGCTCACCACCAGCAAGCAGCACCATATCGGGGTAGCTGACCCAATAGGGGGCGGGGATGATGACTTCGTCGCCTTGGTTCAGGGTCGCCATGAATGCATTATACAAGACCTGCTTGCCACCTGTGCCGACAGTCACTTGGGCTGATGTATAGGTCAGATCATTGTCGCGCTTAAACTTGGCGCAGATCGCTTGTTTCAGTTCGGGGATGCCATCGACGGCAGTGTATTTCGTCTTGCCGGAATTAATTGCCGCGATTCCAGCGTCTTTGATGTTTTGCGGGGTGTCAAAATCTGGTTCGCCCGCGCCCAACCCAATAACATCGCGACCTGCAGCTTTTAGCTCGGCGGCTTTTGTCGTCACGGCAATTGTCGGTGACGGCTTAACGCGGTCGAGGGTCGCAGATAGAAAGGTCATTTTTGTCATCCGGTGGTAAATTATAGCTATGCCTGTCATAGGATGGGGTAATCCGCGAACGCAAGCAACAAGGATATCAAAGATGACCGAGACTGAAGGCGATTGGTTTGGCGAAGAAGCCGCAACATTCGGCGACCGGCTTGCAGGAGCACGCGAAGCATCTGGGCTTACGCAAAAGACACTGGCGAGCCGTTTGGGCGTTAAGCCTTCGGTCATTGAGGGCTGGGAAAACGACACCAAAGAACCCCGCGCAAACCGGCTGCAAATGCTGTCTGGCATATTAGGGGTGTCGCTAAGTTGGCTGCTTACCGGAGAGGGCGAAGGCCCCGAAGCGCCAGAAGAAGGTATGGAGATTTCGTCAGATCTGCTTGATCTTTTGGCCGAAATGCGGCTTTTGCGGTCGCAGATCGCCCAATCAGGTAAAAAGCTTGGGCAGTTAGAAAAGCGCCTGCGCACGGCAATTAAGGAACAGCAATGACCGAAACACGCGAAGCCATGATTAAACGGATGCGGATGCGGTCAATGCGGCGCGGTATCAAAGAGATGGACCTGATCCTATCCGCCTATGCCGATGCGCACATTGCCGACATGACGGACGCTGATTTGGCTTTGTACGACGCGCTGCTCGCAGAAAACGATCATGACATCTACGGCTGGGTAGGTGGACAGCTGGCTGTTCCTGAAGAATACACAAAGCTGGTTGCTCAGATCACCGAAGGCGCGCACGGGATTACGCGCCCAACGTAAAACTATCCGCCGATGTTTTGCGTCAGAGGACATTGTTCGGTGTAGTTCCGCAACAATGCCAAAGTAATTTTGTCGCGTGAGGCGCGGTTGCGGATTTATCCCATATAGATTGGTTTAGAAATTGATTTAGGCGATTTTGCCGCCGCAAAAGAAATGAATACTTACGTTTTAGGTAACGAAAAAGGGCATTTAGTTCAGATGAAAACCTTTGGCAGAATTCTAATCATTCTTATCGTGGGGATTGTGGGCTTTGGTGGTTACCTGCAACAAAAGCAATCAAAGGTAGCAAGCGACGCTTATGACGAAGCCTTCGTTCATGTTGCCGATAGTATTCAAAACAACAAACGCGTTATTGATCTAAGGCCCTTTTCTAAACTGCGCGAGTTGCCCGCCAATCTTGCCGAAGTTGAAGCAATGGTGAGCTTGAACATTAGTGGTACGCAGATTTCAGACTTGCGTCCTCTGGCGGTTCATTCTGAACTTACGCACCTAGTTTTGCGCGACACATGGGTCAATGATGTGTCGCCGCTGCAAGGGCTATCAAACTTGAATAACCTTGATATTGGTGGGGCATGGGTGTCGGATCTGACACCGCTCGTTGGTATACCATCACTTGAGCGCCTTGATATTGGCAGCACGCAAATTGCCTCACTTGCACCTGTCACACAAATGCAGTCGCTAGGCTGGGTCAATCTTCACAATGCACATGCAATTGACGGCTCAAGAGATCACTACGAGGCTCTAGTTGCGTCTGTACCAGAGGTGTTCAACGGGCGACCATTTGAGGTGAACTATCAGCCAGGTACACTCTTTCTTTATCAGACGCGCCTTCGCAGAATGTACGAAAAATATATCGAAGGCTAAGTCGTTCTGGATGGATGTTGACCGCGTCTATGCGGTGCGAAACTATTGGCGTTGGCCGCTGCCAACGTTGCAACTTGATTTCAATTTTATCATTTAACTGAATGTTTTTTATTTCGTTTTAGCTGTGTTTCTAAGCTGAAGACGGAGTAATGAGATGAGTATTCACACAGATATTGATGGGCCGAAACCGTCGGGGCTTTCGGCCGCGCGTAGCGCCAGTTTCATGGCAATCTATCTTGATGCGCTGACATTGGTCGAACGGCTGCATCGGTTGCTGCTTGATGTCATCAAGGACGAGTTTGAACGTGTCGGCATCTTAGAGATCAATGCTGTGCAGGCGCTGTTGTTGTTTAACGTAGGCGATAATGAGGTTACGGCTGGAGAATTAAAAACACGTGGCTATTATCAAGGGTCCAACGTTTCATATAACCTCAAAAAGCTGGTTGAGTTGGGTTATATGCATCACCAACGCAGCGAAATTGATCGGCGATCTGTGCGGGTGCGTCTGTCGGAAAAAGGGCGCAACGTGCGCGTGATCGTGGCTAAACTGTTCGCGACGCACGCTGACGGTTTGGTGGATCGCGAGGTGCTGGATCACGAAGGTCTTGAGGACATCACGACATCACTGCGCCGCGTAGAGCGCTATTGGACAGAGCAGATACGTTACATCTATTGACGCGCCGATCGCGCGGCAATGTGGCTTAACGATTGTTTTGTTCGATAGGGCCGGTGCTGTCGTGCCGGCCCATTCACTCATCCAACGCGCCTGTGGCTAGGCTTTCTAGTTCGCGCAGTAGTTTCCGTTCCATCGCTGCTGCATAGTCATCAAAGCTAGTGGCGATTTCGACGAAAGAACCGGGGCCGCGAATGACGTAAGATTTGTAATAGTTTGCAAGCTCTGCATCAGTAGATGCATCAATCACGAGCCCATTAACGACGACACCGTCGGGCATTTTCGTGGACGAGATATCTTGAGGGCGGGGGCCAGTATTGGCATGACCATCACCCGACAGGTCAAGCGTGCGTTTCCAGCAGTTCGGCTGCTGGTTAAGCAACGCAAACCCAGCAAGAAGCGCCGACCCAATTGCGGTTGTTGGTGCTGCGGCGCTACGTTGATATGACCATAATGTCGTGACTGCCTTTGTTAGTTCGGGGGGGCCGGTCAAGGCTGTCCAGGGCAGGATGATTTTCTGATCTTCTGGGCCGCTCCATTCGTACACGGCTATGATGATTGGGGCTGCAGGCTGGAGGAATAAAACCTCTTGGACACGTTCGCTTTGCAGTGCCATGGCTAGACCGTCCAGCTGTAGACGGTATTCTTCTGCGTCAACTGAACCTGATACATCAAGCCCCAACGCAAGTGCCTGTCGGCAGGCGGCGTCAGCCATGCTTGGTAGACAAAGACCAATGATCGCAAACCTTATCATCCGGGCTGGTCCATGTATTGAAAGGTGCCGCCGATCACCTGTGGTGTAACTTCTCGGATTAATTTGCGGCGCATGGCGTTTTCATAGTCATCAAAGTCGTTCGCTATTTCTATAAATGCGCCTGGGCCACGAATAACTTGATTGCGATAGAACATGAGCGGGTCCGGTGTTCCGATGTTGCCGTTCGATTGGATAAGAAGGCCATTAACCGTCACGTCATCAAAGGGAAAGGCACGATAGGCGGCTTTTGGTCCAAAGCCTTCGTTGTTGATTCCGTCACCAGCCACGTCAATCGTATGAAATAGGCAGTGTGGCATCTGTTGAAGTTGTATCGCCGCATGCCCAAGCGCATAGCCCATCGCAGTTGGAAAGTCATCGTGGTTGCGTTTGCTATCCAAAATCGTTTCGGCGGCAATTAGCAGGTCTTCACGGCCCTTAATCATGGTCCAGGGCAGTATTTCATTCTGATTGTATCTTCCGCTCCATTCAAAAATGAACAGCGCGACAGGGTCTGGGCTGGCAAAGAATGCTGCTTGAACGTCAGGGGCAACCAATGCCGCCGCAAGACCTGCGCGCTGTAGTTGGTCCTCTGACGCGTCCACGGACGACGACACGTCAATTGCTAGAACCAGCGCAAGGCGGCATGCCTCTGCCGGGGCTGCAAGTAGGCAGAGCCCGGCGATGAGGGCGTTTTTTACCAATGGCCCGTATTTTCCATGCTTGCCCATGGTTCAGCGGGTGGCAGGCTTTCGCCAGCTTGCAGCAGCTCGATCGAGATGTTGTCGGGGGACCGCACAAACGCCATGTGCCCATCACGTGGGGGGCGGTTAATGGTCACGCCATTGTCCATGAGCAGTTGGCATGTCTCGTAGATATTATCGACCGCATAGGCGAGGTGACCAAAGTGGCGGCTGTCGGACGGCAGCGCATCGTCGCCATCCCAGTTGTAGGTCAATTCGACTGGGCACTCTTCTTGTCCTTCTGGCGCCATGAAGATCAATGAGAATCGTCCGGCTTCACTGTCGTGCCGACGGGTTTCTTTCAGCCCGAGGAGGGCAAAGAACGCCATCGTCTTTTCAAGGTCTTTTACCCGGACCATCGTATGTAAATATCGTAGGGCCATTGCTCTGTTCCTTTGTGATGTCTTCCCATTGGAACCTAGTGCCTAGAGCATGACAGGAAAACGCAAAAATGGAACGATGCGAACAATCCGCCGAAGCGGTCGTTTTTAGTTGGTGATTTTAAGGGGGCATATCAT